>JAGXTI010000025.1 GCA_018334015.1 Silanimonas sp.
AGGGGCTGCTCCGTGCGCGTTCCGGCCTGTCGCGGCGTGGCGCTGCTCCGGGTGCATCCCGGTCTGCTGGGGCGCGGAACAAGGCCATGCTTTCGGGCCTACCCTCGCGCCTGCCGATGCGCGACCTGCGGACGCGACGGCTCAGGCTCCGCGTCCCGCTCCGCATTCGCCGCCGCTCGCCCTCCATGGCTCGCTTCGCTGTCCGTCAGGCCGCGCTGGCGCGGCGCGCCTCAAAGCACCCCGCAAGGCAGGCCGGGGGCTTGCGGCGGAATTCGAGGGCCAGCCCGGTGATCAGACGCCAGGCCCGCAGGGTGCGCCCCGGACGGGCGCACCGACCGCGGGCACAGGATGTGCCCATCGGTCGGCCCGTCGGCTTGCTTGCCGCACCTCTACCGGCCCGAGTCCGCCGCAGGCCCCCGGCCTGTCGCGGCGGGGGTGTTGCTCCGGATGCGTCCTAGCCTGTCGCGGCGGGGGTGTTGCTCCGGATGCGTCCTAGCCTGTCGCGGCGGGGGTGTTGCTCCGTGCGCGTTCCGCCATCAACAGCGCAACCCCGAAGCCCCCCGCAAGCCCGGCCTGAAGCCGCGGATACCGGCCACGCCCTGGGCGCCGTACTGGCGGGCTTCGGCCAGATCCTCCGGGTCCAGCCCGCCCAAGGCATAGACCGGCAGGGCCGGCACGCGGGCCCGCAGGGCCTCGAAACCGGCCCAGCCCAGACCGGCCTGACCGGGGTGGGTCGGGGTGGCGCGCACCGGGCCGAGCAGCACGCTGCCGAGACCCAGATCGGCGGCCCGCTGCAATTCACCAGCGTTGTGAACGGCGGCGCTGCAAGGCCGGCCCGCCGCCAGCAGCCGCGCCAAGGCGGCCGGGGGCTCGGCCAGCTGGGCGGCGCGCAGGTGCAGACCGAGGCCCAGAGCCTCGGCCAGTGCGGCATCGCCATGCACCAGCAGCTCGGCACCGACCGCGGCGCAACGCGGGGCCAGGGCTTGGGCGAGGCGCTGGCGCTGGCCGGGGTGTTCCGGCCCCACCCGCAGTTGCAGGCGGCGCAGGCCCTCGGCCAGCAGGGCCTCGGCCCGGGCCAGCAGTTCGGCCTCGGCGGCTGCGTTGGAGGCCACCGGCGGGGTGATCCAGACCCGCGCCGGGTCCTCCAGCGCGGCCCGGACCGGGCGATCGGCGGGCGGCATCGGCCAACGGCTGGCCTCGGCCAGTGCCGCCGGCTCGACCCAGGCCAGCGCGCTGTGCTCGCGTGGCCGCAGCTCGCCCTGCCAGTGGGTGGCGCGCCAGACCTCGAGCCGCAGCACGATGCCCGGCGACACGGCGTGGTCGGTTTCGGCGGCCACCGGCACGCGGATCAGCGGCTCGGCCGCGATCAGCTGGATGCCCAGTTCTTCGTGCAGTTCGCGGCGCAGCGCGGCGAGCGCGGTTTCGCCCGGATCGACCTTGCCGCCGGGAAACTCCCAGAGCCCGGCGTGCGCCTTGCCCTCGGGCCGACGGGCCAACAGCAGGCGGCCGGCCGGGTCGGCAAGCACCGCGGCCACCACCGCCAGCGCTGCCTTGGCCATGCCGCCCTGCTCGCCCGGGCTGGCCTTCAGCGGGCCAGGCCGTGGCAGTGCTTGAACTTCTTGCCCGAGCCGCAGGGGCAGGGTTCGTTGCGGCCGACCCCGGCGTAGGGCGAGGCCTTGGCCGCCGAGGCGGCGGCGATACGGGCCTGGCGCTGCTGCTCCTCGCGGACGTCGGCGGCTTCCTCGTCGGCACCGTAGCCGCCGGTCTCGGGGTGCTGGAACTGCATGCGCTGGGCCAGCGCCTCGGCGCGGCGGCGCTCCTCGGCCTCCATCGCCGCGACCTCCTCCTCGGTGCGCACGCGCACGCGGGCCAGCAGGGTGACGATGTCGCGCTTGACCTTGTCCAGCATCTGCTCGAACAGCTCGTAGGCCTCGCGCTTGTATTCCTGCTTGGGCTGCTTCTGCGCGTAGCTGCGCAGGTGGATGCCCTGGCGCAGGTAGTCCATGCGGGCCAGATGCTCCTTCCAGTTCTGGTCGAGCATCGAGAGCATCACCTGCTTCTCGAGCTGGCGCATCAGTTCCGCGCTGATCTGCGCCTCCTTGGCGGCGAAGTGGGCGCGACCGGCCTGCTGCACCAGCGCGACCACGCCCTCATCGTCGAGCTCGGCACCGCTCGCCACCACGCTCTGGATATCGACCTCGATGGTGAGCTCCTCGCGCAGGCTGGCCTCCAGGCCCGGCACGTCCCAGAGCGTGTCGACCGACTGCACCGGCACGTACTTGCGGACATGCGCGGCCAGCACATCGTCGCGGATGGCGAGGATGCCGGCATCGACATCGCCCTGGTCGAGCAGCTCGTTGCGCTGCTCGTAGACCACCTTGCGCTGGTCGTTGGCGACGTCGTCGTAGTCGAGCAGGTTCTTGCGGATGTCGAAGTTGTGCGCCTCGACCTTGCGCTGGGCGTTCTCGATCTGGCGGGTGACGAGGCCGCTCTCGATGGCCTCATCCTCTTTCATGCCCATCCGCGCCATCGCCTTCTGCACCCAGTCGCTGGCGAAGATGCGCATCAGGTTGTCTTCGAGCGACAGGTAGAAGCGCGAGGAACCGGGGTCGCCCTGGCGGCCGGAGCGGCCACGCAGCTGGTTGTCGATACGGCGGCTCTCGTGGCGCTCGGTGCCGATGATGTGCAGGCCACCCGCGGCCTTGACCGCGTCGTGGCGCTGCTGCCATTCGGCCTTGATGCGGGCCTTGGCCAGCTCGTCGATCTCGCCGGCGGCCTGCAATTCGGCCTCCAGGCTGCCGCCCAGCACGATGTCGGTGCCGCGGCCGGCCATGTTGGTGGCGATGGTGACCGCGCCGGGGCGGCCGGCCTGGGCGACGATCTGCGCCTCGCGCTCGTGCTGCTTGGCGTTGAGCACTTCGTGGGCGATGCCGGCGATCTTGAGTTGCTCGCTGATCAGCTCGGAGGTCTCGATCGAGGTGGTGCCGACCAGCACCGGCTGGCCGCGGCGGTTGCAGTCCTTGATGTCCTCGATGACCGCCGCGTACTTGCCCTTGCGGTTGAAGAACACGAGGTCCGGGTGATCCTTGCGGATCATCGGCCGGTGGGTCGGGATCACCGCCACTTCGAGGTTGTAGATCGAGCTGAACTCGAAGGCCTCGGTGTCGGCGGTGCCGGTCATGCCGGCCAGTTTGCCGTACATGCGGAAGAAGTTCTGGAAGGTGACCGAGGCCAGCGTCTGGTTCTCGCGCTGGATGGTGACCGCTTCCTTGGCCTCGACCGCCTGGTGCAGACCGTCCGACCAGCGCCGGCCGACCAGGGTGCGGCCGGTGAACTCGTCGACGATGATGACCTCGCCGTTGCGGACGATGTAATCGACATCGCGCTGGTAGAGCGCGTGGGCGCGCAGGGCCTGGTTCAGGTGATGGACCACGGCGATGTTGTGGCCGGCGTACAGGCTGTCATCGCCCTGCAGGATGCCGGCGGCACGCAGCAGCGCCTCGGCGTGCTCCATGCCCTGCTCGGAGAGGTGCACCTGCTTGCCCTTCTCGTCGACCCAGTAGTCGCCCTCCTCCTCCTCGCCGGGTTGGCGCATCAGGTTGGGCACGATCTTGTTGACCTTGGCGTACAGCTCGGGTGACTCGTCGCCGGGGCCGGAGATGATGAGCGGCGTGCGCGCTTCGTCGATCAGGATCGAGTCGACCTCGTCGATGATGGCGTAGTGCAGTTCGCGCTGGTAGCGGTCCTCGCGGCGCAGCGCCATGTTGTCGCGCAGGTAGTCGAAGCCGAACTCGTTGTTGGTGCCGTAGGTGATGTCGGCGGCGTAGGCGGCCTGCTTGTCGCCCATCGGCATGCCCGGCCAGACCACGCCCACCGACAGGCCGAGGAACTCGTAGACCTTGCCCATCCAGGCGGCGTCGCGGCGGGCGAGGTAGTCGTTCACCGTGACCACGTGCACGCCCTTGCCGGCCAGCGCGTTCAGGTAGACCGGCAGGGTCGCCATCAGGGTCTTGCCCTCGCCGGTGCGCATCTCGGCGATCTTGCCCTGGTGCAGCACCATGCCGCCGATCAGCTGCACGTCGTAGTGGCGCATGCCGAGCACCCGGCGGGCGGCCTCGCGGCAGGTGGCGAAGGCCTCGGGCAGCAGGGCGTCGAGGGTCTCGCCCTTCTCGACCCGGGCCTTGAACTCGGCGGTCTTGGCCTTCAGCGCCGCATCGTCGAGGGCTTGCAGCCCGGCTTCGAAGGCATTGATCCGGGCGACGCTCTTCGACAGCTGGCGCACCAGGCGCTCGTTGCGGCTGCCGAACAGGGCGGTGAGAAGGCGATTGAGCATGGAGGGCAGTCGGAAGGTTCTGAGGAAGGAGGCCAACAAGGCAGCGGCCGCCCGAAGGCAGCCGCGTATTGTAGCTGGGGGCGATGACCGGGGTGATCAAGCCCCCGAGCGGTGTTCAGCGGCGCAGGCGTTCGAGGTAGGCCATCGGATTGACCGGGCGGCCGTTGCGGTGGACTTCGAAATGCAGGTGTGAGCCGGTCGAGCGCCCGCTCGAACCGACCTGGGCCAGTTGCTGGCCGGCCCGCACCAGATCGCCTTCGCTGACCAGGTTTTTCTGGTTGTGGGCATAGAGGGTCTGGTAGCCCTCGCCGTGGTCGACGATCACGGTGTAGCCGAAGCCGCTCCTCCAGCCGGCGAAGCTGACGATACCGGCGGCGGCGGCACGGACCGGATCGCCGATGTTGGCATCGAAATCGACACCGTAATGGTGGCTGCGGGCACCGGTGAAGGGGTCGGCGCGAAAACCGAAGCCCGAGGAAATGTAGCCGGGCGCCGGGGCATGGCTGGGGCGGGCGGCGGCGACGAGCTGCTCGCCCTCCAGCAGGGCGCCCAGCACGTCGAGCTGGTGCTCGGTGCGGGCGAACACCGACTCGACTTCGCCCAGGGTGTAGGCGAGGTCGGGGCGCGCCGCCGTTTCGGGGCCGCCGATGCTGGGGCGCTCGCTGAAATCGAACTCGCCGGTGCCGACCCGGCCCAGTTCGGTGAGCCGTTGCCCAAGGGCGTTCAGCCGGTTGGCCTGGGCCTGCAACTCACCGACACGGGCGGCCAGGGCGTTGACCTCACGCTGCGCCTCGGCGCGCGCGGTGGCGACAGCGTCCGCACTGGCCTGCACCTCGGCACGCAGCGGGGCCAGACCATCGCCGGCACTCCAACGGCCCAAACCCCAGCCGATGGCAAGCAACAGCAGCAGGGCGGCGGCGAGCACGGCCAAAGCGAGGGCACGGGGGCGCGGCTCTTCCAGACGCAGGGTCCAGGGCGAGCGAAGGTGTCGCGAAACGACGATGATGTTGGGCATGGTGCGTTCCAGAAAATCCTCGACGACTTCGGCGCCCGACGGCACCCCGAACCCGCCCCGACCGGCCACGCGGGCGGTGGCCGAGGGTGCGCTCGGGGCCGTGGTCGACCGCGCCCGCTGGTTGGACGCCGCCGACCAGCGCCTCCGCCGCCATCTGCCAGCGGCCTTGGCCGCCGCGCTGCGGCTGGCCAATGTCGATGGCGACACGGTGGTGCTGCTGGTCCCGACACCGGCCTGGAAGGCCCGGCTTCGCCTGGAAACCACCACCCTGCTGGTGGCGGCCCACGCGGCCGGGATCGAGGCCCGTGCGGTGACCCTGAAAGTGCTGCCCCCGGTCGCGCCGTCGCCGGCACGTCCCGGAGCCCCGCTGTCGGCGGTGGCCCGAGCCACGCTCGAAGCCGCCGCCCGTTCCGTGGCGGACCCGGAACTCCGGGCCCAGCTCCTGCGCCTGGCCGCAAGCGGCCGGCGTCCCGTTTCCGACGGGAAGGGCGAGTCTACGGACGCCTCGTTAGAAAAACGCTAACAGCCCTCTGGGAGCGGGCACCCTTGCCGGGGCCATCATCGAGCGCCGCGCCAACAGGGCGCGAGACGCGGAGCCTGAGCCGTCGCGTCCGGAGCCGCACCCCCGCCGCGACAGGCCGGGGCGCGCCCTGAGCAGCTCCCCCGCCGCGGCAGGCCGGGGCGCGTCCGCAGCAGCAACCCTCGCCGCGGCAGGCCAGGGCGCCTCCGCAGCAGCACCCCCCGCCGCGACAGGCCGGGGGCCGGCGGCGGACTCGGGCCGGTAGTTTTACGGCAAGAAACCCGAAGGGCCGACCGATGGGCACATCCTGTGCCCGCGGTCGGTGCGCCCGTCCGGGGCGCACCCTGCGGGCCTTACGTCTGATCGCCGGGCCGGCCCTCGAATTCCGCCGCAGACCCCCAGCCTGCCTTGCGGGGTTTGCCTTGCGGGGTGCTTCGAGGCTGCGCAGTTGATGGCGGATCGCGCACGAAGCCCTGCTTCGCTTCGCATCCTTCGGTGGATCCCATCCTGCGGCCAATGCCCATCAACGAGCGCCGCGCCAGCGCGGCCTGATGGACAGCGAAGCGAGCCATGGAGGGCGAGCGTCGGCGAATGCGGAGCGGGACGCGGAGCCTGAGCCGTCGCGTCCGCAGGTCGCGCATCGGCAGGCGCGTCAGCAAGTGCGAGAGCAGGCGCGAGGGCATGGCCCTGTTCCGTGCTCCAGCAGGCCGGGAAGCACACGGAGCCGCACCCCCGCCACGACAGGCCGGAGGCCGGCGGCGGACTCGGGCCGGTAGCTGTGTGGCAAGCAAGCCGACGGGCCGACCGATGGGCACATCCTGTGCCCGCGGTCGGTGCGCCCATCCCGGGCGCACCCTGCGGGCCTGACGTCTGATCATTGGGCTGGCCCTCGAAATCCGCCGCCGGCCCCCAACCTGCCTTGCGGGGTGCTTCGAGGCGCGCCGCGCCCGCGCGGCCTGATGGACAGCGAAGCGAGCCATGGAGGGCGAGCGGCGGCGAATGCGGAGCGGGACGCGGAGCCTGAGCCGTCGCGTTCACAGGTCGCGCGTCGGCAGGCACGCTCAGGCAGGCGCGCAGGCAGGCGCGAGGGGCTTGCGAGCGAAACCCTCCGCTCAGACCGCGGCGGCTGGGCTCGCGTAGGAGATCGGCGCGACCGCCGGGTCGCTGAAGGTCACCTCTTCCCAGGCCGTCCGGTCGGCGAGCAGGGTGCGCAGCAGGCGGTTGTTGAGCGCATGGCCCGACTTGTGGCCGTAGAAGGCACCGATCAGGCTGTGGCCGAGCAGGTAGAGGTCGCCGATGGCGTCGAGGATCTTGTGCTTGACGAACTCGTCCTCGTAACGCAAGCCGTCGTCGTTGAGCACGCGGTAGTCGTCGAGCACGATGGCGTTGTCCATCGAGCCGCCCAGCGCCAGATTGCGCTCGCGCAGGTACTCGATGTCGCGCATGAAACCGAAGGTGCGGGCCCGGCTCACTTCTTTGACGAAGGAGGTGGTCGAGAAGTCGATCTCGGCGCTCGAGGTCGAGCGGCGGAAGGCCGGATGCTGGAAATCGATGGTGAAACCGACCTTGAAGCCCTCGAAGGGCTCGAAACGGGCCCACTTGTCGCCGTCCTCGACCAGCACCGGCTTCTTGATACGGATGAAGCGCTTGGGTGCGTTCTGCTCTTCGATGCCGGCCGACTGCAGCAGGAACACGAAGGGACCGGCCGAACCGTCCATGATCGGCACCTCGGCCGTGGAGAGATCGACGTAGGCGTTGTCGATGCCGAGGCCGGCCATGGCCGAGAGCAGGTGCTCAACCGTCATGACGCGGACCTGGTCCTTGACCAGCGCGGTGCAGAGCGAGGTGTCACCCACCGCCAGTGCGGTGGCCTTGATCTCGACCGGCTGGTCGAGATCGACCCGGCGGAAGACGATGCCGCTGTCGACGGCGGCCGGGCGCAGGGTCATGTAGACCTTTTCGCCGCTGTGCAGGCCGACGCCGGTGGCGCGGATAACGTTTTTGAGGGTGCGCTGCTTGAGCATGGGGTCCCAGCCCCTTTCGGGGGGTTGACACGAAGGCTTGGCACCTTACCACAACGAAGCTTTAACGAAACCTTAAAACAGGAATGCGCCGTGCCGGAACCGCAACACTGCGGGCAGCCCCCCTGCCCGCAGCGCGGTTCTCCAGCCCGGCGGGACGGACGGCCCGCCGGATCGGCCGGTTCAACAGCCGGTTCAGTCGGCCTGGCGGCGCAGGAAGGCCGGGATGTCGAGGTAGCTCTGGTCGAGCGGCAGGTCGGCAAGCGCGGTGGCCGGCGCGACATCGGCCGAACGACTGCGCAGGCCGAGGAAGCCGCCCTCGCGGCCGATCGGTGCAGCAGCCACTGGCTCGGCGTAGTCGGCCAGGCCGGTGGTGGCGTTGCGGATCAGCTGCACCTTCGGCCGGGCCGCCTCGCGCTCGGCGTTGCGGAGCGACTCCCGACCCGCCTCGCGGTTGGGCAGGCGCTGGGCCTGAACGCCGCGGTTGAGGCCGGTGGCGACCACGGTGACGCGCACCTCGTCCTGCATCTCCGGGTCGAGCACGGTGCCGATGACCACGGTCGCGTCCTCCGAGGCGAAACCCTCGACGGTGCGACCGACCTCGTCGAACTCGCGCATGGTGAAGTTCGGGCCGGCGGTGATGTTGACCAGCACGCCGCAGGCTCCGGCCAGGTTGACCTCGTCGAGCAGCGGGTTGCTGATGGCGGCCTCGGCGGCGGCCTGGGCGCGGTCGTCGCCGCGGGCGGTGCCGCTGCCCATCATGGCGAGGCCCATCTCGGCCATCACGGTGCGGACGTCGGCGAAGTCGACGTTGATCAGGCCGGGCCGGACGATCAGGTCGGCGATGCCCTGCACGGCGCCCAGCAGCACATCGTTCGCCGCCCGGAAGGCCTGCACCATGGTGGCGTCGCGGCCGAGTACGGTGATCAGCTTCTCGTTCGGGATGGTGATCAGCGAGTCGCAGTGGTTGGCCAGCTCCTCGATGCCCTTCAGGGCGACTTGGCTGCGCCGGCGACCCTCGAAGGGGAAGGGCTTGGTGACCACGGCGACGGTCAGAATGCCCATCTCCTTGGCAAGCTGCGCGACGACGGGTGCGGCGCCGGTGCCGGTGCCGCCGCCCATGCCGGCGGTGATGAACACCATGTCGGTGCCGGCCAGCGCGTTCATGATGCGCTCGCGGTCCTCCAGGGCGGCCTGGCGGCCGACCTCTGGGTTGGCACCGGCACCCAGGCCCTTGGTGACGTTGGCCCCGAGTTGCAGGTGCAGTTTGGCACCGACGTTCTTGATCGCCTGGGCGTCGGTGTTGGCGACGATGAATTCCACACCGTCGACGTTGGCATTGACCATGTGGGCCACGGCGTTGCCGCCGCCGCCGCCGACGCCGATGACCTTGATCACTGCGTTGGGGGCCAATTTCTCGATGAGTTCAAACTGCGCCATGTCCGTATCCTCTGGGTGTTTTCGGGGTGTTCGCGGGGGCTTGCGGGGGTGAAGGTCGGGGGGCCGACGGTTTTTTTAGAAAGCGCTGCGGAACCAGCTCCGCAGGCGGTCGAAGGCGAGGCCGGCCTTGTTGGCGGCCGCACCGGAACGGGAGCCGGCTTCCATCTGCCGGCCCCACAGCAGCAGGCCCACGCCGGTGGCGTGGACCGGATTGCCAATGACTTCGCCGAGGCCGGTGACGCCCTGCGGCACGCCGACGCGAACCGGCATGTGCAGCATCTCTTCGGCCAGTTCGACGACGCCCTCCATGCGGGCGCTGCCGCCGGTGAGCACCATGCCGGCGCGCACCAGCTCCTCGTAGCCGGCGCGGCGGAGTTCGGCCTGCACCATCTCGAAGATCTCCTCGTAGCGGTTCTGCACGGCTTCGGCCAAGGCCTGCCGGGCCAAGCGGCGTGGCGGGCGGTCGCCGACCCCGGCCACCTGGATGGTCTCCTCGCGGCCGGCCAGCTGGGCCAGGGCGCAGGCGTAACGGACCTTGATCTGCTCGGCCTCGGGCGTGGGCGTGCGCAGCAGGTGGGCGATGTCGTTGGTGATCTGGTCGCCGGCGATCGGCAGGCAGGCCGTATGGCGGATGGCGCCCTGCACGAACACCGCGATGTCGGTGGTGCCGGCACCGATGTCGACCAGCACCACGCCCAGTTCCTTCTCGTCGTCGGTGAGCACGGCGGTGCTGGAGGCCAGCGAAGACAGGATCAGGTCATCGACCGACAAGCCGCAGCGCTGGATGCATTTGCTGATGTTGGCGGCCGCCGCGGTGGCGCCGGTGATGAGGTGCGCCCGCACCTCGAGGCGCACGCCGGACATGCCGACCGGGTTGCGGATGCCCTCCTGCGAGCCGTCGACGATGTACTCCTGCGGGATGGCGTGCAGGATGCGCTGGTCGGCCGGCACCGCGACGGCACGCGCGGCCTCCAGCACGCGCTCGAGATCGGCCTGGCTCACCTCGCCCGAGGCGATCGGCACCACGCCGTTGGAGTTGCGGCACTGGATGTGGCTGCCGGCGATCGAGGCGTAGACCGAGCGGATCTCGCAGCCGGCCATGACGTCGGCTTCCTCGATGGCGCGCTGGATCGACTGCACGGTGCTTTCGATGTCGACCACCACACCGCGGCGCATGCCGCGTGATTCGTGCGAGCCGATGCCGATCACCTCGATCGGCTGGTCGGGGGCGTATTCGCCGACCAGGGCGGTCACCTTGGAGGTGCCGATGTCGAGGCCGACGATCAGGGATTTGTCGCTCTTGCGGTTCATGCGGGGCTCGATGCGGAAGGTGGGGCGGGTGCCGGCGCTGCGTCCCAGCTCAGGGCGAAACCGTTGGTGTAGCGGAGGTCGGCGGTCTGCAGGACTCGGTCCCCGGTCTGGCTGCGCAACATCGGCAGCAGGCGGGCGAAACGGGCGAGCCGCGGCAGCGCCTCCTGCCGGCCCAGTTCGATGACCAGACCCTCGCGGGTGCGGATGCGCCAGCCGCCACGGGCCGTGAGCTGCAATTCGGCGAGCTCGTCGCCGGCCAGCACCAGCAAGGGCCTTGCCTCGCGGTGGAAGGCCAGCATCTCGGCGACACGGTCGTCGCTGCCCATGAAACGGGGCAGCGTGTGGTCGGCATCGGCCGGGGCGCGGAACAGCCGGCCGTCCTCGGCGACCATGCGACCCTCGCTCCAGTGCGCGTAGGGGCGGTGTTCGTCAAGACGGACGATGACGCGATCCGGCCATTGCTTGCGGACCTCGACCGCCGCCACCCAGGGCAGAGCGGCCAGGGCCTGGCGGATCGCCGCCGGGTCGGTGGCGAAGAAACCCCGGGCGCTGCGCGGCGCCACCTCGGCCCGGATGCTGGCCTCATCCACCAGTTCGAGCGGCGCTTTCACGACCAGAGTGCGGATCGGCCAGCGCTCGCCGCCGATCCAGCCCTGCACGACAGCGACCACCGGCAGCGCCAGCAGCAGCAGGGCGAAGCTCCAGGCCAGCAGGCGCAGCAGCGGGTTCATGGTCCGGCCACCTCCAGGGTCTGGGCGAGGATGGCGAGGCAGAGCCGGTCGAATTCGAGGCCGAGCGCGCGCGCTGCCTTCGGCACCAGCGAATGGCTGGTCATGCCGGGCGCGGTGTTGATCTCGATGAGCTGGAAGGCCCCGCTGGCGCGGTCACGCATCAGATCGACGCGACCCCAGCCACGGCAGCCGGCCGCGTGGAAAGCCGCCAGCGCCAGGGCACCGATCACCGCCTCCTCGCCCTCGTCGAGGCCGGGGCAGAAGTAGCGCGTGTCCTCGCTCAGGTACTTGGCGTGGTAGTCGTACCAGGCCCCCGGCGGCACGATCCGCACCGAGGGCAGGGCGAGATCGCCGAGGATGCCGACGGTGTACTCCTCGCCGCTGACCAGCCGCTCGGCGAGCAGTTCGCCGGGAAAGGTGGTGGCAAAGGCGATGGCAGGGGCCAGCTCGGCGGCTTCGCCGATGCGGAAGATGCCAACGCTGGAGCCCTCGGTCGCCGGCTTGATGAACACCGGCAGCCCGAGCGATTGCACCGCCGCGGCCAGATCGCCCCCCGGCGGTATGCGGACGAAGCGCGGCGTCGGCAGACCCTCGCCCAGCCACACCTGTTTGGTGCGGATCTTGTCGATGGTGAGCGCGCTGCCCTGCACGCCGGAGCCGGTGCAGGGCAAGCCATGCGCCGCCAGCAGGCCCTGCAGCACGCCGTTCTCGCCCTCGCCACCGTGCAGGATGTTGAAAACGCGATCGAAGCCGGCAGCGCCACCTGCCGCCGTCGCGTGCCGGTCCTGCCGCAGCGCCTCGAGCAGGGCCGGCACGCCATCGACACCGTGCGCATCGACGCCGCACTCGCGCAGCGCCGCCAGCACGTTGCGGCCGGAGTCGAGCGAGACCTCGCGCTCGGCCGAGCGGCCGCCCATCAGCACCGCGACCCGGCCGAACACCGCCGGATCGAGCGCGGCCAGCCGCGCCTTGAGCGCGGCGATGGCGGCGGAGCGCGGGTCGGGGCCGGAATGGCGGTTCATGCCGCCCGCTCCGGCAGGCCTTGTTCGGCCAGCAGCGGGGCGATGCCACCGATGTCGCCGGCACCCAGCAGGATCACCAGATCGCCGGCCTGCAGCACATCGCCCAGCACCACCGGCAACTCCCTGGCGCTGCCGGCCAGCACCGGATCGACCCGGCCGCGCGAACGGATGGCCCGCGCCAGGGCTTTGGCGTCTGCACCCGCGATCGGCGTCTCGCCGGCCGGGTAAACGTCGCAGAGCACCAGCGCATCGACCTCGCTCAGCACCTTGGCGAAATCGTCGAACAGATCGCGGGTACGGCTGTAGCGGTGCGGCTGGAAGCAGGCGACCAGACGGCGCTCCGGCCAGCCGCCGCGGGCGGCGGCGAACACCGTCGCCAGTTCGACCGGGTGGTGGCCGTAGTCATCGACCAGCAGCGCGCTGCCACCACTCGGCAGGGCCAGCTCGCCCTTCAGGTTGAAGCGCCGGCCCACACCCTCGAAAGCGAGGAAGGCGCGGGCGATCGCCTCGGCACCGATGCCCAGCTGCCAGCCGATGGCGGCGGCGGCCAGGGCGTTCTGCACGTTGTGGCGACCCGGCAGGTTGAGCACGATCGCTGCCGGCGGCTCGCCGGGCAGGTGCAGGGTGAAATGCATCACGGCACCCTGCTGACGGACCTCGCTGGCGCGCACATCGGCGCTGTGAGCGAAGCCGTAGCGGAGCAGGTGGCGCGGCGTGTGCTCGGCCAGCGCCGCCACTTCCGGGTCGTCGATGCAGAGCACGGCGAGACCGTAGAACGGCAGCCGGTGCAGGAACTCGTTGAAGGCCTGCTTGACCCGCTCGAAATCGCCGCCGTAATTCTCGAGGTGGTCGGCATCGATGTTGGTGATCACGGCGACCAGCGGATTCAGGCGCAGAAAGCTGCCGTCGCTTTCGTCGGCCTCGGCGACCAGCCACTCGCTGCCGCCCAGCCGGGCGTTGGCGCCGGCCGAGAGCAGCTTGCCGCCGATCACGAAGGTGGGGTCGAGCCCAGCCTCGCTCAGCACACTGGCCACCAGCGAGGTGGTGGTGGTCTTGCCGTGGGTGCCGGCGATGGCGATACCGCGCTTGAAGCGCATCAGCTCGGCCAGCATCTCGGCCCTTGGCACCACCGGGATGCGGCGGGCACGGGCCTCGATCAGTTCGGGGTTCTCGCTCCGGATGGCGCTCGACACCACCAAAGCATCGACCTCGCCGACATGCTCAGCGCGGTGGCCGCGGTGGATGCTGGCCCCGAGCGCGGCCAGCCGGCGGGTGGTGGCGTTGTCGGCCTGGTCGGAGCCGGAGACGGTGTAGCCGAGCGTCAGCAGCACTTCGGCGATGCCGCTCATGCCGACGCCGCCGATGCCGACGAAATGCACGCGGTTGAAGACGCGGGCAAGGTCGCCGGGGTGTTTCAGGCGTCCGCGCAGCATGCGGTGGCCTCCTCGATGGCGATGCGGGCGACCCGCTCGGCGGCGTCGGGCAGGGCGAGCGCGCGGGCGGCGCAGGCCATGGCGAGCAGCCGGGCGCGATCGCCCAGCAGGGGTTGCAGGGCACGGCCGAGATCGGCCGCGAGGGTGGCGCTTTGACGCAGCCAGAGCGCCGCGCCGGCATCGGCGAGGTAATCGGCGTTCTTCGCCTGGTGGTCGTCGACCGCCTGCGGGAAAGGCACCAGCACGCTGGCGACACCGGCGGCGCACAGCTCGGCCAAGGTCGAGGCTCCGGCCCGGCCGATGACCAGATCGGCCCAGCCGTAGGCCTCGGCCATGTCGGTGATGAAGGGCTCGATGCGAGCGCTGACACCAGCCGCCGCGTAGGCCGCACTCGCCTCGTCCAAACCCTTGGCCCCGCACTGGTGGCGGATTTCGAGCCCGGCCGATCCGGCCAGGGCCACCGGCACGGCCAGGTTCAGGCCGCGCGCGCCCTGGCTACCGCCCAGCACCAGCAGCCGCAGCGGTCCTTCGCGGCCGGCCAGCCGACGATCCGGTGCGGGCAGCGCGGCAATCGCCTCGCGCACCGGGTTGCCGACCACCTCGGCCGGTGCCGGGAAGGTGCCGGGAAAACCGGTGAGCACGCGGCGGGCGATCCGCGCCAGCACCCGGTTGGTCAGCCCCGGTGCGCGGTTCTGTTCGTGGACGATCAGCGGCAGGCCGAGGCTGCGCGCAGCCAGCCCGCCCGGGCCGCTGGCGAAACCGCCGAAGGCCAGGGCGGCCATGGCACGCTGGGCACGCAGCAGCCGGCGTGCCGCAAGCCCGGCGCGGGCGAGCCGCAGCGGCGCGGCGAGCAGCACCGTGGCCCGCTTGCCGCGCAGACCCTCGATGGCAAGCGTGTCGATGGCGAAGCCGGCCTCGGTGACCAGCCGCTCCTCCATGCCGCCAGTCGAGCCGAGCCAGCGCACCTCGGCGCCGCGCTCACGCAGCACCCGCGCCACCGCCAGCGCCGGGAAGATGTGGCCGCCGGTGCCGCCGGCCATCACGGTGATCCGCAAAGCACTCATCGGCTGCCTCCGATCACCGGCTCGATCCGCGACGACGGCGTCGCACGGGCAGCGCGCGCGGCCTGCGCCACCAGGGCAGCCGGCAGCACCGTCTCGCCGGGGGCCTCGAACTGCCGCAGATCGCCGCGGGCGCGCTGCACCTGACGCTCGGCGCGGTCGAGTTCGTAGCTCACCCGCAGCAGCAGGCCGATGGCCGCACAGCTCATCATCAGGCTGGAGCCGCCGTAGCTGACGAGCGGCAGGGTCAGGCCCTTGGTCGGCAGCAGACCGAGGTTCACCCCGATCGACACCGTGGCCTGCACGCCGATCCACAGGCCGATGCCGTAGGCCACCAGCCCGGCAAAAGGCCGGCGCAGCAGCATGCAGCGCAGGCCGATGGCGAAGGCGCGCCAGAGCAGCACAGCGAACAGCAGCAGGGTGAACAGCACGCCGGCGAAGCCCAGTTCCTCGGCCAGCACCGAGAAAATGAAATCGGTGTGGACTTCGGGGAAGGCCTGCAGCTTCTGCACCGAAGCGCCCAGCCCGACCCCGAACCATTCGCCGCGGCCGATGGCGATCAGGGCCTGGACGAGCTGGTAGCCACTGCCGAAGGGGTCCTCGAAGGGCTCGCGGAAACTGGTGAGGCGGGCCAACCGGTAAGGCTCGAACACCGCCAGCAGGATCATGCCGATGACCACCGGCACGGCGATCAGGGCGAGCTTGGTCCAGGAAGCGCCGGCAAGAAAGCCCATGCACAGCACCATGGCGAGCAGCAGGGCCGAGGAACCGAAATCCGGCTGGGCGATCAGCAGCAGCACCATGCCGCCGGTCACGATGGGCGGCGTCAGCAGATGCCGCCAGCGGGTGGCGATCTCGTCCCGGTAACGGGCCAGGTAGCTGGCTGCCCAGATCACCAGCAGCAGCTTGACCGCCTCGACCACCTGGAAGTTGAGCACCACGAGATTGAGCCAGCGACGCGCGCCGTTGACCCGCTCGCCGAGGCCGGGCACGAACACCAGCAGCAGCAGGATGAAGCAGCCGAACAGGGCCAAGCGGTGCTGACGCTCGACAAAGCGCAGCTCGACCCGCATCGCGACCGCGGCGAGAATGAAGCCCAGCAGCAGGGCGATCAGATGGCGCTGCACGAAATGGAACTCGCCAACGCCCAGAGCCTGGGCCACGCCCATCGAGGCCGAGGTCACCATCACCAGGCCGAGCGCCACCAGCAGCAGCGCCGAACGCAGGATCCAGCGGTCGTAGTGGCCGTCGATGGCCTCGACCCGGGTCGCCTGCGCGTGCAGCTCGTGTGGCTTGGCGAGCGTCATCAGCGCACCTTCAGGGTCGCCAAGGCGACCAGGGCCAGCATCACCGAGATGATCCAGAAGCGCACGATGACGCGCGGCTCCGGCCAACCCTTGAGTTCGAAGTGGTGGTGGATCGGTGCCATCCGGAAGATCCGCCGTCCGGTCAGCTTGTACGAGGCCACCTGCGCCATCACCGAGAGCGTCTCGATGACGAAGATGCCGCCGACGATCACCAGCACGATCTCCTGCCGAACGATGATGGCGATGCAGCCGAGCGCGGCCCCCAAGGCCAGCGCACCGACATCGCCCATGAACACCATCGCCGGGTAGGTGTTGAACCAGAGGAACCCGAGCCCGGCCCCGGCGATGGCGGCACAGACGATCACCAGCTCGCCGGCCCCCGGCACCCGCGGGATACCCAGGTACTCGGCGAACACCGCATTGCCCGAGGCGTAGGCGAACACCGCCAGCACACCGGCGGTCAGCACCACCGGCATGATCGCCAGACCATCGAGGCCGTCGGTGAGATTGACCGCGTTCGAGAACCCGACGATCCAGAAATAGGCCACGACGATGAAGAACAGCCCCATCGGCAGGGCGAAATCCTTGAGCAGGGGCAGGAACAGCGCGGTGTTCGAGGGATGGTCGGCGGTGACGTAGAGCACCACCGCGGCGGCCAGACCGAACACCGACTGCAGGGCGTACTTGTGCCGCGAGCGCAGGCCTTTGGGATCGCGGCGGACGAGTTTGATCCAGTCGTCGAGCCAGCCGATCAGGGCGAAGGCAATCAGAACGCCCATCGTGATCCAGACGTAGCGGTTCGACAGATCGCCCCAGAGCAGGGTCGAGATCGTGACCGCAAGCAGGATCAGCGCACCGCCCATGGTCGGTGTGCCGGCTTTCTGGAAATGGCTCTGCGGACCATCGTTGCGGATCGGTTGGCCACCGACTTTGATGCTGCGCAGGCGGTCGATGATGGCCGGACCGAACAGCAGGGCGGCCCCCAACGCGGTCAGCGCACCGAGGATGGCGCGCATGGTGATGAATTCGAACAGCACGAACCCCGGCAACAACCAGCGGAACAGTTCAAGCAGCATCCGCGCCCTCCCCGGCCAGCACGCCGGCCACCACCTTGTCCATCGCGCTGCCCCGTGAACCCTTGACCAGACAACGCAAGTCGGGCTTGTCGCGCAGGGCCTCGCGCAGAGCCGCGACCAGGCTCGCCTGGTCGGCGAAATGCCGGCCGCCCTCACCGAAGGCACGGCTGGCCTCGGCGGCCCATTCGCCGACCGTCCACAGGGCCGCCAAGCCGGCCTGCTTCGCCAGCCTGCCGGCGGCGGCATGCAGCTCGGCGGCCTCCGGCCCCAGCTCGCGCATGTCGCCCAACACCAGCCAGGCCGGACCATCGCCGACCGCCAGGGTGGCGATGGCGGCGGCGAGCGAACCGGGATTGGCGTTGTAGCTGTCGTCGATCAGCACGCTGCCACTGGCCAGGCGGTGCGCGACCTGCCTTCCCCGGACCGGCCGGGCCGCTTCCAGCCCGGCGACGATGGCCTCGAAACCGGCACCGGCGGCCAGCGCCAGCGTGGCCGCAGCCAGCGCGTTCTGCACATTGTGGCGGCCCGGCAGGGACAGCGTGACCGGTGCCCGGCCGGCCGGGCTCAGCAGTTCAAAGCGGCTGCCAGCGGCGGTGGTGACGATGCCGCGGGCACGCACATCGGCATCCTGCTCGATGCCGTAGCGCAGCACGCGGCGACCGCCGATGCGCTGCAGGAAGAACGGCGCAAAGGCATCGTCGGCATTGACCACGGCGATGCCGTCGTCGGGCAGGGCCTCGTAGATCGCCGCCTTGGTGCCGGCGATGCCGACCAGGCTGCCCAGACGCTCGATGTGCGCCGCCGCCACGTTGTTCACCAGCGCCACCTGCGGCGTGACGATGCTGCACAGGTAGGCGATGTCGCCGGGCCCACCGGCGCCCATCTCGTAGATCGCGAAGCGTGCCGCCTCGGGTGCACCGATCACGGCAAGTGGCAGCCCGATCTCGTTATTGAGGTTGCCGGGGCTGGCATGGGTCGGACCGACCCGCTCGAGGATGCCCTGCAGCAGGCTCTTGACCGAGGTTTTGCCGTTGCTGCCGGTCAGGGCCAGGACCACCGCCGGGCGACCACGCTGCAGGCCGGCGGCGAGTTCGCCCAGGGCCTCCTGGGTGTCGGCGACATGCACCTGCGGCAGTGCGGTGCTGACCGGTCGGCTGACCATCACCGCCGCCGCGCCGGCCGCCTCGGCGGCGGCGATGAAAGCGTGGGCGTCGAAGCGCTCACCGCGCAGGGCGATGAACAGCGCACCGGGGGCCAGGGTGCGGGTGTCGGTGGCAATCGCATCGACGGTGGTGTCGGCACCGATCAGACGGCCGCCGGTCCAGCGCGCGATCTCACCCAGGGCGACCGGCCTCATCGGCGGGCCTCCAGGGCGGCACGCGCCTCGGCCAGATCGTCGAAGGGGTGCTTGACGCCGGTGATCTCTTGGTAGGGCTCATGGCCCTTGCCGGCGAGCAGCACCCCATCGCCGGTCACGGCGGCGCCGATGGCGGCGTGGATCGCGGCGCGGCGGTCACGCAGCACGCGGTGGCGGGAGGGTTCGCTAAAGCCGGCGAGGATGTCGGCGACGATGGCATCACCGTCCTCGCCGCGCGGGTTGTCGTCGGTGACGATCACCCGGTCGGCGCCGGCCTCGGCCACCGCCGCCATCGCCGCCCGCTTGCCGCGGTCGCGTTCGCCGCCGCAGCCGAACACGCACCACAGCCGACCGCGGACATGGCCGCGCAAGCTGGCCAAGGCCAGGGCCAGGGCGTCCGGGGTGTGCGCGTAATCGACCAGCACCAGCGGAGCGGAGCCGCCGCCCAGTCGGGTCATCCGCCCGCGCACCGGCTGCAGCTCCGGCAACACCGCCGCCACCGCATCGAAGGCGAAGCCCAGAGCACGCAGGCTGCCGGCCACCGCCAGCAGGTTGTCGGCATTGAAGCGGCCCAGCAGTGGCGAAGCGATGCTGGCCCGCTGCCCGGCCTCGACCAGTTCGAAACGCAGGCCCTCCGCACCCAGTTCGAGCCGCTCGGCGCGCAGGCGGGCCTCGGGCGCACCGGCGGCCGACACCGTCCAGAGCGTCGGGCCGGACAGCGTGGCGAGGCGTTCGCGGCCAAAGGCATCGTCGATGTTGATGACCGCCGCCGGCAACCCCGGCCAGGCGAACAGGCGCGCCTTGGCGGCGGCGTAGCTGGCCATGTCGCCGTGGTAATCGAGATGATCGCGGCTCAGGTTGGAAAACACCGCGAGCGCGAAGCGCACGCCATCGACCCGACCCTGGGCCAGCGCGTGCGAGCTGACCTCCATCGCCACCGCCTGCGCGCCATCGTCGCGGAGCTGGGCGAGCAGGGCGTGCACGCTCGCCACGTCCGGCGTGGTGCGCTCACCGGCGACGAGGCGACCGACCCGGCCGGCACCCAAGGTGCCCACGGTGCCGGCGGCAAGGCCAAGACGTTCGAGTGCCTCGGCCAGCAGGTGGACGGTGGAGGTCTTGCCGTTGGTGCCGGTCACGCCGACAACCCGCAGCGTCGCCGAGGGCGAGCCGTGGACCCGATCGGCCAGTTCGCCAAGCCGGCTGCGCAGGCCCGGCACAGCGAGGGCTCCGGCCACGGCGGCCGGATCGGCCGGGAGTGCCTCGGCGGGATCGTAAAGAACGGCCACGGCACCGGCGGCGCGCACCTCGGCGGCATACCGCAGGCCGTGGCTGCTGGCGCCGGCAAGCGCCACGAACACATCGCCCGGTGCCACCCGGCGACTGTCGGCGCAGAGGCCGCCCACCCGGAGCTCGGCCAGCCCGGGCGGCAGCGTGGGATCGGCCAGCAGTTCGGCGAGGCGCAGGCTCATGGCACGAGGCCCGCGTCCGGCCCACTCACGGCACCGGTCGGCACCAGACCATCGCTGCCGATTTCGGCGCTGGTCGGCGCGACCGGCTTGGCGGTGCCGGTGAGCCACTGCCGCACATTGTCCGGCGGCACATCCATCAAACGCAGGGCGCCGTCCATGACGTTCTGGAACACCGGAGCCGCCACCACGCCGGCGAAGAAATGCCCAGCACTCGGCTCGTGCACGGTCACCACCATCGCGAAACGCGGCTGCTGTACCGGCACGACACCGGCGAACACCGAGATGTGTCGCTTCTGGTAACCACCCGGCACGGCGATCCGGGTGGTGCCGGTCTTGCCGGCCACCCGATAGCCGGCGATCGCCGCCGAAGTCGCTGTACCGCCCGGCGCCACCACGCTCTCCAGCATGCCAATCACGCTGCGGGCGATCTGTGGATCGATCACCTGCCGACCGGCACCGAGCGCGGCATTGCCGCCGCGAACGAAAGTGGGCGGCAGCATCCGACCGTCATTGGCCAGCACCGCATAGGCTTGGGCGATCTGCAGGGGCGTGGCCGAAAGGCCATAGCCGAAACTGATGGTCGCCTTCTCCACATCGCCCCAGCCGCGCGGATCGGTGAGCACGCCGGCCACCTCGCCGGGGAAGCCGCTCCCCGTGATCGATCCGAAACCGAAACGTCGCAGCACATCGTGGAAATGCTCGTCCGACATGTCCAGCGCCAGCTTGGTGGAGGCGATGTTCGAGCTTCGCTGGAGCAGTGTGGTCATGTCGACCATGCCGAAATTGCGGACATCGCGGATGGTGTGGCGGTGCAGCGGGAACAGGCCGGGGCTGGTGTCGAATTGGTGGGTGGGATCGGCCCCGTTCTCCATCGCTGCCGCGACGGTGAAACTCTTGATGACCGAACCCGGCTCCAGCACATCGGTGACCGCACGATTGCGACGCGCGGCACTCGGGCCGATAGCACGGGCATTGGGGTTGAAGCTCGGCAGATTGACCATGGCGATGACTTCGCCGGTCGGAATGTCGAGCACCACCACCGAACCGCTGCTGGCGCGATGCAGACGCAGTGCGGCTTTCAGCTCACGGAAGGCGAGGTACTGCACGCGCCGGTCGATCGAGGTGACCAGCTCGCGGCCCGGCTCGGCGGCGCGCAGCAGGTCGGCGCTGGCGATGATGCGGCCCTCGCGGTCGCGGATCACACGCTTGGCGCCGGGGGTGCCGGTGAGCCAGGGGTTGAAGGCCAGCTCCAGGCCCTCCTGGCCGCGATCATCGATGTTGGTGAAGCCCAGCACATGGGCCATCACTTCGCCGTGCGGGTAGAAGCGCCGGAACTCGCGCTGTTCGTGCACGCCGGGAATGCCGAGTGCCAGCACGGCAGCGGCCTGGTCGGGGTTGAGGTGCCGACGCAGATAGACGAATTCGCGATCGGCACGCTCGGCGATGCGCTGCCGCAAGTTCTCGGCAGGCACCCCCAGCACCGTCGCCAACTCGGCAAAGCGATGGGCATGCTGCAGGGCCACCCGTGGGTTGGCCCAGATCGAGGCCACCGGCGAGGATGCCGCCAGCGTCTCGCCATGGCGGTCGAGGATAGGGCCGCGCGAGGCGACGATCGGCAGCTCGCGCACGAATCGGGCATCGCCCTGCTGCTGGTAGAACTGCGGGCTGACCAGCTGCATCCAGGCCGCCCGGGCGGCGATGGCGAAACCGCAGGCCAGCAGGATGATGGCGATCAGCAGCAGCCGGCGGCGCGGATCGAAGGCGTTGTGTGGGGCCTTGCTGCTCATGGCTGCACCACCACGACTTCGTTGCCTTCGGGAAATTTCATCCCGAGTTTCTCGACGGCGATCTGCTCGATCCGATTGGTCTCGGACCAGGTGGCCTGTTCGATCTGCAGTCGGCCGAATTCGACGTTCAAAGCATCGCGCTCGCGTTCGGCGGCGGTGAGGGCGATGAAGGCCTGGCGATGGTGGTGGTGAGCCAGCACCACCGCCATCGCCGTGACGACGACCAGCACGAGCAGCAGCAACAGCGAGAAGCCGCGCAGGCTCATGCGCCCAGCTCCGCGGTGGCGAGTTTCTCGGCCACCCTGAGCACCGCGCTGCGGGCGCGCGGGTTGGCCGCGAGTTCCGTCGCGTCGGCCTTGATCGCCCCGCTGAGATCGCGCAAGCGTGGTGTAAAGGCCAGCTCGACCACGTCACGGCGGTTCGCGGGCGGCGCCTTGGCCCGCTCGTTGATGAACTGTTTGGTGATGCGGTCCTCCAGCGAGTGGAAGCTGATCACCGCCAAGCGGCCACCCGGCTTCAGCGCGCACAGGGCGGCTTCGAGACCGGCCTGGAGGTCATCGAGTTCGGCATTCACATGGATGCGGATGGCCTGGAAACTGCGGGTGGCCGGGTGGGTGCGGCCGTCGCCGCGCCCGAGCAGCTTGGCGATCACATCGGCCAGATCGCCGGTGCGCTCGAACGGTTTTTCGCCACGGCGAAGAACGATCGCCTTGGCGATGCGCCGACTCTGGCGCTCCTCGCCATGCAGCCACAGCACGCGGGCGATCTCGGCCTCGTCGGCATGGTTGACGAAATCCGCGGCACTCAAGCCCTGCGTCGGGTCCATCCGCATGTCGAGCGGACCGTCATGGCGGAAGCTGAAGCCGCGCCGGGCATCGTCGAGTTGCGGCGAGGACACACCGAGATCGAACAGCACGCCATCGAGGCCGCCCGCCGTCTCGCTCCACTCGCCCAAGGTGGCGAAACTGGCCTGGCGCACCCGCACCCGCGCATCGCTGGCGGCCAAGCTCGTCGCTTCGCGAATGGCTTCAGGGTCCTTGTCCATCACCAGCAGCCGGCCCTGCGGGCCGAGCCGATCGAGGATGCCGCGAGCGTGACCGCCACGACCGAAGGTGCCGTCGAGGTAGGCGCCGCTCGGTGCGATGGCGAGCGCGTTCAGCACCGGCGCCCAGAGCACCGGCATGTGTTGCGACTGCGGTGCACCGGCCACGGGATGCACCGGCCTAGAGCCGCAAGTCCTGCATCGCCGCGCTGACGCCGGCCGACCCGATGGTCTGCCGCATCTGCGCCAGATGCGCCTGCTCGCTCCACAACTCGAGCCGCCCGCCCATGCCCATCAGCACGGCACGCTTCTCGAGGCCGGCGGTGGCTCGCATCGAGGCCGGCAGCAGCACGCGGCCAGCGGCGTCCGGTTCCAGCGGTGTGGCGGCACCGACCAGCATGCGTTGCAGCACGCGATGCTCAGGCACAAAGGCCGAGAGCGCGACGACCTGATCGCGCACGTTCTGCCAGGCGGTCTCGGGGTAGAGGTAGAGCGAACCCTGATCGAAGGGGTTGTAGGTCAGCACCAGACGGTTGCCGCAGTCGCGCACGACGGCATCACGGAAAGCGACCGGAATCGCCAGCCGCCCCTTGTCGTCGATCGTGATCGCGGTTTCGCCTTGGAACATCGCGGCGGCTCTCCTTCCACCTAATCCCACGAAAAACCATTAATCCCCTCAGGCGCCCACGGTAGGCCCGCGCGATGGCGCTGTCAATGCTTTCACAAGGGGAAAATTCGCCAGCCGGATCAAGGCCTTAGCCGACACTTCAAGTGTTACGTGAAGTGTTTATCCACAAGCCTTGTTCTGTATGGCTTCGCGTCCGCAGCACCGGGCGGCCAGCAGGGGCCAGCGCAACTCGAAGGCGGGCCTGCGATGTATCACAGGCACAGGCTGACGAGCCGTAGGCCTTGCACCCGGCCCACGGCGCATCGCCGGGTGGAAAAGAAGACGGAGGTGGCCGTTAAGCCGGGTTCTGTGCCGACCTTGCGGCCGGTGGCAGCCATTCCTCTCGGCCCCGCCTCGCGGCGGGGCTCCAGCAGCCTACCCGGGTGCGGGCCGGGCCAGCCCAATGCACCCCTATTTGGCCTTGCTCCGGGTGGGGTTTGCCGTGCCCTGCGACGTTGGCCCCGCAGGCGGTGGGCTCTTACCCCACCGTTTCACCCTTACCACGCACCCTTGCGGGCCGTTCGGCGGTTTGCTTTCTGTTGCACTTTCCGTCGGCTCGCGCCGCCCAGGCGTTACCTGGCACCCTGCCCTGTGGAGCCCGGACTTTCCTCGGCGAGGGTTGCCCCTCGACGCGACTGCCTGGCCACCTCCGTCAGGCTGCAGTGTACGCGCCAGGGGCTGAACACGGCGGCGCCTCAGTCGGCCTGGTGTACGGCGTAGAGGGCTTTGCGCGGTGCGCCGCTCAACTCGGCGGCGAGCTGCGCGGCCTGCGAGGGCTTCAGATGTTCGGCCAGCCGGGCATACAGCCGTCGTCCCTCCGCCAGCCGGGCGGCCTCGTGGTCTTCGTTGCCGCGCACCACCAGCACGAATTCGCCGCGCCGCTGGTTGGGGTCGGCGGCGACGGCGGCGGCGATCGCCGCCAGACTGGGGCCGAGTAGGGTCTGGAAGCGTTTGGTCAGCTCGCGGCCGAGGACGGCCTCGCGGTTGCCGCCGAACACCGCGATCAGGTCGGCCAGTGCCGCCTCGATGCGGTGCGCGCTCTCGTAGAACACGAGGGTGCGCGGCTCGGCCTGCAAGCCGGCCAGCCGCTCGCGGCGGGCACTGGCCTTGGCCGGAAGAAAGCCCTCGAAACAGAAGCGGTCACTGGGCAGACCGGCCACGCTGAGTGCCGCAATCGCCGCACAGGGGCCGGGAACCGGCAGCACCGGCAAGCCGGCCGAGCGTACCGCCCGCACCAGCCGATAACCGGGATCGGACACCAGCGGCGTGCCGGCATCACTGACCAGTGCCAGCGCGGCACCCGCCTGCAGACGGGCGACCAAGGCCGCCGTCACCTCGTTCTCGTTGTGCTCGTGCACGGCGATGAGCGGACGCGCCAGACCGAACTGCGCGAGCAGCAGGCCGGTGCTGCGGGTGTCCTCGGCGCAGATCGCATCGACACCGGCAAGGACCGCCTGCGCGCGCGGCGAAAGATCGCCCCGATGACCGATCGGCGTGGCGACCACGTACAGGGTGGCGGGGGTGATTTCGGACATGCAGGGGCTCCAGCGGATCGTATGATTCTAGGCCCCTGCCCTCTGGATGCCCCGCATGGCCCTTCCGGCTGCCCTGCCCCGCCTCAGCCACCGCCTGCCCGTCCTCTTGCTGCTGGTGGCGGCCTTGGCCGGCTGCGCCACGGCGCCCCGGCCCCGCGAGCTTGGCCAGACCGAACTGGACGCGCGGGCGCTGGATGCCGCCGGTCGCCACGCCGAAGCGGCCGTTGCCTGGCGCAGCCTCGCCGCCCAGGGCCGCGGCGTCGACGACGCGGCCTGGCACCTCTACGCCGCCGAAGCGCTCTGGCGCAGCGCTCAGCTCGAGGCCGCCGCCGCCGAACTGGCGCAATCGCCGCGCCGGCGTCTGCAGGGCATCGATCCCCTGCGCCACGATCTGGTGAGCGCCGCGCTGGCCCTGGCCGCCGGCCGCACCCGCGAGGCCCTGCCCGTGCTGGCGGCCGAACCGCAGGGCCTGCCGCCCACGCTGCAAAGCGACTGGCTGGACCTGCGCGCCCGTGCCCTGCTGGCCGCCGGTGACCGCTTCGCCGCCGCCGCTGCGCTGGTCCGACGCGCGCCCCTGCTGGAGGGCGAGGCCCGGGCCCGGGTACTGCGCGAGGCCGGCCGGCACCTGCAGGCCCTGCCCGATGCCGACCTGCGCCAGGGCATCGCCCGGCTCGATGCCGAGTCCGCGCTGCTGCCGCTGGCCCTGCGCGAAGCCCGCCGGCGTGGCCTCGCCATCGACACGCTGGCCGCTGCGCCGGTGGCGCTTGCCGAGGGCCGGCTGCCGCCGGCCATCGACGGTTACCACCCACCCCGCCGGATGGCCGTGCTGTTGCCCCTGAGCGGTGAACGCGCCGCCGCCGGACGGGCCGTGCGCGATGGCCTGCTGGCCGGCTTCCACGGCGAGACCCGGCACCGCCCCACCCTGGTCTTCCTCGACACCGGCGGCACCCCGGAAGGTGCCCGCCGGGCCCGCGACCGCGCTCTCGCGGAAGGCGCCGACCTGCTGCTCGGACCGCTGGGCCGCGAGGAGGTGGTCGCCCTCGCCGCCGAACCGATGCCGGTGGCCTGGCTGGCCCTGAACCGGATGGCCGTCACCGCCCCCGGCAGCGGCAGCTTCGCCCTGACCCCGGAGGACGAGGGCGCCGCTGTGGCGCAACGCCTGCTCGACCAGGGCCTGCAACGCGCTCTGGCGGTTGCCGAGCCGGACGACACCGCGCAGCGCGCGCTGGCCGGGTTCCGTGAACGCTTCACCCTGGCCGGCGGGCAGCTGCTGGCGGTGGCCGCACTCGATCCGATCGGCGGCACCGCCGCGCAGGCCCTGGCCACCCTGGCGCCGCAGGCTGGCGAGGCCCAGGCCCTGTTCCTCGCCGCCCGTGCGCCGGCGCTGCGCATCCTCCTACCGCAGCGCGAAGCCCACGGCCTGGGCGGCCTGCCGGTTCTGGCGACCTCGCTGGTGCAGGCCGGCGCCGACCCCCGACTCGACCGCGAACTCGATGGCCTGCAGTTCCCCGAACTGCCCTGGCTGCTCGGCTTGGGCGGTGGCCCCGGCGATGCCGAAGCACTGGCACGCCGTCTGCCCAGCGCCCGCGGCAGTGCGGCACGACTGTTCGCCTTCGGCTACGACGCCTGGACGGTGGCCACCCACCTCGATGCCCTGCGCGGCGGTGCGCTGCGCAACGGCGCCACCGGCGGGCTGGGCATCGATGCCGCCGGCGTTGTCGAGCGCAGCCCGGCCTGGGCCGAGTTCGCCGAGGGCCGCAGCCGGCCGGTGGCACCAGGCAGTCTGCTGCCCCTGCCCTTGGCGCCGATCAGACCCAGCGGCCCGCTCTGAGACCGACCATGCCCGACGACGCAGGGACGCGTCCCGCCGATCACCGCACCGAAGCGCGACGCCGCGGCGATGCCGCCGAAGAAGCCGCCCTGCAGCTGCTGCGTGCGGCCGGGCTGGTGCTGCTGGCCCGCAACCTGCGTTTCAAGGTCGGTGAACTCGATCTGGTGATGCGTGAAGGCAGCACGCTGGTGATCGTCGAGGTCCGCCGCCGCCAGCACGCCGGCTGGGGCGATGCGCTGGCCAGCATCGACCGCGGCAAGGCACGGCGGCTGGTGCGGGCCACCGAGGCCCTGCTGCAACGCCAGCCGCGCTGGGCGAGCGGCGCCTGCCGCTTCGATGTGGTGGCTTTCGACGCCGAACTCACGCCGCACTGGCTGCGCGGGGCCTTCACCCTCGACGCGATCGGCCTCGCCTGAGGCCGCTCAGGGCCCGAGCGCGGCAAGCAGCGGCGGTGCCGCGGCCAAAGCCAGCGCCATGGCCAATGCGGTCAGGGCACCGGCCAGCAGATCGTCGAACAGCGTGCCGAACGCGCCCTTGAAGTGGCGGTCGGCCCAGCCGATCGGCCCGGGTTTGAAGATGTCGAGCAGGCGGAACAGCAGCACCGCGGCCAGCACCCAGGGCCACTCGGTGGGCAGCAGAGCGAGCGCCAGCCAGATGCCCACCACCTCGTCCCAGACCACCAGTGGCGGATCGGCACGGCCGCTCTCGCGGATCGTCCAGGGCAGCGCCCAGAGGCCGAGCAGGAAAGCCAGACCAACGACACCGAGGTAATCGGCCAAGGGCAGATCGGAAAGCCAGAACCACCAGGGCAGGACCGCCACCACGGTGGCCACGGTGCCCGGCGCCCAGGGCGAGAAGCCGACACCGAAGCCGGTCGCCAGCCAGCCACGCGGATCGCGGATGAGGCGACGGCGGGTGCCCGGTGGCAGGTGTTGCGGCGAGCGGACGACCTCCGCCGGCGGCGTGGACGGCAAGCCGCGCAGGTGGCGACGGTTTTTCAAGCGCCACTCCCGGCGAAATGCACGTAGCCACGCCGCGCCGGCAGCGGCAGCGGCAGGCGGTCGGCGTCGAACAGGCGCAGGCGTGCCCCGGCGACCAGCGAGCCAACCCGGCTGGCTGGGGTCGCCACAGCATCAAGCGCCTTGCGCACGGCCTCGCGGCGCGCCACCGGCGCGCTGAAGCACAGCTCGTAGTCGTCACCGCCGGTGAGTTGCAACTCGCGCCGGAGCAAGGGATCGGGAAAGGCTTCGAGCAATGCCGGCGAGGCCGGCAGGGCATCGGCCTCGACATCGGCACCCAGGCCGCTCATCGCCAACAAGTGGCCGAGGTCGGCAAGAAAACCGTCGCTGATGTCGATGCAGGCCGTGGCCAACCCGCGCAGTGCGATGCCGGCACCGAGCCGGGGCGTCGGCCGGTCGAGCCGATCACGCAGGCGACCGGTGCGCAGCATGGGCAGGCCGGACTTCCACAGGGCCAGGGCGCCCGCAGCATCGCCCAAGGTGCCGGTGATCCACAGGTCGTCGCCAGCGGACGCGCCGGCGCGGGTCAGCGCACTGCCCTTCGGCACGTAGCCCATCACGGTGACGCTGGCGGCCAGCGGGCCGCGCGTGGTGTCGCCGCCGACCAGGGCGACGCGGTGCGTATCGGCGAGGGCGGCAAAGCCGGCGGCGAATTCGTCGACGAACGCGCTGTCGTCGTCAGGCAGCGTCAGTGCCAGCAGGGCCACGGCGGGCTCGGCGCCCATCGCCGCCAGGTCGGAAAGATTGACCGCCAGCGCTTTCCAGCCGATCGCCGACGGCGGCACGCCACGGGCAAAGTGCACGCCCTCGACCAGGGTATCGACGGCCAGCACCAGCTGCTGGCCCTTGGGCGGATCGATCAGGGCGGCGTCGTCGCCGATGCCCAGGACCACGTCCGGGCGGGACCCGGCACGTTGGCGGATGCGGTCGATCAGCGAGAACTCGGCCATGGTGTCTGCTTCGGGTCGCCGCAGGGGCGATCAGGAAAAGATGCCGATCCGCGTGCAAGGGCCGTGCCCCCGACCCGCATCGGCGCTTGCGGCTCAGCGCCGGCCCAAGGCCGCCTCGCCCGGGCGCCACTCGGCGGCGGCACGGTCGAGCACGCCGTTGACGTAGGTGTGACCGTGGTCGGAGCCGAAACGCTTGGCGGTCTCGATGGCCTCGTTGAGCACCACCCGGTAGGGCACATCGAGGCGGTGCAGCAGCTCGAAGGCGGCGATCCGCAGCACGGCGCGCTCGATCGGATCGACCAGCTCCACCGGCCGGTCGAGGTGGGCGGCGAGGCGCAGGTCGAGCACGCCACGATGCTCGGCCACACCCCGGACCAGGGCCTCGAAGTAGTCGAGGTCGGCCACCTCCATGTCCTGCTCGTGCTGGAACTGGTGGATGAGCTGCGGGATCGCCGTGCCCGACACCTGCCAGGCGTAGAGCGCCTGCAGGGCGCGGCGGCGCGCACGCGAACGGGCGGCGGGGTCGATGCCATCGGTGCGGATCGGCTTCATGCGGTGCTCGTCGGCCAGTGCTGCAAAAGATCGCTCATCTCGAGGGCGGCCAGCGCGGCCTCCTCGCCCTTGTTGCCCATCGCGCCGCCGGCGCGGGCCTCGGCGTCGGCGTAGGTCTCGACCGCCAGCACGCCGTTGGCGACCGGAAGCTGGTAGGCCTGCTGCACCTGCATCAGCGCCTCGGCGCAGCCGTCGGCCACCTGCTCGTAGTGGCGGGTGTCGCCGCGCACCACGCAGCCCAGCGCGACCAGGGCGACGGTGCCGCCGGGTTCACCCCGGCGGTGGCGGGCGATGGCGGCGGCGGCGAGCGGGATCTCCCAGGCGCCGGGCACGCGCACCACATCGATGCGGGTCTCCTCGACGCCGTTGTCGAGGAGGGCTTTCTTCGCGCCATCGACCAGCGCATCGGTGATGCGCGGGTTCCAGCGGCTGGCGACGATGGCGTAGCGGCCAACCGGGTGCGGCCGGAGGTCGCCTTCGAAACGGGGCATGGTGGGCGGGTCGGGGAGCGGGCGGTCGTGCAGTTTACGCCCTTCGCCAGCCGGGCCGCCCTGCTCTGGCCGGACCGGGCGTTTCAGGGGTTCAGCGCAAGGGCAGGTGCTCGAGCACGTCGAGGCCGTAGCCGCCAAGGCCGATCTGCCGGCGCGGCGTGCCGAGCACGCGCAGGTGCTTGAGGCCGAGATCCGCAAGAATCTGCGAGCCGGCGCCGTTGCGCCGCCATTCCTGGACGCGGCCGGCCGGGGCCTCGGGCTGCTCGGTGATGCGGGCGAGCAGGGCCTCCGGGCTCAGGGTTTCGGCCAGCACCACGAGCACGCCCTCGCCTTCCGCGGCGATCCGGGCCAGCGCCTCGGCCGCCGAACCGCCCAGATCCGGCCGCCGCCAGTGCAGCACATCGGCCAGCGCGTTCTTGACATGCACCCGCACCAGCGCCGGACGTTCGCCCGAGGGCGCACCGCGCACCAGGGCGAAGTGCAGCTCGTGGCTCAGGCGGTCGCGGTAGGTGAGCAGCCGGAACGGGCCAAAGGCGGTATCAATGGCACGGGCATCGATCCGTTCGACGGTGTGCTCGGTTTCCAGCCGATGCCGGATCAGCGCCTCGATCGAGCCGATCTTCAGGCCGTGCTGCTGGGCGAACACCTCCAGCTCCGGGCGGCGCGCCATCGAGCCGTCGGGGTTGAGGATCTCGACCAGCACGCCGGCCGGCTCCAGCCCGGCCAGCAGGGCGAGGTCGCTGGCGGCCTCGGTGTGGCCGGCGCGGGTCAGCACGCCGCCGGGCTGGGCCATCAGCGGGAAGATGTGGCCGGGCTGGGCGAGATGCTCGGGCGCGGCGTCGGGCCGCACCGCGGTGCGGATGGTGTGGGCGCGGTCGTAGGCGCTGATGCCGGTGGTGACGCCTTCGGCGGCCTCGATGCTGACCGTGAAGTTGGTGTGGTGCGGCGAGGTGTTGCTGCGGACCATCGGCCCCAGGCCCAACTGGCGGCAACGCTCGCGGGTCAACGACAGGCAGACCAGGCCACGCGCATGGGTGACCATGAAGTTGATGTCGGAGGGCCGCACCAGCTCGGCGGCCATGATCAGGTCGCCTTCGTTCTCGCGGTCCTCGTCGTCGACGATGACCACCATCTTGCCGAGGCGGAGGTCCTCGAGGATCTCCGGAATGGTCGCGAAGGCGCTTGTCGCGTCGTCCGCCGCGTGCATCGCGCTCATGCCCAAGCCTCCGTCTCCTGCAGGCGGGCGACGTAGCGCGCCACCGTGTCGATCTCGAGATTGACCGGCGTGCCGGCCGGCATCGTGCCAAAGCCGGTGTGCGCAAGCGTGTGCGGCACGAGCATCACCTCGAAGCCGGCCTCGTCCACCGCGTTGACCGTCAGCGAAACGCCGTCGACCGCGATCGAGCCCTTCGGCGCGATGAAGCGCAACAGCGGCTTTGGCGCGGCAAAGCGCCAGCGCTGGCCGCGGGCCTCGTCCTGCACCGCCACGACCGCGCCCAGGCCATCGACATGGCCACTCACCAGATGGCCGCCGAGGCGATCGCCGACCCGCAGCGCACGTTCGAGATTGACGACCACGCCGATGGCGAGTCCGCCGAGCGTGGTCATAGCCAGCGTTTCGGTGGAGACATCGGCCTCGAACCAGCCCTCGCCGGTGGCGCCGGTGTCGAAACCGACCACGGTGAGGCAGACGCCGTTGCAGGCGATCGACTCGCCGAGTTGCACGTCCTCGAAAGGCAGCGCGCCGACGCCGAAGCGCAGGCGCACATCGCCGCCGATGGGCGTGCGGGCGGCGAGGCGGCCGAGGGCCTGGATCAATCCGGTGAACATCGCGGGGTCCGGTTCCGGGAGGCGCGCAGTATAGGGAGCCGGCGCCTCTCCGGCGTCGCCGCGGCGGCAACACGGCGTTCCGGTTCGATGCCGACACCGAAACTCAAGGGGTCGGCCGGTAACTCAAGCGCAGATCGCCGTCCTCGAAGGCATGCACATCGACGCGCTCGAAGCCGAGGCGATCGGCCATGCGCTCGATGCCGAGCCCGTCGAACAGCGGGCGGCCGCGTTCGCCCAGAAGCACCGGGGCGAGGTAGACCAGCAGCTCGTCGACCAGACCGGCACGCAGGAAGGCCCCGGCCAGCTTGGCGCCGGCCTCCACCTGGACCTGGTTGACCTGCCGTATCGCCAGCTGCGCCAGCACCGCGTGCAGATCGAGGTGACGGCCGGCCCGTGGCACGGCGAAACCCTCGACCGCCGGGCCGTAGTCGGGCACGAGGTCGTCGGCATGGGCGACGAGGGTGGCCACCTCGCCGTCGAGCAGTTGGCAGCCACGCGGCAGGCTGCCACGGTGGTCGAGCACCACGCGCAGCGGCGGCACGAAGGCGGTGCCCTCCGGCACCCGCGCAGTGAGCTGCGGGTCGTCGGCCAGCACGGTGCCGAGGCCGGTCAGCAGGGCCGAGGCCCGCGCCCGCCAGAGCTGCACGTCGGCGCGGGCGGACTCGCCGCTGATCCACTTCGACTCACCATTGGCCAGCGCGGTGCGGCCGTCGAGGCTCATCGCCAGCTTGACCCGCACCCAGGGCCGGCCGTGGCGGGCACGCATCAAAAAGCCGCGGTTCAGCCATTCGGCCTCCTCCGCCATCAGGCCCTGCTCGACCGCCACACCGGCCGCCTGCAGGGCAGTGAAGCCGCGCCCGGCCACCGCGTGGAAGGGGTCGCGGATGGCGGCGACGACGCGCACCACGCCGGCTGCCACCAGCGCATCGGCGCAGGGTGGCGTGCGGCCGAAATGCGCGCAGGGTTCGAGGGTGACGTAGGCCGTCGCGCCTGCGGCGCGGGCCCCGGCCTCACGCAGCGCGAACACCTCGGCATGCGGCTCGCCGGCGCGCTCGTGGGCGCCGCGACCGACCACCTCGCTGCCGTGGGCGATGACACAGCCGACCATCGGGTTCGGCTTGGTGGTGAAGGCCCGCGCCGCGGCGAGGCGCAGGGCCTCGGCCATGTGGCGGTGGTCGGTGTCGGAGAAAGGCATCGCTCAAGCGTACCGGCTGCGCGCTCGCGCCGCGCGACTCAGGCCTTTTTCGCTCTCGCGGCCTTCGGCGCGGTGTCCTCGAGCGGCAAGTCGAGGGTCTGCGCCGCCGGCAGGTCGCGTTGCAGCTTCTCGATCTCCTCGCGGAAATCCTGGACGTCCTCGAAGCTGCGGTAGACCGAGGCGAAACGCACGTAGGCGACCTGGTCGAGCAGTTTCAGCTGCGCCATCACGAAATCACCGATCCGCCGCGAGGGCAGTTCGCGCTCGCCGCTCTTGCGCAGGTCGTTGACGACGGCGAGCACGGCATCGTCGATCCGCTCGGCCGACACCGGGCGTTTCTGCAGGGCCCGCTCGAAGCCGGTGCGCAGTTTGCGTTCGTCGAAGGCCTCGCGCTGGCCATCACTCTTGATAACCGCCGGCAACCGCCACTCCACCTGCTCGACCGTCGAGAAACGCTCACCGCAGGCCGGACATTCGCGGCGGCGACGGATGCTGCTGCCGTCCTCGGCCACTCGCGAGTCGATCACGCGGCTGTCTTCGTGCGGGCAGAACGGGCAGTGCATGGCGTTACGGGACGTCCGGCGTTGATGGTCGAAGAAGCGAATGGGGAGGAAAGAGGAAAGAGTCCGCGCGTCGCAAGCTCGCGATCTGCCGCCTCCACTCGTGCCTCTCTCCTCGCTTCATCACTCTTTCCTGCGCCCGTGTTCAGCCGTACACCGGGTACTTGCGGCACTGCGCGGTCACGGCCTCGCGCACCCGGGCGATCACGGCGGCATCGGCCGGGGCGTCGAGCACGTCGGCGATCCAGCCCGCCAGCGCCACGCAGTCGGCTTCGGAGTAGCCGCGGGTGGTGACGGCCGGAGTGCCGATGCGCAGCCCCGAGGTGACGAAGGGCGAGCGCGGGTCGTTCGGCACGGCGTTCTTGTTCACCGTGATGTGCGCGGCACCGAGCGCGGCTTCGGCGTCCTTGCCGGAAACCTCGCGGCCGATCAGGTCGATCAGCATCAGGTGGTTCTCGGTGCCGCCGGAGACGATCGTGCAGCCACGCGCCATCAGCGTGCTGGCCATCGCCTGGGCGTTCTTCACCACCTGCTGCTGGTAGGTCTTGAACGAGGGCTCCAGCGCCTCCTTGAAGGCCACCGCCTTGGCGGCGATCACATGCATCAGCGGGCCGCCCTGGATGCCCGGGAAGACGATGCTCTGCAGCTTCTTCTCGAGATCCTCGGCCTTGTCGCCGGCCCCTTCGCGGCTCAGCACGATGATCCCGCCACGCGGCCCGCGCAGGGTCTTGTGGGTGGTGCTGGTGACCACATGCGCGTGCGGCAGCGGGTTCGGGTAGACGCCCGCGGCGACGAGGCCGGCGATGTGCGCCATATCGACGAAGAGGACCGCGCCCACCTTGTCGGCGATCGCGCGAAAGCGCGCCCAGTCGAGCACCTGCGAGTAGGCCGAGAACCCGGCGATGAGCATCTTCGGCCGGTGTTCGAGGGCGAGGCGCTCGACCTCGTCCATGTCGATGAAACCCTGCGCATCGACACCGTATTGCACGGCCTGGTAGAGCTTGCCCGAGGCGTTCACCTTGGCGCCGTGGGTCAGGTGCCCGCCATGGGCCAGGCTCATGCCAAGAATCGTGTCGCCCGGCTGCAGCAGGGCCATGAACACGCCCTGGTTGGCCTGCGAACCGGAATGCGGCTGCACGTTGGCGTAGTCGGCACCGAACAGCGCCTTGCAGCGCTCGATGGCGAGCTTTTCGGCGACATCGACGAACTCGCAGCCGCCGTAGTAGCGCTTGCCGGGGTAGCCCTCGGCGTATTTGTTGGTAAGCACCGAGCCCTGTGCCTCCATGACACGCGGGCTGGCGTAATTCTCCGAGGCGATCAGTTCGACGTGGTCTTCCTGGCGCTGCCGCTCGGCGGCCATGGCGGCGGCCAGTTCAGGGTCGTAACCGTCAATGCGCATGCTGCTCGGGAACATCGGGCGGGCCTCGGCGGAAAGAGACCGCCATTGTAGCCGCCAAGCCGGAGGCGGGCCTCCGGTATACTCCCACGGCCCCCGAATGCCCCCACCCGCCGCCGGCGCCGCCGCGGCCGGGCGCGTCTGAATGGAGTGAGACATGCAGTACATCTACACGATGAACGGTGTGAGCAAGACCGTTCCGCCCAAGCGCCAGATCATCAAGGACATCTCGCTGTCCTTCTTCCCCGGCGCCAAGATCGGCCTGCTCGGCCTGAACGGCTCCGGCAAGTCGACGGTGCTGCGCATCATGGCCGGCGTCGACAAAGATTTTGTTGGCGAGGCGCGCCCACAGCCCGGCATCAAGGTCGGCTACCTCGAGCAGGAACCCAAGCTCAACCCCGAGCACACGGTGCGGCAGGCGGTCGAAGCGGGCTTGGGCGACATCTTCAGCGCGCAGGCGCAACTCGACGCCGTCTACGCCGCCTACGCCGAGCCGGATGCCGACTTCGACAAGCTCGCCGCCGAACAGGCGCGGCTCGAGGCCATCCTCGCCGCCGGCGATGCCCACCAGGTCGAACAGCAGCTCGAAGTGGCCGCCGACGCGCTGCGCCTGCCGCCCTGGGAGGCCATCGTCGGCAAGCTCTCGGGCGGTGAGAAGCGCCGCGTGGCGCTGTGCCAGCTGCTGCTGCAGAAGCCCGACATGCTGCTGCTCGACGAGCCCACCAACCACCTCGACGCCGAGTCGGTGGAGTGGCTGGAGCAGTTCCTCGCGCGCTACCCGGGCACCGTGGTCGCGGTCACCCACGACCGCTACTTCCTCGACAACGCCGCCGAGTGGATCCTCGAGCTCGACCGTGGCCGCGGCATCCCGTGGAAGGGCAACTACACCGACTGGCTCACGCAGAAGGACGAGCGTCTGAAGCAGGAGGAAAGCTCCGAGAGATCGCGCCAGAAGGCCATCCAGCGCGAGCTCGAGTGGGCGCGCAGCAATGCCAAGGGCGGCCGCACCAAGGGCAAGGCGCGCCTGGCCCGGCTCGAGGAGCTGCAGGCCGTCGAGTACCAGCGCCGCAACGAGACCAACGAGATCTTCATCCCGCCGGGCGAGCGGCTCGGCCAGAACGTCATCGAGTTCAAGAACGTCAGCAAGAGCTATGGCGACCGCGTGCTGATCGACGATCTCTCCTTCATCATCCCGAACGGCGCGATCGTCGGCATCATCGGCCCCAACGGTGCGGGCAAGTCGACGCTGTTCCGCATGCTCACCGGGCAGGAGAAGCCCGACAGCGGCACGATCACGATGGGCCCGACGGTGAAGCTGGCCTACGTCGATCAGTCGCGTGACAAGCTGGAAGGCAACCACAACGTCTTCCAGGAAGTGTCGGGCGGCGCCGACATCCTCACCATCAACGGTGTGGAGATCCAGTCGCGCGCCTACATCGGCCGCTTCAACTTCAAGGGCCAGGACCAGCAGAAACTGGTCGGATCGCTGTCCGGCGGTGAGCGCGGCCGACTGCACCTGGCCAAGACTCTGCTGCAGGGCGGCAACGTGCTGCTGCTCGACGAACCCTCCAACGACCTCGACATCGAAACCCTGCGCGCGCTGGAAGACGCGGTGCTCGAGTTCCCCGGCTGCGCGATGGTCATCTCGCACGACCGCTGGTTCCTCGACCGCATCGCCACCCACATCCTCGCCTTCGAGGGCAACTCGCATGTCGAGTTCTTCCTCGGCAACTACCGCGAGTACGAGGAAGACAAGAAGCGTCGTCTTGGCGCAGAAGGCGCCGCGCCGAAGCGCATCCGCTTCAAGGCATTGAAGTAAAGAGTGAACAGGAGGGAGGAAAGAGTAGGCCGCGCGAGAACCACTCGTTCCTCTCTACTCGCTCCATCACGCTTTCCTCCCAGGAGTCTCCGCGCGTGAGGTTCATCACCACACTGAAGAGCCGCTGGGCCGCATCCGGCTCCCTGCTCTGCGTCGGCATCGACCCGGAGCCCGGCCGCTACCCCGCCGGGCTCGCGGACGACCCCGACCGCGTGTTCGCCTTCGGCAAAGCCATCGTCGACGCCACGGCCGAGTACGCCTGCGCTTTCAAGCCGCAGATCGCCCACTTCGCCGCACAGGGCGCGGAAGACGCGCTCGAACGGCTGATCGCGCATATCCATGCCACGCACCCCGGCATCCCCGTCATTCTCGACGCCAAGCGCGGCGACATCGGCAGCACCGCACAGCACTACGCCAGCGAAGCCTTTGATCGCTACCGCGCCGACGCGGTGACCGTCAATCCCTATCTGGGCAGCGATTCGCTGGCGCCCTACCTCGAGCGCGCCGACCGCGGCTTGGTGGTGCTGTGCCGGACCTCGAACCCCGGTGCCGCCGAGCTGCAGGACCTGCCGGTTTGCGGTGCCGACGGTACGAGCCGCCCGCTCTACCAGCGCGTGGCCGAGAAGGCCGCCCGCGACTGGAACGCGAACGGCAACCTCGCGCTGGTGGTGGGGGCGACCTGGCCCGGGCAGCTCGGCGAGGTGCGTGCCATCGTCGGGCCTTCGATGCCCCTGCTGGTGCCCGGCATCGGCGCGCAGGGCGGCGATCTCGACGCCGTGCTCAGGCAGGGCCTCAACGTCGAGGGCACGGGGCTCATCATCAGCAGCTCGCGGGCCATCCTCTACGCCAGCAGCGGCGCGGATTTCGCCGTGGCCGCGGCATGCGTTGCCCGCGAGACCCGCGACGCGATCAATCGTCTGCGCTGAGGACCACGCTGGCTGAGGCGACTTGGGCCGGGGCCAGGGTGCAGTCCGGGCCGACCACGTGGCCGCGACCGGCGTTCTTGGCCCGGTACATCGAGTGGTCGGCCCGGCGCAGCAGATCGGAAGGCTGCTCGTCCTGCTCGGGCTGCAAGGCCGCCACACCGGCGCTGAAACTCATCGGTACCGGCGTATCGCCAAGGTGGAAGGGCTCCTCCTCGCAGGACTGCTGCATGGCCCGCAACACCGTCATGGCGGCGTCGACACCGCTGCGCGTGAACAGCACGCCGAACTCCTCGCCTCCCAGCCGGCCGAGCAGCGCGCCATCGGCCGACCGCAGGAGCCGTTCGCTGAGGTGCCGCAGCACGGCATCACCCACCATGTGGCCGAAGCGGTCGTTGACCGTCTTGAAATAATCGAGGTCGAGGATCGCCAGAACCAAGGGCGCAGCGTCGGCCTGCGCCTGCCGCATGGCCGCCTCCAGCGTTGCGAGAAACGCCCGGCGGTTGAGCATCCCGGTCAGTTCATCGCGGGTGGCGAGCCGTTGCAGTTCGGCCTCAAGCTGCTTGCGCTGGCTGATGTTGATGACCGTCCAGACCACGCACTCGGGCAGCTCATCGGCATCGGCATGGACCGGGGCGATGCGGGCCTCGAACCACTGTTCGCCCTTCGGCCCGTCGTTGCGGTTGCCGGCGAAGTCGGCGGCACTCAGTCGGAACTCGCGGATCCGCGGGCGGCGGCTGTCGAGCACACGGCGCAGGGTATCGAGGAACACGTCGGCAAGCTTCGGTGCCATCAGTTCGTGAAGGGTCTTGCCCACCAGGTAGTCGGGGCTGTCGTAGGCTTCACGGTCGGTGCCGCCAAAGACCTCCAAGTAACGGCCTTCGCGGTCGAGCACGAACACGGGATCGACGAGGGCGCGGGCAGCGGCCTCGATCAGGCGGTGACGGGGCGGGGACGTTCGTTCCATGAGCCGGTCCGCAGGCATCGACTCTCTAGCCTACACGGGTTTTGAGGACCTGGCAGGCGGCCTTCGGCCAGGCCACGGCGAGCAGCCGCAGGGCGAGCAGGCTGAACACCAGAGGGCCGGCCAGCCGGGCCGGGCCGCGCGCCTCGTAACGCCACCAGTACCGCCACAGCCCACGGTGCTTGTGCCATTCGACGAAAAACGGCCGCGAGCGGCTCGAGACCCCGCGATGGTGCAGCACCGGCAGGTCGTTGGCCACGGCGATGGTGAAGCCGGCCTCGCGCAGGCGCCGGCAGAGGTCGAGGTCCTCGACATGCAGACGGTAACCGGCATCCCAGCCGCCCACCGCCTCGAAAGCACTGCGCGGCGTCAGCAGCAGCGCGCCGGAGCAGGCCTCAACCGGCTGCAAGGGCTGGCGCTCGTCGAAGGCCAGGGCGAGGGCATCGCGGCGACCAAGGCCCGCCCACAGACGGCGCAGCGAAAGGTCATGGCGACGGGCCGCCGGGTCGCGGCGGCCTGCGCGGTCCTGCAGGTCGGCGCCGATCGCGCCCGGCCGCGGCAGGCGGGCGGCGTGGGCGAGCAGCCGGGCGAGCGCCCCGGCCGGCAGTTCGATGTCGGGGTTGACGAACAGAAGCCAGGGCGAACGGCTGGCCGCGGCCCCGAGATTGCAGGCGGCGGCGAAACCCGGATTGCCGGGCAGCCGCAACAGCCGGAGACGGGGCTCCTCTGTTCGGAGGGCCTCCAGCAGGGCCATGCTGCCGTCGCGGGAGCCGTTGTCGATCACGCGGATCTCGGCCAGTTCCGGCTGCATCCGCAGCGAGGTGAGGCAGGCTGCCAGCGTGGCGGCGCTGTTGTAGCTGACGACCACGGCGGCCACCCCGGTCGTGTCGGTCAGCGCTTGATCCTGCCCGCTCACGGCCCGTCCGGCAGGCCGGCCTCGCGCAGGCGCTGGCGCAGGGTGTGGGCGTAGCGGTCGGTGGCCAGCAGCTCGCCGATCACCTGCTGGTAATGCGCATAGAGGCTCTGCTCGCGGTCGGCGAACCAGGACAGCGCCGGCAGGCCGGCGAGCGTGTCGCGCTCGCGGGCACAGGCGGCGAGGTGGTAGATCGGTGCCGCCTCGAGGCCCGGCTTGAGACCGGCACCGTCCTGGGTGAAGCAGGCGGTGGGGCCGGGCTCGCCCCGGAGGCACCAGAGCATCGAATGGCTCATCAGGCGCTGGCCGTAAAGCCGCACGCAGGGAAAATGCCGGGCCAGCAGAGCCTCGAACTCGGTGCGGTCGAGTTCGCGCACATGGTGCGGGTTGTGGTGCCCGGGCAGTTCGCTGTAGGTGCGGCGGTCCGGGGTGGAAAGCAGCAGCAGACCGCCGGGGGCCAGTACGCGGGCGAAGGCGGCGAGCAGGCCGTCGTGGTCGGCCAGGTGCTCCAGGGTCTCGAAACTCAGCACCAGATCGATGCTGGCCTCGGCCACGCCGTCGAGCCGGGTGGCGTCGCCGACCTCGAAGCGCAGGCGCGGGTGCGGGTAGCGGACGCGGGCATGGGCCACCGCCTCGGGAGCAAGGTCGATGGCCAACACCGAAGCTGCCGTGCCGGCCAGCAGGGCGGCGCCGTAGCCCTCACCGCAGGCCGCGTCGAGCACCCGCCGGCCGGCCGCCAGCGGCTGGGCGAAGGCGTAGCGGTGCCAGTGCTCGTAGGCCATCTCGCGCGGCTGTTCGGGGTGGTAGCGCTCGCCGGTGAAGGCCAGCGGCGGTGGGGTGTCGCTCATCGGAACAGGTCTCCTTGCAGGGCCTCGTCGGGCGCTGCCGAAAGGGCCTCGGCCAGCCGCGCCCGGTCCTCGCGCAAGGGGTCGTCAAGAATGAAACGGGCGATGCGCTCGTTGTAGCCCGGCCAGCGGGCGTTGAGGCGGCGCAGGTTCTCGCCGCCGGGGGCTTCGCCGAGGGCAGCGAAGGAGGCGTGGCCGAGGTGGGCGACGTAGGCGTCGTCGCAGAGCACATGCCGCCAGCCGTGGGCTTCGGTGCGCAGGCACCAGTCGTTCTCCTCGCCGTAGCCGCGGCCGAAGGTGGCGGCGTCGAAACCGCCCAGTGCTTCGAGCGCGGCACGGCGCAGGAACATGCAAAAGCCCACCGCGGTCGGCAACACCGGGTAGCGCGGCGTCAGCCGGGCGGCGGCCTTGGCCAGCCGCCACGGCTCATCGGGCAGCGGGTTCGGGGCGACGAAGCGCGGGAACGAGACGATCTCGCCGTTGTTGCTCCAGGGTGTGGCGCTGGCGATGCGGGCATCGCTGGCGGCGCAGGCCCTCAGCCGCTGCAGCCAGTCGCCGGCCGGCACGGTGTCGGTGTTGAGCAGCACCAGATCGGCCGGGCCGGTTTCGGCGAAGGCGGCGTTGCAGTTGCCGGGAAAGCCGAGGTTGCGCGCTCGCCGCACCAGATGCGCGTCCAAGCGAGTGCGGCCGATCCAAGCCTTGAGCAGGTCCGGCACGCGCGGGTCGGTCGAGGCATCGTCGGCCAGGTGGACGCGGGTGCCGGGCGGCAGGCTGCGGTCCAGCGCGGCGAGGCAGGCGTCGAGGGCCTCCAGCGCGTTGAAGACCGGCACCACCACCACGGGCAGGGTCGAGGGCGCGCTCATGGCCGCTCCCAATGGTGCGGCAGTCGGACCAGCCCGAGTTCGCGGGCCGGACCGCGCAGCTCGAAATCGCGCTCGACGGTGTCGAACAGCCGCAGGGCCTCCGGGTCCATGGCATGGGCGCGGACCCGGTAGCGGCCGGGCAGCAGGGCCAGCGCGGGAAAATGCAGACGGATGCGCCAGGCCGCGGGATCGGCCGGATCGGCCGCCAGCGCCACGTCGTCCATTTCGCTGCTCACCCCGTAGACCGGCGTGCCATCGGCACGCACCAGCCCCACCAGCAGGTGTGGGCGCTCGCCCGGCGGGCCACGCAGGCCGGCCTCGATCACCAGGCTCGCGCCGGCCTCCAGCATCGCGCCGTGGCTGCCGACGAGCTCCAGCCGCTCGACATGGAACTCCGGGCGACCGGCCGGCGTGGCGGCGCTGCCCTCGTTGCGGTCGCGCTCCTCCAGCCAGGCCTCGTAGGCCTGCGCCACCGCCTGCGCCTCGCCCTGTGCGGCGATCCGGCCCTCGTGCAGCCAGATCGCCTGCCGGCACAGTTTGCGGACGTGGTAGAGGCTGTGCGAGACCAGCAGCAGGGTGCCGCCCTCGGCCAGGTAGCCGTCGATCCAGCGGATGCATTTTTTCTGGAAGCGTTCGTCGCCGACCGCCAGCACCTCGTCGGTGATCAGCAGGTCCGGGCGCGTCGCGGCGATCACCGCGAAGCCCAGTCGCACCACCATGCCGCTGCTGTAGTGCTTGACCGGCTCGTCGAAATAGCGGCCGATCCCGGCAAAATCCTCGATCTCCGGCAGTTTCGCCGCCAGTGCCGCACCGGCCAAGCCGTGGATGGCGGCGGCCATGCGCACGTTGTCGCGACCACTGTGCTCGGGGTGGAAACCGGCGCCGAGTTCGAGCAGGGCGCCGATGCGGCCATGCCGACGCACCACGCCAGCGCTGGGGGTGAGGGTGCCGGTGATGAGCTTGAGCAGGGTCGATTTGCCGGCACCGTTCTCGCCGATCACCGCCATCGATTCGCCGCGGGCGATGCGCAGGTCGATGCCGGAGAGCACCTCGATCTCGCGCCCCGGCGAGCGACCGCGCAGCAGCTGCCAGAGCGCGGCGATGCGGTCGCCGCGCGCGCCCACCGCCGGGTAGCGCTTGGCCAGGCCCTCGACCTCGACCAGAGCGGGGCTCACAGGAAATCCTCGAGATGGCGGCCGGCGCGCCGCTGCAAAGCCAACGAGCCCAGCAGCAGCAGCAGGGCCAGCAGGGCGGAGATACCGAGCGCCATCCAAGGCACCGCCGCGTGGCCGGACAGGCCGTGGCGCAGGGCCTCGATCGGTGCCGCCAGCGGGTTGAGCGCCAGCACGCCGGCGAAGGCGGCCGGCAACTGGGCGCGTTCGTAGAGCACCGGGGTGAGGAAGAAGCCGAGGCCCAGCAGTTGCCCGACCAGGGCCGCGCAATCGCGCACAAACACCTGCAGCAGCGCGGCGATCCGCGCCAGCGCCAGGGCGAACAGCGCCAGCACGGCGGTGGCCGCCAACGCCGCCACGAGGCCGGCGAGGGTCGGCCGCAGGCCAAAGCCGAGCAGCAGCACCAGCAGCACCAGCAGCAGACCGAAGCCATCGATCAGCACGCTGGCCAGCACCCGCGCATGGACGTAGAGCGAGGGCGGCAGCGGCACGCGGGCGATCAGACCGGCGTGGTCGAGGTAGCTCGTGGTGCCACGGTTCACGGCATTGGCGAACAGCAGCCAGGGAAACAGGCCGAGGGCTAAAAACACCGGAAAGGCGAGATCGGCGGTGGCGACACGGGCCGGCAGCAGGCTGCCGAACACGAAGGCCAGCACCAGCAGCTGCAACAAGGGCTGCAGCAGCAGCCAGGCACCGCCGGCCAGACTGCCCTGGTAGCGCTCGCGCCACTCACGCAGCAGCAGTTCGCCGAGGACGGCGCGATGGGCGAACGGCACGGCCGGCTCAGCGCAACGCCGGGAGGCCAGCGGCAGGCGGGGCCAGGCCCTGGAAGCGCTGGATGTAGTCGTCGGTGAGCACGCGGGTCGCCGCCGCATCACGGACCACCCGCGGCGTGATCAGCAAGAGCACCTCGGAACGCACCTCGTTGCGTGCCTGCTGACCGAACAGGCCACCGATGATGGGCAGCCGGGACAGCCCCGGCGCGCCCGAACTGGAGCGGCCGTCGGTCTGGCTGATCAGGCCGGCGAGCATCACCGTGTCACCGTCGCGGACCATGGCCTCGGTCTGCACGGTGCGGGTGCTGATGTTGGGGTTGCCGCCAGCACCCAGCACGTCGGTCGGCGAACTGATCTCCTGCTCGATTTCCAGAAACACCATGCCGTCGCCGCCAATCCGTGGCCGCACCCGCAGGCTGGTGCCGGTGGTCAGGAACTGCACGTTGCTGATGGTGTTGCCACCCGGCGTCGGCAGGCCGGTGCCCGGCACGAAACTGGTGCTGGCGACGGCGAGGTTCTGGCCGACATTGAGGGTCGCCTCGGCGTTGTTGCGCACGAACAGCGAGGGCGTGGACAGCACCCGCACATCGGTCTGGCTGTCGAGCAGACTGACGATGGCCGCCGAATCGCCGGAGGCGAAGGTGTAGAGCATCGACGCCGGACCGGGTGTGGCGGCATTGCCGATGGCCTGGCTCAGCTGGCCGGCGACCTGGCCAAGGCTGGCGCGGCCCGGCCGCAGGTTGCGCAGCTCGAAGGGCAGGGCGTTGTCGAAGAACCAGTTGACGCCGAAGGCGAGGTTGCCGGAAAGCGTCACCTCGAGGATTTGCGCCTCGATGTGGACCTGCGCCGGCATCACGTCGAGCCGTTCGATGGCGCGCCGGATCGATTCCCATTGCGCCGGGCTGGCACGCACCATCAGGGCATTGCTCTCCTCGATGGCGCTGATGCCGATGCCCGATTCGCCACCGCCGCCGGTTCCGGCGACGGGCGCGGGCGCCGCCGGCTCGGGCTGCGAGATGCGCTCCGGGCGGCGAGCGACATCGCCCAGACCGACCGGGCTCAGGCCGGGCGCGAGGTCGGCACGTCCACCTGCGGCAGGCGCGGCAACCCGGGCATCGAACACCGCGCCGAGCTGGGTGGCGAGGTCGGCGGCGCGCATGTATTTGACCTCGTAGACGAACAGCCGGGCACCCTCGCCGGCCAGATCGATGCGCTCGATCCATTCGCGGGCGGTGCGCAGGTAGCGCGCCTGCGGGGTGATGACGATGATCGAATTGCTGCCCTCGACCGGCAGGAAGCGGAACATGCCCGCCAGCGGCGAGCCGCTCTCCGGCCCGAACACCCGCTCCAGCGCGTCGATCACCGATTCGGCCTCGCTGCCCTGGATCGGAAAAACGCCGATCGACATGCCGGCCAGCCAGTCGACGTCGAAGATGCGGATCGTGCGCAGGTAGTTCTCCAGCTCGCTGCGGGTTCCGCCCAGCACGATCAGGTTGCGCGCGGCATCGACCTGGACGATGGCCCCTTCGCGGACGTAGGGCTTGAGCAGTTTCTGCATCTCGATGGCCGAGACGTACTGCAGGGGCACCGCACGCAGTTCAAAGCCACGGGCCTCGGCCGCTGGCGTGGTGCGCGGCGACAGATGGCCGGCCACCGCCTGGTCGGCCGGCACCACCGCGTAACGGCCGTCGGCCCAGATCAAGCGGGCGTTGTTCCAGCCCAGCACCATCTCCAGCAGGGCCAGAGCCTGGGCCGGACCGACCGGACGCGGCGTGGCCAGCGTCACCGTGCCCTGCACGGTCGGGGCGATCACGTAATTCTGCTGCAACAAGTCGCCAAGGATCGCCTTGACCACCGCATGCAGCGATTCACCCTCGAAGTTGAAGGTGGCCTCGCCGCCCTGGGGCAGCGGCGGCGGCGGTGCGGCGGCCAGTTCGGTGTCGATGGTGCGGCCGGTGCCTTCCTCGATCCGTGGTTCGGGTCGGGCGCTGGTGCCCAAGGCCTCGCCCTCGGCGCGGGCCAGCACCGGCTGCGGCGGCGGGGCCGGGTTGCGGGCGATCTCGGGCCGCGGAAGGCTGGCGCAGCCGGCCAGCGCCGCCACACAGGTGAGGCTGGCGAGCAGGGAACGCGGGGAGAGGGGCATGGTCATTGCTCGACGGGAACGGCGATGGGGGGATTGCCCTCGCGCAAACGGGCGCGGTGGGCTTCGATGCGGGCGCGGATGGCTTCGACCTCGGCCTGCTGCTGGGCCGAGCGGCGCACCGCCTCGGCCTCGACCTCGGGGCTGGCGGGGGACGGTTCGGCGCGGGGGATGGCCGTGGCAAAGCCCACCGCCGTCGGCACAGCACCGCCCTTGCCGTCGAACACCCGCAGTTCGAGCACACGCTGGCCGCCGGGGCCTTCCAGCACGGCCCGGCGCGGCTCCAAGGCGGCCAGCCGCCAGGCCGTGCCCGGAACACTTTCGCCCAGCCGCACACGGCGCGACAGCGCACCGCCCTGCTCGCTGAAAATCGCCATCTGCAGGCCTTCGGTCAACAGCACCGAACTCAACTCGCCCTCGAAGGGCGTTTGGGCCTGGGCGGCGACGGCCATGACCGGCACCGGCCGGCGGTCGGGATGAAAGAGCGGCCGCTCGCCCACCGCCCGGTAGTCGGTCAGCGGACCCAGCCGCGGCGATTCGGCCACCGCGAGCGGTTCGGGCAGTGCCGGGGCCAACGCCAGATCGGGCGGGTGCGGCCCGACCCGCCCGCCCAGGCCCAGCAGGGCCAGCAGCAGCAGGCCCAGGCTCCAGCCGGCCAAGGCGCCGGCGAGCAGGGTGATCGGACGCAGGCCCTCAAGCACCGGGCACCCCGCGCGCGCTGGCCGGCGTGGTCGGTCGCAGGTAGCCGTGGAGGTCGAAGGTCACGTCGATGCGGCCCTCGGCCATGCCCTGCCCGGCGGTGAAAAAAGCCACCAGGCTGCCCAGCGCCAGATTGTCGATGAACAAGGCCGGCCGGCCGGCCTCCAAGGCATGCAGCACCTGGGCCAAGGCAACGCCATCGCAGCGCAGCCGGACCTGCACGGTGACGCGGGTGAAAGGCGGGGTGCCGGGCACCGCCATCGGTGTGCGCGAGAGGATCTCGCAGGCCAGCGGGTTGGGCGCGGCGCGGCGGACTTCCGCTTCCAGCCGGTTGACCAGGCCAGCGGTGGCGAGGTCGGCGTCGGGCTCGGGCAGGAAGCCCGGATCGGCGGCCTCGGCAGCGCGCAATTCGGCCAAACGGGCCTCGATCGCCGGCCGCTGCGCGGCCTCCATGCGCAGGGCCAGCTCCTCATCGCGGACGGCGGCGATGCGATCGCCCAGAGCCAACATCGGCGCGGTCCACCACCAGTGCACCAGCAGGCCGTAGACCGCCAGCCCAGCGGCCAACAGAAGTGCCAGCGGCCGCCAGCGGGCGAGGCGTTCAGCGCGGCTCATCGGCCACTCCGGGAGCGAGCTGGGCCACCACGGTGAAGCTGTCGCGGCCACTGGTGGGGTCTTTCTGCACCATGCCGGCCAGCGCCGGTGCGCGCAGCAGCGGCGAGGCCTGCAGCAGCGGAATCACCTCGCCGGAGGCACGCGCCAGCCCGGAGAGGGTGACCCGGTCGCGCTCGATGCTGAGCCGGGTTAGGAACACATCGTCGGGCAAGCGCCGGCTCAGGTCCTCGAGCACCGTGAGCGTGGCCGGACGCTGCTGGCGCTGCGCCTCGAGGAAGCGCGAGGCCGCGGTGCTGGCGTCGAGCTCCGCACGCAGGGCGCGGGCGGCGCGAGCCTGCTCGAAGGCGGCATCGCGCTGGGCCTCCAGCGCGGCCAGCGCCTGCTCACGGTTGTTCAGGCTGAGCAGGCCGGTGGCCAGCAAGGCGCAGGCCGTGACCACGAGCACCACCGTCCGCACGCGGGCATCGTGCTGGCTGCGGGCACGCCGCAGGTGCAACGGCAGCAGGTTGCGGCGGCGGCCGGCGCGGTGGGCGGCATCGTCGATGTCGAGGCCGGAGAGCTGCCCGGCCAAGGGCCCGAGCACCGCCAGCGCGGCCTCCAGCCGGGCCCGCGGCAGCACGGCCAGTTCCACCTCGATCTGCCCGGCGGACGGATCGCGGCGCAGCACCTGGCCGGCCATCACCACCTGCTCGGCGTTGAACGGGGTCTGCCGCTCGATCTCGTGCTGCAGCACGGCCTCCAACCGTGCCTCGGCGGCCAGCGGCAGCACCAGATTGCGGCACAGGGCACTGCGGGCCGGCAGGCTGAGCCAGAGTTCGCCATCGACCTCGCCACCACGACGGCGCAGGCTGGCCAGCAACTCGGCGCTGGTCGCATCATCGAGCGGCAGGGTGCCGAGCGTTTGGCGCTGGGCACCGGCCTCCTCCTCGAGCCTCAGCCCGGTGTCCGAAACGCCCAGCCAAAGCCGGCGGACCGGCGGGAAACAGCGCTGTTGCCAGGCCGGCGGGAGCAGGGCGAGCAGGCCCTCGCCCCACTGCCGCAGGGCCCGCGGCAGTGGGCTGGCGGCCCAACGCAGGCGCAGGTTCGACAACGGCGAGGGGTCGAGCGGAACGGTGGCCATCAATCCTGGTGTCCGTGGCGCCACGACAGCGGTGTGTAGACCTGGCCGAGAAAGCCCCCGGCGCCAACCCGGACGGTGGCGTGGATCTCGGCGCCCGGCCCGTCGGCGCGGGTGGCGCGGCTGGAAATACTATACGTGCCGGTCCCGACGGTCGCGAGAACGAAACCGCCGGCCAGCACCGGCGGCGGCAGTCCCGGCTGCAAGGCCGAGCGCGCCGCCAGCAGCTCATCGGCGAAGGCCGGCGGCAGACCGAGGGCAAGCAGCAGGGGGCGTTCGGCGAAGGCCGGGTTGGGCTGCGGCAAGCCGGTGTGGACGGTGAGGTAGGGCCGCAGCGAACGGAACAGCACGGGATGCATGCCGAGCACCCGCTGCAATTCGGCGACCGTGCCGAAAGGCCGGTTGGCCGGCCCCCAAGGCAGTCCGGCCGCCCGGTATTCGCGGGCCTCGGCGCCACCGGCCAGGCCGATCAGGTCGTCCGGGTCGCGCCAATCGACGATCGCCGCTGCCAGCGCCGCGGCTTCCTCGGCTTCCGGCACGAACTCCTGCAAAAAACGGGCGATCAGCGTGAATTCGGCGATGTTGAGGTCGAGCTTGCCGCTTTCGTCGATGATCCGGACCTCGATGCGGATGCCCTCACCGCCGTCGAGCACCTGCACCCGGCCGTCCGGCACGGGGCGACGCCGCGGATCGGCCGCCAGCAGGCGGGCGGCGGCGGCCTCGATGCCGCCCTCGGCGGCCTGCTCCAGTTGCAGCCGCTGCTGCTGCGCGCTGGCCTGCAGGGCGGTGACATGGGCATCGAGGGCGAACCCGCCGACCACCCCGGCCAGTACCACCAGCAGGGCCATCACCACCAGCAGGGCAACACCGCGCTGGCGCCTCATGTTTCGTCCTCGCCGCGCGGGTCGCGCCGCATCGCCTCGGGCAGCAGGCCGACCAAGCCCGAAAGGCTGTGCCGCAAGGGCACCACCACGGTCGGGAATCGCCAGCGCGGCTCGGCGAAACCCGCCTCCAACCGGACCTGCAGGGGCAGTTCGCCCAGCCGCTCCCAGCGATCCCGCCAAGGCCCCGGCCGGCCGTCGGGATCGAAGCCACGGGCGCTGAAGCGCGCCTCGGCCAGACCCTCCAGCAGCAGTTCGGGCGGACGCATGGCGGGCAGCACGCCCTCGGGTGTGAGCATGCGGTACTCGAACAGCAGGGCCAGACCGTTGCTGCGGCGCTCCAGCCGGAACACCTGCACGTAGACCCCACCGCGGGCCAGGGTGCCCGGCATCAGGCCGACGAATTCGACGCGCTCCGGATCGAGCCGGAGCAGGCGGAGTTCATCGATGCCGGCGGCCGGGTCGATGGCCTGCGGCAGGGCATCGGCCAGATGGCGACGCAGCAGGCCCTGCACGCTGCGCAGTTGGTCGGTGTGGGAGGCCAGCCGTTCGGCCGAGGCGGTCGCGCGCATCGCCCCCTGCAGGATGCCGAAAGCCAGAGCCAGACCGGCCGCCATCAGCGCGCTGGCCAGCAGCAGCTCGACCAGACTGAAGCCGCGCGCGTTCATCCGGCCTCCGGCAAGGGGAAAGCGGCGCGCAGGGTGCGGGCCTGCAGGCGTTCGTCGGCCGCCCCACGGCCCCATTCGATGCGCAGCTCCAGGGCATGGACGACCGGCTCGACGATGCCGGTGAGGTCCGGGCCTTCGTCCCGAGCCGCCGGCGTGCCGAGCTCCGGCCAGGGCTCGGCCAGCGGCCGCACCTGCAGGGTCCAGCGGAACCGACCGCCGTCCAGTTCACCGCTTTGCACGCCCGGCCGCAGCCGCTCGATGCGACCGGCGTTGTCGAGCAGGTTGCGGGCGTGGGCGGTGGCCTCGTTGACCCGCTCGGCCCGGGCGGTGGCGCGCAGGCCGTTGGCGATCAAGCCGAGCAGCAAAACGGCGGCACCGGCCAGCAGGGCGAAGGCCACCAGCACTTCGAGCAGGGTGAAGCCGCGGGCCTGCCTCATGGCGCACCGGCCCCACGCTCGACGCGCACGGCACCGGTCAGCCAGGCCACGTCGATACGCCAGGCCGCCGCCTCGCGGCGCAGCACGATACGACCGCCGGTGCTGCTGCCGTCGGCGAAGAACAGGATCGCCGCCACCTCCGGCCCCGGCTGCGCCTCGCGGGCGACCGTGGCGGCCAGCGTGAGGCTCGAAGGCAATTCCCCGCGCCGGTGGGCTTCGCCCTCGATCGGGCCGCTGCGCCACTGCCGCGTCGCCGGATCGAGCGCAAAAGCCTGATGCTCGCCGGTGGCCAGGGCGCGGGCGCGGGTGGCCCGCAACTCGGCCGCCAGGCGTGCACTGGCCTCGCGCAGCTGCTGGCCCGGCAAGGCCGAGGCCACGGCCCCGCCGAGCAGGGCGAGAGCGGTCGCCATCAACGCGGCCACCAGCAGCAGCTCCAGCAGGCTGAAGCCGGCCGCTGGACGGGCGGGGAACGGGCGACGCACGACGGGCCTCGGCCTGCGGTGGTGTCAGGGCCGCAGGATGTCGGCGTCCACGCCCTCACCCCCCGGCCGGCCGTCGGCGCCGGTGCTCAGCAGCTCGAACTCGCCGTTGGCACCGGGCACGCGGAACTGCACCGGGCGTCCCCAGGGGTCGCGCAGGTCCTCGACCCGGCGCACGTAGGGGCCGAGCCAGCCGGGCGTGCCGGGGTTCTGCACCAGGTGCTCGAGCGTGGCCGGCCACTGCCCGGTGTCCATGCGGAACTGCTCGACCTTGGCGGCCAGCGATTCGAGCTGGGTGCCAGCAAGGCGGGCATTGGCGCGGTCGGCACCGCCGAAGATCTGGGTGGCGGCAAAGGTCATGATCGCGGCGATCAGGGCGACCACGATCAGGATCTCCATCAGGGTGAAACCGGCCTGGACGGCGCGGTCGGGGGCACGGGGCATCAGAGGACTCCTGCGGAACTGGTGAGCTGGTAGATCGGGACGAGCACGGCCAGGATGACGATGCCGACCAGCCCCGCCATCAGCAAGGTGACCAGCGGCACCAGGGCCGCCAGCGCACGCTCCAGGGCGCGCCGGGTTTCGGCGTCGAAGGTATCGGCCACCTTCAGCAGCATGCCGCCGAGTTCGCCGCTTTCCTCGCCGACCTGCACCATCTGCACGGCCAGCCGGGGAAAACGCTTGCTGCGGGCCAGCGCCGCGCCCAGACCCTGGCCGGCCTTGACCGCCTCGGTGGCGGATTCGACGGCGAGGCCCAGAACGCGGTTGCCGATCGACTGCCGGGCAATGCCCAGGGCGACGAGCAGGGGCACGCCGTTGCCCAGCAGGGTGCCGAGCGTGCGGGCCAGCCGGGCCGTCTCGAAACGCGCCATGAAATCGCCGAACCGCGGCCGGTCGAGCAGCCAGGCATCGAAGGCGGCACGCGGCTCCGGCTGCCGGAGGTGGCGCAGCAGCAACAGCAACAAAAACGTCCCCGCCACGAACAGGGGCAGGCCCCAGGCGCGCAGCAGGCGGCCAACGGCGAGCACGATCTCGGTGTACCAGGGCAACGCGACCTCGGCGCTGCGCAGCAGGTCGTCGAACTGCGGCACCACGAAGGCCAGCAACAGCACGCAGACCGCCGCCACCATCGCCAGCAGCAGCAGCGGGTAGACCAGCGCCGAGATCACCTGCGCCCGCAGCGCGGCCGAGCGTTCGAGGTGGTCGGCCAGCCGCGCCAGCGCCGGCTGCAGGCCGCCACCGGCCTCGCCGGCGCGCACCAGGCTCACGTACAGGCGCGGGAACAGGCCGTGCTGCTGCTCCAGCGCCGCCGACAGCGGCAGGCCGCCGCGCACCGTGTCGCGGATACGCTCGATGACCCGCCGGCCCTCGGCCCGCTCCGGCAGTTCGACCAGATGGCCGAGCGCGCGGTCGAGCGGCTGGCCGGCGCCGAGCAACGTGGCCAGCTGCTGGGTGAACTGCAGCACCGCCGCCTCGTCCAGGGGCTTGGCCCGGAACAGCGCGGCAAGGCCCGATTCCGCGCCACCGCCGGTGCCGTCGACCACCTCCACCGGCAGGTGGCCCTGCTCCTGCAGGCGCGCCACCACGTCCTCGGCGCGGGCGGCCTCCATGCTGCCGGCGAGGGTTTCGCCGGCGGCACTCAGGGCCTTGTAGCGGAACAGCGCCACGCGATCACGCCTCTTCCGTCACGCGCAGCACTTCCTCGATGGTGGTCAGGCCGGCCAGCGCCTTGACCAGGCCATCCTCGTGCATGGTGCGCATGCCGCGGGCGCGGGCCTCGCGTTCGATTTCGCCGCTGGTGGCGTGCTGCATGACGAGCTTGCGGATGGCGTCGTCGACCACGAGGAACTCCATGATCGTGGTGCGACCGAGGTAGCCGGTCGGCGTCAGCGTGGATGGCTTCGGACGGTACAGGTGGATCGTCCCTTCCGACTGCAGGCGGCGCAGGCCGAACTTCTCGATCTCCTCGGCACTCGCCTCGTAGCGCTCAGCGTGCGTCGGCTCGAGCTTCCGCACCAAGCGCTGGCCGAGGATGCCGTTGATCGTCGAGGTCAGCAGGTAGTCCTCCACACCCATGTCGAGCAGGCGGGTGATGCCGCCGGCCGCACTGTTGGTGTGCAGGGTGCTGAGCACGAGATGGCCGGTGAGCGCGGACTGGATGGCGATCTTCGCGGTCTCGAGGTCGCGCATCTCGCCGATCATGATGATGTCGGGGTCCTGGCGGACGATGCTGCGCAGCGCCGTCGCGAAGTCGAGGCCGATCTGCGCCTTGGCCTGGATCTGGTTGATGCCCTCGATCTGGTACTCGACCGGGTCTTCGACCGTGATGATCTTGACGTCGTCGGTGTTGAGCTTCGACAGTGCGGTGTAGAGCGTGGTGGTCTTGCCCGAGCCGGTGGGGCCGGTGACGAGAAGGATGCCGTGCGGCTGCTCGAGCACGCGCATGAACTGCGGCAGCAGCGCATCGGTGAAGCCGAGGCTGTGGAAGTCGAACACCACCGACTCACGATCAAGCAGGCGCATCACCACACTCTCGCCGTGCTGCGTCGGCACGGTGCTCACGCGCAGGTCGAGCTCCTTGCCCTGCACGCGCACCATGATGCGGCCGTCCTGCGGCAGGCGGCGCTCGGCGATGTTGAGCTTGGCCATGATCTTGATGCGCGAGATCACCGCCGCGGTCAGGGCGGCCGGTGGGCTCTCGGCGTCGATCAGCACGCCGTCGATGCGGTAGCGCACCTTCAGCCGGGTTTCGAAAGGCTCGATGTGGATGTCGGAGGCGCGGGTTTCGACCGCGCGCTGGATCAGCAGGTTCACGAGGCGGATCACCGGCGCTTCGGAGGCGAGGTCGCGCAGGTGCTCGACGTCGTCTTCCTCGCGCGACTCCTCGCCGACGTCCTCGATGATGCTCCCCAGCGCGCTGCGGCCCTGGCCGTAGTAGCGCTCGATGAGATCGGCAATCTCGGAGCGCAGGCCGATCGCCAGACGCACCTCGCGACCGGTGGCGAGCCGCACGGCATCGGCCAGGTAGGCGTCCTGCGGGTCGGCGCAGAGCACCGCCACCGAATGTTCGTCCTCGCCAACCGGACAGATGGCGTGGTGCTTCAGGAACTTCACCGACAGGCTGACGTTGGTCGGCGGCACCTCCGGGCAGTCCTTGGCCGCCATCAGCGGCAGGCCGAGCACTTCGCCCAACACCTCGGCCATGTCGCGCTCGGAGACCATGCCGAGCTTCACCAGCAGGCCGGGCAGGCCGCCGCCGGTTTCGACGCGCAGGCGTTCGGCGCGGGCGAGGTCGCTGTCCTTGAGCCGGCCACGGGCGAGCAGGGCGGCGGCGATGCGGACGTCGGACTCGGTGTCGGGGCCGCTTTCGGGAGGGGCGAGGGCGTCGGTGTCAGCCATCGTCCAAGCGTAGCAGGGGCGCATGGCGGTGGGTCGGTGGTGCCCGCCATCCTGCCCGCCTGCCCGCCTGCCCGCGCCTGCCCTCGCGCCCGCCATGCGGGGCCGTGGGTCCGGGCTGGCGCGGGACGCCTGCCCTTCGCGCCTGCCACGCCGGGCCGTGGGTCCGGGCTGGCGTGGGACGCCTGCCCTTCGCGCCTGCCACGCCGGGCCATGGGTCACCGCCGGCGACGGCTACGCGTCACGCTCCGCAGTCGCCGGACGGCGCACGTCCTGTGCGCCTCTGGGTGATCCCATGGCCCGCGGGCGCGGCGCATGATGCATATCTCACGGCCATCAGGCGTGGCGCGCTGTGGTGGTGCAGGGCGGGGAAGGCCCAGCACAGCGACTCTCCAGCCCGCCGCGCGCGTGGGGGCTGACGAACCCGGAGCGAGGCAGGACGCCGAGCGACGGCGCGTATGGAGCGGGACGCGGAATCCGCGCCGGCCGCGTCCGCAGACCCAGCGCAGGCAGGCGGGCTGGCATCTCGCACAGACCGTGACCCATGGCCCTGCGCGGCAGGCGTTGCGACTGGGCCCAGCGTGGCAGGCGCGCAAAAAACCCTCAGCCCACGAACACCCGCGCATTGCGGAACAGCCGCAGCCAGGGCGAAGCCTCGCCCCAGGCCGCCGGCGCCCAACTCAGTTGCACCGTGCGGAAGACCCGCTCCGGGTGCGGCATCATCAACGTCGCCCGGCCATCGCGTGAACTCAGGCCAGCGATGCCCTCCGGCGATCCGTTCGGATTGGCCGGGTAAGCCTGCGTGGCCTGCCCCTCGGCGTCGACATAACGCATCGCCACCGCGGCCAGTTCGCGGTGCGCATCCTCGGCGAACAGCGCCCTGCCCTCGCCGTGCGAAACGACGATGGGCAGGCGCGATCCGGCCATGCCGGCCAGCAGCAACGAGGGCGAGTCCTCGATGAGTACCTGCGCCACGCGCGCCTCGTACTGCTCGCTTTCGTTGCGCACGAAACGCGGCCAGTGTTCGGCGCCGGGCACGAGGTCCTTGAGCTGCGCCAGCATCTGGCAGCCGTTGCACACACCGAGGCTGAAGGTGTCGCCGCGCTCGAAAAACGCCGCGAACTGCTCGCGCAGGCGCTCGCGGGTGAGGATCGAGATGGCCCAGCCGCGGCCGGCGCCCAGCACATCGCCGTAGCTGAAGCCGCCGCAGGCGGCGAGGCCCTTGAAACCATCGAGCCGCACGCGGCCCTCGATGAGGTCGCTCATGTGCACGTCGACGGCGGTGAAACCGGCGCGGTCGAAGGCGGCCGCCATCTCGATCTGGCCGTTGACGCCCTGCTCGCGGAGGATGGCGACGCGGGGTCGCACGCCGGTGGCGATGTGGGGCGCGGCGGGGTCTTCGGCCGGATCGAAGCCGAGTTTCGGGACGATGCCCGGATCATCGAAGCGGCGACGCGCCTCGCGTTCGGCATCGGCGCAAGCCGGGTCGTCGCGACGCTGCTGCATGGCGTGGCTGGTGGTCCACCAGGCATCGAACAGCTCGGTCCACGACCATTCGGCGAGCAGCCTGCCCTCGTCGCTCACCCGCACACGCGGCGCAGCCACTGGACGGCCGATGCGCTGCGCGCATTCGGTGAGGTGATGACGCTCGACGAGGTCGGCGAAGGCGGCGCGATCCTCGACGGCCACCTGCACCACCGCGCCCAGTTCCTCGGCGAACAGACTACGGAAAGCGTCATCGCCCCAGCCGTCGAGCCGCAGTTCGAGTCCGGTATGGCCGGCGAAAGCCATCTCGCTCAAGCAGGCGAAAGCACCGCCGTCGCTGCGGTCGTGGTAGGCGAGCAGCAGGCCGGCCGTGCGCGCTTCGGCGATGAGCGCCACGAAATCGCGCAAACGCTGCGGATCGTCGAGGTCGGGCGGCGTGCCGCCGAACGCGTTGTAGCACTGCGCGAGAATCGAGCCACCGAGCCGTTTCTTGCCGGCGCCGAGGCCGATCAGCCAGAGCTCCGAATCGACACCACGCTTCAAGTCGGGCGTGAGCTGGCCGCGCACATCGGTGACCCGGGCGAAGGCGGTGACCACCAGCGACACCGGCGAGACCGCGGCCTGCGGGCCTTCCGGCGCGAGCCACTGCGCCTGCATCGAGAGCGAGTCCTTGCCGACCGGGATCGACAGTTCGAGCGCCGGACAGAGTTCAAGCCCCACGGCCTTGACCGCATCGAACAGGGCGGCGTCCTCGCCGGGGTGGCCGGCCGCGGCCATCCAGTTGGCCGAGAGCTTCACCTCCTCCAGTGCAGCGATCGGTGCGGCGATCAGGTTGGTGATGGCTTCACCCACCGCCATGCGCGCCGAGGCCGCAGCGTCGATCAGGGCCAGCGGCGTGCGTTCACCGATTGCCATCGCTTCGCCCGCAACACCCTGGAAATCGGTCAGCGTGATGGCGACATCGGCCACCGGCAATTGCCAGGGACCGACCATCGGGTCGCGGGCGGTGAGACCACCCACACTGCGATCGCCGATGGTGATGAGGAAGCTCTTGCTCGCCACCGTCGGGTGCGCGAGCACGCGCAGACCGGCCTCGCGCAGGTCGAGTGCCGCGGTGTCGAGCTTCGGCCAGCGCGTTGGCGTGTGGTGGCGGGTGTCGCGGAGCATCTTCGGCGGCTTGCCGAACAGTACGCTCATCGGCAGGTCGATCGGCCGCGAGCCGTCATCGGCTTCCAGCACCAGCCGCTCCTCGGCGGTCGCCACGCCGACCGCCGCAAAGGGGCAGCGTTCGCGCCGGCAAAGTGCGCTGAAGGCGGTCAGGTGCTCCGGTGCGATGCCCAGGACGTAGCGCTCCTGCGCCTCGTTGCACCAGAGCTGCATCGGCGACAGGGAAGCGTCGTCGCTCGGGATCTTCGCCATCTGGATGCGGCCGCCCAAGCCCGCGTCGTGCAGCAGCTCCGGGATGGCGTTCGACAGGCCACCGGCGCCGACGTCGTGGAAGGCGCGGATCGGATTGGCGTCGCCCAGCGCCACGCAGCGGTCGATGACCTCCTGCACACGGCGCTCCATCTCCGGGTTGTCGCGCTGCACCGAGGCGAAATCGAGGTCCTCGCTGCTCTGGCCGCTGCTGAGCGAACTGGCCGCACCGCCGCCCAGACCGATCAGCATCGCCGGGCCGCCGATCACGATGACGAGGTCGCCCTCGCGCAGGCCGAGCTTCTTCACCTGCCCGCGGTCGATGGCGCCAAGGCCGCCGGCCAGCATGATCGGCTTGTCGTAGGCGCGCACAAGACCCGGTGTTGCGGTCGGCAGCTCGAAACTGCGGAAGTAGCCGCACAGTGCCGGACGGCCGAATTCGTTGTTGAAGGCGGCCGCACCGAGCGGGCCATCGCGCATGATCTCGAAGGCACTCGCCATGCGCGGGTTGAGCGGGCGCGGCTGCTCCCAGGGCTGCGGTGCTCCGGGGATGCGCAGGTGCGACACGGTGAAACCGGTGAGGCCGGCTTTGGGCTTGCCGCCACGGCCGGTGGCGCCCTCGTCACGGATCTCGCCGCCGGCGCCGGTGGCGCTACCGGCGAAGGGTGCGATCGCCGTCGGGTGGTTGTGGGTCTCGACCTTGATGCAGAAAGCGCTGTCGGCAAGCGGTTCGACGCGGTACTCGCCGCTGTCGGCCTCGGGGCGGAAACGCCGGCCCGGATGGCCCTCGACCACGGCGGCATTGTCGGCGTAGGCGGTCAAGGTGAACTGCGGCGTGGCGGCGTGGGTCGCCTTGATCATCTGGAACAGCGAGTGGGTCTGCGCCTCGCCGTCGAGGGTCCAGCTCGCGTTGAAGATCTTGTGCCGGCAGTGCTCGGAGTTCGCCTGCGCGAACATCATCAGCTCGGCGTCGGTCGCCGGGCGGCCCAGCTGGGTGTAGGCGTCCTGCAGGTAGGCGATCTCGTCCTCCGAGAGTGCCAGTCCGAGGCGCGAATTCGCCGCGGCGAGGTCGGCCGGCGCGATGTGCTCGACCGCGCCCTTCGGCGGCAGGCGGAACAGGGCCGCCGCCTCGTCGAGCGAGGCCAGCAGCGACTGCGTCATCGGGTCGTGCAGCAGGCGCGAGAGGCGATGCGCGGTGTCGGCGTCGGCCGGCCAGTTCACCAGGTCGATGCGCAGACCGCGTTCGACCCGGGCCACCGCATGCCCGGCCCCTTGCAGGATTTCGACGGCCTTGCTGGCCCAGGGCGAGCGCGTGCCGAGCCGTGGCACCACGAAGCGGCTCACCGCACCCGGGGGCGTCGGCGTACTGGCGATGCAGCCTTCGAGGATGGCGCCGACGGCGCCGGCATCGACGCTGGCGCCGTCTTTCGGCTGCAGCAGGTAAATATGCTGGCTGCTCAACACCTCGAGCGTAGGATGGACAGTTCGGCATTCGGCCAGAAGACGCTGCAGGCGGAAAGCGGACAGGGCCGGCAGGCCCTCGAGCACGATCATGGAGCGGCGGCCTGCCGCTGCAGGGCCTCCAGCGCCTGCAACATGCGGGCCGGCTCCAGGTAGCCGCCGATGTGGACCCCGGCGGCGGTGTAGATGGCCGGTGTGCCACTGACCCCGACCTCGCGGCCGAGGGCGAATTCACGGGCCACCGGGTTTTCGCACTCGCGCACCGGCACCGGCTTGCCGGCCTTGGCATCGGTCATGGCCTGGCGCGGGTCGCGGGCGCACCACACCGCCTCGGCCTGCGCCCAGGCCTCCGAGCCTTCGCCGGCCCGCGGAAAGAACAGGTACTCCACGGCGATGCCGAGCGCGTTGTACTCGGCGATCTTCTGGTGGAACAGCCGGCAGTAGCCGCAGCTGATGTCGGTGAACACCGTCACCGTGTGTTTGGGGTTGCGCGGGGCGAAGACGATGCGCTCGGCCGTCGGGATGGTCCGCAGGCCCTCGACCCGGAGCCTGTCCATCGCCACCTCGGTGAGGTTGCGGCGGGTCTGGAAATCGATCAATGCACCATCGAACACGTAGCGGCCGTCGTTGCTGACATAGAGCACGCGGCCAGCGATGACCACTTCGGTGAAGCCGGCGATCGGGGCCGGACGCAGTTGCCGGATGCTCTGGCCCGGCAGGGCGGCGGCGATCGTGGCCCGCACGGCCGCTTCACCGGGTGCCGGGGCCGCGGCGGCCGGAGCAGGAGGCGTGGGCTGGGCGCAGGCGGCAAGGCCGGTGCCGAAAGCGAAGGCGAGCAGGAGGCGGCGGAGCATGGCTGGGGGCGGGTCGGCAGGCGGAGGCGCGGGCCGGTATTGAAGCACAAGCACCCCCCGGCAGTGCCGGCCGGCAAGGTCGTTCAGCCGCGCGGATGGTGGGCGGCGTGCAGGCGTTTCAGGCCCTCGCGGGCAAGGTGGGTGTAGATCTGGGTGGTGGACAGCGAGGCGTGGCCGAGCAGCATCTGCAACACACGCAGGTCGGCGCCGCGATTGAGCAGGTGGGTGGCGAAACTGTGGCGCAGGCCGTGCGGCGTGACCCGCGCCGGATCGATGCCGGCCCGCGCCGCCAGCGCCTTGAGCCGTGCCCAGAACTGCTGGCGGCTTGGTGCCTCGCCGTTGCCGGCCAGAAACAAGGCCGGCACCGCGCGACCACGGACCAAGGCCGGTCTTGCCTCGGCAAGGTAGCGTTCCAGCCAGTGCTGGGCCTCGGCACCGATCGGAACGAGGCGCTCCTTGCCGCCCTTGCCGCGCACCCGCACCACCCCCTGCCGCAGGTTCAAGGCGAGCGCCGGCAAGGCCACCAGTTCACTGACGCGCAGGCCGCTGGCGTAGAGCAGTTCCAGCATGGCGCGCTCGGCCAGACCCGCGGCCGTCGCCGGTTCCGGCGCCTGCAACAGGGCCTCGACCTCGGATTCGGTCAGCGCCTTGGGCAGGCTGCGCGGCAGGGCCGGGCGATCCAGCAGCGCGGTGGGGTCAGCGGCCACCCGGCCCTGGCGCAGGGCATCGGCGAAAAAAGCCCGCAAGGCCGCCAGCAGGCGGGCGGTGCTGCGTGGCGCGTAACCGGCACCGCTGCGTTCGGCGAGCAGGGCGAACAGGTCCTCGCGACCGACCGAACGCAAGGAGCCGGCGCGCCGGCCGGCACACCAGCGGGCGACCAGGGTGAGGTCGCTGCGGTAGGCCGCGAGGGTGGCACGGCTGGCCCCGGTCTCGGCCCAGAAGCGGCGCAGGAAGGCCTCGATCTCGGCGCGGTCCGGCTCGGCCGGCGCAGGCCAGGCGGCCACACGCTGGCGGCGTTCGGCGGCGGTGCGGGGCAGGCTCGGCATGCCGGCACTGTAGCCGCGCCGGCTATGCTTGCGCGATGGACAAAACCGCCCCCCCGGCCACGCCGGCCCACCTCGGCTGGCGTCTTGCCGCCCTGAGCTACGACCTGTTCCCGGTGATCGCGCTGGTGTTCGCCGCCAGTGCCCTGATGCTGCTTGTGCGTGGCGGCGAACCGGTGACACCGGAAAGTTTCGGTGCCTACCTCGAAATGGTCTGGCTGTGGGCGGTCTGCGGTGGTTATTTCGTGCTGAGCTGGCGCCGCGGCGGGCAGACCCTCGGGATGCGGCCCTGGCGTCTGCGGGTGGTCGATGCCGAAGGCCGCAGCCCGGGCTGGTGGGCGCTGTGCGGCCGTTACGCCGGTGCCACCCTGCCCGCCCTGGGCGCGCTCTACCTTGCTGCTCTGCTGCCTTGGAGCGACCGCCTGATGCCCTACTGGATCGCCAGCGCGGTGGCGGTGGCCGGGCCGCTGTGGTCGATCTTCGATCGCGAGTCGCGGGCGCTCTACGACTGCTGGTCGGGCACCCGCTTCGTGCGGCTCACACCCGTCGTCGCAGGCCCATGATCCCCACCGCCACCAGCACCAGCACCGGCAGCAGGTGGGCCAGCAGCATCGGCAAGGCGTAGGCCACGGCCAGGTTGCCCAGCATCGGCTGCACCAGCCGGGCCAGCAGGGCGAACACGATGCCGACCATCAGCCGCATGCCGAAACCGCCGCTGCGGCGCTGGCCGAAAGCGAAGGGCAGCGCGGCGAACACCAGCGCCAGCGTCGCCAAGGGATAGAACACCTGCGACCAGAAGGCGTCTTCGAGGGTTCCGGTCGCCACGGCATTGCGCCGCCCCTGTTCGATCTGCTCGCGCAGGGTGCTGGAGGGGAGCAGGTCGGGCCGCATCAGTCCGGCCTCAATCGCGCCGGGCTTGAGCGCGGTGTCCCAGCGCTGCACGGCTTCAGCCTCGATGCTGGCGCTGCGGCCGTGGAAGCGTGTGCGCCGCACCTCATGCAGTTCCCAGCCGCGACCGGCGCGGTATTCGGCCGAGCGGGCCTCCTGCAGCCAGAGCAGGCGGCCCAGCGGATCGAAGGCATAGACCCGGACATCGGCGAACACCAGTACCGTCTCGCCATCGACAACCCGACGCTGACCACCGCGGGCCTGGAACACCTCGTTGCCCTCGCGCGCCCAGAGCACGCCGCCGCCGGCCAAGGCCACCTCGCGCTGCATCGCTTCCAGCTTGATCGCCTGACCTTGGGTCTCGAAAGCCGGCACCAGCCATTCGCGCGCGGCCATCAGTGGCAGGCTGAGCAGGCCGACGAAAACCAGCACGATGCCGGCGATGCGCAGCGGCGAGAGGCCGGCAGCGCGAAGTGCGACCAGTTCGGAGCGGGCCGCGTGGCCGCCCACCGCCAGCACCGTGCCGATCACCGCCGCCATCGGGAAGTTCTCGTAGAGCCGGCGCGGCACCTGCAGCAGCAGCACCAGCAGGGCCTGGGCCAGACCGTAGTCGCCCTGGCCGAAGTCGTCGACCTGGTCGAGCAAGGCGCCGATCAGGGCAAACCCGGTGAGCACGCCCCAGGTCGCAGTGATGGCGAAGGCGCTGGAACGCAACAGCAGGCGGACGTGGGCGGGCGGCCAGCGGTTCATGCAGCACGTCCGAGGCTGGCCAAGCGGGGCTTGGGCATGCGCCCCTCGCGCCAGAGCAGCAAGGCGGCAAGGACAAACATGGGCAGGTGCAGCCACCACAGCCCGGCCCATTCCGGCACCTGGCCGGCACCGAGCCAGGCCTTGCCCAGCACCAGCAGGTTCATGCCGAAAACGTAGGCCAGCACGGCGACGATCAGCCGGCCGTAACGCGCCTGCCGGGGCGGCGAGTGCGCCAGCGGCAGGGCCAGCAGCAGCAGGGCCAGCGCGAACAGCGGCACGCCGAGGCGGTAATGGAACTCGGCACGGGCCCGCGGGGTGGCGTCGGCGGCCAGCAGGGTGAGGCTTGGCCGACCGGCCAGGGGATCGCGGGTGCTGGCTTCCGGGTCGGGCAGGCGCTGTTCGTTGAGCTCGAAACGCTGCAGGCGGAAATCCGCCTGCCCCGGCACGCCCTCGACGCGGAAGCCATCTCGCAGGCGCAGGTAGCGGCCGCCGCCGTCGACGAACATCTCGCCCTCGACCGCGGTGATGATATCGACCCGGCCCTCGCGTTCCATCTGCAGGAACAGGCGGCGGAAGTGCCGGCCATCGGCGCTGAGCTCACCGACGAAGACCACGCCCCGCCCTCCGGGTATTTCGACGAAACGCCCAGCATCAAGCCCGGTGACCAGGAAGCTGCGGTGGGCATCGTCGATGGCCTGTCGCGCCACCCGCTCGGCCAACGGACCGAGCCAGAGCGCGACCAGGGCGATCAGCAGCACCACCGGCAGACCCACCACCAGCAAGGGCGTCAGCAGCTGCCGGGGGCCCTGCCCGAGGGCGGCCAGCACCGCCATTTCGCTGTCGCGGTAGAGCCGGCCGATGGCCAGGATCAGACCAACGAACAGGGCGAGCGGCAGCACCAAGGGCAGGAACACCACGATCCGCAGGCCGAGCTGGGAGAACAGCAGGGGCGAGGGGATGCGGCCCCGGGCAACCTCCGAGAGCAGGTCGGCGAACACGCCGCCCAGGCTGACCAGCAGCAGCACCACGACACTGGCCACGATGCCGGCAGCCAGCTGTCGGACCAGGTAACGCTGCAGGGTGGTCAAGGCGGTCCTCGCAGGGGATCGATTACACTCGCAGCCCCTTCGGGCTGTACCGCCGCCAGGCAGATGGCGCGGGCCGGCCCGCTCAAGCCGCAAGGCGCTGCATTCTACGGAAATCTCCCGATGGCACTCGAATTCGACCTGAACCCCACCGCTGCCGCCCAGCTCGTCACCGACGCGATCGTGGTCGGCGTGTTCGCCGACGGCACGCTCTCGCCGACCGCGGCCGCCCTCGATGCCGCCAGCGGCGGCCGCCTCGCCGCCCTGCAGGCCCGCGGCGACCTGCCCGGCAAGGCCGGTCGCAGCACCCTGCTCACCGACCTGCCGGGCCTGGTGTCGCCGCGCGTGCTGGTGGTGGGCTTGGGCGATGCCGGCAAGTTCACCGCCGCCGCCTACCAGAAGGCCATCGGCGAAGCGCTGCGCGCCCTCAAGAACACGCCTGCCAAGGACGCGCTGCTGAGCTTGAGCGAGCTCGCCATCGAGGGCCGCGATGCCGGCTTCGCCATCGAGCAGGCCGTGGTCTGCGCCGACCACGCGGCCTACCGCTACACCGCCACCCGCAAGGCCAGCAACGGCGACAACCTCGCCCGGCTGTCGCTCAGCGGCGACGATGCCGCCGCCCTCGCCCGCGGTATCGCCATCGCCGCCGGCACCGAGCTGGCCCGCGAGCTCGGCCACCTGCCGCCGAACATCTGCAACCCGGCCTACCTCGCCGACACCGCCCGCACGATCGCCGCCGAGAACGCCGGCGTGCAGGTCGAGGTGCTCGAGGAAGCCGAGCTCGAGAAGCTCGGCATGGGCTCGCTGCTGGCCGTGGGCCGTGGCTCGCACAACCGCCCCAAGCTCATCGTGCTGAAGTGGAACGGTGGCGGTGAGGCCAAGCCGCACGTCCTCGTCGGCAAGGGCATCACCTTCGACACCGGCGGCATCAACCTCAAGGTGCAGGGCGGCATCGAGGAGATGAAATTCGACATGCTCGGCGCGGCCAGCGTGCTCGGCAGCTTCCTCACCGCCGCCAAGCTCAAGCTGCCGATCAACCTCATCGCCATCGCCGCCGCGGTCGAGAACATGCCGGATGGCAACGCCTACCGCCCCTCCGACGTGCTCACCGCGATGAACGGCAAGACCATCGAGGTCGGTAACACCGACGCCGAGGGCCGGCTGATCCTCTGCGATGCTCTGACCTACGCGCAGCGTTTCGAACCGAAGGCGCTGGTCGATGTCGCGACGCTGACGGGTGCGGTGATCATCGCGCTGGGCAAGCACGCCACCGGCCTGATGTCGCACCACGACGACCTCGCCGCCGAACTGCTGGCCGCCGGCGAGTACGCCCACGACCGCGCCTGGCGCCTGCCGATCTGGGACGACTACCAGAGCCAGCTCGATTCGATCTATGCCGACGTCTACAACATCGGCGGCAAGGCGGCCGGCTCGATCACCGCGGCCTGCTTCCTCGCGCGCTTCACCGAAGGCCAGCGCTGGGCGCACCTCGACATCGCCGGTTCCTCGTCGGACGAAGGCCGCAAGGGCATGGCCACCGGCCGCCCGGTCGGCCTGCTGACCCGCTGGCTGATCGATCAGGCCAAGGCTGCCTGAGCGTGATGCGCCCCGCCACCGTGCGGGGCGCCGTTCGATGAGCGCGCGCGCCGACTTCTACCTGATCGACAAGCCTCGCTTCCGCGAGCAGCCCCTGCTGCTGGTCTGCGAACTGGCCAAGAAGTGCCACGCGGCCGGCAAGCCGACACTGGTGCTGTGCGCCTCGGCGGCGCAGGCCGAGGAGCTCGATGACCTGCTCTGGAGTTTCGAGGAGGACAGCTTCATCGAGCACCAGATCGCCGGGCTCGACGAGGACGAAGCCGACGTGCCGGTGCTGCTGGTCCCGCCCGGCATCGAGGCTCCGATGCGGCCGCTGGTCATCAACCTGCGCGCCGAAACGGTGGCCGAAGGCTTCGAACGGGTGCTGGAGGTGGTGCCGCCAGAGCCGGAGGCGCGCGCCCCGCTGCGCGAGCGCTGGCGCCAGTACGAGGCGCGGGGCATCGAGCCCAAGAAACACGAGATGTAGTGTACTGCGCCGAAAATAATCAAACCTATTGCCCAGGCCGTCCGCCTCGGGTCACGCCGGAACTGGAAGCGCGCATTGTTCAGACGTCGCTGCAGGAGAAGCCGCGCGCGGTCTGCCGACGCGCAACCTGCGGACGCGACGGCTCAGAGCCTGAGAGTCTTTCGGATGTCGACCGCGACCACCTTCCCGCTGGTATGGCCGACGCCCTCACCGACAGCCATCACGGGTTGATCGCCGGCGCGGCTTTCGGGC
>JAGXTI010000026.1 GCA_018334015.1 Silanimonas sp.
CGCGCAAGCCTTGGGTTTGTCGCTGTCGTCGCTGGTGCTTGAGCTCACCGAGCACGAGCGGGTCACCGACATCGGCGCCATCCTCGGCGTGATCGAGCGCCTGCGGCGCCACGGCGGGGCGCTGGCGTTCGACGATTTCGGCGACGGGCACTCCAGCCTGCGCCTGTGGTCGGAGCTGCACCCCGAATACGTCAAGATCGACAAATACTTTGTGAGCCAAGTCAACCAGCACAGTCATAAGCTGCAAACGGTACAAGCCCTGAGCCGCTTGGCCGAAACTTTTGGCAGCAAGCTGGTGGCTGAGGGGGTTGAAACGGCCGATGAGCTCGAAATTTTGCGCGATTTGGGCCTGCCTTACGCCCAGGGTTTTTACCTGGGCCGACCTAAAACCGATCCAAGCTCTGCCCCCTCCCCCGATGCCGAGCGGGTGTTGCACAGCCGCCAGATCAGTGTGTTGCCGCTGCAAAAGCAAGTCAGCAACCGGGGCTTGACGGCGCGCGCCTTGCTGATCGAGGCGCCCACGGTCGGTGCCGCAGCCAGCCACGAGCTGGTGGCCGATATATTTAAGCAAAACAAGGGCTTGCATGCTCTGCCCTTGATCGAGGGCGAGCGCCCGGTGGGGCTGATCAGCCGCAAGACCTTGCAGGATCTGTTTCTCCAGATCTTTTTTCGAGACCTTTACGGCAACAGGCCCTGCCGCCTGCACGCCAACCCCGACCCCCTGCTGGTCGATATCCATACGCCACTCGAAAACCTGACCGAAATCCTGACCTCTGCCGATCAGCGCTACCTCACCGAGGGCTTTGTCATCACCGAAGGCGGCTTGTACCGGGGCTTGGGCACCGGGGCCGACCTGGTGCGCATGGTGACCGAGGCGCGCATCGAGGCCGCGCGCCACGCCAACCCGCTCACCTTTTTGCCCGGTAACATCCCGATCACGCTGCACATCCAGCGCCTGCTCGACAACCAGCAAGACTTCATCGCCTGCTACGCCGACCTGAACCAGTTCAAAGCCTTCAACGACCACTACGGCTACTGGCGCGGCGACGCCATGATCCGCTTGCAAGCCGAGTGTCTGCAAGCCGTTTGCGACCCGCGGCGCGATTTCATCGGCCACGTGGGCGGCGACGATTTCGTGCTGCTGCTCCAAAGCCCCGACTGGAAGGAGCGGCTGGAGCGCGCGGTGCAGACCTTCAACGGCAAAGCGGTCAACCTCTTTGACCCGGCCGACCAGATTGCCGGCGGTGTGCGCACCGAAGACCGCAACGGCCAGTTGCGTTTTCACCCCTGCACCACCGTCAGCCTAGGCGTGGTCAAGATCGCACCGGGGCGCTACCGCGACGCGGAGAGCGTGGCCAACGCGGCCGCCAGCGCCAAACACCACGCCAAACAAAACCGCGCGGGGGTGTATCTGCTCGAACAGGCGCCCAAGTTGCAGGCACACGCCAAAGCCGATAATCGCGGTTCTTGAGGCTGGTGGTGCGGCCAAGGTGGGCTCGGTTTTTTTGATCAAAACTTTCCCCTTCGCACAGCCTCAAAGTTGGCAGCCACAGCGATTTGCGTGGCATTGAAAGCGGCGCGCTTTTTTTCGATCGACCTGCAGCGACAATAGCGAGTCGTTTGCTCTACCCACACACCTGCACCCTCATGGACGAAGCCACCCCGGCGCCGAGCGCCAACAAATCGCCCCCCGATTGGGAGCGCAGCACGCTAGAAAAATTGCTTATGGCGACGGTGCGCGAGCAACGCGCAGCGCGCCGCTGGCGGATATTTTTTCGCCTGCTGTGGCTGAGCGTCTTTGTATTCATTGTTGCCATGCTGATGCGCGACTACGCCACACGCGCCACCCTGACGCAGCCGCACACGGCGCTGATCGAGGTGCGAGGTGTAATCGCCTCGGACGCCGACGCCAATGCCCGGGCTGTCGTTCAGTCTTTGCGCGCAGCCTTCGCGGAGCCCAGTGCCAAAGGGGTGCTGTTGTTGATCAACTCACCTGGCGGCTCGCCGGTGCAGGCGGGCATCATCGCCGATGAAATCCACCGCTTGCGCGCCCTGCACGACAAGCCCGTGCATGCCGTGATCGAGGAGGTGGGGGCCTCGGCGGCGTATTACGTGGCGTCGGCGGCCACCGCCATTCACGTGGACAAGGCCAGTCTGGTGGGCAGCATCGGCGTGATGATGGACGGCTTTGGCTTTACCGAGCTGATGCAGAAGGTGGGGGTCGAGCGGCGCTTGCTGACGTCCGGAGAAAACAAGGGCTTCATGGACCCCTTCAGCCCGCCCAACGAAGCCCAGGTGCGGCACACGCAGGCCATGCTGGACGACATCCACCAGCAGTTCATCGACGTGGTGCGCAAAGGCCGTGGCGAGCGCCTGCGCGAAACCCCCGAGACCTTCAGCGGACTGATCTGGAACGGTCAGCGCGCAGTCGAAAAGGGTTTGGCTGATGGCTTTGGCAGCGTCGAGCACGTGGCCAGCGAGGTGATTGGGGCGGCGCACATCATCGATTACACCCAGCGCGAAAACGTGGCGCAGCAACTGGCGCGGCGCCTGGGCGCGGGGGCGGGCGAGAGCGCCCTGCAGACGCTCAAAGAGTGGGGTTGGGTGCTGCGTTGAGTTTCGCTGCACCTAGGGTTGCCGTGTGCACAGGGGCGAGGGGGTTGCATGGACGCTGAGCGCTTGCTGATAGCCGGCGGGGGCTTGGCCGGACTGGGGGCTGCGCTGGCGCTGCGCCAGGCCGCGCCGGGTTTGAGCCTTGATTTGCTGGAACAGGCCGACGCATTTTCTGAGGTGGGTGCGGGCGTGCAGCTCGGCCCCAACGCGGTGCGGGTGTTGCGCGATTGGGGGCTAGAGGGTGGGCTGCGCGAGGTGGCGGCGTTCCCGATCGATTTGCAGGTGCGCGATGCCACGGGCGGGGCCCTCTTGGGTGCCTTGCCGCTGGCGCAACGGGCCGAGCGCCGCTACGGTGCGCCCTACGCCACCATCCACCGCGCCGACTTGCACACCCTGTTGCTGCAGGCGGTGCGGGCCGAGGGTGGTACCGGCTTGCACCTGCAGCAGCGCATCGGAGCCCTCGAGCTGTTGCCCGGCGCTGGGCTGCAACTGCGCACCGAAGACGGGGCAAGCTGGCCGGCGGCGGCGTTGCTGGCTTGCGATGGCTTGCGCAGCCGGGTGCGCGAACAACTGCTGGCCGACGGGACGCCCCAGTTCAGCGGCCATGTGGCTTACCGCGGCATCATCAACATGGCGCGCTTGCCGCCCCACCTGCGCCACAACGGCGTAACGGCTTGGCTGGGGCGTCGCATGCATGCGGTGCATTACCCGGTGCGGGCCGGCCAGTGGCTCAATGTGGTGGTGGTGGTGGAGGGCGATTTGCCCGACGGGCCGGTGGGCTGGGACCATCCGGCGCAGCCACAGGCGCTGTGGCACAGCCTGGGCCTGTTGCCACACCGGGATTTGCACCAGGTGTTGGAGGCGGTGCCGCTGTGGCGGCTGTGGCCGCTGTTTGGGCGCCCGCGTGTAGCCCGTGCTGCCGACATGGTGCGTGGCCCGGTGGCGCTGTTGGGCGACGCGGCACACCCGATGCGGCCCTATCTGGCGCAAGGCGCTGCTATGGCGCTGGAAGACGCATGGGCCTTGGGGCGCCTATTGGCGGCACAAGGGGGCGGCGCTGCACCCGATTGGCCAGCCTTGCTGCAGCGCTGGGCCCAGGCGCGTTGGCGCCGCTGTGCGTGGGTGCAAGCGCGTTCGCAGCGCAACGGCACCATCTTTCATGCCGGCGGGCTGTTGCGCTGGGGCCGCGACAGCGCCATGCGGCTGCTGGGCCCCAAGCTCATCGACGTGCCGCGCCTGTACGCGGGGCCGCCACCAATCTGAGGCTGCGCCAGCCCTAGGGCGTGGGGGCACTAGTCGGATGGGTCGGCTTCCACGTCGGGTGCGGCCGGGTCGCGCAGCAAGCGGATGCCCACCCGCACGATCTCGCCATCTTCCATCCGGCGCACACTCAGTTCGGCCGCGCCCAAGCTGGCGTGGTCGCCTTCGATCGGTGGCCGGCCCAGCGCCTGCGTCAGCCACTGGGCCGCGTCCAGATGGTCGTCTGGCACCGGCGGCCAGCCATAAAAGCCGCACAAATCGCTCATGCGGGCGTTGCCGGGCACCTCAAAATCGCCATACACCTGCCGCGCCAACGCCACGTCGTCGTGGTCGGGCAGCACCACGCCGGTGTGCCGCGCGCTCCAGGGAATGGTCGAACCTTGCAACACCAACGAGGCCATGACCACGATCAGGGCCACACTGATGAAAATCTCGGCCCCTTCCACCCCCGCCATGACCGGGAAAATGGCCAGCACGATCGGCACCGCGCCGCGCAGCCCCACCCATGAAATGAAGGCGATCTCGCGTTTGTCAAAACGCAGCGGTTTGAGAATGATCCAGACCGAGAGCGGGCGCGCCAGCAACATCAGCACCGCCACCACGCCCAAGGCCGGCAACAAAGCCGCCAGCGCATCCGAAGGCGTGACCAACAGCCCCAGCAGCAAAAACATCGAGGCCTGCGCCAGCCAGGCAAAGCCGTCCATGGCCGACAGCGAGGGCGCCACGCACTGCGTGGCCCGGTTGGCCACCAGCACGCCAAAGAGGTAGACCGCCAAAAAGCCCGAGCCCCCTACCCAAGTGGTGAGGGCAAACACGCTCAGGCCCGCCGAAGTGAGCAACAGCGCGCGCACGCCGCCGCTGGGGCGCGCCCACACGGTGAGCCGGCGC
>JAGXTI010000027.1 GCA_018334015.1 Silanimonas sp.
AGCGCCGCGCCAGCGCGGCCTCGCGGACAGCGAAGCGAGCCATGGAGGGCGAGCGTCGGCGAATGCGCAGCGGGACGCGGAGCCTGAGCCGTCGCGTCCGCAGGTCGCGCGTCGGCAGGCGCGAGGGCAAGCACGCGGGCAGGCGCGAGGGGGCTTCTAACGGTCACTTCGGAGCCGACACCCATGATCATGCAAGCGTTTCACGCAGATGTCCCACGTCTTTCACGTCAACGGGGGACGGGAAAGTCCGACAGGCTGTTAGCCTTCAAGTCGATGAAGATGCCCCGCCCGCCCCGCCGCCCGCCGCCCGCAAGGGCCGCACCCGCCGCGCCCGACGATGCCGCGCTGTTCCGCGAGGCGATCGGGCCGGTGCGCGTCATTGCGGTCGAGCCCGCGGCCATCGAAGCGCACAAACCGCAGCCGAACACCCGTCGCCACGACGAGGACGAGGCCGAGGCCCTGCGCGAGAGCCTGCGCCAGCCGCTCGACGCACTGGCCTACGCGATGGGCGAGGTGCTGGAGTACCGCCGCGATGAACTGCCGATGGCCGCGCTCAAGCGCCTGAAGCGCGGCGAGTTCGCCGTGCAGGACGAACTCGACCTGCACCGCATGCGGGTCGACGAGGCCGAGGCCGCGCTGCGGATTTTCCTTGGTGAAGCCCGGCGCAACCAGTTCCCCTGCGTGCGGCTGGTGCACGGCAAGGGCCTGCGCTCCGAGTTCGGGCCGGTGCTGAAAGCCCTGGTCGATCGCGTGCTGCGCCATCGCGGCGATGTGCTGGCCTTCTGCTCGGCCCCGGCGGCGCAGGGCGGCACCGGGGCCACGCTCGTGCTGCTGCGCGGGCCGTGAGCCGCGATCAGTCGCCGTCCGGCAGGCCCTCGCCGGCCCCTTCGCCGGATTCACCGCACAGAACGCCGAGCACGGCGGTGGCGTAGCTGCCGGGCGGCAGGCGGAAGCGCAGCTCAAGCGCGTCTTCCTCACACCAGGCCCAGGCCAGACCTTCGGCGCGCACCCGCAGTGCGCGCCGCTCCTGCGACAGCCCGGCCGCTTCCAGGCCCTTGCACAGCGCGTCCTCGTCGGCGGCGACCGCGGCTTCGAGGGCCTGTGCCGCGCCGCTCGTGCGCAAAGCACCCCGGCCCCAGAGCGGGCCGGTCGGGTGCAGGTCGAAGGCGGCGATGCGCGCCTCGAGATCGGGCGTCAGCGCTTCCGGGCCGAACACGCTCCTGCGGCCATCGAGCATGAAGACTTCGCCATCGATGGCGCGCTCCCAGCTGCCGTCGGCGATGCGGGCGTCGAGCACGCGGTTGAACAGCGCGGAGCGCGCCGCCGAGAGCAGCATCGAACGCGTCTCGCGACCCACCTTGGCGCCGGCGAACATCCGCCGCGCCTGGCCAACGTTGTCGCCAAAGCGACCGAAACGCTGCACGCCAAAGCGGTTCGGCAGGCCGCGCGCAGCGATGGTCTGCAGCCGTGCCGCGATGGCGACACGCAGTGCCTCGCCCGGTGCTTCGCCGTCGGGCCCGCGCAGCGCGCGCAGGGTGAGGGTGAAGGCGTTGCCGGCCAGCCCGCCACGCGGCAGCTTGCGCGCGTGCCAGCTGTGCTCGAGCACGCGCAGGCCCTCGCTTTCCAGCGCGGCGAGATCGGGTGCCACGCGCTTGGGCAGGTGCAGGGTAAAGCGCTGGCGCGTCACCGCCTGTTTGTCCTTCAAGCCGGCGTAGCCGATGCCGACCGGCGCCAGCTTGGCCCAGCGGCACAGCCGCTGCACCACATCGGTGGTGGCGAGGCCGCGCTTCTCGACCCACAGCTGCAGGTGCTCGCCCTGCCCGCTGGCCGGTTCGGTGGCGATTTCCTCGACGATGAAGTCCTCCGGTGCCGCCTTGAGGCGCGCCGAGAACAGGGCCGCTCCGAACGGGCTCATGCGCGCCGCTGCCCGCCGCGGGCGATCAAGCGCCCCGCTCCAGCAGCACCACCGCCATCGCCGCCAAGCCCTCGCCGCGACCGGTGAAGCCAAGCCCTTCGGTCGTGGTGGCCTTCACCGAGATGGCGTCGATGGCGAGGCCGAGATCGGCGGCCAGCGATTCGCGGATGGCCGGCGCGTGCGGCCCCACCTTGGGCCGTTCACCGATCACCGTGGCATCGACGTTGCCGACGCGCCAGCCGCGCTCGGCGGCCAAGGCCACGCAATGCACGAGGAAGCGCCGCGAATCGGCCCCTTTCCACTGCGGATCGCTGGGCGGAAAGTGCCGACCGATGTCACCCAGCGCCAAGGCACCGAGGATCGCGTCGCAGAGTGCGTGGATCAGCACATCGCCATCCGAGTGGGCGACGATGCCCTGCGTGTGCGGCACGCGCACGCCGCCGAGCACGACGTGGTCGCCGGGGCCGAAGGCGTGAACATCGAAACCCTGGCCGATGCGGATGCTGCCGCTGGCGCTGGCTGTCATGGCGGTGCCCTCAGGCGCGTCCGTCGCCCATGCGACGGAGGATGGATTCGGCCACGGCAAGGTCGGCCGCGGTGGTGATCTTGAGGTTGTCCTCGCTCCCTTCCACCAGCAGCGGCTTGAGGCCCAGGCGCTCGATGGCCATGGCTTCATCGGTGACGAGCACACCGGCGCGCTCGGCGGATTCCAGCGCGCGCGTGAGGCTGTCGCGGCGGAAGGCCTGCGGCGTCAGCGCCCGCCAGATCGAGCCACGCGGCACGGTGGCCTCGACGCGGCCATCGTCGGCGCTGCGTTTGAGGGTGTCGCGCACCGGTGCCGCCAGCAGCGCACCGACCGGGTCGGTCTTCAAGGCCGCAAACAGGCGCGAGAGATCGAGTGCTTTGAGGCAGGGTCGCGCGGCATCGTGCACCAGCACCCAGTCGTCGCTGGGCACCGAGGCCGGCAGCGCGCGAAGGCCGGCCAACACCGAATCGGCGCGCTCGCCACCGCCCAGGCAGGTGAGCACCGGCTTGCCGGCCAATTCGCGCCAGCCCGGCCAGTACGGGTCGTTCGCGGCCAGCACGACCATCGCGCCACTGACGGCCGGGTGCGCCAGCAGGGCATGCAGCGTGTGTTCGATGACCGGCCGACCGAGCAGCTCGAGGTACTGCTTCGGCACCTCGCCGCCGAAACGACGGCCGCGGCCGGCGGCGGGAACGATGGTCCAGGTCATGCGTGCTCGCTCAACGCGGTGCTTCGGCACTTGCCGGCACCGCTGCCGGCACCGGTTCGACCACGCGGTAAAAGGTTTCGCCGGGCCGGATCATGCCCAGCTCGGCGCGGGCGCGGTCCTCGACCGCGGCCTCGCCGGATTTCAGCTCGGCCACATCGGCGGCCAGCGCGGCATTGCGCTGCTGCAGCCGGGCGTTTTCGGCCTGCTGGGCGGCGACACGGGCCTGCACCTCGGCCAGTTCGTGCCGGCCACCCTCGCCATGCTCCAGTTCCCAGAGCAGGGCGAGAGCCAGCAGGCCGAGCAGCAGGTGCGGCCACCAGCGGCGCAGCCGAGCCAAGCGTGGCGCGTCCTCAGCCTGCACGCCGGTCGAAGGCCGCCCGCCCGGCAAAACGCGCCGACGCACCGAGGGCTTCCTCGATGCGCAGCAGCTGGTTGTACTTGGCCACGCGGTCGGAGCGGCACAGCGAGCCGGTCTTGATCTGGGTGGCCGTGGTCGCCACCGCGAGATCAGCGATGGTGGTGTCCTCGGTTTCGCCCGAGCGGTGCGAGATGACCTGGGCGTAGTCCGCCGCCTCGGCCATGGCGATGGCGGCCAGCGTCTCGGTGAGGGTGCCGATCTGGTTGACCTTGATCAGGATGGCGTTGGCGACGCCTTTGTCGATGCCTTCTTTGAGGATTTTCGGGTTGGTCACGAACAGGTCGTCACCGACCAATTGCACGCGCCCGCCGATGGCGCGGGTGAGCTGCGCCCAGCCCTCCCAGTCGTGCTCGGACATGCCATCCTCGATGCTGACGATCGGGTACTGGCGCGACCAGCCGGCGAGGAAATCGACGAACTGCTCGCTCGACAGACGCTTGCCCTCGCCGACCAGGTTGTACTTGCCGTTGTCGAAGAACTCCGAGCTGGCGACATCGAGGCCGAGCAGCACGTCCTCACCGGCGCGGTAGCCGGCCTTGCCGATGGCCTCGAGGATGACCTCGATGGCCTCTTCATTCGATTTCAGATCCGGGGCGAAACCGCCCTCGTCACCGACCGCCGTGGACAGGCCACGGCCTTTCAGCACGCTCTTGAGCGCATGGAAGATCTCGGTGCCGGCGCGCAGGCTTTCCGCGAAACGATCGAAGCCGACCGGCAGCACCATGAACTCCTGCATGTCGACGTTGTTGTCGGCGTGCGCGCCGCCGTTGATGATGTTCATCATCGGCACCGGCAGCAGCGGCGTGCGATCCCCGGCGAGGTGCTTCCACAGCGGCAGGCCGCGCGAGGCGGCCACCGCATGCGCCGCCGCCAGCGACACGCCGAGCAGCGCGTTGGCACCCAGCGTGCCCTTGTTCTCGCTGCCGTCCAGCGCGATCAGCTTGGCGTCCAACCCGGCCTGGTCGGTGGCGTCGAAGCCCTTCAGCGCATCCGCCATCGTCGTGTTGACATTGCCGACCGCCCGGGTGACGCCCTTACCGAGGTAGCGGCTCTTGTCGCCGTCACGCAGTTCCACCGCCTCCTTGGTGCCGGTCGAGGCCCCCGAGGGCACAGCGGCGCGGCCGGTGTGGCCGCTGGCGAGGGTGAGCTCGGCTTCGAGCGTGGGGTTGCCGCGGGAATCGAGAATCTCGCGGGCATGGACGCGGGTGATGGCGGTGGTCATGGGCAGGCAGCGTGTCGGATCAAAAAAGTGGGAAGGTTGGGGGTGGTGCTTAGAGCACGTCACCGCGGGCGAGCTCACGCTTGGCGATGCGATCCAGTTCCATCAGGGTCTCGAGCAGGGCCTTCATCTTGCCGAGCGGCCAGGCGTTCGGGCCGTCGGACAGCGCCTTGTCCGGATCGGGATGCGTCTCGGCGAACAGGCCCGCAACACCAACCGCGACGGCAGCACGCGCGAGTACGGAGACGAACTCGCGCTGGCCGCCGGAGCGGCCGTCGAGGCCGCCGGGCTGCTGCACGGAATGCGTGGCGTCGAACACCACCGGGCAGCCGGTCTCACGCATCACCGCGAGGCTGCGCATGTCCGAGACCAGGGTGTTGTAGCCGAAGCTGACACCGCGCTCGCAGGCCATGATCTGGGTGTTGCCGGTGGCCAGCGCCTTGGCGGTGACGTGCTTCATCTCCCAGGGGCTCAAGAACTGGCCCTTCTTGATGTTGACCGGCTTGCCGGCACTCGCCACTTTCTGGATGAAATCGGTCTGCCGGCACAGGAAGGCCGGGGTCTGCAGGACGTCGACGACACTCGCCACCTCGTCCATCGGCGTGTACTCGTGCACGTCGGTGAGCACCGGCACGCCGATCTGCCGCTTCACTTCCGAGAGCACCTTGAGCCCTTCCTCCATGCCGGGGCCGCGGAAGCTGCCGGCCGAGGTGCGGTTGGCTTTGTCGAAGCTCGACTTGAAGATGAAGGGCATGCCGAGCGCGCTGGTGATTTCCTTCAAGCGGCCGGCGACCTCGATCTGCAACTCGAGGGATTCGATCACGCAGGGCCCGGAGATCAGGAACAGGGGCTGGTCGAGCCCCACCTTGAAACCGCAGAGATCCATCAGGAGGCTTCCTTCAGCAGCTTGCTGCCGGCATTGGCTTTGAATTCGCGCGCCGCGCGGATGAAGCCGACGAACAGCGGGTGGCCGTCGCGCGGGGTCGAGGTGAACTCGGGGTGGGCCTGGCAGGCCAGAAACCAAGGATGCTCGCTCTGCGGCAGTTCGACCATCTCGACCAGCAACCCGTCCATCGACTGGGCGGCGATGATCAGGCCGGCGTCCTCGAGCGGCGCGCGATAGCGGTTGTTGAATTCAAAGCGGTGGCGGTGGCGCTCACCGACCACGTCCTTGCCGTAAAGCTTGTGCGCCAGCGTGCCGGGCTTGATGCGCTGCTCCTGCAGACCAAGCCGCATCGTGCCGCCCTTGTCGCTGCGCTCGTCGCGCTTCTCGACGTCGCCGCTGGCGGTGCGCCATTCGGTGATCAGGCCGATCACCGGATGCACGGCATGGCGGTCGTTCTCGGTGGTGTTCGCGGCCTCGAGCCCCGCCTTGTGGCGAGCCACATCGACGACCGCGGCCTGCATGCCGTAGCAGATGCCGAAATACGGGATGCCGTTCTCGCGGGCATATTTCGCGGCGGCCACCTTGCCCTCGAAGCCGCGGTCGCCGAAGCCGCCGGGCACGAGGATCGCGTCGACGCCCTGCAGCACCGATGTGCCTTCGGCCTCGACCTGCTCGGACTCCAGCCACCGCAGCGTGACCTTGGTACGCTGGCGCAGGCCGCCGTGCTTGAGCGCCTCGGCCAGCGATTTGTAGGCGTCCTGGTGGTCGACGTACTTGCCGACCACGGCCACGGTGACCGCATCGACCGGGTGCTCCATCGCATCGACCACCGCGTGCCACTCGGCGAGATCGGCCGGCCTCACCTTGCTCTCGAGGCGCAGACGATCGACCACGATCGGGTCGAGACCCTGCGCATGCAGCCAGCCGGGGATCTTGTAGATGTTGTCGAGGTCGACCGCCGAGATGACGGCGTTCTCCGGCACGTTGGTGAACAGCGCGATCTTGCGGCGCTCACCGTCCGGCAGCGGCTGCTCGGAGCGGCACAGCAGCACATCGGGCTGGATGCCGATCGAGCGCAGCTCCTTCACCGAATGCTGGGTCGGCTTGGTCTTCAGCTCGCCGGCCGCGGCGATGTAGGGCACCAGGGTGAGGTGCATGAACAGCGCTTTGTCCGGGCCACGCTCGGTGCGGAGCTGGCGGATGGCCTCGAGGAAGGGCAGCGATTCGATGTCGCCGACGGTGCCGCCGATCTCGACCAGGGCCACGTCGAAGCCCTCGGTGGCGGCGTCGATGCAGCGCTTGATCTCGTCGGTGATGTGCGGGATGACCTGCACGGTGGCGCCGAGGTAGTCACCGCGGCGCTCCTTGCGGATCACTTCCTCGTAGATGCGCCCGGTGGTGACCGAGTTCTTGCGCGTCAGCCGCGTGCGGATGAAACGCTCGTAATGGCCGAGGTCGAGGTCGGTTTCGGCGCCATCGTCGGTGACGTAGACCTCGCCGTGCTGGAACGGGCTCATGGTGCCCGGATCGACGTTGATGTAGGGGTCGAGCTTCATCATCGTCACGCGCAGGCCGCGCGCTTCGAGGATGGCCGCGAGCGAGGCCGCCGCGATGCCCTTGCCGAGCGAGGACACCACGCCGCCGGTCACGAAGATCAGGGGAGTCATGGGTTGCTACCGCGTGAAAGGCGTATTCTACCGGCTCGGACACGAGTGCGCGAACGCCGCCCGGCCCTGCTGGCGGCAACTGCAACCGCCGCGCCTTGATTCTGCTGGCTGCGGCCCGCATCCTGCCGGCCTTTCTGCCGCAATGCGTCCCGCATGAGCACCCGCTACAACGCCGCCGACATCGAAGTCCTCTCCGGTCTCGACCCGGTCAAGCGCCGCCCCGGCATGTACACCGACACCACGCGCCCGAACCATCTGGCGCAGGAGGTCATCGACAACGCCGTCGACGAGGCCCTGGCCGGGCATGCGAAAACCCTGGAAGTGACGCTCTGGGCCGACGGCAGTTGCGAGGTCAACGACGACGGCCGCGGCATGCCGGTCGATATCCACCCCGAAGAGAAGATCCCCGGCGTCGAGCTGATCCTCACGCGCCTGCACGCCGGCGGCAAGTTCAACGGCAAGACCTACGGTTTCTCCGGCGGCCTGCACGGGGTGGGCGTCTCGGTGGTTAACGCGTTGTCGACCAAGGTGATCGTGCAGATCCGCCGCGACGGCCATGAATACCGGATGGAATTCCGCGACGGCGAGCGCTTCTCGCCGCTGGAGACCATCGGCATCGTCGGCAAGCGCAACACCGGCACGCGGGTGCGCTTCTGGGCCGATGGCAAGTACTTCGACACGCCGAAGTACAACCTGCGGCATCTTCGGCACCTGCTGCGCGCCAAGGCGGTGCTCTGCCCCGGCCTCAAGGTGACACTGTTCGACGAGGCCAGCGGCGAGCGCAGCGAGTGGTTGTACGAGGACGGCCTGCGCGATTACCTGAAAGGTGAACTCGCGGCGCGTGGCGGCGAGCCGGACTGGCTGCCGGCGGAGCTGTTCGTCGGCAAGCTGGCGAAGGACGGCGCGATCGCCGAATGGGCGCTGTGCTGGACCGCCGAGGGCGAATGCCCGCAGGAGAGCTACGTGAATCTCATACCGACCGCACAGCACGGCACGCACGTGAACGGCCTGCGCTCGGGCATCACCGATGCGCTGCGCGAGTTCTGCGACTTCCGCAACCTGCTGCCGCGCGGCGTCAAGCTGGCGCCGGAGGATGTCTGGGACCGCGCCAGTTTCATCCTGAGCCTGAAGATGGGCGACCCGCAGTTTTCCGGCCAGACCAAGGAGCGCCTGAGTTCGCGGCAGGCGGCGGCCTTCGTCGAGGGTGCCGCGCATGACGCCTTCTCGCTGTGGCTGAACCAGCATGTCGAGCAGGGCGAGGCGATCGCCCAGCTGGCGATCGTCCGCGCCCAGACCCGGCTCAAGACCGAGAAGCAGGTCGTCCGCAAAAAGATCACCCAAGGCCCCGCCCTGCCCGGCAAGCTGGCCGACTGCATCCTGCAGGACCTCGGCCGCACCGAATTGTTTCTTGTCGAAGGTGATTCGGCCGGCGGCAGCGCCAAGCAGGCGCGCGACAAGGACTTCCAGGCCATCCTGCCGCTCAAGGGCAAGATATTGAACACCTGGGAGGTCGAGTCGGGCTCGGTGCTCGGCTCGCAGGAAGTGCACGACCTCGCCGTGGCGATCGGCTGCGATCCGGGCCATGACAGCATCGAGGGCCTGCGCTACGGCAAGGTCATCATCCTCGCCGACGCCGACAGCGATGGCCTGCACATCGCCACCCTGCTCGCGGCCCTTTTTCTGAAACATTTCCCGGCTCTGGTGCGGGCCGGCCATGTGTTCGTGGCGATGCCGCCGCTGTTCCGCGTCGATGTCGGCAAGCAGGTGTTCTACGCGCTCGACGAGGAGGAAAAGCGCCTGCTGCTGGAGAAAATCGAACGCGAGAAGCTCCGCGGCCAGGTCACGGTGACGCGCTTCAAGGGCTTGGGCGAGATGAACCCTTCGCAGCTGCGTGAATCGACCATCCACCCGGACACCCGGCGGCTGGTGCAGTTGACGGTGGAAGACGCGGGCGAGACCAGCGCGCTGATGGACCTGCTGCTCAGCAAGAAGCGCGCTGGCGATCGCAAGAACTGGCTGGAGGCGAAGGGCGATCTGGCCTCACTGGACGCATGAGGCTCGCGCCGACCGACACGGCGGCGCGGCGAACGGGTGCAGGACTCAGAGCGAGGTTTCGGCGCGCGAAAACACCCACATCACCACGGCGACGAAGCCGGCGATGGCGAGGCGGGCGAAAGACAGTCCAGGGCTCATGGCAGGCTCCGTGCACCGGGGCGGCCCCGGTTAACGGCACTTTTACACACCCGGATGACGATGGCTTGACGGCCGCCGGCCGCTGTGGCCGGTGTTCATGGCGGATTCAAACGCCGGGATCGGCCTGCCTCTGTGCCAGCAGCGCCGCGCTCAGGAGCCGCTGCAACAGGGCCTGCAAGGGTGCCGCCCGCTCAGCCTCGAAAGCCCCGTTCGGTTCGACCATGTAGGCGCGCTGTGCGGTTTCAAGCTGCACCGCCTCCACACCCGCTTCGGGGCGGCCGTAGTGGCGGGTGATGAAACCGCCCTTGAAGCGGCCGTTGATGACCCAAGAGAAGCCTTCCTGCGCCTCCAGCACGGCGGCCAGCCGGGCCTCGGTGGCCGGCCGGCAACTGCGGCCCTGGGCGGTGCCGAGGTTCAGCTCCGGCAATTCGCCCTCGAACAACCAGGGCAGGCGCGAGGCGATCGAGTGGCCATCCCAGAGCAGCACCCGGCCGTGGCGATCGCGGAGCGTGGCGAGTTCTTCGGCCAAGGCGGCGTGGTAGGGCCGCCACCAGCGTTCGACCCGCTCGGCCACCTCGTCGGCGGACGGCGCCTGGCCGTCCCGGTAGACCGACCCGCCGTCGAAGCGCGTGGCCGGGCACAGGCCGGTGCTGTTCTGGCCGGGGTAGAGCGCGCTGTCGTCGGGCGGACGGTTGAGGTCGATCAGGTAACGCGAAAAGGTGGGCACGATCAGCGAGGCCTCCAGTGCCTCGGCCACCGGGCCGTAGAGCTTGGACATCCACCAGTCGGTGTCCGGAACGGCGGCAGCCTCGGGGCTCAGGCGCGCCAGCAGGGCCGGCGGCAGCTGCATGCCGTCGTGCGGCAGGCTGATCAGCAGCGGCGCACGCCCACGGCGCAGGGTGAAGGGGTTCATCGGCCGAAACGCTCCGGGCGGTAGGGCGCCGGGTCGATCGGCGGCGGCGCGCCGGTGAGCAGATCGGCGATGAGCCGGCCGCTCACCGCCGACATCGAGACCCCCATCATGCCGTGGCCGGCCGCCACCCAGAGCCCCGGCGCGCCCGGCACCGCACCCAGCAGCGGCAGGTCGTCCCAGGTCATCGGCCGCCAGCCGAACCAGGCCTCGCGCTTTTCCGGTCCGAGCGGCTGCTGCAGGTACTCGGCGGCGCCGCGCTCCAGCGCATCGAGCCGGGTGCGGTTGAGGCTGGCGTCGTAGCCGGCGAACTCCATGGTGCTGCCGAGCCGGTAGCCGTCGTCCCAGGTGGTGACGCAGACCGAGCGGTCCTTCAGCACCAGTGGCCGCCGCGGCGGCCGCTCGGGGCGGCTGTAGGTGATCGAATAGCCCTTGCCGGGCTGGATCGGCCAGCGCCGGCCCAGCCGCGCCGCCATCCGCGCCGTCCAGGGGCCGGCGGCGAGCAGCACCCGCGCGGCCTCGCCGCGGCGGCCGTCGGCCAGACGGAAACGCCAGCCACGCGCCGAAGCTTCAAGATCGACGAGCTCGGCCCGTTCCTCCAGCACCGCGCCATCGGCGCGGGCGATCCGCGCCAGCTCGGCGCAATAACGCTCGGGCCGCAGTTGGCCGTCGCCGGGGAACAACAGACCACCGGCCAGACCGGACTTCAGGGCCGGCTCGGCCGCCTGCAGGGCATCGGCATCGAGGCGTTCGATGGCGATGCCGTGTTCGGCCAGCAGGGCATGCTGTTCGATGCTGCGGGCCAGCAGGGCGGGGTCGCGGTAGGCATAGAGCAGGCCGTCGCGGCGGTGGCCGCAGTCCAGCCCGCGCCGGCGCACCAGGTCGTCGAGCAGGGCCTGTGACGTGGTCAACAGGGCCGCCTTGGGCGCGATGGCGGCACGGAACACCGCCGGATCGCAGCGTCTTGCGAAGCGCAGCAGCCAGGCCCAGAGCGCCGGATCGAGGCGCGGCCGGACATGGAAGGGCGCATCCGGCGAGAGCATCCAGCGCAGCGCCGTGGCCACCATGCCGGGGGCCGCCAGCGGCAGGGCGTGCGAGGGGGTCAGGGTGCCGCAGTTGCCGTGGCTGGTCTCACCGCCGAGTCGGCCGCGCTCCAGCAGCCGGACCGCCACGCCGCGCTCCTGCAGGGCCTGCGCGCAAGCCAGGCCGATGACCCCGCCGCCGAGCACCAGCACCTCGTCCGCCGCCGCCATCCGCCGCCCTCACCGCCCGATTCCGAGACGCCGAGTGTAACGGCCGCCGCGCTCAGGCTGCGGCGAAGCGCCGCAGCGGCGGCCAATAGCCGTAGGTGCCGGCGCGCCACAGCCACTCCATCGGCCCGAACTGGAAGCGCGCCAGCCACCAGTGGGCGAAGAGCAGTTGCAGGGCGAACACCAGCAGCACGAAGCCCAGTTGCGCGGCACGCCCGAGTTCACCGGCAAGGCCCAGGCCGTAGCCGTAGAACACGAGGCTCGCCAGAAGCGATTGCATCAGGTAGAGCGTCAGCGCCATCCGGCCGGCCGGAGCGAGCAGCCCGAGCAGGCGAGCGCCTGCCGCCGTGGTGGCAAGCAGGACGAACAGCGCGAGGTAGGCGAGGCTGAGCGGCAGGCTGCCGGCAGCCATCCAGGCTTGGGCCAGGGTCGCTTGGCCAGCCTCGGTGACGGCATCGAAGCGGGTACCGAAGGACAGGCTGGCCAGCACGCCGGTAGCGCCAAGCAGCAGACCGACCAAGGCCAAGCCGGAAAAGAAACCGCGATGCGCCGCGGGATCGCGCAGGCGGCCGGAATCGACCAGCCAGCGGCCGATGAGGAACACGCCGAGCATCATCGGCAACTGGAACACGAGGCCGCTGCCCAGGAACACGCGGTAGTCGGCGATGCGTTGCCGGGTGATGGCAGCGAAGTCGCCGCTGGCATAGACCACGGCGGCGGCATCGACGTGGGCGGCGAAGTCTGCGAGCCCCGCACGGATGTCGGCGAGCACGGCCTCCGGCGCATTCAGCAGGAACAGGCCGGACAGGCCCCAGAGGAGGGCCACGCCGAGGTACAGGGCCGCGCCCAGCAGGCCGGCCGCGGCACCGCGCAGGTCAGCGAACAGCAAAAGGCCAAGGGCGGCCAGGGCGTAGGCCAGCAGGATGTCGCCGGGCCAGAGCAGCACGATGTGGGCGATGCCGAACAGGGCGAGCAGCAGCAGCCGGCGCAGGAAGGGGCCGATGAAAGGCCGGCCGGCACGCTGGGCGCGTTCGCGCATCAGCGCGAAGCCGATGCCGAACAGCAAGGCGAACAGCACCCAGAACTTGCCCTGCACGAACACGTAGACCAGCCAGGCCGCCACCGCGTCCAGCCCCTCGCCCGCCGCCATGCCGGTGCCGAAGTCCAGCAAGGGGCGGGCGAAGAAGTCGATGTTCATCATGAACACGCCGAGCAGCGCGAAGCCACGCAGCAGATCGAGCAGGGGTTGCCGGGCCGCCTCGGCGACCGGCCCGGCGGCATCCGCCACAGCGTCCGGCCGGTGCAGGCTCAATGCTGCACGCCACCCTCGCCGTGGACGTGGCCGTGCGCCTTCTCCTCGGCCGTGGCGGCACGCACCTCCAGCACCTCCACATCGAAATGCAGGGTCTTGCCGGCCATCGGGTGGTTCAGATCGACATCGACGACCGAGAGGCCGAGCTTCTCGACCGTGACCGGGCGAGGACCCATCTGGGTCGGCACGACGATCTGCATGCCGACCGCCAATTTCTGGTCCTTGAAATGCTTGCGCGGCAAGCGCTGGGTCAGGCCGGGACGGCGCTCACCGTAGGCCTTGTCAGGCGCGACGGTGACCGCGAAACGGTCACCAGCGGCGCGACCGAGCAGGGCTTCCTCGAGGCCCGGAATGATGGCCCGGTGGCCGATCAGCACGGCCAGGGGCTCGCGGCCGTGCGAGCTCTCGATGGCCTCGCCGCCCGCCTCCGAGACGCTGTAATGCAGGCGGACGACATGGTGGTTTTCAATGTTCATGGGGTTTGGGGGGTTGGGGGCTTCGGGTCGGGGTGCTGGTCGCCAGCGCCGGGAATGCGGCAGACTCTGCGGCCATGACCGGCCGCGTTGCCCTGCCCCGCCATTATCCTGCCCGTTCGCCAGCCGCGCCATGGCGCTGGCTGGGGATTGCCCTGCTGGCGGTTGCGATGCTGGCCGGCTGCGCCTCGGCACCGCGCCCGCCGGTGGCCGCCGGGCCGGCCTCCGAACCACTGCCCCTGCCCGACTATCGCCCACGCGCCCCGCGTCCGCTCGATCTGCGCAGCGACGATGTGCTGATGCAGGCCGCCGGCCTGATCGGCACCCGCTACCGCTTCGGCGGCAGCCGGCCGGAAACCGGCTTCGATTGCTCGGGCTTCACCTCCTGGGTGTTCGCCGAGGCTGCCGGCATCCAGCTGCCCCGCACCGCCCGCGAGCAGTTCGTCCAGTCCGGGCCGGTGGTGGCGCGGGATGCCCTGCAGGCCGGCGACCTCGTGTTTTTCGAGCAGTCGCGGCGCGGCATCGACCACGTTGGCATCTACGTCGGTGAAGGCCGCTTCGTGCATGCACCGAGCCGTGGCGGCCGGGTCCGTATCGATTCGTTGTCGCTGCCGCATTGGCAGCGCAGTTTCGAAGGCGCACGCCGGCCACTGGCCGCCCAGCCCTGACGTGGCCGCCTACTCCGGGCGTCGCCACAACCAGCCGGCCACCACCGCCATGCAGGCGATGCCCAAGACCGCCATCCACAGTTTGGGGCTGACCAGCAGCAGCAGCAGCGCGCACAGGGTCATGGTGCCAAGGGCGGCGCGCTTGGCCGGCCGGCTGACCGCGCCACGGGTCTGCCAGTCGAAAATCATCGGCCCGAACAGGCGATGCGCCAACAGCCAGTCATGCAGGTGACGCGAACCGCGCGCCGCTGCCCAAGCGGCAACCAGCACGAAGGGCGTGGTCGGCAGGCCCGGCAGCAACACGCCCAACAGGGCCAGGCCCAAGGCCGCGTAGGCCAAGGCGATCCACAGCCCCCGGCGCAGGTCGATCCACATCGCCGCAGCATACTTGACCGGTGTCATGGCCCGATACGCGGGTCGTGAGGCAAGCTCGCACCCTCCACGGGAGATCGCCATGTCGAACCGCACACCGCGCCACCTCGTCGTCGCCACCGATTTCAGCCCCGCCGCCGATGCCGCACTGGCCCGCACCGGCGCGCTGGCACAAAGCCTCGGTGCCCGCATCAGCCTGCTGCACGTGATCGAACCTCTGCCGGTGATGTCGGCCTGGGGCGATCCCGGGGCCGGAGCCTGGCTGGGGCTGGAGACGCTGCACAGCGCCGGCGAGGCCGAGCTTCGCCGGCAGCTCGAACGCCATGCCGGCACGCCGGCCGCCGATGCTGAGCCGGTGAGCCGGATCGGCCTGCCCCGACGCGATCTCGGCCGGCTGGCCCAAGAACTGGGCGGCGACCTGCTGGTGCTGGGCGCCCGCAACGAACGCCGGATCGGCGACCGCCTGCTGGGCAGCACGGCGCAGGCCACCGTCCATCACGCGGTGTTGCCGGTGCTGGTGCTGCGCCGGTCGGCCAAGGCCCCCTGGGGGCGGGTGCTGGCGGCCAGCGACGGCTCGGCCGGTGCCCAGGCCGCCATCGCCATCGCCGAGACCTTGGCCGACTGGAGCGAGGCCCGCCTGCTGCGGGTCCATCCGCCGCTGCCGGAGGCCACGCTCTCGCTGATGCAGCCAGCCCAGGCCCAGCTCGAAGCTCTGGTGAAGAGCCTCGAAGCCGAGGCCGTCCAGCGCGCCGACACCGAAGCCCGGGCACACCCGCGCTGGCAGGCCGAGTTCCGCCGAGGCGAGGTGATCGACACCGTGCTGGCCGAGATCGAGCAGCGCGCCATCGACCTGGTGGCACTGGGCACCCGCGGCCACGGCCCTTGGCTCGGTGGCCTGCTGGGCAGCCTCGGCCAGGCGGTGCTGGCGCGCGCCCACTGCGACGTGCTGCTGGTGCCGGAACCGGCCGCCGGCTGAACCCGGCGGCGGCCCTCGCTGGCGTCGGCGCCCGGCTTCGCGTAGGGTTCAGGGCTTCCGGTGCCGGGTGATCCATGGTCCCCACGCCGGCCGTGCGCCTCGGCTTACAGCCGTCGCCCCGGCCCTTCCGCCCGCCCAAGGGCACCGTCAGCGGTTCGTCCGCACCTCTCGCAGCGCGGTTTTCAGGGAACGCTCCGGGTTTTTCGCTTTTGGAGTGTCCCATCATGAATTTCGAAACCCTCGGGCTTCGCCCCGAGCTGTGCCGCGCGCTTGCCACGCTCGGTTTCACCACACCTACGCCGATCCAGGCCGAGGCCATCCCGGTCGCGCTGGCGGGGCACGATCTGCTGGCCGGCGCGCAGACCGGCACCGGCAAGACCGCCGCGTTCGGCCTGCCGCTGCTGCAGAAGCTCAGCCAAGGTGAGCGCACCCGCAACCCGCGTGCGCTGATCCTCGCCCCCACCCGCGAGCTGGCCCAGCAGGTGCACGACAACCTGCGCGACTACGCCAAGCATCTGTCGCTGAAGATGGCCGTCATCTACGGCGGCGTCTCGCTCGTCAACCAGGCCAACACCCTGCGCCGCGGTGTGGACATCATCGTGGCCTGCCCGGGCCGCCTGATCGACCACATGCAGCAGCGCAACGTCGACCTGCGCGAAGTGCAGGTGCTGGTGCTCGACGAAGCCGACCGCATGCTCGACATCGGCTTTTTGCCGGCGATCCGCCGCATCATCGCGATGGTGCCGAGGCAGCGCCAGACCATGCTGTTCTCGGCCACCTTCGACAAGGCCATCCGCGAGATCGCCAAGGAAGCCCTGCGCGAACCCCGTGAGATCCAGGTCAATCCGCCGAACGCCGTCGCCACCATGGTCACCCACCGCGTTCACCCGGTGCGCGACACTCAGAAGCGCGAAGTGCTGATCAAACTGCTCTCCACGCACTACCAGGACCAGACCCTGGTGTTCGCCAAGACCAAGCACGGCTCCGACCGGCTCGCCAAGCAGATCACCGCTGCCGGCATCCCGGCCGAGGCGATCCACGGCAACAAGTCGCAGAACGCCCGCCTGCGCGCACTGGCCGACTTCAAGAGTGGTGCCGTGCGCGTGCTGGTGGCGACCGACATCGCCGCCCGCGGCCTCGACATCCCGGCCCTGCCGCGCGTCATCAACTTCGAGCTGCCGATGGTCCCCGAGGACTATGTGCACCGCATCGGCCGCACCGGCCGCGCCGGGCTCACCGGCGAAGCCATCTCGCTCGTTTCGAAGGACGAAGCCAAGCTGCTGCGCCAGGTGCAGCGCATCCTCAAGGACCCACTGGAAGTGCACGGCCTCGAGGGCTTCCCGCCGGACTGGAGCTACCGCGAGGGCAACGACATCAACGACGACACCACCGCCGGCCAGCAGCGCACGCGCCGCGCGGACGGCCCGCGTCCGCCGCGTCGCGACGGCCACGCGCATGGCCCGCGCGGTGGTCGCCCGCAGGCGCATGCCGGTGGCCCGCGCCGCGATGGCGGCGGTGCCGGACAGCGCTCGGGCGGCCAGCGTCGCGAGGGTTCGCGGCAGGGCTGATCGCCCCCGGCGGGTTCGCGGCGAAGCCGCGACCGCCACACCGCAATGGATGCAGGGAACGGGCCTTCGGGCCCGTTTCCGTTTCCGGCGTTTCCTTTTCCGGCCTCGGGGTGCAGGCTGTCGGCTCCCTGCTGAAAGGAGACGATCCATGCTGCGAACCGTTTTCGCATTCCTGCTCGGCAGCGTCACGATGGTGGCCAGCGTCGCCTTGCTGCAGATGCTGGGCCACTGGATCTGGCCGCAGAGCGCCATCGACGCGGGCGACCGCGCGGCGTTCGCCGCCCAGATGGCGAGCGTTCCGCTGGCCGCGAAACTCTGGGTGCTGGTGGCCTACGCCACCGCCGTCGAGGTGGGGACGATCATCGCGGTGCTGGTACAGCGGCGGCGCTGGCGCGGGCTGGCGATGGCGCTGGGGCTGCTGATGACGGCGCTGTGCGCGCTGAATTTCGCGATGCTGCCGCACCCGTGGTGGATGGTCGTCGTCGGCCTACTGCTGCCGCTGCCGGTGGCGATGATGGCCGGCTGGTGGCTGCGGCCACGCCCGTCCGCGGCCTGAGCACGGCGCGCGACGCATGCAGCGCATCGTCATCGCGAAGCCCGGCGGCTTTGATGCGCTCGCGCTCGTCGAGTCGCCCGATCCGCTGCCGAAGGCCGGCGAAGTGCGGCTGTGCGTCGAGGCCTGCGGCGTCAATTACGCCGACGGCATCATCCGCATGGGCTTGTACGAAAGTGCGAAGCGCCTGCACGGCTATCCGATCACGCCGGGCTTCGAGGTGGCCGGTGTGGTCGATGCGCTGGGCGACGGCGTCGACGGCTGGAGCATCGGCGAGCGCGCCATCGGCGTGACGCTGTTCGGCGGCTACACGAGCGCGATCTGCCTGCCCATCGACCGGGTGTTCGCCACGCCATCGGCGTTGAGCAGCGAGCAGGCCGCGGCGATCCCCACCGTGTTCCTGACCGCGTGGTTCATGGCGCATCGCCAGGTTCATCCGCGCGCCGGTGAGCGCTGGCTGGTGCACTCGGCCGCGGGTGGCGTCGGCGGAGCGCTGCTGCAATTGGCACGCCTGGCCGGGGTCGAGGCCACGGGCGTGGTCGGTGCCGCGCACAAGATCGAGGCCGCGCGCGCCATGGGTGCCGCCCACGTCATCGACAAATCCGCCGGCGACTGGGTGGCCGCCGCCAAGACCATCGCGCCCGGCGGCTTCCACGCGGTGTTCGATGCCAACGGCGTCTCGACGCTGCAGCCGAGCTTCGATGCGCTGGCACCGATGGGCAAGCTGGTGGTCTACGGCTTCGCCTCGATGCTGCCGAAGGACGGCCGGCTGAACTGGCTGCGGCTGGCTTGGGACTGGTGGCGCACGCCGCGCTTCAATCCGCTGGCCATGACCACCAGCAACCGCAGCGTGCTGGCCGCGAACCTGAGCTTCCTGTCGGCAGAAGCGCCGCTGCTGCGCGAGGGCATGCTCTGGCTGCTCGAACGCTTCGCCGATGGCCGGCTGCTGCCACCGCCGCTGCAGGCCTTCCCGCTCGATGCTGCAGCGCACGCGCAGCAGCGCATCGAATCCGGGCAGAGTGTGGGCAAGATCGTGCTGATTCCCTGATCATTTCCCCGCCCCCTCCTCCAACATCCTGAGCACCATGGCCGACAACCCCATCTTCAGCCTGTTCCTGCCGATCGCCCTGGGCATCGTGATGATCGGGCTGGGCCTGCACCTGACGCTGGCCGATTTCAAGCGCGTGGCACTGGCCCCGAAGGCGGTGACGGTTGCGCTGCTGGTACAGACCGTGCTGCTGCCGCCGGTGGCCTTCGGGCTGGCCTGGGGCTTCGGGCTGCCGCCAGAGCTGGGCCTGGGCCTCGTGCTGCTGGCCGCATCGCCGGGTGGCGTCACCGCCAACCTGTTCTCGCATCTGGCGCGCGGCGATGTGGCGCTGAACATCAGCCTCACCGCGATCAACAGCCTGCTCGCGCTGGTGACCCTGCCGATCTGGACGGTGCTGGGCCTGGCATTGCTGATGGACAGCGAACAGGCGGTGCCGCCGCCGACGCGCAAGGTCATCGAGGTCGCGGCGATCGTCATCTTCCCGGTCGTCATCGGCATGGCCCTGCGCGCGTGGCGGCCGGCGCTGGCCGCGCGGCTCGACAAGCCGGTGCGGATCGCTTCAACCCTGATCCTCGCCACGCTGATCGCCGCCGCCGTCATCCTCGAATACGAGACGCTGGCGAAGTACGCCGCCGTGGTCGGGCTGGCCGCGCTCATCTTCAACCTCGTCAGCCTGCTGGCCGGCTACGCCGCCGGTCGCGCCGCAAGGCTCGGGGTGCCGCAGGCCACCGCCATCGCCTTCGAGATCGGCATCCACAACGGCACGCTGGCAATCTTCGTCGCCCTGCACGTGCTGCAGATGGCCGGTGCCGCCGTGGTGCCGGCGATCTACTCGCTGCTGATGTACGTCACCGGCGGGCTGTTCGCCTGGTGGGTGCTGAAGCGGGCGTTGCCGAGGGCCGACGCCGAGTAGTACATTCCGAAGTCGGAATCTCCACCGGCTTGAAGTTATCGGCCTTAAGGACGAAAAGCATGCAGCCAATACATTGCTCTGATGCTCCGCGTGAGTTCAGGGGTGGCTCTGGTCGAAGTTCAGCGTCGCCAACGAAGGTGCGGCGCTTCTGTGCTCAGAATTTGAAGGCATTGAAAGCGGCAACTGTTTTCCGCTTGGCGGGTTACCCCTTCAAATTAACGTTGCAATCGGCAGGATGATTTACTCCAAAGCCTCGCGTCGCACCCCGTATCGGCCCAGCCATCGAACGTGCGCGATGTCGTGCGCGCCTTTGGCCATCGCGCGACCTCTGATGGAGTGGAAGGGGCATGTCTAGGCTTAGATTCGTCGACTTGTTCGCGGGGCTTGGAGGCTTTCACGTCGCGCTAGCCAAGCTCGGAGGTCAATGCGTTTTTGCGTCCGAATGGCAGAAGGATCTTCAACGTCTGTACGTGAAGAATTTCGGACTCGAGCCATTGGGCGACTTGCGTAATGTCAATCCGCGATCTATACCCGACCACGAAGTACTGTGTGCGGGCTTCCCTTGCCAGCCATTCTCGAAAGCTGGCGAGCAACTCGGTTTTGAATGCACCCGACAAGGCGACCTCTTCTTCCGTGTCGCCGAAATAATCAAAGAAAAACGGCCTCGCTATTTCATTCTCGAGAATGTTCCTAACCTACTGCAGCACGACGGCGGCGCGACGTTCGATCGCATCAAGCGCATCCTCGTCAAGCTTGGCTACGAGGTTGACGCAAGACGCCTCTCGCCGCATCAGTTTGGGATTCCGCAGATACGTGATCGCGCATACATCGTTGGCTCGCGCGTTGGCCTAAATGACTTCGCTTGGCCTGAGCCGACCAACATGCCGACCAGCATCAATTCAGTACTCGAGCGCAACCCGACAGACGCGAAGCAGCTTTCGCCGCAGGTTGAGAGTTGCCTTAACGTCTGGGACGATTTTCTAAGTCGCAGCCCTTCGTTCGTGGAGTTGCCGTCCTTCCCCATCTGGTCAATGGAGTTCGGTGCGGACTATCCATATGCCGATTGCACGCCCTTCGCGGTACTCCGCGAGAAAGGAACGCGCGGCCTGACCAAGTACCGCGGATCCCATGGTGCATCCTTAAGGCACCTCAAGCCAGAAGACCGCTGGGCAGCGCTTCCGAGCTATGCGCGCAGAGATGAATTGGAGTTCCCAAAGTGGAAGCAGGACTTCATCCGGCAGAATCGAGAGTTTTACAAGAGTAATCGGAAGTGGATTGACCCTTGGGTACCCAAGGTACTCCCATTCCCCTCCAGCCTCCAGAAGTTCGAGTGGAACATCAAGGGCGGTGAGCGCGACATTTGGCGATACGTGATTCAGTTCCGCGCATCGGGCGTTCGAGTTAAGCGACCAACCACCGCACCCAGCCTCATCGCGATGACGGACACGCAAGTTCCAATCATCGGGTGGGAGAAGAGATACATGACCCCGAGTGAGTGTGCCGGGCTTCAAAGCCTTGGAGATCTTCAGTTGCCCGAGAGCCGCACCCGCGCATTCGCAGCGCTCGGCAACGCGGTCAATGCCCGCGTTGTCGGCGGCATAGCATCGAATCTCATCGCTTACTTCGACGAGGCCCTCCCCCGAATGATGCAACCCCATAGCCGGCAGTTTATGCACCCATGACCGAAACAATAACGAAGGTCAACATTCGGCCAGAAGTCAACATCCTCTCAGTACTGCGGCACCTGAACTATCGACCGTGGTTTGCGCTCGCAGAATTCGTTGACAACGCCATCCAAAGCTACGTCGCCAACCGTGAGCGATTGCGCGAAATCGATGGTATCGATTCGCCACTCCGGGTGACCGTGACCATCGACCCGGAGGGCGCGGGACGAATCATCGTGACCGACAACGCCGCCGGCATCGCACTTGTTGACTTTCCTCGCGCCTTTCGGCCGGCGCAGATGCCACCCGACCGCGATGGCTTGTCCGAGTTCGGGATGGGAATGAAGAGCGCGGCATGCTGGTTTGCCAAAAAATGGAGCGTCCGAACAAAGGCCATTGGTGAAAGTGTCGAGCGGGTTGTCCAGTTTGACATTGACGAAATCGTCGAGGATCGAATCGAAGAATTGACGATTGCTGAGATCCCTTCGCAGCCGCAAAGACACTACACAGTGCTCGAACTAACCGACCTCTGCCACGTGCCGAAGAAGCGCACGATTGGAAAGATAAAGGAGCACCTCGCCAGCATCTATCGAACCTTCTTGCGCGACAGGACGTTGACGCTGGTGTTCGGGCAAGACGAACTCACGTTCAACGAGACGCGCATCCTCAAAGGAGCGCCGTATCGCGAGTCCGCCGCCGAGCCGATCGAGTGGCGCAAGGCCATCGATATGGACCTTGGCGGGTCGCACAAGGTGACTGGCTTTGCGGCGCTCCGCGAGGTGGGTTCTACAACGCACGCGGGATTCGCGCTCTTGCGCCGCGGGCGGCTCATCCAAGGAAGCGCCGACGAGTCATATCGACCAGAGCAGATTTTCGGCAAGAGCAACAGCTACACGTTCCAGCGGCTGTTCGGAGAGCTTCACCTCTCCGGCTTCGAGGTGAGCCATACGAAGGACGGATTCCGGTGGGAAGAGCACGAGGAACTCTTCTTGGAGCTGCTGGAGGACGAGTTGAAGGCCGCGCCGTTGAACCTTCTTGACCAGGCGGAGGGCTACCGAGCCAAGCAGCACAAGCGTACGCGTGAACTCGACAACGTCGCCGAGACGGCCACCAACAATGTCGCCGACGTTGTCGAGCGTGGGCTCGCACCGGTTCTCGAGGAAGAAGTTCAGCATCCGGCAAATCCGCCTGCAGTCCCGCCGCAGATTCCTGCTCCCTCCGTCTCGGGTTTTGAGCGAACAGTGGAAGTTCCTGTTTCGACGACCGTCTGGGTCTTGACCATCAAGGCAAGCACCGACCCGACCGTGAGCGACTGGATCAGGGTCGGAGACGCCACGAAACCTACCAATGACGGCCTGCGACGACGCAGCGTTCAGGTTGATGTCTCGTTGGTGCATCCGTTTGTGGAGCGGTTCGCCGGCGCCGGCTACGAGAACATGGAAGTGTTCGTGCGTTTCGCGAGCGCAGCCGCGCTGGCTGCCGCCCTCAGTTCGGATGCGGGCGGGAAGCCCCAGTTCTTCCTTCACCATTTCAACAAGCTTCTCCGCGAGACATTCGCAGCCCCATGCCTATGAACATCCATGTTGAGCGCCTTACCGGTGGCACGTTAGACACCCGCTGGACCCCCATTGTGGGGCCTTTCACAAAAGAGTTCGTCGCGCGCAAACTGAAACAGCGCGGCGCACCCGACGCTGATGCGATGGAGCGCATCGTGACCGAGGCGGCGACCATTCTTGGTCGCTGCGTGCCTCCCAGTGAGCCAGCTGGCCAGGATGCAGGCCTTATCGTTGGCTACGTGCAATCCGGCAAGACCTTGTCGTTCACCACCGTCACTGCGCTAGCGCGGGATAACGGCTACGGCGTGGTCATCCTACTGGCTGGAACGGCGGTGGCGCTCAAGGGCCAGTCCGAGGACCGGCTCACGATCGACCTAGGCATGGGCGAGATCCAGCACGACTGGCGCAAGTTCGAGAATCCTGAAGTCAAGGGTGGCCACGCGTCTGACATCGAAAAGGTGCTTCGCGCTTGGAGCGGCAGCCGCGGCGGTGCCCCGGGCACTGCAAAACGCTCCGTCCTAGTTACGGTGCTCAAGCACCACCAGCGTCTGAAGAATTTGCGCGACGTCCTTGAGCGCGTGGACCTCGCGGGCGTCCCCGTCCTCATCATCGACGATGAGAGCGACCAGGCCGGGCTGAATGCTAGGGCTGGAAAGAATCTGCGGACCGGATCGAACGAGTTGAGCTCGACGTACCGACGCATTCTCGAACTCAAGGCGGTCATACCCCACCACACCTACCTTCAGTATACAGCGACGCCGCAGGCAAACCTCCTGATTGCGGTCGCTGATCTACTGAATCCATCGTTTGCCGAGTTGGTCTCACCAGGCGACGGATACGTCGGCGGCAGAGACTTCTTCAGCGCAGACAAGCCGCTCTGCTTCGAGATTCCGCCCCAGCAGGTGCCGACCGTACAAAACCCGCTGACTGAGGCGCCGCAGACCTTGCAGCAAGCGCTGCAGTTTTTCATCTTGGGAGCCGCCCATCACAGCGTCACGCGCGGCAAGGGCAATCGCTCGATGATGGTCCACCCGTCTCAGCGCACCGCGCCGCACACGGACTACAGGGAGTGGCTCGACGGCTTGCTCGAGCACTGGCGGGACTTCCTTGAACAGCCCAAGGGCAGTGCTGTGCGGCAGGAACTCGAGCGCAGCCTCCGCGACAGCTACGACGAGTTACTCAGGACTTTCGACGCGCTCGAACCGTTTGAGAAACTCGTGAATGCACTTCCTGAGGTCTTCAGCGAACTCAAGGTCGTAAAAGTGAATTCGAACGCCGATGGCCAGAAAGTGGTCAAGTGGAATGACTGGCCCTACTGGATTCTGGTCGGCGGCCAGAAGCTTGACCGGGGTTTCACGGTCGAGGGACTGACCATCAGCTACATGCCGCGCACTGCGTCGACCAACGCGGACACCTTACAGCAGCGCGCCCGTTTCTTGGGGTACAAGAAGTCGTATGAAGGGTTGTGCCGGGTCTTCCTCCTTGACGACGTCATCGACGCGTTCGAGAGCTACGTCGAGTCAGAGGAATTCGTGCGTGGAGCCCTCGCCGAGCACCGCGGGAAACCGCTGCAGGAATGGAAGCGGGACTTCATCCTGAATCGTGCTTTGAGCCCAACGCGAAAGGCGGTTGTTGGTCGACGCGTTGTCCAAGTGGAGATGGACGAAGGATGGGTTGTGCCTAGCGCGCTGTACTTTGACGCTGAGGCAGTCCGCCACAACCGCCAACTGTTCGAGCGCAAGGCTGCTGCTTGGAGGCTGGCGCATGGCGCTGTAGATGCCGCGCTGCGAGCAGAGTTCAAGGATGTGCGCCGCGACTCGCCTCGCAACATCCTGATTGAAGGGGTACCGATCGACGAGGTGCTGGACTTCCTGCTCGACGCGCGCATTCGAAGCCTCGACGATTCGACGGACATTGCGGCCACTGCGATTTCTCTCGTCAAGCATCGCGATGAGTCTGATGACCCCGCGCTTGTCGACGTTGTCCTGGTCGGCAACCTAAGCACGGCCGGCCTCACCGGCCGGGGCCTGACCGCAGACGGGAAGATCAATAACCTCTTCGTCGGTGAGAGCCCGAAGGGGACGACGTCTATTGACCAACTGAACTATGTCGGTGACCGCGCCCTCTATACCCCGGGCCGCGTGACGCTGCACCTGCGCTACTTGGTGTTCAAGCCCGATGCCAGGATTGACTCGACCATCGCGGACTGCGTGCCATGGTTCTCTGTCCGCTTGCCCGAGCAAGTCGCAAGGGACTGCGTCATCGAAGAACTCTGAGATGCGCAGCAAGTTCTATGATGCTTATCGTGAGGCAGTGCTGGCCGGGCCGGCAATCGACGGATTGCCTCCGGCCGCAGCAGCGCCGGGCCGTGCGAACGACTACATCTCGCTAGGACGGCAACAGCAACCTATACTTTTACTCTCCTGCGCCTCATCGGGCGCACTCAAGCGACCGCCAATTAGGCTGCGGAACCTGACTGTAGAGTTCGGAGTTCGCTTTTGCGTGCGTGCGCCTGCTGGGATCGTAGAAGATGACTTCGTGGTCGTCTCGCTTTGCGGCGATGACCTCGGACTTGCCGAAGCCTTCTGCTTGACGGCGGACGCTCTTGTGACGGCGCTCCCAACGGTGCCATTGGCATCAGACATTGAGAAGGCTGTCCGCGAGTTTGTCGACTTGCTGAGCGCGCTTTCGCTCCCATCGTCGCGTGCCGTCGCCGGCCTTTGGGCCGAACTCTGGCTGATGTCGGTCGCGTTGGAACCGCAGGCCGCGATCATGGCATGGCACAGAGACCCGAATAACCGCTTTGACTTCTCATTCGGTAGTCACTTCGTCGAGGTCAAAGCCACCGAGCTAGAGCAGCGCAATCACGACTTCTCCTATGAGCAACTTCGGCGGAGCGAGGTGCCCGTCAGGGTTGCGTCGCTGAGGCTTCGCCGCGCACAGGGCGGTAAGTCTGTCGCCGACCTTGTTGGCACGCTACATAAAAGGCTGAGCGCTGAGTTACGAGTGAAGTTAGTGAAGAACGTTTTCGACGCGATTGGCAGTGCCGTCTCAGAAGCAGCAGAGATAAGGTTCGATGAAGAGTTTGCGAAATCAAACTTGCGCGTTATCACAGCTGATCTAGTTCCTACACCGGAAATTCCGGTGAGGAGTCCTATCTCGGCAATCCGGTTTCAGGTCAATTTGGACGACTCATCGCTGCATACTCACCTGCAAGAGCTATCGGCCAGCGCGGCACTGTTAGCTCCACCTGATTAGGCATGAACCTCAGCCGTTCGCAGGAGTGCTTCGGGGCACCTGTTCGCGAGCATGACATGCCGCAGGAGCGTGTCGACCATGCCCCGCAGGTCGAAGCGGTGGTTGAAGCGGTAGCTGAAGGCACCGAGGTAACGATGCGGGTACTTGGGGAAAAGGAAGTGCTTGTGGGCACCGCCAATCATCGTCTTGAGATTCCCGATGACGGTGTTGACCCACTGGAAGATCGGCAGCTCGCGCGGCTTGCGCTGTCCGACCACCACGTAGGAATGCGCACAGCCGGCGTCGATGACCGCATCGAAGCAGGCGAGCCCGTCGCTGCACACGTCACTGCCCGGCAGCAGGTTCCGGCGCGCCCACTGCTCGACCGCCTGGCGGGTGAATCCGCTGAGGGCGCTCATCTTCACCCGCTTCGGTCGGCCGTCGTCGGTGAGCTCGACCGCTGCGACGAAGGGCACCTTGTTCGGCGAGCCGCGACCAGACTTGCCGGGCTTCTCCCCGCCCAGATAGGCGTCATCGAGCAGGATGTTGCCACGCAGGGGCTCTATCGCATCCGCCTCGGCCATCGCCTGCATCACCTTGTGATGCAGCAGCCAGGCGCTGCGGTAGGACACCCCAAGGTGGCGCATCAGGGCAAGCGCCGAGACACCCGTCTTGGCTTGGCTGATGAGGTAGATGGCGAGGAACCAAGTGCTGAGCGGGAGCTTGGAGCTGTCCATCATCGTGCCCGCCGTGGGCGAGGCCTGATGGCGGCAGACGGCACACTGCAGCAGCACTCGGCCGCCACGCGGGATGCGGTAGCAGCGCGACTCGCCACACTTCGGGCAACAGAAACCCTGCGGCCAGCGCAGCCGCTCGAGCGCCGCCGTGCACTGCTCCTCGCTGCCGTACTCGCGCATGAACTCGCTCAAGGACATCCCCCGCTGGAACTGCACTCGATTGATGGGCATGACCGGCTCTCCTTCAGGAAGTCGAGCCAGCTTCCACCCCCACGG
>JAGXTI010000028.1 GCA_018334015.1 Silanimonas sp.
CACGCGCGAGGCGCTGGCGCTGGCGCTCAACGGCTTTGAGGGCACGGTGCTGCTGGTCAGCCACGACCGCGCCCTGCTGCGCGCCGTCTGCGACGAGTTCTGGCTCGTCAGCCACGGCGGCATCGAGCCCTTCGAGGGCGACCTCGACGACTACCAGCGCCACCTGCTGGAGCTGGCCAAGCAGCGCCGCGAGGCCCTGGCCAAGCCAGACAAGGCGGAAAAGACGGACAAAGCAGGCCAGGCGGATAAAGCCACCAAGGCCGCCAAGGCGGATAAAGCGGCCAGCCCCGACAGCCTGCCGGCCGCCGAGCAGCGCCGCCTCGAGGCCCAGCGCCGCCAGCATCTGTCGGCGCGCCTGCAGCCGCACAAAAAGCAGCGCGAGGCGCTGGAGCGCGAACTGGCCCAACTGCAAGCCGAGCAACAGGCCCTGCACGCTCAACTGCAACAAGCCGAACAGCCCGCACCCGCCTTGGCCGCCGCCAGCCAGCGCCTAGGGGCCGTGGAGCAGGCCATCGAGGCCACCGAGGAGCAGTGGCTCGACGTGGCGCAGCAGATCGAGGCGCTGGAGCAGGCCGACTAAAGGCCGACTAAAGGCAAGCACAGCCTTTTATAATCAACCTTTCCTTAGCCGCGAGCCTTAGCCGGCTCGCACGCGACATGACCAAATTCGTATTCGTGACCGGCGGCGTGGTGTCCTCACTCGGCAAGGGCATCGCGTCCGCTTCGCTGGCGGCGCTGCTCGAGTCGCGCGGCCTCAACGTCACCCTGATCAAGCTCGACCCCTACCTCAACGTCGATCCCGGCACCATGAGCCCGTTTCAGCACGGCGAGGTGTTCGTCACCGACGACGGGGCCGAAACCGACCTCGACCTCGGCCACTACGAGCGCTTCATCGAAGCACGCATGAAGCGTGCCAACAACTTCACCACCGGCCAGATCTACAAAAGCGTGCTCGAAAAAGAGCGCCGCGGCGACTATCTTGGCAAAACGGTGCAAGTGATCCCGCACGTCACCAACGAAATCCAGGAATTCATCAAACGCGGAGCCAGTTTTGGCACGGCGCAGGCGGTGGAGGTAGCGATCGTCGAAATCGGCGGCACCGTGGGCGACATCGAATCGCTGCCCTTCCTCGAGGCGGTGCGCCAGATGAGCCTGCGCCTGGGGCCGAACCAGTGCGCCTTCGTACACCTAAGCTACGTGCCCTGGATCGCGGCGGCGGGCGAGCTGAAAACCAAGCCGACCCAGCACACGGTGCAGAAAATGCGCGAAATCGGCATCCAGCCCGACGCGCTGCTGTGCCGCGCCGACCGCAGCATCCCCGACGACGAGCGCGAAAAAATCAGCCTCTTTACCAACGTGCCGCTGTGGGGCGTGATCTCGCTGCCCGACATGCCCAGCATCTACCAGGTGCCGCGGCTGCTGCACGAGCAGGGGCTAGACGGCCTGATCTGCGACAAGCTGCGCCTCAACACCCCGCCGGCGCGGCTGCAGCGCTGGGACGATCTGGTGTACGCGCTGCAACACCCGCAAGGCGTGGTGCGCATCGCCATGGTGGGCAAATACGTCGATCTGTCCGACAGCTACAAATCGCTCAACGAGGCGCTGCGCCACGCCGGCCTGAAAAACCAGGTGCGTGTGGAAATCGGCTACATCGACTCCGAAACGCTGGAAGGGCAAGACGTGGCGGCGGCGCTGGCAGACTTCGACGCCATTTTGGTGCCGGGCGGCTTTGGCAAGCGCGGCACCGAAGGCAAGATTGCCGCCGCCCGCTACGCCCGCGAGCAGCGCGTGCCCTACCTCGGCATCTGCCTCGGCATGCAAGTGGCCACGATCGAATTCGCGCGCCATGTGGCTGGTCTGCCAGGGGCCAACTCGACCGAGTTCGACCCCGCCACCCCGCACCCCGTCATAGCCCTGATCGACGAATGGCAAGACGCCGACGGCTCGATCCAGCGGCGCGACGGCAGCAGCGACCTGGGCGGCACCATGCGCCTGGGCACGCAGAGCGCCGACGTGCAGCCCGGCACGCTGGCGCATTCGATATACGGTGCCGTGGTGAACGAGCGGCACCGGCACCGCTACGAGGCCAATACGCACTACCTCGAGCGCCTGCGCCAGGCCGGGCTGATCATTTCGGCCCTGACGCAACGCGAACAGCTCACCGAAATCGTCGAGCTGCCCAGCAGCGTCCACCCCTGGTACATGGGGGTGCAGTTTCACCCCGAGTTCAAATCCACCCCCTGGGGCGGGCACCCGCTGTTCAGCGCCTTCATCCGCGCCGCGCTGCAACAACAACAAGCGCGCAAAGGCTGATCCATCATGCAACTCTGTGGCTTCGAAGTCGGCCTGCACCGGCCCTTTTTCCTCATCGCCGGGCCCTGCGTGGTCGAAAGCGAGGCGCTGCAACTCGAAGTCGCCGGGCGCCTGAAGGAAATCACCACCACGCTCGGCATCCCCTTCATCTTCAAGAGCAGCTACGACAAGGCGAACCGCTCCAGCGGCAGCAGCTTTCGCGGCCCTGGGCGCGAGCGCGGGCTCGAAATTCTGGCCCAGGTGCGGCGCGAGCTCGGCCTGCCGGTGCTCACCGACGTGCACACCGAGTCCGAAATCGCCGAAGTTGCGGCGGTGGTCGATGTGCTGCAAACCCCGGCCTTTTTGTGCCGCCAGACCG
>JAGXTI010000029.1 GCA_018334015.1 Silanimonas sp.
GCGGACTCGGGCCGGTTGGTGTGCGGCAAGCAACCCGACGGGCCGACCGAGGGGCGCATCCTTGGCGCCCTCGGTCGGTGCGCCCGTCCGGGGCGCACCCTGCGGGCCTACCGTCTGATCGCCGGGCTGGCCCTCGAAATCCGCCGCCGGCCCCCAGCCTGCCTTGCGGGGTGCTTCGCGGCTGCGGCGGTGATGGCGTGAGCGGCACGAAGCCCGTCTTCCGAAGCCCATCTTCGCTTCGCAACCTGCTGACGATGCCCGTCAACGAGCGCCGCGCCAGCGCGGCCTCGCGGACAGCGAGGCGAGCCATGGAGGGCAAGCGGCGGCGAATGCGGAGCGGGACGCGGAGCCTGAGCCGTCGCGTCCGCAGGTCGCGCGTCGGCAGGCGCGAGAGCGTGGAAGACGCAATCAGAACTGCATTCCTGCCGCAACAGGTCGGGGCCTGCGGCTGGGTGTTTCAAACGGGCAGTTTGGAGCCGACGCCTGATCGTGAAAGCGTTTCACGCGGTTGTACCGCGTCTTTCTCGTCAAAAGCCGGAGGTTTATTCGCCGCGGCGCGGGCGGTTTTCGTTGTCGCGGCGGAGGTTGGGGCCGAATCGCTGCACCTGCTCGCGGGCGATCGCGCTGTCGGCTTCGGGGAAGAACTCGCCCTCCCAGCGGCTGACCACATCGCCCTCGAAGAACACGGTGAAGATCTTGACCTCGGCCTCGCCGTGGCCGCGCCGTTCACTCGCCACGTAATCCCAGCGGTCGCGCCGGAAGGGGTCGGACACCGAGGGCGAGCCGAGCAGGGCCAACACCTGGCGCCGGTTCATGCCGACTTCGAGCTGCGCCACCGAGCGCTGCTCCATCAAATTGCCCTGAAAGATCGGCTGCCTGTAAAGGCAACCGCCGAGCGTCAAGGGCGCGACAAGAACAAGAACAGGCAGGAAACGGCGCATGGCTTCTCGGCGGGACGGGTAACGGCACGATGATACACTTCAAACCTTGCCGCACCATGAGTGGTGCCGATCCCGGACGGAGTCCCGAACCGATGCCCATCGAATCCCGCGACCTTCGCAAGGTTGGCCTCAAAGTCACGGTGCCGCGGATGCGGATCCTCGACATCCTCGAGCGCCAATCCCACGGCAAGCACATGAGCGCCGAGGACATCTACCGCGTGCTGCTCGAGAACGGCGACGACATCGGACTGGCCACGGTCTACCGCGTGCTCACCCAGTTCGAGGCCGCCGGGCTCGTGCTCAAGCACCACTTCGAGGGCGGTCAGGCGGTGTTCGAACTCGATCAGGGCGGCCACCACGACCACATGGTCGATCTCGACACGGGCAAGGTCATCGAGTTCGAGAGCCCCGAGATCGAGCGCCTGCAAAAGGCCGTCGCCGCCCAGCACGGCTACGAGATCGAAGAGCACTCGCTGGTGCTCTACGTCCGCAAGAAGCGCAAGTAGACCGCGCCCGCGGCTCAGGCCTTCCGGGCTTTTTCGAGCATCTGCCGGGCGCTGGTGCGCACGGCGGCAGTCAGTTCGGCGCCACCCAGCATGCGGGCGATTTCCTCGACGCGGCCTGCCTCATCGAGCGGGCTGGGCTCCGACCAGGTGTCGCGACCGTCGCTGGCCTTGCTCACCCGCCAATGGGCATGACCCTGTGCCGCCACCTGCGGCAGATGGGTGACGCAGAGCACCTGGCGACCCACACCCAGCCGGCGCAGGGTCTGGCCGACTGCCTCGGCCACCGCGCCGCCGATGCCGGTGTCGACCTCGTCGAAGACCATGGTCGGGGTCTCGTCGATGCCCAGCGTGACCACCTCGATGGCCAGCGCGATGCGCGCCAGCTCGCCACCGGAGGCGACCTTGCGCAAGGGTCGCGGCGGTTGGCCGGGGTTGGTGCTGACCAGGAACTCGGCCCGCTCGCGGCCGGCCGGATGGGGCCGCAGCGCCTCGACGGCCTCCAGCTGCACCTCGAACACGCCACCGGCCATGCCCAGCATCGGCAGCAGCCGGTCGATGGCGGCGGCCAAGGCGATGGCGTCCTCGTGGCGGGCCGCCGAGAGTGCGGCGGCGGCCTCTTGCCAATCGCGCTCCAGCGCTGCCCGCTCGGCCACCAGCGCGGCCAGGCGTTCGCCAGCGCCTTCCAGCCCGGCCAGTTCCTCGGCCAGTGCCTGCTGGCGGGCTTCCAGTTCGGCCAGCGGCACGCGGTGCTTGCGGGCCAGTTCATGCAGGCGGGAAAGCCGCTGCTCGGCTTCGACGGCGGCATCGGGATCGAGTTCGAAATCGTCCCGGGCCTGATCGATGAGTGCCGCCGCTTCGGCCAGTTGCAGGCGTGCCGATTCGGCCAGTTGCGCGGCCTCGGCGAGCCGGGGTTCGTCCACCGTCCATTTCGCCAGGGCGGCGAGCGCCTGGCGGATCGGCGTGAGCGCACCGTCCTCGTCGCCGAGCAGGGCGGCAGCGCGAGTGCTGGCCTGCAGCAGGGCCTCGGCCTGGCTGGCCCGGCGGTGGCTGGCCTGCAATTGCGCGAGGCTGGCCGTGTCCAGCGCCTCGGCGGCGAGTTCGGTCCACTGATGGCGGAGGAAATCGACGCGGTCGTGGACATCGCCGCGGGCTTGCAATTCGACGATGTCGTGTTCGACCTTTTGCCAGCGCCGCGCCAGATCGCGGACCGGGGCAAGCAGCGCGCTGCGGCGGCCAAAGCCGTCGAGCAGGGCGAGCTGGCGTTCGCGCAGCAGAAGGGCCTGGTGCTCGTGCTGGCCGTGCACTTCGACCAGCAGGCCACCAAGGGCGGCGAGTTGACCGAGGGTGGCCGGTCGGCCGTTGATCCAGGCGCGTGAACCGCCATCGGCCTTGACCACCCGGCGCAGCTGGCAGGCGCCATTGTCGTCCAGATCCTGTTCGGCAAGCCAGGCGGCGGCGGCCGGGGCATCGGCCAGATCGAACTCGGCCAGCACCTCGGCGCGTGCCGCGCCGGCCCGCACCAGGCCGCTGTCGGCGCGGCTGCCGACGATCCAGAGCAAGGCATCGACCAGCAGCGACTTACCGGCCCCGGTTTCGCCGGAAATGGCGGTCATGCCCGGCCCGAGCCGCAGCTCGGCACGGCGGACCACGGCGAAATCGCGGAGGGCGAGTGTCGTCAGCATGGGCGGGCGAAGGGTCCGAAGGGGAGTGGGAGCGGCGAACGCTAGCATCGGGCCATGGTCGCGCCAACGCTTGCCATCGGCCAAAGGCGGACTTATCTATGCGATAACCCCCGGCCGCCGCCTGGACACCCGCCCCACCATGCCCCCCGTGTCCCACCGCCTCGATGCGCGTGCCCGCCAGCTGCTGCGCTCGCTGGTGCACCAGTACATCGCCCACGGCGAGCCGGTCGGCTCGCGCACCTTGGCCCGGCAGTCGGGGCTGGACGTGAGTGCGGCGACCATCCGCAACATCATGGCCGACCTGGAGGAACTGGGCCTGGTGGCGGCACCGCACACCAGCGCCGGGCGCATCCCGACCTCCCACGGCTACCGCGTGTTCATCGACAGCCTGATCGAGCTGCCGGCCCCCGATCCCGGCCTGCTGCGGCAGCTGGCCGGGCAGTTGCCGCAGGGGCAGGGCACCGCCGGCCTGCTGGCCGGGGTCACCGAACTGCTCTCCTCGATGAGCCAGTCGGTGGGTGTCATCACCGTGCCGAAGCGCGCCGCCTTCGCCTTCCGCCACATCGAGTTCGTGCCGATCGATGGCCAGCGCGTGCTGGTGGTGCTCGTCTTCATGGACCACGAGGTGCAGAACCGCATCATCCAGACCCGGCGGCCCTACAGCCCCGACGAGCTGGAGCAGACGGCGAACTACCTCAACCGGCATTACGCCGGCCGGACCTGGCCGGAGATCCGTGCCGCGCTGCTGGCCGAGCTCAAGGCCACCCGCAGCGAACTGGAGCGCACGCTCTCGGCCGCGATCGAGCTCTCCGAGCAGGCCATGCCCGAAGCCGGCGAGGACATGCTGGTGGCGGGCCAGACGCGGCTGATGGGTAACCCCGACCTGGCCGACCTCGAGCGTCTGCGTGGCCTGTTCGATGCTTTTGCCGCCAAGCGCGAACTGCTCGGCCTGCTCGAGCGCTGCGCCCGTGCCCAGGGCCTGCGCGTGTTCATTGGCGAAGAAAGCGGGTTGGCGCCGCTTGGTGACTGCGCCGTGGTCACGGCCCCGTACGCGGTCAACGGCCGGGTGCTGGGTGTGCTGGGGGTGATCGGCCCGACGCGGATGGCCTACGAGCAGGTGATTCCGATGGTGCAGGCCACCGCCGAACTGGTCGGCCTGGCCTTGAAAGACGCCACCCCGGCCCCATAACCCCGGCTCGCCTGCATCGAACAGCCGCGATCCGCGGCGGGGAATCCCGGATGAACCACGAACACGACCCGGCCGCGCCGGCCACGGATACGCCGGGCGGCGCGCCGACCGACGGTCTCGATCTCGCCGCCGAGAACGCCGATCTGAAAATCGCCCTGGCTCAACTCCGCGAGGACGCCCTGCGCGAGCGCGCCGAACTGGAGAACCAGCGTCGCCGCATGGCCCGCGAGCTTGAGAACGCCCGCCGCTTCGCCAACGAGCGCCTGCTGGGCGAACTGCTGCCGGTGTTCGACAGTCTGCATGCCGGTCTGAAGGCAGCCGGCCCGGAGCCGCACCCGCTCAAAGAGGGTCTGGAGCTGACCCTGCGGCAACTGCTGAAAACTGCCGCCGACAACGGTCTTGTCGAGATCGACCCGAAGGGCGAGGCTTTCAATCCCGAGCGGCATCAGGCCGTCACCCAGTCGCCCAGTGCCGAAGCCGCGCCGGGCACCGTGCTCGAGGTCTTCCAGAGGGGCTATCTGCTCAACGAGCGCCTGCTGCGCCCGGCCCTGGTCGTCGTCGCCACGGACGCCTGAACCCCGGTGTGACCGGCCCGCAGACCGCGTGAAGCGGTCTTGAAATCGCGCCGTTCACGACCCAAATGCTGATCCAGACGCCGGCGCACCGCGCCGATCCCGAATCCGAAGCATCCGAACACCGCGAGGACACCCCCATGGGCAAGATCATCGGCATCGACCTTGGTACCACCAACAGCTGCGTGGCCGTGATGGAAGGCGGTAACGTCAAGGTGATCGAGAACGCCGAAGGCGACCGCACCACGCCCTCCATCGTCGCCTTCACCAAGGACGGCGAGACCATCGTGGGCGCTTCGGCCAAGCGCCAGGCGGTCACCAACCCGAAGAACACCTTCCACGCGGTGAAGCGCCTGATCGGTCGCCGCTTCGGCGATGCCGAGGTGCAAAAGGACATCGAGCTGGTGCCCTACGGCATCGTCCAGCACGACAACGGCGATGCCTGGGTGGCCACCGCCGACGGCCGCCGGATGGCGCCGCAGCAGATCTCGGCCGAGGTGCTGGGCAAGATGAAGAAGACCGCCGAGGCCTACCTTGGCGAGGCGGTCACCGAGGCGGTCATCACCGTGCCGGCCTACTTCAACGACAGCCAGCGTCAGGCCACCAAGGACGCCGGCCGCATCGCCGGCCTCGACGTCAAGCGCATCATCAACGAGCCGACTGCTGCCGCGCTGGCCTACGGCCTCGACAAGGGCGACAGCAAAGATCGCAAAATCGCCGTTTACGACCTCGGCGGCGGCACCTTCGACGTGTCGATCATCGAGATCGCCAACATCGACGGCGAGAAGCAGTTCGAGGTGCTGGCCACCAACGGCGACACCTTCCTCGGTGGCGAGGATTTCGACAAGCGCGTCATCGATTACCTGGTCGAGGAGTTCCAGAAAGAACAGGGCATCGACCTGCGCCGCGACCCGATGGCCCTGCAGCGCCTGAAGGATGCCGCCGAGCGCGCCAAGATCGAGCTGTCCAGCTCGCAGCAGACCGAGGTCAACCTGCCCTACGTCACCGCCGACGCCTCGGGCCCGAAGCACCTCGCCATCAAACTGACCCGCGCCAAGCTCGAAGCCCTGGTCGATGACCTGGTCAAACGCACCATCGAGCCCTGCCGCATCGCCCTGAACGACGCCGGCCTACGCGCCAGCGAGATCACCGACGTGATCCTCGTCGGCGGCATGACCCGCATGCCCAAGGTGCAGGCGGCGGTGGCCGAATTCTTCGGCCGCGAGCCGCGCAAGGACGTCAACCCCGACGAGGCGGTCGCCGTCGGCGCGGCCATCCAGGGCGGCGTGCTGGGCGGTTCGGTGAAGAACGTGCTGCTGCTCGACGTCACCCCGCTGTCGCTGGGCATCGAGACCCTGGGTGGCGTGATGACCAAGATCATCGAGAAGAACACCACCATCCCGACCCGCGCCTCGCAGGTGTTTTCCACCGCCGAGGACAACCAGAGCGCGGTCACCGTGCACGTGTTGCAGGGCGAGCGCGAGCAGGCCCGCTTCAACAAGTCGCTGGCCCGCTTCGACCTCGCCGGCATCGAGCCGGCCCCGCGCGGCATGCCGCAGGTGGAAGTCACCTTCGACATCGACGCCAACGGCATCCTGCACGTCTCGGCCAAGGACAAGAAGACCGGCAAGGAGCAGAAGATCGAGATCAAGGCCGGTTCGGGCCTCTCCGAGGACGAGATCCGGCGGATGGTCGAGGATGCCGAGGCCAATCGCGAGGAGGACCGCAAGTTCCAGGAATTGGTGGGCGCCCGCAATCAGGCCGATGCCCTGCTGCACCAGACCCGCGCCGCGATCAAGGAGCACGGCAGCAAGGTGCCGGGCGAACAGTTGGCCGCCGTCGAATCGGCCATCGCCGAGCTCGACACCGCGATGAAGGGCGACGACAAGGCGCAGATCGAGGGCAAGACGATGGCGCTGGCGCAGGCCGCCCAAGCGCTCTTCGCGGCGGCCTCGGCCGGCCCGGCGGACGCCACCGCCGACGCGCAGCCGGCAACGGGCAAGGCCGATGACGTGGTCGACGCCGAGTTCACCGAAGTCAAGAAGGATCGATGAGCAAGCGGGACTACTATGAGGTGCTGGGAGTCGCCAAGGGCGCGTCGGAAGACGAGCTCAAGAAGGCCTATCGCCGGCTGGCGATGAAGCACCATCCCGACCGCAACCCGGGCGACAAGGCGGCGGAGGAGGCGTTCAAGGAAGCCAAACAGGCCTATGACGTGCTCTCCGACGCCAACAAGCGCCGCATCTACGACCAGCACGGCCATGCCGCCTTCGAGCAGGGCATGGGCGGTCGTGGGCCCGGCCCGGGGGCGGGCTACGCCGATATGGGCGACATTTTCGGCGATATTTTCGGCGACATCTTCGGCGGTGGCCGCCAGCGCAGCGGGCCACGCCGCGGCTCCGACCTGCGCTACGTGATGGAGCTCGACCTCGAGGAGGCCGTGGCCGGGGTCGAGAAGCGCATCGAGGTGCCGACGATGGCCAACTGCGGCAGCTGCGAGGGCACCGGCGCCGAGGACAAGAAGACCGAAACCTGCGGCACCTGCCGCGGCATGGGCCAGGTGCGCATGCAGCGCGGCATCTTCCAGATGCAGCAGCCCTGCCCGAGCTGCGGCGGCAGCGGCAAGATCATCCCCAAGCCCTGCCGGGCCTGCCACGGCATCGGTCGCGTGCGCCGGGAGAAGACGCTGTCGGTGAAGATCCCGGCCGGCGTCGACACCGGCGACCGCGTCCGCCTGCAGGGCGAGGGCGAAGTCGGCCAGCCCGGCGCGCCGAGCGGCGATCTCTATGTTGATGTGCAGGTGCGGCCGCACGCGGTGTTCGAGCGCGAGGGCGACGACCTGTATTGCGAGATCCCGATCCGCTTCTCGCAGGCCGCACTCGGTGCCAGCATCACGGTGCCCACGCTCGAGGGCGAGGTCGAGATCAGGATCCCGGCCGAGACCCAGACCGGCAAGCTGTTCCGCCTGCGTGGCAAGGGCGTGCGCTCGGTGCGCTCGCGCCAGCCCGGTGACCTGCATGCCCGCGTCGTCGTCGAGACCCCGGTCAAGCTGACGGCCCGCCAGCGCGCGCTGCTGGAGGAATTCGAACAGACCTTCCAGGGTGAGGACGCGGCCCGGCATTCGCCGAAATCGAGCAGTTTCTTCGATGGCGTCCGTTCGTTTTTCGACCGCCTGACCGGCTGAGCTCCAGCGGGTTGCGTTGCGGCCGGCCTGCCGGCCCGCGTAGCCTTGCCCCATGAGCACTGCCATCGACCTGCTGGTCCACGGCGCCTCCGGCCGGATGGGCCAGCGCCTACTCGCCCTCGCGCCCGAATTCCCGGCCCTGCGCCTCGTGGCCGCAGTGGCCCGTCGCCCCGAACTGCCCGGCCTCGCGCCGGGCCTGGCGCTTCCCGCGGTGCGGCTCGGCGAAGCGCCGGCCTTTGCCCTGATGATCGATTTCAGCCTGCCGGACGCCTTCGATGCGGCGCTGGCGCTGGCTGTCGAGCGTCGGGCCGCTTTCGTCAGCGGCACCACCGGCTTGTCACCGATGCAGCTTGCGGCCCTCGACACCGCGGCGCGACGGATCCCGGTGGTCTGGAGTGCCAACTTCAGCCTCGGCGTGGCGGTGCTGGCCAGCCTGGTCGAGCGTGCGGCCATGGCTTTGCCGGGCTGGGACCTCGACATCGTCGAAAGTCACCACGCGCACAAGCGCGATGCGCCCTCCGGCACGGCGCTGGCGCTCGGTGCGGCGGCCGAGGCCGGTGGGGCCGAGCCGCGCTACGCCAGCCTTCGCGCCGGCGACATCGTCGGCGAGCATTGGCTGCAGTTCGCAACGACCGGCGAGCGTCTGGAACTCGCGCACCGCGCCAGCTCGCGCGATATTTTTGCCCGCGGCGCGCTGGCGGTGGGCGAATGGCTGGTCGCACAGCCCGCCGGTCCTTACGCCATGCGCGATTGGGTGGCGTCACGCGGGCTTCGCGGCTAGAATCCTGAATCGCCTGACTCCCTTTTCTTGCGCCGACTCGAAACCGGTGCGGGCGGCGCACGCCGCGTGCGAGTCATCCCACCGACCAAGGCGACCCCTGTGACCCAACCCGCCATCCTGAGCCTCGAAGACGGCACCGTGTTCGAGGGCGTTTCCGTCGGCGCGCCCGGACTTTCGGTCGGTGAAGTGGTGTTCAACACCGCGCTCACCGGCTACCAGGAAATCCTGACCGACCCCTCCTACGCGCGGCAGATGGTCACCCTGACCTACCCGCACATCGGCAACACCGGCTGCACGCCCGACGACGACGAGGCCGCCAAAGTCTGGTGCGCCGGTCTGATCGTTCGCGATGTGCCGCGCCGGCCGAGCAACTGGCGTTCGCGCGAGGCCCTGCCGGAATGGCTGGCCAAACGCGGCGTGGTGGCGATTGCCGGCATCGACACCCGGAAACTGACGCGCTTGCTGCGCGAGCGCGGCGCCCAGAACGGCGCATTGATGGCCGGCGACATCGACGTCGAGAAAGCGATCGAAGCGGCCCGCAAGTTCCCGGGCCTGAACGGGCTCGACTTGGCCCAGGTCGTCAGCACCGACCGCATCCATGAGTGGACGGAAGGCTCGCTCGACCTCGACCGCGGCGTCTTCGCCCAAAGCACGGGCCGTTTCCACGTGGTCGCCTACGATTTCGGCGTCAAGACCAACATCCTTCGCCTGCTCGCCGACCGCGGCTGCCGCCTCACCGTGGTGCCGGCCAAGACCCCGGCCACCGAGGTGCTGGCGATGAAGCCCAACGGCGTGTTCCTCTCGAACGGTCCCGGCGACCCGGCGCCCTGCGATTACGCCATCGCCGCGATCCGCGAGCTGCTGGCGGCCCGCGTGCCGACCTTCGGCATCTGCCTCGGTCATCAGCTTCTGGCCCTCGCTAGCGGTGCGCGAACCTTGAAGATGAAGTTCGGCCACCACGGTGCCAACCACCCGGTGCAGGACCTCGACAGCAGGCGTGTGATGATCACCAGCCAGAACCACGGCTTCGCTGTCGATGAAACCATGCTGCCGGCCACGCTGCGGGTCACCCACCGCTCGCTGTTCGACGGCAGCAACCAGGGCATCGAGCGCACCGATGTTCCGGCCTTCAGTTTCCAGGGTCATCCCGAGGCCAGCCCCGGTCCGCACGACGCGGCCGGTTTGTTCGATCGTTTCATCGCATTGATGTCACGCTGATCCCATCCACTCCAACACGTTCAGGAGCCACCATGCATCGCCGTACGCCTCGCCTGTTTGCCGCCTGCCTGCTCTTGGCCTTGATCGCCCCTCCGGCCATCGCGGCTCCGCCACCGGAGTTGCCGGTCGGCGATTTCTTCCGCGATCCCGAGTTCACCAGCGTTTCGATGTCCCCGCAGGGCACCCACCTCGCGGTCAGCGTGCCGCGCGGGGATCGCACCGAGCTGGCCATCCTGAGGACGGCCGATCTTTCCCTGATCGGCCGCTTCGACTACGGCGAGAACCGCCATATCGAACGCATCGAATGGGTCAGTGATCGCCGGTTCATCATGTTCGTCACCCGCAAGATCGGCCGCTTCGATTTCCGTATCGGCAGTGGCGACATGTACATCGCCAACGTCGATGGCACGAGGCGGATCGACGTGCCCCGCGGCAACACCTATACCTTGATCGATACCCTGCGTGGCGATGACCGCTATGTGCTGGTCTCGCGATCGATCGACGGTGCCTTCCTCTACCGTCTCGATACCCACACCGGCGACATTTCGACCGTGGCCACTGCGCCACTGGACTTCGGTGGCTTCGTGGTCGATTCGCAGGGCCGGCCGCGTTACGCCTTCGGTCAGGATGACGATCTCTCGCAGTCCACCTACCGCCGGGTGGGCGAGGGATGGCAGCGGGTCCACTCGCGCCGGATGGGCGAGGGCGGCAGCCGGATGCCGTTGCGGATGCACAGCGACGACGAACAGGTCCTGATGATGCTGAGCGATGCCGGTGAGCCGGAACGTATCTCCCTGTTCGATGCGCAGGGCCAGGAGCGGCAGGTGCTGGCGCGCAATCCGAACGTCGATCCGATCGACGGCTTTTTCTCGAGCGACGACAAGACCCTGCTTGCCACGCGCTTCATGGACGGGATCCCGGGCTACCAGTGGGTGGACCCGCAGCATCCCGAGACCCGGCTGCTGGCCGGACTCGTCAACGCCTTCCCCGATCGGGTGGTCGATTTCTCTTCGTTCAGCGAGGACGGCCGCTTCCTGTTGTTCCGCGTCTACAGCGACACCGATCCCGGCTCGTACTTCCTGTTCGACCGTGAGAACAACCAGGCCCGCTTCCTGTTGGCCCGGATGGACTGGATCCAGCCCGCCCAGATGGCGGAGATGCGACCGATCACGGTCACCGCCCGCGACGGCGTGAAGCTGCACGGCTACCTGACCGTGCCGCGCGGCGTCGAAGCCCGCGACCTGCCGCTGATCCTGCACCCGCACGGTGGACCGCATGGCCCCCGCGATGAATGGCGCTTCAACCCCGAGGTGCAGTTCCTCGCCAACCGCGGTTATGCCGTGCTGCAGATCAATTTCCGCGGTTCGGGGGGCTATGGCGATGCCTTCGAGGCCAAGGGCTTCCGCCGCTGGGGCACGACCATGATCGACGACATGAGCGATGCGGTCCAGTGGACGATCGACCAAGGCATCGCCGATCCGGAGCGGATCTGCACTTACGGAGCCTCCTACGGCGGATTCGCCGCCATGCAGAGCGTGGTCCGCGAGCCGGAGCGCTACCGCTGCGCCATCAGTTACGTGGGCGTGCACTCGCTGCCGCTGATGTTCAGCGATGGCGATATCCCGGAGAGTGAAAGCGGCCGGGCCTACCTGCGGCGGGTGCTGCCCGAGGCCCTCGAAGAACAGCGCGCCCAGTCGCCGGCCTACAACATCGACCGCATCCGCGTTCCGGTCATGCTGGTGCACGGTGAGCGCGACCTGCGGGTGCCGATGTCGCAGTTCCGCATCCTCGAACGGCGGCTTGCGGAAGCCGGTCGTCCGGTCGAGGAGACCGTCCTGGAGGCGCGTGAGGGCCACGGCTTCTTCGATTTCCAGAACCAGGTCGACCTCTACACCCGGATCGAGGCCTTCCTTGATCGCCACATCGGAAACCCCTGATGCCCAAGCGCAGCGACATCCAGACCATCCTGATCATCGGTGCCGGCCCGATCGTCATCGGCCAGGCCTGCGAGTTCGATTACTCGGGCGCGCAGGCCTGCAAGGCGCTGAAGGAGGAGGGCTATCGCGTCGTGCTGGTGAACAGCAACCCGGCGACGATCATGACCGACCCTTCGAGCGCCGATGCGGTCTACATCGAGCCGATCAATCCGGCCACGGTCGAACGCATCATCGCCAAGGAAAAGCCCGATGCACTGTTGCCGACCATGGGCGGGCAGACCGCGCTGAATTGCGCCCTGGATCTGGCCGATGCCGGCACGCTCGAGAAGTACGGCGTCGAGCTGATCGGCGCCTCGCGCGAGGCCATCCGGATGGCCGAGGATCGCGAGCTGTTCCGGGTGGCGATGGGCGAGATCGGCCTCGAATGCCCGAAGGCCGCGGTGGCGCGTACCTTCGAGCAGGCCATCGAGATCCAGGCGACCGTCGGCTACCCGACCATCATCCGCCCGAGTTTCACGCTGGGCGGCTCGGGCGGCGGTATCGCCTACAACCGCGAGGAGTTCGAGGAGATCGTCAAGCGCGGCCTCGACCTCTCGCCGGTGGGTGAGGTGCTGGTCGAGGAATCGGTGCTGGGCTGGAAAGAGTTCGAGATGGAAGTGGTCCGCGACCGCGCCGACAACTGCATCATCGTCTGCTCGATCGAGAACCTCGATCCGATGGGTGTGCACACCGGCGACTCGATCACCGTGGCGCCCGCGCAAACGCTCACCGACAAGGAATACCAGCGCCTGCGCGACGCCAGCATCGCGGTGTTGCGCAAGATCGGCGTCGATACCGGCGGCTCCAACGTGCAGTTCGGCATCAATGCCGAGACCGGCCGGGTGGTGGTCATCGAGATGAACCCGCGCGTCTCGCGCTCCTCGGCGCTGGCCTCGAAGGCGACCGGCTTCCCGATCGCCAAGATCGCCGCCAAGCTGGCGGTCGGCTACACCCTGGATGAACTGAAGAACGACATCACCGGCGGTCTGACGCCGGCCTCGTTCGAGCCTTCGATCGACTACGTCGTTACCAAGATTCCGCGCTTCGCCTTCGAGAAGTTCGCCGCCGCCGACGCCCGCCTGACCACGCAGATGAAGTCGGTGGGCGAGGTGATGGCGATCGGCCGGACCTTCCAGGAGTCGCTGCAGAAGGCCCTGCGTGGCCTCGAGATCGGCAAGGTCGGCTTCGATCCGACCGGCGATGCCGAGCGCGGCGAGGAAGGGCGGGTGCGGATCAAGCGCGAGCTGAAGGATGCGCGGCCCGAGCGCCTGTTCCATGTCGGCGAGGCCTTCCGCGCCGGGCTTTCGGTGGATGAGGTGTACCGGCTCTCCTACATCGACCCGTGGTTCCTCGACCAGATCGAAGCGCTGATCGCGATGGAACGCGAGGTCGCCGCGGCTGGCATTGCCGGCCTCGACAAGGCCAGCCTGCGCAGCCTGAAGCGCGCCGGTTTCGCCGATGCGCGCCTCGCCCAGCTGGTCGGCAGCGACGAGTCGGCGGTGCGCGCCCTGCGTCGCGCCTTCGGTGTGCGCCCGGTCTACAAGCGCGTCGACAGCTGCGCAGCCGAGTTCGCCACCTCGACGGCCTACCTGTACTCGACCTACGAGGACGAGTGCGAGGCCAACCCGACCAGCCGCGACAAGATCATGGTGCTGGGTGGCGGCCCGAACCGCATCGGGCAAGGCATCGAGTTCGACTACTGTTGTGTGCATGCGGCTCTCGCCCTGCGCGAGGACGGCTTCGAGACCATCATGGTCAACTGCAACCCGGAAACCGTCTCGACCGACTACGACACCTCCGACCGCCTCTACTTCGAGTCGCTGACGCTGGAGGACGTGCTGGAGATCGTCGATCTCGAAAAGCCCAAAGGTGTGATCGTGCAATACGGCGGTCAGACGCCGCTCAAGTTGGCGCGCGCGCTCGAGGCCAACGGCGTGCCGATCATCGGCACCTCGCCCGACAGCATCGATCTCGCCGAGGACCGCGAGCGCTTCCAGAAACTGGTCGAGTCCTTAAGCCTGCTGCAACCGCCCAACCGCACCGCCCGTAACGCCGAGCAGGCGCTGGCCCACGCGAAGGAGATCGGCTACCCGCTGGTCGTTCGCCCGAGCTACGTGCTGGGCGGCCGCGCCATGGAAGTCGTCTATTCGGACGAGGATCTTTCGCGCTACATCCGCGAGGCCGTGCAGGTCTCGAACGACTCGCCGGTGCTGCTCGACCGCTTCCTCGACAACGCCGTCGAGGTGGACGTCGACGTGATCGCCGACAAGGACGGCAACGTGCTGATCGGCGGCATCATGGAGCACATCGAGGAGGCCGGCGTGCATTCGGGCGACAGCTCCTGCTCATTGCCGCCGTTCTCGCTCTCGCCGGAGATCCAGGACCGCCTGCGCGTGCAGGTGAGCCAGCTGGCCCGCGCGCTGAAGGTCGTTGGATTGATGAACACGCAGTTCGCCATCCAGGGCGAAACCATCTACCTGCTCGAGGTGAACCCGCGCGCCTCGCGCACCGTGCCTTTCGTCTCGAAGGCCATCGGTCGACCACTCGCCAAGATCGCGGCGCGCTGCATGGCCGGCAAGACGCTGGCCGAGCAGGGCGCGACCAGGGAGATCATCCCGCCGTATTTCTCGGTGAAGGAGGCGATTTTCCCCTTCGCCAAGTTCCAGGGCGTCGATCCCATCCTCGGGCCCGAGATGCGCTCCACCGGCGAGATCATGGGGGTCGGGCCGACCTTCGAGGAGGCCTTCGCCCGCGCCGAGGAGGCTGCCAACATCAAGGCACCACCGCCCGGCAAAAAGGTGTTCTGCTCGGTGCGCGACACCGACAAGCCGCGCCTGCTGCCGATCGCCCGCGACCTGCTGGCCCGCGGTCACAAGCTCGTCGCGACCGAGGGCACCGCGACCTTTCTCGCTGGCGAGGGGCTTGAGGTCGAGCGCATCAACAAGGTCGCCGAGGGCCGCCCGCACATCGTCGATCTCATCAAGAACGGCGAGATCAGCTACGTCATCAACACCACCGAAGGCAAAATGGCCATCGCCGATTCGTTCTCGATCCGCCGCGAGGCCTTGCAGCACCGCGTCACCTACTCGACCACGCTGGCCGGTGCGCGGGCTCTGGTTGCGGCCATCGATGCGCGCAACAACCCGCGGGTCAGTTCCCTGCAGGAGTTGCACAAGGAGATCCCCGCGTGAGGGCGCCCTTGACCAGCAAAGGCGCCGTCCGTCTGCGCGAGGAGCTGGAGCGCCTGAAGACGGTCGAGCGGCCCAAGGTGATCGAGGCGATCGCCGAGGCCCGCGCCCATGGCGATCTCAAGGAGAACGCCGAGTACCACGCCGCTCGCGAGATGCAGGGCTTCATCGAAGGCCGCATCAAGGAGCTGGAGTACACGCTCTCGCACGCGCAGGTGATCGACATCGCCTCGCTCAACGCCGGCTCGCGCATCGTCTTTGGCGCCACTGTCGAGCTGACCGACCTCGACACCGAGGAAAAAGTCACCTACACCATCGTTGGCGACCTCGAGAGCGACATCAAGCAGCGGCTGATCTCGATCTCCTCGCCGGTGGCGCGTGCGCTGATCGGCAAGCACGACGGCGACACCGTCACCATCGAAGCCCCCGGCGGCCAGCGCGAGTTCGAGATCACCGGCGTCCGTTACCTCGCCTGAGCATGGCCGGCCGCGCGCTCACCCTGCTGCTCGGTGCCCGCCGGCATTTCGCCGGTCAAGTGCTTTCGCCGGGCTTTTCGCGGGCCCTGGCGCGGGCCGCGCGCGAGGATCTGGCCGAAGGCGAGCTGGCCCAGTTGCAGCGACAGTTCCGGGTCCGCCCGGCCGGCGCATGGCCGAGTGCCGCCCTCATCGAAGGCCTGCAACTCCGGCCGGACGAACGGCAGCGCGATCAATGGCTGCGGGCCGACCCGGTGTGGTTGCAGGCCGATCTCAGTACGGCGCGGCTGATGGCCTGGGGCAACCTCGGCCTCAGTGCCGAGGAGGCCGAAGCCCTGCTGCGGCCGCTCAAGCCGTTGTTCGGTGACGCCGGATTTCCGATCGAGCAGCGTGAACCGGAAGCCTGGTGCTTGCGCATCCCGCGCGAGTCGCGGCCGCCCAGCTTCCCGCACCCGCTCGATGCTCTGGGCGGCGATGCCTTCGCCCAGCTCGGCAGCGGCAGCGAAACACGTCGCTGGCGCGCACTGTTGGCCGAGGCCCAGGTGCTGCTGCACGAGCATCCGGTCAACGAGGCGCGCCGGCGCGCCGGCCGACCACCGGCCAACAGCCTGTGGTTCTGGGGCGGTGGGCTCTGGCCCGATCAGGTCGAAGGGCCGCAGGGCACGGTGGTGACGGTCGATCCCGAAGTGCAGGGCTTCGCCCATGCCGCCGGCTGCCCGATCACCGATGCCGTCGATGCCACACGACCGGGCTTGATCGATCTGCGCTCGCAACGCCAGTGGCGCGTGGTCGAGGATGTCTGCGGGGTTGCCCGCGCCGCGCTCGGCACCGGTGCTCTCGAAGGGCTCATCCTCGATTTCGCCGACGGCCATCGGGTGCGTTTCACGCAGGCCCAGCGCTGGCGCTTCTGGTGCCGCGCCAAGCCGGATCTTTCGGCATGATCGCAGCCCCGGTGCTGCGCCGTCGGCCGGTGCCGGCGATCGGGCCCTGGCCGGCCGAGACCCTGCCCCTGCTCAGGCGGCTCTACGCCGCCCGCGGCCTGACCTCGGCTGATGCGGCCGAGCTGAAACTGGCGCGGATGCTGGCCCCGCAGCAACTGGGCGGCATCGCCCAGGCCGTCGGTCTGCTGCACGCCGCGTTGCACCGCGATGCCCACATCGTCGTGGTCGGTGATTTCGATTGCGATGGCGCAACCGGAACCGCCGTCGCGGTGCGTGGCCTGCGGTTGCTGGGGGCGCGGCGCGTCAGCTACCGCGTGCCGCACCGCATCGCGCACGGCTACGGGCTTTCGCCGGCCTTCGTCGAGGACGAGCTGGCACCGATCGCGCCGGATCTCGTCATCACCGTCGATTCCGGCATCGCCTGCCTGCCCGGTGTGGCGGCGGCCAAGGCACGCGGCTGGCAGGTGCTCATCACCGACCACCACCTGCCCGGCGATGCGCTGCCCGCCGCCGATGCCATCGTCAATCCCAACCTGCCGGGCGACGGCTTCCCGAGCAAGGCGCTGGCCGGTGTCGGCGTGGTGTTCTATCTGCTGCTGGCCCTGCGGGCACGCTTGCGCGAACACGGAGAGCCGGGCGCGGAGGCCGATCTGTCGAGCCTGCTCGATCTCGTCGCCATCGGCACCGTGGCCGACCTGGTGCCGCTCGACGACAACAACCGCCTGCTGGTGGCCGCCGGCCTCAAGCGCCTGCGTGCGGGCCAGGGGCAGCCGGGCGTGCTGGCGCTCGCCGAGCTGGCGCAGCGCCGCCTGCCGCTGCTCACTGCCAGCGACATCGGTTTTGCCATCGGCCCGCGCATCAATGCCGCCGGACGGCTGGAGGACATGAGGCTCGGTATCGAATGCCTGCTCACCGACGACACCAGTCGCGCCATGCAGATCGCCAGACAACTCGACAGCCTCAACAGCGAGCGCCGCGAATTGCAGCAACAGATGCTCGATAGTGCCGAGGCCGCCACGCTGGCACTGCCCTTGCCGGAAGGTGGCCACGATGCCTATTGCCTGTTCGACGCCGACTGGCATCCCGGCGTGATCGGCCTCGTCGCCTCCAGACTCAAGGAGATGCTGCACCGCCCGGTAATCGCTTTCGCACCCGCCGATGCGGATTCGACGATCCTGCGCGGTTCGGCGCGTTCCATTCCCGGCGTGCACGTGCGCGACGCCCTGGCGGATGTCGATGCCCGGAACCCGGGTCTGATCCAACGCTTCGGTGGGCACGCGATGGCGGCGGGTTTGAGCCTCGACGCGGCGCATCTCGATCACTTCCGCCGTGCTTTTGAAGCGGCGATCGCGCAGCGCCTCACCGACGAGTTGCGCGCCGCCGAGTTGTGGAGCGACGGCGAACTCGCCACGGAAGAACTGAGCCGCGTGCATGCCGAGGCCCTGCGCCTGGCCGGGCCATGGGGGCAGGGCTTTCCCGAGCCGCTGTTCGACGGTGAATTCGAACTGCAGGCCTGGCGCCTGATCGCCAACCGCCACGTGAAATACCAGCTCCTCGTGCCGGGTCGCGCCACGCCGATCCCGGCCATCCATTTTGGTGCCGCGGCACTCGGTCCGCCACCCTCCCGGCTGCGATTGGCTTACCAGCTCGAGCTCGATGATTTCGGCGGCCGTCGCGACGTGCAGCTGCTGGTGCGCCATCGCTGGGCGGCCTGATCGGCGCTTGACAGGTCCGGCTTGATCTGTCTCAGTCCGTGAGACGGCGGTCGCCTACAACCGCTCCGTCGACAGGCGAGGGGAAAGGAGCCCAGGCCATGACCGATCCGGCATTATCTCGAGCACTTGGACTGGCCCTTTTGATTACCTCGATCGGTTCCAGATACCTCAGGTGCATCCTTGAGTCGCCCGATCTATCAAAAGGTCCAGCCCAAACTTGTCCGTTCGGGGAAGCGGAGTAGAACCTCGAGTGCCAATGAACAACACAACGATTGACCTCCTTTGGGCAAAGAGCCCACGGGGTGATCAGCCTGCACACAGCCTGCTGGCGCACAGCTTGGATGTTGCTGCGTGTTGTTTGGTGATGCTCGAGCGTGAACCATTAGCGCTGCACGTGTTCTTTGGCAAAGGCTTTGATCTCGATGAATCTCTCGCACTTCGTTGGCTTGCGCTGATGGTAGGGCTGCACGATTTCGGGAAGGCCACACCTGCGTTTGCGTGGCAGCGGGGCTTCGAGGAAGCCAACCAACGCCTGATCGCTGCCAAGCTGATGCCAACTGGCGCAAGTCGAGTGGAGGGCCCATGGCCGCACGGGCACCTGAGTCAGGTACTCCTGCCGGAACACCTTAAAAGACTGAGTTGGAGTGCGAGAGCTGCCGAAGCAATGGCTGCTGCGGTTGGCATGCACCATGGCATCGCATTTCAATCCACTCTCGATGGGCCAAGCACGCAGCAGGTCGGTAAGCATGGCTGGAACGATCTGCGTAGTCAGTTTTTTTCTACCATGGTTGAAGCACTCGATTTGGTCGATGCGGAGCCACCCGCTGAGACGCTTGGATGGCCGCTACAGATGGCAGTGGCGGGGCTGACCAGCGTGGCGGACTGGATTGCTTCCAGCTTGACCTACGGCGGCGACGCTTCGGACGCGAGAGCTTATCTTCAAGAGGCACGGCGCCGCTGTGCGGCCCGCCTCGACTCGTTGGGGTGGCATCGTCGGGAAGCTCTCACGAGCGAATGCACCTTCAACGCCGTGTTCCCGGCCATTGCGACGCCCCGTCCATTACAGCGTGCGATGGAGGCTGCTCTTGGCGACGCAAGCGGACCGACCTTGCTGCTTGTGGAAGCTCCGATGGGGGAGGGGAAGACCGAGGCCGCCTTGCTTGCCCATTGCGTATTGCAAGCTCGCAATGGTCATCGCGGCCTGTATTTCGCACTACCGACACAGGCTACCGGTAACGCCATGTTCACCCGCTTAAGGCGGTTCCTCGAGGGCTTTGGTAGCGGGCGGGCTTTCGACATCCAGCTGGTGCATGGGCTGGCTGCATTGAACCAGGACGCGCAACGCCTGCGTGGTCCCGTGCTAGCCGGCGTGGACGACGGAAGCAACGAAGAAGCCTCGGAGCTGGCTACCGTTCGCGCTGCGGAGTGGTTCTCGGCGCGCAAGCGTGCTCTGCTGTCCGAATACGGTGCGGGGACGGTGGATCAAGCCTTGGTCAGCGTGCTTCCAGTACGCCATCAGTTCGTTCGTATGTTCGGTCTCGCCAACCGCGTGGTGGTGCTTGATGAAGTGCATGCCTATGACACCTACACCAGTGGTTTGATTGCAGACCTTCTGCGTTGGTTGCGCGCACTAGGCAGCTCTGCCGTGGTGATGAGCGCGACGCTGCCGGCGTCAACTCGACAGAAATTGATTTCGGCATGGGGTGCCCCGGCATCCGCGGCTGCTCTCCCGGCCTACCCGCGTATCACCCGCGTGGATGCCGACGGGCAACGCGACGTCGAGGTCGCCGCATTCGGACACAGCACACGGCGTTCGCAGGTGCAATTGCACAAGATTGGCGCCGAGGTTGAGCACCTGGTTGCCGAAGCGCTAGCGCAAACCGAGCACGGTGGCTGCCTGCTCGTGCTGGTGAATACGGTTGATCGCGCTCAGGTGATTTACTCCGCTCTTGCGGCTCATGCGGGTGTCGCCGAGGTGACGCGCCTGTTCCATGCCCGGTTTCCAGCGGGGCAACGGCAGACTATCGAGGATGACTTGGTGCGCGATTTCGGTCCGGATGCCATCCACCGGCCTCAACGGGCCATCGTGGTCGCCACCCAAGTAGCGGAGCAGTCTTTGGACGTGGATTTCGACGCGCTCATCAGCGATCTCGCCCCGGTGGATCTTCTGTTGCAAAGGCTGGGTCGCGTGCATCGGCACTGCCGCGATGGGCAACGCCCTGCGCATCTGCAGCAGCCCTGCCTGTGGGTGGCAGGATTGGGCAAGTACCCCGAGCTGCCCAAGCGCAGCCTCTACCCCATGGTTGGTGTGCTGCGCACCGCGCAACTACTGGCTGAACGCCACCAGCTTGATCTGCCTGTCGACATTGATGCGTTGGTGCAGGCCTGCTACGCGAAGGACACGCTGCCATCGCCAAGCGCCGAATGGGAAGACGCGATGCGCTCTGCCATGGAGACGGAAATGCTGGCCGAGAAGGATGCAGAGGCCAAGTGCATCCAGAACAGCATCGGTGCCCCTGATGACGTATCGGCATATGTCAACTGGCGCAGCGACAAGGAAGACGATGAATCCGCTTACGCCGTACATCCTGCCATGCGTGCTGTGACGCGCTTGGGCGCTGACGCATTGCGGGTGCTGCTGGTGTATCGCGGTGCGAGCGGCGTGTCGTTGCTACCTGGCGGTCCACCGATCGCGACCTCAGGCGTGAACGCGGCGACGCTTCTCGCGTCGGTGGTGCCGGTGTCACACCGTGGCTTGGTGTCTGCGTTGCGCAAGCTGCCGGTGCCGGACTGGGCGAGCAAGGATTCCTTGTTGCGCGGAGTGGCCGTGCTGGAACTTGACGGCACCGGCGCCGTTGCGCTGGGGCCATGGCAGGTGCAGTTGGACGCCCGGTTAGGGTTGCGGATCAGCCGCGACGTCGCCGTCGCAATCCCTGCGACGGCGATCCGTTGCGATGAGGACATGGAATGACTCCCCCACGACGTGGGGACGGACTCATGGTCAAACCCAGAAACGGTTCACCCCCCAGTAGGGGACTTGACAACGGCGAAACGGCCCCACAAATTGACCCCAATTCAACCTAGGTAAGTTTCTTGGTTTATGAATATCAGCACAGACGCCTTTTTGCCAGTGGTGGATCGTTTCGGCACCTCCCGTCGGGTCAGTTTAGGTGCGGCATTGTCGGCTGCGGGGAACTTCGGCGCCATCCACCACCCTTCGCCGCTGGTGACCGTGGCCTGCTATCGCCTGCTGTTGGCGGTCCTGCAGCGGGTGTTCGGGGCCGATGTTGCCGAACATGGTGCCTCTTGGTGGGTCGCCGGCCGTTTCCCTCCCGAGCCCCTGAACGCCTACTTCGAAGAGTGGGGCGCGCATTTCGACCTGTTCGATGCCCGGCGCCCTTTTCTGCAGGTAGTCGATCTGCCGCCGGAGCTCTCGCGCCGGCCGTGGACGGCCCTGGCCGCCGAGAAGTCAAGTGGCAACAACAAGACCCTGTTCGACCACGCGCTGGATGCTGATCCCGAACCGCTGCCGGCGGCCGATGCCGCGCTCTACCTGCTGGCCGCGCAGGCCATGGCGCTGGGCGGTGGGCGCAGTGCCTTCCAATACACCGCCCACGCTCCCGCGGCAACGGCGGTGTTGGCTCTGATCACCGGCGAGAACCTGTTTCAAACCTTGCTGCTGAATCTGCTGCCGCAGTCTCGCGCAGAACATGAGCGGGATGTGACCACTTGGGAGCGGGGGGGGGCGCTGACCGTCGAGCACATGCAGGGTGGCCCGACGGTTGGTTATCGCGGCCCAGCGCAGCTCTACTCCCTGCCCGCGCGCTCGATTCGCTTGTTCCCCGATGCAGTGGGAGTCATGGTCAACCATGTGGGTCTCGCCAGCGGGGAGCGACTCAAGGACGCGGAGGGAAAGGATCCTATGGTGTCCTATCGGATGGACGCCGAACGCGGCCCTGTGCCCATGCAGCTTCATTATGAGCGTGCGTTCTGGCGTGACTTGCATGCCCTGCGGCCGCGCAGCGCTACCGCGCACCAAACATCCGGCCATACACCCCCGGCGGTGTTGCGTGCCGCGGCAACTCTACTGAGTCGTGTGCGCAGCGGTCTCAAACCCCGTCTGACGGTGTTCGGACAGTGCACCGACAAGGCCAAGGTCGAGCTCTGGCGCTGCGAGAGCGTGCCGCTCTCCCAAGCTCTGCTGAACGACAGCGACGCGTGGGACACCATTCGCAGCGTGCTGGCTTTGGCAGAAGACCAGGCGAAGGTGTTGCACGATGCGTGTTATCGCCTGGCCTTCGAGCAGAAGAGGGGTGCGCTTGAACCCGACCCCAAGGCCGTGCGCGCTTTGGTCCAGACCTTCCCCATGCTGCCGATGTACTGGGCCATTCTCGGGGCAGCCTTCAACGACTGGGTCTCGAATTTGGGCGATGAAGACAGTGATGCCGCCCGTCAGCAATGGCGGAAGGAGGTGGCTTACGCCTTGCGAGATGCCTGGCGCTTGGCCGATCGTGTGGTGCCGGCCACCTATCGCGGTGATCGCTCGCTCTACGAGGCCGAGAAGGGCATCCGTCGCGCACTGGTCGCTCTGACCCCACAAGACCCATCTATGGAGGACGTGACATGAATCATGTGAACTCCCCTCACCCGCTGGTGACTTACCTGCGCCGGGCGCAGGATCCCGCCGGTGGTGATCGTGCCCTGCTGGCGGTGCTGCGCCGCAGTCTGGGTCAAGCCCCCGGCGACGACCTGCGTGCAGTGGCCCGATTGGAAGGCCTGATCGTCCGCCTGCAGGGCGAACAGGCACTCGGCGGTGAGCGCCAACGGCGCCATGCCTACTTGGTCGCCGGCTTGCTGGCATGGTGCCGAACGCCCGGTACCGACAACCTGGCCAGCCTGGGCCACTGTCTGGCACAGCTTTGCCTCTCATCGAACCGCGACAAGCAGGATTCCGTCGAGCGCCGCTTGGCGCATCTGGTGGACGCCGATGAGGAGCAGCTGCCGATGTTGCTTCGCGCCACGGTGCGTTTACTAGACCAAGCAGAGATCGTGCCGGACTTCAGCCTCCTGCTGCGTCAGCTGGATGCTTGGAACCACCCGGATCGCTGGGTGCAGCGACGATGGTTGCGCGACTTCCATCACTCCCTGTCTACCGACCGCGATGACGCGGCCTGACCTCACCGTGTGAAAAGGAGCTTTGCCATGCAATCACCAATCTACGTTGACTTCCATCTGCTGCAGAACGTCGCGCCATCGTTGCTCAATCGCGATGACACCGGTGCCCACAAGGATGCCCTGTTCGGTGGCGTGCGCCGGGCCAGGATCTCCAGCCAGTGCCAGAAACGCGCGATGCGCGAGCACTGGCGGCATACGGCAGCACTTCCGAAGGATGAGCAGGCGGTGCGCACCCAGTACCTGCTGCAGGCGCTGGTGGAGCGGCTGGCTGCACTGGGACGACCAGCCAGCGAAGCGGCTGCGCGAGTGCGTCTGGCTTTGGGCGGCCTGAAGCTGCAAGCCGACGATGACGGGCGCTCGCAGTACCTGTTGTTCTTGGGTGCCGATGAGTTGAATCGTCTGGCGGCGGTGATCGCGCAGTACTGGGACATGCTGATGCCTGCGGAGGCTGTAGAGCCCGAAGCCGAGAGTGGTGCTGGCAAGAAACCTGTCAAGACCAGCAAGAAAGCCGTCAAGGCCGCGGCTAAGGATGCTTGCCCCGCCGAGGTGATCACGGCGCTGGAGCAGGCCCTGACCGATACCCGGTCGCTGGAAGTACGCCTGTTCGGCCGCATGTTGGCTGATCGCCCCTCCTTCAACAGCGATGCCAGCCTGCAGGTGGCTCATGCGCTCGGTACCGCAGCGCTGGAGCGCGAGTTCGATTTCTTCACTGCGGTGGATGACCTGCAAGCGCAGGACTCCGCCGGCGCAGGCCATCTGGGCCAGTTGGAGTTCGCCAGCACTTGCTTCTACCGCTACGCCACGCTGAACCTCCGCGAGCTACATGCCCTGCTGGGTCGGCAGCGCGAAAGCACCGAACGCGCGCTGCGTTTGCTGGGCGACGCCATTACGCATGCCTTGCCCAGCGGCAAGCAGAACACCTTCGCCGCACATCAGAAGCCGGCGTTCGTCGGCATCCAGATCGGCACTCAGCCACGGTCACTCGCTAATGCGTTCGAGAAGCCGATACGGGTGCGGCGCGATGGGCTGTCGCTGACCGGCAAGTCGGTCAGGCAACTCGACACCTTCCGGCAGCGCCTCAATGCCAGCTATGGAGAAACCGGTGCCTTCTATTTCCACGACCTGAGCGATGCCAAGCTGCAAGGGGGCCGGGAAACCGTGGGCGCTGCGTTGACGGTGGCCATGGCCGATGCCCTGCAGCGCCTAGGGTGAGTCGCCATGCCCACCCTGCTGATTACCTTGGATGCGCCGATGCAAAGCTGGGGCACGCGCTCACGTTTCGATCAGCGTGACACCGAGCTCGAGCCCAGCAAGAGCGGCGTCATCGGTCTGCTGGCCGCGGCCTTGGGTCGGCCGCGTGAGGCCGATGTCGACGACCTAGCAACCCTGCGCTTTGGCGTGCGGGTGGATCGCGCCGGCACCTTGGCCAAGGATTTCCATACTGCGCAGAACATCCTGAAGGCCGATGCCTCGGGGCGACAGGATACGGCAGTTACCGAACGTCATTACCTCGCCGAAGCAGCTTTTACCGCCGGGCTTGAGGGGTCGGATCGCCAGTTCCTTGGACACCTGCACGCCGCACTGCAGGCGCCGCACTGGCCGTTGTTCCTCGGCCGCCGATCCTTCCCGCCGGGCCTGCCGCTGGTGGGCGATGTGGAGCGGTATGTGGTGGATAGCCCGCTGATGGAGGCGCTGACAACGTTCCCGCTCCGTCCTCTCCATGGCGACGCGCCTAGCGCGGCACGTGCCTGTGTGCTGTGGCTGGAGCATGACGCCCCTACTGGGCATGTGCGCCACGACCAGCCCATTGACGATTTCCGCCGCCGCGGCTTCGGCCTGCGGCATGTACGCAGGGAGGTGTGCGATGTACCTGTCGAAGTTGCGGCTTGATCGCCGTTGCTCAGCGGTTCGGCGCGATCTGGGTAACCCGTGGGAGCTGCATCGCAGCCTGTGGTCGGCTTTCCCAGCCGACCTTGCCGCACTGCCGGAACGGGTGCTGTGGCGCCTGGAACTTGAGCGCGACGGTTCCGCCCAAGTGCTGGTGCAATCACAACTGGTCCCGACCTGGGAGGCGCTGCTCGGCAAGTATCCCGGCTACACCAGCGAGCCGGTGGCCTGTAAGCCCTATCAGCCGCTGCTGCTCGAAGGCCAGAACTTGCGCTTTCGCCTCCGAACCAATTGTAGCGTGAAGCGCGACGGCAAACGCCGTGCCGTGGTGGGCGAGGCCGAGCAACTGGCCTGGCTGGCACGCCACGGTGAACGCGGTGGCTTTGTCGTGGATGCTGCCGAGGTGCGTGATGAAGGCACCCGAGCCTTTCGAAAGGGCGATCATCAGGCCAAGCTCAGCGTGGCCCTGTTCGATGGCTGCCTGCGCGTGCAGCAGCGCGAGGCCTTTCTTGCCACCCTCAGCCGAGGCATCGGCCACAGCAAGGGGCTGGGCCTGGGCTTGCTGAGCATCGCCCCGATGGAAGCATGAACCCGCCGCCTGCGTGCCCCGCAGGCGGCAAGGAGTGGCCATGGCACGTTTCGAGACCCGCAACCTGCGCGAGCTGCCGAAGCTGCGCGATGGGCTCAGCTATCTTTACTTCGATCACGGGCGCATTGAGCAGCAGGACAGCAGCATCGCCCTGATCGGCGCACCGAAGGAAGGCGGCGTGCCCCTGGAAGTCATCGCCGTGCCGGCGGCCGCCCTGGCGGTGCTGATGCTGGGGCCTGGCACCACGGTGACTCATGCCGCCATCAAGGCCTTGGCCGAGAACGGCTGCAGCGTGTTGTGGACAGGCGAGGAAGGCCAGCGCTTCTATGCCCAAGGCACAGGTGAAACACGCTCGGCGGCACGCGTGCTCAAACAGGCGCAGGCAGCGGCCTCGCCCGAGCAGCACTTGCGTACCGTGCTGCGGCTGTACCGGATGCGTTTTTCCGAATCGTTGCCGGCGAACCTGACCCTGCAGCAATTACGCGGTCGCGAGGGCGTGCGAGTGCGCGATGCCTATGCGCGCCTCGGCCGCGAGACAGGGGTGAGTTGGAAGGGTCGCCTGTATCGGCGTGACCAGTGGCAACAGGCCGATCCGATCAACCGCGCCATCTCGGCCGGCAATGCGAGCCTGTATGGCGTCGTGCATGCCGGTGTGGTGTCGATGGGCTTCTCGCCTGCGCTCGGATTCATCCATACCGGCAAGCAGCTTTCGTTTGTCTACGACATTGCCGATCTGTACAAACTCGACACTGTGCTTCCGGTGGCTTTCGCTTGCGTAGCCGAGGGTGCGGAGCAGGTGGAAAGCCGTGTTCGCAAAATGCTGCGGGAACACTTCCAGCAGGTCCGCTTGCTGGAACGCCTGAGCACCGACCTTCTACGCCTGTTCGACCTTGATCCCAGCGAGGCCGATCCTTGGGCGGGCGATGCGGCCGCGCCTGGCGACCTGTGGGATGGTGATGGTCACAGCGTGGGCGGCGGACGCGCCTGGGACGAGCCACGCGACGACTCCCTCGCCTCTGATCACTCGCCCGACGACCCACGGTTCTGACGCCATGATCGTGCTGGTTCTTGAGAAGGTTCCCCCTCGCCTGCGCGGCGAACTATCGCGCTGGTGCATCGAGGTGGCCACCGGTGTGTTCGCCGGCACGGTGAGCGCCGTGGTGCGCGATCTGCTGTGGGAGAAGTGTTGCCACAAGCGCGAGGCAGGCCGTTGCGTTCTCGTGCATCCCGCCCGCAACGAGCAGGGGTTTCTGATTCGCATGGACGGCGACAACGACCGCCGCGTGGTTGACTTCGATGGTCTCGCCCTGGTGGCCGTCCGCACCGCCCGTGCCGCGCAACACCAACGCCGCCGCTCACGTAGACTTTCGACGCCCCAATGCAGCTAAGTGCCTGATTTTGGCAAGCGTCGTCCCCACACGCGTGGGGGTGAACCGCCGCCGCTGTTCATCAGGGAACTGACGCTGGTGTCGTCCCCACACGCGTGGGGGTGAACCGCGAGCGCCCGCGCCAAGATCGGCACCGTTGACGTCGTCCCCACACGCGTGGGGGTGAACCGGAGTCGCAGCCGGCCCCGACGCTGAACGTGTCCGTCGTCCCCACACGCGTGGGGGTGAACCGCCAAGCGCAGCACGAAACACATCCGCGCCGTGGTCGTCCCCACACGCGTGGGGGTGAACCGGCTCCCACACATCGTTCAACCTGTGACGCCGAGTCGTCCCCACACGCGTGGGGGTGAACCGAACGGCGATCAGCGCGACGTGCCGCTCTCGTCGTCGTCCCCACACGCGTGGGGGTGAACCGAGGTGCTGCCGAATCACGATGCCGAAGGGGCCGTCGTCCCCACACGCGTGGGGGTGAACCGGCGCCGCATGGGTACCCACTTGGACGCGCGACGTCGTCCCCACACGCGTGGGGGTGAACCGAGATTGCCGGCGTCGATCTCAAGACCGCCAGTGTCGTCCCCACACGCGTGGGGGTGAACCGATCGGGCGCCACAGTATCGATCCATCCTCGGTGTCGTCCCCACACGCGTGGGGGTGAACCGGAACGTGAGCGTGGCCACCGCCGGTGCGATATGTCGTCCCCACACGCGTGGGGGTGAACCGAAGGCCTTCACCTCCTCGATGTCCTTGCAGACGTCGTCCCCACACGCGTGGGGGTGAACCGAACTGTTGCGCAACGGCGCGCACGATGTCAGTGCGTCGTCCCCACACGCGTGGGGGTGAACCGACCAGGGGCGGCCTCTACGTCTGCCATCAGATCGTCGTCCCCACACGCGTGGGGGTGAACCGAGAACCCAGCCGCGTTCATGACGCTGGTCGGCGTCGTCCCCACACGCGTGGGGGTGAACCGACTGACCCTCGCGCCACACTGGCGCGCCACACTGTCGTCCCCACACGCGTGGGGGTGAACCGGCGCAGCTCTCGCCGGCCCAGCAGGTGATTGCGTCGTCCCCACGCGCGTGGGGGTGAACCGGCTATCAACCGCATCCGCAACATGCGACGTCTTTACGCGCGCGCCATGATTATCCATGGTGCCACAGCGGTCGAGTCCGGCCTATCCACAGGCTGCCGCTTCTGGCCTCGGGCTGCGACGGGCGATCCATTCGGCTCGACCGCCAGCGTGTCCTGCTAGACTGCGCGGTCTTTATCAACACCGGAACGCGCCATGGAGACCAATCCCGTGCGCCAGCGCATCGCCGAGCTCAAGGGCCGGCTGGATGCGCTGAGGGGGTACCTTTGACTACGACCAGAAGGTCGAACGTCTCGAAGAAGTAAGCCGCGAGCTGGAAAGCCCGACCATCTGGAACGAGCCCGATAAGGCGCAGGGCCTCGGCCGCGAGCGCGCCGCCCTCGAGAAGGTCGTCCACGGCCTGAAGGCGCTCGATGAGGGCTTCACCGGCGCGCTCGAGCTGCTCGAACTCGCCGAGATGGAAAGCGACGAGGACACTTTCCACGCGGTGATCGCCGACGTCGATGCCGGGCAGGCGCACCTCGAGAAGCTCGAATTCAACCGCATGTTCAGCGGCAGGATGGACGCGGCCAATGCCTTCGTCGACATCCAGGCCGGCGCCGGCGGCACCGAGGCCCAGGACTGGGCCGAGATCCTGCTGCGCATGTACCTGCGCTGGTGCGAGTCGCGTGGCTGGAAGACCGAGCTGATGGAAGTCAGCGGTGGCGACGTGGCCGGCATCAAATCGGCCACCGTGCGCATCGAGGGCGACTACGCCTACGGCTGGCTGAAGACCGAGACCGGCGTGCACCGGCTGGTGCGCAAGTCGCCGTTCGACTCCGACAACCGCCGGCACACCAGTTTCACCAGCGTCTTCGTCTCGCCGGAAGTCGATGACAACATCGACATCACGATCAACCCCGCCGATCTCAAGACCGATGTCTACCGCTCCTCCGGCGCCGGCGGCCAGCACGTCAACAAGACCGAATCGGCGGTGCGCATCACCCATGTGCCGACCGGCATCGTGGTGGCTTGCCAGAACGGCCGCAGCCAGCACCAGAACCGCGACACCGCGATGAAGATGCTTGCCGCCAAGCTCTACGAGCTGGAGATGCAGAAGCGCAATGCCGAGAAGGACGCGGTGGAGGCCACCAAGTCCGACATCGGCTGGGGCAGCCAGATCCGCAACTACGTGCTCGACCAGAGCCGCATCAAGGACCTGCGCACCGGCATCGAGCGCTCGGACACGCAGAAGGTGCTGGATGGCGACCTCGACGAGTTCGTCGAAGCGAGCCTCAAGGCCGGCCTCGAGGTCGGCGCGAAACGCACCGACGCGGCGTAGCGCCCACTCGTTGCTCCCTCCTCGCTTCACCACTCTTTCCTTCGAAGCCCTCATGTCCGACCAGCCCAACGCCGCTCCGATCGCTGACGCTCCTGCACCGGATGAGAACAAGCTCATCGCCGAGCGGCGCGCCAAACTGACGGCGCTGCGCGGGAAGGGCATCGCCTTTCCGAACGATGCCCGGCGCGAGCACTACGCGGGTGATCTGCAGGCCGAGTTCGCCGACAAGGACCACTGGACCGCCGAAGCCCTCGAAGCCAGCGGCCGCAGGGTGTGCATCGCCGGCCGGATGATGGCCAAGCGGGTGATGGGCAAGGCGGCCTTCGCGCAGTTGCAGGACATGTCGGGGCGCGTCCAGCTCTACCTCGTCGGCGCTGATCTGAGCGAGAGCTACGAGGCCTTCAAGGGCTGGGACATCGGCGACATCCTCGCCGCCGAAGGCACGCTCACCCGCACCCGGACCGGCGAGCTGTCGGTCAAGGTCACGGCGATCCGCCTGCTCACCAAGGCGCTGCGCCCGCTGCCGGACAAGTTCCACGGCTTGAGCGATGTCGAGCAGCGCTACCGCATGCGCTATGTCGACACCATCGTCAACGAGGAATCCCGCGAGGTGTTCGTGCTGCGTTCGCGGATCGTCCGCGCGATCCGGCACTGGCTGGACGCCCGGCGCTTCCTCGAAGTCGAGACGCCGATGATGCAGTACATCCCCGGCGGTGCGACGGCCAAGCCGTTCATGACCCACCACAACGCGCTCGACCTCGATCTCTACCTGCGCGTCGCGCCGGAGCTGTACCTGAAGCGTCTCGTCGTCGGCGGCTTCGAGCGCGTCTACGAGATCAACCGCAATTTCCGCAACGAGGGCGTGTCCACCCGGCACAACCCCGAGTTCACGATGCTCGAGCTCTACGAGGCCTACGCCACGTACACCGGCATCATGAACCTGACCGAAGCGCTGATCCGCGACACCGCGCAGGAGGTGCTGGGCCGCACCGTGCTGAGCTGGGAAGGTCGCGACATCGACCTGACGCCGGCCTTCCGCCGTTGGCGCATGGACGATGCGGTGCGCGAGGCCGACCCGTCGATCACCGCCGCCGACTGCCGCGACCGCGAGGCGTTGGCCCGGCACTGCGCCCGCCACGGCGTGCACGTGAAGCCGTCCTACGGTTGGGGCAAGCTGCTGCTCGAGCTGTTCGAGAAGCTGGTCGAAAGCGAACTCGTGCAGCCGACCTTCATCACCCACTACCCGGTGGAGGTCAGCCCGCTGGCCCGTGAGAGCGACACCGAGCCCGGCATCACCGACCGCTTCGAGCTGTTCGTTGGCGGCAAGGAGATCGCCAACGGCTTCTCGGAGCTCAACGACCCCGAGGACCAGGCCGCCCGCTTCATGGCGCAGGCCGAGGCCAAGGACGCCGGCGACGACGAGGCCATGCACTTCGACGCCGACTACATCCGCGCCCTCGAAGTGGGCCTGCCGCCGACCGGTGGCCTGGGCATCGGCATCGACCGGCTGGTGATGCTGCTCACCAACCGGGCCTCGATCCGCGACGTGCTGTTCTTCCCCTACCTGCGCCCGGAGGCCTGAGGGGAAGCACAAGGCTTCAGGCGGGCCTGCCGCCGGAATCACGCAATTCGCGGCGCAGGATCTTGCCGACGTTGGTCTTGGGCAGTTCAGTGCGGAACTCGACCACCTTCGGGTGCTTGTAGCCGGTCAGTTTGTCCTTGCAGAAGGCCTTGACCTGCTCGGCGGTGATCGCCGGGTCCTTGCGCACCACCACCACCTTGACCGCTTCGCCGGACTTCTCGTCGGGCACGCCCACCGCCGCGACTTCCAGGATGCCCGGCATGGTGGCCAGCACGTCCTCGATCTCGTTCGGATAGACGTTGAAGCCGGACACCAGGATCATGTCCTTCTTGCGATCGACGATGTAGAAGTAGCCGGCGGCGTCCATCCTGGCCATGTCGCCGGTGTGCAGCCAGCCCTCGGCGTCGAACACCTTGGCGGTCTCCTCGGGGCGTTGCCAGTAGCCCGGCATCACCTGCGGTCCCTTGATGCACAGCTCGCCGATCTCGCCGACCGGCAGCGTTCGGCCCTCGTCGTCCTTGATGCAGGCGAGGGTGGAGGAGATTGGCAGGCCGATGGCGCCGTTGAATGCCTTCAAGTCGAGCGGGTTCATGCAGGCCGCCGGCGAGGTCTCGGTGAGTCCGTAAGCCTCGATGAGGGTGCAGCCGGTGGCCTTCTTCCAGCGATCGGCCACCGCGCGCTGCACGGCCATGCCGCCGCCCAGGGTCAGGTGCAACGAGGAAAAATCGATGGTGTCGAAGCCCGGCGTGTTGAGCAGGCCGTTGAACAGGGTGTTGACGCCGGTGATGGCGGTGAAGCGCACCGATTTCAGCTCCTTGACGAAGCCGGGCAGGTCACGCGGGTTGGTGATGAGGTGGTTCATGCCGCCGAACTTCATGAAGACAAGGCAGTTCGCCGTCAACGCGAAGATGTGATAAAGCGGCAGCGCGGTGATGATGATCTCTTGGCCGGGCTTGGCATTGCCGCCAATCCAGGCCGAAGCCTGCTGCATGTTGGCCACCAGGTTGCGGTGGGTCAGCATGGCGCCTTTGGCAACGCCGGTGGTGCCGCCGGTGTACTGCAGGAAGGCGATGTCGTCGCTCGCCACATTGACCGGCGGCAGGGTGTGCGCGGCACCCAGGGCCAGGGCCTTGCGGAAGTTGATGGCGCCGGGCAGGGCATAGTCGGGCACCATCTTCTTCACGTACTTGACCACGAAGTCGACGATCGTGCCCTTGGGGAAGCCCAGCAGCTCGCCGATCGAGGTGACGATGACCTGCTCGATCTGGGTTTCGGCCACCACCGCCGCCGCCGTGTGGGCGACGTTCTCCAGTACCACCAGCACCTTGGCGCCGGAATCGACCAGCTGGTGCTTCAATTCGCGCGGGGTGTAGAGCGGGTTGGTGTTGACCACGGTCAGGCCGGCACGCAAGGCGCCGAAGATGGCGATCGGGTACTGCAGCACGTTGGGCATCATCAGGGCGACGCGGTCGCCCTTCTTCAGTTTGCGGTCGTGCAGCAGGTAACTCGCGAACTGCCGGCTCAGGTGGTCGATGTCGCCGTAGCTCAGCATCTTGCCCATGTGCGAGAAGGCAGGCCGATCGCGGTAACGCTCGATCGCGCTGTCAAGCACGGAGACGATGGACTGGAATTCGGTCACGTCGATTTCCGCGGGCACGCCCTGCGGGTAACTCGACAACCAGGGACGTTCGATGCTCATCGTTTCCACCTCGGATTCAGCGCACAGGGGACCGCGTGCGCCGAAGCGCCAGCGGATTGGAGTATTCACTCGATTCCAACACAGCCGGACGCGGCCCGGCAAGCGGACCGGGGGGCGTTTTCGCATGGTCTTCATCACCCCGCCGTGCATCGCGGCGGCGGGGTTCCGTCCCCCGCTCCAGGGCGCGGGGAACGGGTCGCGGCAGGCCTGGTCTCAGGCCGCCTTCACGCCCGCCGCCAGCTGGCGCAGCACGTAGTGCAGCAGCCCGCCGTGGCGGAAGTACTCGACTTCCTTGGGCGTCAGCAGCAGCACCTGGGCTTTGAAATTGAAGACGGTGCCGTCCGGGCGGATGGCGGCGATATCGGCCACCCTGCCCGCGCCGTCCTTCAAGCCGGTGATCGAGACCACCTCGTCGCCCTTGAGGCCCAGGGTCTGGGCGTTCTGGCCCTCGATGAACTGCAGGGGCAGCACACCCATGCCGACCAGGTTGGAGCGGTGGATGCGCTCGAAACTCTCGGCGATGACCGCCCGGATGCCGAGCAGCTTGGTGCCCTTGGCCGCCCAGTCGCGCGAGGAGCCGGTGCCGTACTCCTTGCCGGCGAACACCACCGTGCCCACACCCTCGGCCTTGTACTTCATGGCCGCGTCATAGATGGCCAGCTTCTCGCCGGAGGGGTAGTGGATGGTGTTGCCGCCTTCTTCGCCGCCCAGCATCAGGTTCTTGATGCGGATGTTGGCGAAGGTGCCGCGCACCATCACGTCATCGTTGCCGCGGCGCGAGCCGTAGCTGTTGAAGTCGACCGGGGCGACGCCACGCGCCTGCAGGAACTTGCCGGCGGGTGAACTGGCCTTGATGTTGCCGGCCGGCGAGATGTGGTCGGTGGTGATCGAGTCGCCGAAGATGCCCATCACGCGGGCACCGTGGATGTCGTCGATCGAGCCGACCTGCATGGTCATGCCGTCAAAGTACGGCGGGTTCTTGATGTAGGTCGAGTCGTCCCACTGGTAGGCGTCGCCGTCCGGCGATTCCACCGCGTTCCAGCGGCTGTCGCCGCGGAACACGTCGGCGTAGTTCTTGGCGAACATCTCCGGGCCGATGGTCGCGGCGATGGTGTCGCCGATCTCCTTGTTCGAGGGCCAGATGTCCTTGAGGTAGACCGGCTGGCCATCCAAGCCCCTGCCCAGCGGCTGCGTGCTGAGGTCGAGGTCGGTGGTGCCAGCAATGGCATACGCAACGACCAACGGCGGCGAGGCGAGGTAGTTCATCTTCACTTCGGCGTGGACGCGGCCTTCGAAGTTGCGATTGCCCGAGAGCACCGAGGTCACCACCAGGTCACCCTCGGCGATGGCTTTCGAGACCGCCTCCGGCAGCGGGCCGGAGTTGCCGATGCAGGTGGTGCAGCCGTAGCCGACGACGTGGAAGCCGAGCGCTTCGAGGTCGTCCATCACGCCGGCCTTCTTCAGGTAGTCGGTGACCACCAGCGAGCCTGGGCCGAGCGAGGTCTTCACCCACGGCGCCACCTTCAGGCCCTTGGCCACGGCGTTGCGCGCCAGCAGGCCGGCGCCCAGCATCACCGCCGGGTTGGAGGTGTTGGTGCAGGAGGTGATGGCAGCGATGACGACCGCGCCGTCCTTCAGCGTGCCGCCCTGGAAGTGGGCTTCGCCGGTGGTCTTGCCGGCATGCCGGGCGGCACGCGCCTCGGCCATCGGCTTGACCGCCTCGCGGTAGACCTTCTGCATGTCGGAGAGCAGCACGCGGTCCTGCGGACGCTTCGGGCCGGCCAGCGAGGGCAGCACGGTGCCCATGTCGAGGCCGAGCGTCGAGCTGTACTCGGCTTCCACCGAGGGGTCGCGCCACAGGCCCTGGGCCTTGGCATAGGCCTCAACGAGCGCGATCTGCTCGGCCGAACGGCCGGAAAGGCGCAGGTAGTTGAGCGATTCGCCGTCGATCGGGAAGATGCCGCAGGTGGCGCCGTATTCCGGGGCCATGTTGGCAATCGTGGCACGGTCGGCCAGCGGCAGCTGGTCAAGGCCGTCGCCGTAGAACTCGACGAACTTGCCGACCACGCCGTGCTTGCGCAGCATCTGGGTGACGGTGAGCACGAGGTCGGTGGCGGTGGCGCCTTCCGGCAGCTTGCCGGTGAGTTTGAAGCCCACGACCTGCGGGATCAGCATCGAGCTGGGCTGACCCAGCATGGCGGCCTCGGCCTCGATGCCGCCCACGCCCCAGCCCAGCACGCCGATGCCGTTGATCATGGTGGTGTGCGAGTCGGTGCCGTAGACCGTATCCGGGAAGGCGTGCTCGACACCGTCGATCACGCGGGTCATGACCACGCGCGCCAGGTGCTCGAGGTTGACCTGGTGGACGATGCCGGTGTTCGGCGGCACCACCTTGAAATTGTCGAAGGCCTTCTGGCCCCAGCGCAGGAAGCTGTAGCGCTCCTTGTTGCGGCTGAACTCGAACACGCCGTTCTCGTCGGCGGCCGAGGGCTTGCCGAACACATCGACCTGCACCGAGTGGTCGATGACGAGCTCGGAGGGGATCAGCGGGTTGATGCGCTTCGGGTCGCCGCCCAGCTTCTTGACCGCATCGCGCATGGCGGCGAGATCGACCACGCAGGGCACGCCGGTGAAGTCCTGCAGCACCACGCGCGCCGGCATGAAAGCGATCTCGGTGTCCGGCTCCTTCTTCGGCTCCCACGTCGCCACGGCTTCGATGTGGCCCGCGTTGACGGTGACGCCGTCCTCGCAGCGCAGCAGGTTCTCGAGGAGGATCTTCAACGAGTAGGGCAGGCGCCGGATGTCGAAGCGCTGGCCCAGTTTGGGCAGGCTGTAGAAGGCGTAGGACTTGCCGTTGACGGCAAGCGTGTCGCGGGTGGCGAAGGAGTCGGACATGGAGGGCTCCAGGCTGGGGGGCGGCGGCCGGCCTGCCGCGGGGGCGACCGGGCCGTGTCAACTCGCCATTATGCCGCAAGCGGGGGCGAGCCGGGCGCTTCTAGTCGAGTGGAGCGAGCAGTTCCCGGGCGGTTTCGGCCATCCGGCCGCGTTGCAGCAGGAAATCGAGCCGACTGCCGCCCGACTGCCGCCACAGCACGGCGGCCCGCAGGGCGCAGAGCAGCAGGGCGCGCACTTCGGCCACCACCTGCGGCTGGCCCAGGTAGACCGGATTGCCCTGCACCAGCACACGGTTGCCAAGCGGGCTGATCTGCTCGACGTAGAGCTCGCCCAGCCGCAGCGTCACCGTGGGGTGCTGGGCGCCCAGGTGCTGGCGCTGCCGGTCGATATCGCGCAGCACCGATTGCACACGCTCACCCGCCGTAGGATGGCGCATGAAGGCGCGCTCCAGGCCCAGCACGCTCACCGCCATCCGGGCGACCCCGTTGTCGCGCGGGCCCTGGCCCAAGAGGCCCAGCAGTTCGCGCAGGCCCTGGTCGAGGCCATCGACCCCGTCGTAGATGGTTTCGGCGTCCTCGGCTTCGAAGCGGAACAGGCTGTCGTAGAGCACGGCAGCCGGGCGCTGTTCGGTCTGGCCGATCGAGGCGAGTTGCTGGACCAGGCGGAGTGCCTGGGCGAGGGCGGCGAGGGCGATGACGCGATCGTTCATGCGGCGGGGAGGCGGTTCGGGTCGAGGGGGGCATCGGTGGCGGCGATCAGCGCGCCACCCAGACAAAGTTCACCACGATAAAGCACCACCGACTGCCCGGGCGTGACGGCGCGTTGTGCCTGATCGAAGCGCAGTTCGACGCCGCCATCGGCCGTCGGCTGCACCGTGCAGGCCTGCGGGGCCTGCCGGTGGCGGACCTGCGCCTCGCAGCGCAGCGGGAAGGCCGGTGCGTGGCCGGCGATCCAGTGCATGGTCTCGCTGCGCAGCCGGGTGGAATGCAGCAGCGGGCTGTCGCCTTGGTCGACGATCAGCCGATTGTGGGCGACATCCTTGCCGACCACAAACCACGGCGCCTCCGGCCGGCCGCGCACGCCGCCGATGCCCAGACCCTCGCGTTGACCAAGCGTGTGGAAGGCGATGCCGGCGTGCTGGCCGATCACCCGGCCTTGGGGATCGACGATCTCGCCCGGGCTGATGGCGACGTAGCGCGCCAGAAAGGCCCGGAAATCGCGCTCGCCGATGAAGCAGATGCCGGTCGAGTCCTTCTTCTTCGCCGTGGCGAGCCCCAGCCGGGCGGCAATCGCCCGCACCTCGGTCTTGGCCAGGCCGCCGATCGGGAACAGGGTGGCGGCAAGTTGCTCTTGGCCCAGTTGGTGCAGGAAATAGCTCTGGTCCTTGCCGGCATCGTCGCCACGCAGCAGGCGCCAGCCTTCTTCGCCCTGATCGATGCGGGCGTAGTGGCCGGTCGCGATCCGGCGGGCCCCCAGCGCCCTCGCCTCGTCGAGGAAGCATTTGAACTTGATCTCGCGGTTGCAGAGCACGTCCGGGTTCGGCGTGCGGCCGGCGCGGTACTCGGCGAGGAAGGCCGCGAACACCTCCGAGCGGTACTCGGCCGAGAAATCCCGGGCGATGAAGGGCAGGCCGAGTTGCGCGCAGACCTTCAGCGCGTCGCGGCGATCGGCCTCGGCCCGGCACTCGCCCGAGCCCTCGTCCGCCCAGTTCGTCATGAACAGGCCGGCCACGCGGCTGCCGGACTCGCGCAGGCACCAGGCGGCGACGGAGGAATCGACGCCACCGGAGACGCCGACCATGATGTCCGGGCTCTCGCTCATAGGGCGTTCACGGCCTCCAGCGGCAGGCGCCGGCCGGCGAGGTAGTCCTCGACCACCCGGCCGACCAGCGGACTGCGGTGCATGGCCCGGCAGGCCGCCAGTTCGCTGGGGCTGAGCCAGAGCGCGCGGACGATGCCGGTGTCGAGCGGCCGTTCCGGGTGGTGGCGCAGCGGTTCGGCGCAGAAGGCCAGCCGCAGGTAGCTGCGTCCGGTCTCCGGGGCACGCCACTGGTAGGCGCCGATGAAGCCGGTCAGGCGCACTTCCCAGCCGCTTTCCTCGAGCGTTTCGCGCAGTGCCGCGGCGACGATGCTCTCGTCGGGCTCGAGGTGGCCGGCCGGCTGGTTGAGCACTCGTCGGCCCTGCACCTCTTCCTCGACCATGAGCAGGCGGCCGTCGCGGGGCACGAGGGTGGCGACGGTCACGTCCGGTTGCCAGAAACGGCCTTGGCGGTAGGTCAAGCGGCTCTCCGGTGGGTCCGGTGCGTGGGCAGGGGCGAACAGTGTGCGCGCCGTGACGATCGTTCGTCCACGCCGCGCTTGCAGTGGCTTTCCTGCCGCGTCCTATACTGACCGCATGAGCCAGCAAGCGCGCCCCGATCACGAACACGACCGCGGCCTGGCGGTCGATACCGCCCGGCCCGAATTGGAGCAGCCACCGCTGTACCGGGTGCTGCTCCTGAACGACGACTACACGCCGATGGACTTCGTGGTGGAGGTCCTGCAGGTGTTCTTCGGCATGAACCGCGAGAAAGCCACCCAGGTGATGCTGCACGTCCACACCCGCGGTCGCGGCGTCTGCGGCGTCTACACACGGGAAGTGGCAGAAACCAAGGTGTCGCAGGTGAACGAATTCTCCCGCACCCACCAGCACCCGCTCATGTGCACCATGGAAAAAGCCTGACCCGCCCCCACATCCGGGCCATTGCCCTGGAGGCCCTCATGTTCAGCAAAGATCTCGAGTTCACCATCGGCCAGTGCTACAAGCAGGCCCGCGAAGCCCGCCATGAGTTCATGACGGTCGAGCACCTCTTGCTGGCGCTGGCCGACAACCATGCTGCCCTCCAGGTGCTCAAGGCCTGCGGTGCCGACGCCCAGAAGCTGGCCGCCGAACTGCGCCGCGTCATCGCCGAGACGGTGCCGATCCTGCCCGAGGACGACACCCGCGACACGCAGCCGACGCTGGGCTTCCAGCGCGTGCTGCAACGCGCCGTCTACCACGTCCAGAGCAGCGGCCGGAAGGAAGTGACCGGCGCCAACGTGCTGGTCGCCATCTTCGGTGAGAAGGACAGCCACGCCGTCTACCACCTGCAGCAGCAGGACGTCACCCGGCTCGATGTCGTCAACTACATCTCGCACGGCGTCGGCAAATCCGGCGGTGAGGCGCCTGAGCCGAAGCCGGCTGACGCGCCGAAGGCCGAGAACGAATCGGGCGAGGACGGCCAGCCCCGGCAGACCCCGCTCGAGGAGTTCGCCGCCAACCTCAACCAGCTGGCACGCGAGGGCAAGATCGACCCGCTGATCGGCCGCGAGGCCGAGATCGAGCGCACCCTGCAGGTGCTGTGCCGGCGCCGCAAGAACAACCCGCTCTACGTCGGCGAAGCGGGTGTGGGCAAGACCGCGCTGGCTGAAGGGCTCGCCTGGCGCATCGTCGAGGGCGATGTGCCCGAGGTGCTGAAGGACGCCACCGTTTATTCGCTCGACCTCGGCGCGCTGGTGGCCGGCACCAAGTACCGCGGCGATTTCGAGAAGCGCCTGAAGGCGGTCGTCAACCAGGTCAAGAAAGAACCGAACGCCATCCTGTTCATCGACGAGATCCACACCATCATCGGCGCCGGCTCGGCTTCGGGCGGCACCATGGACGCTTCCAACCTGATCAAGCCGGCCCTGCAGACCGGCGAGCTGCGCTGCATCGGCTCGACCACCTTCCAGGAATACCGCGGCGTGTTCGAGAAAGACCGCGCCCTGGCACGGCGCTTCCAGAAGATCGACGTGGTCGAGCCGACCGTGGCTGAGGCGGTCGCCATCCTTAACGGCCTGAAGGCCAAGTTCGAGGCCCACCACGAGGTGAGCTACAGCGCCGATGCGCTGCAGGCCGCCGTCGATCTCTCGGTCAAGCACATTGGCGACCGCCTGCTGCCGGACAAGGCCATCGATGTGATCGACGAGGCCGGCGCCCGCCAGCGTCTGATGACCGAGGACAAACGCAAGAACTTGATCGACGTCGAGGAGGTCGAGCTGATCGTCGCCAAGATGGCGCGCATCCCGCCCAAGCAGGTCAGCGCCTCCGACAAGGACGTGCTGAAGAACCTCGAGCGCAACCTGAAGATGGTGATCTTCGGCCAGGACCCGGCGATCGAGTCGCTGGTGGCCTCGATCAAGCTGGCGCGCTCGGGCCTCGGCAACCCCGACAAGCCGATCGGCAATTTTCTGTTCGCCGGCCCAACGGGTGTGGGCAAGACCGAAGTCACCAAGCAGCTCGCCCTGCAGCTCGGCATCGAGCTCGTGCGCTTCGACATGTCGGAGTACATGGAGCCGCATTCGGTGTCGCGCCTGATCGGCGCGCCCCCGGGCTATGTCGGCTTCGACCAGGGTGGCCTGCTCACCGAGAAGATCGTCAAGACGCCGCACTGCGTGCTGCTGCTTGATGAGATCGAAAAAGCCCACCCGGACGTGTTCAACATCCTGCTGCAGGTGATGGACCGCGGCGTGCTGACCGACACCAATGGCCGCGAGGCCAATTTCCGCAACGTGATCGTGGTGATGACCACCAACGCCGGCGCCGCCCAGGCGGCCCGTCGCACCATCGGTTTCGTCGAGCAGAACCACAGTTCGGACGCGCTGGAGGCGATCCGCAAGGCCTTCACCCCGGAGTTCCGCAACCGCCTCGATGCCATCGTGCAGTTCAGCGCGCTGGGCTTCGACCACATCCTGCGCGTGGTCGACAAGTTCCTGATCGAGCTGGAGTCGCAGCTGCAGGAGAAGCACGTGACGCTGAGCGCCACGCCGGAGGCGCGGCAGTGGCTGGCCGAGCACGGTTTCGACCCGCAGATGGGTGCGCGCCCGATGGCGCGCTTGCTGCAGGACAAGATCAAGCGGCCGCTGGCCGACGAGCTGCTGTTCGGCAAGCTGGTGGGCGGTGGCCGGGTGACAGTGGCTGTGGTCGACGGCGCGCTCGCCGTCGAAGCCTTCGCCCCGGAAGTCAAGCCGGAGCCAGCGGCGGTGGTCTGAACCACCGCCCTGGTCGGGCTTACTTCATGCGGTAGGTGATGCGGCCCTTGGTGGGGTCGTAGGGCGTCATTTCGACCTTCACCTTGTCGCCGGTCAGGATGCGGATGTAATTCTTGCGCATGCGCCCCGAGATGTGCGCCGTGATGACATGGCCGTTCTCTAGCTTCACGCGGAACATGGTGTTCGGCAGGGTTTCAGTCACGGTGCCTTCGAACTCGATGGAATCGTCTTTGGACATGCAGCGGGCTTCTGGCCTTGTTCGGTCGGTGGGGAGGGGCGGGCGATCGGAAGGCGCGGAGTGTGCCACGCGCCGGCAGGGCTTGCAAAAATCCGGTTAATCGTCCGCCGCGGGGGCGACGTCCGGCGTGACCTCGGTGCCGGGCTCGGCGAGCAGCCGGCAGGCCGGCAGCGGCGCCAGCGCCCAGTCCTGGCAGGGGCTGCGACTGCGGCTGAGTGGCCGGAAACAGGCCATAAAACGTTCGCGCGACCAGAGCTCGCCGCCCATGAAACGCAGGTGCGGGTGCTCGATCTGCGCATCGAAGCAGGGCATGCCGGCTTGGGCGAGCCGCCAGCCGAGGGCGGCCAGGGCCACTTTCGAGCCGCCGCTAGCCAGACTCACCATGCTCTCGGCGAAGAAAGCCCGGCCCAGCACCACCCCGTACAGGCCGCCGACCAGCCGGCCGCCACTGTCACGAACGGCGATGGCCTGGGCGTGGCCGGCCGCATGCAGGCGGCGGTAGGCCCGCTGCATGGCCGGGCCGATCCAGGTGCCGTTCTGACCGGCGCGCGGCGCCGACGCGCAGGCGGCAAGCACCGCGGCGAAGTCGTCGTCGAAACGGACCTGCCAATCGAGCCGGCGCAGCTCGCGGCGGAACCGCCGCGACAGCCGCACACCCTCGCTGCGGAACACCATGCGCTGCGCGGGCGACCACCAGAGGATGGGCTGGCCTTCGCTGAACCACGGAAAGATACCCTCGGCGTAGGCATTGAGCAGCCGGGGCAGGCTGAGGTCGCCCCCCAAGCAGAGCAGGCCATCCGGCTCCTCGAGTGCCCATTCGACCGGCGGAAAGGGCGAGTTCGGCTCGGGGCCGAGCAGCAGGGGCCGGCTCATGGCGAGTCGCCGGCGCGGAAGGGGCTGTGCGCAGCGAAGGCCGCGCGTTGGCGTTGCACCGCCTCGCGTTCGGCCATGCACCAGCGTTCGAGGGCGGCATGGAAGCGCGGTTCGACCAGCCAGTGCCGGCTGTGCATGATGGCCGGTAGGAATCCGCGGGCAAGCTTGTGCACGCCCTGCGCGCCCGGCTCGAAGCGATCGATACCGCGCTCGATGCAGTGGGCGATGCCTTGGTGGTAGCAGGCCTCGAAATGCAGGCCGGGCACTTCTTGGCTGGCCCCCCAATAACGGCCATAGAGCGCTTTGCCGGAACGCAGGCAGAGCGCGCCGGCGATCGGCGCCGGCGGCTCGCCGCGTGCGCCCGCGGCGCGTTCGGCCAGCACCAGCACCACGGCGTCCGGCATCGCCCGACCCAGATGCTGGAAGAAGGCTTCGGTCATCGCCGCGTGGTTCCATTTCTCGGCGAAGGTCTGCCGGTAGAAGCGGTGCATCGCCGCCAGCGGCGCGCCGCAGGCTTGCTCGCCCTCGACGATGCGCAAGGTGACACCAGCCTCGACCACTTTGCGCCGATCGGCTTTCAGGTTCTTGCGGCGCTTGTGGTCGAGCGCGCCGAGGAAATCATCGAAACCCTGCCACGCCGGATCGCGGCGCCAGTGGAACTGCAGGTCCTCGCGTGCCAGCCACGACCCATCGAAGGCGGCGAGATCCTCTTCGTCGAGAAAGTTCGCGTGCAAGGACTGCAGGCCGAGGCGTGGCGCGGCTTCGCGCATGGCATCGAGCAGCAGGCGCTTGTGTGCGGGCTCGCACGCCAGCAGGCGCGGGCCGGTGACCGGCGTGTAGGGCACCCCGATCAGCCATTTCGGGTAGTAGTCGAGGCCATACTGCGCGTAGGCGTTCGCCCAGGCCTGATCGAACACGAACTCGCCGTGCGAGTTGCCTTTCGCATAAGCCGGTGCGGCGGCCAGCAGCGCATCGCCCTCCCAGAGCGCAGCATGCAGCGGTGTCCAGCCGTACTCCGGGTCGAGGCAGCCGTGCGCTTCGAGCCCGGAAAGAAACGCGTGTGCGGTGAAGGGATGGCCATCGCGGTTCAGCGCATCCCACGCGGCGGCCGGAAGCTCCTCGAGCCGGCGATGCAGGCGGAGCTCGGGCATCGCCGACCGCTCCGTGCTTACCCGTGCTGGTCGAGGAACTTGTCGGCGTCCAGCGCCGCCATGCAACCCGAGCCGGCCGAGGTGATGGCTTGCCGGTACACATGATCGGCCACGTCGCCGGCGGCGAACACGCCGGGAATGCTGGTGCTGGTGGCACCGCCATCGAGGCCGGATTTCACCTGGATGTAGCCCTCGCGCATGGCGAGCTGGCCCTCGAAGAGCTGGGTGTTCGGGCTGTGGCCGATGGCGACGAAGAAGCCGGTGACGGCGATCTCGCGCGTGGCCTCATCCTTGAGCGAGCGCAGGCGCACGCCGGTCACGCCGGCATCATCACCCAGCACCTCATCGACGGCGTGGTTCCAGACCAGTTCGATCTTGCCGGCGGCGGCCTTGGCGAACAGCTTGTCCTGCAGGATCTTCTCGGCGCGCAGGGTGTCGCGACGATGCACGAGGTAGACCTTGTTGGCGATGTTGGCGAGGTACAGGGCCTCTTCGACCGCGGTGTTGCCGCCGCCGATCACGGCCACGTCCTGGCCGCGGAAGAAGAAGCCGTCGCAGGTGGCGCAGGCCGAGACGCCGCGACCCTTGAACGCCTCTTCGGACGGGATGCCGAGGTATTTGGCGCTGGCACCGGTGGCGATGATCAGCGCGTCGCAGCTGTACTCGCCACTGTCGCCTTTGAGCCGGAACGGCCGCTGCCCGAGTTCGGCCGTGTGGATGTGATCGAAGAGGATCTCGGTCTCGAAGCGTTCGGCATGTGCCTGCATGCGCGCCATCAGGTCCGGGCCCAGCAGGCCGTGCGCATCGCCCGGCCAGTTGTCGACTTCCGTTGTCGTCATCAGTTGACCGCCCTGCTGCAGGCCGGTCACCAGCACCGGCTTCAGGTTGGCGCGGGCGGCGTACACGGCAGCCGTGTAGCCGGCGGGGCCGGAGCCGAGGATGAGCAGGCGGGCATGCTTGGGGGCGGTCATGTCGTTATACTTTCTCGGCTTCGTGGCGGTGTGCGGCGCAAGCAAGGCGCTGCGACAGACTGCAAAGCTTGGGGGCCGAGGCCCTTCAAATCAAGGTTGCATCGATCGTGTTTCCGAGCCGCCTCACGGCGGCTTCATTCGTTCAACGCGCGCGCACCGCGCCGCTCCTGGAGCCCAGCATCATGCGTATCGGTATTCCCCGCGAGACCAAGACCCTCGAAGGCCGCGTCGCCCTCGTGCCCGCCGCCTGCGCCGACCTCGTGCGACGTGGCCACGAGGTGTGGATCGAGAAGGATGCCGGCATCAAGAGCGGTTTCGGCGACGAGGCCTACAGCGCGCTCGGCGTGCGCATCGCACCCGATGCCGCCGCGCTCTACGAGAAGGCCGAGCTGGTGGTCAAGGTCAAGGAGCCGATCGAGGGCGACCTCAAGCACCTGCGCCGCGATCATCTGCTGTTCTGCTACCTGCACCTGGCAGCCGAGCCGGTGCTCACCCGCCGGCTGCTCGACATCGGCCTGACCGGCATCGCCTTTGAAACCGTCGAGCTCGAGAACGGCGATCTGCCGCTTCTGGCGCCGATGTCGGTGATCGCCGGCCGCATCGGCATCCAGGTCGGCACCCATCTGCTGCACCAGCCGATGGGCGGTAAGGGCAAGCTGCTTGGCGGCCTGCCCTCGACCGAGCGCGGCAAGGTGGTGGTGTTCGGCGCGGGCATGGCCGGCGGCAATTCGGCGGCACTGGCGGCCTCGGGCGGTGCCAACGTGGTGGTCTTCGAGAAGCGCCAGGACCGCATGGCGCAGATGATGGCGCTGGGGGCCAACGTCACCGCGCTCTACCCCTACGAGGACGTGGTGGCCCGCGAACTGCAATCCGCCGACATCGTCGTCGGTGCGGTGCTGGTCACCGGCGCCAAGGCCCCGAACGTGGTCAGCCGGTCGATGATCAAGGCGATGGAGCCGGGCAGCGTGCTGGTCGACATCTCGGTCGACCAGGGTGGCTGCTTCGAGACCACCCGCGCCACCACCTGGAAGGCGCCGACCTACGTCGAGGAAGGCATCACCCATTTCGCGGTGACCAACATGCCGGGCGCGGTGCCGCAGACTTCCTCGCAGGCGATCTGCGCGGCCATCCTGCCCTGGGTGCAGAAGCTGGCCTCGGGTTCGTGGCACGATTCCGCCGCCCTGGTCCGGGGCATCAATGTGGAGGGCGGGCGGATCGTCCACCCGGCCCTGAAGGACATGGTCGTCTGATCGCCGGGCCGCGCTACACTCCCGGACGAACACCGCCTGGGGTGGCAGCGTGCTGATGCAGGGCTGGGAGGGCAGGGCACTGGACCGTCGACAGAAACTGTGGCGCGAGGTGGCGCTGGTCGTGGCCGCGCCGCTCCTGCTTTACCTTCTGGCCAGCCTGCTCAGCTACTCGGTGGCCGACCCGGGCTGGTCGCGCAACGGCAGCGTCACCGGCGAGATCCAGAACATCGGCGGTCCGGTCGGTGCCCACATCGCCGACGTGATGTTCCTGCTGTTCGGCCAGATGGCCTACCTGCTGCCCCTGATGCTGGGCGGCGTGGCCTGGGTTGCGCTGTTCGGTACGGGCGGTCAGACCGGGGCGCTCGACCTCGGCCCCGCCCTGCGACTGGTCGGTATTGTCGGCGTGCTGGTGGCGGGCAGCGGCCTGATGGCCCTGTGGTTCGGGCAAGGCAGTGAGCTGCCGGCCGGAGCCGGCGGCATGCTCGGTGGCTTGGTGGGCCACAGCAGCCGCGCCCTGTTCGGGTTGACCGGGGCCTTGCTGCTGCTTCTGGCTCTGGCCATCACTTCGATCACGCTGGCCACCGGTCTGTCCTGGTTCGCCTGCATGGAGTGGATCGGCGCCCGTGTGCTGGCCCTGTTCGAGCGTGCCCGCGCCGGTCGTGCCCAAGCCACCGAATGGCAGCGCACCCGCGTGCTGCGCGAGGAGCGCGAGGAGGTCCGCAAGGTCGAGACGCAAAAACGCGCTCGGCGTGAGCCGGTGCACATCGAAGCCCCCGCACCGGCCACGGTCGAGCGGAGCGAACGCGCCAAACGCGAGCAGCAGATCCCGCTGTTCAACGCCGTGTCCGAGGGCGGCCTGCCCCCGCTGTCGATCCTCGATGAGCCGAAAGTGCAGGAGAAGGGCTACAGCGAGGAAACGCTGGAAACCCTCTCGCGGCAGATCGAGTTCAAGCTCAAGGACTTCCGCATCGATGTGCAGGTGGTCGGCGCCTATCCGGGGCCGGTCATCACCCGTTTCGAGATGGAGCCAGCCCCGGGCATCAAGGGCAGCCAGATCAGCTCGCTCGACAAGGACATCGCCCGCGGCCTGTCGGTGAAGTCGGTGCGCGTGGTCGATGTCATTCCCGGCAAGTCGGTGGTCGGCCTCGAGATCCCGAACAGCAAGCGCGAGATGATCTTCCTCTCCGAGCTGCTGCGCTCCAAGGAATACGACAAATCGCCGAGCCCGCTCACGCTGGCCTTGGGCAAGGACATCGCCGGCCGGCCCACGGTGGCCGATCTCGCCCGCATGCCGCACCTGCTGGTGGCTGGCACCACCGGCTCGGGCAAGTCGGTGGCGGTCAATGCGATGGTGCTCTCGCTGCTCTACAAGGCCTCCGCCAAGGACGTGCGGATGCTGATGATCGACCCGAAGATGCTGGAGCTCTCGGTCTACCAGGGCATCCCGCACCTGCTGGCGCCGGTTGTCACCGACATGAAGGAAGCGGCCAACGGCCTGCGCTGGTGCGTGGCCGAGATGGAGCGCCGCTACAAGTTGATGAGTGCGGTGGGCGTGCGCAACCTGGCCGGCTTCAACCGCAAGGTCAAGGATGCCCGCGACGCCGGTCAGCCGCTGATGGACCCGCTGTTCAAGCCCAATCCGGAGCTCGGCGAGCAGCCGCGGCCGCTGGAGGAGCTGCCCTTCATCGTCGTCTTCATCGACGAATTCGCCGACATGATGATGATCGTCGGCAAGAAGGTCGAAGAGTTGATCGCGCGGCTGGCGCAGAAAGCCCGCGCCGCCGGCATCCATCTCATCCTCGCCACGCAGCGGCCCTCGGTCGACGTCATCACCGGCCTGATCAAGGCCAACATCCCCACCCGCATCGCGTTCCAGGTCTCGAGCAAGATCGACTCGCGCACGATCCTCGACCAGTCCGGTGCCGAGACCCTGCTCGGCCACGGCGACATGCTCTACCTGCCACCCGGCACCGCACTGCCCGAGCGCGTGCACGGTGCCTTCGTCTCGGATGAGGAAGTGCACCGCGTGGTCGAGTTCCTCAAAGCGCACGGCGGGGGTGCCGACTACATCGAAGGCGTGTTGGCCGAGGTGCAGGTGCTGAGCGATGGCGTCGTGGTCGGCGCCAGCGGTCTTCCGGAAGCGGCCAGCCCCGAGGACAGCGAGAACGATCCGCTCTACGACCAGGCCGTGGCCTTCGTCACCGAGAGCCGCAAGGCCTCGATCTCTTCGGTGCAACGCCGGCTGAAGATCGGCTACAACCGCGCCGCCCGCCTCGTCGAGGCCATGGAGCAGGCCGGCATCGTCTCGCCGGCCGAGCACAACGGCGACCGCATGGTGATCGCTCCACCACCGCCACGCTGAAACCGGGCTGCATCCCGCAGCCTGACGGCCTTGCTCGCCATCGTCCGTTCAGCCACCGGGCCGGAGACTGCGTGCTGTTCGCTCCTTCACGACCCTGCTGCCGGTGCCCCACCTCATGCCCTCGATGACCCTTCGTTCCGGTTACGTTTCGACCCTCGCTCTGGTGCTCTACGCCGTGTCGGCACCGGCCTCCGCCGCGGCCGGGCGCGAGGCGATCGAGCGTTTCTCCGAAGGCCTGCGCAGCCTCGATGGCCGTTTCGTCCAGCAGGTCTTCGACCCGCAGGGCCGGCCCGGTGAACGCAGCGAGGGCCGGATCGCCCTCAAGACCCCACGCCAGTTCCGCTGGGAATACCAGCAGCCCTACCAGCAGCTGATCATCGCCGACGGCGATCACGTCTGGCTCTACGACCCCGACCTCGAGCAGGTCACGGTGCGCGTGCAAAGCCACGAGGAACAGGGCAGCCCGCTGGCCGCCCTGATCGATCCGGGCGAACTCGACCGCCAGTTCATCGTCAGCGAAGGCGGCCAGCAGGACGGCCTGACCTGGATCGATCTGGCATCCCGCAAGCCCGAGGACGCCGCGGTGTCCTCGGCACGGCTGGCCTTCAAGGCCGATGGCCTGGCGAAGATGGTGTTCGAAGACCAACTCGGCCAGCGCACCGAAGTCCGCTTCGAGCGGTGGACGCGCAATGCCGCCTTGCCGGCCACGCTGTTCCGCTTCACGCCGCCGGAAGGCGTTGATGTGGTCGGTGAGGTCCGCGACAGTGCCGAAGTGCGTCCGCTCGTGGAATGAGTGCGCCGCTCGCCGAGCGCATGCGGCCACGCGACCTCGACGAGGTCGTCGGCCAACGCCGGCTGCTGGCACCGAACGCCGCACTGCGCCGTGCGCTCGAAGCCGGTCGCGTGCATTCGATGATCCTCTGGGGGCCGCCGGGCTGCGGCAAGACCACCCTGGCCCGGCTGGTGGCGGCACGCGCCGATGCCCGCTTCTTCGCCCTTTCGGCGGTGATGAGCGGTCTGCCGGAAGTGCGCAGGGTGCTCGGCGAAGCGAGCGCAGCCTTCGCCCGTGGCGAGCGCACCGTGTTGTTCGTCGACGAAGTGCACCGCTTCAACACGACCCAGCAGGATGCCTTCCTGCCGCACATTGAAGCCGGCCACATCGTCTTCGTCGGTGCCACCACCGAGAACCCGAGCTTCGAGTTGAACTCCGCCTTGCTCTCGCGCTGTCGCGTGCATGTGCTGGAGCCGGTGTCGGCCGAGGACATCGTCGATGCCCTGCGTCGCGCCCTGCATGACATGGAACGCGGCCTGGGCGCGCTCGGCCTCGCCATCGAGGACGAGGCCCTAGCCAGCATCGCCCAGGCCGCCGATGGCGATGTCCGGCGGGGCCTCACCCTGCTCGAGATCGCCGCGGAGATCGCCGAAGACGGGTGCATCGATGCCACGACGCTCTCGCAAGTGCTGGCCGACCGCGCGCGCCGCTTCGACAAGCAGGGCGAACAGTTCTACGACCAGATCTCGGCCCTGCACAAATCGGTGCGCAGCTCCGACCCTGACGCCGCGATCTACTGGCTGGCACGGATGCTCGACGGCGGCTGTGACCCGGCCTACCTGGCGCGCCGGCTCACCCGGATGGCGGTCGAGGATATCGGCCTTGCCGATCCGCGCGCGCTCGACATGGCGATCAGCGCCTGGGAGGCCTTCGACCGCCTTGGCGCGCCTGAAGGCGAACTGGCGCTCGCCCAACTCACCCTCTACCTCGCCAGCTGCGCCAAGAGCCATGCCGGCTACGTTGCTTGGAAAGCGGCGCGTGCCGACGTCGAGGCACACGGCACGCTCGAGGTGCCGATGCACCTGCGCAATGCGCCCACCCGGCTGATGAAGGGCTTGGGCTACGGCCAAGGCTACCAGTACGACCCCGACGTGGTCGGCGGCGTGGCCTTGGATCAGGTCTGCCTGCCCGAGGCGTTGACCGGTCGCGTCTACTACCGGCCGGTGGAACGCGGGCTGGAAATCAAGCTCAAGGAGAAGCTCGATGCCCTGCGCGCGGCCCGCGCCAAGGCCCGAGGCGAGGCCGGCTGAGTGTGCCGGTCGGGGTCTTGGCCGAACGCGGAACGGACGGTTTGCCGCTGGGCCGCTGCCGCGCCGATAATCGTGGCCTGATTCCTTTCAGGGGCCCCGCCCCGGAGATGTCGATGCTGGACCCGAACCTGCTGCGCGGCGAGCTGGCCGCGACGGCCGAACGCCTGATGCGCACCCGCGGCTTCGCCATCGACGTGGCGGCCCTGCAGGCCATCGAGGCCGAGCGCAAGCAGATTCAGGTGCGCACGCAGGAACTGCAGAACCTGCGCAACACCCGCAGCAAGGCCATCGGCATGGCCAAGGCCAAGGGCGAAGATGTTGCGCTGCCGATGGCCGAAGTCGCGGCCATCGGCGACGAGCTGAAGGCCTCGGAAGCGCGGCTCGATGCCATCAAGGCCGGGATCGACGCGATCGCCGCGGGTATTCCCAACCTGCCGGACGCCTCGGTGCCGCTGGGCGCGGACGAGTCCGACAACGTCGAACAGCACCGCTGGGGCACGCCGCGGGCCTTCGATTTCGAAATCAAGGACCACGTCGAACTCGGTGCCCGCGCGGGCAGGCTCGACGGCGATGCCGGGGCCAAGCTCAGCGGCTCGCGCTTCACCGTGCTGCGTGGCGGTATCGCGGCCCTGCATCGTGCGCTGGCGCAGTTCATGCTCGATCTGCACACGCGTGAGCACGGCTGCCTCGAAGTCAACGTGCCGCTCATCGTCAACGCCGAGAGCCTGCGCGGCACCGGCCAATTGCCGAAGTTCGAGGACGATCTGTTCGCCACGACGGTGGGCGATGGCAGGCGTTACCTGATCCCGACCTCGGAAGTGCCACTGACCAACCTCGTCCGCGACGGGATCGTCGATGCCGATACCCTGCCGCTGCGGATGACCGCGCATTCGCTGTGCTTCCGCGCCGAGGCCGGCAGCGGTGGTCGCGATGTGCGCGGCATGATCCGCCAGCACCAGTTCGAGAAAGTCGAGCTGGTCACCATCGCCACGCCCGAGCAGAGTGCGGCCGAGCACGAGCGCATGACCCGCGCCGCTGAGGTGGTGCTCGAAAAACTCGAACTGCCCTACCGCCGCGTGCTGCTGTGCACCGGCGACATGGGCTTCTCGGCCACGAAGACCTTTGATCTCGAAGTCTGGCTGCCGTCGCAGGGCATCTACCGCGAGATCAGCTCCTGCTCGAACTGCGGCGATTTCCAGGCCCGGCGCATGCAGGCGCGTTTCCGCAACCCGGCCACCGGCAAACCCGAGCTCGTGCACACGCTCAACGGCTCGGGCGTGGCGGTGGGCCGCGCGCTGATCGCGGTGATGGAGAACCACCAGAACGCCGACGGCAGCATCACGGTGCCCGCAGTGCTGCGGCCCTACCTCGGCGGCGCCGAGCGCATCTGAGGCTGCCTGGATGAACGGCGACGAGCTCGACCTCAATGACCTCAAGCTGTTCGCGCTGGTCGTCGAACACGGCGGCTACGCGGCAGCCGAACGGGCTTCTGGCGTGCCCAAGTCGCGGCTCTCGCGGCGCATCGCCCAGCTTGAGATCGACTTCGGCGTGCGGCTGATCCAGCGATCCACCCGCAAGTTCGCGGTCACCGAGGTGGGGCAGAACGTGTTCCGCCATGCCCAGGCCATGCTGGCGCAGGCCCAGGCTGCGCAGGAGGCCGTGCAGGTGCTCAGTGCGGAGCCGCGTGGCGTCGTGCGCGTGAGCTGCCCGGTCTCGCTCTCGCAGCGGCTGCTCTCCCGTGTGGTGCCGGGTTTCCTGATCGCCAACCCTAAGGTGCGTCTGCAGATCCACGTGGCCAACCGCCGCGTCGATGTCATCGAGGAAGGTTTCGACGTCGCCCTGCGCGTGCGCAGCACGCTCGACACCGACGGCGAACTCGCCATGCGCCGTTTCGGCGAATTCCGCGAGTTGCTGGTGGCCAGCCCGATCTACCTTGCCCGCCATGGCCGGCCTATCGACCCCGCCGCGCTGGCCGATCACGTCACCTTGAGCATGAGCGAGGACGAGGCGCGCCAACTCTGGACCCTGCACGGCCCCGGTGGCGAGGCGCGCCGGGTCGAGATCAAGCCACGGCTGATGGCGCTCGATTTCCCTTTGCTGCTGGAATCGGCGATGGCCGGCATCGGCATCGCTCTGGTGCCCGAGGCGGTCTGCGCCGAGGCGGTGCGGGCCGGCCGGCTGGAGGTGGTGATGCCGGCCTGGAGCCTGCAGCAGGGCATCTTCCACGCGGTGTTTCCTTCGCGCCGCGGCCAGTTGCCCTCGGTGCGCGCCTTCATCGACCACCTCGCCTTGGAGTTCCCGCGCCTCATGGGCGAGTCGCGCCTGTAGAATGCGCTGCACCGGAGGGATGGCCGAGGGGTTTAAGGCAGCGGTCTTGAAAACCGCCGTGGTGGCGACACCACCGTGGGTTCGAATCCCACTCTCTCCGCCACTGCCGGCACCGGCTTCAGAGGCTTCAGAACTTCATCGGGTCCATGATGGCGTCGAGGTTGAGGTCGTCGCAGAAGGCGAGGAAATCGTCGCGCAGCGCGGCGATGTGCATGCTGGCCGGCACGCCGATGGTGACGTGGGCCGAGAACATGTCGGCGCCGGTCTGCATGGCGCGGTAGCGCGAGCATTGCAGGTTCTCGACGGTGATGCCCTGGCGGTCGAAGAAATCGGCGAGCTGGTAGAGGATGCCGGGGCGGTCGGAGGCGACCACTTCGACGATGTAGGGCAGCAGGTTGGACTGCGGGGTCTTGGTGCCGGTGCGGTGCCAGTGCAGACGGAGGCCCTCATCGCGCTCCATCCGCGCCAGCATGGCCTCCAGCTTGGCCACCGCGTCCCAGGAGCCGACCGCCAGAGCGATCACCGAGACATCGCGGCCCACCGTGGCCAGCCGGGCATCGGCGAGGTTGCAGCCGGAATCGGCGATGCGCCGCGACACCGCGAGCAGGGGCGAGTCCGGATGCGTGGTGTAGGCGCTGATCAGCAGGTGGTTCTCGGCCGGCGTCGGGCGGGGAGGCGTGGTGTCGGTCAAAGCAGCGGGTCCGGGTCGGCGCGGCGCGCCGTGAATGAACGGACAAGCATACTTGCCGGCTTCTTGGCGCGGCAAGTAACATCGCGAGGCCCCACCACGAGTCCTCCGCCTTGCACCTTTCCGGCAGCATCACCGCGCTTGCGACCCCGTTCTCCGCCAGCGGCGGTCTTGATCTCGAGGCTTGGGTGCGGCTGCTCGCCCGGCAAGTCGAAGCCGGCAGCCGGGCGGTGGTGGTGGCCGGTTCGACCGGCGAGGCTGCTGCCCTCGAGGACAGCGAATACGAGGCCCTGCTGCGCGAGGCGGTGCGCGCCAGCGCCGGCCGGATCGGCGTGATCGCCGGCACCGGCCTGTCCAACACCGCCCGCACCATCGCCCAGACCCGCCGCGCCGCCGCGCTGGGCGCACAGGCCGCACTGGTGGTGACGCCGCCCTACGTGCGGCCAACCCAGGCCGGCCTCGTCGCCCATTACCAGGCCGTGGCCGCCGAGGGCGGGCTGCCGGTGATCCTCTACAACGTGCCGACCCGCACCGGCGTCGACCTGCTGCCGGAGACGGTGGCGCGGCTGGCCGGCCAGCCCGGCATCATCGGCCTCAAGGAGGCGGTGGCCGACCCGGCCCGCTGGCAGGCCCTGGCCCCGCTGGCCGCCCCCGGTTTCGCCCTGCTCTCGGGTGATGACCCGACCTGCGCTGCCGCCTTCCGGCAAGGGGCGGTGGGGGTGGTGTCGGTGGCTTCCAACCTTGTGCCTCGGGCCTTCGCCGCGCTCTGCGCCGATGCCGCCGCCTGCCGCTGGGAGGCGGTCGCCGCCCGCGACGCGCTGCTGGCCCCGCTTTACACCTTCCTCGGCGCGGCACCCAACCCGATCCCGCTCAAGGCCGCGCTCACCGCACTGGGTTTTGGCCAGGGCCTGCGCCTGCCACTGCTGCCGCTGGAGCCGGCCCTTTCCGCCGAGTTGCCGGCGCTGCTGGCGCTGATCGCCCGCGTCGAGACCGAAGCCCCGGCCATCCGCGCCGCCTGATTTCCCTGGAGTAACCCATGCCTTCAATCCTTCCGCCGCGTCCCGTCCTCGCCGGCCTCGCGCTGGCGCTCGCCGCCAGCACCCTCGGCGGCTGTGCCTGGTTCCGCGCCGAGCCGCCGTATCTGGCCGCGACCGAGAGCCGGCCGCTGGAAGTGCCGCCCGATCTGGTCCTGCCGTCCTCGGTGAGCGCCCTGCAGGTGCCGCCCTTGCCGGCCGGCGGTGTGGCGATGCCGGGCAATGCGCCGCCGGCGGTGGTGGGGTCGGCGGGCGGAGCCTTTGTGCTGGCCGACAGCGCCGAAGGGGCTTTCCGTCGCGTCGGTCTGGCCCTCGGGCGCATCGATGGCGTGGACAGCCACACGCCGGTGCCGGCGCTCAATGCCTACGAAGTGCGTTACGGCGGCGAAACCCTGCTCGTGCGGCTGCGCCCCGAGGACGGCCAAGTGCGGATCGACGCGATCGGCAGCGATGGCCGGGTGCTCGACACGGCGGCGGCGCGCGGCCTGCTCGAGACCCTGCGCCAGCGCCTGCAGTAAGGCCTCAGCGCAGCAGTTCCTTGCGCTTGCCCGGCTTGCCGTCCCAGTCGGCGGCGTCCGGCAGCGGCTCCTTGCGGGTGGTGATGACCGGCCATTGCGCGGCCAGTTCGCGGTTGAGGGCGATCATGTCCTCCTGCCCGGCCGGCACATCGTCTTCGGGGTAGATCGCCTTGGCCGGGCACTCCGGTTCGCACAAGGTGCAGTCGATGCACTCGTCGGGATCGATCACGAGGAAGTTCGGGCCCTCGTGGAAGCAGTCCACCGGGCAGACTTCGACGCAGTCGGTGTATTTGCAGCGGATGCAGTTCTCGGTGACGACGAAGGGCATGGGAGCCGGGCGCTCAGTCAGGGGCGTCTAGGGTAGCGCCGCCGAGCGGCGTGCGAACCCCTGAATGACAAAGCCCGGCGTGCCGGGCTTGGTCGGGAATTGGCGCTCCCTACGGGATTCGAACCCGTGTTTTAGCCTTGAGAGGGCCACGTCCTAGGCCTCTAGACGAAGGGAGCAAGGGTTGGTCGCGTCCTGCGAGTTGGTTACGATAGCCGATTACGAGTCCCCGGCACAAGCGATCGAGCCGCCGGCACCGCAACAGGAACACGCAACGCCCATGCCCGATACCGCCGTCGCTCCGCCTCTGGTGATACCTCGCGAGTCGCATCCGATTTCGCGGCGGAACATCAGCCCGGCGGCCCTCAAGGTCCTCTACGGGCTGCGCGATGCCGGTTACCAGGGCTTCCTCGTCGGCGGCGCGGTGCGCGACCTGCTCGCCGGGATCCAGCCCAAGGATTTCGACGTGGCCACCGATGCCACGCCGGAGCAGGTGCGCGCCGTGTTCCGCAACTGCCGGCTGATCGGCCGGCGCTTCCGCCTCGCCCATGTGGTGTTCGGCCGCGAGATCATCGAGGTCGCCACTTTCCGCGCCAACGACGCCGGTGATGGCGAGGGCCGCGAAACCGAGGACGACGGCCGGCTGCTGCGCGACAACGTCTACGGCAGCATCGAGGATGATGCGGTGCGTCGCGACTTCACCGTCAACGCGCTCTACTACGCGATCGGCGATTTCACGGTGCGCGATTACGTTGGCGGCTACGCCGATGTGATGGCGCGGCGGCTGCGCCTGATCGGCGAGCCCGAGCAGCGTTATCGCGAAGACCCCGTGCGGCTGCTGCGTGCGGTCCGACTCGCCGCCAAGCTGGGTTTCAGCATCGATGCGGCGACCGCCGCACCGATGGCGGCGATGGCGCCCTTGCTGGCGGGGTCGGCGTCGGCCCGTCTGTTCGACGAGTCGGTCAAGCTCTTCCTCGCCGGCCACGCCGAGCCGAGCTTCCTCGCGCTGGAGCAGCACCAGCTGCTGCCGGCCCTGCTGCCGGAGGCTGCCGCGGCCTTGCGCGCCCATCGCAACGGCAGCCTGCGGACCATGCTGCTCGCGGGCCTGCAAAGCACCGATGCCCGCATCGCCGCCGGCAAGCCGGTGACCCCGGCCTTCCTCTACGCCGTGCTGCTGTGGCCGGCCTACTGCCGCGAACTGGCGCGCCTGCAGGCCCAGGGTGTCGATCCGGCGGTGGCCCAGCAGCGCGCCGCCGACCGCGTCACCCTGCACCAGACCCAGCGCATCGCCCTGCCGCGGCGGTTCTCGCTGCCGATGCAGGAGATCTGGATGCTGCAACCGCGTTTCGCGCTGCGCCAGAAAAAACGTGTCCATCGGCTGCTCGCCCATCCGCGGTTCCGGGCGGCTTACGATTTTCTCGAACTGCGTGCCGGCGTCGCACCGGAACTCGCCACCGACCTGCAGTTCTGGCGCGAGGCCCAGGCTCAGGCCGGAGCACTTGCCAAGGTGGACGCCGAGGCATGAGCCCAGGCCCCGGCCTGGCCGCCGATGGGCAGCCATCGCGCCGTGCCTGGGTCGGGCTCGGCGGCAATCTGGGCGATGTCGCGGCCACCTTCACCGCGGCCCTGCGCGAACTCGAAGCCGGCCCCGAGCTGCGCCTGCTGCAGGTCTCTAGGCTTTACCGGACGCCACCCTGGGGCCTGCTCGCGCAGCCGGATTTCTTCAACGCGGTGGCGGCCTTCGACACCCGATGGCCGCCCTTGGCCCTGCTTGATCGCCTGCACGCGATCGAGCGCGTCCACGGCCGCGACCGCGCCCGCGAATCGCGCTGGGGGCCGCGCCCGCTCGATCTCGACCTGCTGGCCGTCGAGGGCGAGGTGCTCGACAGCCCCAGGCTGCAACTACCGCACCCGCGCATTGCCGAGCGCGCCTTCGTGCTGGTGCCTTGGACCGAAATCGCGCCCGATCTGGTGCTGCCCGGCCTGGGCCGGATCGCTGACCTGCGCGATGCGCTGGATCGTTCGGGTATCGAGGCGATACCTTAGGCGACCGCCTGCCCGCTCCTTGCCGATGTACGCCGCCGAAGCCCCGCCGTCCCGACCCGCCCTCACCGTGCCCGAACTGCGCCGGATGAAACAGGACGGCCGGCCGATCGTCGCGCTGACCGCCTACGATGCCGGCTTCGCCGCCGTGCTCGACGCGGCCGGCGTCGATCTCGTGCTGGTCGGCGATTCGCTGGGCATGGTGGTGCAGGGCGAAGCAAGCACGCTGCCGGTCACCGTCGACCAGATCGTCTACCACAGCGCGGCGGTCGCACGCGGGCTGCGCTCTGCCCTGCTGGTGGCCGACATGCCTTTCGGTGCCGACGCCACCCCCGAGCGTGCTCTCGATGCTGGCCTGCGCCTGCTCAAGGAAGGCCGCGCGGCGATGGTCAAGATCGAAGGCGCTGGCGTGAAGCTGGAAACCATCCGCTTCCTCGTCGAGCGCGAGATTCCGGTCTGCGCCCACCTCGGCCTCACCCCACAATCGGTGCATCGGCTGGGCGGCTACAAGGTGCAAGGCCGTGAGTTGGCGGCGGCCGAGCGGCTCAAGGCCGAGGCGCAGGCTGTCGAAGCCGCCGGCGCCAGCGCGCTGGTTCTGGAGTGCGTGCCGTCCTCGCTGGCGGCCGCGATCACCCGCGAGGTCGGCATCCCGACCATCGGCATCGGTGCCGGTGCCGACTGCGACGGCCAGGTCCTCGTGCTGCACGACCTGCTCGGCCTGGGCGTGCGGCGGCCGCGCTTCGTCAAGGATTTCCTCCAGGACGGCGGCTCGATCGCCGGTGCCGTGCGCGCCTACGCCGAGGCCGTGCGCTCGCGCGCCTTCCCCGCCGCCGAGCACGGTTACGCATGATCCGCACCGTCGCCGGGGTGGCCGAACTGCGTGCCCATCTCGCCGGCTGGCGTGAGCGCGGCCAGCGCATCGCGCTGGTGCCGACCATGGGCAACCTGCACCCGGGTCACCATTCGCTCATCGAACTGGCCCGCCGCAACGCCGACCGGGTGGTGGCCAGTGTGTTCGTCAACCCGACCCAGTTCGGCCCGGACGAGGACTTTGCCCGCTACCCGCGCACCCCCGAGGCCGATGCCGAGGGTCTGGCCCGGGCCGGCTGCGATCTGCTGTTCCTGCCCGGGGTCGAGGCGATGTACCCGCTCGGGGTCGAGGCGGCGGTGCGCATCCGCGTGCCCGGTCTCGCCGATGTGCTGGAGGGCGCGGCGCGCCCCGGCCACTTCGACGGCGTGGCCAGCGTGGTGGCGCGTCTGTTCAATCTGGTGCGGCCGGACGTCGCCCTGTTCGGTCGCAAGGATTACCAGCAGCTGCAGGTGATCCGCCATCTGGTCCGCGACCTCGCCTTCGCCATCGACATCGTGCCGGGGCCGACGGTGCGCGAGCCCGACGGCCTCGCCATGAGCTCACGCAACCAGTACCTGGGCGCCGAGGAGCGCCGCGTCGCGGTCGAGATCATCCGCAACCTCCGCACCATGCGCGAGCAGGCGGCGCTGGGGCTGCCGATCGCCGGCATCGAACAGGAGGCGCTGGAACGGCTGGCCGCCGCCGGTTTCGCGGTCGATTACGCGGTCATCCGGCGTGCCGACTTGGGCCGGCCGGAAGCCGGCAACGAGGCCGGCCTGATCGGCCTGATCGCCGCCCGACTGGGGCGAACGCGGCTGATCGACAACCTCGCCTTCGACGAGCCCCTCGACGCCTGCTGAACACGCCATCCGGCAAGCTCCGGGTGGTGACGGGATTGGATTGCAGGCTCACATCCCGCCGCCTACACTCCGCCGCCTATCGCTCCCGGACCCCGCCATGCAGCTCACCCTGCTCAAAGCCAAGATCCACCGCGCCTCGGTCACCCACGCCGAGCTGCACTACGAAGGTTCCTGCGCGATCGACGGCCGCCTGCTCGATGTCTCGGGCATCCGCGAGTACGAGCAGGTGCACATCTACAACATCAACAACGGCGCGCGCTTCGTCACCTACGCCATCCGCGGCGAGGAGGGCAGCGGCGTGATCTCGGTGAACGGTGCTGCCGCGCACCTTGCCGGTCCTGGCGATCTCGTCATCATCTGCGCCTACGGCCAGTTGGATGAGGCGGAAGCGGCGAAGTTCAAGCCGACCCTGGTCTACGTCGACCGGCAGAACCGGCTCACCCACACCAACCACAGCATCCCGGCACAGGCCGCCTGAGCGCGGGGTTTCGAATGGACTCGACCGCGGCGCGCCTGGCCCACCTCAAGACCCACGGCGCCCGCCTCGCGGCGCTTTCGCTCAGCGACTTGCAGGCCCGCGAACCCGACCGCGGTCAGCGGTTGGCCCTGCGGGTCCAGGGTCTTTACGCCAACTTCGCCCGCCAGCACGTCGACGCCGAGGCCTTGGCCGCCCTGCTCGGCATGGCGGAGGCGAGCGGCGCGGCCCAGGCCTTCCGCGATCTGCTCGAGGGCGCACCGGTCAACCGCTCGGAGGGCCGTCCGGCCCTGCACAGCGCCTTGCGTACCGCCCTCGATGCGCCGGTCGCTGCCCGCGCCGCCGCCGAAGCCGCCGCCGCCCGTGAGCGCATGGTCGGTTTGGCCGCCGCGCTGCGCGCCGGGCCGGTCACCGAGCTCATCCACATCGGCATCGGCGGTTCTGACCTCGGCCCGCGTCTGGCGCTCGATGCCCTGAAGGAGGTCGGCGACGGCCGTTTCACCGTCCATTTCCTCAGCAATGTCGATGCGCACGCTGCCAAGCGCCTGCTGGCCGGGCTCGACCCGGCCCGGACCGCCGCCATCCTCGTCTCGAAGAGTTTTGGCACGCAGGAAACCCTGCTCAACGGCGCTCTGGTGCGCGACTGGCTGGGCGGCAGCGAGCGGCTTTATGCCGTGAGCGCCAACGTGGCCAAAGCCGAAGCTTTCGGCATCGATCCCACGCGTGTGCTGCCCATGTGGGACTGGGTGGGCGGGCGCTACTCGCTGTGGTCGGCGGTGGGCTTCTCGGTGCTGCTGGCCCTCGGCGAGGAGGCGTTCGCGCAGATGCTGGCCGGGGCCGAGGCGATCGACCGGCATGCCCTTGAAGCGCCGGCCGCAGCGAACCTGCCACTGCTGCATGCACTGTTCGCGGTCTGGAATCGCAACGTCGAGGGCCACGCCGCGCAGGCGGTGCTGCCCTACGATGAGCGCCTGCGCCTGCTGCCGGCCTACCTGCAGCAGCTGGTGATGGAATCGCTCGGCAAGCGCGTCGATCAGGCGGGCAGGACGATCCGGCACCACACCGTGCCGGTGATCTGGGGCGGCGCCGGCACCGATTGCCAGCACAGTTTCTTCCAGGCCCTGCACCAGGGCACCCAGGTCGTTCCGGTCGATTTCATCGGCGTCATCCGGCCCGATCATGCTCACGCCGAATCGCACCGCGTGCTGCTCTCGCACCTGCTGGCGCAGTCCGAGGCCCTGGCGAACGGCGATGCCGGCACGACAGCGGCGCAGCATTCGCCGGGCAACCGGCCGAGCAGCCTGCTCCTGCTCGATCGCCTCACACCGCGCAGCTTCGGCGCACTGCTCGCCCTGTACGAGCACAGCGTCTACGCGCAGTCGGTGCTCTGGGGCATCAATGCCTTCGACCAGTTTGGCGTGGAACTGGGCAAACGCCTCGCTGCCGGCCTGCTGCCGGTGCTCGAGGGCAGGGCCCAGGCCAGCGATCCGGTCAGCGCCGCACTGGCAGCCGAGATCCGGGCTCGCGGCTGAGCCACCCCGGCGCAGGCCGCCATTCCGCTTCGCAAATGCCGACGCACGGCCCGGTCTCGGGGTTCACGCGACGGTCTTGCCCGCCTGCTCCTCCAGCGCCCAGGCCACATGCTCGCGGACCAGCGCCGAGGGGTGGGCGGCGCACGTCTGAAGCGCGGCGACCACCTCCGGTGAAGCAGCCGCGTTGCCCAGCGCCACCGCGATGTTGCGCAGCCAGCCCACATGCCCGGTGCGACGGATCGCCGAGCCCTCGGTGCGGCGCAGGAACTCATCCTCCTCCCAGGCGAACAACTCGACCAGACCGGCGGTGTCCAGCCCGTTGCGCGGCTCGAAATCGGGCAGATGATGGCGCACCGCGAACTTGTTCCAGGGGCAGACCAGCTGGCAGTCGTCGCAGCCGAAGATGCGGTTGCCGAGCGGTTTGCGGAATTCGAGCGGGATCGCGCCGGGGTTCTCGATGGTGAGGTAGCTGATGCAGCGGCGGGCGTCGAGCCGGTGGGGTGCCACGATCGCCTGCGTCGGGCAGATGTCGATGCAGCGCGTGCAGGTGCCGCAATGCTCGCTGGCCGGCGCGTCGACGGGAAGCGGCAGGTCGGTGTAGAGCTCGCCCAGGAAGAACCAGCTGCCGGCCTGCGTGTTGATGACGCAGGTGTTCTTGCCGATCCAGCCGAGGCCAGCATCGCGGGCCAAAGCACGTTCGAGCACCGGGGCGGAATCGACGAAGGCGCGGTAGCCGAACGAGCCCACGACCTCACCGATGCGGTCGGCCAGTTTCTGCAGCCGCGTGCGCAGCACCTTGTGGTAGTCGCGACCCAACGCGTAGCGGGCGATGTAGGCGCGGCTGCCATCGGCGAGGGTGGCCCAACACGCCGCATCGTCGTCGACGCCGTAGTCCATGCGCACGCTGATGACGCGCAGGGTGCCGGGCACCAGTTCGGCGGGGCGGCTGCGCTTGCGGCCGTGGCGGGCCATCCAATCCATCGTCGCGTGGTGACCGCGGTCCAGCCAGTCCTGCAGGTGCGCTTCGTCCCGGGCCAGCGTTCCGGCGCTGATGCCGGCCTGCTGGAAGCCGAGTTCCCCGGCCCAGCGCTTGATGTCGGCGGCGAGCGCGGCCCAGTCGTGCATGGCGGCGAGTATAGAATCCCGCCATGTCCGATGCCCTGCCGCTGTACCGCACCGAATCGGTGCGCGCGATCGAACGCGCGGCGGCGGCCGAGGGCTTGGACGCCGGGTCGCTGATGCAGCGCGCCGGCGCGGCGGCGGCGCTGGAATTGCGCCGGCACTGGTCGCAGGCCCGGCGCATCGGCGTGTTCTGCGGCAGCGGCAACAACGGTGGCGATGCCTACGTGGCCGCCCTTCGCCTGCGCGAGGCCGGGCTCGAGGTCGAGCTGTTCGCCCTCGCGCCGCCGCGCAGCAGCGAGGCGGTGGCCGCCCACGCCGCCTGGTGTGCGGCGGGCGGCACGGTGGCGCTTTTCGAGGACGCCCTGCCACCGGCCGAGGTCTGGATCGATGGCCTGTTCGGCACCGGTCTGGCACGCCGGCCGGAAGGGCCGGCCGCCGCCGCCATCCTGGCCCTCAACCGTGCCCGCGCCGCTGGCGCGGCGGTGTTGGCGCTCGACCTGCCCTCGGGGCTCGATGCCGATTGCAGTGCCGCACCGGGCCCGACCGTGCAGGCCGATCGCACGCTCACCTTCATCGCCGCCAAGCCGGGCCTGTTCACCGGGCCGGCGCTCGATGCGGTGGGGGATGTGCAGATCGCCGAACTCGGTCTGGCCGGGTACTGCGCCCGACGCCCGGCCGACGCGCTGGCGTTGGAGCCTTCGGCCCTGTTCGAGGCCCTGCCGCGCCGCCCCCGCGACAGCCACAAGGGCCACAACGGCCGGGTGCTGGCCGTCGGTGGCGATTCCGGCATGGAGGGCGCGATCGTGCTCTGCGCCGAGGCGGCGGCGCGCGCCGGTGCCGGCTGGGTGGAGGTCGCCAGCACGGCGCTGGCCGCCGCCACCCTGCGCCTGCGTCGCCCGGAGGTGATGGGCGGGGTGATCGCCGCGGCCGACCGCATGGCGGCCCTGCAGCGCGCCGATGCCATCGTCTGCGGCCCCGGACTTGGTGCGGCCGGACTGGCCGCGGACTGGTTCGAGCCGGTGCTGACGAGCGGCCGGCCGCTGGTGCTGGATGCCGATGCCCTGAATCGTCTGGCCGCAGCCCCCCGCCGCCTGCCCGGCGCGGTGCTCACGCCGCACCCCGGCGAGGCCGCGCGCCTGCTCGGCACCGACAGCGTCAGCGTTCAGGCCGATCGCTGGGCGGCGCTGGCCGCCCTGGTCGAGCGCTACGCGGCCACGGTGGTGCTGAAAGGGGCGGGCACCCTGATCGGCGCGCCGGGCGAGCTGCCGCGTGTGTTGCGGGCCGGCAACCCCGGCATGGCCTCGGCCGGCATGGGCGATGCCCTGGCCGGCGTGGTGGCGGCCTTCCGGGCGCAGGGCCTCGATGCCTTCCGCGCCGGCTGGGCCGCCGCCCTGGCCCATGCCCTGGCCGCCGATGCCGCTGCCACCGAGGGCCAGCGCGGCCTGCTCGCCGGTGATGTGATCGCCGCCCTGCGCGGCGTGCTGCCGCCATGAGCGCGCCGATCCGCATCATCGATCTGCCCGACGCGGCGGCCACCGAGGCCTTGGGCCGTGCACTGGCGGCGGCTCGGCCGGTCCGGGCCCACCTCGCCCTGGAGGGCGATCTGGGGGCCGGCAAATCCACCCTGGCGCGGGCTCTGTTGCGTGCGCTCGGTGTGAGCGGCAGCATCCGCAGCCCGACCTACAGCCTGATCGAACGCTACCCCTTGGCGGACGGTGGCGAGGCCGCCCACCTCGACCTGTACCGGCTTGCCGATGCCGGCGAGCTGGATGTCCTTGGCCTTGACGAACTGGAAGCCAGCGCCTCGCTCTGGCTGGTGGAATGGCCGGAACGGGGAGGCCGGCAGTTGCCGCCGGCCGATCTTGCCGTGGCCTTGCAGGTCGAGGGTGAAGGACGCCGAGCGCGACTGCGGGCCTTGAGCCCGACCGGCCGTGACTGGCTGGCGGGCGTGCCGGGGTCCCGTTGATGTGAAATTGGTAGCACCCCGCAAGGCAGGCCTCTGGGCTATCGCGGCGTGGGTGCAGTTGATTGCGTCTTGGTCTGCTGGAGCACGGAACAGGGCCATACCCTCGCGCCTGCGCCACGCCCTCGCGCCTGCGCCATGCCCTTGCGCCTGCGCCATGCCCTTGCGCCTGCGCCATGCCCTCGCGCCTGCCGACGCGCGACCTGCGGACGCGACGGCTCAGGCTCCGCGTCCCGCTCCGCATTCGCCGCCGCTCGCCCTCCTTGGCTCGCTTCGCTGTCCGCGAGGCCGCGCTGGCGCGGCGCTCGCAGACGGCCATCGGCCGCAGTAGGCGATCCACCAAAAGGATGTGAAGCGAAGCCAAGATCGTGCTGCTCACTTCATGACCGCCACAGCCGCGAAGCACCCTGCGCGGCAGGCTGGGGGCTTGCGGCGGAATTCGAGGGCCGGCCCGGTGATCAGACGTGAGGCCCGCAGGGTGCGCCCCGGATGGGCGCACCGACCGAGGGCGCCAAGGATGCGCCCTTCGGTCGGCCCGTCGGGTTTCTTGCCCTACGGCTGCCGGCCTGAGTCCGCCGCAAGCTCCCCGGCCTGTCGTAGCGGGGGTACTGCTCCGGGCTCACAGCCTGCTGCGGTGTGGGCGCAGCTCCGGGCACGTCCCGGCCTGCTGGATCGCAACGACCCAGCACCCTCGCGCCTGCCGACGCGCGACCTGCGGACGCGACGGCTCAGGCTCCGCGTCCCGCTACGCATTCGCCGCCGCTCGCCCTCCATGGCTCGCTTCGCTGTCCACGAGGCCGCGCTGGCGCGGCGCTCGCTGACGGGCATCTGCCGTAAGACGCGATCCACCCAAAGGATGCGAAGCGAAGCCAAGATCGTGCTGCTCACTTCATGACCGCCACAGCCGCGAAGCACCCCGCCAGGCAGGCTGGGGAGCTTGCGGCGGAATTCGAGGGCCGGCCCAATGATCAGACGCCAGGCCCGCAGGGTGCGCCCCGGACGGGCGCACCGACCGAGGGCGCAGGATGCGCCCTTCGGTCGGCCCGTCGGGTTTCTTGCCACACCGCTACCGGCCCGAGTCCGCCGCAGGCCCCATGCCTGTCGCAGCGGGGGGTGCTGCTTCGGTCGCGTCCCGGCCTGTTGCGGCGGAGGTGCTGCTTCGGGCGCGTCCTGACCTGTCGCAGCGGGGGGTGCTGCTCCGGGTTCGTCCCAACCTGTCTCGGCGGGGGGGGGTGTCGGTTCCGAAATGACGGTTAGGGCCGGTTCATCAGGCGATACCCGAGGAAGGTTTCGCAGGTCACGGATTCGCAAGGGAAAAGCCCTTGCAAAACCCGATCACCGGTGCTTCAATCTCCTCATGCCGCGATTTCCCGCCCTGTCGCTGACGCGCTGGCTGCACCTCGCCCTGCTCTTGGGCGCGGTCGCCTACGCCGCGCTGGCACAGGCCGGTGGCCAGCTCAACCAGCTGCGACTGAGCGCCGGCGAAGGCAAAACCCGGGCCGAACTGCGGCTCGATGCCGCCCCCGGCGAGTACCGGGTGTTCAGCCTCGACAACCCCAAACGGCTGGTGCTCGATCTGCCCGGCACCTCATTGGCCGAGGGCTTTCGTGCACCGGCACCGAATGGCCGGGTCATCGGGGTTCGTACCGGCACGCCAAGCCCCGGAAAATTGCGGGTGGTGTTCGATCTGGGTGGCGCGGTCAAGCCGCGCAGCCGCGTCGAGGGCGAAGGTCGTGAGACCCGGCTGATCCTCGAATTGTTCCGTGCAGAAGAATCCGGCAACGCCACCGCCAGCACCCCCACCACCACCCGCAGCGGAACCTCCGCCACGCCCACGGCCGGGGAGCCTTCCGCAGCTGCCGCGAGCGGTGAGCGGCCGGTGTTGATCGCCATCGACGCGGGCCACGGTGGCCGTGATCCCGGTGCCATCGGCGGTGGCGGCACCTTCGAGAAAACCGTCACTCTTCAGGTGTCACGGGCACTGGCCGAGGCGATCAACCGCCATCCGGGCATGCGCGCCCTGATGATCCGCAACGGCGATTACTTCATCCCGCTCGGCGACCGTTTCCGTAAAGCACGCGAGGCCCAGGCTGATCTCTTCATCTCGGTGCATGCCGATGCCGCCGCCAACCGCCAGGCGCGTGGCGCCTCGGTGTTCGTGCTCTCCACTCGCGGTGCCTCCAGCGAGGCGGCGCGTTTCCTCGCCGACCGCGAGAACAACGCCGATCTGGTCGGCGGCGTCTCACTCGACGACAAGGACCGCAACCTCGCCGCGGTGCTGCTCGACCTTTCGCAAAGCGCCACCCTGCGTGCTTCCGACGAGGCCGCGGGTCATGTGCTCGATGCGCTGCGCGAGGTCGGCAAGACCCGCAAGCCGGACGTCGAGCGCGCCAATTTCTGGGTGCTGCGCTCGCCCGACGTGCCCTCGATGCTCTTGGAAACCGGCTTCCTCACCAATGCCGAGGACGAGCGCCGGCTCAACGATCCGGCTTTCCGCGAACGGCTCGCCCGCGAAGTGGCCCGTGGCGTGGCCGATCATTTCGCCGCGCAGCCGCCGCCGGGCACCTGGTTCGCGGCCAACCAGGATCGGCTCGACATCAACCGCCAGCACGTGGTCGCCCGCGGCGAGACCCTGGGCCTGATCGCCGCCCGCCATGGCGTCTCGGTCTCCGAACTGCGCCGCGCCAACGCCCTGCGTGGCGATGCCGTGCGCGCCGGCGAACGCCTGCGGATTCCGGCCGCACCGCGCTGAGACCCGGCCGGGCAGGGCGGCGCTCGGCTATCATCGGCGGCCGTTTCCGCGGCCTGCCACCATGCCGATCCAGTTGCTGCCCGAAGTGCTGGTCAACCAGATCGCCGCCGGCGAAGTGGTCGAGCGGCCGGCTTCGGTGGTCAAAGAACTGGTCGAGAACGCGCTCGATGCCGGCGCCCGCCGGATCGAGGTCGAACTCGAAGAGGGCGGAGCGCGGCTGGTGCGGATCCGCGACGACGGCAGCGGCATCGCCCCCGACGAGCTGCGGCTCGCGGTGTCGCGCCACGCCACCAGCAAGATCGCCAGCCTCGACGATCTGGAGGCGGTGGCCACCCTGGGCTTCCGTGGTGAGGCCCTGCCGTCGATCGCCTCGGTCAGCCGTTTCAGCCTGACCTCGCGCACCGCCGATGCTGCTCACGGTCACCGGCTCGAGGTCGAAGGTGGCCGGGTCGGCCAGCCGGTGCCGCACCCGCACCCGATCGGCAGCACGGTCGAGGTGCGCGATCTGTTCGCCAACCTGCCGGCGCGCCGGCGATTCCTCAAGGCCGAGCGCACCGAACTGGGCCACATCGAGGACTGGCTGCGGCAGTTGGCGCTGGCGCGGCCGGAGATCGAGCTGCGCCTGCTCCACAACGGCCGCCTGCTGCGCCAGTACCGGCCGGTCAGCGCCGAGCCCGAACGACGCCTGGCCGAGGTGCTGGGCCCGGAGTTTCCGGCGCAGGCCCTGCGCATTGAGCAGGCCGCGGCCGGCCTCCGCCTGCACGGCTGGATCGGCCTGCCCGGCGCGGCGCGCAGCAGCAGCGACCAGCAGTTCTTCTACGTCAACGGCCGGGCGGTGCGCGATCGGGTGGTGGCGCATGCGGTGCGCCAGGCCTATGCCGATGTGCTCTACCACGGCCGCCATCCGGCGTTCGTGCTGTTCCTCGAACTCGATCCGCGGCGGGTCGATGTCAATGTCCATCCCGCCAAGCACGAGGTCCGTTTCCGCGACGCCCGGCTGGTCCACGATTTCATGTTCCGCAGCCTGCACGAGGCTCTGGCCGGCACCCGCGCCGGAGCCTCCGCAGCGCTCGATCAGGGCCTTGATCCGGGCCTGGCCGGGCCGACTGCACTGCCTTCCGGCCCCGCTGCCGGCTGGCCCGGCGAGCCAGCGCGACTCGGGCTTCCTCTGGCCGAGGCGGTGGCGGGCTACCGCGCCTTGTACGGTGCGGCCTCATCGGCATCGCCTCTGTCGACGCGCTTGGCTTCGCCGTCGCCAAGCCCGGCCGATGCCGATGCCGTGCCACCGCTCGGTTTCGCGCTGGCGCAGCTGCACGGGGTCTATGTGCTGGCGCAGAACGCGCAGGGCCTGGTGCTGGTCGACATGCACGCCGCCCACGAGCGCATCACCTACGAGCGCATGAAAGCCGCGCACGCCGCCCAGGACCTGCGCGTCCAGCCCTTGCTGGTGCCGCTGGCGCTGGCCGTGAGCGAGCGCGAGGCCGACACTGCCGAACAGCATGCCGGGCTGCTTGCCGCGCTGGGTTTCGACTTGCGCCGCAGCGGACCGCAGTCGCTGTCCTTGCGCAGCGTGCCGGCCTTGCTGGCCGACCTCGATCCACGGCCCTTGCTGCTCGATGCTCTGGCCGAGCTGTCCGAGCACGGCCGCACCCGCAAAGTCGAGGAGGCGGTCCACGCGCTGATGGCCGGCTGGGCCTGCCGCGCCTCGGTGCGCGCCCATCGCCGGCTCAGCCCGCCGGAGATGGACGCCCTGTTGCGCGAGATGGAAGCCACCGAGCGCAGCGGCCAGTGCAATCACGGTCGCCCGACCTGCGTACAGTTGTCATTGGCCGAACTCGACCGGCTGTTTCTTCGTGGACGATGAGGAATCGCGCATGCCCCAGCCACTGCCTATCCCCCGTCTTGTGCCGGCCGGCCTGCTCGGCGTTCTGATGATCATGGCGATCGGCCTGTCAGCTTGCAGCGCTGGTCCCGAAGACCCGAGTGCGGCCGAGCAGGCGGCGGCGGCCCAGCGCGCCAAGGCCGAGGCGCAGGCCGCGCAACGCCATGCCGAAGCGGTGGAGGCCTGGCGCAAGGAACGCCTCGAACGCCTGCAACGTCCGGACGGTTGGCTGTCTCTGGTTGGCCTGCACTGGCTGGAACGTGGCAACAGCATCGTCGGCAGCGGCCCGACCCGTGGCCTGCGGCTGGCGGTCGGCCCCGACGAACTGGGCGTGATCACGCTCGAGGGCGACGGCACGGTGCGCTTCCGGGCCAGTCGCGGCGCCGGCGTCACCTTCGATGGCAAGCCCGCCGCGGCGGGCGCGCAGCGGCTGCGCACCGATGCCGATCCGGCCGGCCCCACCGTGGTCGGCTTCAACGGCGGCGATGCCAGTTTCATCGTGATCGAACGCTCGGGTCGCCACGCCCTGCGGGTGCGCGATGCGCTGGCGCCGACGCGCACCGGCTTCACCGGCATCGACCATTTTCCGGTGACGCCGGACTGGCGCCTGGTCGGCCGCTTCGAGCCGAACCCGCCCGGCCAGACCCTCGCCACCATCAACATGCAGGGGCAGGAGGAGTTCCGCCCCAACCCCGGCGCGGTGGTGTTCGAGAAAGCCGGCCAAAGCTTCCGCTTGGAGGCCGTGGACGAGGGCGATGGTCGTCTGTTCCTGATCTTCGCCGACCGCACCAGCGGCCACGAGACCTACGCAGCGGTGCGCTTTCTTTACGCCGATCCGCCCGGCGCCGACCAGCGCGTCATCCTCGATTTCAACCGCGCCTTCAATCCGCCCTGTGCTTTCACGCCGTATTCGACCTGCCCCTTGCCGCCGCCGGGCAACCGGCTCGATCTGCGCATCGAGGCCGGCGAGAAAAAGCCACGAGCCTGACGTCCGGCCTCAGGGCAGCAGACGGATCGGCAGGGCGGCCGGCCGCAGTTCGATGCAGTCGACCGGGCAGGGCGGGATGCACAACTCGCAGCCGGTGCAGAGGTCTTCGACCACGACATGCAGGAACTTCGGCGCGCCCAGGATGGCATCGACCGGGCAGGCGGCGATGCACTTGAAGCAGCCAATGCACTCGGCCTCACGGATGCGCGCCACCTGCGGCGGTTTTTCCACGCCATGCACCGGCGAGAGCGACTTGGGCTCGCGGTCGAGCAGGGCGGCCAAGGCGCGGATGCCGGCCTCGCCACCGGGCGGGCACTGGTTGATCTCGGCCTCGCCCTGGGCGATGGCCAGGGCGTAGGGTCGGCAGCCCGGGTAATGGCATTGCCCGCACTGGGTCTGCGGCAGCAGCGCATCGATCCGATCGGCGAGCGACCGGTAATCGGGTCGATGGCGGCGCAGCAGGGCCCGCAGGGCCCAGCCCAAGCCCAGCATCAGCAACAGCCAGAACAGCAGGGCGCCCATGGTCGCCATGGCCCTCAGGGCTCCCGCAGGCCGAGTTGAACGGCCAGCAGCAGCACGGCGGCACCGAGCAGCAGCAGCGGTACGCCGCGCAGCGGGGCCGGCACCGCCGTGGCGGCCAGCCGTTCGTCCTGGGCGGTGAACAGCAGCAGGAGCAGGCCAAAGCCGAGGCCGGTGGCCAGACCTTGCAGCAGGCTCAGGAGCAGGCCGCCCTCCGCTGTGCCCAGGCCCTGCAGGCCGAGACCCAGAGCGGTGGCATTGATGGCGAGCAGCGCGAGCAGCCCCGGCGCGGGCCCGGTCTGGGCCATCGCCCGGCGCATCCACAGGCCGGTGGCCAGCACGGCCGGAACGATCGCCAGCAGCCAAGCGAGGGCTCCGGTCAGCGCCGGCACGCCGGTTTCGAGCAGGGCCGCCACGCCCAGTGTCAGGATCAGGGTGAACAGCGAGGCCAGGGCGACAAGGCCGGCGTGCTGCAACGGTCGCAGCCGGCCGGGCAGCAGGGTGCTCCGGCGCAGCAGCAGCCGGTTGGCCAGCGCCGTGCCGATCAGGATCAACAGCAGGTCGCCCATCGGCATTGGACCCCGGCTGCCTGTCAGGCTCAGCGCACCGGCATACCGGGCAGGGCGCCTGGGTCGGCGTCGAGCAGGGCCAGCGCACCGCCATCGAAGCCGGCCGAGAGGATCATCCCCTCGCTCATCCCGAAGCGCATCTTGCGCGGGGCGAGGTTGGCGATGAACACGACGCTCCGGCCCACGAGCTTCTCCGGCTCGCCGTAGCTGGCGCGGATGCCCGAGAAGATCTGCCGCTCGCCGAGCTCGCCGGCGTCGAGTTTGAAGCGCAGCAGCTTGTCGGAGCCTTCGACGAACCCACATTCCAGCACCCGGCCGATGCGCAGGTCGAGCTTGGCGAAGTCCTCGATGCCGATGAAGGCAGGGGCGTCGTCGGCAGCGGGCTTGGCCGGTTCGGCTTTTGGCGCGGCGGGCTTCGCGGCCTTCTCGACGCTGGTGGGCGCCGCCGTTGCAGCAGCGGCTTTCGCGGCTTCGGCAGCAGCGGCGAGGGAATCCTTGGAGGCGTCGATCATGGTGTCGATCTGCTTGGGTTCGATGCGGGTGAGCAGGGGCTCGTAGGGGCGGATGGCGCGGCCGAGCAGGGGCGTTGCGGCGTCGGCCCATCCTTCGATCGGTGCGTCGAGGAAGGCCTCGGCGCGCGCGCACAGCGCCGGCAGGATGGGCTTCAGGCCGATCGCCAGCAGTCGGAACAGGTTGAGGCCCTGCGTGCAGACGCGCTGCAGATCGGCATCACCCCCCTCGGCCTTGGCGATCACCCAGGGCTTCTTCTCGTCGACGTAGCGGTTGGCTTCGTCGGCCAGCGCCATCACCCCGCGCACGGCGGCGGCGGCATCGTCGTCGAGGTAGTGGCCGCGCACTGCATCGAGCGCCTCGACGAAACGCGCGACCATCGCGGGGTCATCGAGCTCGGCGGCGAGCTGGCCGCCGAAGCGCTTCTCGATGAAGCCGGCGCAGCGGCTGGCGATGTTGACGAACTTGCCGACGAGGTCGGCGTTCACTCGCGCCATGAAGTCGGCCAGGTTGAGGTCGAGGTCGGTGACGCCGCCCGAGCTCTTCAGCGCGTAGTAGTAGCGCAGCGCTTCCGGCGGCAGGCCGGCCTCGAGGTAGGTGCGGGCCTGGATGAAGGTGCCGCGCGACTTGCTCATCTTCTCGCCGTTCACCGTCAGGTAGCCGTTGACGTGCAGACGCGTCGGCGTGCGGTGGCCGGAGCCGTGCAGCACCGCCGGCCAGAACAGGCCGTGGAAGTTGACGATGTCCTTGCCGAGGAAGTGGTGCAGCTCGGTTTCGCCCTTCGCGTTGCGCGCAGCGTCGAGGAAGGCGCCGAAGTCCAAGCCTTTCGCCTCGCACAGGGCCTTGAAGCTCGACAGGTAGCCGATGGGCGCATCCAGCCAGACGTAGAAGTACTTGCCCGGCGCGCCGGGGATCTCGAAGCCGAAGTAGGGCGCGTCGCGTGAGATGTCCCAGGCGCGCAGGCCGGACTCGACCCACTCCATCAGCTTGGCGCGCACGCCCGGGTGGGCCACGTCGCCGGCCAGCCACTCGCGCAGGAAGGCCTCGAAGTGGCCCAGCTCGAAGAAATGGTGCTCGCTCATCCGCAGCTCCGGCGTGGCACCGGAGACCACCGAGCGCGGGTTCTTCAGCTCGGTGGGCGCGTAGGTGGCGCCGCAGGCCTCGCAGTTGTCGCCGTACTGCTCGGTCGCGCCGCAGTTCGGGCACTCGCCCTTGATGTAGCGGTCGGGCAGGAACATGTTCCGCACCGGATCGAACAGTTGCTGGATCGGCCGGATGCCGATGTGGCCGTTCGCCTTCAGCGAGGCATGGATCGCTTCGGTCAGCGCGCGATTGCCGATGCTGTGGGTCGAGTCGTAGTGGTCGAAGCCGACGCCGAAGTCGGCAAAGTCGCGCTCGTGGCGGGCCTGCACGCCGGCGATGAAAGCCTCGGGCGTGGTACCGGCCTTCTCGGCCGCCAGCATGATCGGCGTGCCGTGGGTGTCGTCGGCGCAGACGAAGTGCGTGGCACCGCCGGCCATCCGCCGCGTGCGCACCCAGATGTCGGCTTGGATGTAGCCGACCAGGTGCCCGAGGTGGATCTCGCCGTTGGCGTAGGGCAGGGCGGTGGTGACAAGGGCGGGCGCTGGGCGCGCCGCGGGCGGAAGGGAAGCGGGCGTGGTCATCGGCATCGCGGCAAAGGCAGGCCGTGATTATCGCAGATGGCGACGGTTCACCGGTTGCGGCCGCCGACTGGATCGTCGGAAAGACGAAGCCCGGCACGGGGCCGGGCTTCGCTTGCAGTGCTGCTGCTTCTGGCGTCAGAAGCGGTAGATCGCCGAGAGGGTATAGCGCCGACCCAGCGTGTCGTAGGTGCCGAGGCCCACGAGCGGGAACGGCGGCTCCTCGTCGGTGAGGTTGGTCGCGGCCAGCCGCAGGCGCAGGTCGCCGTCGAGGAAATTGACGAAGGCACTGGCGTCGTAGGTGGTCGCACTCTCGAAGGTCATGATGTCCTGCAACTCCGGCGAGATGTCGTTGCCGACGCGCACCGGGCCGGTGTAGTTGCCCTGCACGCTCACGCCCCAGCGCGGCTGCTCATAGGCGATGCCGAACTGGTACTCACGCAGCGGGGTGCCAATGAGACCGAGGCCGTTGACGTTGACCACGTTGTTGATCGAGCTGTCCACGCCGACGCGGCGGAAGGCGGTGCCGGTGAAGCTCAGCACGCCACCGAAATCGAGGCCCCAGTCGGCAAGATCCTGCGCGTAGCTGATCTCGCCGGAAAAGCCGCGGAAGTTGAGATAACCACCGTTGACGAAACCGGTCTGCACGAACTGGATCTGGCCAGCCGCATCACGCTGGATGCGTGAGCAGAAGGCGTTGCCCTGCAGCGGGTTGTTGCGGTCGAACTCGGTGTTGTCGAAACACCCAGTGGCGATGTCGGCCGTGCCCAGATTGCCGATGACGTCGCTGATCTCGATCTTGTAGTAGTCCGCCGAAATGCGCAGTCCCTCCACCCAGCGCGGCTGCAGCACGATGCCGTAGGTCCAGCCATCGGAGGACTCGTTCAGCAGGTTCCTGTCACCCTGGCTGGTGATCGGGATCGAGGCCGTGACCGCGTTGGAGAGGAAGGTGGAACCATCGATGCCCAGGGCCTGGAACATGGCGTTGCAGTTGGCCTGGCGGACGGCCGGGCGGGTGCCGCCGGCCTGGTTCGGCGCATGGCAGGGGTCGGGCACGAACGCGAAGGCACTCGACACCGGCGTGAACAGTTCGACCAGCGACGGTGCCCGCAGCGAGCGGGTGAAGTTGCCGCGCAGCTCGATGTCCTCGATCGGACGCCACTGCAGGCCGCCGGTGAAGGCATTGAAGCCGCCGTTCACGGTGTTGTCGACACGGCGGAACCGGCCGGTGAAGTCGAGGCGGTTCAGGCCGGGGATGTTGGCATTGCTGTCGACGAAGGGCGCGATGAACTCGACGAAGGCTTCCTTGGTGGAGAACGATCCGGTCAGCGGCTGGATGGCCACGCTGCGGCCACGGCCGGCGCGCTGGAAGGCGTCGGGCTGGAAGTCGGCGCGCTCGATGCGGCGTTCGAAGCCGCCGTTGAAGCTGAACGGGCCGCCCCACATCTCGAACAGCGAGCCGCCGATGTTGGCGTTGAACACTTCCTGCTCCTGAGCGGCGCGGGCGTGGTTGTTGACGGTGACGTAGTCACGCGCCTCGCGGCTGGGCCGACCCTCGCCGAACAGGTTGAGCGGCACGCAGTTGGGGTCGGCCACCGGGCTGAAACCACCCGGCACGATCAGGCCCGGCACCGGCGTGGGCGAGCAGACCACCGCGCCGGCGGCATTGCGGACCACATGCAGGGCATTGGTGAAACGCTGGTTGTCGATCTGACGGCTGAAGAAATCCGCCGAACTGCGGCCCCAGGTGTAGCTGGCTTCCCAGCGGAAATCGCGGTCACCGACTGCGAGGATGCCGTCAGCACCGAACACCGCGCGACGGATCAGCACCTCGCTGGAGGCATTGTTCTCGACCAGATCGCGGTGCGCGCGGCTGATGCGGAAGCTGGTGATGCCATTCGCCGCCAGCACGGCCTGATTCTGCGGCGAAAGCAGAGCGTAATCGTTGCGGAAGGTGATCGGACCCGACAAGCCGCCGAACAGGTTGGCGTTCCAGTTGTACTGGTCGACCAGTTCCAGCGATTCGGCGTGGTACTCGAAGCCTTCGAAGAACAGGCGGGTGTTGTCGCCGAGATTGATCGAGCCCATCAGGTTGATGGTCTGGCGGTCGAGGTCGCTGAGGAGCTGGATGCTCTCCTGCAGGTTCATGCCGTCGCCGCCGTGCGCGCTGCTCGTACCGAAGTTGATGCCGGGGTTGAAGGGGATGATGTCGCCGTTCGGGGCGAACTGCAGGTAGGTGGTGCTGGCCGCGCCGAAGCCGCGCAGGCGGCCATCCGGGAAGTTGAAACCACCGGTGGCCGGCAGCAGCAGGCCGCCGAAGGTCAGCGAGAACAGGCGGCGGTCGCGGATGAGGACGTTGTTGGCGATGCCGTCCGCCGCGGCCGAGGGCGTGCAGGTCTGGAACGGTGTGTTCGGGTTGACCCGCCCGTCGTTGCCCGGGGTGCGGCCGGGCTGGGTGGTGGTGATGCTGGATCCGCCGGTGGTGCAGGGGTTTGGCGCGAAGAGGTAGGCATTACGGATGCGCTCACGTTCGGTGCCCAGCACGCCGTCGGACTGGTCGCGGGTGGCGGCAATGGTGATGTTGCCCAGGTTGTCACCGAAGTTCTGGCCGAAGATCGCCGAGAGGCTGTGGCGCTCGTTGTCGCCGCGGTCGGTGATGCCGTAGGTGCCGGACACTTCGGCACCTTCGAAGTCACGCCGGGTGATGACGTTGACCACACCGGCGATCGCATCCGAACCGTAGGTCGGCGCGCCGCCGATGGCGATGTTCTCGATCCGCTCGACCAGTTGCGCCGGGATGGCGTTGAGGTCGACCTGCACGCCGGGGGCGGCCGGACCGAAGATGGTGCCGGGGTTGGAATTGACCACGCGGCGGCCGTTGATCAGCGCCAGCGTGCGGTTGGTGCCGAGGCCGAAGCGGTTGACGAAGTTGACGCCGACGCCGAAGGTGCTCTGGCCGCCTTCCGGGGTGACGGCGGTGCCGAAGCCGGGCAGCTCGTTCAGCGCATCGGCGATGTTGGTGATGCCGCGCGCCTCGATCCGCTCGCGGGTGACCACGGTGGCCGGCTCGAGGGTGTCGAAACCCGCACGGAAAATGCGCGAGCCGGTGACCTGAACGGCATCCAGCACCTGGGCTTCTTCTTCGGGCTGATCGGTGTCCTCATCAGCTTCGCGTTCTTGGGCGACGGCCGGAACGGCGAGCATGAGGGCCAAGGCGGTGGCGGTGGCCTGCGCCAATGTGCTGTAGGCGGGCCGTGGGCGGTTGTTTCGCATGGTGGAGTCTCCCCTGAGAGAATGGGCGCCATGAGGCGGTGGTGCTCGGCCGAATTTTCGGCCTTGGCCGGACCTTAACACGAGTGTAACGGGACTGTGTCAAGTCCGCGTTCCATTTTTTTTCTGAATCCCAGGCACCCCGACACGATGCCCATGCCCGACGAACCTCTGCTCCGCGCCGCCCTTGCCGGCCTGCACGACCCCCACACCGATGCCCCGCTGGTTGCCGAGTCGGTTCGCGGCCTCGCGGTCGATCAGGGTCGGGTCGTGGCCCACTTGCAACTGCCCTATGCCGCGGCCGGCTGGCACGAGGAACTGGCGGCTCGCGCCGAGGCCGCCTTGCGCGGCGTGCCGGGCGTGGTCTCGGCCCTCGTGGATGTCGGCCAGCGGGTCTACGCCCACCGGGTGCAGAACGAGCTGAGCCCGCTGCCGGAGGTGAAAAACCTGATCGCCGTGGCTTCCGGCAAGGGCGGCGTCGGCAAGTCGACCACGGCGGTGAACCTTGCGCTGGGGCTCGCTGCCGAGGGCGCGCGGGTCGGCCTGCTGGATGCCGACATCCATGGCCCCTCGATCCCGATGATGCTGGGGCTTTCGGGCAAGCCGGAAAGCCCGGACGGCAAGGCCATCAGCCCGAAGCTGGCGCATGGCCTGCAGGTCATGTCGATCGGCCTGTTCCTTGATGAGGACCAAGCGACCATCTGGCGCGGGCCGATGACCTCGCAGTACCTGCAGCAGCTGTTCAACACCACGCTCTGGGACGGGCTGGACTACCTGGTTGTCGACCTGCCACCCGGCACCGGCGACGTCCAGCTCACCCTGTCGCAGCGCATGCCGGTCTCCGGTGCGGTGATCGTGACCACACCGCAGGACATCGCCCTGCTCGATGCCAAGCGAGCACTGGCCATGTTCGGAAAAGTCGGCGTGCCGGTGCTCGGCATCGTCGAGAACATGGCCCTGCACACCTGCACGAACTGCGGTCATGTCGAGCATGTCTTTGGGCAGGGGGGCGGCCAGGCCATGGCCCTACGCTACGGCTTGCCCCTGTTGGCCTCGTTGCCGCTCGATGGTCGCATCCGCGAACAGGCCGACGCCGGGCTGCCCACCGTGCTTGCCGAGCCGGGTGGCGCCAACGCGGCGGCCTACCGCTGGATGGCCCGGCGGGTGGCGGCGCAGCTCGCGTTGCAACCGAAGAACCGCCAGATCGGCTTTCCCGGCATCACGGTCGAGAGCACCTGAGCCGCTGGCCGCAAGCGGTCGCGGCCCGTCCTGGCCGGTCGCTTGCTACGCTTTCGCCCCCCGAACCCGCCCAGGCCTGCATGAGCATCAAGAGCGACAAGTGGATCCGTCGGATGTCCGACGTTCCCAACGGCATGATCGAGCCCTTCGCGCCGAGCCAGGTCAAGCACGCCGCCGACGGCAGCCGCATCGTCAGCTACGGCACCAGCAGCTACGGCTACGACGTGCGCTGCGCGCGCGAGTTCAAGATCTTCACCAACATCAACTCGACGATCGTCGATCCCAAGGCCTTCGATCCATCGAGCTTTGTCGATCTCGAATCGGACGTCTGCATCATTCCGCCCAACAGCTTTGCGCTGGCGCGAACGGTCGAGTACTTCCGCATCCCGCGCGATGTGCTGGTGGTCTGCCTCGGCAAGAGCACTTACGCGCGCTGCGGGATCATCGTCAACGTGACCCCGCTCGAGCCCGAGTGGGAGGGCCATGTCACGCTGGAGTTCAGCAACACCACCCCGCTGCCGGCCAAGATCTACGCCGGCGAGGGCGTGGCGCAGATGCTGTTCTTCCAGTCCGACGAGGTCTGTGAGACCAGCTACCGCGATCGCGGCGGCAAGTACCAGGGCCAGACCGGCGTGACCCTGCCGAAGACCTGAGGCCGTCCTCAGCCGCTGTGCGGCAGGGCGGTGGTGGGCAGTTCGGCCATCGCTCGGGCCAGGCGCGAGGCAAGCGTGGGCGCTTCGCCGCCATACGGCCGCCGCTGGCCAGCACCCCAGACCGGCCCCGGCCAGGCCGCATCGCCTTCGCGACGGCCGACCACGTGCACATGCAAGGGGCGGACGACGTTGCCGAGCGCACCAATATTGAGCTTGTCGATCGGGGCGAAGTGCTGGCGCAGCAGGTTGCCGGCCTGGTTGATCTCGGCCAGCAGCAGGCGCTGGGAAGCACCGTCGAGGTCGATCCATTCGACGGCTCCGGCCACGCGCGGCACCAGCACCAGCCAAGGGAAGCGGGCGTCATCGACCAGACGGAGTTGCGACAGTGGGCCGTCGGCGACGAACACCGAATCGGCTTCGAGGCGGGGATCGAGGCGGAAGCTCATTGCAGGTGCGTAGCGAAGAAAGCCAGGGTCTGGGCCAGTGCGGCCTGTGCCGAGGGCGGGTGGAAGTCGGCGCGCATCTCGCAGTTGAAGCCGTGGCCGGCCGGCCAGACGGCGAACTGGGCCTCGGGCAGGTGCTGGCGGTGCAGGGCGAGGTGCATAGCCGACCACACCGACAGGGCCGGGGCGATGGCGACGAAGCCGGCCTTGGCGAAGCGATCGACCACGCCGCGGATGTGGGCGTTGAGCCCGAAGATTTCCTGCACCACCAGTGCCCCCTTCGCTGGTCCGGCCGGATCGGCGCGCCAGGCCGAGAGAGGGCCGTTGGGGGTGGACAGCGAGACGGTGTGGCCCATGGTGCCCTCGGCGGTCGGGGTGGCGATGGCCGGTATACTGGCGAGCCCCCACCTGCCTGCGCAAGCGGCCCCGCCGCCGGCGCTCCGTCATGCCCGCCAAGACCCTTCCCGCCAAGGCCCCGCCGATCCGCAGCCCGAAAATCGGCTTCGTCAGCCTGGGCTGCCCCAAGGCCCTGGTCGATTCCGAGCGCATCCTGACCCAGCTCAAGGTCGAGGGTTACCAGATCGTGCCGAGCTACGACCGGGCCGATGTGGTGGTGGTCAACACCTGCGGCTTCATCGAGTCGGCGGTCAAGGAATCGCTCGATGCCATCGGTGAGGCCCTGGCCGAGAACGGCAAGGTCATCGTCACCGGCTGCCTCGGCAAGCGCCCCGAAACGATCCGCGAAGCCCACCCCGAGGTGCTGGCGATCACCGGCCCGCAGGACTACGCCAGCGTCATGGGCGCGGTGCATGCGGCGCTGCCGCCGCGCCACGATCCCTTCACCGATCTGCTGCCCTCGCCGCGCAGACGCAAAAAAGACGAGGGCATGATCGAGGGCGTCGGCCTCAAGCTGACGCCTCGGCATTACGCCTACCTGAAAATCTCCGAGGGCTGCAACCACCGCTGCAGCTTCTGCATCATCCCCTCGCTGCGCGGCGATCTCGTGTCGCGCCCGGTCGACGACGTGCTGCGCGAAGCCGAAAAGCTCGTCATGGGCGGGGTCAAGGAGTTGCTGGTGGTCTCGCAGGACACCAGCGCCTACGGCGTCGATGCCCAGTACGCCGCCCGGCGCTGGCGCGACCGCGACTACGCCACCCGCTTGAGCGGTCTCGCCCGTGGCCTGGGTGAGCTCGGCGTCTGGACGCGGCTGCACTACGTCTACCCCTACCCGCATGTCGACGAGGTCATCCCGCTGATGGCGGAAGGCAAGCTCTTGCCCTACCTCGACCTGCCGCTGCAGCACGCCAGCCCGCGCATCCTGAAACTGATGAAGCGCCCGGCCGCGGCCGAGAAGCAGCTCGAACGCATCCTGCGTTGGCGCACCATCTGCCCGGAGCTGACGATCCGCAGCACCTTCATCGTGGGTTTTCCCGGCGAGACCGAGGCGGACTTCGAGCAGCTGCTGGACTTCATCGATGCCGCCGAACTCGACCGTGTCGGTGCTTTCGCCTACTCGCCGGTCGCCGGTGCCCGGGCCAATGAGCTGCCCGACCCGGTGCCGGAGTCGCTCAAACAGGAGCGCCTGGCACGTTTCATGGCTTTGCAGGCCGAGATCAGCGCCGAGAAGCTGGCGCGCAAGGTCGGCACGGTGCAGAAGGTGCTGATCGACGCCATCGACGGTGAGCTCGCCATCGGCCGGTCGATGGCCGATGCGCCGGAGATCGACGGCACCGTGCAGGTCCAGGACGGCGCGGCGCGGCGCCTGAAGCCCGGGCAGTTCGCCGATATCGCCATCCTCGGTGCGGACGAACACGACCTCTACGGCCGGCTTGCAACGTCCGGGTCGAAGGCTGCTAATCTGGAGGGGTGATCCTTTCGGAGGGCAGAGCGATGGCACACCCATTCTTGTCCGGCGAGTGGCGCCGCAACCCACTGGCCACCGGCCTGATCGGTCTTGCTTTGGGCCTGCTGCTGGCCTACGGCATCGGTCTTTGGCAACGCCACGCGGCCTTGGTCGAGCGCGACACGGCGCACCAGACTGCACTTGCTGCGCAGGCCGCCGAGAAGGCCTCGCTCAACGCCCGGCTTGCGGAACTCGAGACCGCGCTCGCAACGGCCGATGCGCGCATCGCCCTGTTGCGCACCCGACTCGGGGTGCAGCGAGCGCTCACCGACCTCGACCAGCGCAATTTCGGTACCGCCAACGAGCGTCTCAAAGCTGCCGCCACGGTGCTGCAAGCGGCCGACCCCGCTCTGCTCGGCATCGAGCCGCCGGTGCTGGCCGGGGTGCGCGAACAGATGATGGCCACCCACCTGGTGGTGGCCAGCGATCTGGAAGCCCAGCGGCTCGGCCTGCTTGAGCTGGCCGCCCGCCTCGAAGCGCTGGACCCGTGAGGCTCGACCACCTGCCTTCCCTCATGTCGGGTGCTTGAGCCGTGGCCGAAGTTCTGGCCGGCATCGCCGGTTTTCTGCCCTGGTGGGCCTGGCTGCTGGCCGCGCTGGCCTGTCTGGGCGGCTTCACCTTGGCCTGGATGAGCGTGCTCGCGGTCTACACCGCCTACGGCGCCAATTACCGGGCGATGAGCCCGCGTCAGCGCCGGCTGGGGCGCTTGGCCTCGCTGCTCACCCTGCTGGCCGTGCCGCTCACCGCCGTGCTGGGGTTTGCGGCCCTGATGGCCGCTGTTTGGGGCCTGCTGAGCTGAGTCATACGTCAAATGCAGTGACGGACACCACGTTTTCATTGACCGGCCACCGCCGCCTATGAAAGTCTGCGCCCGTCATTCGAACGCGGCGCCATGTCAGCGCCCAGGGGCAGAACGGTCGATCCATGGCCTTCGCGGAACGGAGTTTCTTCGCCAAACGCCAGCACCGCCTGCCTGGGCGTGTCGCTTTGTCGATCACCCACGAGCGCGTGGGGCTGGTGCTTGCGGGCCGGGGTAGCGGTTTCGCTGCCGAGCGGGCCTCGGGCAGCGATGCCGGCGCCAGCTTGGCCGCCCTGGTCCGTGAGGCTGGCGCCACCGGCATGAGTGCCGAATGGCTGCTCGATCCCGGCCAGTACCACCTTTTGCAAGTTGAGAAACCGGCCGTGCCGGCCGCCGAATGGGTGCAGGCCCTGCGCTGGAAAGCGCGTGACCTGCTGCCGTACCCGATCGAAGACGCGGTGCTGGATGCCTTTGAGGTGCCCGGCCTCGACAGTCGCGGCCGGCCGCCCAGTCTCTACCTCGCGGCAGCCCGCAAGGACGAGCTGCGCCCGCGCATCGCCGAGATTGCTGCCGCCGGCCTGGTGCTGGAGGCCATCGGTATCGCCGATCTGGCCTGGGCCGCGGTGGCCCATCAGGTCATTCCCGGCGATGACAGCCTTGCCGTGCTGATGCTCGATCCGCGTGGCGGCAGCATGCTGGCCCTGCGCGAGCAGCGGCTGTTCGTCTCGCGCCGTTTCGAATTCGACAGCGACGACCAGCGCGCCTTGCGCGATCCGCAGGATGAGCGCAACGAGCGCCTGTTCGAGCGGGTCGCGTTGGAACTGCAGCGCACCCTCGATTATTTCGACCGCAACCACCAGCGGCCACCGCCGCGTCGCCTGCTGCTGGCATCCGGCATCGATGGCGCGGAGGGCCTCGATGCCGCCTTGCGCCGTCTGCTTGGTATCGATGTGCAGCGGCTGGATGCCACCGCGCGCTGGCCGTCTCTGGCCGCCCAGCCGACCGCGGCAGGCCATCGCCTGGCCCCACTCGCCGCCATCGCCAGCGGGAGTGCGGCATGAGCCAGCGCATCAATCTGTACCGGGACGATCTGCGACCTTTCGAGGCGCGTGGCGAATTGCGCCGCCTGCTGGCCGTGCTGGCCGGGGTGCTCCTGCTGCTGCTGGTCTGGGGCGGTTGGACCCAGTGGCGGGCCGCCGAGGCGCTGGCCGCCCGCGATGCCCTGCACGCCGAGCAAGCCGACCTCCAATCGCGCAGCGAGGCCGCGAGCCAGGCCCTGGCCCGGCGCCTGCCCGACCCGGAACTGACCCGTGCTCTGGTGGAGGCCCAGCAGGCGGTCGATGGTCGCCGCTGGATCGAGGCCCGCCTGCGCGAGGCCGGCACCAGCGTGGTGCCCTTCGATGGTGTGTTGGCCGGCCTTGGCCGGCAACGCCCCGAACCGCTCTGGCTGACCCGTATCCACCTCGCCGATGCCGGGGCCCGGCTGGGCCTTGGCGGGCACACCCTGGACGCCGAGGCGGTGCCGGCTTTCCTGCAGGCACTCTCGACGGAGCCAGCCTTGGCTGGACGCCGTTTCAGCCGTTTCGAAATGGGCCGCGGCGAACAAGCCGGCGCGCCTTTGCGTTTTGAACTCGCCACCGATTGCGAGGCTCTGGCCAAGGGCTGCGATGGGGATGCCTCAGGAGCCGCGCCATGAACCGCTTCGATCTCCTGGAGCAGCGTTTCGAAGCCCTGCGGCCACGCGAACGCCTGCTGCTTTCCTGGGTGGCCGGCGTGCTGCTGGTGGCGGTTCTCTACGTGTTCTGGATCGAGCCGCAGGCCAACAGCGGGCGAGCCTCGCGCGAGGAGATCGGCCCCTTGCAGGTCCAGGTCGAGGGCCTGCGGGAAGCGGTCGGCCGGCTCGAGGCCGAACTCGCCCGTGACCCCGAGCAGGCCCGCCGCGAAGCCCTGGAGCGCCTGCGCGCCGAAGCCGCCGCGCTCGATGCCGTGTTCGTGGCGGACGGCCAGCGGGTGATCACCCCGCAGCGCATGGTCGGCCTGCTGCGCGACCTGTTGGGTCGCGACCAGCGCCTGCGGGTGGTGGCGGTCAGCGCCCTGCCTTCCGACATTCTGCACTGGACACCGCACGCCGCCGCATCGGGCGACTCGCCGGATGCCCCCCCAACAGCGGCTCCGACGCCGCCGAGCCTGCCACTGCTGCACCGCCACCGCGTCGAACTGCGTTTCGAAGGCAGTTACGCCGCCACCCTCGACTACGTGCGCGCCCTGCAGGGCCTGCCGTACCGGCTGCGCCTGCAACGGCTCGACATCGATGCCAGCCGCTGGCCGGTGTTGCAGATCGAGGTCGAAGTCGAAACCCTGGGCCTCGGGGAGGGCTGGATCGGTGTCTGAATCCCGCATGTCATCCGCTTTGCTGGCCCTTGCCGTCGCCCTTGCTCTGGGATCGGGCAGGCTTCTGGCCGCAGCCCCGGTGCCCGATCCGACCCGGCCCGCCATCGCCCTACCATCCCCCGGTGCTGCAGCGGCCAGCGTCGTCGCCGCGCCGGTCTTGCAGTTCACCCAAGTCGCGCCGGGTCGTTCCAGCGCCATCGTCGATGGCCGGCGCGTCCGCCCGGGCGACCGCATCGGCGATGCCCGTGTGGTCGCTATCGGCCCCGGCTGGCTGCGCCTCGAAAGCGCGGCCGGAACCACCGAACTGCGCCTTTCCCATTCCTCCCTTGCCCGCCCGGTGAACCGCTGATGCCTCGTCTCCTGACGCTACCGCTGGCTGCCGTCGCCTTCGGTGCCGCCCTCGCCAGTGCACCGGCCCTGGCGCAGGCCCCGGACCCGGCACAGTCCCCGGTTGCTGCCGCCACGGCCGTGCCGGCAACGACGGCCCCGCCAGCGGCCGTGACCCGCGCCCTGATCGCCGCCCCGGCCCGGCCCCCGGTATCGCCGCGCTTCAATGTCGATGTCGACGAAGTGCCGGCCCGGGCCTTCTTCATGAGTCTCGTGCAGGACACGCCGATCAACATGGTGGTCCACCCCGACGTCACCGGCACCATAAGCCTCAGCCTCAAGGGCGTCACCGTCAGCGAGGTGCTGGAGGTGGTGCGCGAGGTCTACGGCTACGAATACGAAGCCCGCAGGGGCGGTTACATCGTCATGCCTGCGCGCCTGCAGTCACGGGTGTTCGAAGTCAATTCCCTGCACCTGCAGCGGATCGGTGAATCGCGCACCCGCGTCAATGCCGGTGATCTGACCGGCGGCAACGGCGGGCAGCAGGGTGGACAAGGCGGGCAGGGCGGGCAGGGCGGCGGCGAGGGCGAGGCGGGCGGTCGCGCCGAAGCCTTCACCAGCCGTGTCCGCACCCTCACCGAGACCGACCATTGGAGTGAACTGGAGCGCGCGATCACCACCATCGTCGGCGATGCGGCCGGCCGCAGCGTGGTGGTCAGCCCGCATTCCGGCACGGTGGTGGTGCGCGCACTGCCTTCGGAGATGCGCGATGTCGAACGCTACCTCGATTCGGTGCAGGCGGTGGTCGCCCGCCAGGTCATCCTCGAGGCGCGCATTCTCGAAGTCACCCTCAACGACCGCTTCCAGACCGGCATCAACTGGGCGCAGGTGGTCGACAGCGGTGCCGGCATCATCGGCCAGACCGGCGGCGGTGCCATCTTCGGCCCGGACGGCCTCTCCGAGATCGCCGGCCAGTTGGGCAACCTCAACCCGAATGCCCCGACCCTGCCCGACAACACCCGCACCTCGGCCTTTGGCGGGGTGTTCAGCGTCGGCTGGGATGGCGGTGATTTCGCTGCGTTCGTCGAACTGCTGCGCCAGCAGGGCGATGTGCGCGTGCTTTCCAGTCCGCGGGTCTCGGCCACCAACAACCAGAAGGCCGTCATCAAGGTCGGCAGCGACGAGTTCTTCGTCACCGGCGTCACCGGCAGCCAGAACCAGACGGTCGGCAACCAGACCCAGCAGACCGACCCCTCGCTGGAGCTGACGCCGTTCTTCTCCGGCATCTCGCTCGATGTCACGCCGCAGATCTCGGCCGAGGGTTACGTGTTGCTGCATGTGCAGCCGACCATCTCCGAGGTCCAGGACCAGACCAAGCTGATCGTGGTCGGCGATCGTGATTTCCGCCTGCCGCTGGCGGTCAGCACGGTGCGCCAGAGCGATACCGTGGTGCGCGCCGCCAACGGCCATCTGGTGGTGATCGGCGGGTTGATGCAGGACAGCCAGTCGCGACAGAACGCCCGCACGCCGCTTCTGGGCGACATTCCGCTGTTCGGCCACCTGTTCCGCCAGACCCGCAACACTGGCCGCAAGACCGAACTGGTGATTCTGCTGCGGCCGACCGTGGTGCAATCGCAGGCCGACTGGGACGCCGCCGCCCGGCCGCGCCTCGAGGCCACCCGCGCACTCGGGGACGGGGCGCCCTGAGCGCCCTTGCGGCGGCCGGCATGTACGAACAGCATTTCGGCCTGCACCAGCCGCCGTTCGCGTTGACCCCGGACACCGGCTTTTTTTTCCGTAACGAGGCGCACGTCGAAGCCCTTGAAGTGCTGCGCCTCGCACTGGCCCAAGGTGCCGGTTTCATCAAGGTGAGCGGCGAGGTCGGCACCGGCAAGACCCTGCTGTGCCGGCTGCTGCTCAACAGCCTCGATGAGAACTGGGTGACGGCCTGGGTGCCCAACCCCCACCTCGACCCCGATACCCTGCGCCGGGCCATCGCCGATGAACTCCGTGTGTCGCTGGGGCCGAACCCGCGCCAGCACACCGTGGTGAAAAAACTCCAGGAACGGCTGATCGAGTTGGCCGGCGAGGGCAAGCGGGTGGCGGTCATCATCGATGAGGCGCAGGCCCTCTCCAACGCCAGCCTGGAAGCACTGCGCCTGCTGTCCAACCTGGAAACCGAAACCCGCAAACTGCTGCACGTCGTGCTGTTCGGCCAACCGGAACTCGATGCCCGGCTGGCGCAGCCGCAGCTTCGCCAATTGCAGCAGCGGATCGGTTTCGCCTACGTTCTGCGGCCGCTGGACGCCGAAGGGGTGGCGCTCTACCTGCAACACCGGCTGGCGGTGGCCGGCCACAACGGTCGCCCGCTGTTCGGGCCGGTGGCGCTGCGTCGCCTGCACCATGCCAGCCGAGGCATTCCGCGCCTGCTCAATGTGTTGGCACACAAGGCCCTGCTGCTGGCCTACGGCCGCGGCCTGCGCGAAGTGGGCGCGGCCGAGGTGGAACTCGCCGTGCGCGACACCGAAAGCGCCAGCAGCCTCTCGCCGCCCTGGTGGCGGGCCCGGCCGATGCTCTGGGCCGCCCTGGCCGCGGCCCTGCTGCTGGGCCTGACGGCGGCTGGGTGGGGCTGGGCGGCTTGGGCAGGAGGGCGGGCATGAGCGTCATCAACCAGATGCTGAAAGACCTCGACGCCCGCCAACGGCGCAGCATGGCCGATTCGACCCCCGGCATCGGCCGGCCGGCGGCCCGCGCGCTGCGCGAAGGCCTCGATCGGAGCGTGCTGTTCGGGGCGCTGCTGCTGGCGCTGGCCCTGAGCGTGCTGGGCTGGTGGCTCTGGCAGGCCGCCCCCGCCGCCCCTGTCGTCGATGCCGCACCGGCCGCCGTCGTGCCCGAACCCGCACCTGTGCCCGAACCCGCACCTGTGCCCGAACCCGCGCCTGTGCCCGAACCCGCGCCTGTGCCCGAACCCGCGCCTGTGCCCGAACCCGCGCCTGTGCCCGAACCCGCGCCGGCACCGGCGGTGGCCATGCCCCTGCCTGTACCTGCTCCCGAACCCGCAACACCACCGCGTATCGAACGCCTGCCGGCGCCGCTCGATCCGCTTGAGGCCGTGCGCGAGGCGCTGGCCGCCGGCGATGCCGCCGGCGCGCTGGCCCGGCTCGAAGCCGATCCGAGCGCCAGCACGGCCGAGGCCATCGCCCTGCGCGCGAACGCTTTGCAGCAACTCGGTCGCCACCGCGAGGCCGCCGCCGCTTACGCGGCCGCCCTGGAACGGCAGCCGGAGGTCGCCGCTTGGTGGGTGGGTCTGGGCATGATGCTGGAGGCCGACGGTCGTCCACGCGAGGCGCAGGCCGCCTACCAGGAGGCGAGCCGGCGCGGCCCGCTCGATGCGGCTTTGGCAGACTATGCGCGCGCGCGGGCCGAAGCCCTCGCCGCCCCCACCCCGAGGTGATTTTGTGTCCACGCTTTCCCGTCCCGCCGACAAGAAGATCCGCCTCGGTGACCTGCTGGTCGAGAACGGCCTGATCAGCGCCGAGCAGCTCCAGCACGCGCTGGGCGAGCAGCGCCGGCTCGGTGCCAAGCTTGGCCGCACCCTGATCGACCTCGGCATGGTGCGCGAGAACGACATGCTCGCCCTGCTGTCGCGGCAGCTGGCCATTCCGCTCATCGACTTGCGCAGCTACCGCTTCGATCCGATGCTGGTGCGCAAACTGCCGGAGACCCTGGCGCGACGTTTCCGCAGCATCGTGTTGAAAGAGGAGGGTGAGGCCTACCTGGTCGGCATGGCCGACCCCACCGACCTGTTCGCCTTTGACGAGATCGCCCGCCAGCTGGGCCGCGAGGTCCGCATCGCCCTTGTCCGCGAGGACGATGTGCTGCGCACCTTCGACAACGTCTACCGGCGCACCGAGGAGATCAGCACGCTGGCTCAGGAGCTCTCCGAGGAGGTCAGCAACGACGGCATGCTCGACCTCAGCCAGCTGGCCCTGGGCGAGGACGCCGCCGATGCGCCGGTCGTCAAACTGCTGCAATCGCTGTTCGTCGATGCCCTGCAGGCCGGCGCTTCCGACATCCACATCGAGCCCGACAGCGACTGCCTGCGCTTGCGCCAGCGCGTCGATGGCGTGCTCAACGAACAGGTCATCCGCGAGAAGCAGATCGCCTCGGCACTGGTGCTGCGGCTCAAGCTGATGGCGGGCCTCAACATCTCCGAGAAGCGCCTGCCGCAGGACGGTCGTTTCCACATCAGCGCCCGCAACCGCGGCATCGACGTGCGCGTCTCGACCATGCCGGTCCAGCACGGCGAATCGGTGGTGATGCGACTGCTCGACCAGAGCGGGGCCATGCTCAATCTCGAAACCTTGGGTATGCCGGCCCCGATGCTGGCGCGCTTCCGCCATGTACTGCGCTCGCCCTCGGGGATGATCCTGGTGACCGGCCCGACCGGCTCCGGCAAGACCACCTCGCTGTACGCCGCCCTGCATTCGCTGAACGGTCCCGAGCGCAAGATCATCACCGTCGAGGACCCGGTCGAGTATCGCCTGCCACGCATCAGCCAGGTGCAGGTCAATGCCAAGATCGGCCTCGATTTCGCGGCGGTGCTGCGCTCGGCCCTGCGCCAGGACCCCGACGTGATCCTGGTCGGTGAGATGCGCGACCAGGAGACCGCCGAGATCGGCCTGCGTGCCGCCATGACCGGCCATCTGGTGCTCTCCACCCTGCACACCAACGACGCCGTCGGCACCGCCGACCGCCTGCTCGACATGGGCGCGCCGGGTTACCTGCTGGCGGCTTCGCTGCGCTGCATCATCGCCCAGCGACTGGTGCGGCGGGTCTGCGACAGCTGTGGCGAGCCGCAGTTGCCGGATGCCAACGAACAGGCCTGGCTGGCCGAGTTGCGGCCCGGCACCAGCACCGCCGGCCTGCGCCGTGGCCGCGGCTGCCAGCATTGCAACGGCACCGGCTACCGTGGCCGGGTCGGCGTTTACGAATACCTCGAGCCCACCGTCGACATGCTCGAAGCCCTGCGTCGCGGCGGCCACGAGGGCTTCGTCCACGCCGCTTCGCGGGCGCCGCTGCACCGTCCTCTGGCGCAGGCGGTGCTCGATTACGCCCTCGATGGCGTCACCACCCTCGCCGAAGCCAAGCGCATCGGCGGCGAACTGATGCCGGCGATGCGCTGACGATGCCGACCTACGCCTACACCGCCCGCGATGCCCGGGGCCGCGCCGTGGCGGGCCGGCTCGATGGCCTGTCCGAAGAGGCCGTGGCCCGCCAGCTCGGCTCGAACGGCCTCGTGCCCCTGACGATCGCCGAGCAGGCCGAACAGACGCCCTACCACCACCAGCTCGCGGCACTGCTGGGTCTGGACCGCCCGAGCCGCGTCGACCTCGTGCTGTTCACCCGCCAGATGTACGCCCTGAGCCGGGCCGGCGTGCCGATCACCCAGGCCCTGCGACGGCTCGCCCAGACCGCTCGTAACCGCATGCTCGCCCGCACCCTGCTGGCCATGCTGGAGGAGCTCGAAGCCGGCCGTGACCTCGCCACCGCGATGTCGCGCCACCCGCGGGTGTTCGGCCCCCTGCTGGTGGCCATCGTCCGCGTCGGTGAGGAGTCGGGCCGGCTCGACGAGGCCTTCCTGCGCCTCAGCCAGCACCTCGAACGCGAGCAGAAGGTGGTCGAGCAGGTCAAGAGCGCGGTGCGCTACCCGGTGATCGTGCTGGTGTTCGTGGCCGCCGCGATCTTCATCCTGATGAGCTTCGTCATCCCCGAATTCGCTCGCCTGTACGGCTCCTTCAACGTCGAGTTGCCGCTGCCGACCCGCATCATCATCGGCACCGCCAACGTTTTCGCGGCCTCGTGGTGGCTGATCCTCGGCGCCCTGTTCGGCCTTGCCTGGTGGCTGGGCCGCTACGTCCGCACCGCTTCGGGCCGCCTGCGCTGGCACGGCCTGCTGCTGCGGATGCCGGTGATCGGCAGCATCGTCCAGCGCGCCACCCTGGCCCGTTTCGCCCGCGCTTTCGCCATGGCCACCCGCTCCGGGGTGCCGGTGCTGCAGGCCCTGTCGGTGGTCGCGCTGGCAGTCGAGAACGAGGTCATCGCCCGGCAACTGCTCGGCATGCGCGGCGCGATCGAGCGTGGCGAGGGCCTCTCCCGTGCCGCCGCCGGCCAGCCCTGCTTCACCCCGCTGGTGCTGCAAATGCTGAGCGTCGGCGACGAGACCGGCCAGATCGACGAGATGCTGGTCGAAGTCGCCGATTTCTACGAGCGCGAGGTCGATTACGACGTCCGCAACCTCAACGACCTCTTGCAACCGGTGATGACCCTGATCGTCGCCGCCATCGTCTTTGTGCTGGCCCTGGGCGTGCTGCTGCCGATGTGGGACCTGGTCGAGCTGGCGAGAGGCTGAAGCATGGCCGGCTCCGGAAGGCCGAGCGGCCGCCACCTGCCCGATGCCCGCTGGCTGGGCACGGTGGCCCGGGTTGCCACCCTGCTGCTGGTGGTGACCCTGCTGGGCCTGTTGGTGCGCGCCGGCATCGACATCATCGTCGAGAGCGAGCGCACCGCACTGGATCTGGCCGAAACCAACCTGCGCAATCTGGTCTGGCTGGAGGCGCAGCGCACGCTGGCCCGCGAAGGCCCGGCCGGCCTGCCGCCGCTGGCCGGGCAGGACCCCCGGCAGTGGGCCGAGCCGGGTGGTTCGCCGGCCGGACCGGGCGCGGCACCGCACGACCCGGAGGCGGTGGCGGCCGGGCTGCGCGAGCGCTGGCATTTCGACGAACGCCGCGGCGAGCTGGTGTACCGCTCCGGCTGGCTGCCCGGCGGCGAACGGCGCTGGCGGGTGGAACTGATGTTCGACGGCGCCGACAGCCCCACGCCGGGCCTGCCGCGTAATCTGCGTTTGGTGCAGCGGCCGCCGCGCGGAGACGAAGGCTGAACGCCGCGCCGCCGGTCGCGGCGTTGACGTGACGCCGCCGGTCGCGGCGTTGACAACCCTTGACCCGGCCGGGGCTTTCCTTTCCGGGACAAGCCGTTAAGCTAGAAACGTGATGCAGTGCCCGAAGGCCGGCCTCACCCCATCACTCAAGAGGTTCCTCCGATGCGTCGTCAATCCGGTTTCACCCTTATCGAACTGGTCATCGTGATCGTGGTGCTCGGCATCCTTGCCGCGATCGCCATCCCGCGCTTCATCTCCCTGCAGCGCGAGGCGCGGATCGCCGTGATCGACTCGCTGTTCAATTCGGTGCGCTCGGGCGCCAACCTGATTTACGCCAAGTCGGCGGCCGAAGGTGAGTCTGACCTGGCCTCGGCGGCGGTCGATATCGACGGTACCGGGCCACTGGGCTCGGTCAGCACCAACTTCGGTTATCCGCAGGCCACCTCGGCTTCGATGAACCTGCTGTTCGACAGCCTTTCGCCGCGCTACGCCTTCAGTGGCGGTGGCGCTGCTGGTGGTGCCAGCCTGACCATGAACATCGATGGCATCCCCACTTGCGCCATCACCTACCAGTCGCCTGCTGCGGCTGGGGCCACCCCGGTGGTCGGCCGTCTCATCACTGGATGCTGATCGCTTTTCCTATTTCCCCTCGGAGTTTACGCCCATGAAAAACCAGAACGGCTTCACCCTGATCGAACTCGTCATCGTCATCGTGCTGCTCGGCGTGCTCGCCGCCATCGCCGTGCCGCGCTTCGTCAACCTGCAAGACGACGCCCTGCGGTCCCAGCTCTCAGCCAACGCTGCCGCCATCACCTCGGCGATGAACATCAATTACGCGGCCTGCGCGGTCAACAACTTCACCGCGGGTGGCGATTGCCTGGCGGTGGACAGCTGCGACGACGCCTCCTTGTTGCTGACGACCCCGCTCGTCGGGTACACCATCACCCCTACTGCCATCATCACCGGTGCCCCGGGTACCACGGCCGCCTGCACCTTGACCCAGGGCAGCGGCACCCCCGCCCCGACCGCCACCTTCACCGCCGTCCGCACCGCGCCCACGCCCTGATCGCGTCCACCCCGGTTGACGCATCCAAGCACGGGGGCGGCAGGGTGACCGGCCGCCCCTTGCTTTTTCCGGCCTGCGGTTCCCGCCATGTCCGCCCACCGCGCCCTGCCACCGCTGCCTGCAATCCCCCCGGCCCTTGGCCGCCCGCGCGGTTTCACCCTGCTGGAACTGCTGATCGTGCTGGTGCTGCTCGCGACCCTGGGGGCCATCGCCCTGCCACGGCTCACCGAAGGCGGCTTCCGCTCGAGCGCCTTCGCCCAGCAGGTGGCGGCGGCCCTGCGCTACGGCCAGCGCCTCGCGGTGGCGAGCGGCTGCGAGATCCAGGTGCAGGTCCACACCAGCGGTAGCGGTGGCTACAGCGTCCGCCGCCGCGCCGGCGGCAGCGACAGCGCCTGCGGCCCGGCCGGCCAGCCCTTCACGGTGCCCATCCCCAGCCCGACCGGCGGCGATTTCAGCGCCGAGGCCAGTGGCGGCGTGCAGGTCACGCAGGGTCTCACGGTGGTGTTCGACGCCCAGGGCCTGCCGGCCGGTGGCGGCGGCACCGCCATCGTGTCCGGCCGCAGCATCGTGGTTGACGGGGAGACCGGCTTTGTCCACTGAGCACGCCCGCGGCTTCAGCCTGCTCGAGGTGGTGGTCACCCTCGTGCTGCTCTCGGTGGCGGTGCTGGCGATCATCGGCCTGGTCGCCCAGATCGGCGGCCGCAGCGCCGCGCCGGTGCTGCACACGCAGGCCCTTTACCTGGCCGAGGGCTACCTCGAAGAGGCCCTGCTCAAGCGCTACAGCGATCCCGATGGCATCGACGAAGGCTGCGCGGCGAGCCGCACGCTCTGGGACGACATCGGCGATTTCAACTGCCTGGCCACCCCGGCCGAGCCCACCGACCCGCTTGGCAACTCCCTGCCGGGCCTCTCGCGTTACCGCATCCAGGCCAGCGTCGGGCCGCCGAGCGTGGTGGGTGGCGCCACCACCCGCCGCGTCGAGATCCGCGTCACCCATCTCGACGGCGACATCGACCTGCGTCTGGCCGGGCTGAGGGCCGACTACTGATGGCTCGCCGCGCGCCCAAGGCCAGGCTCAGCCGCGGCCTCAGCCTGATCGAAATGGTCACCGTGATCGTGGTGCTGGCGGTGCTGGGCCTGGTCACCGCGGCCATCCTGCGCCAGCCGATCGAGGCCAGCGCCGACGTGCAGCGCCGCGCCCAACTCGCCGACAACGCCGACCAGGTGATGGCGCGGATGGCCCGCGACCTGCGGCTGGCCCTGCCCAACAGCATCCGCGCCAGCCCCGATGGCCGCGCCATCGAGCTGCTGCTGGCGCCCTCGGCCGGGCGTTACCGGGCGGTGGCGGCCAGCGTGGCCGCTGGCCCAGAAACCACCGACACCCTCGATTTCAGCACGGCCGACACCAGCTTCGCCCTGATGGCACCGCTCACCGAAGCGCCGCTGGCCGGGCAGTGGGCGGTGGTCTACAACCTCAGCGCCGAGGGCGATCAGGCCAATGCCTGGGCCGGCGACAACCGCGCCACGGTCGGTGCCGGCAGCACCCCCACGCGGGTGGTGCTGGCGCCGGGCTTCCGGTTTCCCTTTGCTTCACCCTCGCAGCGGGTCTACTTCGTGAGCCAGGCCGTGCAGTACCGTTGTGGGGCCGATGGCCTGCTGCACCGCCATGCCGCTTACGCCCCCACTGCCGCCATGCAGGTGCCGCCGCCGGGCAGCGCCAGCGTGATGGCCGAGGGCGTGAACCTCTGCGTGTTCAGCACCCTCGCCGGCGATGCCAGCCGCCAGGGTCTGGCCACCCTGCAACTCGGCCTGAGCCGCGAGGGCGAGACCCTGAGCCTGCTACGTTCCGTCCACCTGCCCAACCAGCCATGAGAACGTTTTCCCCGCAGCGCGGTTTCAGCCTGATCGCCGCCATCTTCGTGGTGGCCCTGGCCCTGCTCGTGGTGCTGGCGGCGGTGCTCACGCTGAACGCCCGCAGCCGCAGCACGGTGCAGGCCTTGGACGCCAGCCGGGCGCTGGCGGCGGCCCACTCGGGGCTGGAGGTGGCGATCGCCCGCAGCCTGGGCGGCGGCTGCGCGGCGGTGCCGGCCACGCTCAGCCTCGAGGGTTTCGAGCTCAGTCTCGCCTGCACGGCCTTCGCCGCCGACGAGGCGCCCGTCAGTTACAGCATCTTCCGTCTGCAAGTGAACGCCCGCCGTGGCCGTTTCAGCGACGGCACTTTCGTTTCGCGCACGGTACGCACCACGGTGACGCAATGAAGGCGGTTTTTTCCACGATCGCCCTGCGCCCGCTGCTGATCGTGCTGCTCGGCCTGCTGGCCGGGCTCGCCCTGCCGGCATCGGCGCAGGTGGACACCTGGCGCGATGATTTCAGCACCGCGGCCTGGGACGAAGACACCGGCACCCAGGGCTTCAGCGGGCCTTGGACGGCCAATTTCCCTTTTACGAACACCACGCGCATCAACCGGACGGTGATCCCCGGCGAACTGCGGCTTCAGAATACCGCCACGCTCACCCGAAGCCTGGACCTGTCGGCCTACGAGAGCGCCACGATCGCTTTCCGGGTCAGGGAACTGGGCACGCTCGAGAATGCCGACCGACTGGTGATCGAGGTCGCCGGCGTGCCTGGCGGCCCTTTCACGGCCATTCGCACCTTTATCGACGACCAGGTGGCTGCGGGCGTCAGTGAAACCCTGGCCATCCCTGCGGCCCTGTTGACGGCCACCACGACCGTCCGCCTGCGTGTTCTGAGCACCACGGGCTCTGAGTTCTGGGTCGTGGATTTTGTCGAAATCCGGGCGTCGATGAGGCCGGGCTGTTTCGTCGACAACTTCGGCGGCGCGAGCCTGAACTCGGCCAATTGGCTGGTCAGCAGTGTCAGTGGCGGTTTCGGCGCGCCGCGGACCGTCGGCAGACGCCTGCGCCTGACCGACAGAAGCAACGACGTCTCCACGGCGGCCTCCCTGCTGCGCACCTTTCCGGGGGCCAACAACCGGGTGACGATGGAGTTCGATCTGTTCGCCTACGACGGGACCGGTGCCGATGGCATCGCCGTGACCTTTTCGAACGCCCAGATCGCCCCGGTCCCGGGCGGTTTCGGGGGTTCGCTGGGCTACGCTCAGCGCGACGGCATAAGCGGTTTCGCCGGCGGCTGGCTGGGGGTCGGGCTCGATGCTTTCGGCAATTTCTCGAACCCGATCGAGGGCCGGGTGGGGGGCACGGGGTTTGTGTCGGATGCGGTGGCCTTGCGTGGCTCGGGCAGCGGCACCAGCGGTTACCCCTTTCTGATCGGCACCGGCAGTCTCAGCCCCGGCATCGACATTGCCGGCGCCACGCCGGGGCCGGGCCATCGCTACCGCATCACCGTCGACAACCGGGTCGGGGGCCTCGATGCCCAGTTGCGCGTCGAGCGCAACACCGGCGCCGGCTTCGTCATCCTGCTTGAGCTCCCGAACATTTTCGTGACCAATCCCCAGCAGGCCCCGGTGCCGGCCAATTACCTGTTCTCCCTGACCGGATCGACCGGCGCCCAGACCAACATCCACGAGATCGACAACCTGCGGATCTGCGCCGAGGCGGTGAACCCGGTCTTGCCGGTCGACCATTACCGCTTTTTGCACGACGGCCAGGGCCTGACCTGCGGCCCGGAGAACATCACCATCCTCGCCTGCCAGGACGTCAACTGCACCCAGCAGATCACCGGCCCCTTGCAGGTGACGCTCTCGCCCGCGGGCTGGGAGGGCGGCACCACACAGACCATCACCAGCGGCCAGGCCTTGCCGTTCCGACGCACCACGCCCGGCAGCGCCACCCTCGCCATCACCGCCAGCAACCCGCCCTTCGCGTCCACTCCGATCAACCGGTGTTTCGTCGGCGGCGTCGAGCAGGCCAACTGCAACCTGCCGTTCGCCGATTCCGGTTTTATTTTCGATGTGCCGCATCACGATGCCGATGCGCCGCAGAGCGTGCTGATCTCGGCGGTGCGCCGCGATATCGTCACCCAGGCCTGTGTGCCGGGTTTTGCCAACGTCAGCCGCAGCCTCACTTTCGGATCGTCCTGGTTGAACCCCAACACCGGCAGCGCTGCGGTGCGGGTCAACGACACCCCCGTGGCCACCGCTGGTGTGCCGAGCACCGCCGTGCTCCTGGCGTTTGATGCCAACGGCCGCGCCCCGCTGACGGTGCAGTACGCCGATGCCGGCAACCTGCGCCTGTTCGCCCGTTACACCGGTTCGGCCGCCACCAACGATACCGGCCTGGTGATGGACGGCCAGGACGATTTCGTGGCACGCCCGATCCTGCATCTCGAAATCACCAACCCGGTCAATCCGGCCGCCGCCGATGCCACCGGCGGCGTGTTCACCGTGGCCGGCCAGAACTTCGCCACCCGGGTGACGGCGCGCAACGTCAACGCTGCGGTCACCCCGAATTTCGGCCGCGAGAGCCCGGTCGAGGCGGTCCAGTTGCGATCGACCCTGGTGGCCCCGGTCGGCGGCAACCACCCGGCCCCGGTGGGAAGCCTGGGTGCCGCCGTCAACGGCGTGCTGAGCGGCAACTGGCGCTGGGACGAGGTGGGCATCATCGGCCTGGCGGCGCATCTGGTCGACAACGACTTCCTCGGCGCGGGCGATCTCAGCCGGCCGGAGGCGGCGGTGCTGCCGCGGGTGGGGCGGTTCGTGCCGCAGCGCTTGGCGGTCTCGGCCAATGCGCCCAGTTTCGCCGCGAGCTGCGCGGCCGGTGGCTTCGGTTACGTCGGCCAGGAGTTCGGTTTCGCGGTGGCTCCGCAGTTCACCGTCACCGCACTAACCGCGCAAGGCGGGGTCGCCGGCAATTACGTGAACGTCGGTACGGCCCCGGCGGCCCGCTTCTGGCGGCTCACCGGCAACCTGCCCGGGCGCAGCTACAGCAACACCGCCACGACCGCCGCCCTGCTGTCGCGCAGCACGGTGGGTTCGGCCTTCGCGCCGACGGCTGTCGATGCGCCCCCCTTCGACGGCAGCGCTGTCCTGCAGGCCTCGGACCCGCTGGCACTCGACCGGCTGAGCTACGCCCGCCCCAGCACGCCCGAGGCGCCGTTCCTTCCGCAGGTGACGATGACCCTGCCGGCGGCCGATCTGACCGATGCCGATGGCCGCTGCCATGACCCCGATGGCAATGGCAGCTGCGATGCTTTTGTGGTGACGGGCATTACCGGGCCTGCCCAGCGCTGGGGCCGCATCGCCATGGGCAATGCCTTCGGGCCGGACCTGATCGACCTGCAGGTGCCGATGCGCGCCGAGTTCTTCAACGGCAGCAGCTTCGTGCTCAACACCGACGATGCCTGCACCCTGTTGAGCCCGTTGACGCTCAGCGACCCGGCCCCGACCGATGCCCTGCTGCCGAGCGAAACCTGCGTGCAGGACGGTGGCGCGCCGGGAGCCAGCGGCCTCGGCTGCGCCGCGCCCGGCCCGCTGGCGCGGCGCTACGCCGCCACGCCGACGGCGGGGCTGTGGACCCTGTGGCTGCGCGCACCGGGGGCCGGCAATGTCGGCATGCTCGATCTGGCCCCGACGGTGCCGCCCTGGTTGCAGTTCAACTGGCGCGGTGCCGGTATCGAGCCGCCACGGGCGCGGGTCGGCTTCGGCGTGTTCCAGGGTGATCGCCGCGCCATCCACACCCGCGAGGTCTACTGAGGTCGAGGCGGGCTGAGGCTCAATCGTCGTAGCGCACGGCGAGCACGGTGAAGCGCGCCGGCCTTCCGGGCAGCAGGGCTTCGAGGCTCTCGCCGGCGCGTTTTTTGAGCAGGGCCCGTGCCAGCGGCGCATCGATACTGATCCAGCCCCGCGCCGCGTCGATCTCGTCCGGGCCGACGATGCGGTAGACCGCTTCGCGGCCCGTGTCCTCGTCTTCCAGCACCACCCAGGCACCGAAGAACACCGCCTCCGGATCGGCCGGCCGGCCTTCGACCACGCGCAGGCTTTCCAGCCGCCGGCTCAGATGGCGCACCCGGCGGTCGATCTCGCCCAACTGCTTCTTGCGGTAGGTGTACTCGGCGTTCTCCGAGCGGTCGCCTTCGGCCGCGGCGGCGGCCAGGGCCTGCACCACCTCGGGGCGGCGCAGGCGCCAGAGCTCGTCCAGTTCGGCCTTGAGGCGATCGTGCCCCTCGCGCGTGATCAGCGCGGTCGAGGGGCCCTGGGGAGGACGCCAGCGCGGCACCGTCGGATCGGCCTCAGCCGCCGAGGGTGTAGGTCAGCGGCGCGCCCGGACCGAGCGGCAGGCCAAACGTGACCCAGATCGCGAACAGCGCCGACCAGCCGATGAAGAAGACGATCGAGTAGGGCATCATCGTCGCCACCACCGTGCCGATACCGGCCTTGGGGTCGTAGCGCTGCAGGAAGACGATGATGATGGCGAAGTAGCTCATCATCGGCGAGATGATGTTGGTCACCGAGTCGCCAACACGGTAGGCCGCCTGGGTCAGCTCGGGCGAGAGGCCAAGCAGCATGAACATCGGCACGAACACCGGGGCCATCAGCGCCCACTTGGCCGAGGCCGAGCCCATCGCCAGGTTCACCACCGCGGTCACCATGATGAAGCCGATCAGCAGCGGGATCTTCGGCAGGCCGATCGCCTGCAGGGTTTCAGCGCCCTGCACCGCCACCACCACGCCGAGCTGGGTCCAGTTGAACAGCGCCACGAACTGCGCGGCGAAGAACACCAGCACCAGGTAGGAGGCCATGGTCTCCATGCTCTTGGTCATGCCGTGGATGACATCGCCATCGTTCTTGAAGGTGCCAGCGGCGACGCCGTAGACGATGCCGATCACGCCGCCGGCGACGAAGACCAGCGCGATGATGCCGTTCAGGAACGGTGCGAGGGATCGCATCGTGTCGGTTTCACCGGCCAGACGCAGCGCGCCGTCCTGTGGCACCACGGCCAGCAGCAGCAGGCCGACCAGCACCACGGTGGCGAGCCCGGCCCAGCGCAGCCCGCGCTTTTCGCTGGCGCTGATGGCTTCGATGCGTTCGTCGCCCTTGCCGTAACTGCCGTCGGGATAGCGCCGGGCGACGATCTTCTCGGTGACCCACCAGCCCATCAGCACGATCAGCGGGGTGGAGGCCTGCATGAAGAACAGGTTGGCCAGCGCATTGACCGAGTAGTCCGGGTCGATGATGCGTGCAGCCTCCTGGGTGAGGCCGGCCAGCAGCGGGTCGATGGTGCCGATCAGCAGATTGGCCGAGAAACCGCCGGAAACACCGGCGAACGCGGCGGCGATGCCGAGGATGGGGTGGCGGCCGGCGGCGATGTAGAGCAGGCCGGCCAGCGGCACCAGCAGCACGTAACCGATGTCGCTCGCCATGTTCGACATCACGCCGGCGAACACCACGATCGGCGTGAGCAGGAAGCGCGGGGCGTTGAGCACGACCACCCGCAGGCAGGCGCCGATCAGGCCGGAGTGTTCGGCCACGCCGATGCCGATCAGCGCCACCAGCACGGTACCGAGGGGTGCGAAACCGGTGAAGTTGGTGACCAGCCCGGCCATGATCCGCTGCAGGCCTTCGGTGCTCAGCAGATTGACCACTTCGACCGCGTTGCCGGTGCCCGGATGGGTGACCGAGAGCCCGATCTGGCTGGCGATCCAACTCGCCACCACCACCAGCAAGGTGAGCACGAAGAACAGGGTGGCCGGATGCGGCAGCAGGTTGCCGCTGCGTTCGACCACGGCGAGGAAGCGGTCGATGGCGGCGGTGCGCGGTACGGGGGGCAGGGCCGGGGTCTGGGGCATGCGGGCGTTCGGGCAGACGAAAGTTTCCGGATTGTGCACGAGCCCGAAGGCCGCTGCCGGCTCGCGCGCGTCTTGGCTTGAGCCGGGAACGGACGACGGCTAGTCTGCGGGTCCGCTTCTTGATGCCGCTCCCATGCGCCGTTTCCTGCTGCCCCTGCTGTTCGCCGTTCACACCCCTTGGCTCAATGCCGCCGTTGCCGACAGCGGCGAGAACGAGGCCGTGATCGCGCTCTACGAACGCTTCGAAGCGGCGGCCCAAGCCCATCGTCAAGCCATGGCGGCGGTGGCGGCCGGCGAGGGCAGGGCGGCGCGCCGCGCCGCCAGCCGCGCTCTCGACGGCATGCTCGACAGTGCGCAGGCCTGTGCCCACACACCGGCCTGCGACACGGCGCAGTTGCTGGCTCGTTTGGACGGTCTGCTCGGTGCCGGCACGATGCTCGCCGGTGAAGGCGCCGCAGCGGCACCCGCACTCGAGCCGGCCGATTCGCCGGTGTTGGCGGCCTTTCCCGATGCCGGGGGCACGCTGGCGAAGTTCAACGGCCGCGACCTGCGCGAATTGATCGTGCAGAACGAGGCGGTGCTCGCCGCCAAGGCCGAATGGCTCACCCATCTGCGTCCGCAGCTGATCAATGCTTTCGAGCAGTACCAGCACCTGCGCTTTCTGATGTGGCCGGAGTACGAGCGCGCCGGCCTGCCCGAGGCCCTGCTGTTCGCCATCCTCGCCCGAGAATCGGGGGGGCGCGTGCATGCCATCTCGACCGCCGGGGCGGCCGGCCTGATGCAGTTCATGCCGGCCACCGGGCAGCGCTTCGGGCTGGGTTGGGTCGATGGTTTCGACACCCGCTTCGATCCACAACTCGCCGCCCGCGCCAGCGTGCTCTACCTCAACGAACGCTTCGCCCAGCTCGGTCACGACCTTGAACTGGCCTTGGCGGCCTACAACGGCGGCGAAGGCCGCGTCGGTCGTCTGGTCCGTGCCGCGCCGCCCGGCACCCGCTTCTGGGATCCGGCCATTTTCAACGCCCTGCCGCGTGAGACCCGCGATTACGTGCCCTACGTGCTGGCTGCGGCCTGGCTGTTTTTGCACGCCGAGGACTATGGTCTCGTGTTTCCCAAGGTGAACGGTGCCGCCACCGTTCTGCGCCTGCAGCAGCCGGCCAGCCTCAACCAGCTCACCATCTGCCTCGGCAATCCGAGCAACCGCTACGGTTATTTCCGGGTGCTGCGCAACCTCAACCCGCGCTGGCTGCCGCACGAGGTGCTGCCGGTGGGCACCGAACTGCGTATGCCGGTGGACGCGGTGCGGCTCTACGACCAGCACTGCCTCGAAGGCCCGCGGGCCACGCAGGCCTTGGCTCTGGTGCAAGCGCGCCGACCTGAAGTGCCGGCAAGCGCGCCGCGTGTCGCTAGCCGTGTCGGCGGCCACACCGTGCGCAGCGGCGACACCCTGAGCAGCATCGCCCGCCGTCACGGCTGCAGCGCCGCCACCCTGGCCCGGGCCAACGGCCTGCGTTCGCCCTACGCCCTGCGGCCCGGCCAGCGGCTCGACCTTGCGGGCTGCGGCGGCTCGTGAACACCCGTTCCGGCAGCCGCTTGCGTCCGCTGTGGCTGATGGCGGGTGCTTTGCTGCTGGGCTACGGCTTGCTGGTGGTGCTGTTCTGGAGCCAGCAGCGGTCCTTGCTGTTCCATCCGGCCTTCACCCGCGACACCACGGCAGCTCCGGATTTCAGCCTCGCGGTCGAAGGCGCCGAACTGCAGGGCTGGGTGGTCAACCCGGGCCAGCCGCTGGCTTTGCTCTATTTCGGGGGCAATGCCGAGGACGTGTCGCATTTCCGCGATGATGCCGCGCGGCTTTTTCCTGCCCACACCGTCTATCTCGTGGCCTACCGTGGCTTTGGCCACAGCAGCGGCGAGCCGAGCGAGCAGGCTCTGGTGGCCGATGCCCTGGCCTTGTTCGATCATGTCGCGGCTCGGCACACGGCCGTCGATGCGCTGGGGCGTTCCTTGGGCGCCGGGGTGGCCGTGCCCTTGGCGGCCGAGCGCTCACTGCGCCGGGTGGGCCTGATCACGCCCTTCGACAGCGTCGATCGGGTGGGTGCCCACCACTACCCCTGGCTGCCGGTGCGCTGGCTGGCGCGTGACCGGTTCGACAGCCTGGCGCGGGCAGCGGAGGTCGAGGAGCCGGTGCTGATGGTGGTGGCGGGCCAGGACCGTATCGTGCCACCGGTGCATGCCGAACGTCTGGCCGGGGCCTTTCCGCGGCCGCCGCAGCAGGTCTGGCTGGCTGAATCCGGTCACAACGATGTGCAGCGGTTTCCGGCCCACGATGCCGCCCTGCGGGACTTTTTCGCGCCCGAAACCGAGGGGTTTAGGCTCGAGGGGCCGTAAAGGCGTAAGCTGAGGGTTCCTGGCCGACCGCCAGCCGCGCGCCGCGCGCGACCCCGACAGGGCCGCCCGTTTCGCTCCCTCCACGCGCCACCGCCTGCAGGCGGACGCCCCTTCGGGAGTACCGGCATCAGCACCTATGCCGCCCGTTTCATCGACGTCGACGTGCTCGGCGACCCTTACCGCCTGCGTGTGCTGAGCGACCGCCAGCAGTACGCCGACCCCGATGGCGACGCCGAGCGCGTCGGCATCTCCAGTGCGCAGTGGCCACTGTTCGGGCAGCTTTGGCCGGCCGGGCAAACTCTGGCCGAGGCCATGGGCAGCGACCCTGTGGCCGGCCGTCGCATCCTCGAACTGGGTTGCGGCATTGGCCTTGCCAGTCTGGTCCTGCAGCGACGCGGCGCCGATGTGCTGGCCACCGACATCCATCCACTGGCCGAGACCTTTCTCGCCTACAACGCCGCGCTCAACGGCTTGGCGGCGGTGCCTTTCCGCCGCTTCGACTGGAGCCGGGCGCGACCGGACCTCGGTCATTTCGACCTCATCATCGCCGGCGACGTGCTCTACGAGCGTGGACAGGCCCAGGCGCTGGCCGAAGTCATCCTGCACTACGCCGCCGCCGAGGCCGAGGTGGTGCTCACCGATGCCCGCCGCAGCTACGCCCCCCGTCTGGCGGCGCTGCTGATCGAGGGCGGTTTCGTGCAGCGCACCGGGGTCGACGCGGCTTCGCGCACGCCGGTGGCGACCTGGCGTTTCGAACGTGGCCGGAGGCCGACATGAAATCCCCCCGTTCAAGCAGTAAGGACGGCTGCCACCGCTGCGATGCCGTTTGCTGTCGGCTGACCGTGATGGTCGAGCCGGAAGACCGCATCGCACCGCACCTCACCGCCACCCTCACCGGCGGTTTGCTGGTGATGGCCCGTGGCGAGGATGGCTGGTGCGTGGCGCTCGATGCCGAGCGCATGCAGTGTTCGATCTACGACGCCCGGCCCGACACCTGCCGGCGCTTCCGCATGCTCGGCCCCTACTGCATGGCCGTGCGCGAAGACTACGCCCGCGACAACGCCCGCGGGATTCCCGTCCAACTCGAGGCTGATCGCCCATGACCCGCAAGACCACACCCACCGCCACCGCGCCACCGCCCTACCAGCGTCGTGCCGAACCCAGTCGCCAGCTCACCAGTGAGCACATCGACGCCCATCTCGCGGCTTTCGCCGCGGCCGGTGGCAAGGTCGAGGTGCTCTCCACCACCACGGTGCTCAAACGCATCCAGGCCGACCCGACCCGCGACGCGCCCAAGGGCTGAGCGCTGCGGTCGGCGAGGCCACCTGTAGACTTGCCGCATGAGAACCCCCGAAGCCCTGCTGGCCCTGATCGACGACGGTGTGATCGACGAAGTGCTGCGCCCGCTCAAGAGCGGCAAGGAAGCGGCCGTCTACGTGGTGCGCAGCGGTGACGAGGTGCGCTGCGCGAAGGTCTACAAGGACATGGCGCAGCGCAGTTTCCAGAAGCGCGTACAGTACCAGGAAGGCCGTCGCGGCCGCGGCAGCCGCGAAACCCGCGCCATGGGCAAGGCCACCAATTTCGGCCGCAAGCAGGCCGAAGCCGCCTGGAAAACCGCCGAGGTCGACGCGCTCTACCAACTGCGCGAGGCCGGCGTGCGAGTGCCGCAGCCGCACGGTTTTTTCCACGGCGTGCTGGTGATGGAGCTGGTGACCGACGCGGCCGGCTTTAGTGCGCCGCGCCTTGGCGAAGTCGAACTCGAACCCGACCAGGCCCGGGCCTACCACGCCACCCTGATGCGCGATGTGGTCCGCATGCTCTGCTGTGGATGGATCCACGGCGATCTCTCGGCCTACAACGTGCTGGTCGGCCCCGAGGGCCCGGTGGTGATCGATTTCCCGCAGATTGTCAGTGCGGCCGGCAACAACAACGCCCGCTCGATGCTGCTTCGTGATGTCAACAACCTCACCGCTGCGCTTGGCCGTTTCGCGCCCGAACTGCTGGACACCTGGTACGGCGAGGAGATGTGGGCGCTGTTCGAGGCCGGTGCGCTGTTGCCGGACACCCCGCTCAGCGGCCAATGGACGCCCGACGAATCGGAGGTGGACCTTGACGGCGTGCGTCAGGCTATCAACGATGCCCGCGAAGAGGCGATCATCCGCCAACAGGGCCGCGAGGCCGCCGAAGCCGAACACTGAACGCTTTTTACCGGAGGAATCCCGATGCCGAGCGAAGCAGGAACCGCCCGCCATTTTCCCGAGCCGACCATCGCCAAGACGCGCAGGGTGCTGTGGTCGCTGGCCGCCCTGATGCTGCTGGCACCGGCCGTGGCCATGCTGTTCACCGCCGAAGTGCGCTGGGATGCGGCCGACTTCCTCCTGTTCGCGGCGATGCTGCTGGTGGCCGGCGGTCTGGTGGAGCTTGCCGTGCGGATCAGCCGGCACCGCGTCTTCGTGCTGGGCGCAATGCTGATCGTCGGCCTCGCCTTCCTGCTGTTCTGGGCTGAGCTGGCGGTGGGTCTCATTGGTGGCTGAAAACGGCACAGCACTGCTGTTCTGCCAGCTTTCACGTTTCTGGCGGCGCGACCCTTTATAGTCACCTGACATCCGCGGATGGGCTGCGAATGCGAAAGGAGACCGATGCCATGCGACCCCAGCATCTTTTGCTTCGCTGCTACGCACGACAGCAGGGTGGCGTCTGGGTTGCTGTGTGCATCGACCTTTCCTTGGCCGCGCAGGCCGACACTTACAACGAAGCCCGCCACAAGCTCGATGCTCAAATTCGCGAGTACGTCGAGGATGGGCTGGTGGGGCGGGATCGCGAGAGTGCCCGCATGCTGCTGAGCCGGAAATCGCCGCTCTCGCAACGCATCACCTACCACATGATCGGATTGACTGATTTTCTGCGGTCGATTTGCCGCAGCGCCAGCAGGGACAGCGGCCAGCCGACGAAGTTCGATGCTCCGCTGCCACTGGTGCCAGCGCCCTGTTGAGCCCGTGGGAGTTTTCCCGAAACAGGTCACCCATCGGGACATGGTTCGCCTGCTCAAAGCGCTCGGCTACACCCCTGACCCGCAACGTGCGACATCGCACCAGCACTGGCGTCTGCTCGATAGCGAAGGGCGATTGCGCTGTAAGGTGACGCTCGACGAGCACCTTGAGCCCTATGCGGGCGATCTGCTCAAAAACCTGATGAACCAGATGAAGCTCTCGAAGCGGGAGTTTCACGCGGCTCTCGCGGCCATGTAGCGCGCCGCTGGCCGACCTTGGCGTGGGTATCATCGGCATCGACCCCGCCTCGCTGCCCATGCCATGACCCTGTTCACTCCCTATCCGATCGGAACCCCCGGCCAGCCCTGGGGCGAGGCCGAGCGCACCGAATGGCGATCGCGCCAGCCTGTGCAGCGCCGCTACGCGGACGAGGTGCTGCCGCGCATCGATGCCTTGCGAGACCGCTTCGAGGTGATCGAGTACGGTCGCATCACCGTGGATGCCGAGGTCTATCCGTTGCTGGCACTACGAAGCCGCGACCGCAATGATGCCCTGCCGACCGTGCTGGTCACCGGCGGCGTGCACGGCTACGAGACCAGCGGCGTGCACGGCGCGCTGGCCTTTCTCGAACGGCACGGCGACGAGTACGCCGGCTGCGCGAACCTGCTGGTGGCACCCTGCATCAGCCCCTGGGCCTACGAGCGCGTGCAGCGCTGGAACGCCGCCGCCATCGATCCCAACCGCATGTTCCGCGAGGGCAGCCCCTGCGCGGAGTCGGCCGCACTGCTCGCGCTGCTGGCGCCGCTGGCCTCGATCATCCGCCTGCACATCGACCTGCACGAAACCACCGACAGCGACGAGAACGAGTTCCGCCCGGCGCTGGCCGCCCGCGACGGCAAGGCCTTCGAGCCCGGCGAAATCCCGGACGGCTTCTACCTCGTCGCCGATGCCTTGAATCCGCAACTCGATTTCCAGTGCCGCATCATCGAGGCGGTGGCGAAGGTGACGCACATTGCGCCGGCGGACGCGAAGGGCCGGATCATTGGCGCCGAGGTGGTCGCGCCGGGCGTCATCCTCTACCCGTTCCGGTCGCTGGGCCTGTGTGCCGGCCTCACCGATGCGCTCTACACCACGACCACCGAGGTCTATCCGGACAGCCCGCGCACGACGCCGGCTGCCTGCGTCGATGCCCAGGTGGCGGCGGTGCGAGCGGCGATCGATTTCGTGCTCGCGGCTTGAGCCTGACTCAGCGCGATTGTTTGACCTGGTACATCGTTTGGTCGGCATGCCGCAGCAGCAGGTCGGCGGTGGTGCCGTCGTCGGGGTAGTGGGCGACGCCGATGCTGGCGCCGATCTGCAACTCGTGCCCGCCGATCCGGAAGGCTTCGCCGAGGCACTGTTCGATCCGCTTTCTGACGCGTGCAGTGGTCTCTCGATCGACGGGGCCGTCCATGAACAGCACGAACTCGTCGCCGCCCACACGGGCGATGCAGTCCGTGTCGCGTGCGCAAGCTTGCAAGCGTTCCACCACGGCCTTCAGCGTGTCATCGCCAATGGCATGGCCAAAGCGGTCATTGACCGGTTTGAAGTGGTCGAGATCGAGGTAGAGCAGGGCGGGTCCGTTCTCGTCCGGGCGCACGGCATCGATGGCCTGCTCGATGCGTTGCATCAGGTAGCGACGGTTGTAGCAACCGGTCAACGCGTCGTGGACGACAGCGTGGCGGAGTTGCTCCTCCACCTCCATCCGAGCACTGATGTCCTGTGCCAGCGAGAGGACGCCCTGCGTTGTACCTTCGCGATCGATGAAGGCCGAGTGGAACCACTCGCAGTAGATGGGAAGGCCGGCGCGGGTGATGTTGCGGCAGACCAGGCGGTTTCTCGACGTGTGACCGCTGCGCAGTTCACGCATCGCGGCACCGGTGGTGACGATCCAGTCGGGATGCACGAGGCTCAGCTCTTCGGCGTTTCGACCGACCACCTCGGACGATGCCCAGCCGAAGATGCGTTCGGCCTGGCCAGCCCAGCGGCGGATGCGGCCCTCGCGATCCCACTCGATGACCGCCAGCGGCGAGTTGTCGAGGTAGATCGCGATCTCCTGCAAGGAGCGATCAAGCGCATCGCGGGTGCGCCGGAGTTCGTCCACTTCGATTGAACAGCCGAACACGCCGAGCACCGTACCCTCGGCGTCCCGATGCGGGCACAGCGAGATCGAGATCCACTTTGCGGGGCTGCCGGGCTTTTCGAGCAGGCGCTCGTAACGCAAAGGCTCGCCGGCCATCGCCCGCTGCAGCCTTGGCGAGGCTTCCTCGTAGGCCTCGCGACCGTAGACCTCGACCACGCTGCGTCCGACCAGAGCCTGCGGCGTGACACCGAACCATTCGGCATAGCGCTCGTTCGCCCAGGCGATCCGGTGCCCGGTGTCGAAAAAAGCGATCATGATGCCGGTCGATGAGGTCAAGCCGGCCGCCAGTGCGGCCGCATCGGCGAAGGTGCCGGCAATCGGGATGATGTCGGTGGGCAAGCGGGACATGGCTGGTCGTGAAGACTAGCGTTCCGGCCCAAGTGCGATGGGTCTGTCACAAGGATTGACGCTGCCAAGGTGCATCACTGTGACGGAGGCCGCACAAAGCAGCCGAGTGCATCGGCGATCAGATGGCGGCGGTGGTCCCGGTCATCCCACACACGCTGTCGGCTAGAAGCGCAGGGTGAGGTAGGCCAGAGGGCCATTCACGACGAGCCGCAGCGCACCGTTCCAGTCTTCGGCATCGACGCGCAGGTTGGTGCGTGTGCTCGCGTAGGCCACACCGATGCCGAGACCACCGGCGATCAGGCGCTCCAGCGATACGCCGTGGTTGAGCAGCGTGCCGTCGTAGGGACCGAGATCCACTTCAATGCCACTGAACTGCGCACGCAGCAGCCAGCTTCGGCTCAGGGCATGTTCGAACTTCAAGCCGAACACCGGCACGGCACCAAGGGCCGAGACCTCGTCCTCGCCCAGTGGGCGATCGGGAAGGAAGGCCGAAGCCCGTGCATCGATCCGGAGTTTCGTCACCCCCAGAAGAACCGCTGCTTCGGTGCGCTCACTGCGGTGCAGGGAGTAGCCGTAATGGACCTGCAAGCCACTGAATTCGAAGTTGCCCTCCACGCCGCTGCCGGCCGGGATGGCGAGGTTGCCGAAGACGAGGTCACGGCTGGCCACGGTATCGCCGCTGGCAGCGATTGCGAAGTATTCGCCGAACAGTCGATGCCTGTGGCCGACCCTCAAAGCGCTGGAGAAGCGAGCCACGTCCCTGTCGCGACGACGGTCGAAGGCGTCCTCCAGTTCAAAGCGCCGGTGCATCGATGCCTCGGGCCTTGCCTGCAGGTTCGCTTCGACACTGGGGAAGAAGGCGCCGGCCGAGAGTTGCAAACGCTGGCCCGGAAGTGTGGCCGCGTTCGCGGTGACCGGCACCGACGCGACGGCGGCAAGAAGCGCGAGAAGGGCGAGGCAGGCACGCATGACGATCGGCAAGACAGGCATCCCGACCCGGCATGTCAGGGCAGAAGGCGGTTGCATGGTGCCGGACGTGGGACTCGAACCCACACGCTTTTAAGGGCGGCGGATTTTGAGTCCGCTGCGTCTACCGATTCCGCCAGTCCGGCTGGCCTTGGCAGTATACCCGCTCAGCCGGCCAGGAAGTCGGCCACCGCCGGTGCGAAGCGCGCGAGATCGACCAGAAAAGCATCGTGGCCTTGCGGCGAGGGCAGGGGCAGGAAGCGGCTGTCGGCGCCGCCGGCACGCAGGCCTTCGGCGATCTGCTCCTGCTGCTGCAAGGGGAACAGGATGTCGGTGCGCACGCCGATGGCGAGGGCCTGCTCCAGCCGGACCGTGGCGAGCGCGGCGATGACCTTGGCATCCTCGTCGCCGCCATCGCCGCGTGTGGCGCCCGGAGCGTAGTCGGCGGCATCGAACCAGTCCATCGAGCGCGACAGGTAGAGGTAGGCGTTCGGGTCGAAGTGGCGGACGAAGCGTCGCGCATGGCCTTCGAGGTAGCGCTCGACTTCGAACTCCGGCCCGAAGGGATCGTCCTCGCGGCATTCGGCTTCGAACTTGACGCGCCCGAAGCGGCCGTCCCACTCCATCGCCGAGCGGTAGGTGACCACGCCCAGCTTGCGCGCCATCCGCATGCCGTTCTCGGGGTAGCGGGCCTCGCTGTACTGGCCTTCGTGCCACATCGGGTCGAGCCGGATGGCCTCGCGCTGCAGCGAACGGATGGCGATCGAGAACGGCAGCGAACGGGCCGCGCCGCTGATGTTGAGGTGCCGGCGCGCGATGCCCGGATGGCGCAGCAGCAGGGCCAGCGCGCTCATGCCGCCCATCGAGTTGCCGATCACCGTGTCGAGGCGTTCGATGCCCAGCGTGCGGATCAGGTGCGCGGCGGCATCGGCACCGTCCTCGATGCTGAGGTCGGGGAAGCGCAGCCGGTAAGGCTCGCCGTCGTCGGGGTGGGGCGAGGCGGCGCCGGTCGAGCCCTTGCAACTGCCGAGCGGGTTGACGCAGAGGACGAACCAGCGATCGGTGTCGATGGCCTTGCCGGGGCCGAGCATGCCCTCCCACCAGCCGGCTTCCGGGTTGCCTTCGTTGCTGGCGGCATGGGCGTTCGGCGACAGGCCGGGCAGGATCAGCACGGCATTGTCGGCTGCCGCGTTCAAGATGCCCCAGGTCTCGTAGGCAAGGCGTGCACCATGCAGGGCGCCGCCGCGCCGCATCGGAAGCGGCGAGGGCAAGGCGGCGAAGCGCGTGCCCGGCGGGATGAATTCGCTCATGGCTCCGGGGTGAGCACGAGCGGCACGATGGCCTCCTGCCCGACCTCGGCGGCCACCGGCGCGGCCTGCAGATCGCCACGGCCAGCGCCATCGACGGCACCGGCCAGCACGAAACGGGCCGAGACCTCGACCCGGGCCAGGCTGGAGAGCCGGGCGGTCGGCATCAGGCTGTCGGCATCGCTCAGGCGCAGTTCCAGCGGGAAGACCGGGCTGGGGATGCGCCGCGCCGCCACCGGTGGGGCTTCGCGGTTGGCCGCATCGCGGGCCGAGACGAACAACACGGCACCGGCAGGCAGTGCAGCCAGCACGGCGGGATCGGCCTCGATCCGGACGTTCACGCCGGGCCCTTCGGCGGCGACCGGCACGCCGGGCAGGGGCGGCAGGCCGGCATCGGCGCGGGCACGATCGATCTGCGGCCGCAGAGCGGCGGCGGTTTCGGCATCGACACTGGGCAGCAGGGTTTCCCAATGGCCGGCCGCTGCGGCGGCATCACCGGCTTGCAGAGCGGCCACGCCACGGAACCAGAGACCACGCTGGTGGTTCGGTCGCATGCGCAGTGCGGCATCGAGCAGGGCCGTGGCCTCGGTGTCGAAACGCCGCTCCGGATGGCCGAGCGAGAGCGCCTCGGCGGCTTCGACCTGAAGGTCGGGGTTTTCGGGGGCGAGGCTCAGGGCCTTGCTGAAGGCCGCGTTGGCGGCCGTGAAGGCGGCACTGGCTTCAGCGGCACGACCGTCGACTTCGGCCCGACGACCGAGGCTCTTGCGGGTACGGCCGAGCAGGATCCAGCCCTCCAGGCTGTCGGGCTCGTCGGCGAGCTGGCGTTCGAGCTGGCGAGCCGCTTCTTCGATGGTGGTGGGCGCGACGCGATTGCGCGGGTCGAGGGCGTCGGGCTGGCCGAAGGCCAGATAGAGGCCGCCGGCCGACAGCGGGATGCCGGCCAGCATGACGAGGGCGGCCACCCGCGCCTCGCGCCAGAGTGTGGGCAGCACGAAGGCCAAGGACAGGACCACGAGCGCGGACGCCCCGATCAGGAACATGGGGGTCTCGGCATGGCTCAGCATGGTTTTAGCGATCCTCGGGTTCGGGGCGTACGGTGGGGAGTGGGCGCTGACGGCGGATGACGGCGACCAGGCCCCAGATGCCGGCGGCCAGCACCACGAAGGGACCGATCCACAGGGCCCAGGTGGTGGGATTGAAGCGCGGGCGGTAGAGCACGAAATCGCCGTAGCGGGCGGCGAACCAGTCGCGGATCTGCTCGTCGCTGTAGCCTTCGCGCATCCGCGCCAGCAATTCGTAGCGCAGGTCGTCGGCGATGCCGGCCGGCGAGTCGGCCAGCGACTGGTTCTGGCACATCACACAGCGGATCTCGTGGGAGAGCGCGCGGTAGCGTTCGGCCTCCTCGGTGCTGTGGAACTCCTTCGGCATGATCGCCGATGCCAGCCCGGCGAAAGCGAGCAGCGCAAGGACCAACATGCCGCGTGAGCGGCGCAGCATCACGGTGTTCATCGTCCGGCTCCGATGGCGTCGAGCAGGGGCAGCAGTTCGCGTTCGACGGTCTGCGGCGAGATCGGCCCGACATGCTTCCAGCGGACGATGCCCTCGGCATCGACCAGAAAGGTCTCCGGCGTACCGTAGATGCCCCAGTCGATGGCGCTGCGGCCGGTCTCGTCGACCACGATGCGGTGGTAGGGGTTGCCCAGTTGCCGCAGCCAGCGTTCGGCAGCGGCGCGCTCGTCCTTGTAGTTGTAGCCGATCACGGTGATGCGCCCGCTCAGGGCGAGATCGGTGATCACCGGGTGCTCGATGCGGCAGCTCGCGCACCAGCTCGCCCAGACATTGAGCAGGTAGGGTTGGCCGCGCAGATCGGACTGCCGGACGATCTGCGAGGGTTTGGCGAAATCGGGCAGGGCGAAATCCGGTGCCGGCCGGCCGATCAGGGGCGAGACGATCTCAACCTGGGTGCGTCCGGCGTTCATGATCACGCCCACGCCAAGCAGCAGGGCGATGGCCGCGAACACCCCGAACGGCAGCCAGCGCGAGATCACGCGGGTGCTCCGCGGCTCGCGGCCGGCACCGCCTCGGCCTCGCTCACGCGACGGCGGAAACGGCGGTCGAAGGCGACCACGAAGGAGCCGATCGCCATCAGCAGGGCGCCGATCCAGATCCAGCGGATGAAGGGCTTGACGTAGAGCCGGACTGCCCATTCGGTTCTGTTGGCATCGAGCGGATCACCGAGGGCGACGTAGACATCGCGGAAGATGCCGGGGTCGTAGCTGGCCTCGGTCATCACCTGGCCGCCGGCCTTGTAGTGGCGTTTCTCGGGGTGCAGGGTGGCGACCAGCTCGCCATCTCGGCTGACCCGCACGGTGCCGAAGTCGGAAACGAAGTTCGGGCCCATGCGTTCTTCGACACCGACGAACTCGAAGCTGTAACCGCGCACCTCGAAGCTCATGCCCGGACGGGCGGCGACGTCGCGCTGGATCTGGGTGCTCTCCAGCACCAGCACGCCGACCACGAACACGCCAAGGCCGGCATGCGCCAGCACCATGCCGACGTTTTCGGCGGTGAGGTTCTGGCGCTGCACTTTGAGGCGTCGCCACAGGTAGACCCCGACGCCGGCTAGGACCCACAGCCCACCGGCGAAGCCGGCGGCGGTGCGCAGGGTGCCGTTTGGCCAGAACAGCAGCACCAGCACCAGCACGATCAGGGACAACACGAACCAGGGCAGCATCAGGCGCAGCAGCAGCGGCATGTTCTCTTCATGGCCCCAACGCGACAGCGGACCGAAGGGGATCAGCAGCACGACCGGCGTCATCAACAGGGTGAACAACACGCCGAAGAAGGGTGCACCCACCGAGATCTGACCCAGGCCCAGCGCATCGATCAGCAGCGGGTAGAGCGTACCCAGCAGGATCATGATGGTGGCGGCGGTCATCAGCAGGTTGTTGGCCAGTAGCAGGGTCTCGCGCGAGCTGGCGACGAAGGGCTTGCCCTCGTTCTTCGGGGCGCGCAGGGCGTAGAGGGCGAGCGAACCGCCGACCACCACAGCGAGGAAGGCGAGGATGTACATGCCGCGCTGCGGGTCGGTGGCGAAGGCATGCACCGAGGTCAGCACGCCGGAGCGCACCAGGAAGGCGCCGAGCAGCGACAGTGAGAAGGCGGCGATCGCCAGCAGCAGGGTCCAGGCGTGGAAGCTGCCGCGTTTTTCCGAGACCGCCTGCGAATGGATCAGCGCGAGGCCGGCGAGCCAGGGCATGAAGCTGGCGTTCTCGACCGGGTCCCAGAACCACCAGCCGCCCCAGCCCAACTCGTAGTAGGCCCAGTAGCTGCCGAGCAGGATGCCCAGCGTCAGAAAGCCCCAGGCGACATTGGTCCAAGGCCGCGACCAGCGCACCCACTGGGCATCGACACGGCCGTCCAGCAGGGCGGCCACGGCGAAACCGAAAGCCACCGCGAAGCCGACGTAGCCGGCGTAGAGCAGGGGCGGATGGAAGATCAGTCCGGGGTCCTGCAGCAGCGGGTTGAGGTCCTGACCCACGGCAGCCGCCGGCAGCAGACGCTCGAAGGGGTTGGAGGTGAAGGCGGTGAAGCTGAGGAAGCCGACCGAGACGAAGCCCATCACGGCCAGCACGCGGGCCACCACCGGCAAGGGCAGGTCGCGCGAGAAGCGGGCGACCGCCGAGATCCAGACCGCGAGGATCAGCACCCAGAGCAGCAGCGAGCCTTCGTGCGCGCCCCAGACGCCGCTGATTTTGTAAACCAGCGGCAGCAGGTGGTGGCTGTTGTTGGCGACGTAGGCCACCGACAGGTCGTGTTGCACGAACACCCAGGTCAGCAGCACGTAGCTGATAGCGATCAGCAGGGTCTGGCCATACGCCAGCGGTCGGGCGAGCCGCATCCAGGCGACATTGCCGCGCTGCGCACCAACCAGTGGAAAGACGGTGAGTGCGGTGGCCAGCAGCAGGGCCAGCAGCATCGCGAAATTGCCGAGTTCGGCGAGCATCAGTAGGTGCTTCCCTGAGGAGTGTTGGGGGCGTAGGTGGCAGCACCAGCACCAGCACCAGCGGCACTCTGTTTGACCTTGGCGGCGGCGATCGCGTCGGCCACTTCCATCGGCATGTAGTTCTCGTCGTGCTTGGCGAGGATCTGGTCGGCGACCAGCCGGCCGTCCTGGATGCGGCCGGTGGCGATCACGCTGGTGGCCTCCTCGAACATGTCGGGCAGGATGCCGTCGTACATCACCGGGAAGTCATGGAAGCGGTCGGTGATCACGAAGCTGACTTCCAGTGAACCGGGCTGGCGGATCACGCTGCCCTCGCTGACGATGCCGCCCAAACGGAAGCGGGCGTCTTCGGGCACCTTGCCCACGGCCACGTCGGTGGGCGAGTGCAGGTAGGTGACGTTGCTCTGCAGCGCCCAAAGGATCAGGCTGCCGCCGATGCTGGCGGCCATCAGCACGAGAATCGCCATCCACAGGCGACGTTTGCGGGTCGGGTTCATGGGGCGGGGCGCTCAGGATTCGATGGGCGGCGTTCGCGCAGCAGGATGCCGCGCAAAATCGATTGGAACTTGAACCGTGGCAAAACCGCGTCGGCGACCAGCAACACGGCGCTCACACCGAAGGCGGCTGCGATGAACCAGGGGTGCAGGTGTTCCATCAGCGCGACCCCGCCGCCAGCGCACGCGCCCAGGGCTGCGCCGATTCGTTTTCGAGGTTGAGCACGCGGGCGCGCTGCAGCAGGGAGCCCAGGTACCAGAACTTGGTGGCCAGGGTGGTGAGCAGCAGCGGCCAGAGCATCGAGTAGTGCATGCGCGATTCCGCCGAGAGGATCTGGATCGTCTCGCCCTGGTGCAGGCTGTTCCACCAGTGCACCGAGAAATGCACGATCGGCACGTTGACCACGCCGACCAGCGCCAGAAAGCAGGCGGCCCGCGCGGCGGCGCGGCGGTCCTCGATGGCGTTGTGCAGGGCGATCACCCCGAGGTAGAGGAAGAACATCACCAGCATCGAGGTCAGCCGCGGATCCCATTCCCACCAGGTGCCCCAGGTCGGCCGGCCCCAGATCGAACCGGTGATGAGGGTGATGGCGGCGAACATGGCACCGACCGGGGCCGAGGCCACGGCCAGGGTCTCGCAGGCCTTGATCCGCCAGACCAGGGCGATGAAAGCCTGCACCGCCATCGCGACAAAGATGAACATCGCCGACCAGGCGGCCGGCACGTGGATGTAAAGGATGCGGAAGACTTCGCCCTGCTTGTAGTCGGCCGGCACCATGAACAGGCCGCCCCAGGTGCCGATGAGCAGCAGGGCAATGGCCAGCCCGAAGCACCAGGGCATCCAGCGGGCGGTGAAGCGGTCGAAGTGGGGCGGTGAGCCGGTGCGGTGGAACCAGAGCAGCAGAGCGTTCATGAATGCACGATTCGAAGGGCGGCGGCGGCGGCCAAGGGGGCGAACACGAGGGCGAGGATCCCCCCCCCGGCCAGCAGCAGCAGCGCACCTCCATGGTCAAGACCCTGCGCGGCGGCGGCCACACTGCCCGCACCGAAAACCAGCACCGGCACGTACAAGGGCATCACCAGCAGGGGCAAAAGCATACCAGAGCGCCGCAGTCCGACCGTGAGGGCGGCGATCACCGCACCGACCAGACTGAGCAGCGGACTGCCCAGCAGCAGGGAGATCATCAGCACCGGCAGCAGGGCGCGGTCGAGGGCCAGCATTTCGGCCAGCAGCGGGGCGATCAGGATCACCGGCAGCGCCGTGGTCAGCCAGTGCACCAGCACCCGCACCGCCACCAGCAGGGCCAGCGGCGCGGGCGACAACAGCATCTGCTCCAGCCCGCCATCCTCGGCATCGCTGCGGTAGAGCGCGTCCAGACCGAGCACGCCGGCCAGGAGCACACAGACCCAGACGATGCCGGCGGCCAGCGGCGCCAGCTTGCCCGGCTCGGCGCCGAGCGCCAGCGGGAACAGGCTGGCCACCATCACCGCGAACAGCACCGGTTGCAGGGCATCGCCGCGGCGTGCCCAGACCAGAGCGAGGTCGCGGCGCAATTGCGCGGCGGCGATCCGCAGGTAGCTGGGCGCACTCATCGGGCACCGCCATCGAGGGCGAGGGTGCGCACCCGGCCGGGTGGGGCTGCGTAGGCGCCGTGGGTGGTGATCAGGGCCGCGCCGCCGCGCCCGGTGTGGGCGGCGATCATGCGATCGACCAACGCGATGCCTTCCAGATCGAGGTTGGCGTAAGGCTCGTCCATCAACCACAGCCGGCCGGGATGCAGCGACAGTCGGGCCAGGGCCAGGCGTTTGTTCTGGCCGGCGCTCATGCGCGCCGCCGTGGTGTCCTCGTAGCCGGCCAGACCGACCGCGGCGAGGGCGGCTTCCAATCGGGCCGTGCCGCCGTCGGCGGCGTGCAGGGCGGCGGCATGGCGCAGGTTCTGCAGGGCGGTGAGTTCGGCCTTGTGCCCGTGGCGATGGCCAAGGTAGGCCACCTCGCGAGCGCGGTGGTCGGTGTCGACCGGCCGGCCAAGCAGGATGGCCTCGCCGGCCGTGGCTTCGAGCAGGCCGGCCAGCACCCGCAACAGGGTGGTCTTGCCGGCACCGTTGCCGCCCAGCACGAGCAGGGCTTCGCCCGCCGGCACCTGCAGATCAAGCGGGCCGAAGATGCGGTCCTGGTTGCGGTGGTAGCTCAGCCCTTGGGCGAGGAGCAGCGGTTGGGCGGTGGCGGTCATCGGGGCGGATGCTATCGGCCAGCGACCAAGGCCGTCCATGACCGTTCACGCCAAACCGAGCCGGTGGACGCGCTACACTCGGGCGGTCGGTGTTCCCAGGTTTCGGTATGCGCGCATCGTCGTGGGCCCTTGTGCTGGTTCTGCTGCTCGGCGCCGATGCCGTCTGGGCCGCGCGCGTGTCGGCCGAGGGCCGCGAGGTGTGGATCGTCCGCTTCGTCGAGCCGGCCTTGGCCTCTCATGTGGGCGCACCCCTGCCCGATGGCGAGCTGCTTGCCGCCACCTCGCCGCTGGCCACCGGTGAGCCCCGACTCGACATCGATGCCCCGGCAGCCCGGGCTTACCTCGAGCATCTGGCCGAGCGCCGCGAGGCCCGTCTGCAGGCCGCTACGCAGAAACTCGGGCGTGCGATCGAGCCGCTGTTCGTTTATGACGCGGTGCTGAACGGCGTGGCGCTGGAGCTCGACGCCGACGAGGCGGCCCGGCTTGCTGCGCTGCCCGGTGTCGCGGCAATCGAGCGCGAGTTTATCGATCAGCTCCAGGACGATGTGGCGACCGACTGGACCGGCGCGCCGCAGGTCTGGAGCGGTGCGGCCGGCGTGGCTTCGCGGGGCGAGGGCGTGGTGGTCGGGGTGATCGACACCGGCATCCATGCCCAGCATCCGGCCTTTGCCGCGGTTTCGCCCCTCGACGGCTACTCGCACCCGAACCTGCGCGGCGGCTTCCTCGGCCTGTGCGCCAGCGGCCAGGCCACTTGCAACAACAAACTGCTCGGCATCTGGGACTTCACCACCGGCAGCTCCGACCGTGAGCCGAACAACGGCCTCGATGTCGACGGCCACGGCAGCCATGTGGCCGGCATCGCGGTCGGCAACCCGCTGCGGCTGGAACGCCCGGTCAGCGGGGCCGCGCCCTTGCGTTACGAGATCCGCGGCGTGGCGCCGCGAGCGCACCTGATCAGCTACAAGGCCTGCGAGGGCGGCGACACCGGCTGCCCGGGTGCCTGGACCCTGGCCGCGATCAACCAGGCCGTGCGCGATGGCGTCGATGTCATCAACTATTCGATCGGTGGACAGAACGCCAGCCCCTGGGGCCGCAGCGATTCGCTGGCCATGCTGGATGCCCGCAACGCCGGCATCCTGGTGGTGGTCGCCGCCGGCAACCGCGGCCCGGACGGTGGCACGGTGACCAGCCCCAGCGACGCACCCTGGGTGCTGGCGGTGGCCAACAGCCGCCACGGCCGGCGCTTCGCCAACCGCCTGCTGCTTTCCGGTGGCGCGACCGCGCCACCCGGCGGCGGGGTGCTGGTCGGCGATGCCCTGACCGGCGGCCTGGGGCCGGTGCCGATCGTCCGTGACCCGGCCGCGCCGCTGTGCAGCCAGGGCAGTGGCGACACCACCTTGCCACCCACCGGCGTGAGCAATCCCTGGCCGACAGGTCGCTGGAACGGCCAGATCGTGGTCTGCGACCGCGGCGTGCAGGCCCGGGTCGCCAAGAGCAACAACGTGCGGATCGCCGGCGGTGGCGGCATGGTGCTGGTGAACACCGCCGCCGAGGGCGAGGGCCTGGTTGCCGATGCGCACAGTATCCCCAGCACCCACCTCGGTTTTGCCGATGGGCAGGCCCTGCTCGGCTGGATGGCCAGCGGCAGCGGCCATCGGGCACGGCTCGAGGGCACGGCCGTTGCGGTCGACATGAACCAGGCCGACCGCCTCAACCCGAGCAGCGGGCGCGGGCCTTCCCCGGTCCTGTCGAGCGTGCTGAAACCGGATCTCGCCGCCCCCGGCACCGACATCCTGGCCGCCGATCACGACAGCTTCGGCGATGCCAGCCTGACCGGCACCTCGATGGCCAGCCCGCACGTCGCCGGTGCGGCGGCCCTGCTGCGGGCGGCGCGACCCGGTTGGCGCGCCGACGAGCTCACCAGCGCCCTCAGCACCACTGCGCGGCCGGTGCTGCGCCCCGCCGAAGGCTCTGCAAACCTCACCCCCTTCGAGCAGGGCAGCGGCCGCCTCGACATCGCCCGGGCGGTTCGCGCTGGCCTGGCGTTCCGGGTCGGTCCGGGGCAGTTCGCCGCTGGCAGCGCCGATCCCGCCGCCCTGAACCTGCCGTCTCTGGTGTTCGCCCAGTGCCAACCCGATTGCGGCAGCCTCAGCCGCACGGTCAGCGATCTGGTCGGCGGTGGCCGTTGGGCACTGGAGGTCGAGGCGCCCGTGGGCGTGCGGCTCACGCCTTCGCTGGCGGAACTGAATCTGGCCGCCGGGGCTTCGGCCAGCTTCAGCCTGGCCGCTCGCATCGAGGACCCGGCCTTGTACGGGCGCTGGGTCGCCGCCGCGCTGCGCTTGCGCCGGGTCGCCGCCGATGGCGTGTCCGACCTGCGGCTGCCGGTGCTTCTGCGGGCCACGGTGCAGGGCCTGCCGCCGCCTCAGACCCGCAGCCTTGCCGCCGATGCCGGTGCCTTCGACATGCCCTTGCCGGGCCTCAGCCTGCCTTTGCCGGATGCCCGCTTCGCCGGCACCGCCCTGGTGCCGGTCAGCGCAAGCCCCTTCAGCCTCGGCCCCGACCCCACGCCGGAAAGTCGCTTCGACAATCTCAGTGAAGGTGTGGCCTGGCGGAGCATCAGCCTGCCCGCGCCGGCCTCGGGGCAGCCAACGCGTTACCGCATCGAGATCGAGTTGCAATCACCCCCGGGCACCAACGCCTCGCTGCTGGCCGGCAACGGCGCCGCACCGGCTTCGCGCAACCTGATCTGCGAATCGGCCAGCCGTTGCGTGCTCGAGATCGAACACCCCGGTCTGGGCGCGCGGGCCTACTGGGCGATGATCTGGAACCGAACCGGCAGCGGCAGCTTCAACCTGCGCCACAGTGTGCTGCCCTTGGTGCCGGCCGATGCCTCGGCCACAGGCCGGCTGGTAGTCACCGGGCCGGGTGCTTTGGCGGCCGGGCAGGGCGGGGCTCTGCGGGTGGCCTGGTCGGACCCGCTCTGGGTCGAAGGCAGCGTTCGCCGCGGGGCCGTGCTGATTTCAGCCGCACCGGGGGGCACGCAGCCGATGGCGGCGATCCCCTGGACCTTCACCCGCACCGAGCCCTTGCCGGTGCCGCGGGCACTGGCGGCGGACATGCCGCTGGCCCTGCGGCTGCCGCCCGGTGCCGCCCACGACCGCCTGTTCATCGACCTGCCGGAAGGGGTCAACCGGCTTGAAGTGGTGCAGGACGGTGCGGCGACGACCCACCTGCATCTGGCCCATCGCCCACCGCTCGAACCGGCAGCGGCCGTGCCCGCCGTCGAGCCGGCCCCACCACGCAGCGCCGCCGTCGCCGCCGACACCGGCAGCAACCCGCGCAAGACCCTGGTGGTCCAGGCGCCAGCCGCCGGCCGCTGGTACCTCACGCCGACCCAGACCGGCGCGACCCCGGTCGAGTTGCAACTGCGCGCCCGCTTCGAAGGGCAGGGGCCACAGCTGCGGCCGGGGGCCTACTTCAACCCCGGCCGCCCCGGTTCAGGCGTGTTCCTGCACCCGGCCGGCAACGACTGGGTGGCGATCTGGTTCACCTACCGGCCGGACGGCAGCTCGACCTGGTACTACCTGCAGGCCCCGGCCCCGGCCGCTCACGGCCAGTGGCGAAGCCCGATCTATCGGGCCGCCTGGAACGGCCGCAGCGCCCACCTCACCGTGGTCGGCGAGGCCACCTTGACGCCGCGCGGCCACGATGCCGCCACCTTCACCTTCACGCTGGACGGCGAAACCGGCAGCGAGGCCTACCGCCTGCTGGGGCGCGGTTGTCCGACCCTGGGTCCGCAGATCGCCAGCGGCAGCCAGCACTGGTTCGACCCACGGCGCTCGGGCAGCGGTTACAGCGTGCAGTTCATGGCACCGCCCTCGGTGGGGCAGCCCTACGAGTTCTACGCGGCCTTCCTCTACGACGCGCTCGGCGAGCCGCGCTTCCTGGTCGCCGAAGGCCCGCCGCAGCCGGTGCCCGAGGGCCTGTTCCGCCTGCAGCAGCTGACCGGCGCTTGCCCGCTCTGTCCGATGCCAGCCGCCGGCGCGATCCGCCGCGATGCCGGCACGCTGGTTCGTCGGCTGCAGGCCGGCTTGCCGGTCGAGTTCCGCATCGACGCCCTGTTCGGGGCCGGCGTGGCCGGGGCTTGGCAGGTCACCGATGCCCTGCAGCCGCTGGATCCGCTTGGGCGCATGGCCGACTGCGCCCCCTGAGGCATCGTCGTGGCGGTTTATGATCGACCGCCGGCGCATGCCGGCCTCCCTCACTGCGGGCATTCCATGCGGATCGACACCAAACTGCCGAAGGTCGGCACCACCATTTTCACCGTGATGAGCGTGCTCGCCGCCGAGCACGGCGCGGTCAACCTCGGTCAGGGCTTTCCCGACTTCGACGTGCCGGTGCCGCTGCGCGAGGCGCTGGCCCGCGCCATGCGCGAGGGCCGCAACCAGTACGCGCACACGGCCGGCATCCCGCCGCTGCGCATCGCCATCGCCGACAAGACCCTGCGCTGCTACGGCCATCGCCCGAACCCGGACAGCGAGATCACCGTCACGTCCGGTGCCAGCGAGGCGATCTTCAATGCCATCGCCGCCGTGGTTCGCCCCGGCGAGGAGGTCATCGTCCTCGACCCCTGCTACGACTGCTACGAGCCGGCGATCGATCTCGCCGGTGGCCGTGCGGTGCATGTGCCGCTGGATGCCGCCACCTTCGCCGTCGACTGGGCGGCGGTGCGTGCGGCGGTGTCGCCGAAGACCCGGCTGTTCATGTTCAACACCCCGCACAACCCCTCGGGCGTGATGTTCGATGCCAGCGACATCGCCGAGCTGAAGCGCTTCGTTGCCGATTTCCCCGACGTGCTGCTGCTGTCGGACGAGGTCTACGAGCACATCGTGTTCAATGGCCGTCGTCACGAGAGCGTGCTGCGCTACCCGGAGCTGGCCGCGCGGGCTTTCGTCATCTCGAGCTTTGGCAAGACCTACCACTGCACCGGCTGGAAGGTGGGCTACTGCGTGGCGCCGCCGGCGCTGAGCACCGAGTTTCGCAAGGTGCACCAGTACAACACCTTCTGCACCTTCACCCCGGCGCAGTGGGCCTTTGCCGAAATGATCGAACGGCATCCCGAGCATGACGAGGAACTCGGCGCCTTCTACCAGGCCAAGCGCGACCGTTTCGCCGCGCAACTGGCCGGCACCCGGCTCAAGGCCTTGCCGGTGCCGGGCGGCTATTTCCAGCTGGTCGATTATTCGGCGGTGAGCGATCTGGATGACCTCGATTTCTGCCGCTGGCTCACCATCGAGAAGGGCGTGACCGCCATCCCGCTATCACCGTTCTACGAGACGCCACCCGCCGGCCAGCGCCTCGCACGGCTGTGTTTTGCCAAGAACGAAGCCACGCTGGATGCCGCCATCGAACGGCTGGCGAAGCTGTGAGACCCGAGCGTGATCTGCGCGTCGCCCTCGTGCAGGGCGACACCCGCTGGCACGACCCGGACGGCAACCGTGCCTATTACGGCGGGTTGATCGCGCCGCTGGCCGGTCGCAGCGACCTCGTGGTGCTGCCCGAGACCTTCACCTCGGGCTTCAGCAACGCGGCCTTGGCGGGTGCCGAGGGCATGCAAGGGCCGACGGTGGCGTGGATCCGCGAGCAGGCCCGAAGCCTCGATGCCGCCGTCTGCGGCAGCGTGCAACTGCGCATCGATGCGGTGCAGGCGGCGGAGGAGGGCATCCTGCCCGGCGTCTACAACCGCCTGCTGTTCGCCCTGCCCGATGGCGGCCTCGTGCACTACGACAAGCGGCATCTGTTCCGCATGGCCAGAGAACACGAACGCTACGCCGCCGGCGACAAGCGCGTGTTCGTCGACTGGCGCGGCTGGCGGATCTTCCTGCAGGTCTGCTACGACCTGCGCTTTCCGGTGTTCATCCGCAACCGCTTCAACCACGAGCGGGCAGGGGGCTTCGACTACGACCTCGCCCTGTTCGTCGCCAACTGGCCGGCAGCGCGGGCCCATGCCTGGAAGACCCTGCTGCGCGCCCGCGCGATCGAGAACCTGGCCTGCGTGATTGGCGTCAACCGCGTCGGCACCGACGGCAACGGCATTGATTACGCCGGCGATTCGGTGGCCCTCGACCCGCTGGGCCAGCCGCTGGTGGAGGGCGATGCCGAGGTTCGCGTGCTGGAAGCGAACTTCAGCGCCGCGCAGCTGCACGAGCACCGCGAACGCTTTCCGGCCCAACTCGATGCCGATGCCTTCGAGTTGAAGGCTTGAGGCCGCGCCCGACGACGCGCCTCTGTGCGCCACCGCACCTCGAAACTGAACCCCGCCTGGTGGTCGGTCGTGCCTCGTTGCCTATCCTTGCCGCAGAGGTCCATCCTGCGTTTGTCGCTTGAGTCGCTGCCAACTTTGGCCGTACCGCGACCTCACGCAAGGATCGACCCTATGAATACGACTTCGAAGACCACCCTCACCGTGCTGGTGGCCGCCATGATGCTGGGTGGCTGTGCCACCTACACGGGGCAAACGCGGGATCCCGATGATCCCAATCGCACGCGCAACAACGCCCTGATCGGCGCCGGCATCGGTGCGGTGGCGGGCCTGCTGAGCGGCAGTGATGCCACGGAGCGTCGCCAGCGTGCGATGGTCGGTGCCGGCGTTGGCGGCTTGGCCGGTGGCGCGATCGGCGCCTACCAGGATCGTCAGGAGGCCGAACTCCGTCGTCAGACGGCAGGCACGGGCATCAACGTGAGCCGCAGCGGCGACGTGATCGTGCTCAACCTGCCCAATGGCGTGACCTTCGACTTCAACAGCGCGGTGTTGAAGCCGCAGTTCCACCCGGCCCTGATCAAGGTGGGCAGCACCCTGTCGCAGTACAACCAGACCATCATCGAGGTGACGGGCCACACCGATTCTGTCGGTAGCGACGCGGTCAACCAGCGCCTTTCCGAACAGCGCGCCGGATCGGTGGCCGGCTTCCTGATGGGCCAAGGGCTGATGCGCGAGCGCTTCGAGGTGGTCGGCATGGGCGAGACCCGGCCGATCGCCGACAACGCGACGGAGTTCGGGCGAGCCCAGAACCGTCGCGTGGAAATCCGCGTTCTGCCCTTGCGCTCCTGATCGAGCGGCCGGGTCGCCAGACCCGCGCCGCCAGCACCGCGCTTGCCGTACCTGAGCTGCTCGTGGCCGTCCTCCGGCACGGGCAGCTGTTCCAGCTTCGCGAAGCCCGATTCCGCCGGGTGGCGGCGCTTCGTCCAGTGCTTCGATGCGGTCGAAGCCGACGGACACTTCCGCATGGATGATCGGATTGATGCAAAGCTCGCCGGAGGCGGCGCAGGCGTCCAGACGTTCCGCCGACCACGCGTACCACGCCGGATCATCCGTCAGGACATCGAGCAGCACGTTGGCGTCGGCCAGCACGCGACTCATGCGCCGCGGGTCAGCCTCATGATCTCGTCGGTGCTCAGACGCGCCGTGGCGCGACCACGCAGCTTGGCGGCGAGACCGCGTTCTGGCCAGTGCGGTTTCGCCAGGGTTGCCTCGGCTTCACGCAGGACGACGTCGCGAACGAAAGCCGAGACCGCCTGACCGCGCAGCGCAGCTGCACGAACGATGCGGTCCTTCTCGGTGCTGCCGAGGCGGAGTTCGAGACGGGTGGGGATGATGGGCATCGGGGCCTCCTTGTACAGACAACTTGCCGTACAGACTGGCGAAGGGTGAGTCGGATCAAGCGGTGTGCAGGTGACTGAGGGCGGGGACGAGGGGGTGATCTGAGCCCCTATGAGTTCGCATAATGAATATTATGTCAATAGTTGGCAGATGCGGCTCAAGGTTCGATCTCAGTCCTCGGCTTGGTCCCCGTACCGTTTCGTGAGCGCCCAGGCGATTCGACGCCTTTGATCCTCGGCCATCGCTGGACCGAAGTTGACCGTCCGCATGAAAGAAGGTGCCTTCGGGTTGATCACGCGCACATCGTTGCTGGCCGTTGGAATCGAGGCGGTAAGTTCCACGTACCAGCCTGGCAGTGAAAGTACGGGTATCACCCGGACTGGATTGCCCGTCGTGCCAGTCAAGAAGTCCGCCAGCCAGCGTGCTTGGCGAGCGGCCTGCTCGAGGGGTTTGCTTTCAAGGTGCTCAGGAAAGCGTAGCGTTTTACCATCGTATCGCACGCGGGCGCTATCCTTGCTGCTTACTGAAGATTTCCTCCGCGATTTTGATTCGACAGCGAACACCACGCCCTGCCCGACCACCACATGGTCGATGTTGAAACCGTCAGCGGGCAGATCGTGAAATACCATCAAACCATCGGGAACCAAGGTCTCAAGGCCTTGGGCAGTCGCACACTCTGCCGCCAGCCCTTCGCGACAGCGACGCATAACTTGGAGGTGACGATTCGCCTGTGCGATTAAGATGGTACTACCAACGCCCACCGTGAGAAGGTAAAGAGCGATGATCCATACATTGATCGAAATAAACTCTGGTGATCTAAAGCTTGCCTCCAGTGTAAAAATCAATAGTGGGATGGCGGGACCCGCAAATAAAGCCGTCGCTGCCACCGACCAAAAACCATCGGTTGCATCTTCGAGCTGCTTCCTGATCTGCGCACCGGCTTGATTTCGAAGAGCTTTGGCGTCAAACGGGGCTCGCCGCACATTGCGACGCTCACTCCATTTTAAAAGCAGTAGCCCGCCGAAGGTGAGAATCAGCGGAAGGAAAAGCATTGGCGCCAGCAGAATCAATGGGATGCTGATATTCAAGCGGGTGGCCTATGATGTGCAGGAAAGCTCTTCGATTCCAAGCTTGCAGAGGAATCGATACACGGGATTGTAGAATTCCGTCTTCCGCGTGTGATCGTCATCATCACCCGGTGGAACCACGATCACCGTGCCTTGACGGGCGCGGGTGAGCAGCACACGGTAAGCGTTGACGAGGTAGGCGCGACGGTCGTCCTTGGGATGGTCTGAACAACCCGCCGAACCCTCGTGATTTCGCGGCTTGAAGGCCGAAATCGCGCCCATCCGGTCGGAATTCCACGTTTTGCCGCGCCGCCAGACGGGTTTCCCCGTCCAGCGGACGCAC
>JAGXTI010000030.1 GCA_018334015.1 Silanimonas sp.
CCAGGCGCGCCATTTTCCCCTGTGACAAATCTGGGACAGGTCTGGGACAAAACGCTTTTCCCAGACCGGCCGAAATGAGTAGAGGCGCGTGTGCCGAACGCCATCCTGCAACTGCGCGTCGAACTCCTGCACATCGAGCCCTTGATCTGGCGCCGCCTCCAGGTGCCCGGCGACTGCACGTTCTGGGACCTGCATGTGGCCATCCAGAGCGCCTTCGCCTGGAACGACAGCCACCTCCACGAGTTCCGGCCCGTCGGCCAAGGTGACGGCAAGCCGCGCTTCGGGCTGCCGTTCAACGACGTCGACGACCATCCGCCCTTGCCGGGCTGGGAGCACCGCGTCGCCGAGGTCCTGAGCCGCGCCAATCCGCGCCTCGAGTACGAATACGACTTCGGCGACGGCTGGGAGCACCTGATCGTGCTCGAGGACATCCTCGAAGCGGCCCCGGGGAAGCGCTACCCGCGATGCACGGCCGGCGAACGGGCGGGCCCGCCCGACGACTGCGGCGGTCCGCCCGGCTACGCGAGCCTGCTGGCGACACTCGCCGATCCGGAGGATCCGGATCACGCCTCCTCGCATGCCTGGGCCAGCAGCCAGAAGGGCAAGCGCGGCAGGTTCGACCCCGAGGCCTTCGACGAGCAGAAGGTGAAGTTCGCCAACCCGGCGCCGCGGCTGAAGCGGCTGCTCGCTGAGCTTGCGGGCGGGGCGTACTGATCCCGAGCACGTCGGCGTGTGTCAGCGGCGGCGGTGGAGGACCTTGGCGTGCGACATCAATCGTCGCATCGACACGCAAGGATCTGATCACCCATCCCAAGGAGATCAAGCATGGTACGAATACTTGTACCGCTACTTTTGTGTGCTGCTTTTGCTCCCGGCTCCACCTCTGCTTCCGATCGTCAGTTCACTTCCTGCATGCATCGGGCAGGGGGCATCACCTTGGAGATGCTGAACTGCATCGGTCAGGCTCAGGAGCGCGCGGAAGCTCGTCTCGCCACCACCCTCAGCAAGGCGATTGGTTCACTTTCGCCATCACGGCACGATTCGCTGGGCGACGCGCAAAGGGCTTGGCTTGCCTATCGGCGGGCGCATTGTGGCTTTCTTGCTGACCCTGAAGGCGGAACGTCGGCCTCTCTGGTCTCCGCCGACTGCTGGCTGAGCCTGACGCAGGAGCGAGTGGCGTTCCTCGACACGCTTGTCGATCACAGCACCGTATTGCTCCGCTGATCATGGGCCACGTGACGTACCACGCTGGGGAGCGCGACCTGTATCTGTACTGGGACGAGTTGCCTCCTCATTCGAGGCAATCCCTACCTGCCTTCAAGATTTCAAGGCAGTGGGGCCAGTGGCGAGTGACGGGGGTTCGGGTTCGGCCTTCTGAAGGATCGATTGTGGAAGTCGGCTCGTTCGTCTACGAGCCCGGCCTGTCGTTAGCGTGGCACCTGCCGAGAGATGACAACGTCCTGTTCGGCGGAGACGAACCGATAGGGCCCGACTGGGATGCCATTAGGGCATGGCTGAAAAGGCTGGGCTTCGACTTCACATCCGATGACGAGGTCCAAGAGATCGTCAGGAATGTACCAATCAGCCTGCTTGCATCTTTCAGCCGCGAAATCGCAGCTCAAAGGCTAGCAGGCCGATCCTTGACGGCTTCCGATCGCCATTGCCTGCTTTGGTCGCTATCGCCGGGGTGGGAATGGCTGTACCCACCTAGGCCTTCACATCATCACCGGCTCAGCGTGATCGCAGAGAAGCTACGCATCCCAATCCGGTCGGCGAGAAGGTTTGCGATGATAGGTCTCTGCTCGGGCTTGGATTCGGCGCCTACGCCATACGAAGCCGCCCTGCTCGCGTTGGGGCTCCACCAGGCCCCGCTGGATCTACGGATCGGCCGCGGCGGTCGATTTTCCGTCATCGCCCGAAGCTTTGCGATTCGGTGGCGGGAGGCCGGAAGCGATCCGCTGATGCTATGGGTCCGTGCTCTCCAGCTGGCGCGCACAAGGCGATGGTGCAACCTGCTCTGCGACCTCCCTCTTGTGGATGAGGAACTCTTGGCGTGGCTGAATCAACTGCTCAGACTGGCGCAAGAGCACGAGCCGGATCCCGTCAAGGCAAGGGCACTTGTTGCCGGCTGGGTTTCCGAGTACGACCTCGAAGAGCTCAGCGATGCCCTTCTGGAGGCTGAAGTTGAGCCTGTAGAGCCGGCAGATGGATACATGGCCGAGACACCGATTCGATCCACCGTTCGCGTTGGCGCGCTGTCGGTTGCACCGCTTCTGACCGCGAACGCACTGCGCAGCCACCCCTGTGTTGGCCACCTCTCTTATCCTGAGGCCCAGATTCGTTGCCTGCTTGAGGGCGACGCGTGGTACTTCGACTTCATCGCGGACTCTGGGCCGAGGGCGCTTGCGGTTTTTCGTGATCGGGACGAATACGAAGCGTTGATGATTGTTTCCGAAGATCGACTGGTCACAACCGTCGAGCCGTGGTTGCCACTGATCGATGTGATCCGGCCTCTGCTTGACGCGAATCCCCATGTTCGCGGCAGCGCCGCATACCGAGCGGCCCTGGAAGACCGAATGCCGGTTCCTCTGCCACGAGCGGAGAGTCTCGAGGCCCAATTGGCGTGGGCAGGGCAGCAGGCGCAGAGGCTGGGTGCGCATGAGTTCATCGAGGCAGCTATCCGACTTCGAGAGAGCCAGGGCGAGAAGGGCTATGCGACGTGAATCGTCGCTAGCCCCTCTTAAGCTTGGACCACATGGGTTGGCATCCGACGCGGCAATCGAGCTGGCGCCCCTCCCGTCCATCACCCCATCAAGTCGACCGCCATGAAGGATCCGAGCCCACCCCCTTGCGCCATCTGCGGTTCTGCTGGAGACCGGGTGGTTGGTCGGTGCGGTGTCACCTGTCGCCAATGCTTGGCCGCTGCAGCCGCCGGCATCCCCGCCGCGTCAGAATAGTTGTCGCCCCGATAGATCCCCTAATCCCGGCGGCAATGAAGGAAGAACGCAGTGGCTCGATACGGACAAGCATTCAAGGACAGAGCGGTGGCGCGGTTGCTGCCGCCGGAGAGCGCATCGCTGGACGAGGTGGCGCGGGAATTTGGTGTTGGCGCAGGTACGCTGGAGCGCTGGCGCAGCAATGCGCTGTCGCGTCCGGGGCGTGATCGCAGCTGGACCGCCACCAGCCGCTTCGAGGCGTTGCTGACCACGGCCAGCATGGACGAGGCAAGCAAGACCGCCTGGTGTCGGTCCCATGGCCTGTACGTCCAGCAGTTGGAGACGTGGCGGCAGAGCGCGACGCATTCGCTGGCGCAACCCGAGGAAGCACACGCCAGCCCGCAGCAGACCCAGCAGGCGCGCCGTCGCATCAAGGAGCTCGAACGCGAGCTGCTGCGCAAGGACCGCGCCCTGGCCGAGACCGCGGCCTTGCTGGTGTTGTCAAAAAAAGTCGCGGCGATCTTCAACAAAGGCGAGGCCGAATGATCGGTCTCGAAGATCGCCGAGCCTTGGCCGATGACATCCACACCGCGCACAGCGCCGGCGCGCGGCTGCGCTTGGCCTGCACGACCGCGGGTATCGACGAGCGCACCTTGCAGCGCTGGAAAGCCCAGGACGGCGTAGTGCGGGGCGATGGCCGGCCGGATGCGGTGCGGCCGACGCCGAGCCATGCCCTGAGCGAGGACGAGCGCGCTGAAGTTCTGCGCGTCGCCAACGAGCCGCGCTTCGCCGACGTGCCGCCGGCGCGGATCGTGCCGATGCTGGCCGATGAAGACATCTATATCGCCAGCGAATCGACCTTCAGCCGGGTACTGCGCGAGCACGGCCAGACCGCCCATCGCGGCCGCGCCAAGGCGCCCAAGCAGGTGCGTCCGCCGACCACGCACATCGCCAGCGCGCCGGGCCAGGTCTGGTGCTGGGACATGACCTATCTGCCTGCGAACGTACAGGGGCGCTGGTTCTACCTGTACCTGATCCTCGACCTGTACAGCCGCAAGATCGTCGGCTGGGAAGTGCACGACCGCGACGATGCCGATCATGCCGCGCACCTGGTCAAGCGCACCGCATTGTCGGAAGGCATCGCCGCCAGCCTGAGCAAGCCGGTGCTGCACGGCGACAACGGTGCCACGCTCAAGGCCACGACGGTGTTGGCGATGCTGAATTGGCTGGGCGTGAAGCCGTCCTACTCACGGCCGCGCGTGAGCGACGACAACGCCTTTGCCGAGTCGCTGTTCCGCACCGCCAAGTACCGGCCGGAGTTTCCCGCCAAAGGGTTCGCCGATCTCGACGCCGCACGCGCCTGGGCGCTGGATTTCGTGCGCTGGTACAACGTCGAGCATCGCCACAGCGGCATTCGCTACGTCAGTCCCGCACAGCGCCATGTCGGCGACGATCGGGCCATCCTGGCGGCGCGGCATGCGCTCTACACGAAAGCCCGCGAAAACCATCCGGCACGCTGGTCTGGCAAAACGCGTAACTGGTCACCGATCAGCGCCGTGACCCTCAATCCCGAGCGCGACAGCGTCGTCAGCACCGCTCAACCTGGCACCGAAAGTATGCGGTTGGCAGCATGAGCTCAGGCGACAACTACCTTGACACGCGCCG
>JAGXTI010000031.1 GCA_018334015.1 Silanimonas sp.
CTCGCGCCGCGTGCGCTTGCGGCTCCCCAGACCCTCGGCATCACCGAACGAAAGCTGCATCGGACTCACCCCGTAAGCGATGGCTCATTGTCGCCGAAAGTGGCAGAGTTGTTCAGAGCATCCTTAGTCTTACTGTGTCATAAACGCCATATCTTCAAGCAGTTGCCCACAACTTCTGGGGCTTTGCATGAAGCCTTCGCCGCCAAGTGGAGTGCGTTACGGGGTTGAACTCACCCACCCCCATCGAAAACCTGCGGATTGCAGGCAGCACGAACCCTGTCACAGCCCACCCACCCCCGTCAAGACTTGACAAGAATCACCGGTTCTGGTCGGTGCCGGCCAGCGAGCCGCTGAGCGCGTACAGCGGCTCCAGCACCCACTCCCACAAGGTGCGCCGTTCACCGAGGATGTGGGCGTCCAGCAGCATGCCGGGCTTCAAGGCTTCGTCCTGGCCGAAAGCGCGCACCGTCTGCTTCTCCAAGGCCACCACGATGCGGTAGTGGGGTTCGCCGAGCTGTGTGGTGCCGAGCAGCGACATCTGTTCGCTCGGGCCGAGCGCGCTGCGCGAGATCCGCTGCACCCTGCCCGGATGTTGGCCGAACCGCTGGAAGGGAAAAGCCTGGTAGCGCAGCAGCACGGCATCGCCCGGCGCGACGAAGCCGATCGCGCGGCTCGGCACCAGCAGATGCGCTTCCAGCTGGCTCGCCGCCGGCAACAGGCTGAGCAGGGGCTGTCCGGCCTGCACGGCCTGGCCAGGTTGCCCGAGTCGGGTGGCGACAATGCCGGCGAGCGGGGCGCGGATCACCGCTTCCGCACGCGCACCGGTTTCCACCGCCTCCTGATCGAGGCTGGCACGCTCGCGCTGCTCGGCGGCCTCGAGCGCGGCCAAACGTGACGGCAGTTCGCGCTGCGCCTGCTGCAACTGGGTCCGCTGCCGGTGCAGGACGAACAGCTGTCGCTCCAGCGCCTGCACCTGGCCCAACTGCTCGAGTTCTGCGGCCTGCTGTTGCTTCCATTGCAATTCGGTTATGAACTGCCGGGCGCGCAGCTCTTGCAGACGCTGCGTGGTCTGCTGTGCCAGTCGATGCTGCGCGCGGCGGGTGCCGAGTTCCGCTTCGATCTGCCGCAGTTCGGCCTGGGTGCTGGCCATCTGCAGCTCGAGTCCCGCTTCTTGCGCCTTCAGCTGTTCGCGCTGCGAGGCGAAACCGCCGGCCACCCCTTCCTGGCGCTCGGCGATGGCCGCCTGCACGGCCTGCGCCGTATCGCCGCCGGCCAGAGTCGCGCGCGGCATTGCCAGCACCGCCAGCACCTCACCGGCCAGCACGCGCTGGCCTTCCTCGACCCGCAACTCGGTCAAGGTGCCGGGCGCGGGCGCAACCACCATCGCGACGCCTTGGCTGGGCTGCAGTTGCCCGCTCACCCGGGTGCGCCGGGTGTACTCGCCAAGCACCAGGAACAGCACGATGATCGCCGCAGCGAAGACCGCGAAGCCGGTCAGCAACCACAGCGACAGCGGCTGGCCGAGCACGATGCCGCCCAGCCAGCGGGTCTGGCGGGCTTCCAGGACTTCTTTTCGGAACAGGGTGTCGGTCATTTCGGACCTGCGCTGCGAAGGCGTGGAGCTTAGCAATCGCGGAGACCCTGGTCGTTCAGGGCGAGTGCCGGTGGCCTCGGAAGGCCCCGATTCAATATGACTTGCGGGAAGTCGCTACAACAAAACCACCCCGACGACGGCCAGGGCGAGGGCGAACACCCGGGACAGCACCACGCCGCTGAGGCGATGCGCCAGCCGCACGCCCCAGGGCGCGGCGATCCAGGCGCCCAGGCCGATCCCCAACGCCGCCGGCAGGTGGACGAAACCGATGCTGCCGGGCGGCAGGCCGGGATCAGGCGCGGCCGCCGCCGGGCCGAGGGCGTAGCCGGCCGCGCTGGCGATGGCGATCAGCACGCCGCAGGCCGAGGAGGTGCCCACCGCACGCACCATCGCCACCCCGCGCGAGGCCAGCAGCGGCACCGTGAGGCTGCCGCCGCCGATGCCGACCACCGCCGACACCGCGCCGATGCCCGTACCGGCCAGCAGCAACCACGCTCCGCGCGGCACCGGATCCGGTTCGAGGGTGGCCGGCCGGATCGGTCTCGGCCAGGCCATGCGCACGGCCATCAGCAGGCAGAATCCGCCAATGATCGTCGCCAGCGTGTCGCCTTCGACGCCGAGCGCCCAGCGGCTGCCGACGATGCCGCCCACGACCAGGCCGGGGGCCAGCCAGCCCACGCTGGGCCAGAGCAGGCTGCCGCGCTTGCGGTGCGCGTTGGCCGAGGCGCTGGCGGTGATGATGATCGAGGCCAGCGAGGTGGCGAGCGCGACATGCACCACCGCCGCCTCGGCCACGCCGATGGCCGGCAGCAGGGCGATCAGGGCGACCACCAGCACCACGCCGCCGCCGATGCCGAGCAGGCCGGCCAGCACCCCGGCCACCAGCCCCAGCAGGGGGAACAGCAGCCACACCGGATCAAGCCCCATGCCGGGCCTCCGCTACACTCGCCACATGCGCCTCCCGACCTTAAGCGTCATTGTTGCCGTCTTGCTGATTCTCGCGGCTCCGGCCGTGCGCGGCGAGTCCTTGGCCGCGCAACGCGGCTCGATCGCCGCCGCCCTGATCGCCGCCGAACGCGGCACGCTCGATCCGGCGGACGCCCGTCGCTACGCCGGCCACCCACTCGGTGGCTGGATCGAGGCGCTGGCCCACGAGCGTCAGCTCGACGCGCTCGACGCCGAGGCCCTGGACCGGGTGCTCGAGCGCTTGGGCGAGCAGCCGGCCGCCACCCACCTGCGCCAGGCCTGGGTGCGCCACGTCGCCGCGCAGGGCCGCTGGCAGGATGTGCTGCGGCACGGCCGCGAAAGCAGCGATGCCGACCTGCAATGCCGCTGGCTGCAGGCGCGGCTGGCCACGGCCACCGTCGATGCCGGCTGGAGTGCCAGCGCCCGGCGGCTCTGGCTCAGCGCCCGCGCCCAACCCGAGTCCTGCGAGCCGGTGTTCAGCGCGCTGGCGGCCCGCGGCGAACTCAGCACCGAGCTGCGCTGGCAGCGTATCGATCTGACCGCACAGGCCGGCAACATCGCCCTGCTGCGGCAACTGGCGCGCGGCCTGCCGGCCGCCGAGCAGGCACGGGCGGAGGCCCTCGCGGCCTTTCTCGAGGTCCCCAGCGAGCGCGCCCGCGACTGGCCGCGCGAGGCCCGCAGCCGTGCCGTGATCGAAGCCGGCCTGGTGCGCCTCGCCCGCCGCGACGCCAGCGCCGCCGAAGCCCTGCTCGAACAGCTGGCTCCCGTGCTGCCCGGCACCGACCCCGGCCACGGCCGGGTGCGCGCCGCCATTGCTCTGTGGTCCGCTGCCGCGTTCCGACCGGAGTCGGCCCGCCGCTTGGCCGCCGTGCCGGCCAGCGCTTTCGACGAGGCCCTGCACGGCTGGGCGGTGCGCGAACCGCTGGCCCGCGGCGATCTCGCCGCCGCGCTCCGTGCCATCGAAACCCTGCCCAGCGCCCTGCGCGGCCAGGCCCGTTGGCAGTACCTCGAAGCGCGGCTGCGCGAGGACCTGGGCGATCCAACGACCGCCGCCGCCCTGTTCATCGCGGCCGCGCGCAGCCCCTCCTTCCACGGCTTCCTCGCCGCCGACCGGGCCGGCCTGCCCTACGCGCTCTGCCCACGCGAGCCGAGCGAGGATGCACGCCTGCGCCGCGAGGTCGGCCGTACCCCGGCCCTGATCCGGGCGATCGAACTGTTCCGCCTGCAACGCCCGCACTGGGCGGCACTGGAATGGCAGGCCGCCGTGGCCGGCATGGACGACACCCGGCGCGTGCTGGCGGTGCGTGCGGCGCAGCGCGCGGGCTGGTTCGATCGCGCCCTGTTCGGCCTGCCGGCCACCGAGGCCGCCCTGCTCTACTACTCGCTGCGTTTCCCGCTGCCGCATCGCTCGCTGTTGCAACGCGAGTCCGAGCGTCATGGGCTGGAGACCGCGCTGGTCGCCGGCCTGACCCGCGCCGAGAGCGCCTTCATGCCGGCCGCCCGCTCACCGGCCGATGCCCGCGGCCTGATGCAGTTGCTGCCGAGCACCGCCGAGCGCGTGGCGCGCCGCCAGGGCCTGCTCTGGAACGGTCCGGCCAGCCTGTTCCAGCCGGAAACCAACATCATGCTGGGCACCGCCTACCTCGCCCAGCGCATCGGCGACAACGGCGGTCTCACCTTCCGCGCCATCGCCGCCTACAACGCCGGCCAAGGCGCGGTCGATCGCTGGGTCGCGGCCCGTCCGCAGCTGCCGGCCGATTACTGGATCGAGACCATCCCTTTCCACGAAACCCGCGACTACGTGCCGCGCGTGCTGGCCTTCAGCGTGATCTACGACTGGCGGATGCAGGGCCGCAGCCGCTCGATCACCGACCGCCTCGAAGGCCGGGCCAGCACCGCGCCACGCGATTTCGCCTGCCCCGCCCCGATCGCCCTCCCCGCCTCCTGAGCACCCTCGCATGAACATCACCGTCCTGGGTGGCACCGGCTTCGTCGGCCGCGTCCTGCTCGCCCGCCTCGCCGCCGAGGGCCACCGGCTCACCGTGCTCTCGCGCAACCCGGATGCCCACCTGGTGCGGCTGCTGCCACCCGGCACCCGGCTGGTCAGTGGCGACGTCTACGACCCCGGCCTGCTGCGGGCGAACTTCGCCGGCGCCGATGCCGTCATCAACCTGGTCGGCATCCTCAACGAGGCCGGCGACAACGGCCGCGGCTTCCAGCGTGTCCATGTCGGGCTGACCAAGCTGGTCATCGCCGCCTGCGAACTGGCCGGCGTGCCCCGCCTGCTGCAGATGAGTTCGCTCAATGCCGGTCGCGGCGAGAGCTTCTACCTCAAGTCGCGCGGCGAGGCCGAGGCGGCGGTGCGTGCCAGCCGGCTGGCCTGGACGATCGTCCAACCCTCGGTGATCTTCGGGCCGGGCGACGGTTTCTTCTGCCGCTTCGCCGGGCTGCTGAAGATCTCGCCCTTCATGCCGCTGGCCCGGGCCTCGGCTCGCTTTGCGCCGGTCTACGTCGGCGATGTGGTCGAGGCCATGCGTCGCGCCCTGCACGATCCCGCCAGCATCGGCCAGACCTACGAGCTCTACGGCCCCGAGGTGTTCACCCTGGCCGAACTGGTGCGCATGACCGCACAGCAGTTGGGCCTGAAGCGACTGGTGCTGCCCCTGCCCGACGCGCTTGGCCGCCTGCAGGGCTTCGTCTTCGACTTCGTGCCGGGCAAGCCGTTCTCGTCCGACAATTTCCGTTCGCTCAAGACCGATTCGGTCGGCGCCGTCGATGGCCTGCACCGGCTCGGCATCGAGCCCACCCGCATCGGCCAGCAGCTGGCGAACATCCTCGGCTCCGCCGCCGAGAAGCAGCCGCGCTATGACCGCTACCGCCGCGGTCCCCGCTGAGGCCGAGGTTTACCTGGTCGGCGGCGCGGTGCGCGACGCCCTGCTCGGGCGCACACCCGGCGACCGCGACTGGGTGGTGGTCGGCAGCGATGCCGAAGCCATGCGGGCCGCCGGCTTCCGGCCGGTGGGCCTCGATTTTCCGGTCTTCCTGCACCCGCACAGCGGCGAGGAATACGCGCTGGCCCGCACCGAGCGCAAGAGCGGCAAGGGTTACACCGGTTTCGTGGTGCATGCCGATCGTGCGGTGACGCTCGACGATGACCTGCGGCGCCGCGATTTCACCATCAACGCCATCGCCCAGGGCGAGGACGGCACGCTCGTCGACCCGCTCGGCGGCCAGCGCGACCTCGAGGCCCGCCTGCTGCGTCATTGCAGCCCAGCCTTCGCCGAAGACCCGCTGCGCGTGCTGCGTGCGGCCCGTTTCATGGCGCGCTTCGCCCCCCTCGGCTTCCGAGTGCACGAGGACACCCTCGCGCTGATGCGCGGCATGGTCGCGGCCGGCGAGCTCGCCCACCTGGTGCCCGAGCGGGTCTGGCAGGAACTGAAACGCGCACTGGGCGAGGCGCGGCCCTCGGCCTTTCTGCAGACCCTGCGCGCCTGCGGCGCGCTGGCCGTGGTGCTGCCCGAGGTCGACGCGCTCTACGGCGTGCCGCAGCGCGCCGAGCACCACCCGGAGATCGACACCGGCGTGCATGTCGAGATGGTCGTCGACATGGCGGCGCGGCTGGCCCCGGGCGACAGCACGATCGGCTTCGCGGCACTCACCCACGACCTCGGCAAGGCGCTGACACCCGCCGAGGTGCTGCCCCGTCATCCGATGCACGAGCACGCCGGTCTGGTGCCGCTGGCCGCGCTGTGCGCGCGCCTGAAGGTGCCGCACGCCGAGGCGCAACTCGCCGCCGACGCCTGCCGCGAGCACCTCAAGGTGCACCGTCTCCATGAACTCCGCGACGCCACCGTGCACGAACTGATCGAACGCTGCGGCGGCTTCCGGCAAGGCCTGCGCATCGAACAACTGGCCCTGGTCTGCACGGCCGATGCCCGCGGCCGACTTGGCCACGCCGACAGCGACTACCCGCAAGCCCGCGCCCTGCTCGCCTGCCGCGATGCCGCGCTCACCGTGCAGGCGAAGGACCTGCGGCGCGAGGGCCTCGAAGGCCCGGCGCTGGGCGAGGCGCTGCGGCAGGCCCGCATCGCCGCGATCGGCGCGGCACGGCGGGCCTTCAGCGGCGGATCCGCGCCTCCAGCCACGCCGGCAGATTGATCGCGAGGCCCAGCGCCGTCCCGAGGGCGACACCGGCCGCGTTCGCCACGAGGTCTAGCGCGTCACGCTGGCGGTCCACGGTGAACGCGCCCTGCGCCCACTCCATCGCCGCACCGAGCACCAGCAGAGCCAGTAATGTGCGACGACGCCCCGCCGTCGAGGCAAAACAACCCATCGCCCACCACGCCAGGACCGCGTAGGCGAGAGCGTGGTTCAACTTGTCGGCATGCGGAAACAGCGGCGCCACACCGGGCACCGGCGGGCCCAGCGACAGCAGTACGCACAGCCCCCAGCCAACGACCCAGAGCGCGATCCATGCGCCGCGCCATCTCAGTCCGTCAGTACCAGCCATCGATCGGTCGCTCACAGCCGCCTCGACAGCTCACCGAACGCGAACGCCGCCGAGAGTTCGACATCGCGGCTGAAGCCCATCACCTGGAAGCGCTCGCCCATCTCGCCGGGCAGGGTGAGTTTGCGGATCTCGTTGAGCCGGCGATGCCGCTCGCGCCCCTCGGGCAGGGCCTCGGCCTCGGCGATGCGTTGCGGCAGGCCGTTGGCGATCAGAAAACCCGCCTGGCTGCAGTAGCCGGCGAAATCGAACCCGGCCTGCACGCCGGCCTCGGCCAGCGCGGTGAAATCGACGAAGGCGGTGATGTCCTGCAGACCCGGCAAAAAAAACGGGTCGCCGTGGGCGCGATGGCGGTAGTGGCAAACGAGCGTGCCGTCATCGCGCTCGGGCAGGTAGAACTCGCGGCGCGGGTAGCCGTAGTCGACAAAGAGCATCGCGCCCTGTTCCAGCAGGCCGCCGATCGCCTGCACCCAGTAGGGCAATTGCGGCAGCAGCTCGGAGCGGTAGCCCTCGGGCAGCGGCGCGCCCAGCGAGCGTTCAACGTGGCGCACGGCCGCACGCACCAGGGCATCGGCCGGCTGGTCGACGCGCAGGAAACCACCCTCGGCATCGAGGCTGACGAACTCCTCGTAGACCTCGCCGTGGTGGATGGCGAAACGGGTGGTCGGCAGCGCATCGAGCACCTCGTTGGCGAACAGCACGCCCTTCCATGGGCCTTCGGGCGGCCCGTCCAGCCAGTCGCAGCGGGCGAACAGCGCCGGCGGCAGTTGCTCGCGCAGAGCTTGCTGCTGGCGTTGGCGCAGGTCGGCGCTGGGCTCGAGGATGGCGTAGCGTTCCGGCAGCACGGCCAGCCGCTCGGCGTGGCGCAGAAAGGCCAGCGCGAAGGCGCCGCTGCCACCGCCGAGTTCGAGAAACCCCGGCCGCGACAGCCCGCGCAGCACCGGCGCCACCGCCTCGCAGACGCATTCGGCGAACACCGGTCCCAGCTCGGGGGCGGTGATGAAATCGCCGGCCTCGCCGAACTTCATGGCACCGGCGCTGTAGTAGCCGAGGCCCGGCGCGTACAGCGCCAGCTCCATGAAACGCGCGAAGGGGATGGCGCCGCGCTCGTGGCGGATCGCCGCCTGCAAGACATCGACCAGGCGCGCGCTGTGCTCGCGTGCGGCGGCGCCCGGCTCGGGCAGGCCGAAAGTGCTCATCAATCCGCTCGTCGTGAATCAGGCGGCAAGGATACCTCTGGCCGTCGCTGCACGAGCGTTGGGGCCTCACTTACAGACGAAAGCGTGTGCGGGACCAGGGCTTCACAGCCCACCGGAGCTCGCGCCTATCGATGACGTAGCGGCATACGCGGACTCTACACGGATAAGCTTCAGAAAGCGGGGGACGTCGCATGACGGCAACTCCAACCATTCGTTCCAGCCCGTATCGCACTGCAGGCAGTTTCCGCACCTGTCGTAGAGCGGGGTAGCACGTGCCATGTTCGGCAGGCAGGCAGGGAGGGAGTGAGGCATAATCTCAATCCAGCAGCACGAGGGCCGCATGTCTACTCCAGTTGTTCTTGTCACCGGCGCTGCGCGTCGGGTCGGCACCACGATCACGCGGCACCTCCACACTGCTGGTTACGATATTGCCGTCCATTACTACCGCTCTGCGTCCGAAGCAGAAGCGCTGTGTGCCGAGCTGAGCGCGATCCGCCCGAACAGTGCGCGAGCCTTCGCTGCCGACCTCGACGATCCATCGGCACCGGCTGCCCTAGTCAACGAGGTGCTCGATGTGTTCGGCCGACTCGACGGGTTGGTCAACAACGCGAGCAGCTTTTTCCCGACACCCATGGCTGAAGCCACCGTAGCGCAATGGGACGCGCTCATGGCAGTCAACGCTCGCGCCCCATTCTTCCTTGCGCAAGCCGCTGCGGCGAGCTTGCGGTGCCAAGCCGGCGCGATCGTCAACATCGTCGACATCTATGCCGAACGACCGCTACCTCGCTATCCCGCCTACAGCGCCAGCAAGGCGGCGCTGCGCATGGTGACGGCCGCCCTGGCCGATGCCCTCGCGCCTGAGGTGCGGGTCAACGCCGTCGCTCCGGGCACGGTGCTGTGGTCGGACAACGTGATCAAAGCGGAATCCGTCGAACAGGTAGTAAGCGGCACACGATTGGGGCGGGTCGGCAGACCGGAGGACGTTGCCGCGGCGGTGTTGTTCCTGCTCCGCGACGCCCACTACACCACGGGTGTCGTGCTGCCCGTCGACGGCGGACGGCTACTGCACACCTAGCGTGCCAGTCAGAGTGGGCGCGCCTGTCACAGTAAGGGCCTTGCGTACCTCCTGGCAGAGCTCGCGGAATCCGTCGTCGTAAGCACGGCTCTGGGTAAGATGGTAGAACCCATCGTCGACCAACAGCGTCCGCAACGAGTGGCGGACCATCTTTAGACCCTGCTTAGAATGAAAGCCATTAATCACCCCTAGATAGTCCATGTAGATCGCGTTCAGCACCATCAAGGAGATCCAGTTCTTCTTCCTCTCCGCCGGAGTCAGCGCCTCGCTGCCGGGCGCCAAGACAGAATCGGCGATCTTCAGGAGTTCGTCGTCCTGCACCACGACCGAATCGATAGAAATCCACATGGTCCGGACCGCATGGATGAAATCCAGCGTCTCCCGCCGACGCTGCGCGTTGCGGATGCGAAGCGGGATGGCAATGCTCGCCACGAGCGCCAACACGGCGATCATTGTCTGGGCGACTACGCTGATCAGTTGAAGGGTGCTTTCTTCCATGGGTTCCTCAGGTAAGTGATGGATCTGCCGTCCTCGCCCCCAGGGTCAGGGTGATGGAGGGATGCCCTCGACGACCATGACGCCTGCGGCTTGCAGGAGCGTGGACACGTAAGTCTTGGCGAGGTCTGCCTTGCTTCGCGCCGGACAGGTCAGTTGCCAGCCACCAGCAACACCCAAGGCCAGCACATCGATGTCCATGGCAACGCGGTCAGACTGGCTTCGGTCCCGGCCCAGCGCGGCCTCGATCGCCTTCAACGCTGTATCCAAAGTAGACAGGTCCGCTACATCTGTGCATAGGACCACCAAGCCATTGCAGTAAGCCGGCGAACCCGGCGGCTCCGCGACGGTAGTGATCGGCTTCACGAGCACCCGTACCTCTCCAAGAGTCTTCAATCGCGAGACGGCTTTGCACAGCTGCATCTGACCATCTACATTCGAACCGAGCACCAGCAACCAGTTGGTCATCATCCGTGCAGCCTAGGCGAAGTGACGCTCGATCCGCACGCCGACGTTGGCGGCGAAGTCCACCGCCGCAGGTTTCCACAAGGTCAGGCGCACCCGTCGGACACCGAACTCCCGGTGCAGCAGGCTCGCACAGGCCTCTGCCAAGGATTCAATCAGTTCGAAGGTGGTGCCCGCCGCGAACTCGCGCAGACGGCGCCCCACGGCATCGTAGTCCAGAGTGTCGGCGATTCGGTCGCTGCTGGCTGGAATCCGGTTGTCAAAACCCAGCTCGAGATCGAGCCAGAGTTCGCGAGCTGCCTGACGTTCAAAGGGATGGATGCCGATCACGCAGTTAAGCACGAGCCGCTCGATCAAGACCAAATCCATCGTCCGCAGTCCCTCGGGGGTGGCGCCTCGAATGGCGGCGCTTCTGCCGAGAGGACTCTAGCGCGATCAGGCCACTGGTGGTGGCACCAGTGTGGAAACAGCGTCGAGCGTGGCCATGTCCCAGCGCGGCTGCACGCGGAACTCGAGGTCACGCTGCCCGGCGGCCAGCCGGGTCGCGCCGGCGAAAGCGATCATCGCGCCGTTGTCGGTGCAGAACTCGAGACGGGGGAAGCTCACCGAGACCCGGCGCCTTGACGCCAGCGCCGCCAGCCGGGCCCGGAGCTGGCGGTTCGCGCCCACCCCGCCGGCCACCACCAGCGCCTTCATGCCGGTCTCTCGGAGCGCCCGCTCGCACTTGAGCGCCAGGGTCTCGGTCACCGCGTCCTCGAAGCCCAACGCCAGGTCGGCCTTGGTGAGCTCGCTCTGGTCGCTCGCCTTCCAGGCCAGCAGCACCTGGGTCTTCAGGCCGCTGAAGCTGAAATCGAGGCCGGGACGGTCGGTCATCGGCCGGGCGAACGTGAAGCGGCTCTCCCGGCGCCCCGCGGCCTCGGCGCTGGTGCGGCCGGCGAGCGCGAGCGCGGCCAGCTGCGGCCCGCCCGGGTAGGGCAGGCCCAGCATCTTGGCGGTCTTGTCGAAGGCCTCGCCGGCGGCATCGTCGAGCGTCTCGCCGAGCAGGGTGTAGCGGCCGATGCCCTCGACCGCCACCAGTTGCGTGTGCCCGCCCGAGACCAGCAGGCAGACGAAGGGCGGCGGCGCGGCATCCGGCTCCAGCAGGGGCGAGAGCAGGTGGCCTTCCATGTGGTGGACGCCGATGCTGGGCCGGTCCAGCGCCCAGGCCAGGGCCCGGCCGGTGGCCGCGCCGACCAGCAGGGCACCGATCAGGCCGGGGCCGGCGGTGTAGGCCACGCCATCGAGATCGCGCGGCACCAGCCCCGCCTCGGCCAGGGTCTGCCGGATCAGCGGCAGCAGCTTGCGGACATGGTCGCGGCTGGCGAGCTCGGGCACCACGCCGCCGTACTCGGCGTGCAGGGCGATCTGGCTGTAGAGCGCATGGGCGCGCAGGCCACGGGCGGTGTCGTAGACCGCCACGCCGGTTTCATCGCAGGAGGTTTCGAGGCCGAGGACGATCATGGGAGCCCGTGCTGAACGAGGCCCGGGGGCGACTTGCACGGCCCCGGAAAGCCCGCGTATCATACGCGGCTCACCCGGAGCACCGGGTATTTTTGTCGATCCGAGAAGCCCTATGCCCAACGTCAAAGTCCGCGAGAACGAGCCGTTCGAGTTCGCTCTGCGCCGCTTCAAGCGCACCTGCGAGAAGGCCGGCGTTCTTGCCGAGACGCGCAAGCGCGAGTTCTACGAGAAGCCGACGCAGGAGCGCAAGCGCAAGGCGGCCGCCGCCGTGAAGCGCCAGCTCCGCCGCTCCTCGCGCGACGTCACCAAGCGCCAGCGCCTCTACTGAGCGCGGCGCCTGCCGCAACAAGCCGGCCCGCCCGAAGGCGTTGCCGGCTTTTTGTTTTTCGGTGGCAAGGTCTGGCTGCCGTGCTTGCGGACCAAACTAGACCCGACTAAGATCGACCCCATGGAAACGATCAACATCCATGAAGCCAAGACGCATCTCTCGCGCATTGTCGAGCAGGTGGCCGCCGGCAGGGACGTGCTGATCGCCAAAGCCGGCAAACCGATGGTGAAGATGGTCCCCATCGCGACTGGAAAGACCGTGATCCGTTTCGGTGTGCTCAAGGGGACGATCCGCGTGCCGGAGGATTTCGACGCGCCGCTGCCCGAGAACGTGCTCGCCAACTTCGGGGGCGGCTGATGCGCCTGCTGCTCGACACGCATGTCGCGCTCTGGGCCATCACCGACAGCAAACGCCTGAAGAAGGCAACGCGAACCATGATGACCGACGCAAGCGAGGTGTATGTCTCGGCCGTGTCCATCTGGGAAGTGGCGATCAAGCGCAGTCTGGGCAGGATCGACTTCGATGCCTCGACCTTCGCAGCCGGCGTGCGCGACAGCGGCTTTGTGTCGCTTCCGATCACCGACGCGCACGCTGCCGGCGTGCAGGCCCTGCCGATGCACCATGCCGACCCCTTCGATCGGCTGCTGATCGCGCAGGCGATCCACGAGCCGCTGCGACTCCTCACCGCGGATGCGCTGCTTGAACCCTACAGCGAGCTCGTCGTCCGCGTCTGAGCAGCACCGGGGCGGCCAACGCCGCCATGGACAACGAACAACCTCAGCCAAGGGTGTCGCGCCCAGCGCCCGCCCCCCACCGCAGCCAGCGAGAACCCGCCATGTCCCTCAAGCAGCAGCTCACCGACGACATGAAAACCGCGATGAAGGCCGGCGAGAAGGATCGCCTCGGCGTCATCCGGCTCATCCAGGCCGCCATCAAGCAGCGTGAGGTGGACGAGCGCATCACGCTCGACGACGCCGCCGTGCTGGCCGTGCTGGAGAAAATGCTCAAGCAGCGCAAGGATTCGGTCGCGCAGTACGAGGCCGCCGCCCGCGCCGACCTCGCTGGCATCGAGAAAGCCGAAATGGCCATCATCCAGGCCTACCTGCCGGCCCAGCTCTCCGTGGCCGAGATCGAGGCCGCGATCCAGGCCGCGGTCGCCGAAGCCGGGGCCGGCAGCGGTCCGGCCGCGATCGGCAAGGTCATGGCCCTGCTCAAGCCGCGTCTTGCCGGCCGCGCCGACATGGGCCTCGTCTCGCAGCGCCTGAAGGCCGTGCTCGCCGGCTGACCGGCAGCGGCCGTAAGCTTGAGCCGAATGGGCCGCATCCCCGACCGCTTCATCGACGAACTGCTGGCTCGCACCGACATCGTCGAGCTGGTCGGCAGCCGGCTGCCGCTCAAACGCAAGGGCCGGGAATACACCGCCTGCTGCCCCTTCCACGACGAACGCACGCCCTCGTTCTACGTCAGCCCGAGCAAGCAGTTCTACCACTGCTTCGGCTGCGGCGCGCACGGCACGGCGATCCGCTTCCTGATGGAGTACGACCGCCTCGATTTTGTCGATGCCGTCGAGGATCTGGCCAAGCGCCTCGGCCTCGAAGTACCACGCGAAGCCGGCGGCCCCGAGCCGCCGCGCGAGGGCCAGGAGCTCTACGCCGTGCTCGAGGCGGCGCAGCAGTTCTTCCGCCGTGAATTGGCCGGTAACGCCACTGCCCGCGCCTACCTCGAACGGCGCGGGCTCGACGCCGCCACCGGAGAGACCTTCGGTATCGGCTGGGCACCCGAGGGCTGGAGCGGTCTGCTCGATGCCCTGGGCCGCGGCGATTCCCGCCGCATCGAGCTGCTCGACAAAGCCGGCCTGCTCTCGACGAACGACAGCGGCCGCAGCTACGACAAGTTCCGCGGCCGGGTGATGTTCCCGATCCACGACCGCCGCGGCCGGGCGATCGCCTTCGGCGGCCGTGTCATCGGCAAGGACGAGGGCCCGAAGTACCTCAATTCGCCGGAGACCGCGCTGTTCCACAAGGGTCGCGAGCTCTACGGCCTCTGGCACGCCCGCCAGGCGCACAGCAAGCTGTCGCGGCTGATCGTGGTCGAGGGCTACATGGACGTGGTCTCGCTGTGGCAGTCCGGCATCACCCAGGCCGTGGCCACGCTCGGCACCGCCACCACGCCGGAACACGCCGAGCTGCTGTTCCGCAACAGCGCCGACGTCTACTTCTGCTTCGACGGCGATGCCGCCGGCCGGCGCGCCGCCTGGAAGGCGCTGGAATCGGTGCTGCCGCGCATGGGCGATGGCCGCCAGGCTTTCTTTTTGTTCCTGCCCGAGGGCGAGGACCCCGACAGCCTGGTCCGGGCGCACGGCGGCGCCGGCTTCGAGGCCGCGCTGGGCGAGGCCCTGCCGCTCAGCGAGTTCCTGTTCCGCCAACTGGCCGAGGACAGCGATCTGGGCAGCGCCGACGGCAAGGCCCGGCTCGCCGAACGCGCCAAGGCCCTGATCGAACGCCTGCCCGAGGGCGAATTCCGCGACCGCATGGAGGCCTTGCGGGTGCAGCGCACGGCGGTCGGCTTCCATGCCAGCGCCCGGCTCGGCGACTACACCCGCGAACTGGTGCAACTCGGCGAGCGCGTGCAGCAGGACGCCTACGCCTTGGCCAAGGGCCGGGTGCCGGACGGTTACCTGGTCGAAGGGCCGCGCCGGCGCGGCCTCTCGGCGCCGCGCCCAAGCGGAGGCGAGCCGCGCCGCAGCCTGGTGCGCACCGCCATCGCCCTGCTGCTGGCGCAGCCCGATCTCGCCGACGAGGCCGGCCCGGCCCTGCCCTGGATCGAAACCCTGGAGCAGCCCGGTGTGCCCCTGCTGGTGGAGCTGCTGCGGGCCATCGGCGAGCGCCGACCACCCAACACCGGGGCGCTGCTGGAAGCCTTCGCCGGGCACCCGCAGGCCGAGGCCCTGCGCAAGCTGGCCACCCTGGCGCTGCACGGCGACGCGGCCGCGCTGGCCGCCGATTTCCGCGGTGCACTGCGGCAATTGCGCCGGCAGGCGATCCACCAGCGGCTCGACTGGTTGAAGGCGCAGCCGCAGCTGGACGAGGCCGGCCGCGCCGAGTTGCGCGCCCTGCTCACCGACCGCGACTGAAGCGACGGCGGTGGCGCCGGTTCAGGGGTAGAGCATCCGCCGGCTCCACCGGCCGTCGATGCGGGCGTAACGCTGGCGCTCGTGCAGGCGGAAGCCGGCCCCGTACCAGAACTCGATCATCTCCGGCCGCACCCGGAAGCCCGACCAGTGCGGTGGACGTGGCACCGGGCCGCCCTCGAACTTGGCGCGGAAGGCCTCGATCCGCGCCTCGAAGGTCTCGCGCGCGTCAAGGGTCTGCGACTGCAGGGAAGCCCAGGCGCCGATCTGGCTCTCGCGATGGCGGCTCTCGAAGTAGGCATCGGCCTCGGCCGCACTGACCGGCTCGACCACACCCTCGACCCGCACCTGCACCTGCTGGCGCAGCATCTTCCAGAGGAACAGCAGGGCGGCCTGCGGGTTGGCGGCGAGTTGCCGGCCTTTGCGCGAATCGAAGTTGGTGTAGAACACGAAACCACGGGCATCGACCTGCTTGAGCAGCACCGCGCGCACCGAGGGCCGGCCTTCGGCGTCGGCGGTGGCCAGGCTCATCGCCGTGGGGTCGGGCTCGCCGGCCGCGCCGGCCTCCTCGAGCAGTGCCTGAAAGGTGGCCAGGGCTTCGGCGTACAAGGGGTCGTGGGTGGTATCGGCGGGTTGCACGCGGCGGCTCCAAGGCAGGCTGGCCGCCATTGTCGCCGCTGCTGGAGCGGCTTGCTTGCGGCTGATCAAGGCCCCTCACACCGGCTGCACCCGGACGAGGCGCGGGGACCGGCATCGGGCTCGGCGATAATGCGCCGCCCACGGAGAACGCCATGCCCTACACCCCGATCATCGGCACGCTCGGCTACGTGCTCTCGCCCGACGGCCGCCAGGTGCTGATGGTGCACCGCAATGCGCGGCCCGAGGACCAGCACCTCGGCAAGTACAACGGCCTCGGCGGCAAGCTGGAGGCCGACGAGGACGTCGCCGCCGGCATGGTCCGCGAGATCCGCGAGGAAGCCGGCCTCACGGTGACGGCGATGGAACTGCGCGGCACGGTCAGCTGGCCCGGCTTTGGCAAGCAGGGCGAGGACTGGCTGGGTTTCGTGTTCCTGATCACCGCCTTCGAGGGCGAACCGCCACCGGCCAACGCCGAGGGCGAACTGGCCTGGGTGCCGCTGACGCGGCTGATGGAGTTGCCGATGTGGGAGGGCGACCGCCATTTCCTGCCGCTGGTGTTCGACGGCGACCGCCGGCCCTTCCACGGGCTCATGCCCTACCGCGATGGCCGGATGCTGGGCTGGTCCTGCTCGCGGTTCTGAAGGCGTGCCAGCCGCACCCGCGTGCCGGCGCTGCCGGGCTCGGTCCAGACCAACAGGGCGGTGTCGCCGGAGGCGGCCAACCGAGGCTGACCGAGTTGCCGGCCGGGCGGTAGCCGGGTCACTTCGTGCTGGCCGACCAGGCGCCCCCCGGCATCGACTTCGGCGAGGCGGAGCACGGCATCGCCACCCTCACCGCCAACCCAGCCGACCAGGAAGCCGCCCTCCCGCCAAGGGGCGACATCGACCCGGCCCAGTACGGCCGCGCCGCTGTCGAGCAGCAGCGGGACGGCAAAGTCGGCGCCCGGTGCCGGGCGCAGGGCCAGCTTCACCTGCATCGGGCCGTTGGCCATGGTCGACCAGGCCACCGCCAGACGCTCGCCGTTGACCGCCGCCGCCGGGCCATTGACCGGACAACCGGGCATCCGCCAACCATCGACATGAACCGGCTGCGGAGCCTGCCAGCGGCCTTCGTGATTGCGCCGCACGAAAGCGATGTCGCGGATGCCCTGGGCATGGTCGCGGTAGACCGCCAGCACCTCGCCACCGTGGCGGACGAGGTCGGTCGGGCAGCAGGAGCAGGTGTCGGCATCGAGCTCGGCCAGCTCACGCGGCTGGCCGTCGCGGCCGAACACGGCAGCGCGCAGGCGCATGGCACTGCCGTGGTCGTGGCCGTGGTGATCGTGCCCGTGCGCTTCACCGTGCGGCGCCTCCTGCCCGGGCAGCGCGCCGGCATCGAGCCAGACCAGCAAGGCACGGTCCTCGCCATCGGCCAGCAGGGCGGCGAAGCCACGCTGCCCGGCCGGCTCGCGGGCATCGACGCGGACGGGCGCCGACCAGCTGGCCCCGCCGTCGGTGGAGCGCTGCAGATGGATGTCGGTGGCCCCGGGCGAACGCGCCGAGCGGCGCAGGGTGAATCCGACCCAGTCGCCGTTGTCGAGCACGGCGAGGCTCGGGAAATCCGCCCAATTGAGGAACCAGTCACGGCCGTGGGCGAGGTCGGCGCGCATTTCGGGCACGTCGGCACCGGCGGCGAGGCGCGCCACCCGCAGCCGGGCGTACTCGCCCTCGCGCTGCTGCCAGTTGAGCAGGAAGCCGCCCTCGGGCAGCGCCGTCACGGAAGGTTGGGCGCTGCCCTTGCCGGGGGTCCAGGCCAAGGGCTCGACCCGCAGGGCGGAGGCCGTGGGCGCCAGCAGCAGGGCGATCGAGGCGAACAAGGCGAAACGAACAGCAAGCACGGCTCAGCTCCAGTCCGCCAGCACCGCCGGCACCGCGTCAAGGCGCGCCACCGAGGCGAAGCGCGGGTGCGCCGGATCGATCTCGGCCTGCTCCAAGGCCCAGATGAGCGGATAGGGCACATGGATGCCCCAGCCGCCCAGCGCCAGCACCGGCGCGATGTCGGATTTCTGCGAATTGCCGACCATCGCAAAGCCTGCCGGCGCGGTGCCGAACTCGGCCAGCAGGCGGGCGTAACTGCGCTCGTCCTTCTCGCTGACGATCTCGATGCGCTGGAACAGGTCGGCCAGCCCCGACTCGGCAACCTTGCGCTCCTGGTGGAACAGATCGCCCTTGGTGATCAGCACCACGCGGTGCGTCGCCGCCACCGCCTCGACGGCGACACGCACGCCGGGCAGCAGCTCGACCGGGTGCTGCAGGATGGCCTTGCCCAGGGCCACGATGCGGTGCAGGTCGGCGGCACTGATGCGCTCGGCGGTGAGCGCGATGGCGGTCTCGATCATCGACAACGTCATGCCCTTGGCGCCGTAGCCGAAAAGCCTGATGTTCGCGCGCTCGGTGGCCAGCAGACGTTCGTGCAGGTCGGCGTCGGCGAGGTCGAGGTAGCCGCCCAGGATGCGTTCGAACTCGACATGCGCGGCCTGGAACCAGGTCTCGCTGTGCCAGAGGGTGTCGTCGGCGTCGAAACCGACCAGATCGATGACGGCGGGCATGGGGCCATATTGGCGCGGAACCGGCGCGCAGTGTAAATCGGTGGGCATGGAGCTTCCCCGCGAATCCCGGCATCGCCTTGTCGTGCTCGGTGCCGGCATGTCCGGCCTGTGCATGGGCGTGCGCCTGAAGCGCAGCGGCATCGACGACTTCCTCATCCTCGAAAAACAGGCCGGCCTCGGCGGCACCTGGTGGGACACCCGCTACCCCGGCGCCCAAGTCGATGTGCCGGCCCCGGCCTACGCTTTTTCCTTCGCGCCGAACCCCGACTGGTCGCGGCGCTTCGCCACCGCCGCCGAGATCCAGCGCTACCAGCAGGCCCTGGCGGAACGCGAGGGCCTGCTCCCGCACCTGCGTTTCGGCCAGACCCTGGTCGCGGCGCACTGGGACACTGTGGCCGCCGAATGGCGGCTGCACACCGCCGCCGGGGCCGTGCTGCGCGCCCGCTGGTTCGTCTGCAGCACCGGGCCGCTCAGTCCGCCGCGCTGGCCCGAGTTCCCCGGACTCGACAGCTTCGCCGGACCGCGCCTGCATTCGGCGCGCTGGGACGAGACGGTGCCGATCGAGGGCCGGCGGGTCGGTGTGATCGGTACCGCCTCCAGTGCCGCGCAACTGATCCCGCCCCTGGCCGAACGCGCCGCCTCCTTGACGGTGTTCCAGCGCAGCGCCAACTGGGTGCTGCCACGACTGGACCGCCGCTACCGCACCACCGACCGCTGGCTGGCCCGTCGGCCGCTCTGGGCAGGCTTGGCACGGCAGGGCTGGATCGGGCTGCTCGAACAGGTGCGCAAGGGTTTCGATGCCGGCCATCCGGTGCGCTACCTGCTGCTGGCGCTGGCGCACGGTCTGCGCCATTGGCAGGTGCGCGATCCGGTGCTGCGGGCCGCGCTGGCACCGCAGTACCCGCTCGGCTGCAAGCGCCTGATCTTTTCCAACAACTACTACCCGGCGCTGGCACGGCCGAACGTGCGTCTGGAGACCACGCCGATCGCCGCCGTCCAAGCCGGCGGCCTGCGCCTTGCCGACGGCCGCGAACACGCCCTCGATGTGCTGGTCTGCGCCACCGGCTTCGACACCGGCCGGCCGCTTTCCGCGATCTCGATCCGGGGCCGCGATGGGCGGGGCCTCGATGCCGCCTGGGCCGATGGCGCTCAGGCCCATCACGGCATCAGCGTGGCCGGCTTTCCCAACCTGTTCCTGCTGCTCGGGCCGAACACCGCCACCGGCCACACCAGCACCCTGCCCTTCATCGAGGCGGCGGTCGAGCACATCCTCGCCTGCATGGCCCGCACCGAGGCCGCCGGAGCACGCGCCATCGAAGTCGAAGCCGAGGCCATGGCCGCGCACAACGCGGCGCTGCAGGCGCGGCTTGCCGGTTCGGTCTGGAGCCAGTGCCAGAGCTGGTACCGCGCCGCCAACGGCCGCATCGTCGCCCTGTTTCCCGGCGGCTCGGCCGACTACGTGGCGGCGGTACGGGTGCCGCGCACGACCGACTACCGCCTGCACCGGGATCAGGAATGAAAGCCTCACACCGATTTCCGTGGGCTGGCGCAGGATGCCCTGCGCGCCCGCGGCTACCTGGTGCTGGCCCCCGGCGAGACGCGACCGCCAGCCTCCCCGGTTCAGCCGATTTCGGGGCTTCTGCGCTAAGGTTCGGGGCACACCCTACCGGCCCCACCCCATGCGCCTTGCCCTCGTTCTCCTGCTCGCCACCGCCCCCGGCCTTGCCCTGGCCGATTGGACCACCGTCGAAGGCACCGTCGAGCGGGTCTGGGAAGACGGCCTGAGCCTCAAAGTCGGCAACGACTCGGTGCGCGTCGACACTTGGGCGGTCTGTGGCGACGCCACGCCGCTTTACATCCGCGTCGGTGACCGCCTAAGCATCGAAGGCGACCGCGAGCTGGTGTCGCTGGACGCGGCGCGGATCACCGGCGCCGACGGCCGCATGCCCTGCCAGGGTGCCGAACCCGCGCGCGACGAGCGCTGATCGGCGGCGGGAATCGCGAAAAGAGAAAATCCATCCATCGGCGTGTTGACACTCAACATCATGCACTGGCTGTCGCGGCTCCTGTAGACTCGTGCCGAGGCGCGTGCCGCCGGACAACAGCAGGTAGCGAACGGCGCTACACGCCGTCGCTGGTGCTGAGCGGCCGGTGTGCTAACTGGAGACCGCACAGCGCATGGCAGTCAATCGAGACAAGCCGGGCAGATGGAAGGCCGACGTCGCGGCGTCAGTCGACATGTACAACGACTGGTTCATGAGGTTCGCGCCGAAGGCCTTCCGCGAAACGCGTGTTCAGACTACCAAGGACGTCGAATCAACCCTGCGCTCGACCGATAACCTCGCGAACATACAGCCCGCGATGATGCGACAGCATCCGGAGATCCTTCCGACGCTCCGCATGTCGACCTGCCCGCCTCTCGCGGTTGATCGCCTCATCGGTCTCGCGGGCGTATCGAGTACGCTCGTAAAGTGCATGGAGATCGAGAAGAAGCTCCCCGCGCGCATGACGCAAGCGGCGACCGACAAGGAACTCGCCCGCATCGCCGCAATCATCGAGAAGATGGCCGACCCCGACATTTTTGTCTGGCTCTCGCGCAAGAGCCAACCGGCGACCGAGCCCGAAATCCACAGAGCCGCCACTATCGTCGCGGACCGGCTCTGCGGTGCGGTCGCCAACCCCATCATCCGCAACGCTCAGGAGCAGCGGCAGCTCGCGGCTATCAAGAACTGGCTTGAGGCGCGTGGCTATAAACAACTCATGACTGGCGACGGGGTAAAGTTCGACGCCATGCCACCCGGAACATTCAGCTTCCGAATGAACGTACCGGTGAAACTCGAAGGTGGCGCCAAGTCCGTCAACATCCCCATCGATGCCGCCATTAACCCCAGGACGGCCAAGAAAAGCGGCTTCCCGGTGTTCTTCGAGGCGAAGTCTGCTGGTGATTTCGCAAACACCAACAAACGCCGCAAAGAAGAGGCTATGAAGATGACTCAGCTTCGGAGCACGTACGGAAAGAAGGTGCAGTTCAACCTGTTCCTCTGCGGATACTTCGACAGCGGGTATCTGGGATACGAGGCCGCCGAAGGCATTGACTGGGTTTGGGAGCACCGCATCGACGACCTCACGAGATTCGGACTCTGAACATGTCCGGCATCATCGCAGCCAAAGAGCAGGTGCGCCTCACCCTACAGGCTTCTCTTGATGCGGAGAAGTCCCATGACGAGCGTAACCGCCTCGGCCAGTTCGCCACCCCCTCGGGCCTCGCCGAGGATATCGTGCGCTACGCCGTGGCCCTTCTGCCTCCGGCCGTGAAGGTCCAATTCCTCGACCCTGCCTTCGGTACAGGTTCGTTCTACTCGGCTCTTCTAAGAGTTGTTCCAAAAGAACGCATTGCCGAAGCGCTCGGTTTCGAGATCGATTCTCACTACGGCGAACCGGCGAGGAAACTTTGGAAGGGCACGGGCCTGGTGCTGACACTCGCCGACTTCACGGACGAAGAGCCAATGCCTCGTATCAACGTGCTTATCTGCAATCCGCCTTACGTGCGTCATCACCACCTGCACAACGGCGACAAGACGCGCCTGCAGGCCCGCACGCAGCAGGCCAGCGGTATGAAAATCAGCGGCCTCGCAGGTCTTTATTGCCACTTCCTGGGGTTGACTCACGCCTGGATGGCTGAGGGCGGCGTTGCCGGTTGGCTCATCCCGAGCGAGTTCATGGACGTGAACTACGGCCAAGCGGTGAAGCGGTATCTCCTCGACCGAGTGACGCTCCTGCACATCCACCGCTTCGATCCGACCGATGTACAGTTCGCCGACGCCCTCGTCTCCTCGGCCATCGTCTGGTTTCGAAATGAGCGCCCCCCTGCCGACCACGAAGTGAAATTCACCTTCGGCGGCACACTCTTCGAGCCGAGAATCACCCGCTTCATCCCAGCCCGCGCTCTTGCGCGCGAACCAAAGTGGACCCGCTTCCCCCTTGCCGATGTGCGTAGCCGCTCGGACATCCCGACGCTCTCGGACTACTTCAGAGTCAAGCGTGGTATCGCCACGGGCGACAACAATTTCTTCATTCTCCCTGAGAAGGAGATCGCTGCACGCGGCCTGCCCATGGAAGTGTTCACACCGATCCTTCCAAGTCCACGGCACCTGGCGCAAGATGAAGTAAAGGCCCGAAAAGACGGCTCTCCCGACATCGACCACCGGCTCTTTCTGCTCGACACGAAACTTCCCGAGGAGGAAATCCATAGGCGCTACCCAGCCCTCGCCGCCTATTTGGAGGAGGGGAAGGCAAAGGGCTTACCGGAACGGTATCTCTGTACACATCGTAGTCTCTGGTACGGGCAGGAGGACCGGCCACCCGCACCAATGGTCTGCACGTATCTTGGACGCGGCGACGCCAAGAGCGGCAGGCCTTTTCGATTCATCCTCAACGGTTCGCACGCCACGGTGGCGAACGTGTACTTGGCGCTGTATCCGACACCGCTGATGGCTCGTGAAATGGATCGGGACCCAAATCTTCTGCGCAAGGTCTGGAGTGCACTGAATGAGTTGCCTCCTGAGGTTCTACTTGGCGAGGGCCGCGTCTATGGAGGGGGGTTGCACAAACTAGAGCCGCGCGAGCTTAGCAATGTACCAGCCGCATTCATCACGGACCTCTTGCCACACACCACCGAAATACCGAGAACAAAGCAACTCGGGCTCTTTGCCGAAACATGAAGCCCGGCGAGTTCAACTCCGACGGAGTTGAACTCGCCAGCCAAAGCCGCATCACGGCGCAGTTTGATTCTAACAGCTGGTTCCATTGAATTCCTCGCGACACATTCTCGCGGGCGCCGAATGAACGAGGAGGCACTGTGGCAGCCAGGATTGACATTGATGGCCTCACCGAAGCGGAGCTGATCGACCTGAACAATCGAGTCGTCGAAAGGCTGCGTTTCTTGCATCAGGCCCGGGCTCACTCCCGGATGCTGGAGTTCTCGGTCGGTGATCGAGTCTCGTTCCAGCCCGATGGTAGGGAGCCGGTTTTGGGCGTGCTCACTCGCTACAACAGGAAGACGGTTACGGTCATCACCGAGCAAGGGCAGCGGTGGAACGTCTCGCCCGGTGCGCTGAGGATGGTCAAAGACATCGGGGCAGCTTCCGATGGTCCAAGCCTCGTCGAACTCCGCAAGAAGTGATTTTGCGCATCGACACCTGGGCGGTCTGTGGCGACGCCACGCCGCTTTACAGACCGGGCGCGGCTCAGGGGCGTGCGGGTCGCGGTCCGGCAGTTCGGTCTCCTCCCCGAACTCGTAGGGCGCGGCAAGGCCGGGATGCGCGTGCCGGCGCAGCCCCGGCGGCGGCCAAGCCTCCTGTGGCCAGCGCGTGCCGAGCAGCCGCGTGCGCCCCACCCGCTGGATCCGCACCCGGTTGCGCTGGTTGCCGCCGATCACGTGCCAAGCCTCGGCGTCTTCGGCCCAGATGAACCCCGTATGGCCAAAGGGGCTCCGGGGATGCCAGAGCCAGAAGACGGCGAGCGCCCCCACCTGCGGTGCGCAGGGGCGGCCGTAGCCGAGCCAGGGCCGCGCCCGCATCGAAAGCCAGGGCGGGCGTGTCCGCGGATAGGCGGTCGTGAGGCAGTGACGCACGAAGAGCCCGCACCAGGCGACGTCGAGGGGCTGGCACCGGTCGAGCCATACCGCCGCCCGCAGAAGGCGCAAGGCCCGCACCGCCGCCGGCGCGCGTTCACCCGGCACGCGTGCGTGCTCGCCCGCCTCGATCGCGCTGTCGCCCGCCTCGACGAGCCGGACCGCCTCGGCAAGCCAGGGCATGCCGGGCGGCACCGGGAGCGCGACCGGCCCCAGTCCCGTCGGCAGGCCAGGGGCGGGATCGCGCCGTCGCCACATATCGCCCGCTCAGCGGCCGGGGCCGTCGTGCCCGGCACCCCGGCCCGTTCCTCCAGCATCGAAGAGGGGGGTGATCTCGGCCACGATGACCGCGTTCTCGGCTTTCGCGCGGGCTATCAGCGCGCATTCCCCGGCGTCGATGGCCTGCCCCGCCGCGCAGCACAGCAGCACCGCCCCGGCCGCGCCTTCGGGCAGCCCGTCGCCAGCGCGCCGGCCGACCTCGCAGACGAGGGTGCAGCAGTCTTCGGTCCCGTCCACCGCGCCCTCCATCATCAGTCGTGTAGGAAGGTCGTGTAGGAAGGTCAAACGCCCTTTTCAAGCAGTCTGCCGGGGAGGCGGCGGCGGGTCAAGGGTCGGTTTGGCCGAGGGGTGGGCGTCGTTGAGGAGGAAGTGACGACGTCCGACACCGCAGCCTCCCCCATCAAGCGGCAGAAGGTCCGCGACGCCCCTGGTTCAGGCGTCGCGGACCCCCAGTCGGCTGGGGCACTTGGGTTACTGCGGGCGGTCCCGGTCCCTGCCGCGGGCTTCGGTGCGCGCTTCCGCGTTGACCGACGCGTTGACCGACGCGTTGGCCGAGGTGTTGGCGCGGGCGTGCGGCTGCTGGTTCCCGCGGCGCTCGACGTCGGCATCGGCGCGACCTTCGGCCTCGGCGTCCGCATTGGCGTCGGCCCCCAGGCCCACGCGGCCCAGGGGCGACGCGGTCGGCCCGGCCTCGTTGCCGCCGTCGGCGTTGCCGCTGCCGATCAGCTCGCCGCGGGCCTCACCGCCGCCGCGGGCTTCGCCGCGACCGAACAGCCGCGAGAAGACGCCGCGACGCGGGGCGGTCTCCTGATCGCTGCTCGGCATGCGGTCCGGCAGTTCGGCGGCGCCCCGGGCCGTGGCGGCGAGTTCGCCTGCCGCCCCGCCTGAGAGCAGGCCCTCGGCTCCGAGGCCCTCCCCGGCGGACGGGGTGGCCGGCACGGCCGGGGTAGCCGGCAACGCCGGGACCGACACCGCGCCGGTGGCCCCGCCAGCGGCCCGGGCAGCGGCCTCGGCGGTGGCGCCGACTGTGGCGGCCGGCAGAGCCGGGACCGACACCGCGCCGGTGGCCTCGCCAGCGGCCCGGGCAGCGGCCTCGGCGGTGGCGTCGACTGTGGCGGCCGGCAGAGCCGGGTGGCGCAGTTCAAGTTCACGATCGATCATCCGGCCGCGGGTCGCATCCAGACGGCCGTCGAGGCTGCCGGCGGCGTTGCCGACCATCCGGCCGTCGAGGCTGCCGGCGGCGTTGCCGACCATCCGGCCGTCGAGGGCCTGGGGGCCGACGCCGAGGCCGCCCTGCAGGGCGCCGCCGGCCGCACCGCCGAGGCCGACCTGGGCCTGGACGCCGCCGGCCAACAGGGCGGTGGCGAGGGCGAGGGGGGTGATCAGGGTCGTGACAGTCTTCATGGTGTGCTCCCATCCAGCGCGGCCAATCCGCGGCTTTCATGGGGTACTACGAGCGCCGGGACGGGTTTCGTCCCGCCCGTCCCGGGCGGGCCGCTTCCGTTCAGGACGTGTTTAGCGTTCGGGCCCGGCGTAGCGCAGCGCGAGGTCCTGCCCGAGCAGGCCGTGGCCGAAGCGCTTGTCGCGCCCGCGCTCGCCGAGGTCGAGGGCCTGCGCTTGCAGGCGGGTCAGCACGTCGGCGGGGCCGTCGCCGGGTCGCCACTGCGCCGCGGCGAGGCGGGCGACCAGCGGCGCGGCGAAGGAGGTGCCGCGCACGCCCTCGCGCTGGCCACCCGGATGCGCCGCGAGGACCTGGGCACCGGGTGCCGCGAAGGCCACCTGCCCCCCGCGCAGGGCTTCGGGCAGCAGGCGCTGGCGCTGGTCGACGGCGGTGACGCCGACGACACCGGAGTAGGCGGCGGGGTAGAGCGGTGGCGAGGCGGGGCCGTCGTTGCCGACGGCGGCGACGAGCAGGTGGCCACGGGCCTGCAGGGCGGTGACCGCCCGCGCGAGCAGGGCGTTCTCGGCGCCGACCACGCTCAGGTTGATGACCCGCACCTCGTGGCGGGCCAGCCAGGCCAGGGCCTGCACCAGCCGGGTGACGGCGCCGCCGGTGGGTTCGCCGCAGTAGATGTCGGCGGCGAACAGCACGCTGCCCGGCCGGGGTGGCCCGGCGGCATCGCCGGCGAGCAGGGACGCGACGGCGGTGCCATGCGGCGCGGCGACGGAGTGGCCCTCGCAGCCCCAACGTTCGATGCGCAGGCCCTGCAGGGCGGGGTGGGTGGCATCGACACCGCTGTCGACGAGGCCGACGGCGACGGCCGGGGCATCCGCCTCGAAGCTGCGGGATGCCGATCCCCCGCTCTCCATGCCGCCGCCGAGGTAGACGTGGTTGAAGGCAAACTCGGCCTCCGGCGCGAGGCGACGCAGCCGGCGCAGGGCCTGCCGCGTGCCGGTGCGCGGCGGCGCCCGCAGCACGGCGGCGTCGAGGCCGAGCGGGGCGAGTTCGAGCCGGTGCTGCACGAGGTAGCCGGCCTGTTCGACCCGCTGCAGGGTTCCGGCGTCCGGGGCGAGCAGCAGCACTTCGTGGCGGACGATGAGCTCGCCATGCGGGTCGGTGTCGAGCACGTCGCGATGGCGGCGCAGCAGCAGGCGCGCCTGGGTCTGCCGAAGGTCGGCGAGGCGGCGGTCGGCTTCGGAGAGCACGGGCCGCAGCGGTGCCTCCAGCTGGCCTGGCAGCACCGGCAGTGCGGGCGGTGCGGGCAGCGACGGAGGCACCACCTGCGCCTGGCCCGTCGACACCAGGCCGGCGAAGGCCAGCAGGAGGACGGGTACGAGTCTCGGTGGCGTCGAGAGGGGCATGGAACGCCGGGGTCTTGGGAGCAACGGAGCCGGATGCTAGCATCGCCGCGCCCGAGGGCGGCGCAGGCGGCATCGTCGCCTTGCGAGGGAAGAAAACCGCCCCACCGGACGTAGAGGACTCATGCTCCAGCCGTTGCCGACACCGAACGTGCGCGATGCCGTCTGCGAGATGCTGCCCCGGCTGCGTCGCCTTGCGCGCGCCCTGACCGGCCACGTGCACGACGCCGACGACCTGGTGCAGGTGGCGGTGGAGCGTGCCTTGGCCCGGGCGCCGCAGTGGCAGCCGGACCGGCCGGTGCAGGCCTGGCTGTACGGCATCCTGCGCAACGCGTGGATCGACGAGCAGCGGGCACGGAAGCGCCAGCAGCCGTTCCACGCACCGGAGGAGGCCGGCGAGGACGTGGGGGTTTCGAGCATCGACCACTACGTGGAGCAGCTGTCGATGGCCGCGGCGATGGCCCGCCTGCCGGACGAGCAGCGCCTGGCGGTGTCGCTGGTGCTGGTGGAGGGCCTCTCCTACGCCGAGGCGGCGGCGGTCATGGAGGTGCCGGTGGGCACGCTGACCAGCCGGCTGGCGCGCGGGCGGCAGGCCCTGCAGGCGATTTTGGCGGAAGACACGGGAGCATCACGATGACCATCACGCCGGAACAGCTGTACGCCTACCTCGATGGCGAACTCGACGCCGCCGGACGCGCCGAGGTCGAGGCCGCCCTGGCGGCCGACCCGGCCCTGGCCGCCGAACTGGCCGCGCAGCGCGGCCTGCGCCGGCAGCTGCGCGGCGCCTACGACCCGGTGCTGGGCGAGCCGATGTCGCAGCGCCTGCAGGCGGTGACGGGCGAGACCCCGGCCACGAACGTGGTGGACTTGGCGGACCGCCGCGCCACGCCACGCCGCGGATGGCGAATCCCCGCCACCGGCTGGGCCGTGGCGGCGACCCTGGCCCTGGGCGTGCTGCTGGTGCCGCACCTGTCGCCGGAGGCTGGCCTGGTCGGCGAGGTGGACGGGCGCCTTGTCGCACAGGGCGAGTTGCGGCGTGCGCTGGAGGAAGGGCGATCCGGGGAGCACTTCGGGCGCGTGGCGCTCGGCTTCGGCTTCCGCGACCGCGGGGGGGCCTACTGCCGCAGCTTCACACTGGACGAGACCCCGGCCCGGGCCGGGTTCTCCTGCCGGGGCCCGGACGCCTGGACCGTGGAGGTGCTGGCCGAAGCCGTGCCGCAGGGCGGCGAGCTTCGCCAGGCGGCGTCCCTGCCCCCTGCCGTGCTGGCGGCGATCGACGCGCGCATCGAGGGCGAGCCGCTGGATGCCGAGGCCGAAGCGGCGGCCCTTTCGGCCGGCTGGCGCTGAGGGCGAGTCTTTTCCAATTCAGGTATGAGCCTGGACGCCCCTCGCGGTTTTCGCCGAGCGCTACATCAACCCCGTTGCGAATCGGAGTTGAACTCACCGGGCCTCAGCCGCACTTCGAGTAGCCGCAGTTCAGGCAGGTCTGGCAGCCGTCCATCACCACCACCGCCTTGGTATGGCATTTGCCGCAGAGAGTGGCGGTGGGCGGAAAACTGGTGCCTTCGCCGGTGACGGCCAAGTCGGCGACCGGCAGCACGGCGGCGGCGGCGGACTCGCCGTTGCGCTTCAGGGCCTGCTCGTAGGCGACGCGCTTCTCGTTGATGAGGGCGCGCTGGGCATCGCTGATCTCGGGGTCGCGGATCAGGCCGATCGACTTGAGGTGCTCCTCGATGACGCAGCCGATCTCGGCCACGATGCTCGGCATGTACACGCCGCCGGCCTTGAAATAGCCGCCGCGCGGGTCGAACACCGCCTTCATCTCCTCGACCAGGAAGGTGACGTCACCGCCCTTGCGGAACACCGCCGAGACGATGCGGGTGATGGCGACGATCCACTGGAAGTGCTCCATGTTCTTCGAGTTGATGAACAGCTCGAAGGGCCGGCGCAGCTCGTGCTCGGTACCGGGATTCAGCACGATGTCGTTGATCGTGACGTACAGGGCGTGCTCGAACAGCGGCGACTTGACCTTGTAGGTGGCGCCGATCAGTGCCTCCGGCCGCTCGACGCGCTCGTGCATCTGGATGATTTCGGCGGTCGGCGGCGCGGCTGGCGCAGCGGCGGGTGCGGGCAGCGCAGCTTTGTCGTCCGGCGTGGCGACACTGTAGGACTTGATTTTCTTGCTGATCTTGATGGCCATGCCGGTGTTCCTGCGGGGGCTGCCCGGTTGCGGTGTCGTGTGTGCCGCGGTGCTGCTGCGGGTTTTCGGGGTGAATGAGCCAGCCCCGCCACGCGGGCGGGGTGGCCGGGCCACAGCACCGATCAGCGGCGCGCGGCCTTGATGGCGGCTTGCTTGACGGCCTTCTTGGGTGCCGCCTTGGCGGCCACTTTCTTGGCTGCCGGCTTCTTGGCCACGGCCTTCTTCACCGGGGCCTTCTTGACGGCGGCCTTCTTGGCCACGGCTTTCCGGGCGGGGGGCGACTTCAAGCTGGCTTTTTTGGCCGCGACTTTCCTCGTTGCCGGCTTGTCGGACGCGGCCTTCTTGGCAGCCGCCTTCTTCTTTTTCAACTTGGCCTTGAACTGCTTGGCTGCGGCATCAAGCTCGCGCTTCGCTGCGGCCACCTTCTTGCGTGCATCGCCCACCGCCTTGGTGACCGCCTTGCCGGTCTTCGAGGCGCGCGCCTGTTTCAACTTCGCCTTGGCGACCTTCTCGATCTTGGCGGCTTCAACCTTGGCTTTTTTCATGACCGGAGCCACCTTGGCTTTGGCCTGTTCGACGACTTCTCCGGCCTTCTCGCCAACCGCTTCGACCGCCTGGGCGATCGTGCTGCTCACACCATTGCCATTGCTCATGGGAACACTCCGCTGGGGTATCGCATCACGTGCCTTGGGGGCCGGTGCACGCTTGCCGGTCGGGCCCACCTCGCCGGGGCGGGTCGGGCGGACCTCGATATCCGAGCCGCGGCGCACTGCCACGGCCTCGGCTAGAACTTACCGTAGTAACCCTCTTTCAGCGCATCGAACAGATTGGCAGCGGTGTGCATTTCACCGTCGTACTCGATCTGCTCGTTGCCTTTGGCCTCGACCACACTGCCGTCTTCCAGTTCAAAACGGTAGGTGGTGTTCTCGAGGTCCTTCTCCTTGACCAACACGCCCTGGAAGGCGGCCGGGTTGAAACGGAAGGTGGTGCAGCCCTTCAGGCCCATCGTGTGCGCGTAGCGGTAGATGTCCTTGAAGTCCTCGTAGGGGAAATCGGTCGGCACGTTCGCGGTCTTCGAGATCGAGGAGTCGATCCAGAGCTGCGAGGCGGCCTGGATGTCGACGTGCTCCTTGGGCGAAACCTCGTCGGCGGCGATGAAGTAGTCGGGCAGCCGCGCTTCCGGGTCCTCGCTGTAGGGCATGGCATTCGGGTTGACGAGTTCGCGGTAGGCCAGAAGCTCGAAACTGAAGACGTCGACCTTCTCTTTCGATTTCCTGCCCTCGCGGATGATGTTGCGCGAGTAGTGGTGGGCGAAGCTGGGCTCGATGCCGTTGCTGGCGTTGTTGGCCAAGCTGAGCGAGATGGTGCCGGTCGGCGCGATCGAGCTGTGGTGGGTGAAGCGGGCACCCTGCTCGGCGAGCTTCTGCACCAGATCCGGCGCCACGCTGGCGACGCGCTGCATGTAGCGGCTGTACCTGGCGTGCAGCACCCGGCCCTTGATGGCATCACCCACCTTGAAGCCGTCGGTCGCCATCTCCGGGCGCTTGCGCAGCATCTCGGCGGTGACGGTGAAGTCCTCGTCCATGATCGGGGCCGGCCCCTTCTCTTCGGCCAGCGCCAGTGCCACCTCCCAGCCGGCCAGCGCCATCTCGCGCGATACTGCTTCGGTGAACTGGCAGCTCTCGGGCGATCCGTACTTCATGCGCAGCAGGGTGAGCGTGCTCCCCAAGCCGAGGAAGCCCATGCCGTGGCGGCGCTTGCGCAGGATCTCCTCACGCTGCTGCGACAAGGGCAGACCGTTGACCTCGACCACGTTGTCGAGCATGCGGGTGAACACCCGCACGACCTCCTTGTACTCCTCCCAGTCGAAGCGCGCCTTCTCGGTGAAGGGGTCGCGCACGAACTTGGTGAGGTTGACCGAACCCAGCAGGCAGGCGCCGTAGGGCGGCAACGGTTGCTCGCCGCATTGCCCTGTCACCAGGCCATTGAAGACAACCGAATTGTGGTCTGGTTGGGTGGTATCGAATACCGCCTCCTCACCGACGTACTCGATACTTCCGATGCGCGAAGCGAAGCGCTGCGTCTTGCGCAGCACCTTGTCCTTGACCCAAGCGGCGTACTTTTCGCTCTTCGCAGGCATCAAAAAGCCGATCTCACGCATGAACTGCTCACGCGATTCGCCATCGATGATGAGCTCGTACTGGGCCGCGCACGGATACTCGCGCTCGCCACCATGGCCGTCTGGCAGCATTTTCAGGCGTGCGTCACGGCGCTTGCGGATGCGGCAAAACACGCCGAAGTTCGCCAACAGCACCTGCACATCCTGCAACAAGGACTCTTCGCTGGAGGCAAGTCGAACGGAGCAGCTCTTTCCGGAAGACGAAATATTGACCGTGCCGTCGGTCTGGAACAGCGCACGCAAATAAGCACGCACGCAGATCTCGCTGCCGCGCCATATCACCTCAGGCACTCGAAGCTTGCTGTTGCCGGCAAAGCCGTAATGCTCCAGTAGTCGCGCCAACATCACGGAACGGATGAAGACCTGGTTACGCTGCGGAACGGCGACGGGAGCGACGCTGTACTCGCGAGCCGTGCGCATGGACGCGTGCGCAATCAGTGTATTGATGTAGGCTGCCACACGATCGGCAAGCGCCCGATCCTCGCCCCACAAGGTGACGACAACGGCTTCCTGACCCTTGCCGCGATTCGTGAAATGACCGTCACCAGTGATCAGACCGAGCAGCAGTCCGAGGTCTTCACTGCCCTCGGAGCCGAACTGCCCTTTACCGGACTGCACCAGCAGGCGGTCACCGACCTGCAGATCGCGAAGCTTGATCTTGCCACGCTCGGTGTAGAAATCGTGCCACTCGGTAGCCTTGATCGCGTAACCATCCTCGGTGCGCACCCGGTAGACCGGCGCACTCGCTGCCGTCATGAACGCGGGTTTGGCAGGTCGCGTGGCCGCACCCTTGGCGGCCTCGTCCAGGGTGCGCATATCGACCGTGGCCTGCAACGGCACAGCGCTCGCACACAGCTCGCCGATCGGCACGATGCCGAACTGCGTCGCCAAGCGCGTGTCGGCGGTGACGCAAGGATTGGTCGCACGGATCGCCTCGCACCACCAGTTGTTGTTCATCTCGTTGACGCGGTCGATCAGGATGAACCCCGGCTCGGCGAAGTCGTAGGTCGAGGTCATGATCATGTCCCACAGACCTCGGGCACGGACCTGCTGGTAGATCCTGCAGGCCACCCTGCCGTCGTCGCGGGTGACGTAGCCTTCCGTGTTCGGCCAGTCGCGCCAGACAACCTGCTTGGCGTCGGCGAGATCGACCTCGCCCTGCTCCTTGATCGAGATCGGAAACACCAGCGGCCACTCGGCATCGGCCTCGACCGCCGCCATGAACTCGTCGGTGATCAGCAGCGAAAGGTTGAACTGGCGCAGGCGGCCATCCTCGCGCTTGGCCTTGATGAACTCCTTGACGTCGGGATGGCTGATCTCGAAGGTGCCCATCTGCGCGCCGCGGCGACCGCCGGCCGAGCTGACGGTGAAACACATCTTGTCGTAGATGTCCATGAAGGACAGCGGCCCCGAGGTGTAGGCACCGGCGCCGGCGACGAAAGCGCCACGCGGGCGCAGGGTGCTGAACTCGTAGCCGATGCCGCAGCCGGCTTTGAGGGTGAGGCCGGCCTCGTGGACCTTCTCGAGTATGCCGTCCATCGAGTCGGGGATGGTGCCCGAGACGGTGCAGTTGATCGTGCTGGTGGCCGGCTTGTGCTCGAGCGCACCGGCATTGCTGGTGATGCGACCGGCCGGGATGGCGCCACGGCGCAGCGCCCAGAGGAAACGCTCGTGCCAGTACCTCTGCTTCTCGGCGCTCGGCTCGGCCTGGGCCAAGGCCTTGGCGACGCGCTTGTAGGTGGCATCGATGTCGGCATCGACCGGCTCGCCCTTCTTGGTCTTGAGGCGGTATTTTTTGTCCCAGATGTCCTGCGATGCCGGCTGCATCGGGATTTCCACCGGACTCTCCGTCCTGACCGCCTCGAGACGTGCCGTGCTCATGCCCTGAATTCTCCCTGTTGCCGCCCCTTACGGGCGATTCAGCCCCAAATCTTGGGGCGACTCCCCGCCACAACCCCAAGATGTTGGGAGCGGCGAGCCGAAACGGTACGCCGCGACCCGGGGTCTGTCAACCTGGCTTCAACACCGCGAATCCGCCACGCAAGCGATTGTTTTACAATGGCTTTCCGGCCCGAAAACGCTGATCGCATGCGCCCCATCACCCTCACCGCCGCCCTGTTCGCCAGCCTGCTCGCCGCATCCCTCGGGCCGGGCCTGGCCGGGGCCGCCGTGCCCGCCACCGCTGCCACCCCGTCGCTGGCACCGATGCTGGAGAACGTGACCCCGGCGGTGGTGAACATCTACACCCGCCAGGTGGTCGAGGTGCAGAGCCCGCTGGCCGCCGACCCGATCTTCCGGCACTTCTTCGGCATGCCGCTTGCCCCGCAACGCCGCGAGTCGCAGTCGCTGGGCTCGGGGGTGATCGTCGATGCCGAACGCGGCCATGTGCTGACCAACCACCACGTGGTCGAGAACGCCACCACGGTGAGCGTGCAACTGCACGACGGCCGCACCGTGAGCGCCGAGTTCATCGGCAGCGACCCGGCCACCGACATCGCCCTGATCCGCATCCCCGTGCAGAACCTGCGCGCCTTGGCGCTGGCCGATTCCGAGCGGCTGCGGGTCGGTGATTTCGTGGTGGCGGTGGGCAATCCCTTCGGCCTCGGCCAGACGGTGACCTCGGGCATCGTCTCGGCGGTCGGTCGCAGCGGGCTCACCGGCCTTGGCTTCCAGAACTTCATCCAGACCGACGCCTCGATCAACCCCGGCAATTCCGGCGGCGCGCTGGTCAACCTGCGCGGCGAGCTGGTCGGCATCAACACCGCGAGCTTCAACCCGCGCGGCTCGGCGGCCGGCAACATCGGCCTCGGCTTCGCCATTCCCTCCAACCTCGCCCGCGAGGTGATGCGGCAACTGCTGGTCTACGGCGAGGTCCGGCGCGGCTCACTGGGCGTCGAACTGGCCGATCTGATGCCGCGCTTCGCCGAGGAACTGGGCGTGCCCGCCAACACCCGTGGCGCCATCGTCACCCGTGTCTACCGCAACGCGCCGGGCGAAGCCGCCGGCCTGCGACCGGGCGATGTGGTGACCGCCATCGACGGCCGTCGCGTCGAGAACGCGCAGGCCCTGCGCAATGTCGAGGGCCTGCTGCCGGTGAACCAGCCGGTGGCGCTCTCGGTGCAGCGCGGGGCACAGACCCTCGCCCTGCGCGCCACCCTGCGCGAGCAGCCCCGGCAATTGCCCGGGACCGACATCGACCCCCGGCTCGGCGGGGCGCTGGTCGGCGAGATGGCGGCACGCCAGCGCGAGGCCGGCGCCCGCGGCGTGATGGTGGTCGAGGTGGATCCGCGCTCGCGTGCCGGCCAGGCCGGCCTGCGCGCCGGCGATCGCATCCTTGGCATCAATGGCCGCCGCGTCGAGAACCTCAACGCCCTGCGTGCCGCGCTGGCCAGTCCGCCGCCGCGGCTCGTGCTCACCGTGCAGCGTGGGGCGCAACAGGGCGAACTGGAACTGCGCTGACGCGCCCGATGCGGCGTTGATGCGATGCTGCACGGATGCCCACGACCTTACGCGCCATCAGCTTCGATCTCGACGACACCCTGTGGCCGATCCGGCCGGTGATCGAACGCGCCGAAACCGCCCTGCACGCCTACCTCGACGCGCACTGCCCACGCACCGCGCAGGCCTTCCCGCCGGCCCGCCTGCGCGCCCTGCGCGAGCAGGTGGCGCAGGCGCACCCGGAGTTCGCCCACGATTTCGGCCGGCAACGCCTGATCAGCCTGGAGCAGGCGCTGATCGAAAGCGGCGAGGACCCGGCCCATGCCCAACCGGCCTTCGAGGCCCTCTACCTCGAACGCAACCGCGTCGACTTCTACGCCGATGCCCTGCCGGCGCTCGAGGCGCTGGGTGCACGGCTGCCGCTCGCCGCCCTCACCAACGGCAACGCCGACCTCGACCGCATCGGCATCGCCGGGCGTTTCGCCGTGGTGGTGGCGGCCCGCGATTTCGGCCTGGCCAAGCCGCACCCGGCCATCTTCGCGCACACCGTGGCGCGGCTTGGCCTCGCACCGGAGGCGGTGCTGCATGTCGGCGATGACCCCTGGTTGGATGTGGCGGGCGCGGCCCGCGCCGGCCTGCGCAGCTGCTGGCTGAACCGCGAGGGCCAGGCTTGGCCGGCCGAGCTGCCGCCGCCCGATCTCGAAGTGGCCGACCTGACGGCGTTGGTGGCCGCCTTCGATACCGGTGGCGCCTTCGTGGCCGCACGGCTGGAGCAGCCCGGCGAAGCCGCTACACTCGTTTGATGGCCGGTGCTTGCCGACCCCCCACTTCGCGCCACGAGCCCGCCCATGCCGCTTCCCGCCTGTTTTGTCCCGGCCGATGCGCCGGCCCTGCCGCTCCACACGCTCGATGCCGCGAGCTATGCCGGCTGGCGCGAGGCCCAGCCCGCGCCCTGGCGCGCTTGGCTGGACGCGCACGGCTTCAAGGGCGATCCCGGCAGCCAGCTCGTGATCCCCGGCGAGAACGGCGCACCGGCTGCCGCCGTGGCCGGCCTTGGCGACCCGGCCGATCCGGCGAGCCTCGGGCATCTTCCGCTGCTGCTGCCACCGCTCGCCTTCCGCCTCGCCGTCGGCAGCCCGGTGGCGGTCGCGCCGGATCGCGCCCTGCTCGGCTGGGGGCTTGGGGCCTACAAGTTCGGCCGCTACCTGAAACCGCCCAAGCCGACCGCCGCGCTCGCCATCGATGCCAGCGCGCAGATCGAGGCGCTGGCCGTGCTGGCGGCTTCGCTGCAGGTGCGTGATCTGGTCAACACGCCGACCGAACACATGGGCCCGGACGAGCTGGAAGCCCTCGTGCGGGAACTCGCGCAGGCCCACGGCGGTGGCTTCCGCTGCGTGCGCGGGGCCGAGCTGCTGACCCAGAATTTTCCGGCCATCCACGCGGTCGGCCGCGCCAGCCATCGTGCGCCGCGCCTGATCGAACTCACGCACGGCGACCTGTCGCTGCCGCACCTCGTCATCGTCGGCAAGGGTGTCTGCTTCGACACCGGTGGTCTCGACGTCAAGCCAGCCGAAGGCATGCGCCACATGAAAAAAGACATGGGCGGCGCCGCACACGCCATCGCGCTGGCGCGGCTGGTGCTGGAGCGGCGTCTGCCGGTGCGGCTCAGCCTGCTGGTGCCGGCCGTCGAGAACGCGCTCGGCCCCGAGGCCTACCGGCCGGGCGAGGTCATCGCCACCCGCGCCGGTCTTTCGGTCGAGATCGACAACACCGACGCCGAAGGCCGGGTGATCCTCTGCGACGCGCTCAGTTACGCCGCCGAGCAGAAGCCGGCTTTGCTGATGGATTTCGCCACGCTCACCGGGGCCGCGCGCATCGCTCTGGGCCCCGATCTGCCGGCGCTGTTCAGCAACCGCGACGCGCTCGCCACCGCCTACCTCGACGCCGGTGCGGAGCAACGCGACCCGCTGTGGCGCATGCCGCTGTGGCGGCCTTACCTCAGCTACCTCAAATCGGGCATCGCCGAGCTCGCCAACGCCGGTCCCTCGCGGATGGCCGGCTGCGTCACCGCCGCGCTGTACCTCGAACGCTTCGTCCCCGACGGCCAGGCCTGGACGCACGTCGATGTCTACAGCTGGAACGACGCCGACCGTCCCGGCAAACCGGCCGGTGGCGAGGCGCAGGGCCTGCGTGCGGCCTGGGGCTTCCTCAAAGCGCACTTTGCCGCCGACTCTTGAGCCACCACAGACCGGGGATCAGGCCAGCCATGCGCGTCCAGGAACTGCTCGAACAGGCCAGCCAGCTGCCCTCGATCCCCAAGCTGGTGCAGGACCTGCTGCGCGGGTGCTGAAGCCGCTCAGCCGGCTCCGGCCGCGGCGATCACCCCGAGGATGTCGGCGCCGGTCATCGGGCCGAGGAACTCGTGCGCCACCTTGCCGCTGGGGTCGAGCAGCACGGTGTAGGGCAGGCCGCGCGGGGTCTTGAAATCGGCCGGCGGGTTGAACACATCGACGATGGCAACCGGGTACTCCGGGCGCGCCCTCTCGGCGTAGAACCGGCGCAACGCTTCGGGCGTGATCTCCTCGTAGGCGAGGCCGATCACCACGATGTCCTCGCGGGCGGCGTCGAGCGCGTTGAGGTCGGGGATCTTGGAGATGCAGGTTGCGCACCAGGTCGCCCAGAAATTGACCACCACCCAGCGGCCGCGCTGCTCGGCGACATCGAACACACCGTGGTCGAGGGTCTCGACCCGCAGACCCGGCCGCTCCGGCCGGGAGGCATCGCCGGCGGCGGCCGGGGCAGTCGTGGCCGCGGCGGCGGCGGGCGGTGCGGCCTGCTCCGGCGTGCCGGCGCCGGGGGGGGTGGCCTCCTCCGGGGCGCAGGCGGCCAGCAGCAGCAACACGGGCAGGATCAGGGCGGAGCGCAGTCGGGTCATGCGGAGGGATCCGGTCGAGGGCAGAGGCATTCGGCCACAGAGCGTTGCAGGGCGACGTCAAGGGCCTGCCGCAGATGCCGCAGCGCGGCCAGCGCGGCCCGGCCGATCGCGTCCTCGGCGGCGGGCAGCGGCAGGTCGAGGGCGGGCACGCGCAACCCCATGTTCTCATGCAGTTCTCGCAGCGGCACGCCGGCCAGATCGCGCACCGGCGACCAGCGACCGTCCTCGCTGCGGCGGGCGATGTCGAGGCCGGCCAAGCCCTCCAGCAAGCGTTGGCAGAGCTCGTCGGTAAGCGCCGGCTCCAGCCTGCGCAGGGTTTCGGCATCCAAGCCCCGGCCATCGCGACGGCTCGCCTCCAGCCGTGCCAAGAGGCGCAGGCAGGCGTACAGCTCGGCCCCCGGCGGCAGCCGTTGCGCGCGGGGCTGGTAACGGAAGGCTCCGAGCGAGGCCGCCAACGAAGCCCCGAGCAGCACCACCACCCAGCTCAACCAGACCCAGGCCAAGAAGATCGGGATCAGGGCCAGCGCGCCGTAGAGCTCTTCGAAACTGGTGTTGCGCAGGTAGGCGGTGAAACCGGCCTTGGCGGCCTCGAACAGCAGGGCGGCGAGCAGGCCACCGGCCAAGGCGAAACGCAGCGGCACCGGGCGGTTGGGCACCAGCCGGTAGGCGGCGCTGAAGACCAGAAAAGCGAGCAGACCGGGCATCAGGGCAAGGCCACCGGCAGTGTCGGTGCCGAACAGCCAGAGGCTCGCCGCCAGACTGGCCGCGGCCAGCAGCGCGCCGAAGGTCAGCACCGTCCAATACACCAGCAGCCGCCACAGCGTGCTGCGCGGGCGGCGCACCCGCCAGATCCGGTCGAAGGTGCGCTCGATCGCCAGCAGGGTCAGCAGCAACGAGGCCAGCAGCACGGCCAGCCCGGTCAAGGGCAGTTGCCGGGCGCTGGCCGCGAGGTCCTGCAGGCTGCCGGCCACGGCCTGGGCGGCGGTCGGTACGAAGTTGGCGAACACCAGATCGAGCAGGCGAAGGGTCCAGGCGTCGAACACCGGGAAGACCGCGAGCACGGCGAACAGCACGGCCGACAGCGGCACCAGAGCAAAGACCGTGGTGTAGGCCAGGGCACCGGCCGATTCGAAGCAGCGGTCGTCGATGAAGCGCCGCAGCAGAAAACGCGCGAAGGTGGTGGCGCGGTCGGTGTCGATACGCCCGGACCAGCGGCGGAGAAGGGTCGGCAAGGCCATGGCCCGAAGCCTAACGCACGGCCGCCATGCCCGGATCACGCGGCTTCCGGTAGCCTTGTGGTTCTTGCCGTCAAACGCTCTCAGCAATGCCCGACATTCTCGTCCTCTACTACAGCCGCGGCGGCTCGGTGGCCGCCCTGGCCCGCCAGATCGCCCGCGGCATCGAATCGGTGCCCGGCATGCAGGCGCGCCTGCGCACGGTGCCGCCGGTGGCGCCGACCACCCAGCAGGCCCAAGCGCCGGTGCCCGAGGACGGTGCTCCCTACGTCGACAAAGCCGATCTCGCCGAATGCGCCGGGCTGGCGCTCGGCAGTCCGACCCGGTTCGGCAACATGGCCGCGCCGGTCAAGCATTTCCTCGACAGCACCGGCGCCGAATGGGCATCGGGCACGCTGGTCGGCAAGCCGGCGGCGGTGTTCACCTCGACCGCCGCCATGCACGGCGGCCAGGAATCGACCCTGCTCTCGATGCAGCTGCCCCTGCTCCACCACGGCTGCCTGATCCTCGGCCTGCCCTTCACCGAATCGGCGCTTTCCAGCACCCGCAGCGGCGGCACACCCTACGGGGCCAGCCACGTGGCCGGGCCGCAGGACGACCAGCGTCTGAGCGACGAGGAAAAACAACTCGCCCAGGCCCTGGGCCGGCGGCTCGCCGACACCGCCCGCCGGCTCGCCGGGACGACGGCCTGATGCGTGCGGCCACGGCCCTGCTGGTGTTCGCCCTGCTCGGCCTGCAGCCGGTCTGGTACCTGTGGCTGGCCGCGCCGCAGGTGCTGCCGCCGATGTTCGCCACCGTGCTGATGATGCTGCCGATTCTGCCGGCAGCATTGCTGTTGCTGCTGCGCCGACCCAGTGCCGGGCTCTGGGCCGGCATCGCCGCGCTGTTCTACTTCAGCCACGGGGTGATGGAAGCCTGGGCCAACCCGGCGGTGCGCGGCCTTGCGCTGCTCGAAGCGGCTCTGGCCGTGGCCCTGGTGTTCACCGTGAGCTGGCCGGGCCTGGTGGCGCGGCGCCGGGGCGCCAAGCTCGCGGCGGGCCACGGCCCAGACGGCCAGCGCTAGACTGCCGTCCCCACCCGCAAGGTCCTGGCATGGACGAACTGCTCGTTGTCTCCACCGGCGGCACCATCGACAAGATCTATTTCGACGACAAGTCGGATTACCAGGTCGGCGAGCCGCAGATCGGCAGCATCCTGCGCGAACTGGGCGTGGCCTTCCGCTTCACCGTGGTGCCGGCCCTGCGCAAGGACAGCCTGCACCTCAGCGACGAGGACCGGGCGCTGGTGCGGGCGCTGATCGCCGCCCAGCCGCAACGCCATGTGCTGGTGACCCACGGCACCGACACCATGGTGGAGACCGCACGGGTGCTGGCCGATCTGCCGGGCAAGACCATCGTGCTGACCGGCGCGCTGAACCCGGCCCGTTTCCGCGGCTCGGACGCCGAGTTCAACATCGGCTGCGCGGTTGGCGCGGTGCAGGCCCTGCCGCCGGGCGCCTACATCGCGATGAACGGCCGGGTCTGGGACCCGGCCAAGGTGCGCAAGAACGCCGCCGCCAACCGCTTCGAGGCGCTCTGAGGGCCCGCGCCAAAGGCGCGGGCCTTTGCCGCACATCCCGGGTTCAGAACGTGATGCTCCAGCTGTTGATGAAGCCGGTGTCACCCCTCGCATTGTCGTTGACGCGCAGCCGCCAAGTGCCGTTCATCAGTTCCGAGCTGAGGTTCACCGTGTAGCTGCGGATGATGTTGTCGGTACTCGTGCCAGTACGGTTGTGCAGGGTGTAGAGCGAACCGTCCGGTGCCACCAGTTGCACGAGCAGGTCACCGATGAAGGTGTGACGGATGTCGACCGCCACCGTGCTGGTGCTGAGGGCGTTGCCACTGCGGCCGCTGACGGTGATGCTCGACTCGACCGTGGTGTTGTCACGGATCGCCACGTCGGTGCCGTTGGTGTAGGTCTGCGTGCCGCCGGCGGTGGCACCGGCGGCATCGACCGCCGCCCGGGCGTGGACGATGCCGGCACCGCAGCCGCCGGTGCAGGTCCCCGACAAGGGGTAGGCGGTGGAACGCAGGGCCGATTCAACATTGGCCGGCGTCATCAGGGCGCGCCCCTGGGCGAGCCGGCGGCTCTGCATCAGCGCCACCACGCCGGCCACGTGCGGGGCCGCCATCGAAGTGCCGCTCTGATTAGCGTAGCTCTCGGCACCCGGAACGGTGGTGCCGCTGTTGAAGGTGGAGAGGATGGCCGAACCGGGGGCCGAGATATCGACCACGGCACCAAAGTTGGAGAAGCTTGAGCGCGAGGAGGCACTGGTCACCGAAGCCACGGTGATGACGTTGTTGCAGCTCGCCGGGGTGAAGTTGCTGGCGTCGGCATTGCTGTTGCCGGCCGCCACCACCACGGTCGAGCCGCGGGCGACCGCGCCGTTGATCGCGTTCTGGGTGGTGGTGCCGCAAGTGCCGGCGCCACCCAGCGAGAGGTTGAGCACCCGCGCCACCTGGCTCGCCGCGAGCGTCGGCACGCCGGTGATGGCACCGCCCGAGGCCCAGGTGATGGCGTCGGCAATGTCGGAGGTCGAGCCGCCGCAGGTGCCCAGCACGCGCACGTGCATCACCCGCGCGCCCCAAGCGGTGCCAGCCACGCCACGGGCATTGTTGGTCACCGCCGCCACCGTGCCGGCGACGTGGGTGCCGTGCCAGCTCGAATTGCTGGCCGGGCCGCACTGGCCGGTGGTCCAGTCGCCGGGATCGGCGTCGTTGGCATCGCGGCCGTTGCCGTCGTTGGCGGTGCTCAAAGCGGAGATGAAATCGAAACCGGGCACGGTGTTGGCGTCGAGGTCGCTGTGCAGGGTGCGGCCGGTGTCGAGCACGGCGACGATGACACCGTTGCCGTTCGCCACCGTCCAAGCCTGTTCGGCGCGAATGCCGGCATCGGCGTCGAAAAAGCCCCACTGCTGGCCGTAGCTCGGGTCGTTGGGGATCAGCCCCGGGCGCAGGATCAGGTCGGGTTCGACGTACTCGACGCCTGGCAGGGCGGCGAGCTGGGCCATCGCCAGCACCGCCTCGCTGCGGCTCAGCCGGCGGTTGGCGTGGATGACATCGGCACCCAGGCCCATCCGGCGGAAATGCCGGAAGCCCGGCGGCAGAGCGTTGCCGGCGGACTGGGCCTGCAGGCCGGCACTGGCCGCGCCCAGTGCGCGGGCCACGGCCGCCGGGTTGGCGCGCTCCGGCGTGCCCTCCTGGAAGCGCACGATGAAGCCCGAGAACTCGGCACCGGCCTCGACCGCGGCCAGGTTGACGATCGGGGCGCTGGGCTGGGCGCTGGCGGCCCAGGAGGCGAGGATGAGAACGAGGGCCGAAGCCAGGCGATGCGGTGTTCGACGCGAAGATTTCACGAATGGGTTCCCCTGAAAAGTTGGATGGCGATGGGCCGGTGTGGCGGGCCCCTGCCCGCAGCGTCCTTGGGATGGTGCTCATGCCGGCCCCGGCACCGGACCCGCACGAGCGGCGCCGGCCCTCCCCTGAAAGGTCGGCGTCTCGCGTCGTGCGGGGTGTCCGGGACGGGGGTGGTCCGGCGCGTCACACGCCGGTCACGAGACCGAGAGGAAACCGTCGCAAAGGTTCCATCAAGCAACTGTTGCGAAACGAAACTCAAAGCCCGTCGGTTCCAAGGCCTGTCGCCCAACCGCCGCGCTGGAACTCCCGCACGGTGGCGGTACGCGGCGGCGTTTGCGCGGATTGATCGACGTCAAATCCGGCGTTGACCGCGGTCAACGAGGCCGGTTCATGCAGCACTCACACTCACGGCGTCCTCCCGACGAGCTGACGCCATGAGTCCCCAAGAACTTCCCACCGCTCCGGCCCGGAAGGCCGACACCTACAGCGATAAGGTGGTGATGCAATTCAGCATCATGACCGTGGTCTGGGGTTTCGTCGGCATGCTGGTCGGCGTGATCCTGGCCGCCCAGATGTACTGGCCGGCGCTGAACTTCGACACGCCTTGGCTGAGCTTTGGCCGTCTGCGTCCGCTGCACACCAACGCGGTGATCTTCGCTTTCGGCGGCTGCGCCCTGTTCGCCACCTCGCTCTACGTGGTGCAGCGCACCTGCCACGTGCGGCTGATCTCCGACAAGCTCGCCGCCTTCGTGTTCTGGGGCTGGCAGGCGGTCATCGTCGCCGCCGTCGTGACCCTTCCGTTGGGCCTGACCCAGGGCAAGGAATACGCCGAGCTGATCTGGCCGATCGACGTCCTGATCACCGTGGTCTGGGTGGCCTATGCCGTGCTGTTCTTCGGCACCATCGCCAAACGCAAGGTGGCCCACATCTACGTGGCCAACTGGTTCTTCGGCGCCTTCATCATCGCCGTGGCGGTGCTGCACATCGTCAACTCGCTGGCGCTGCCGACCTCGTGGACGCACAGCTACCCGATCTACGCCGGCGCTGTCGATGCCATGGTGCAGTGGTGGTACGGCCACAACGCAGTCGGTTTCTTCCTGACCGCCGGCTTCCTCGGGATCATGTACTACTTCGTGCCGAAACGCGCTGGCCGACCGATCTACAGCTACCGCTTGTCGATCGTGCACTTCTGGTCGCTGATCGCCATCTACATGTGGGCCGGTCCGCACCACCTGCTGTTCACCGCCATCCCCGACTGGGCGCAGAACCTCGGCGTGGTGTTCTCGCTGGTGCTGCTGGCACCGAGCTGGGGCGGTGCGATCAACGGCATCATGACCCTGTCGGGCGTCTGGCACCTGCTGCGCACCGATCCGATCATCAAGTGGCTGATCGTCTCGCTCTCGTTCTACATGATGAGCACCTTCGAGGGTCCGATGCTCTCGATCAAGACGGTCAACGCGCTCGCCCACTACAGCGACTGGGTGATCGGCCACGTCCATTCCGGTGCGCTCGGCTGGGTGGCGATGATCTCGATCGGCGCCATCTACATGCTGATCCCGAAGATGGTCGGCCTCAAGGACATGGCCTCGATGCGGCTGGTCGATGTGCACTTCTGGATGCACACCATCGGCGTGCTGGTCTATGCCGTCTCGATGTGGATCTCGGGCATCGGCCAGGGCCTGATGAGCCGCGCCACGAACGTCGACGGCACGCTGACCTACACGTGGACGGAAATCGTCGTGTTCACCTACCCCTACTACCTGATGCGTCTGGCCGCCGGCCTGATCATCCTCGCGGGCATGGTGGTGATGATCGTCAACGTCGTCCGCACGGTGCGCCAGTCGCGCGGCATGGTCGACACGCCGGTGCTGGCACCGGCCCACGCCTGAGGAGTTCGCCATGAGTCACGAGAAAATCGAAAAGAACGTGGCCCTGATGGGCATCCTCATCGCTGTGGTCATCAGCTTCGGCGGCCTTGCCCAGATCCTGCCGCTGATGCACCAGGCCGAGATGATCGAGCCGCTGCCGGGGGTCAAGCCCTACCCGGCACTGGAACTGGCCGGGCGTGACGTCTACATCCGCGAGGGCTGCTACAACTGCCACTCGAAGATGGTGCGCACGCTGCGCTTCGAGACCGCCCGCTACGGCCACTACTCGCTGGCCGGGGAGTCGGTCTACGACCGGCCCTTCCAGTGGGGCAGCAAGCGCACCGGCCCTGACCTCGCACGCATTGGTGGTCGCTATTCCGACGAATGGCATCGCGTCCATCTGATCGATCCGCGGTCGGTGCTGCCGAACTCCAACATGCCGGCCTACCCCTGGCTGGAGCATGCGATGGTCGACGGTGAGCAGGTGGCCCGGCGGATGCGCGCCCTGCAGCGGCTCGGCGACCCCTACACCGACGAGGAGATCGCCAACGCGGCGGCTGCGGTGGAAGGCAAGACGGAACTCGACGCGCTCGTGGCCTTCCTCCAGGGCCTCGGCAAACACGCCCCGAGGGAGTGAACCATGGTTTCTGGAATCGTCACCGCATTGCTGCTGCTGGCCTTCGTTCTCGGCGCCTTCTGGCTGTTCGTCCTGCGCCGTGCCAGCGACTTCGACCGCATCGCGCGGCTGCCCCTTGAAGATCACACCCCGGAGGATCGGCCATGAGCGCATCCTGGTCCTGGTTCGTCATCATCCTGATCGTCATCAACCTCGGCGGCTGCGTCTGGCTGCTCTGGTACACCTCGCGGCGGCGCAGCAAGAGCCTGCCCACCGGCGAGACCACCGGCCACACCTGGGACGGCGATATCACCGAGTACAACAAGCCGCTGCCGCGCTGGTGGATCAACCTGTTCTACCTGACCATCGTCTTCACGATCGCCTACCTGGTGCTGTTCCCCGGTTTCGGCAACGTCCAAGGCGTGCTCAACTGGAGCGCCTCGGCCCAGCACGATGCCGACCGCGCCGAGGCCGACCGGCTGTTCGCCGAACGCTACGCACGCTTTGAGCAGATGCCGCTGGCCGAGATCGCGGCCGACCCTGAGGCGCTGACGGTGGGGCGCAACCTGTACGCCAAGAATTGCGCCGCCTGCCATGCCTCCGATGGCGGCGGTGCCCGTGGCTTTCCCAACCTCACCGACGACGTCTGGCAGTGGGGCAGCACCCACGAGGCGATCCTGACCAGCGTCGCCCAGGGGCGGGTCGCGGTGATGCCGCCGCTGGCCGCGGCACTCGGCGACGATGCCACCATCACCGCCGTCGCCACCTACGTGCAGCAGCTCGGTGGCATGAGGGTCGATACCGGCCTCGCGGCGGTCGGCAAGGCCCAGTACGAGATGGTCTGCGCGGCTTGCCACGGCATCGACGGCCGGGGCAACGAAGCCCTTGGCGCCTCCAACCTGACCGATGCCGACTGGCTCTACGGCAAGGACCTGGCCAGCATCCGCGAGGGCATCATTTACGGTCGGCATGGCGTGATGCCGGCGATGGAGCCGATCCTGGGTCCGCTGCGCACGCGTCTCGTCACCGCCTACACGCTCTCGCTCAGCCCCGGCGGTCAGGCCGCCATCGCCCAGGCCCGTTCGGCTCCGGCAACGGCATCGGCCAGTCCGCCGACCGGCACCGGACAGGCGCCCTGAGGCCGCCATGGCCAGCGAGCCGCGGATCGAACACGCCCCGAGAAGCTGGACCCAGCGACTCGGGGCGATCCTCTGGCCCTCCTTCTTCACGGCCGGCGTGATGACCATGGTGTTCTTCGCGTTCGTCGATCCGCTCGACCTGCGCGACATCACCTTTCCCGACCTCGAGTTCGAAATCGGCCGCGGTCTCGGCTATACCCTCTGCTTTCTGATGTTCTGGGCCGCCACCGCCAGCTCCAGCCTGTTCACCTGGATCCTCCTGCGACCGGCCAGCCGCTTCAACCAACCGCTGAAGGACTGAAGGCTTTGGGCAAGCCGCTGCCGCTGAAGGTCGTCGATGACGGCGAGATGTACGTCTCCGAGGCCAAGATCTACCCGCGCGAGATGGCCGGCCGTTTCCAGCGCCTGCGCTACTGGGCGGTCTACGTGCTGCTGGGCCTGTACTACGGCGTGGCCTGGATCGAGATCAACGGCCAGCAGGCCGTGCTCTGGGATTTGCCGGCGCGCAAGTTCCATGTCTTCGGGCTGGTGTTCTGGCCGCAGGATTTCATCTTCCTTGCCCTGCTGCTGGTGATGGCCGGCCTCGCCTTGTTCTTCTTCACCGCCCTGGCCGGGCGCCTGTGGTGCGGCTACGCCTGCCCGCAGACGGTGTGGACCGAAACCTTCCTCTGGATCGAACGCTGGACCGAAGGCGACCGCGCCAAGCGCATGAAGCTCGACGCCGCGCCCTGGAGCCGCGACAAGCTCCTGCGGAAAAGCGCGAAGCATTCGCTCTGGGTGCTGTTCGCGCTCTGGACCGGCTTCACCTTCGTCGGCTACTTCACCCCGATCCGTGAGCTGGCCGACCGCCTCATGCCCTTTGAATGGGGCGGCTGGGAAACCTTCTGGGTGCTGTTCTATGCCTTCGCCACCTGGGGCAATGCCGGCTTCCTGCGCGAGCAGGTCTGCAAGTACATGTGCCCCTACGCGCGCTTCCAGAGCGCGATGTTCGACCGCAACACCCTGATCATCGCCTACGACGACCGCCGCGGCGAACCGCGTGGCCCGCGCAAGCGCGGCAGCCTGACGAGCGTGCTGGAACGCGCCCGCGGTCTGCTCGGCAAGGACGATGCCGAAGGCTGGGTGGCCTGGTTCGCCCGCCACAAGAGCGCGGCCGACCTCGCCGCCGGCGCACGCGGCACCACCTCGGTGATCGATGACGCCATCGCCGTGGCCGAACGCGCCAAGCCGGTCGGCGAAGCGCTCGGCGACTGCATCGACTGCACCCTGTGCGTGCAGGTCTGCCCGACCGGCATCGACATCCGCAACGGCCTGCAGTACGAGTGCATCGCCTGCGGGGCCTGCATCGACGCCTGCGACGAAGTGATGGGCAAGCTGGGCTACCCCAAGGGCCTGGTCGGCTACACCAGCCAGAACCGGGTCGATGGCCGACCGGCTCGGGTGCTGCGCGGCCGGATCTGGCTCTACGGCGCGCTGCTGCTGGTGCTGGGCGCCGGCATCGTCGTCGGCATCGCCCTGCGCACGCCACTGATCGTCGATGTGCTGCGCGACCGCAACGCGCTCTACCGCACCCAGCTCGACGGCAGCATCGAGAATGGCTTCACGCTGCGCCTGATCAACCGCGCCAGCGAAGCCCGCGACATCCGCATCCGGGTCGGCAGCGGCCCGCAGGGTCTGGCGCTGGCCCGCGACCCCGGCGCGATCCGCTTGGCCCCCGGCGAGGTGCACACCGTGGGTCTGGCGCTGGCCGCGCCGGCCGGTGCGGTGCGGGGGCGTGCCGATGTGGTGCTGGTGTTCGAGGACGCCGCCGCCGGGCTGCGGGTCGAGGAGGAGACGCGCTTCTTCGGCCCGCTCTGAGCGGCTTGCCCGCTACTGGGCCAGCCAGAGCTTGTCGAGATGCGGGAAGTTCCATTTCTCGGCCGACTCCAGCCCGACGATGCGATCGCCACAGTCGGCTGCCGCAAGATCGAGATCCTTGAGGAAAATCGGCTCGCGTTTGCGGGCGTTGAAGAACACCCGCACCTTCGGGGTGAGCAGCGAGCCCTCGCCCTGGTCGAGCACCACGGCAAGCCGTTCGGACTCCAGCCGCACCAGCGCACCGACCGGGTAGATGCCGATGCTGCGCACGAAGGCCTTGAACACCTCGGGGTCGAAATGCCCTTTCCAGCCGATCATGCGCTGCAGCGATTCCGCCGGACCCCAGGCTTTCTTGTAGGGCCGGTTCGAAGTGATCGCGTCGTAGACGTCGCAGACCGCGCCCATCTTCGCCATCCGGCTGATGGCCTCGCCGGCAAGCCCATGCGGGTAGCCGCTGCCGTCGATCTTCTCGTGATGGTGCAGGGCCACATCGAGCACCGGCTCGGAGGCCGTGCCACCCAGTTTGAGCATCTCCCAGCCGCGCTGCGGATGGGCCTTCATGATGCGGAACTCCTCGTCGCTGAGCGCGCCGGGCTTGTTCAGCACCTCGAGCGGCATGGCCGCCTTGCCGAGGTCGTGCAGCAGGCCGGCGGCCCCGGCGTCGCGCACCCCGGCCTCGTCGAGGCCAAGCCGGCGCGCCAGCGCCAGCATCAGGGCGCAGACCGCGACCGAGTGCATGTAGGTGTATTCGTCGTGCGACTTCAGCCGGGCCACGCTGATGAAGGCATCGGGATGGCGACCGACCGAGGCATTGATCGCATCGACCAGGGGCATCACCGATTCCGGGTCGATGGCACGGCCGAGCCGGGCGTCGCCAAACAGGGCGATCACCTTTTCCTTGCCCTGCTGGACCAGCCGGCGGGCACTTTGGATCTCGTCCTCGATGGCGCTTGGGCAGGCCAGCACCGCCGGGGCCGCCGGAGCTGGGGCCGTCGGTGGAGGAGGCGGCGTTTCCGGGGCCGGGGTCTGCGCTGGGCTCAACGGCAGGGCCGCCTGCGCTTCATCGCCAGCGTTCGGTTCGGGGGCCGGGGCTTCCGGGGCCACATCCAGCCCCTTGTCGGTGTCGATGATCAGTTCGTCGATGCCGCCCTGGGCCAGCAACAGGATGTCGCCGGCCTCCAGCAGGAAACCGTTCTTGACGAAGGCATGGTGGTAACCGCTCCCGCCCAAGCGGTGGAACCACATGCCCGGCACGACGCGTTCGATGGGGACTGGCTTGAGCACCCGGCGACTGTATCCGTCCGATCAGGCCCCGTCAGCGACGGCGTCCTCGCTTTACCGCTTGGCCGACGCCCCTGACAGGGATTGACCCAGCGCAAGCCGTGAAGTCGTCCTTCCCCTAGTCTGCGGCCATGAGCCTGCCTCCGCCCGCGCCGCTGGCCCCGCCGCCCTCTCCGGAGCGCCCGCGCCGTTTCGGGCTCGCGCTGGTGCTGGTGATCGGCATCCCCTTGAGTGCCTTGGTGTCCGGCGTGACCTTCCTCAGCATCGCTGGCAGCGGCGGGCTCGACCGGGTGGCCGACGAGGTGCAACGCACCGGCCGCATCCAGCAGACCAAGCTCGATGACGATCTCGCCGCCCGCGCCGCCGGGCTGCGCGCCGAGGCGCGGGTGAGGGCGGGCCGCCTGCACCTGCGCCTGCACGGGGTCGATCCGCCCGCCCTGGTGCTGCGTCTGGAGCACCCCACGCAGGCGGTGTACGACCGCTCCCTGACCCTGCAGGCCGATGGCCAGGGCGGCTGGTCGGCGGCTTGGCCCGAGCCGCTGGTGGCCTGGAAGCTGGTGCTGTCGCCGCCGGAGGGCGGCTGGCGGATCAAGGCCCGCTGGCCGCGCACCGCCGAGGGCGAGGTCGTGCTCGAGCCGGCCTTTCGGGCCCCCTGAATGGCTCCGGCCGATGGCCAGATCGACCTGCGGGATTGCCGCCATTGCGGCGAGCCGCGGCGTGAGGGCGCGCCGCCCGGCTATTGCTGCCAGGGCTGCGCCGCCGCCGCCGCCTGGATCGACGGCAGCGGCCTCGGCGCCTATTACCGGCTGCGCGAAGGCCCGGCCCCACGGGTCGAGGCGCAGGCCGATCTTTCGGCCTGGGACCGCGCCGACCTGCAGGCGGCCTGGGTCGAAGCGGTGGGTGCGGGGCGGCGCGCCACCCTCGCGGTCGATGGCATGCACTGCGCGGCCTGCGCCTGGCTGATCGACAAGGCCCTGCGCCGCGAAGCCGGCGTGCTGGAGGTGCGTGCCAACGTGCTGACCGCCCGGGTGCGGATCGATTACGACCCGGCCGCCGTGCCCCTGTCGGTGCTGGTGCGGCGGATCGCCGCGCTCGGCTACCGGCCCTCCCTGCCCGGATCGCCGGCCCGCGAGGCGCAACGCCGCCGCGACCGCCGCTCGATGCTGCTGCGGCTCGGCATCGCCGGCCTCGGCACCATGCAGGCGATGATGTTCTCCGAGGCGCTCTACCTCGACACCACCGGCAGCATGCCGATCGCCACCCGCGACGCCTTCCGCTGGATCACCGCCCTGCTCTCGGCACCGGTGGTGTTCTACGCCGGCGCGCCCTTTCTGCACGGCTTCTGGCGGGAAATGCAGCTGCGCTCGCCGGGCATGGACACCCTGATCGGCAGCTCGGTGCTGATGGCCTGGGGCGGCTCGGTGATCGAGACCGTGCGCGACGGGCCGCAGGTCTGGTTCGACGCGGCGGTGATGTTCGTTTTCTTCATGCTGATCGCCCGCCATTTCGAGCGCCGCGCCCGGCACGCCTCGGCCTCGCGGATCGACGCCCTGGCCGGTGCCCAGCCGGCGCTGGCCTGGCGCGAGCGCGAGGGTCGGCTGGAGCAGGTGCCGACCAGCGAACTGGCGGTCGGCGACCGCCTGCACCTCCACGCCGGGCAGACCCTGCCGGCCGACGGCCTGCTGCTCGATGACGCCGCCGATCTCGACGAGGCCCTGCTCACCGGCGAATCGCGGCCGCGCCGTCGCCAACCCGGCGACCTCCTGCTGGCCGGCAGTGTGCTGCGCAGCGGCGAGGTCCGTCTGCAGGTGGCGGCAGTCGGCGCGGCCACCGTGCTGTCGACCATGGTGCGGCGGGTCGAGGCGGCGCAGCAGGCCCGCCCGCCGCTGCTCGACTGGGCCGAGGCGCTCTCGCGCCAGGCCGTGCTGGCGACCCTGGTGCTGGCCGTGCTGGTGGGCGGCTGGTGGCTCGTGGTCGATCCGCCGCAGGCCTTCCCGATCGTACTCGCCGTGCTGGTGGTCACCTGCCCCTGCGCGCTGGCACTGGCAGTACCCACCGCGCTGGCGCGGGCCAACGGCCTGCTCGCCGAGCGCGGTGCGCTGGTGCTCTCCGGCGAGGCCCTGCACCGGCTCTCCAGCATCGACACCGTGGTGTTCGACAAGACCGGCACCCTGACCCGCGGCCAGCCCACGCTGATCAGCACCATCACCTATGCCGGGCTCGACGCCGAAAGCGCCCGCCGCCATGCCGTGGCGCTGGAAGCCGGCAGCCATCACCCCTTGGCCCGCGCTTTCGGCCACGGCCCGTGCCCACCGGTCGAGGCGCGCCGTTCGGTGGCCGGCCAGGGCATCGAGGGGCGCATCGAGGGCCGGCTCTGGCGGCTGGGCCAGGCCGGTTTCGCCGTGCCCGGGCAGGCCGATGACGATGGTGTCTGGCTGGCCTGCGAGGGCCGGGCGGTGGCGCGCTTCGAGATCGATGATCCGATCCGCGAAGACGCCGCCGCCGTGGTCGCCGCGTTGGCCCGCCACCACGAGGTGCATCTGCTGAGCGGCGATGCCGCGCCACGGGTCGCGGCCATGGCCGCGCTGCTCGGCCTGCCGGCCGCGCAGGTGCAATCGCGCTGCACGCCCGAGGGCAAGTGCGCAGCGATCGCCGCCCTGCAGGCGCGCGGCCGCAAAGTGCTGATGGTGGGCGATGGCATCAACGACGCCGCCGCGCTGGCCGCCGCCGATGTTTCGGTGGCGATGGCCAACGGCGCGCCGCTGGCCCTGCGCCAGGCCGATGTGGTGCTCTCCGGCGAGCGTCTGGCCGGCGTGTCGGAACTGCTCGGCATCGCCGTGGCCGCCCAGCGCACCATCCGCCAGAACCTGGGTTGGTCGATCGGCTACAACGCCCTGGCCCTGCCGGTGGCGGCCATCGGCGCGATGTCGCCGGGCTGGGCGGCACTCGGCATGGCCGCCTCGTCCCTGTTGGTCAGCGCCAACGCCTGGCGCCTGCGGAGTCCCCCATGAACTCGCTGCTGTTCCTGATTCCGATCTCGATGCTGCTGTTCGGCGTGGCCATCGTTTTTTTCATCTGGGCGGTCCGCAGCGGGCAGTTCGACGATCTCGACAGCCCGCCCATCGACCTGCTCACCGACGACGACGATGCCCCTTGATCTGCTGGTGCTGAGTGCGGCCTTCCTGACCGGCCTGCTCGGTTCGGCGCACTGTGCAGCCATGTGCGGCGGCATCGCGGTGGCCACCGCCCTGCCGGCGCGGCCGCAGGCGTCCTGGCCGGCCAGGCTCTGGCAGGCGCTGGCGCCGAGCCTTGGGCGGATCGGCAGCTACACGCTGGCCGGGGCCGCCGTCGGTGGCCTCGGCGCCGGTCTGCTTGGCGCCCTCGATCTCGAAGCCGCTGGGCCCTGGCTGCGCACCCTGATCGGTGCCGTGCTGCTGCTGGCCGCCCTCCGTCTGGCCGCTCCGCGCTGGGCCCTGCGCCTGCCCGGGCCGGCGGCACCGCTGTGGCAGAGCCTCGCGCCCTTGCGGCGGGCGATCCCGGCCAGCGGCCCGTGGCGACCGTTGGCGCTGGGCGCGGTCTGGGGCTGGTTGCCCTGCGGTTTGTCTTACACCCTGCTGGCCGCCGCCTGGCTGGAAGGCAGCGCCCTGCACGGCGGCCTGCTGATGCTGGCCTTTGGTCTGGGCACCTTGCCGGCGATGCTTGCCTTGGCTGCCGCCGGCCTGCGCTGGGGCCTGCCTGAAGGCGGCTGGACACGGCGCGCCGGGGCGGTGCTGATCGGCAGCGCCGGCCTGATCACGCTCAGCGCGCCCTGGTTGATGCAGGTGCCGGTGCTGCACGCGGCGCTGGCCGCGCTGGGCTGCCGCAGCCTCGGGATCTGAGTCAGCCGGCCGCCCCGCCGCCGTGGGCAAGCTCGGCCAGACGGTTTGGATCGAGCACGCGCAAGTGGCGACCCTTGACCGCGATGATGCCCTCGTCCTGCAACTTGGACAGGCCGCGGCTGACCGTCTCGATGACCAGGCTGAGGTAGCTGCCGATGTCGGAGCGGCTCATCGCCAGATGCAGTTGCAGCGGGTCGCGACCGAGCCGCTCCTGCCGCTCGGAAAGACCGTGCAGGAACATGGCGAGGCGCTCCTGGGCCTGCTTGCGGCCGAGCATCTCGAGATGGTCCTGGTGGCGGGCCATGCCGGCGCCCATGGCGCGGATCAGCTGCCGCTGCAACTCCGGCCGCTGCGCGGCAACGCGCTCCAAGGCCGACAGGGGCACCTCGCAGACGTGCGCCAGTTCGAGCGCCACCGCGTCGGCGCGGAAGCGGCCATCGCCCAAGCCCTCGAGGCCGATCAGTTCGCCGGGAAAATAGAAACCGATCACCTGCTCGTCGCCGGATTCGTTGACGGCGACGGTCTTGAAACTGCCGTTCTGCGAGACGAACACCGAACGCAGCGCCTCACCGGCACGGAACAGCACGCTGTCGCGCTCCATCGGCCGGCGGCTCAGGACCGAACCGGCCAGCCGTTCGAACTCCTCGATGCCGATCGTCGCCGGCTTGCACAGGGGATGCAGCACGCATTCGTCGCAGCGCCGCTGCCCGAACAGTTTTTTCAGTTCAGCGCTCGCCATGCCCGCCTGCTCCCCGCCCATGCCGGTCAAACCTGCACCGTCACGCTCAGGGCGTGCCGGTGTGGGTGCGCAACCAGCGCTTCACCGTTTCGTGCCACTGCACGCTGTTGTGCGGCCGCAGGATCCAATGGTTTTCGTCCGGGAAGTACAGGAACTCGGAGGGAATGCCCTGACGCTGCAGGGCGGTGAAGGTGGCGAGCCCCTGCTCGACCGGCACACGGTAGTCCTTCTGGCCGTGGATGACCAGCATCGGCACCCGCCAGTTCTGCACATGATTCACCGGGTTGTGGCGTTCGATGGTCTCGATGCTGCGCCAGGGTACGCCGCCGTTTTCCCATTCGGTGAACCACAGCTCCTCGGTGGCGTAGGCCATCGAGCGCAGATCGAACAGCCCGGCATGGTTGACCAGGCAGTCCCAGGGCTCGTTCCACACGCCGGCGATCCAGTTGACCATGTAGCCGCCGTAGCTGCCGCCCAAGGCGCAGGCACGCTCGCCGTCGAGAACGTCGTACCTTTCAAGTGCTGCCGCCCAGCCTTTTTGCAGATCAACGAGCGGCTTGCCGCCCCAGTCCTGCGAGATGGAATCGGTGAAAGCCTGACCGTAGCCGGTGCTGCCGTGGAAATCGACCATCACCACCGCGAAGCCGGCACCGGCGTAGGTCTGGGCATTCCAGCGGTAGTGCCACTGGTTGTGGTAGCTGCTCTGCGGGCCGCCATGGATCAGAAAAGCCACCGGGGCCTTGCGGCCGGGCTGGTGGTTCCAGGGCTTGATGACGTAGGCGTAGACCGTCGCGTTGTTCCAGCCCTGGAAGCTGAACTGCTCGAACTTGCCCATCCGCACATCGGCCAGGCGTTCGGCGTTCCATTCGGTGAGGCGGCGTTCGGCGATCCGGCCACGGACGGCACCGAGCCAGAGGTCGGTGGGCTGGGCGATGGTGTCGCGGGCGAACACGATGCGGTCGCCATCGATGTCGAAGGCGCTGATGTTGCCGCCGCTGATGACCCGACGTACCGCGCCACTGGCCAGATCGATGGCGAACACCGGACGCGTCCCGGTGTCGAGCGTGGCGGTGAACATGGTGCGGCCGTCATCGCCCAAGACCAGCGAACTGAAGCTGCGGTCCCAGTCGGCGGCGATCTCGCGCACCACGCCCGTGGCACGGTCCATGGCCATCAGGCCGAAACGGTCGGACTCAAAGGTGGGGCGCTTCATCGCCCGCCAGAACAGGGTGCGGCCGTCGGCCGAGAACACCGGGTTGGTGTCGGTGGCGTCGTTGCCGTCGGTCAGGTTGCGCGGCGGCGCGCTGCCGTCGACCGGCACCTCGAACAGGTCGAAATTGGTCGACCAGGCTTCGCTCGTGCCGGCGATGCGGACACTGAAAACGAGGTGCCGGCCGTCCGGCGAGAACACGAAATCGGCGTCGTCGCCAAAGGGCTTGCCGGGCACATCGCCGTCGATGCCGCGGGTGAGCAGGCGCGGCTCGGCCGTGGCGCGGCCCGCTTCATCCAGCGCGGCGAAAAAAACCTGGGCGCGGCGGCCATCGGCCCACTGGTCCCAGTGCCGCACGAACAGTCGGGTGTGCAGCACGCCGGTGGTCTTGTCGGCCGCGTCGGCGCGCAAGCGCTCGGCGGTGCAGTCGAGGGTGGCGCAGTCGGGGAAGACCTCGAAAGCGATCGCCAGCGCCTCGCCCTGCGGGGCCAGGCGGAAACTGCCGACCGGCAGCGGGTAGTCGGTGACCTGCTGCGGCGCGCCACCCATGGCGGCGACCCGCCAGACCTGCATCGAGCCCGAGGCCGGGCTCAGGAAATAGACCCAGCGGCCATCCGGCGACCAGCGGCCGGACAGCGCCGTTTGACCCTCCGGCGTCAGCCGCTCGCCAGCACCGCCCTCGGCGCTGGTGCGCCACAGCGAGCCCACGCCACGGTCGGCGGCCCAGTCGGTCTGGCGCACGGCGTAGAGGATGTGCCGGCCGTCCGGCGAGAACTGCGGCGCCGAGACGCGGTCGAGCATCACCAGGTCCTTGGCGGTGAAGCCGCGCGGCGTTCCGGTGGCGGCATGAACGACTTGGAGGCTGGGCACAGCGGCAAGGCCGAGGGCAACGACAAGCGGGAGCAGGGATCGCATGGCGAGGGATCGGCAGCGTGGGACGGGCGCTGAGGATAACGCGGCCCGCCCGGGCTGGGCAGCCGCCCTCACGCCAGCCCGCCGAGGGCAGGGCAGACTGTGTCGCGCCGTCGAACCGCCGGCCGCGCCCGTGAACCGCCATGCCCCCCTCGCCTGCCGTCAGCCCCTTGCCGAACTGGTCCCGCGTGCTGCACGGGGCTGAACACGGCTCACCGCCGCCGCCCTGGCGGCTCGAACTGGACGAGGCCGAATGGCGGCGTCGCCTTGAGCCGGCCGCGAACCGCGTGCTGCGCGGCAAGGGCACCGAGGCGCCGTTTGGCTCCGCGCTCTGCGGCCTGTTCGAGGCCGGCCGCTACGCCTGCGCCGGCTGCGGTCTGGTGCTGTTCGATGCGCAAACCAAGTTCGACAGCGGCAGCGGATGGCCCAGCTTCACCGCGCCGCTGGCCGAGGACCGGATCGCCTATCGGATCGACGACAGCCTCGGCCAGCGCCGCATCGAAACCCTGTGCGCGGCCTGCGACGGCCATCTGGGCCATGTCTTTCCCGACGGTCCGCCCCCCACCGGCCTGCGCTACTGCATCAACGGCCTGGCCCTGGCCCGCCTGCTCGAGGGTGGCGAGGGCGCCTGCAGCCTGCTCGATGGCCGGCTGGTGGAGCGCGCCCTGCTGGCCGGCGGCTGCTTCTGGGGCCTGCAGGAACTGCTGCGCCGGCAGCCCGGCGTGCGCCAGACCCGGGTCGGCTACAGCGGCGGCGAGCGGCCCAAGCCCAGCTACCGCGACCATGAGCGCCATGCCGAGACCGTCGAGTTGTATTTCGACCCCGCCGTGCTCGGCTACCGCGAGCTGCTGGCCTGTTTTTTCCGTCTGCACGACCCGACCACGCCCAACCGGCAGGGCAACGACATCGGCCCGTCCTACCGGTCGGCGGTTTTCGCGCTCGACGAACGCCAGCGCCAGGGCGCGCTGGCGGTGATCGCGGCGATCGAAGCCAGCGGTCGCTGGCCCGGCCGCGTGGTCACCGAGGTGGTTCCGGCCGGGCCATTCTGGCTGGCCGAACCGGAGCATCAGGACTACCTGCAACGCCATCCCGGCGGCTACAGCTGCCACTGGGAGCGGCCGGATTGGGTGCTGCCCCCGGCGAATTGGACTTGAACCCATCCGCGATTTCGGCCTTCGAACCTCGAAAACACGAGGGTTCGGCGGGTTGTTCAGACCAACCCTAAGGCGCTCTGTCAGCGTCGGACCTTGTCGCGGCCGCACCGAGATGGCGGTCGAGGAAGGTCAACAGCCGGCGGTAGAACTTGCGGCGGTTCTCGAGCAGAAAGTAGCCGTGCCCCTCGCGGGGGAAGATCTTCACTTCGGCCGGATTGCCGGCAGCCTCCAGCGCAGCGGCCATCGCCCGCGTGTGCTGGACCGGCGCACGACGGTCCTCCGCGCCGGCGGCGAGAAAGACCGGGATGTCGATGCGGTCGGCCTTTGCCACCGGTGAAGCGGATTCGGGAGGGCTTCCGATCCACTCCGCGAGAAAGGTCTGACCCGATCGCCGTTGCTGGATGTCACCGCGGTTGAACATCATGTCGAGGTCGTAGACGCCGACGTTGCCCACAGCGCAGGCATACAGGCCGGGCTCCCTTGCCGCGCCCATCAGCGCGGCGTAGGCGCCGTAGCTCGAACCGACGATGCAGATGCGCTCCGGATCGGCGTGACCCGCTTCGATGGCCCACTTCGTCGCGTCGGTCACGTCGTCCTGCATGGCGCCGCCCCATTCGCGGGCGCCGGCGCGCACGAAGTCGGCGCCGTACCCGCCCGACCCGCGGAAGTTGACCTGAAGCACGGCGTAGCCGCGGGCCGCGAGCAGCTGCACTTCGGTGTCGAAGTCGAAGGTGTCGCGCACGTTGAAGGGCCCGCCGTGCACCAGCACCACCGTGGGCAGTCCCTTGGCCTGGCGCCCTCTCGGCACGGTGAGATAGCCGTGCAGCGCGAGCCCGTCCCGCGCAGTCAGCTCTATTGGCGTGCGTGGCGACATCTGTTCGGGGTCGATCCACTGGGAGCGGCTCGCCCAGAGGGACGCTTTCCGCGCGGCGCGGTCGAAATGGAAATAGTCGCCCGGGTTGCGATCCGAGGAGACGATCACCAGCTGCTCGCTGCCATCGCGCGTCGTGCTTCGCAGGTTGACCTGCTGGCCCGGGAACGCGGCCTCGAGGCTGCGCTGCGTGCGGGCCGGCGCGGATTCGGGATCGAAAAAGTCCACGCGCGGGACGCCGTCCATGAACACGGCGCCGAAGGGCGCCCCAGTCGCCGGATCGAAAAGAACGCGCCCGGGGTCGACGGTCTTGTCCCGAAGCACGACGGTGCGCTGCAGCGTCGACAGATCGAGCCGATCGATGCTGTCGGTTCCGCGTGGATGGCTGCTGCGGACGTAGGCGACGCTGTTGTCGGCGGCAAAACCCACAGGCACGACGGTGATGCCGGTTTGCGACTCGTCGTTGACAAGCCGCCAGGCTTCACCGTCGCCAGCGCGGTAGAAGGTGCGGAGCCGGTTGTCGGTACCGGCACCCCAGGCGAAGCGGACTTCGCCGGCGTGGTCGACCTCGAACGACGCTCGCGGCACCGGCGCCCGCGCGGCGACCGTGCGCCGCCCCGAGAAGAGGTCAAGCCTTTCGGCGGTCGCATAGCCCTCGCCGCCCGAAAAAACCGATTCGACCGTCACGAGGATCTGCTCGTCGTCGTTGCGCAGCGGGTTCTCCATGAAAACGAAGCTGGTGTGGTCCGTGTTGCGCGCGAGCCGCGTGCCGGTCGTCAACTCGGCACCGCGCCAGCCGGCGAGAAGCCGCGGCTTGGCGTCCTTTTTCGCGGTGAGCACCCAGAGTTCGCCAAAATCCCGTGGCGCCTCCAGCGCACCGAAACTCTCGCCCATCGACGCCACCACCTGGGTATCGTTGACCCACCAGAACCCGGAGACGTGGCTGTCGCTGCCGCCCGCCAGCGTCGCCAGCAGCGACACATCGTCCACCCGTCCGATCACAAGGCCAGTACGCCCCTCCCTGCGGACCGTGGCGGCGAAGTAGTCGCCGCCCGGTGACAGCGCCACGTCGAGGAACACGTCGTCGCGCACGAGATGGTCGACGAGCTTCCCGACGTCAGAAGGAAGGGCTGGCGTCTGCTCGGCCCAAGCGGGCAGGGCAGCGGGCGCGATGACGGACGTGAGCAGCAGGGCGACGAGGAGGGGGGAGCGGCGTGCCATCGCGATGTCCATACCGGGGGTGCCGGAAGCTTCGCAAACCGGCTGCCATGAAATCAACGGCGCCTATCGAGAGTAAGCGCGAGGCCCGCTCACGCGGGCCTCCGGGTAAACATGACGAATCCGTTCGCTAGAACGGAATGTCGTCGTCCGGGAAAGGATCATTGCTCTGCGCCGGCGGCGGTTGGCTGCGGCTGCCGTAGCCGCCCCCGGCTGGGCCACCCGAACCCCGCGCTGCTGCGCCCGAAGCGGAGCGGGGCGCACCGGAGCGGGCCGGACGCTCGGCGCGTTCGCCGCCTTCGCCACCGCCGCCCATGCCGGGGTTGCCGCCCAGCATCTGCATCTCGTTGGCGATGATGTCGGTGCTGTACTTCTCGACGCCCGACTTGTCGGTGTACTTCTCGGTGCGCAGGCTGCCCTCGATGTAGACCTGCCGGCCCTTCTTCAGGTACTCGCCGGCGATCTCGGCCAGCCGGCCGAAGAACTTGACGCGGTGCCACTCGGTGCGTTCCTGCGGGTTGCCGTCCTTGTCCTTCCAGGACTCGGAGGTGGCCACACTGATGGTGGTGATGGCCGCGCCGCTCTGCGAGTAGCGGGTCTCGGGATCGTTGCCGAGGTTGCCGACGAGAATGACTTTGTTGATGCCGCGTGCCATGGGGTCCTCCGGCCGCTGTGGGTCGAATCAGGGCTTCAGAGTATGACAGCCGCGACGGCCCCGGCGTCGGCCGGCGTCCTGCGCGGGCGTCAGCATCCGTCGCGGCCGGCACCACACGGCCGGCACAGCCCTGCGGCCTATAATCGTGGCATGCACGCCGCACTCGACCCGCACCCCGCGCCCGCCCCGCCCTTTGCCGCCGTCCAGGCCCTCGCCGCGGCCGACATGGCGGCCGTGGACGCCCTGATCCGCCGCCGCCTTGCCTCGGAGGTGGTGCTGGTCAACCAGGTGGCCGAATACATCGTCGGCGCCGGCGGCAAGCGCCTGCGGCCGATGCTCACCGTGCTCGCCGCCCGCGCGGCCGGCTACGACGGCGAGGCCCACCACCAGCTCGCGGCGGTGGTCGAGTTCATCCACACCGCCACCCTGCTGCATGATGACGTGGTCGACGGCTCCGACCTGCGCCGCGGCCGGGCCACGGCCAATGCCGCCTTCGGCAACGCCGCCAGCGTGCTGGTCGGCGATTTCCTTTATTCGCGCGCCTTCCAGCTGATGGTCGAACTCGGCTCGATGACCATCCAGAAAGTGCTGGCCGACACCACCAACCGCATCGCCGAGGGCGAGGTGCTGCAGCTCTTGCACGTGCGCAACCCGGACACCGACGAGGCCGCCTACCTTGGCGTCATCGAGCGCAAGACGGCCGTGCTGTTCGCTGCCGCGACGCAACTCGGCGGGCACTTGGCCGGCATCGGCGAGGCCGGCGAGCGCGCGCTGTCCGATTACGGCCTGGCGCTGGGCTACGCCTTCCAGATTGCCGATGACGTGCTCGACTACACCGGCGACGCCAGCGCGCTCGGCAAGAACCTTGGCGACGACCTGGCCGAAGGCAAGGCCACCCTGCCGCTGATCCACGCCATGGCACACAGCGCGCCGGCGGTGCGGGCGCGCCTGCAACAGATCGTGCGCGATGGCGATGCCGGCGCCTTCGGTGAGGTGCTGGCGGCCATCGAGGCCTGCGGCAGCCTCGACTACAGCCGGGCGATGGCCGAGCGTCAGGCCGCCACCGCCATCACCGCCCTCGATCGGCTGCCCGACAGCGAGGCGTGGGCGGCCCTGGCCGGGCTCGCCCACTACGCCCTGCAACGCGTGTCGTAGGGCCCCGCGCGGGCCTCAGCGCACGCCCAGGCCTTGGATGGTGCTGATCCGTTCGGGATCGAAGCCGGCGGCTTGGGCGAAATGCTTGCCGCGCTCGGCGTAATCGCGGTAGCGGGGAAAACTCGGCGCACCGGGCGAGAGCAGCACGGTGCCCCGTGCGCCCAGGGCCTCCTGGGCGAAGCGCACGGCCTCTTCCATCGAGTTGGATTCGCGCAGCACGAACTTCGCCGCGCTGGCGATCGCCTTGAGCCGCTCGAAGATGGCTGGGCCGTTCTGACCCAGGGTGATGACCGCCGCCGGCGCGTCGGCGGCCACGCGCTCGGCGAACACGCCCCAGTCGAGGCCGCGGTCGTAGCCCCCCACCAGCACCGCCGTATTCTTGCCGGCGTACCAGTCGAGAGCGGCGATCGAGGCCATCGGCGTGGTGCTGATCGAGTCGTTGACGTAGACCAGCCCGTCCTTCTCGCCGATCCGCTGCAAACGGTGCGGCAGCGGCACGAATTCGACCACCCGCTCGACCAGCGGTAGCGGGTCGAGGCCCAGAGCCTCGACGGCGGCCAGGGCCGCGCAGAGGTTCACCCAGTTGTGGCGGCCGGGCAGCGGCAGGAACTTCACGTCGATCACGGCCCGGCCGCCGCGCATGATCCAGCGGTCGCGCACATGCCAGCCGGCCTCGGTGTTGAACCAGAGGAGCCGCTGGCCCTGCGCCGCAAGCGCTGTGCCGATCTCGAGCAGACGCGCATCGGCGCCATTGAGCAAGGCGACACCGGGACGCGCGTCGGTGACGAGTTTCAGTTTGTCGGCGTAGTAGCGCGCCTCGGAGCCGTGCCAGTCGAGATGCTCGGGGAACAGGTTGAGCACCACCGCCACTTCGGGCCGGACGGCATCGCCGGCCTGATAGCTCGACAGCTCGATCACCCAGGCATCCGGCGGCGGCTGCACATCGAGCAGCTCGAGCAAGGGCAGGCCGATGTTCCCGGCCAGGGCGGTGCGCTCGCCGGCCGCCCGCAGCAAAAAGGCGATCAGGGCGCTGACCGTGCTCTTGCCCTTGGTGCCGGTGACGCAGACGCAATGCGCGCCGGCGTTCTCGGCGAACCAGAGGGTGGTGCCGCTGGTGAAGCGCACGCCGTTGAGCTCGGCATCGACCTTGGGCGAGGCGTAGGCGCTGATGCCGGGTGATTTGATGATCACATCGAAGCTGGAAAGCGAAGCCGCGTCGGCATCGGTGCGGATGGCGAGGGTCGGGTCTTCCTGTGCGCGCAGTTCGGCAACCTCCTCGTCCTTGCAGAACACGGTGAGTGCTCGGCCCGGCAAACGCCAGCGCAGCGCGGCCAGTGCGGCCCGGCCTTCGCGGCCGTAGCCCCAGATCGCCACCCGCTTGCCGTCAAGCTCCGAAATGCGCACGCAGCGCCTCCATCCGTGCGATGCCGAGGCCGTGCCCGCCCTGCGACGCGAGCAAGGGTTCGAGGCGCAGGGTAGCCGGATCAAGGGCGGATTGCTGCGTGGCGGCGAAGCGCGCCACCAACGCATCTTCGCGCCAAGCGGGGCTGGCGGCGAGTGCCGCCATCGCCGCCCGCGACTCGCGGCCCTCGCCCACGCATTCGAAGGGCTTGTGGCCTTCGATTTCGAGCAGCGCGTCGTACTCGGCGGCGAGCGAGGCGTCATCGAGCAGGTTGCGCCCGAAGATACCGAGCAGGCGCGGCTTCGGCATGAACGGCGCGAGGGCCAAGAACACGAAATGGCACTTCGGACAGGCGCCGCACCAGCGCTGCGAGGGCTTCTCACCCAGCAAATGGAAATTACGGTTGCAGCTCGAAAAATGCGCGTCGTAGCGCTCGAGCCGGGCGAACTGGCGGGCCACGGCCAGCTCCGAGAACGGCCGCAGCAGCGAGACGTAATCGAAATCGGCGGCGACCTGCGCACGCACGAGGGCGGCGAAAGCGCGCTCGAAGGCCCAGCCCTTGCTCCACTGGTGGTTCACCTCGCCGGTTCCGGGAATCAGGCTGCCGTAGCTCGCTGAATGTTCGTTCGAGAACACCACGCTGCCGTGGCCGGTGAGCAGGGCCGCCAGCACGAGGATGGCGGAGTTCACGGCGGTCACGGGGATGTGGCCGTTCAGCGCACCCTCGCGGTTGAAGGCGAACAGCTCCGGCGCCAGCGTACGCGCGATGTTGAGCGTGGGCAGACCGGTGCGTTCGGCGCAGGCGGCAATCAAGGGCGAGTTGCCGATCCAGGTCACGGTCGGCGTGGTGCCGAAGGCACGCAGCGCTTCGATCGACACCAGTGAATCCTTGCCGCCGCCGATCGCGACAAGGGCACGCGAGGGCCAGACACCGACCGGACCGGCATCTGCCGAAGGCCGCTCGAAGCCCTGTGCCGGGGCCGCAGCCTGCGGCGCGGCGCCGCGTGGCCATTGCAGGTGCCCGCGCAGGTTCAGGCCGTTGCGGTAGGCGAACTCACCGAGACCGTTCTCGTAAACGCTGGCGATGAAATCCGCCGTCGCGTCGTCGAGCGGGCCATCGCTGCATTCGAGCACCACGGGCGCGGCGGCTTTGTAGTAACTCACCCCGGCAATGAGGTGCAGCAGGCGCAGCGCGGCCGCGACCGCACTCGCCTTCACCGCATCGAAATCCGCTGAGCCGGCGTGCAGCGCGGTGAACGGCGCACCGGGAATGGTGATGCGCTCGACGAGCTCGGGGCTGGTCGCGCCGTCGTGGTTGACGAAGGCATAGCCGAGTGCCGCCTCGCCCGTGGCCGGCTCGAAGCGCTTCGAGGAGAAGCGGAAAGCGCGGACGGCCGCGCGCTCGAAGGTCCAGCTCATTCCAGGATCTCCTCGGCGGGCAGCGCGCGCAGGTTGTAGCGGCTGGCCATCACCCTGCCGTAGGCCCCGGCGTCGACCAGCAGCACCACATCACCCTCGGCAGTGGCCTCGGGCAGGCGACGGCGGCGGCCCAGCACGTCGCCGGTTTCGCAGATGGGGCCCACGACTTCGGCCGGCTCGCCGGGCGGGTCGTCGAGGCGCGAGAGGTTCACGATGCCGTGCCAAGCGTTGTACAGCGCCGGCCGCAGCAGGGCGTTCATGCCGGCATCGAGGCCGACGCGGCGCACGCCCTGCTTGTGCATGGTCGAGGTGACGCGGGTCAGCAGCACGCCGGCCTCGGCGACGAGGAAGCGGCCCGGCTCGATCAGAAGCGCGTACTGCGGGAACACCGCCTTCATCTCGGCCAGCATCGCGCCGAACGCCGCCATGTCGAAGGGCTCGCTCTCGGGCTGGTAGGGAATGCCGATGCCGCCACCAACGTCGATGCGCTCGACCGTGCCGATGGCATCGGCCACCGAGGCCAGTCGCGCATAGACCTCGCGCCAGTGGTTGGCGTCGAAGATGCCGCTGCCGATGTGCGCATGCAGGCCGGTGACGCGGGCACCAAGCGCCTTGGCCGACGCGGCGGCTCCCGCGGCCTCGTCCAGCGGCATGCCGAACTTGGCTTCCTTGCCGCCGGTCCTGACCTTGTCGTGGTGGCCCGAGCCGAAGCCCGGATCGACGCGCAAAGTCAGCTCGCGGCCGCGGAAGACCTCGGGCCACTCGGCGAGCAGCGCCGGATTGTCGAGCGTGAGGTGCACACCGTGTTCGAAGGCACGCTCGAACTCGACACGTGGCGCGAAACTCGGCGTGAACAGCACGCGCTTCGGATCGAGGCCGGGCAGCGTTGCCAGCACGTGCTCGACCTCGGCCAGCGAGACGCACTCGAAACCCAGGCCTTCCGCCTCCAAGGCACGCAGGATCACCGGATGGGGGTTGGCCTTCAGTGCGTAATGCGCTCGGTCCACGGCCTTCAGCGTCTTCAGCTGCCGGGCGCGCTCGCGCACGGTCGGCAAATGATAGGCGTAGGTCGGCGTGCCGCGCCCGGCCAAGGCGATCAGGCGCTCACGCTCGGCCTGCCACCAGTTGCTGCGTGGTGGGCGTGGCGCGCCCAGTTCGCGCCAGCTCGGCCCGAACACCGCCGTCTCGTCGATCGGCATGGCGTTCGAGGCGATCAACAGGGCGTGCAGGGTCGGCAGCAAGCCTTCGGCCAGCGCCTCGTCGACGACAAAGGTCAGGTTCAGGTCGTTCGAGCTTTGCGAGATCAGGTGCACCCGCTCGCGGCCGAAGGCGGCCAGTACCTCGGTGAGCCGATGCAGGCGCGAGCGCATGCCGCGGCCGACCAGCGTGATCGCCGCGCAGGGCGCGATCACCTTGACCCGGCAGATGCGCTCGAGGTCGCGGCACAGGGCTTCGAGCACATCGGTGCTGACCAGGTTGTCGGAAGGGTCGAGCGAGACCGTCACGTTCGTCTCGGCCGAGCCGATCAGGTCGACCGACAGGCCATGCGTCTTGAAGCAGCCGAAGACTTCGGCAAGGAAGCCGACCTGCTGCCACATGCCCACCGTCTCCATCGACACCAGCACGATGCCGCGCCGCGCGCTGATGGCCTTGACGCCGGCCACGGTGGTGGCCTGGTCATCGATCACCGTGCCGGCAAGCTCGGGGTTCTCGGTGTCGCGGATCCACATCGGCACCCCGGCCTCGCGGCAGGGCGTGAGGCAGCGCGGGTGCAGCACCTTGGCACCCGTGGTCGCGATCTCCTGCGCCTCGGCGAAATCGAGCCGTGAGAGCAGGCGCGCGTCGGGCACCTGCCGCGGGTTGGCGCTGAACATGCCCGGCACGTCGGTCCAGATCTCGACCCGGCGCGCCTTCAGCAGGGCCCCGAAGCAGGCCGCCGAGGTGTCGGAGCCACCGCGGCCGAGAATGGCTGTGCCGTCGCCGTCCGCGGCACGGGCGATGAAGCCCTGGGTGATGGCGAAACGCTCAGGTCCAGCGATCAGCCGCTCGCGAGCCACCGGATCACTGAAATCGCAGGACACCGACAAGTGCTGCGCCCAGGCACTGGCGTTGGGCTGGGCGATGGCGCGCATCGCATCGCGGGCGTCCCACCATGCCAGCGCCATGCCCTGCGTGCGCAGGTAGGCCGCGCCAAGCGTGGAGGACAGCAGTTCGCCCTGGGCCAGCAGTTCGGCCTGCCAAGGCAGCTCGGCATGGGCCGCACGCGGGTCGGTGGCCAGCGCACGCAACGCGGCGCAGCGCGGGCCGAGCACCGTGCTGGGGTCGAGGCCGAGCTCGGCCGCGAAGGCGAGATGGCGTTCGATCAGGACCTCGGCCCGGGCGCTCAGGCCAGGGCCATCGGCGTGCCCGTCGATCATCGCTTGCAGGGCGTTGGTCACGCCCGAAAGCGCCGACACCACCACGAGAACCCGCGCCTGGTCTTCGTCGGCGCGGCGGCGCATCAGGGTAGCGATCGTGTCCCAGCGCGATTTTTTCGACACGCTGGTGCCCCCGAACTTGAGGACGATCCAGTCGGTGGCGAACGCAGGGACAGGGCGGTTCATCGGGGTCGGCACCTCGCATGGCCGGGTCTGGAAAAAAGCAATGCCGCCAGAGCTGGCGGCCAAGGCCAAGGATAACGCGCCCTCGCCGCAGCGGCTTGTGGCCGGGGCCGGGCTGCACCGACACTGGAACGCATGGACCCGACGCCCTCTCCAACCGCCGCCCCGCCCGGCGCATGCGATTTTCCCTTCCTGCAAGTCGATGTGTTCGCCCACGCCCCCGGCCTCGGCAACCCGCTGGCCGTGGTGTTCGGTGCCGAGACACTCGACACCGCCAGCCTGCAGGCCATCGCCACGTGGCTGGGCCTCTCGGAGACCAGTTTCGTGCTGCCGACCACGCAGGCCGGCGCCGACTACCGGCTGCGCATCTTCACCCCGCGCCAGGAACTGCCCTTCGCCGGCCACCCGAGCGTGGGCACGGCCCATGCGGTGCTGGAACAGGGCATCGTCCAGCCTCGTGATGGCCGATTGGTGCAGGAATGCGGCGCCGGTCTGCTGCCGCTGCGGATCGAGGGCGAGGGTACGGCGCGAAACGTGCATGTGCGCGCCCCGCGCGGCATCGAGCGTCCCGCCGATCCGATCGCGGTGCTGGCGAGCCTCGGCATGGCCGGCAGCATCACGACAGCGGCGGCGCCGACCCGCCTGCGCCCGGCACTCATCGACAACGGCCCGCGCTGGTGGTGCGTCGAACTCGCCGACGAAGCCTCGGTGCGCGGCCTGCAGCCGGATTTGCCGGCGATGGCGAGGGCCAACCGCGCCGATGGCAGCACCGGTGTGGCGGTGTTCGCAGGCTGCACCGATCAGCCCTACGCGCTGGTCGTGCGCGCATTCGTGCCGGCCGACGGTATTCCGGAAGATCCGGTCACCGGCAGCGCCCATGCCGCCATCGCCGCCTGGCTGCAAGCCAACGCCGCCCTGCCCGCGGCGTGCTTCCAAAGCTCGCAGGGCCGCGAGCTGGGCCGCGACGGCATCGTTGCGATCAGCGTCGACGCCGAGGGCGAGGTCTGGATCGGCGGACGCACCCAGACCGTCATCGCGGGCCGCTTGTCATGGTGAAACCGCCCACAGCCGCAAACCCCGGGGCCGTGGCGGGCCCACGCCGTGCGCGACGCTTCCAGCAGGTCGACGTGTTCACGGCCCGCGCCGGCGGCGGCAACCCGCTGGCCGTGGTGCTGGACAGCGAGGGCCTCGACACGGCGACGATGCAGCGCATCGCCGCCTGGACCGATGTCGTTGAAACCACCTTCGTGCTGCCGCCGGACAGCCCGGAGGCGAGCTACCGCCTGCGCATTTTCACCCCGAGCCGCGAACTGGCCTTCGCCGGCCACCCCAGCGTGGGGACGGCGCATGCCGTGCTGCAGGCCGGATGGGCCTTGCCGCGGCCGCTTGCCGGTGGCGGAACCGGGCTGATCCAGGAATGCGGCGCAGGCCTTCTGCCCTTGCGCATCACGGGCGAGGGCGTGGCGCGGGAGATCGCAGTGCAAGCGCCCCCGGTGGCCCTGCTGTCACGCCACGGCGGTGAGGATGCCGCGCTTTCGGCCCTGCTCGGCGCAAGCCTCGCCGAAGCCGGTGGTGCAGTGATCGACGGTGGCCGGCGCTGGTTCGTCGCCGAACTGCGCGACGAAGCCGCGGTGCGCGGGCTGCACCCCGATTTCGCCGGTATCGCCGCCCTCGTCGCGGCCCACGATGCGATCGGGCTGACGGTGTTCGCCCGCACGCCGAGTCGCGACCACGATCTCGTCGTGCGCGCCCTGATGCCGGTCGCTGGCGGCTACGAGGACCCGGCCTCCGGGGCCGCCAACGCCGCCCTGGCCGGCTACCTGCACGGCAGCGGGCAGGCCGCCGGTCTGGGGGATCGCTACGTGGTCAGCCAGGGGCGCGAAGTGGGCCGCGATGCCCGCCTCGTGCTGCACCACGAGGCGGGCCGCATCTGGGTCGGCGGCCCGTGCTGCAGTGTCGTCACCGGCACCCTGCAGTGGTAGGCCCGCAGCCGGTGTTCAGAACTCCGGCTGCACATCGATCCGGACCCGCAGGTTGCGGCCGGGATGCTGCGCCGTGCGGGTGCTGAAGGTGTGGCCGGCGTACTCGTAGGTGACGTGGTAGCCGATCACGCGATCGCCGCGACGGCCGCCGGTTTCAACGCTGCGGCAACGCTGTTCGTAACGCACCGACTCGCGCTCGATCATCCGGCCACCCGCGTAGGGCTCGCCGTGCGACCAGCCATCATGGCGGCGCTGGTTGTCGCGGGCGATGGCACTGCCGAGCAGGGCCCCGGCCACGGTGGCGGCGCGCTGGCCATCGCCGTCGCCGATCTGGTTGCCCACCGCGGCGCCGACGATGCCGCCCAGCACCTGGCCGGTGCTCGGGCCGATACCGCCACCGTGATGGCGATCGTGGAAACGGCCACCGGGAACGTACTCGCGGCTGACGTAACGCACCGGCTCCTGCCAGCACTCTTCGCGCCAGCGCGGGCCGCCGGAAGCGAAGATCGGCTCGGCGCTGAGCACACGCGCCGTGCTCCAGCGCGGGCCTTCGAGGGCATGGCGATCGTGGGGCCCGTCCCAGGACCGGGCCGGAGCGGCACCGGCGGCGGTGGCGAGGACGAGGACCAGAGGAATCAGGGCGGCATGGCGGGTCATCGGGGCGCTCCGGCCGCGGGATTGCGGCACTGGCGACAGGCTCCGGCGTTGGCCATCAACCGATGCTTAACCCGGCAGGCCTGGCGGTCCAGCATTCAGCCACCGCTGGCCCCGCCGTTCAGCGCGGAACCGGTGATGCGGGCAAGGTACCGGCGGTGCTTGACGCTGGCGCGGCGGCGGCGGAGGCTTGGGCGGGTCGCGGCCATGCCTGGTCACCGAAAGGCCGGAGGAACCCACCGATGGGCCACCGCAGCGCGCAGATCCGCAACCTCGCCCTGGTCGGACCCACCGGGGCCGGCAAGACCAGCCTGTTCGAAGCCCTGCTGGTGCGGGCCGGGCGCATCGCCCAGGCCGGCAGCGTCGAGCGCGGCACCACGGTGGCCGATTTCGATCCGATCGAGAAACAGCGCGGCCACTCGCTGGGCCTCGCCCTCAGCCACATCGAGCACGGCGGCCTCCATCTCAACCTGATCGACACGCCCGGCCTGGCCGATTTCCGCGGCCCGGCGCTGTGCGCGCTGGCGGCGGTCGAAACCGCCTGCATCGTCGTCTCGGCCACGCAGGGCGTCGATTACAGCGCGCGCCGAATGATGGACTACGCTAGGTCGCGCAACCTCGCCCGCGTGCTGGTGGTCAACAAGATCGATGCCGATGGCGTCGATCCCGGTCGCTTGCTCGATGAACTCCGCGCCGCCTTCGGCGTCGAGTGTCTGCCGCTCAACCTGCCGGCCGGGCGCGGCCAGCGGGTGCTCGATTGCCTCGCTGGCCGCGAGGGCGATTCCGACCTCGGCGCGGTCGCCGACTGGCACCAGCGCCTGGTCGACCAGGTGGTCGAGATCAATGAAACGGTGATGGGGCATTACCTTGATGCCGGCGAGGACGGCCTCTCCGGCGAGGAATTGCACGCGGCCTTCGAGCAATGCCTGCGCGAAGGCCATCTGCTGCCGGTCTGCTTCACTTCGGCACGGACCGGGGCCGGCACCGCCGAATTCCTCGAGCTGGTCGAACGCTGGTTCCCGCATCCGGCCGAGGCCAATCCGCCGCCCTTCGTGCGCGGCCGCGGCGAGCCGGCCAGTCCGGTGCCCTGCCTGCCGGATCCGACGGCGCATGTGATCGCCGATGTCTTCCAGATCGTCCACGATCCCTTCGCCGGCAAGCTCGCCGTGCTGCGCGTGTTCCAGGGCACCCTGCGCCGCGAGACCACGATGTTCGTCGACGATGCCCGCAAGCCGGTGCGCATCGGCCCTCTGTTCCGCCTGCACGGTGCCGAGCGCCGCGAGGTGGCCGAGGCTGTGCCCGGCGACATCGTCGCCGTGGCCAAGATTGACGAACTGCATTTCGATGCCGTGCTGCACGACTCGCACGACGAGGACGGCATCCACCTCGCCCCGCTGCCCTTCCCGAAGCCGATGTTCGGGCTGGCCATCGAAGCGGTCACCCGCGGCCAGGAACAGAAGCTCGCGGTGGCGCTGGCGAAGCTGGCCGACGAGGACCCCTGCTTCCAGATCGAGCAGGCCGGCGACACCCACGAGACGGTGATCCGCGGCCTCTCCGAGTTGCACCTGAAAATCCAGTTGCAGCGCCTGAAGGAACGCTTCCAGGTCGAGGTGGTGACCCGGCCGCCGAAAGTGCCCTTCCGCGAGACGATCAGCCGCAGCGCCGAGGGCCGTCACCGCCACAAGAAGCAGACCGGCGGGGCCGGCCAGTTCGGCGAGGTTCACCTGCGCGTCGAGGCCCTGCCGCGTGGCCAAGGCTTCGCCTTCGTCGATGCGGTCAAGGGTGGCAGCATCCCCGGTGCCTTCCTGCCGGCGGTCGAGAAAGGCGTGCGCCAGGCCCTGGCGCAGGGCGTGGTCGCCGGCTTTCCCCTGCAGGACCTGCGCGTGGTGGTGCTGGATGGCAAGCACCACCCGGTCGACAGCAAGGAAGTCGCCTTCGTCACCGCCGGCCGCAAGGCCTTCCTCGAGGCCATCGGCAAGGCCGGACCGCAGTTGCTGGAACCCGTGGTCGAACTGACGGTGACGGTGCCCGCCGAGGCCATGGGCGATCTCACCGGCGCCCTGGCGGCCAAGCGCGCCCGCATCCATGGCAGCGACAGCGCGCGTGCCGGCGAGGTGGTGGTCCGTGCCCACCTGCCGATGGCCGAACTCGAGGGTTTCCCCGGCGAACTGAAGTCCCTGAGCGCCGGGCGCGGCCGCTACGACCTCGAGTTCAGCCACTACGACACCGCGCCACCGGCCCTGCAGGCCCGCCTGGCCGCTGCCCGGAAACCACGCGCCGAGGAGGATTGACGGCGGAGCGCACAGGGCCCGGCTATGCTGAGGGCTGACCCGTGCCGAGCCTGCCGCCATGCACCCACCGATCCGCCGCCTGATTGCCCTCGCCCTTGCCAGCCTGTTGCCCGCGCTGGCCGCCGCCCAGGCCACACCGGGCGCTGCGCCGCTCACCATCGTCCGCGCCGAGCGGGTGATCGCCGACCCGGCCACGGGCCGCGTCGAACCGGCCACCATCGTTGTCCGCGGTGATCGGATCGAGGCCGTGCTGCCCGGCGCCGATGCCGCGGTGAACTTGCGGCCCGGCGATGCCGCGCCACGCGAACTGCACTTTGCCGGCGCGGAATTCACGCTGATCCCCGGCCTGATCGACAGCCATGTCCACCTCACCGGCAACCCGGCACGGCCGTTCTGGTCGGTCACGGTGACCACCCCCGAACGTGCCACTGTCACCGGTGTGAACAATGCCCTGCGCACCCTGCGCGCCGGCTTCACCACGGTGCGCGACCTCGGCGCCCCGGCGCAGGCGGCCTACGCGCTGCGCGATGCCATCCTCGCCGGCGAAGTGCCGGGGCCGCGCATCCTCGCCGCCGGCCGGATGGTGTCGATCGTTGGCGGCCATGCCGACCTGACCGGCTTCCGCCCCGAAGTGATCGACGCGCTCGATGCACGCAACACCTGCACCGGGCCGGTGCAATGCGCCGAGCGTGTGCGCGAGCTGTCGCAGGCCGGCGCCGATGTGGTCAAGTTCGCCGCCACCGGCGGTGTGCTCTCGATCCAGAACCGCGGCCTCGACCAGCATTTCAGCGACGAGGAGATGCGGGCCATCGTCAGCACCGCCCACCTGCTCGGCCTGCGCGTCGCCGCGCACGCCCACGGCCCGCGTGGCATCGAGGCCGCGGCGCGGGCCGGGGTCGATTCGATCGAGCACGGCACCTTCATTGACGAAGCCGGCGTGCGCGCGATGCAGGCCAGCGGCAGCGTGCTGGTGCCGACCCTGTCGCCGACCATCGCCTACCGCGAGAACCTGCCGCGTGGCGTCTACGCGCCGATGGTCGAGGTCAAAATCCGCCAGCGGCTGGCGGCCACCGGCAAGAACATCGCCGCCGCCCGCCGCGCCGGCCTGACCATCGCCTTCGGCACCGATGCCGGCGTCTCCGAACACGGCCGCAACGCCGAGGAGATGGACCTGATGGTGCGCTATGGCGGCATGAACGCGCAGGAGGTGCTGGTCTCGGCGACCCGTACCGCCGCCGAACTGCTCGGGTTGGACAGCGAGATCGGCCGGCTCGCGCCCGGCTTCTCGGCCGATCTGGTGGTGGTGGAGGGCGATCCGCTGGCCGATGTCGCGGCCATGCAACGTGACCGCATCCGCATGGTGATGGCGCGCGGTGCCGTGGTGCCGCTGATCGACGCGCCGCCCACCGCCGCCCTCACACCCTGAGCACCACCGCCCTCCTGGCCACGCCAATGCCGCCGCTCGATCCCGCCCTGGCTCTTGGTCTTGCCGATGCCCTGCTCGGCCTGCATGCGGCCATCGTCGTCTTCAACGTGGTGATGCCGCCGGCGGTGCTGCTCGGCGCTTGGCGCGGCTGGGCCTGGGTGCGACTGCGCTGGCTGCGCCTGCTGCATCTCGGCGCGATGCTGGTGGTGGCGCTGCAGGCGGCCCTGGGCGATCTGTGCTTCCTCACCGTCTGGGAATCCGACTTGCGGACCCTGGCCGGACAGGGCGGCTACCAGGCGAGCTTCGTCGAAACCTGGCTCGCCGAACTGCTTTACGTTGATGCGCCCTTCGCCCTGCTGGCGATGATCTACTTCGGCTGGACCGCGCTGTCGCTGGCGCTGTGGTGGCTGGTGCCGCCGCGCCGGCCGGAGCCGGCCTGAAACCGCCGCCTCAGGCGCGGGCGGCGCGACCGCCGCGCTTGGGCTGCAACAGGGTGCCGGTGCAGCGCGTCGAACCGCAGTGGCAAGCCCAGAGCTTTTTCAGGGCCGGCGTGTGCGCCTCGGCCAGCACGATGCCGTAGTTGTAGCTCAACTCCTCGCCGGCGGCGATGTCGCGCAGGGCGTGGATGTGGACCTTGTCCTTGTGCTGCCGGCCCTTGGCGTCTTCGGTCTGCACGGCCTCGCAGTTGGGGTTGCAGCTGTGGTTGATCCAGCGCGCCACATTGCCCTCGCGGTTGGCATCGATGACGTAGGCATCGCCCAGACTGAAAAGGAAGGTGTGCCCGCTCTCGTCCTCTTCGCCGTAGTCGGCATCGACCTCGGCATGCGTGCGCACCCGGCCCTTGTAGCGGACGATCTTCTCGCCCTTGGCGATCGCGGCGGTGGCGAACACGCCGCTGCCGTGGATGGAGGACTGGCGGCGCTCGATCTTCTTCGGCATGGACAGGCACGGGGACGAAACGGAAGGCTATTCTGGCGACGAAGCCACCACGGGACCAGTCCTTGGCCGCCCACCACGCCGCCCACGCCCTCCGCCACCGTCGTCGCGAACTGCCGGGCGGCGCGCTGCGGGCGGCGGTGTTCGGCATCAACGATGGTCTGGTGTCCAACGCCAGCCTGATCCTTGGCATGGTCGGCGCCGGCGCCACGCAGGACACCGTGCTGACCGCCGGGATCGCCGGATTGCTGGCCGGCGCCCTGTCGATGGCCGCCGGCGAGTACGTGTCGATGCGTTCGCAACGCGAGTATTTCGAGGGCCGCATCGCCAAGGCGCGCGCCGATCTCATCGAATGTCCGAAGTCCGAGATCGAGGCGCTGGCGCTGATCTACGCCGAGCGCGGCATCGCCCCGGCCGATGCGCGACGCATGGCCGCCCAACTGGTGAGCCACCCGGAGCACGGGCTGGACGTGCTGGCCCGCGAGGTGCTGGGCTTGAACCCCGACGACCTCGGCTCGCCCCCGCTGGCCGCTGGCGCCTCCTTCCTCGCCTTCGCCTGTGGTGCTGTGGTGCCGCTTTCGCCTTTCCTGCTGGACATCGGACTGCCCCTGGCCGCGCTCTACGGCGTGGGCTTGAGCCTGCTCGGACTGTTCGGCGCCGGAGCCGCGGTGGGTCGGTTCTCCGGCCGCAGCGCTCTGCGCGGCGGCTTGCGCATGCTGCTGATCGGTGGCGGCGCCGGTGCCCTCAGCTTCGCCATCGGCGGGCTGCTCGGCGCCGCGGTCGGCTGAAGCCGCCGCCGGGAGCGGCTTCACGCCATCGGGATTGAGCCTCGCGGGCTTAATCCGTACAATTCCGGTACTGATTCGGCCCACCCCCGCCGGACCCCGGCCAGCCCTTCCGCCAGCCCCCCCGACCGCATGCTCCGCGTCACCAAACTCACCGACTACGCCACCGTGGTGCTCACGGTGCTTGCCGATCAGGCCGGGCGCGTGCACAGCGCGGCCGAACTGGCCGAGCGCTCGCGGGTGGAGCCGGCGACGGTGGCCAAGGTGCTGAAGCTGCTGGCCCAGGCCGGGCTGGTGGAGAGCTTCCGCGGGGCCAACGGCGGCTACCGGCTGGCCCGGCCACCCGAGCGCATCCGTCTGGCCGACATCGTCGAGGCCCTCGAAGGGCCGCTTGGCATGACCGCCTGCAGTGTTCACGACGGCGACTGCGGCATCGAATCGCACTGCGGCATCCGTGCCGGTTGGCAGCGCATCAACGACGTGCTGCTCGACACGCTCCAACGCACCACCCTGGCCGACATGCTGGCCCCCGTGCCGGCGACGGCGACACCGGCCCCGAAGCCCACCCGAGCCATCCCGGCCGCTCTGGTCACGCCGACCTGAGCCGCCTAAGGAGAGCCACGATGAATGCCATGCCCACCGCCGCAAGCGCAGCCGCAGCACCGACCACCAAGCCGCTCGAGGCCGGCGTCGAAGAAGCCCTGAACCGGCGCTATGCGGCGGGCTTCATCACCGACATCGAAACCGAATCCTTCGCCGCGGGATTGAGCGAGGACGTGGTCCGCGCCATCTCGGCGAAGAAGAACGAGCCCGCGTGGATGACCGAATGGCGGCTGGCCGCCTACCGGCACTGGCTGACGATGACGCCGCCGGACTGGGCGAAATTGAACATCGCGCCGATCGACTACCAGGCGATGAGCTATTTCGCCGCCCCGAAGAACGCGCCGAAGTCGCTCGCTGACGTCGACCCCAAGCTGCTCGAGGCCTACGACAAGCTCGGCGTGCCCCTGCACGAGCGCGCGCGACTGGCCGGTGTCGCCGTCGATGCGGTGTTCGACTCGGTCTCGGTCGGTACGACCTACAAGGACGAGCTGAAGAAGGCCGGCGTAATCTTCTGCTCGATCAGCGAGGCCCTGCACGAGCACCCGGAGCTGGTGAGGCAGTACCTCGGCTCGGTGGTGCCGGTCGGCGACAACTTCTTCGCCGCACTCAACTCGGCGGTGTTCTCCGACGGCAGCTTCGTCTTCATCCCCAAGGGCACGCGCTGCCCGATGGAGCTCTCCACGTATTTCCGCATCAATGCCGGCCACACCGGGCAGTTCGAGCGCACCCTGATCATTTGTGAGGAGAAAGCCTACGTCTCCTACCTCGAAGGCTGCACCGCGCCGATGCGCGACGAGAACCAGCTGCACGCCGCCGTGGTCGAGCTGGTGGCGCTCGACGATGCCGAGATCAAGTACAGCACCGTGCAGAACTGGTACCCCGGCGACGAGAACGGCGTGGGTGGCATCTACAACTTCGTGACCAAGCGCGGCGAATGCCGCGGGGCACGCAGCAAGATCAGCTGGACGCAGGTGGAGACCGGCTCGGCCATCACCTGGAAGTACCCGAGCTGCGTGCTGCTCGGTGATGACTCGGTGGGCGAGTTCTACTCGGTCGCGCTGACGCATCACCACCAGCAGGCCGACACCGGCACCAAGATGGTCCACATCGGCCGCAACACCAAGAGCACGATCATCGCCAAGGGCATCAGCGCCGGCCGTGGCCAGAACACCTACCGCGGCCTCGTCAAAGTCGAGAAGACCGCGGCGAACGCCCGCAACCACACCCAGTGCGATTCGCTCTTGATCGGCAAACGCTGCGGCGCGCACACCTTCCCCTCGATCGAGGTGAAGAACGCCAGCGCCACCGTCGAGCACGAGGCCACGACCTCGAAGATCAGCGAGGACCAGCTGTTTTACTGCCGCGCCCGTGGCATCGGCGAGGAGGACGCGGTGAGCCTGATCGTCGACGGCTTCTGCAAGCAGGTCTTCAAGGAGCTGCCGATGGAGTTCGCGGTGGAAGCCAAGAAACTGCTCGAAGTCAGCCTCGAAGGCGCTGTGGGCTGAACCAACCGCCGCCGAGCCCGGCTTCGCGCGGCCAACAGGACGACACCATGCTGAAGATCGACAACCTGCACGTCCGCGTCGGCGGCAAAGCCATCCTCAAGGGCCTCTCGCTCGAAGTGGCACCCGGTCAGGTGCACGCCATCATGGGCCCGAACGGCGCCGGCAAGAGCACGCTCGGCCATGTGCTGGCCGGCCGCGAGGGTTTTGATGTCACCGAGGGCTCGGTCACCTATCAAGGCAAAGACCTGCTGGCACTGGAGCCGGAGGAGCGCGCCGCGGAAGGCGTGTTCCTCGCTTTCCAGTACCCGGTCGAGATCCCCGGCGTGAACAACACCTACTTCCTGCGCGCGGCGCTCAATGCCCAGCGCAAGCACCGCGGCGAGCCCGAGGTCGACTCGATGGGCTTCCTGAAGCTGGTGCGGCAGAAGCTCTCGGTGCTGCACATCAAGGACGAGCTGCTCAACCGTGCCGTCAACGTCGGCTTCTCTGGCGGCGAAAAGAAGCGCAACGAGATTTTCCAGCTGGCCGTGCTCGAACCGACGCTCGCCATCCTCGACGAGACCGATTCCGGCCTCGACATCGACGCTCTGAAACTGGTGGCCGAAGGCGTGAACTTGATGCGCTCGCCGGAGCGCAGCTTCCTCGTCATCACCCACTACCAGCGCCTGCTCGATTACATCCAGCCCGATGTCGTGCACGTGCTGGCCGAGGGCCGCATCGTCGAGAGCGGTGGCCCGGAACTGGCCCACGAACTCGAAGCGCACGGCTACCGCTGGGTCAAGGACCGCATCGCACCCGGAGCCGCGGCATGAGCACGGCCACGGCCAGCCCGCTGGTCGAGGCACTCGACGCCCAGGCAGTCGCGCTGGCACGTGCCGAGGCCGGGCGTTCGCCGGCCAGCCTGCCATCGAGTGCTGGCGAAGCTCTTGCCGCGATGCGTGCGGCGGCCCGCGAGGCTGCCCGTCGCCATGGCCTGCCGACCACGCGGCAGGAGCGCTGGCGGCACACCAGCCTGCGCGCCTTGGCCGCTCGCCGTTTCGAGGCCAGCGCAAGCGAAGCGGCCAGCCCCGATGCCGCCAACGCCTCCGCCCTCGCCGCTGCGCTCGCCCACCTGCCGGCATCGCGCCTGGTCATCGTCAACGGTCGCTTCGCGCCGGCGCTCTCCTCGCTGCAAGGCCTGCCCGAAGGCCTGCGGCTGCGCCTGTTCTCCGACGTGCTGCGCGATGCGCCCGCCGAGGCGGCGGCATGGCTGGCCACCGACACGGCCCGCAGCGATGCCGCTTTCCCGCAATGGAACGCGGCACTGGCCGAGGATGGCTTTGTCCTTGACGTGGACGCCGGCGTACGCATCGCCACGCCCCTGCACCTCGTCGTGCTCGGTATCGAGGACGGCGCTGATCGCGCCTTCCATCTGCGCCACCGCATCGCGCTCGGCGCGGGTGCCGAACTCACTCTCACCACCCACCAGCTGGCTGCCGGTGCCCACCGGCACCTGCTGAACACCGTGCTGCAGATCGAACTGGGCGAGGGTGCGATGCTCACCCAGGCCCGCGTGCAGCGTGAGTCGGACGGCGCGACGCTGCTCCAGCGCACCGTGGCCACGCTCGGAGCGAAGGCGCATTACCGCCGCCTCGACCTCGAACTTGGCGGCGCACTGTCGCGCCATGAGCTGGACGTCCGGCTGGCCGGCGATGGCGCCGTGCTGGAGGCCAACGGCGTGCTGCTGGCCGATGGCCGCCGCCACCTCGACACCCGCCTCGGCATCGAGCACCTCGCCCGCGACACCCGCTGCGAGCTGGTCTGGCGCGGGCTTGGTGCCGGACGCGGCCGTGCCGTGTTCCATGGCGGCATCCTGATCGCCGAAGGCGCCGACGGCAGCAACGCCTCACTGTCGAACAAGAACCTGTTGCTCGACGACGGCGCCGAGATCGACACCCAGCCGGTGCTGGTGATCCACGCCGACGATGTGCAGGCCGCACACGGCGCCACGGTGGGGCGACTCGACGAAGCGGCCCTGTTCTACCTGCGCGCCCGCGGCCTGCCACTGGCCGAGGCCACCGCGATGCTGACCGCCGCCTTCCTGCGCGAGCCGCTGGCCCTGATCGATCACGAAGCGCTGGTCTCGACGCTGATGGCCTCGCTCGAACTGCGGCTTGCCGCTTCGTCCTTTGCCGGCGGCGGGGTGAGTTCGCGATGAACGCAAAGCCGCACGAGCACGACGGTACAAGCAGCGCTGCGACCATCGACTGGCACAGCATCCGTGCCCAGTTCCCGGTGCTCGAGCGCAGGGTGCACGGCAAGCCGCTGGTCTACCTCGATTCGGCCAACACCGGGCAGAAGCCGCAGGCGGTCATCGATGCCGTCAGCACGTTCAGCGCCCACCACAACGCCAACGTCAGCCGTGCCGTGCATGCGCTGGGCGGCGAGGCCACCGAAGCCTACGAAGCCGCCCGCACGACACTGGCACGCTTCCTGAGCGTGCGCCGCGACGAACTGGTGCTGTGCAGCGGCACGACCTTCGCGCTGAACCTCGTGGCTTTCAGCTGGGCCCTGCCGCGGCTGAAGCCGGGCGACGCCATCGTGCTGACGCGGATGGAGCACCACGCCAACATCGTGCCCTGGCAGCTTGTGGCCGAGCGCACCGGGGCGGTGATCAAGGTTGCCGAACTGACGCCCGAGGGCGAGCTCGACCTCGACGGCCTGTGGCGCCTGCTCACGCCCGAAGTGCAGCTGCTCGCCTTTGCGCACGTCTCGAACGTGCTGGGTACGGTCAACCCGGTGCGCGAGATCTGCCGCGAGGCGGCGAAGCGCGGCATCGTCACCGTGGTCGATGGCTCGCAGGCGGTGCCGCACCGCCCGGTCGACATCGCCGCACTCGGCTGCGATTTCTACGCCTTCACCGGCCACAAGATGTGCGGCCCGACCGGCACCGGCGGCCTGTGGGGACGCCGCGAGTTGCTGGCGCAGATGCCGCCCTTCCTCGGCGGCGGCGAGATGATCCGCGAAGTGCGCTTCGAGGGCACGGTGTTCAACGACCCGCCGATGCGCTTCGAAGCCGGTACGCCGAACATCGCCGGGCAGATCGGTCTTGGCGCGGCGGCCGAGTGGCTCTCCGCACTCGGTATGACGAACGTCGAAGCGCGCGAGCAGCAACTGCTCGACGACGCCACCGCCGCGCTGTTGACCGTGCCCGGCCTGCGCATCTTCGGCAGCGCCCGCGAGAAAGCTGCCGTCATTTCCTTCGCCATCGAGGGCGTGCACGCCCACGATCTGGCGACCCTGCTCGATCTCGAAGGCATCGCCGTGCGCTCCGGCCAGCACTGCGCGCACCCGCTGATGCAATGGTTCGGCGTCTCGGCCACCTGCCGCGCCTCCTTCGCCTTCTACAACACCCCGGCGGAAGTCGATGCGCTGGTGGCGGCGCTGCACAAGGTCCGCCAGCTGCTGGTGTAAGGTCGCGACCGTCCGCACCCGGGCCGCACCGCTGCCGAATCGCCGCCACCATGCCCTTGCCCCTGATCTTCCGCGCCGCCACGCTCGACGACCGCGACGCCCTCATCGCCTTGGTGACCTCCGCCTACCGCGGCGAGGCCAGCCGTGCCGGCTGGACCACCGAGGCCGATCTGCTCGACGGCCCGCGCATCGTGCCCGAGGTGCTGGAGCACGAGCTCCGTCGCCTGCGCAGCGTCGTCCTCATCGCCGAACGCGAGGGCACGATGCTCGGCTGCGCCCAGGTCTGCGACGAGGGCGGCACCGGCCATTTCGGCATGTTCGCGGTCGATCCCCGGCAGCAGGGCGCTGGCATCGGTGATGCCCTGCTGCACGAGTGCGAGCGCATCGCCGGCGAGGACTGGCGCTTGCCGGTGATGCGGATGACGGTGATCGATGTGCGCGATGAACTGATCGCCTGGTACGAGCGCCGTGGCTACCGCCGCACCGGCCTGAAGAAACCCTTCCCCTACGGCGATGCGCGTTTCGGTGCGCCGAAGCGCGAGGACCTGCGCTTCGAGGTGCTCGAAAAATCGCTGTCGCCGCAGAGCGCAATCCCGTCGCTGCTCCCGCAGGTTTCCCGATGACCTGGACCCGCGTCTGCGCCGAGAACGAACTGGCACCCGGCGAAACCCGCGTGGTCTGGGACGGCGACACCGCCATCCTCGTCATCAACTTCGACGGCACGCTCCACGCGGTCGAGGACCAGTGCACCCACGAGGACTACGAGCTTTCCGCCGGCCCCTTCGATGCCGAGCAGGGCGTGCTCGAATGCCTGCTGCATTCGGCGAAGTTCGACGTCCGCACCGGCAAAGCCCTTTGCGCCCCGGCCCATCTGCCGCTGCGCAAGTTCCCGGTCAAGGTCGAGGACGGCGCGGTGTGGACGCGCGACGACCGCTGATCCGCGCCCCGGTCCGCGCCCCCGGCTGAACGGAAAAGCCGCGCGTCGACCAAGGTCCGGCGCGCTTGACCGCGGTCAAGGCCTTGGTACCGACCCGCACGGAGCATGGAAACCCCGCCCCCTGCCCGCCGCCATGCCGCCCTCCGAGCTGTCCGCCAAGGACCCGCTGCCCGCACCCGCCGCGACCGGCACCCCGGCCTCGATCGCCGCGCTCGCCGATCTGCTGGCCCGCCAGGCCGCCAGCGGCCAGCCCATCCCGTGGTCGCCGGCGCTCTCGGTCGGCATCGCCAGCATCGACGCGCAGCACCGCGTGCTGCTGGCCTATGTCAACCAGCTCTCCGGTGCGCTGGCGCGTGGCCAGTCGGCCGAGGTGCTGGGCGACGTGCTGCACGGCCTGGAGGCCTACACCCGCCTGCATTTCCGCCACGAGGAGCGGCTGTTCGCCCTGCACGGCTGGCAGGAGAGCGACGACCATGCCCACGGCCACCGCGCCTTCGAGGCCCAGTTGGCCGGCTTCGGCCAGCGGCTGGCGGCCGGCGACGCCACCCTGGCCGCCGAGGTGCTGGCCTTCATGATCCGCTGGTTGGCCGACCATATCCTGGTCGACGACATCGCTTACAGCGGCTTTCTGCAGGAGCGCGGGGTGCGCTGAGCACTCAAACCGGTGGCCGCTCGCACAGCTTGGCGATCAGCAACTCGCCGCCGCCGTCGAGGGCCAGCCGCTCGCCCGGTGCGATCACCAGCCGCGCCGCATCACCGGCCTCCAGCAAGCCCGCCGGGGTGCGCACCTGCCCCGCGAGCACGTAAAGCACCCAGGTCACGCTGGGTTCGCCGAAGAACAGCATCGAACCGACGATGGGGCGGTGCAGCAGTTGCGCCTCGACCGCGTCCCGCTTCCAGATCAGGTTGAAATCGACGGTCGGACCTTCGATGAGCCGCGCCGAGACCGCGCGCTCGCCGGCGAAGCGCAGGCGGCCATGCGGTGGCGCGAGGCGATGTGTGGCGCCGTCCTCGACATCGAGGTGCATGCCCTGCCCGGCCAGCAACACGATCTCGCGCTCGCAGCCGGGGAAGGGCGAAAACGGCCCATCGCTGCCGACCTCGGCCACCGACACGCGCCAGTTCCAGTCGCCGCTCGCGGGGTGACGCAGGATCTCGCGGGTCCAGCCGCCACCGTTCTTCCAGCGTTCGCGGCGGTGCGAGGCGGCAGGCAGCAGCTCGATCACGGGCACGGGCCATCGGCAAAGGACGTCCTTGCCAGTGTGGCCCGCAGGCCGGAAAACGAAAAGCCCGGCCGCCCATCCTTGGGCGACACCGGGCAGCGTCCTTGCAAGCGGGGCGGACGGCGTACCGACCAACCCCGTGTCCCCTTCATCCCTGAGCCGCCGTCGCATCCTGCGAGCGGCGGAATCCTTTTCCCTTGTCCTGCCTCAGCGCGTTTCCGGCGCAGCTGCCGGTGCTGGAGCCGGGGCGCGACGGGCGGTCGCCTGCGCGGGAACCGCCGGACGGGCCGCCGGTGCCTGCGCCGGACCCACCACCAGGCGGGCGCGGTTGCGCTCCAGCGTGGCGAGGCCGATGCCGCGGACATCGATCAACTGATCGACGTTGCGGAACGGGCCATGCACGCGGCGGTGCTCGACGATGGCGGCGGACTTGGCCGGCCCCACGCCGTCCATGACCCGGTCGAAGGTCGCCGCATCGGCGGTGTTGATGTTGATCCGCTCCACCGCGGCGGCCACGCCGGGCAGGGCGAGGGCGGCGGCGAGAAAGAGCGGGGCGAGGATCTTCTTCAGCTCCATGGCAGCATCTCCAGTCCTTGGGCCGCAGCGGTTGCTGCGGTGGAGACAGCTTCCGTGTTCGACGCCTCGCAGGTTATCGAGCGCCGCCCCGTCGCGAGCTAGGAAACCCGCGTGAAGGCGTGTAGGAAATGTCCTACCCCCACAGCCTCCACCGGGAGGCCTGCGGCCTACAATCCGGCGACAGCTCGCCATCCGCCCCCAGCCGCCGGAACCCGCCATGGACCACGCCCGAACCCGCTCGTTCGTCGAACAGATGTGGGACGACGACATCGTCCCACGCCTCGTCGAGTACATCCGCATCCCCAACAAGTCGCCGATGTTCGACGCCGACTGGGCGAAGCACGGCCACATGGAGGACGCCACCCAGCTGCTCGCGAACTGGGCGAAGAAACAGCCGGTCAAGGGCATGACCGTCGAGATCGTCCGCCTCGAAGGCCGCACGCCGCTGATCTTTATCGAGGTGCCATCGAACGCCGGTGCGACCCTGCACGCCGGTGCCAAGGCCGTGGAGAGCGACGGGGTCGACACCGTGCTGCTCTACGGGCATCTGGACAAACAACCGGAAATGACCGGCTGGGATGCCGACCTCGGGCCCTGGCTGCCGGTCATCAAGGGCGACAAGCTCTACGGCCGCGGTGGCGCCGACGACGGCTACGCGCTGTTCGGTTCGCTGGCGGCGATCCAGGCTCTGCAGGACCAGGGCAAGCCGCATTGCCGGGCGGTGATCCTGATCGAAGCCTGCGAGGAATCTGGCAGTTACGACCTGCCGTTCTACGTCGATCATCTGGCCGATCGCATCGGCAAGCCCTCGCTGGTGGTCTGCCTCGACTCCGGCTGCGGCAATTACGAGCAGCTCTGGTGCACCACCTCGCTGCGTGGCCTGGCCGGCGGCAACCTGCGCATCGATGTGCTGGACGAGGGCGTGCACTCGGGCGATGCCAGCGGCATCGTGCCTTCCTCGTTCCGCATCCTGCGCCAGCTGCTGGCGCGCATCGAGGACGTCGAGACCGGCCGCATCACGCTGGATGCCCTGCACGTCGCCATTCCGCCGGAGCGCATCGAACAGGCGAAGATGGCTGCCGAAGTGCTGGGCGAGGAGGTGTACGGCAAATTCCCCTTCGTGAAGGGCATGCGGCCGGCGCTGGACGATCTCGCCGAACTGGTGCTCAACCGCACCTGGCGCCCGGCGCTGTCGGTGACCGGCGCCGAGGGCTGGCCGCCGCTGTCGAACGCCGGCAATGTGTTGCGCCCGTTCACCGCGCTGAAGCTGTCGATGCGGCTTCCGCCCACCACCGACGGCAAGACCGCCGGCCGGGCGCTGCGCGAGGCACTCACCAAGGACCCGCCCTACGGTGCGAAGGTGAGCTTCGAACTGGAGAAGAGCAGCACCGGCTGGAACGCCCCGGCGATGAGCCCCTGGCTGTCGCAGGCCCTCGAGCACGCTTCGCAAGCCGCCTTCGGCGCACCGGCGATGTTCATGGGCGAAGGCGGCACGATCCCGTTCATGGGCATGCTGGGCGAGAAGTTTCCGGGCGCGCAGTTCCTGATCACCGGCGTGCTCGGGCCGCACAGCAACGCGCACGGGCCCAACGAGTTCCTGCACCTGCCCACCGGCAAGCGCGTTACCATGGCCGTGGCGCAGGTGCTTGCCGCGCATTACGACGCTTCGTCGAAAGGCCTGACCCGCGGCGTCGGCGTGCAGGCCGGCCATGCCACATTCGGCGACCACGGCTGCTGCTGATCGCCCTGCCCACGACACGAACCGGAGAACGACCATGGACCTTTCCTTCCTCGGCCACGGCTGGCTGCAGGTGCTGCTGCTCGGTTTCGTCGCCGGCCTCTTGGCGCGCTGGATCCTCCCCGGCAGGCAGAGGCTCGGCCTGATCCTCACCACCCTGCTCGGCATGGCGGGAGCGATCTGCGCCTCGTGGCTGCTCGACATCTTCGACATCGGCGTCGGCGGCGCCTGGCTGCGCTTCGCGGCGGCGGTGGTCGGAGCGGTCGGCCTGCTGGCTCTGGTCGGTGCGCTGAGAAACAAATAAGCGATGCCGGCAACCGACACCACGACCACGCTGGCGACCGGCGCCACGAGCGATGCGGCCGCACGCGCCCAAAGCCGCCTCGCCTTCGCCCGCAGTGCGCTCGGCGATGATGCGGCGAGTCTTGAGCGCGCTTCGGTCGATGCCGGCTTCCGCAGCTATTGGCGCAGCCTTGGCCAGCCTTCGCGCATCCTCATGGACGCACCGCCGGGTCTGGAGGATCTGCGGCCCTGGCTTGCCGTCCGCGAGCTGCTGGAGCAGGGCGGCGTGCGTGTGCCGCAGGTGCTGGCCCGCGACCTCGAAGCCGGCTTCCTGCTGCTCGAGGACCTCGGTGCGAACACCCTACTGCAGGTCATCGACGAGGCGAACGCCGAAGCCTGGTTCGAAGCCGCGCTCGACCAGCTGCTGCTGCTGCAGACGATCGCCGCGCCGGCCGACTTTCCGCGTTACGACGAGGCCCTGCTCCGGCGCGAGCTGCGGCTGTTCGACGACTGGCTGCTGGGCAGGCACCTTGGCCTCGCGCTGGATGGCACGCTCGGTGAGGCGCTGGCGTTGGTCCAGCGCCGGCTGATCGAGGCCGCGCTGGCGCAACCCGCGGTGCTGGTGCACCGCGATTTCATGCCGCGCAACCTGATGCCGCTGGTCGATGGCGGTCTCGCCGTGCTGGATTTCCAGGACGCCGTGATCGGGCCGATCGGCTACGACCTGCTGTCGCTGTTCAAGGACGCCTTCCGCAGCTGGCCCGGCGAGCTGGTGGACTGGGGCGTGGCGCGCTACCACGAGCGCGCGAAGGCGGCCGGCTTGCCGGTGCCTCTGCTGGCCGACTTCCGCCGCGATATCGACTTCATCGGCGTGCAGCGGCACCTGAAGGTGCTGGGCATCTTCGCGCGGCTGAAGCACCGCGACGGCAAGCCGAAATACCTCGATGACGCGCCACGCTTCGTGCGTTACCTGCTCGATGTCGTGCCCAGGCATCGTGCCCTGCAGCCCCTGCAGGCGGTGCTCGAGGATGCCCTGCTGCCGGGCATCGGCGCCCTGCCGCCACGTTGAGGCGCTGGGCGGCCTCCCGGCATGAGCGAGCACCCGACGCACGCCCTGCTCTTCGCCGCCGGCCGTGGCGAGCGGATGCGGCCGCTCACCGCGACCACGCCCAAGCCCCTGCTCAAGGTCGGCGGCAAGCCGCTGATCGTCTGGCACCTCGAAAAACTCGCCGCGCTCGGTCTGCGCGAGGTCGTCGTCAACACCAGCTGGTTGGCCGAGTGCTTCGCGCCGGCACTCGGCGACGGCAGCGCCTGGGGCTTGCGCCTGCATCTGCTGCACGAGGGCCCGGAGCCGCTGGAAACCGGCGGCGGCCTGCTGAACGCCCTGCCGCTGCTCGGCTCGAAGCCCTTCCTCGCGATTGCCGCCGATGTCTGGAGCGATGTCGATCTGCACACGCTGCCGCGCGAACCGGCCGGGCTCGCACACCTGCTGATGGTGGCCAACCCGGAGCACCACGGCGCGGGCGATTTCGCACTCGACGAAGACGGCCGGCTGCACCCCGCGGCGGTGCATGCCGCACCGGGCATGAGCACCACGGCGGCGCATGCCGCGCAAGCCCTCACCTTCTCCGGCATCGGCCTTTACCGCCGCGAATTCCTCGAGGGCTGGCGCGATGCCGTCGGCGCGCTGCCCGGCGCCGCCGAAAACCCGCCGCGCTTCAAGCTGCGGCCGCTGTTCGATGCCGCCATCGCCCGCGGCGCGATCAGTGGGCAGCGCCACACGGGCTTGTGGGCCGATGTCGGCAGCCCCGCCCGGCTGGCGGCACTCGATGCCGCACTTTTAGGCTCATGCTGAGCCTGGCCGGGGGCCGGCGGCAGCACAGGGCCATCGGCCTTAGCCGCCCTGTTCCAGCACCTGGCGGACGAAGGGCACGGTCAGGCGGCGCTGCGCGGCCAAGGCCGCGCGGTCGAGCCGGTCGAGCAGCGCGGTCAGCGACTTGAGATCGCGCTCGACCCGGCGGAACAGCCAGTCGAGCACGGCCTCGTCGAGTTCCAGGCCGCGCCGTGCGGCACGCCGGCGCAGGGCCTCGCGGCGGCCGGCGTCATCGAGCGGCTCCAGCGACACCCGCAGGCAGTGCCCGAGCCGCGAACGCAGATCCGGCAAGGCCCATTCGGCACCGGCAGGCAGTCGCGAAGCGTAGATCAGGGTGCGCTCGGCATCGCACAGCCGGTTGTGCGCATGGAACAAGGCCTCGCCGTCGACCCGCGAGGCGGCGGCGATCTCGATGCCATCCAGCGCGACCAGATCATTGCCTTCCAGCCCCGCCAGCACGGCATCCAGCCCGCCTGCGAAGGCCGGCAGGGGCAGGTAGCGGGCGCGTCGCCCGGCCTCGTGTGCGGCCCGGCAGGCAGCCAGCAGCAGATGGGTCTTGCCGCTGCCCGCGCCGCCCTCGACCAGCAAGGTGGCCGGATCTTCGCCAAGCGCGCTGCGCCGCAGGGCATCCACCGCCCAGTCGTGGCCGACGAACAGGTCGAAGCGCTGGTCCGGCCCCACCGGCAGCGCCAGCGGAAGCTGGGCCCTCATGCCGGGGGCAAACCCCCGGCCGCCGCGGGCGGCCGAGCGACGTCGCCGTCGCCGGCCACATCGCCAGCAATGGGGCCTTCGGCCTGGCCCTCGCCGTCGCGATCGATCCGGTAGAGCAGGCTCTGCAGGTAACGACCATGCGCGTAGCGGCCGAGCACCATCACCACTGCCGCCACCGGCAGGGCCAGCAGCACGCCGAGAAAACCGAACAGCGTGCCGCCGGCCATGATCGCGAAGACCACCGCCACCGGATGCAGGCCGATCCGGTCGCCGACCAGCCAGGGCGTCAAAAAGTAGCTCTCGATCACCTGGCCGACACTGAAGACCGCCACCACCAGCACCAGATGGAACAGATCGCCGTGCTCGACCAGGGTGGCGATGACGGCGGCGACCACGCCGATCGTGGCCCCGAGGTAGGGCACGAAACTGAGCAGACCGGCCACCATCCCGATCAGGAAGCCGAGATCGAGGCCGGCCAAACTGAGCCCGAAGCCGTAGATCAGGCCGAGGCAGACCATCACCGTCATCTGCCCGCGCAGGAAAGCACCCAGCACGGCGTCCGATTCGCGGGCCAGGCTGACCACGGTGGGCTCCAGCGGACGCGGCAGCAGGCCGTGCAGATGGCTCAGCATGCGCCGCCAGTCGCGCAGGAAGTAGAAGGTCACGAACGGCACCAGCAGCAGGTTGACGACGAAACCCACCACCGCCAGACCGGAACGCGACAGGCCGGTGACGATCTGCGCGGCAATGCCGCCAGCCGCCTGCCAATGGCCTTTCAGCAGTTCGGTGAGTCCGGCGGCGTCGACGCCACCCGCCAAGGCGAGGCCGGTGCGTGCCTGCAGCCAGGGCAGGGCCACCCCGGTGGCCCAGGCGGCGAGCTGGGGCAGCCACTCGACCGCCCGCCGCAATTGCGATTGCAGCATGGGCAGCAGCAGCAGCAGGGCCAGCACCACCACCGCACTCATCAGCAGGAAAACCAGGCTGGCGGCCACCGTTCGCGAGCGGCCACTGCGCTCCAACCGCTGCACCAGCGGGTCGGCCATCCAGGCCAGCAGGGCGGCGATGGCAAACGGCGTCAACACCGGCGCCAGCAGCCAGAGCAGCAGACCAAGCACCAGCACGGCGGCGAACCACAGCCAAGGGCGCAACCAGAGCAGGGGCGAGTCCATCGTGCTCATCTTCAGGGCCGGAACCGGTAGCGCGGAGGCTCGCCAGCGGCGACCGGCTCGACCGCCAGCACCGAACCACCGGCCAGCAAGGCTTCGAAGCGGGCACGATCGACGGCCAGATCAAGGCGCAGACGGAGGCCTTCGGCACGCGCGTCCAGCACCTCGTGCTCGCGCAGGACCGGCAGGCTCTGCAGGTAGGCGGCGAGCGTCAGCCAGTCCGCGCTCGAACGCAGGCCGCTGACCGAGGCGACGAGCACCTCCGGCTGACCCACCGGCATCCGTGTGGCCATCGCCGCGGCGAGATGATCGGCCATCGGATCGGCACCGGAGGCGATCACCCGTTGCGGGTTGGCGTCCTCGAAACGCCAGCGATGGCGCTCGACACCGTTTTTGGCGAGCAACCATTCGGCACTCCAGCCGTTGGCGCTGCGACCGATCCGACCCAGCAGCACGACCGGCGCGCTGTACAGCGCCGACAGCGGGGTGAGTGCAGCAAGATCGAGCGTCCAGACGCGATCGACGGCCTGCTGTTCGACACTGTTGCCGGTCGGCAGCAAGAGCCGCAGGCCGCGATCCAGACCGCGCTGGGCGAGCGGCCGCACCGCATTGAGCTGGGCGGCGGCAACCAGCCTCGGGCCGGCACCACCGCCATCGTCGATGGCCAGCCAGAGCAGGGGCTGCGGGCGGACCCCCTGCCAAAGCGGCAGGCCCGCGGCCATCACCAGGGCATCGACCGCCTCGGGATCGAAGCTGGCGGCCAGCATCTGGCGCTGGGTTGGCAGGCCACCGGCCCGCTCCTCGACGCTGCGGTACTCCGAAGCCAGCAGCAGACCCTCGGCTTGGCGCTGGGCACGCAGCAGCACCGGGTGGCTGGGGGCATCGAGGCTGCCGGTGACCCGCACCAGCACCTGGGCCAGGGCACGCCCGAGGGCGGCTTCGCGTTCACGGAGGTCCTGCGAGGCAACCGGCACCTCGGCGGTGTACCAGGCCTCCTCGCGCGTCACCACCGCCGCGGCCGGATCGGCCACGAGCGGTTCGACGGCGCGCACCGGGAGCGCCAAGGCAGACAAGAGGGCCAGGCAGAGGCCGGCCAGACGCAGGCGCATTCGCTTCGATCTCCTCCAGAGGAGCGCCATGGTGCCGCAGTGGTGCCAAGGCCGTCCAACGCCGGGCGGTCGGGGCGACCTCGACTGTTAGAATGCGGGCTTCGCCTGACGCCCGAAGGTCGCCCGCCGTGAACCCCCCGACGCCCCTGACCTACCGCGAGGCCGGCGTCGATATCGATGCCGGCAATGCCCTCGTCGAGCGCATCAAACCGCTGGTCAAGCGCAGCTTCCGCCCCGAGGTGATGGGTGGCCTGGGCGGTTTCGGCGCGCTGTTCGATCTTTCCGGCAAGTACCGCGAGCCGGTGCTGGTCTCCGGCACCGACGGCGTCGGCACCAAGCTCAAGCTCGCCCAGCAGCTGGGCCGCCACGACACGATCGGCATCGATCTGGTCGCCATGTGCGTCAACGACGTGCTGGTGCAGGGCGCCGAGCCGCTGTTCTTCCTCGACTACTTCGCCACCGGCAAGCTGCACATCGACACCGCCGTCGCGGTGATCGGCGGCATCGCCCGCGGCTGCGAGCTCTCCGGCTGCGCGCTGATCGGTGGCGAGACCGCCGAGATGCCCGACATGTACGCGCCGGGCGAGTACGATCTGGCCGGTTTCTGCGTGGCCGCGGTCGAGAAGAGCGAACTGCGCGATGGCAGCCGCGTGCGCGAGGGCGATGTGCTGCTCGCCCTGCCCTCCTCCGGCCCGCACAGCAACGGCTACTCGCTGATCCGCCGGGTGCTGGCGCGCGCCGGCTTCGATGCGGCGAAGGGCGGCCTCGACGTGCGGCTTGGCGGCGTGCCGCTGCTCGACGCGCTGATGGCCCCGACCCAGCTTTACGTCAAGCCAATCCTGGCGCTGCTGCAGGCCTTCCCGGGGGCGGATTCGCCGATCCACGGCATGGCCCACATCACCGGTGGCGGGCTCACCGAGAACATCATCCGCGTCGTGCCGGACGGCCTCGGCCTCGACATCGAGGCCTCGACGATTGTGCTGCCGCCGGTGTTCGACTGGCTGCAACGCGAGGGCGCCATCGCCGATGCCGAGATGTGGCGCACCTTCAACTGCGGCATCGGTTTCGTGCTGGTGGTGCCGGAAGCCTCGATCGCCGCACTCTCGGCCCCGCTCGCGGCGGCCGGCCTGCCGCCGCGCCCGATCGGCCGGGTGGTGAAGCGCGCCGGCGACAGCGCCCACGGGCGCGTGCGGATCGCTTGAGCACGGGCCTGCGCTCGGCCGACAACGCATGAGCCTGCGCCTTGCGGTGCTGGCCTCGGGCCAGGGCAGCAACCTTGCGGCCCTGTTGGCGGCCTGCGCCGACGGCCGCATCGATGGCGAAGTGGTCGGCGTGTTCAGCGACAAGCCCGATTGCGGCGCCGTGGCACGGGCCCGCGCAGCCGGCATCCCAACCTGGGCAATGAAGTCGAACAGCGTCGCAACGCGCGAGGCCTTCGACGCGGCCATGTTCGATGCCGTCACCGCCGTTCAGCCCGACCTCATCGTCTGTGCCGGATACCTGCGCATCATCGGCCCGGCCGCGATCGAACGATTCCCCCACTGCATGATCAACCTGCACCCCTCCCTGCTGCCGCGCCACCCCGGCCTGCACACGCACCAGCGCGTGCTCGAGGCCGGCGATGCCGAACACGGCGCCAGCGTGCATGTGGTCGTCCCCGAGCTCGACGCCGGCCCGCTGCTGGCGCGGGCACGGGTGCCGGTGCTCGCCGACGACAGCGCTGAAGCCCTCGCCGCCCGCGTGCGGCAGCGCGAGCACCCGCTGCTGGTGGCCACGGTGGCGGCGATCGCGAGCGGCGAGCTGCGGCTCGGCCTCGATGCCATCCACTGGCAGGGCAAGGTACTCACCGCGCCGCTGCAACTCGGTGCCGACGACCGTCTCGGCCTGCCCGCTCAACCAACGCAGGAAAACCCATGAACGCAGCCCACCGCCCGAACCTGGCCGCCGTCATGTTGCTGGCCATCCTGTCCAGCGCCGGCAGTGTGCTGGCTGCCGCCGCACCGGTCGCGCCTTTCGAGGCCCGCTACGAACTGCGCCGCAACGGCGATGTGCTGGGTGAAACCCGCCTGCGCCTCACCAGCGGCGGCGAGGGCTGGCGTTTCGAGAACCGCACCGTCGGCACCCGTGGCCTGGCCCGGGTGCTCGGCCTGCGCATCGAGGAGAGTTCACGCTTCGTCTGGAACGCCAGCGGCCAACCGGAAACCCGGCATTACCGCTACGTCCAGTCGACCGGCGTGAACCGCCGTGAACGCGAGGTGCGGGTTGATCCTGCCACGGCCCTGATCCGCCTGCGCGACCGCGAGAACACCGCCGAGGCGCCGTTCGTGGCCGGCGTGGTGGATCGGCAACTGCTGACCGTCGCGCTGATGCAGGCGGTGGCGCAGGGCCGACGCGGCGACCAGGTGCTGCAGGTGGCGGGCCGGCGTCAGGTGGAAGCGCAGACCTGGCGGATCGGCAGCCCTGCGGCAGTGCCGGGTCTGTCGGGCGTTCAGGCCATCCCGGTCGAAATGATCCGCGAATCACCCGAAGGCCGCTCCACCCGGCTGTGGCTGGACAGCCGCCCTCCACACCTGCCCCTGCGCATCGAACAGCGCGAGGACGATGGCGAAGTGCTGGAGATGCGCAGGCTGGGCAGCTGATCCGGCGCGCTCAGGCGCCCACGCTGCCGGCACCGATCCGTGCCAGCGCCAGCAGCACCGGCCAGAGCAGCAGCAGGCTCCAGAGCGTGGTGAACATCGCCACGAACACCTGGAACAGCAGCACGAAATAGGCCACGGTAGCGATCAACCAGCCCACCGCGAAGAAGAACATCCAACCGTCTTCGCCCAGCAGGGCGAAGGCCGCACAGACGATGGCCAGCGCCGGCAGGGTGTTGTTGAAGGGGATGCCGGCGACCGGCACCGCCAGCATCAGCCCGGCCGTGATGATGAGCGCGCCGGCGGTGCGCCGGCCACGCCGACCGCGGGTCCAGCCGCTGAGCCTCGGCCGCACCACATGGCCGGCCCAGGCCAGCACCTTGTCGGCCGAATCGGCGAGTTGCACCCACTGCGCCCGGTCGAGCCGGGCGTTGGCCAGCGTGACCGGCAGCCAGGGCCGGGCATCGCCGCGGGCGAGCTGCCAGCCCAAGGTGGCCAGGGCCAGACCGCCGATGGTCGAAAGCGGTCCCAGCGAGATCGGTTGCAGAAACGGCAGGCAGAGCACGATCAGGGCCACCGCGAAAGCCGAAACGCCGCCGCCGGCCAGCACCTCGCCCACGCTGGGCGGGGGCTCGGCCACCGCGGCTTGCCGCAGCGCGACGAGGATGTCTTCGCCAACCCGTTGCATGCGTCAGCCCGGCAACCGGCGGATGCGCGCACCCAGGCCGCCAAGCTTCTCTTCGATGTTCTCGTAGCCGCGATCGATGTGGTAAATGCGGTCGACCGTGGTCTCGCCCTCGGCGACCAGGCCGGCCAGCACCAGCGAGGCCGAGGCACGCAGGTCGGTGGCCATGATCGGCGCGCCGGTCATGCGCGGCACGCCGCGGATGATCGCGGTGTTGCCTTCGATGCGGACATCGGCGCCCAGGCGCGTCAGCTCGTTCAAGTGCATGAAGCGGTTCTCGAAGATCGTCTCGGTGATCACGCCGACACCCTCGGCGATCGTGTTCATCGCCGCGAACTGCGCCTGCATGTCGGTCGGAAAGGCCGGGTAGGGCGCGGTGGTCAGGCTCACCGACTTCGGGCGCTGGCCGCGCATGTCGAGTTCGATGAAATCGCTGCCGGTGTTGATGTGGGCACCGGCCTCCTCGAGTTTGGCCAGCACGGCGTCCATGATGTCGGCGCGGGTGCGGCGCGCCAGCACGCGACCGCCGGTCATCGCCCCGGCGACCAGGAAAGTGCCGGTCTCGATGCGGTCGGGCAGCACGTCGTAACGGCCGCCGTGCAGGCGGTCGACGCCGTGGATGATAATGCGGTTGCTGCCGGCGCCTTCAACATGCGCACCCAGAGCGTTGAGGCAGTGGGCGAGATCGACCACCTCCGGTTCCTGCGCGCAGTTCTCCAGCACCGTGGTGCCTTTGGCCAGCGTGGCGGCCATCATCACGTTCTCGGTGCCGGTGACGGTGACCATGTCGAAGACGTAGCGCGCGCCTTTCAGGCGCTTCGCCGTGGCCTTGATGAAGCCGCCCTCCACCAGCACCTCGGCGCCCAGCGCCTGCAGACCGCGGATGTGCTGGTCGACCGGACGCGAGCCGATCGCGCAGCCGCCCGGCAGGGCGACCTGGGCGTGGCCGAAGCGCGCCAGCAGCGGCCCCAGCACCAGGATCGAGGCGCGCATGGTCTTGACCAGTTCGTAGGGCGCCACCGTGTTGTTGACATGGCGCGGGTCGGCGGTGATCGAGAGTTTCTCGTCGACCACCAGCTGCACGCCCATTTCGCCCAGCAGCTCCATGGTCGTGGTGACGTCGTGCAGGTGCGGCACGTTGCCGATCTCGACGGCACTGTCGGCCAGCAGGGTGGCGCAGAGGATGGGCAGTACCGCGTTCTTGGCACCGGAGATCTGCACCTCGCCGTTCAGCACCTCGCCGCCGGCGATGACGATCTTGGCCATCAGCCGCGCTCCGCTTCGGCGGGCGTCAGGGTACGCAAGGCCAGCGCGTGGATTTCGCCGCCCATGCGTTCGCCCAGGGTGGCGTAGACCATGCGGTGGCGGGCGAGGGGCAGCTTGCCGGCGAAGGCTTCGCTGACGATGGTGGCCTCGAAGTGCACGCCGTCGGCGCCTTCGACGTGGACCCGGGCACCGGGCAGGCCGGCTTCGATGAGCCGGCGCACGAAATCTGCATTCATGGGGGAGGCAAGGAGCAGCGCGGGCGCTGCCGTAGACTAGGACGCCCATTGTACCTGCAAGGCTGCTCATGAGCGCCCAACCGGCCCCGAACGCGCCGCGCCCGGACCCCGCCCTGACCGGCCGCCGCGTCATCCGTCAGGAGACCGAAGCCCTGTCGGCGCTGGAATCACGGATCGGCGCCGACTTCGGGCGGGCCTGCGAGCTGCTGCTGGCCTGCCGCGGCCGGGTGGTCTGCACCGGCATGGGCAAATCCGGGCACATCGCCCGCAAGATCGCCGCCACCCTCGCCTCCACCGGCACGCCGGCCTTCTACCTGCACCCCGGCGAAGCCAGCCACGGCGACCTCGGCATGGTCACCGGGCGCGATTTGGTGTTGGCGTTGTCGTACTCCGGCGAGAGCGATGAGATCCTCACCATCGTGCCGGCGCTCAAGCGGCTGGACGTGCCGCTGCTGGCCATGACCGGCCGGCCCGGCTCGACCCTGGCCGCTCTGGCCGACCTGCACCTCGACGTCTCGGTGCCCTCCGAGGCCTGCCCGCACAACCTCGCGCCGACCACCAGCACCACCGCCTCGCTGGCCCTCGGCGATGCGCTCGCGGTGGCGGTACTGGAGGCCCGTGGCTTCACGCCGGAGGACTTCGCCCGCTCGCATCCGGCCGGCGCGCTCGGTCGCCGCCTGCTGCTGACCATCCGCGACGTGATGCACGCCGGCGAGGCGGTGCCGCGGGTGCGCCCCGAGGCCAGCATCGCCGAGGCACTGGTCGTGATGAGCCGGGGCCGGCTCGGCATGACCGCGGTGGTCGACGCCGACGACCGTCTGACCGGCGTGTTCACCGACGGCGACCTGCGCCGCGCCCTCGACAACGCCAAGCTCGATGTCCGCCGCGATGCGGTCTGGCAGGTGATGGGCCGCTCGCCCAAGACCATCGGCCCCGACGAACTGGCCAGCGCCGCCGTGCACGCGATGGAGGCCCACAAGATCAATGCCCTGGTGGTGGTCGATGCCGAGCGCCGCGTGCTCGGTGCGTTGAACTTCATCGATCTGCTGCGGGCGCGGGTGGTCTGAACCATGAACACGCCCCCCGCAAGCGCGGACGCCGTGCGCGCCCATGCCGCCGGTATCCGGCTCGCCTGCTTCGATGTCGATGGCACCCTGACCGACGGCCGGCTCTGGCTCGACGCCGAGGGCCGCGAGAGCAAGGCCTTCCACATCCACGACGGCCTGGGGCTGCGCCTGCTCGAGGCGCAGGGTATCCGCGTGGCCCTGGTCACGGCGCGACGCAGCGCCGTGGCCGAGGCGCGCGGCCGCGAACTGCGCCTGTCCGAGGTCCACGTCGGTGTCGATGACAAGCGCGCCCTGCTGCTCGAGCTCTGCGCCCGCCACGGCTTCGGCCCCGAGCACGCAGCGATGATGGGCGACGATCTGGTCGATCTCGGCGCCATGGCGGTGGCCGGTCTGGCCGCCGCACCGGCCGATGCCCACCCCTGGGTGCTGGCGCGTGCACACTGGTGCAGCCGGGCCGGCGGTGGCCGCGGGGCGGCACGCGAATTCTGCGACCTGCTGCTGGCTGCCCAGGGCCGGACCGAGGCCGTGCTGGCGACCTACCTGCCATGAACCGCACCGTCCTCGGCCTGCTGCTGGGTGCCGGCGCGCTCGCCAGTGGGCTGGCGCTCTGGGCCTTGCGCGAACCGCCCGCGCCGCCCTTGGCGGACCTGCGCGCCGACTACCGGCTGGAGGGTTTCGAGATGAGCGCGCTGCGGCAGGACGGCAGCGAAGGCTTCACCGTGATCGGTCCGCTGCTGGAACGCGACGGCGAGGCCGCCGCCACCCTGCTCACGGCCCCGCGTTTCGGTTTTCCGGCCCGGCAGCCGGGCCAGCGCTGGGAGGCCCGCTCCGGCTCGGCCTGGGTCGGACCGGACCACCGGGAAGTGCGCCTGCTGGACGGCGTCGAGGTCGATGGCCCGCCCAACCGCCACGGCGAGGCGGTGCGCTTCAGCACCGACCACCTGAGCGTGTTCCCCGAGGACGACCGCGCCCGCACCGACGCCGCGGTGACCATCGTCCAAGGCCGCTCTATACTCCGCGGCACCGGGCTGGAGGTCGATCTCGAAGCCCAAACCTACGAGTTGCTGGCCGATGTCGATGCGATGTTCTATCCCCGCCGTGCTGGTGGCGATCCTGCTGGCGAGCGGCGCTGAGGCCCGCACGGTCGACCGCGAGCAGCCGATGGCGGTTCAGGCCGACCGCCAGAGCGGCGGTCTGGGCGAGAACGACACCCTGGTGCTGACCGGCAACGTCGTGATCCGCCAGGGCAGCCTCAACATCGCCGCCGACCGCGCCACGGTCGAACGCAGCGAGGGCGAGATCGCCCGGATCGTTCTCGATGGCCAGCCGGTGCGGATGGCGCAACTCACCGAGGCCGGCGAACCGGTCGATGCGCGCGCCAGCCGCGTCATCTACACGCCCGGCGCGGAGACCCTGCTGCTCAGCGGCCAGGCCTCGGTGACCCAGCCGCGCGGCACCCTGGAGGCCGAAACCATCCGTTACAACCTCGACACCGGCGCCATCGACAGCGGCGGTGACGGCAACCGGATCCGGATGACGATCCAGCCCCGGACCACGGCGACCCGGCCCTGATGCTCTCGGCGCATGCCCTGACCAAGCGCTACAAGAAGCGCGAGGTCGTCCGCGATTTCAGTTTCGAGTTGCACCCCGGCGAAGTGGTCGGTCTGCTCGGCCCCAACGGCGCCGGCAAGACCACCTGCTTCTACATGGTGGTCGGTCTGGTGCCCTGCGACGGTGGCCGCATCCTGCTCGACGAGGCCGACATCACCGCCCTGCCCATGCACCTGCGCGCCCGCCGTGGGGTCGGCTACCTGCCGCAGGAGGCCAGCGTGTTCCGCAGCCTCTCGGCCGCCGACAACGTGCGCGCCGCCCTGGAACTGCGCAGCGACCTGGCCCCGGCGCAGCGCGAGGCGGAACTGGGCCAGCTGCTCGACGAACTGCACATCGCCCATGTCGCCGACCAGCCCGGCGAGAGCCTTTCCGGCGGCGAGCGCCGGCGCATCGAGATCGCCCGCGCGCTGGCCACCAAGCCGCGCTTCATGCTGCTCGACGAGCCCTTCGCCGGCGTCGATCCGATTTCGGTCGGCGAGATCCAGGGCATCATCCGCCACCTCAAGCAGCGCGGCATCGGTGTGCTGATCACCGACCACAACGTGCGCGAGACGCTCGGCATCTGCGACCGCGCCTACATCCTCAATGCCGGCAGCGTGCTGGCCCAGGGGACGCCGGCCGAGGTGCTGATGAACCCGGACGTGCGCCGGGTCTACCTCGGCGCCGGCTTCACGATGTAGCCATGGCGATGAAACCCACGCTGCAGGCGAAACAGGCCACGACACTGGCCTTGAGCCCGCAGCTGCAGCAGGCCCTGCGCCTGCTGCAACTCTCGCAGCCGGAGCTGGAGGCGGCGCTGCGCGAGGCGGCCGAATCCAACCCGCTGCTCGAGCTCGACGAGGCCCCCGCTGCCCGCGCCGATGCTGGCGACGATACCGCTGATCCGGAGGTTTCCGACGAACCGGAGGCCCCCGCCCCGGCGGAGGACAGCGCCGCACCGGACGGGGACGACCGGGAGGCCACGGCGCAGCGCAGTGACCTGCAGGAATGGGCGGCCGCCGAGGCCGGCTTGCAGGAGCACCTGCTCGGGCAACTGCGCCTGGTCCTGCGCCGCCCCCACGAATGGCTGGCCGCCTACGTGCTGGTCGATGCGCTCGACGAGGACGGCTACCTGCGCGAGCCACTCGCGGCGATCGCCGCCACCCTGCCCGCGGCCAGCGCCGACACCCTGCGGCCGGTGCTGCACCTGCTGCAGGCCTGCGATCCAATCGGCTGTGGCGCCAGCGACCTCGCCGGATGCCTGCGCCTGCAACTGGCCGCCTTCGATCCGGCCACCCCCGGTTGGACCTTGGCCGTCCGACTGGTCGAGGCCCATCTCGATGCCGTCGCCCGGCACACGCCGGAACGGCTTGCCGCCCTGCTCGGCGAAACCTCGGCAACACTGAGCCCGGCGCTCGCCCTGATCCGCCGGCTCGACCCGCGACCCGGCGCACGCTTCGCCGTGAACCGCACCGAATACATCCAGCCGGACGCGATCGCGCAGCGCCTCGGCGGCCGCTGGGTGGTGCGTATGGCGCACTCCCCGCGGCTCGCCCTCAATCCGCACTACACCGCGCTGATCGGCCATTGCCGCGACGAGGACGACAGCTACCTGCGCGATCAGTTGCAGGAGGCGCGCTGGCTGCTCCGGGCGCTCGAACAGCGCAGCGAGACCCTGCGCCGCGTCGCCCAGGCCATCGTCGCGGCTCAGGCCGGCTTCCTCGAGCACGGACCGGTGGCCATGCGCCCGCTCACCCTGCGCGAACTGGCCGAACCGCTCGGCCTGCACGAATCGACCGTGTCACGCGCCACCCGCCGCAAGTACCTGCGGACCCCGCGCGGCACCTTCGAGTTCAAGCATTTCTTCGGTGCCGGCCTCGGTACCGGCGAGGGCACCAGCGCGACGGCGGTGCAGGCGCATCTGCGCCGGCTAATCGCCGCCGAGACAGCCGGGCAGCCGCTCTCGGATCAGGCCCTGGCCGACCGGCTGCAGGCCGAGGGCATCGCCGTGGCCCGGCGCACCGTCACCAAGTACCGCGAGCGGCTGGGCCTGCCCTCGGCGGCGGAACGCGGCCAGCGCTGAACCCGCGTCCCGGCGGCACGGCCTGCGGAATTTGACCGGCATCCACTTCGCCCCACCCCGCTCCGGCGTATGCTGGGCAGGCTTGGTTTTTGTCCGTCCCCCGCAGGAGTAAGCGCCCCATGCGCCTTGAAGTGAGTGGTCACCAAATCGAAATCACCCCGGCCCTGAAGGATTTCGCCACCGCCAAGCTGGAGCGGCTCGTCCGCCATTTCGACCACCATCTCGAACTGCGCCTGCTGCTCGCCGTCGATCGCCTGCAGCACCGCGCCGAAGCCACCCTCTCGCCGCGCGGCAAGACCCTGCACGCCGAAGCCGAGGCCGCCGACATGTACTCGGCGATCGACCTGCTGGTCGACAAGCTCGACCGTATGCTGATCAAGGAAAAAGAGCGGATCACCGACCACCATCGCGGCGAATCGCCCGCCCGCTCCGGCGATTTCGGCTGAGTCCCCGCCTCCATGCACCTGCTCGACCTGCTGGCTCCCGCGCGCGTCGTCGCGGGGGCCAAACCTCCCGGCAAGAAGCGCCTGCTGGAAACATTGGCCCAGCTGCTCGCCGAGGGCGATGCCGGGCGTGAACGGCTGATCTTCGACAGCCTCTGCCAGCGCGAGCGTCTGGGCAGCACCGCCTTGGGCCATGGCGTGGCCATCCCGCACGGTCGCAGCCCCGGCCTGGTGACGGCGAGCGGGGCTTTTGTGCGGCTCACCGAGGCCATCGATTTTGGCGCGCCGGATGGCCAGCCGGTCGATCTGCTGTTCGCCCTGGCGGTGCCCGAGCATTTCACCCAGCAGCACCTCGTGCTGCTCGGCCAGCTCGCCGAGATGTTCGGCAACGCCGCCTTCCGCCAACGCCTGCGCGACGCCGCCGACAGCGAGGTGCTCTACCGCCTGCTGGCCGAGTGGCGGCCCGGTCCAGCGGCAGGCTGAGCCAAGCACCATGCCCCGTCGCCTGCTCAGTGCCCGCGAGCTGTTCGAGCAGCAACGCGAACGGCTTGAACTGCGCTGGCTGACCGGTCAGGCCGGCGGCGACCGCGCCATCGAGGCCGGCGAGCAGTACAGCCGGCGGCTTTCGCTGGTCGGCTACCTCAACGTCATCCACCCCAACACGGTGCAGATCCTCGGCCGCGAGGAACTGGCCTGGCTGGATTCGCTGGATGCCCGGCAGCGCTGGGAAACCCTGCAGAAGATCGTCGGTTTCCGCCCGCTCGCCCTGCTCGTCACCCGCGATCAGGGCTGCCCGGCCGATCTGCGCGACATCGCCACCGAATCGAACACGCCGCTGTGGAGCTCGGCGCAGGCCGGCCACGAACTGCTCTCGCAATTGCAGTACATCCTGGCCCGGGCGCTGGCGCCGCGCATCACCCTGCACGGCGTGTTCATGGAGATCTACTCGATCGGCGTGCTGATCACCGGTGAGTCCGGGCTGGGCAAGAGCGAACTGGCGCTGGAACTGCTCAACCGCGGCCATCGGCTGGTCGCCGACGACGCGCCGGAGTTCACCCAGATCGCCCCGGACGTGCTCGATGGCAGCTGCCCCGAACTGCTGCAGGACCTGCTCGAAGTGCGGGGCTTGGGCATCATGAACATCCGCCAGATGTTCGGCGACACCGCGGTGAAGCGGAACAAATACCTGCGGCTGATCGTCCACCTGGTGCGTCCCGGCGACAGCAACGACCCCGAAGGTCTGGCCCGGCTGACCGGCGAGACCGCCGCCCGCCCGGTGCTCGGGCTCGACGTGCCGGTGTTCGATCTGTCGGTGGCGCCGGGCCGCAACCTCGCCGTGCTCACCGAGGCCGCTGCCCGTCTGCACATCCTGCGCGCCAAGGGCGAGGACCCGGCGGCGGCCTTCCTCGCTCGCCATTCCGCCCTGCTCGACCGGAGCCCGCCATGAGCCGATCCCTGACCGTCGTCTCGGGGCTTTCCGGCGCCGGCAAGACCGTCGCCCTGCGCACGCTCGAAGACCTCGGCTGCTACTGCGTCGACAACCTGCCCGCCGACCTGCTGCCGGCCTTCGTCGACAGCGTCGGCCACGGCCCGCAACGGCTGGCCGTGGGCATCGATGTCCGCAACCGGCATGCCGACCTCGGCGAGATCGGCCATTGGCTTTCGGCGGTCGGCGAACGCGGCCACCAGTACCGGCTGGTCTTTCTCGATGCCAGCGACGAGGTGCTGATCAAACGCTATTCCGACACCCGCCGCCGTCATCCGCTGGCCTCGCTCGGCCTCGCCCTGCCGGACGCCATCGCCCTGGAGCGCCAGGTGCTGCGACCGGTGCGCGTGCTGGCCGATCACCGGGTCGACACCTCGGCGATGAACGTCCACCAGTTACGCAAGCACGTTTTGACCGAGCTGGAATCCGGTCAGACGCCGGGGCTGACCCTGCTGTTCGAGAGCTTCGCCTACAAGCGCGGCCTGCCGGTCGATGCCGATTTCGTCTTCGATGCCCGCGGCCTGCCCAACCCGCACTGGGACCCGGTGCTGCGGCCGCTGAGCGGCCGCGACGCCGCGATCCAGGCCTGGTTCGCCGGGCACGCCGAGATGCAGGGCTACGCCGCGATGGTGCGCGGCGTGCTTGAACACTCGCTGCCCGGCTTCCGCGCGAGCCAGCGCAGCTACCTCTCGGTGGCCTTCGGCTGCACCGGCGGGCGGCACCGCTCGGTCTACCTCGCCGAGACTCTGGCCGCCGGCTTCCGCGCTGCCGGTCACGAGGACGCGCACACCTATCACCGCGAGCTCGACTGAGCACGCCGCGATGCGGGAACGGAACCCGGGTTTGCTAAGGTTGCCGGCATGGCCGTTGGCATCCTCCTCGTGACCCACCCCGGCGTCGGCAGCGCCCTGCTCGACACCGCCACCCGCCTGCTCGGCACGCTGCCGTTGCCGGCCGCCGCCTTCGAACTGCCTTTCGAGGCCGACCCCGCCACCCTGCTGCCGGCCGCCAGCGCCGCGCTGCGGCGGGTCCAGAGCGAGGACGGCGCGCTGCTGCTGACCGACGTCTACGGCGCTTCACCGGCCCGGTTGGCCCTGCAGCTGGTGCGGATCGCCCAGCCCTGCCGACGGGTCGCCGGGCTCTCGCTGCCGATGCTGCTGCGGGTGATGAACTACGGCGAGCAGAGCCTTGACGAACTGGCCCGCACTGCCGCCAACGGTGCCCGCAACGGCGTGGTGCTGGACGATGCTTGAGCGCGAGATCACCGTCGTCAACCGCCTCGGTCTGCACGCCCGAGCCTCCGCCAAACTGGTCCGGCTGCTCGCCGACTACCGGGCCCAGGCCACGCTGAAGGCCGGCGGCCGCGAGGTCAACGCCAAGTCGATCATGGGCGTGCTGCTGCTGGCCGCCGGACAAGGCAGCTCGGTGCTGTTGCGCGTCGATGGCCCCGACGAGGACGAGGCGCTGGCCGCCGCTGAGGCGCTGTTCGCCCGACGCTTCGACGAGGAAAGCTGATGCGGCGCGTGCTGCATGGCGTGGGTGCATCGCGCGGGCTGGCGCTCGGTCGCGCCCGTGTCCGCCAACCGCAGGTGCTGCAACTCAGCCCGCAGACCCTCCCCGCCGAACGGGTCGAGGCCGAATTGCAACGGCTCGACCGCGCCCTGGCCATCGCCCGCGCCGAATTGGCCACGCTGCGCGCCCGCCTGCAGGGCCAGCTCGCCCGCGAGGTCGGCGAGTTCATCGACCTGCATGTGCTGATCCTCGACGATCCCGAACTGGTCGATGGCCTGCGCGATCTGGTCCGCCATCAGCGCCACACCGCCGACTACGCGCTGAAGCTGCAACGCGACCGGCTCGCCGCGGTGTTCCGGTCGATGGACAACGACTATTTCCGCACCCGGCTCGACGATCTCGACCATGTGATCGGCCGGGTCCACGCCGCCCTGCAGGAGCGCGAGGACGATGGCCGGCTCGGTCTGGCCGGCGAAATCCTGGTGGCCGACGACATCGCCCCGGCGGAACTGGCCGAGCTGAGCCGGCAGCAACTGCTGGCGGTCGCCACCCGCGCCGGCAGCCCGCTTTCGCACAGCGCGATCATCGCCCGAGGCCTGGGCCTGCCGATGGTGGTGGGTTGCGCCGAGGCGCTGGCGCACATCAACGATGGCGATGCTTTGCTGCTGGACGGCCGTGACGGGCAACTTATTGTCGAGCCGGAAGCCGCCGATCTGGCGCGCTACCACGAGCGCCAAGCCTCGCTGGTCGCCAAGCGCGGCGCGCTGGAGCGGCTGCGGCAAGCCCCCACCCAGACCCGCGACGGCACCGCGATCCGGCTGCAGGCCAATGGCGAACGCCGTGAGGAGATCGCCGCCGCGCTGGCCGCCGGCGCCGACGGTATCGGCCTGTTCCGCAGCGAGTTCCTGTTCATGGGTCGCAGCGGCCTGCCCGACGAGGAGGAACAGTTCCTCGCTTACCGCGACGCTGTGCTTGGCATGGCCGGCCGGCCGGTGACCCTGCGCACCCTCGATCTGGGCGCCGACAAGGCCGATGACAGCGGGCTGGCATTGCGCAACGAACCCAACCCCGCACTCGGCCTGCGCGGTGTCCGGCTGTCGCTGTCACGGCCCGGCCTGCTCGATGCACAACTGCGCGCCATGCTGCGGGCCTCGGCCTTCGGACCGGTGCGGGTGCTGGTGCCGATGGTCAGCGCCCGCGAAGAAACCGACGCGATGCGCTCCCGCCTGCTGCGACTGGCCGGCCGTCTGCGCGACGAAGGCGTGGCGATCGGCGATCGGGTGGCGTTCGGCATCATGCTGGAGGTGCCGGCGACCGCCCTGACCCTGGCCGACCACCGCGACTTGATCGATTTCGTCGCCATCGGCACCAACGACCTGGTGCAGTACCTGCTGGCCGCCGACCGCACCCACGAGGCCCTGGGCGGCCTCTACAGCGAGCGTCATCCGGCGGTGCTGCGGCTTTTGCACCGGCTGTTCAGCGAAGCCCGGAGCGCAGGGCTGCCGCTGCATGTCTGCGGTGAACTGGCCAACCGCCCCGAGGACGTGCCGCTGCTGCTGGCGCTCGGCCTGCGCGATTTCAGCGTGCCCGCGTCGGCGGTGCTCGAGGTGCGCGAGGCGATCGGCGACTGCGATCTCGGCCGGCTGCGCCGCCGCGCCGCCGCCCTGCTGCGCTGCCGCGAACGCGCCGAAATCGAGGCCTGGCTGGCACGCGCCGTGCCGGCCTAGCAGGCTGTCGGACGATCCCGGTTCCCCGTCAATGTGAAAGACTTGGAGCGCCTGACCTCGCGCCTGCCGCCGCGCGACCTGCGGACGCGACGGCTCAGGCTCCGCGTCCCGCTCCGCATTCGCCGCCGCTCGCCTTCCATGGCTCGCTTCGCTGTCCACGAGGCCGCGCTGGCGCGGCGCTGGCTGACGGGCATACACCGAAGGATATGAAGCGAAGATGGCTTCGGAAGACGAACTTCGTGCCGCTCACGCCATCACCGCCGCAGCCACGAAGCACCCCGCCAGGCAGGCTGGGGGCCGGCGGCGGATTTCGAGGGCCAGCCCAACGATCAGACGGCAGGCCCGCAGGGTGCGCCCCGGATGGGCGCACCGACCGAGGGCGCCAAGGATGCGCCCTTCGGTCGGCCCGTCGGTTTTCTTGCCGCACAGCAGCCGGCCCGAGTCCGCCGCAGGGCCCCGGCCTGTCGTGCGGGGGTACTGCTCCGGGCTCACGGCTTGCTGCGGTGTGGGTGCAGCTCCGGGCACGTCCCGGCCTGCTGGAGCGCGGAATAAGGCCTTGCCCACGCGCCTGCCGACGCAACCGCGAAGCACCCCGCCAGGCAGGCTGGGGAGCTTGCGGCGGAATTCGAGGGCCAGCCCGGTGATCAGACGCCAGGCCCGCAGGGTGCGCCCCGGACGGGCGCACCGACCGAGGGCGCCAAGGATGCGCCCATCGGTCGGCCCGTCGGCTTGCTTGCCGCACGGCTACCGGCCCGAGTCCGCCGCAGGCCCTCCGGCCTGTCGCGGCGGGGGCTGCTCCGGGCGCGTCCCGATCTTCCGTGGCGGAGATGCTGATCCGGGCACGTCCCAGCCTAGCGTGGCGCCATACAGTAGCCGCGACTGCCGGTGTTCAGGCCGGCGGGCAGATGAGCGGCGGCACCGGCGTGGCGGCGGCAACTCGTCGTGTCTCACGGTCGACCATCACGAAAAACAGACCGGGACGCGCCCAAGGACCGCTGTCCTGTTCGCCACTGGCGCTGTTGTGGCGCGCCCAGAGCTGGCCGTCGCTGCGCTCCAAGTGGAAATCGAAACGCGGGTCCGGCCAGTCCTTCGCCTCCCAGCGCACCCGCACCACGTAAGGCTCGGCTGGATCGCAGACCGGCGACTGCGGCCGGGCTTCGAGCGTGAGGCGCACGCCCTCCATGGCCATCGGCGCGGTCGGCACCACCGGCTCGGGCGCGCAGGCGGCGAGCAGCAGGGCAAGGGCAGGCAGGGCAAAGGTGCGTGGCGACATGCGGGGCTCGTTCCGGGGCAAATAGGACACCAGCCTGCCGACCGACCCGTGCCTTCGCAAGCGCGGCTGGGCGGCCACGGCCGCAGGGGCCATAATGCGCGCGCCTTGATGCCGGGACCCGCCAGTGACCGACGCCGCCCGCCACGAACGCACCGCCCACCAACTGCGCATGTTGTCGGAGTCGCTCGACAGCGGACGTCTGGGCCCGGTGCGCCGGCTGGTCAACACGCTGTCGGCGGCCGAGATCGGCAACCTACTGGAATCACTGCCGCCGGCCAAGCGCGAGGTGGTCTGGGGCCTGGTCGATCCCGAGGACGACGGCGAGGTGCTGCTGCACGTCGACGACGAAGTACGCGAGGGCCTGATCGCGGCGATGGACCCCGATGAACTGGTCGCCGCGGTCGAGGACCTCGACATCGACGACCTCGCCGAGCTGATGGAGGATCTGCCCGACACGGTCATCGACGAAGTGCTGAAGTCGATGACCGCGAAAATCGCGAGCGGCTCGAGCAGGTGCTGTCCTACCCCGAGGACAGCGCCGGCCGCCTGATGAACCCCGATGTGGTGACGGTGCGCGCCGATGTCAGCGTCGATGTGGTGCTGCGCTTCCTGCGGCTGCGCGGCGAGCTGCCCGACAACACCGATCATCTCTACGTCGTCAGCCGCCGCCACCAGTACCTCGGCCGGATCGCGCTGGCGCAGCTGCTCACCCACGATCCCGGCACGGCGGTGAACCGCCTGATGGACGGCGAGCAACCGGCCATCCCGGTCGATACCCTGGCCGGCGAAGTGGCGCGGCAGTTCTCCGACCACGACTGGATCTCGGCCCCGGTGGTGGACGAGAACAACGTGCTGCTCGGCCGCATCACCATCGACGATGTGGTCGACATCATCCGCGAGCAGGCCGACCACCAGGTGCTCTCGGCGGCCGGCGTCAGCGAAGATGAAAGCCTGTTCAGCCCGGTGCTGCGCGCCTTCAAGGGCCGTTTCACCTGGCTCAGCATCAACCTCTGCACGGCCTTTCTCGCCGCCAGCGTGGTCGGCCGCTTCGAGGCGACGCTGGCCGAGATCGTGGCGCTCGCCGTGCTGATGCCGATCGTCGCCGGCATGGGCGGCAACGCCGGCACCCAGGTGCTGGCGCTGATGGTGCGCGGCATCGCACTCGGCCAGGTCTCGGGCGCCAACCTGCGCACCCTGGTGTGGAAGGAGATCCGCATCGCCGTGATGAACGGCGTGCTGCTGGGCGCGGTGGTCGGCGTGGTCACCTTGCTCTGGTTCGACAGCATCGGCATCGCTCTGGTGATCTTCACGGCGATGGTCATCAACCTCAGCTGCGCTGCGTTGGCCGGCGTGCTGGTGCCGATGCTGCTGCGCCGCTTCAATGTCGATCCGGCGGTGGGCGGCGCGGTCATCCTGACCACGGTCACCGACGTGATGGGCTTCCTCGCCTTCCTCGGTCTCGCTACCGTGTTCCTGCTGCACTGAAGGCCAGCGCGGCGCCGGCTCAGGCGCCGAGCAGGTGACGGAGCACGGCCATGCGCACGGCAACGCCGTTGGCCACCTGGTCGAGCACGGCGGACTGCGGGCCATCCGCCACCGCGCTGGCGATCTCGACGCCGCGATTCATCGGCCCCGGATGCAGGACGATGGCACCGGGACGAGCCAGCGCAAGGCGACGCTCGTCAAGGCCATAGTCGTTGAAGTAGGCCGCCGCCGAGGGCACCCGGCCTTCCTCCATGCGCTCGCGTTGCAGGCGCAGGGCCATCAGCACATCGACACCCTCGAGCATGGCGTCGAGCGCGGTGCCATGGCTGCAGCCGGCCAGCTCCGCCGCATCGGGCATCAGACCGACCGGAGCGCAGACGCGAATGTCGCGGCAACCCAGTTGCCGCAGGCCGTGCAGGGCCGAGCGCGCCACCCGCGAGTGGCGCACATCGCCGACGATCAGCACCGCCAGACGCGAGAAATCGCCGCCCTTGTGCTGGCGGATGGTGAGCAGGTCGAGCAGGCCCTGGGTCGGGTGGTTGCTGCGGCCATCACCGGCATTGAGCAGGGCCGTGCCCGGCTCGGCCGCCGCGGCCAGTGCGGCCACCGCGCCGTCCTCGGCATGGCGCACGACGAAGGCCTCGACGCCCATCGCCCGCAGCGAGCGCAGGGTGTCCAGCGCGCTCTCGCCCTTGCTCAGCGAAGAAGCCGCCACGTCGAAGTTGAGCAGATCGGCACCCAGTCGCTGTGCGGCGAGCTGGAAACTGCTGCGGGTGCGCGTGGAACTCTCGAAGAACAGATTGCAGACCGTGCGCCCGGCCAGCACCTGCCGCAAGCCGGTGCCACCCAACGCATGCGGCCGCAGAGCCTCGGCGGCATCCAGCAGGGCATGGATACGATCCCCACCCAGGCCGTCGAGGGTGAGCAGGTGCGGGAGTCGCTCCACGGAAGCAATGGCAGTGGGCATCAGGGATGGTCTGAACTTTCTGTGCGGCGATTTTCTGCATCCGCCCGCGTGCCGCCCAGCGCGGCGTCAGGGTGAGGCGGTCGTCGTACTGTATCGCGAACCGGTTCATCGCCGTTTTCCACCCTTTGCTTGCCTGCGTCCCGCTGTGCATTTGCCGGTCGGCAGCCGATCTTCGCCGCGACGTCCCCCCGCTTTCAGTAGCGGGGCGAACGTCCCAGCATTCGCGCGATTCCGGCGTTGGAGGTGCCACGCTGCTGCTCGGCCATGATCACGCCGCGCTCCTCGGCGGAAAGGTGTTGATACGTTCTGGGCATGCCCTGACCTTGAGGTAAGGGCGTTGCACTTGGAAGCTGAGACTAGCCTGTCTCAGGCGAGCTTGGCACGGAGGGCTGCTGCTCGCCCATGATCACGCCGCGCTCCTCGGCGGAAAGGTGTTGGTACGTTCTGGGCATGCCCTGACCTTGACGTAAGGGCGTTGCACTTGGAAGCTGAGACTAGGCAGCTCTGACCTAAGAGGCCTGCCGTGCAAAGAATTTCTTGGCTAGCACGCCAGCTATCGCTGGCAACCAAACGATCAATGTAATTAAAGGATCGAAGTCCAGCAAAAATATCAATGCGGCGTTAGCGACCAAAGCGCCGATCAATACTGCAATGCCCGTGCTGTCTCTACTCCTAAATGCCCTCGTTGGATTGGCCAAGAACAAAGCGTTAAAGTAGGCGCAAACCACCATTAAAGCAACAAGAAAAGTATTTTCTATCATGGCCGCTTCTCATCGGGCTTGCGCTCGACTTGTCTAACACCTGCCGATCCAACACCGGAAGCGACGACACCAGCTTGAGCAGATTTCTGAGCGACGCTTTGTTGAAGTGCAGGCCCCGCGGCTTTGGCTCTCTCTTGCTGTGCTGTTCGAGCACCTGGTTTGTTTCCAACTCGTTCAAGTCGATCGGCTTGACGCTGCGCGGTTTTATGCGCTGCTGTTTCAGTAATGCTCTTTGCAGCTGCGGCACTGCCAGCTTTACCTAACCCCACATCAGCGGCCACCCCCAGAGCTGTAACCTCTTCTCCTTTTGCCGCAGTAGAACCAGCACTGATTGCTGCATCGACAAGTAGCTCTCCCAGCTTGCCAGCTTTTCCGGCAAGTCCTACACCAAGAGCCCCAGATCCAGCCGATACCAAGATGCTCCCACCATCGATTTCAGTGCGGGAACCCATGCCAATTTCGGCAACCTGGATTACAAAATCCAAGCCAGCTCCAATTGCTGCACCGGCTAGCGGATTTCTCCCATCCGGATCCGTATACCGATACGGATTGTTGTTGGCATAGTGGTACCTCCCGAAGTGCTGCAGCGGATCGGCGAGCGGCCCCACCGGATCAACGGACAGGAACCGTCCGATGGCGGGGTCGTAGTAGCGCTGCTGCATGTAGGTCAGACCCAGCGCCGGGTCTTCCATGTGACCAGTGAAGCCCAGCGCCTCGCGCACGCTGCCGTCGGTCGGCTCGCCGTAGGCCGTGAACCGCTCGCGCTCGACCACATTGCCCCAGCGGTCGGTACGCAGCACCGGGCTGCCCAGAACATCGGTGTGGACGTACCTGAGCTCCTCGCCGGTACCGTCCCAGCGCAAGAACCGCTCCGCCACCAGGGTCCTGCCCAAATGCAGATAGGTCACCGCCCCGGACCAACGGCTGTCGCTCGTGTACCGCAACACCCCGCCAGCGTCGTATACGTCCATCTTGCCGCCACCGCCCGGCCTCCAGCTGACGGTCCGTCGGCCATGACCGTCGTACTCGAACCGGTGGCCACTCGAGATCGACACGAGCTGGTTCGCGCTGTTGTAGGCGTGCCCCAGGTTCAGGCGCGTGCTGATGTTCCCCCGCGGGTCGTGGCCGAAAGCCTGAACGCCGTTCAGCGAGCTGATGCTTTGCAGGCGGTTGAAGCCGTCGTAGTTGTAGGTGTCGGTCCGCGTTGTCACGCCGTCGAAGAAGTCCCGACGCCGGATGTTGTCGAGCACGTCGTACTGGAACGTCTCGATATGCAGGCCATGGACATGGGAATACGTCAGCCGATCGAGGGCGTCGTAGCGCAAGTCGCGGCGGGCGCCGGGTGCCGCACCCAGATGGTCGAGCTGCTGGACCGGATTGCCGTGGGCGTCATAGCGAACCGTCTCATCCAGCACTACCTGCCCGCCGGCATCGCGGATGCGCTCCGGCAGGCCGCGCGCATTCTGCGTGAACGTGCGGGTGATGCCATTGCCCAGCGTCACGCTCCTCAAGGCACCATCCGGATGGTAGAGCGCCCCGCTCGCGAAGCCGCCCACCCGCGTCGGCTGGCCCAAGGCATTCGGCGAATAGTCCACCTCGGTCGAGCCAATCACCATGCCCGAACGGTGCCCCAGGGCGTCGTAGCGCCAGTCGATCTGGTACGGGAACACCATGCCCTGGAACAGGTGTTCGAGGCGCTCGCGGGTCGGCAACCGGAGGCGGTTGTATTCGTAGTACCAGTGATGGTCACCGGCCGAGCGCCTGCGGACCAGACCGTCCGGGGTGTACTCGGTATGGAGATCCGCGTCGGAGCCGGGGCGATCCTCCCGCACCACCCGGTTCAGGGCGTCGTAGCTGAAACGGGTGACGTCGCCTGCCGGCTGGTCACCGCGATCGCACCAGGGGTTCGCCGTCAACGGCGAGCCGCTCACCCGCCACGCCACATTGCCATTGGCGTCGTAGTCGGTGACCGTGGCCCCGGTCTCCGGGTCGAGCTGTTTGCACAAGCGCTGTTGATCGTCATACACGTAGCGGCGATCCAACTGGATCGAGCCATCGGCATTGCGACGACGGATCAAGGTCGGCTTGCCGAACACGTCGCGGGTGATCTCCGTGATCCGGCCTTCGGGCTCGTGGATCACCACCGGCCAGTCCGTGCTCGGCACACCGAACGCCAGATAAGACGTGGTGGTCTGTGCACCTTTCGGGCGGGTCACCCGCGTCCGCAAGCCCGGCAGATACTCGATCGTCGTGAGCAACGGCCCATGCTCGGAGTCCTGTGTCACCCGCGTCACCCGGCCCAGCGCGTCGTACTCGGTGCGGGTACCGGTGGTGCTGGACTCCGCACCAGCGATCGGCATCGACTGGAAGGCAACACGCCCCGCCGCGTCATAGGCCGTGCGGGTCGAGCGCAGCGTCTCGCCGACGCTGGCCTGATCGTACTGGAGGTCCAACACCGGGCGCAGCAGCGCGTCGTAATACGTCGCCCTGATGAAATTGCCGCGCCCCTCAAGGCGGCGCCACATCCCCGGCAGCGTCCCCGGCGGCAGCCAATCGGTCGCCGCGTCCAGCGGCTTGTACTGAATCCAGGTCCCGGCATACGCCACCGGGTCCCCCGTCGGATAGGCGATCCCCAACAGCCGGCCCAGCGCGTCGTAACCGTAGCTCGTGGTGAACCCGTTCTGGTCGGTGACCGAAGTCAACCAACCTTCGTTGCTGACCGTCGCCGACTGCGTCGTGCCGTCGGGATGACCGATCCGGCGCGGTACGCCACGGAACCAGTCACCGAGGGTGGTCGTATGGCCGCGCGCATCGGTCACCGCGCGGACTGAACCATCGGCGTGGTAACCCAACAAGTGCTGAAGCGCCCCGAACACATACCGCCGCACCGGTTGGGCAAGGGCGTTGAACTCGGTGCGTGAAGTTTCGATGCCGTCCAGCATCGTACGGGCCGTTTGACCCAGTACCCAGTGTGTTGAGCTATCGAAAAAAGAGACACGCCATGCGCGGGACCCGCTGGGCCCTTCCTCCAGCGTTGATCCCGGTCTTCCAAAGTGGTCAAACCCGGAAAACACCCTGACGAAAACCTCGGAATCCAGCGTAGTGATCTCGCGGACGATGGGAAGTACCTGTCCAGTGAGGCTTCGCGAGTTATCATACCAGTATGTAGTAAAAGGAATCTGGTTCCAGTAGGCTTGTTTGTCATCTCGGACGAAGATTGGTGATTGGCCCCAGCGAGCAGTAGCCGCAGTCTCGGGAGTTGTGTACTCGTACTCCTTCCGAGACACAGGCAAGACGGCATTCCCCTGGCGAATCTCGAGGCCCAGCGTAAAACCGAGGTTCCTGTCCATCCTTATGCCAATACGATGATGTTCGACGCGACCATCGTCATGCTCGACGATAACGACTTTCGAATCAGGGCAGGAATTACCTAGCTGCATACATTCCCAGAAAAAAGTTGCGCCCTCGGAAGGAAATGTATATCGCCGGCTTATTGAGGTGAATCCAGCACCCCGAAGCTCCATATGCACGACAGTGGGATTCGCGGAAAACCGAGGGTTACCCTCAACGCTACAAGACTCATGGTTAGGAAGCCCGTCGGCTGCACCAAGCGGATGGCGACGCGCTTCGAGTATGAATCTGGTCTCGAGTCCGGTAGGCGCGATCACCCTCGCGAGAATGCTTGAGTGGAACCGGTCATGCGATCCAAGCATCGTGAACAATGGCGGTTCCGGGCCATAAGGCAAGCAGAATCGATAAGGCCTGCCGCTGGCATCATCATTCAACCGATACTGAGTCCTCGCGTCCAAGGCCAAAGCAAGATCGAAGATCCAGCGCGTAGCATCCGGCTGAACCACGCTAGCCAGCACTCGGTCGTTCGTGGCGAGGTTGGCGTCATGTCTGGAGAGACCAGCAACAACGGAGTACTCATACCGCCATTCTCGCCCCGCAGCGGAAACGGAAACGATGGCTCCGCGCGCGTTGTATTGAAGGTCGACTCGTCGCCCATCACTGGAACGGATGGCCACGACCTTTCCGCGATCAAAGTCATACTCAAGCCAATTACCAAATCGATCCTCAACACGCGAGGCATAGAGCATCGCCTCCGATCGACGCATGACCGCTGAATCTGAGAAGTTGACATGTACTCCATCCCTGATTCTCGGCTCAAAATCGTCAAAGTGTCTATTCCGGATGAAGTCACTAACGCTCGCCGCGGGAACCGTGGTGTTGCCGTGATTTCTGTAAACGAGCGTATCGAAACGATAACGGAGCCCAGTCGGTGATTTTGCAAGGAATCCCTCGCCCAAGCCAGTTCGCTCCGGAATACAAGACAAAATCCATCCGCCTTCAGCCACCCAAACGACAGATTCCGGGAATCGGGTGTCAGCCATATCGCGAACAAGCAAGTTGGCTTTTTCGCCTCGCAGAGCCTGCATTTCGTAGCCACGCCAATACCGGGAGGTTGGCACGTACTGCTTATAATCGAAATCGACGCCCCCCAAGGCGCCACTTCTTTCCCGGTAATACGCGACTTCGAACATCGGCGGCATGATGCGGTCGAAGTCGGGACTGCCGTCGAGAGTCCGTGCTCTTCCTCGACTGCATCGATCCCCCGTCATCTGCCGCTGAAGCGCTGATGCGCGTGAGTCGTCGTCGATTCCTGGGAGTGTACCGTCCAAGGGAAGAACGGTTTTGGTCGGATGGAAGTTCCAACCGTAGGTCCGGGAAACGATTGCCGCGATATGCGGCACCTCAAGGTCCCAATCCTCGAAGGCCTTGATCGAGAACCGGGCACCTTCATCCGGATCCCAGCGGCGAACGATCTCTACAGGCAACCCCTCGATGCCGGGAATGGAAACGTCCACATGCCGGAATGACAAGGCGCCATCAAGCAACGAGACATTAGCACCGACGGCGGTATCAGGATCGATTGGCGCTACGGCAAGCTCGGCCTTGATACGCTGATCGTAGCCGTGCCGATAATCGATTGCCGCGACGCCCCCGACCATGAGTGCTGAGACAACAGCCGCCACATAGCCTAAGACATGAATTCGACCCTTGATCAAAGCGCCGAGCAGGCTTTTCGAGCGCCGCTGAAAGACAGTGGCCCTGAGGCGCGACGAACCGGAAGGAGTGCTACGGAGGCAATCCAGACAGAACATGTCGTGCTCCGCGATGAGATCGCAGCCTGAAGCATCGCTGAACCGCGATCATGTGTCAACAAGAACATATCCCTGCTCTAGCGGGCTTCCATCAGCTGTAGAAATTCAGCGGCCTGCAGCGGGAAGGCTCTGACGCGAGCGAGAGTGGATAGCCCGATCTCAGGATCCACCAGCACCTTTCTGCCCTTCTGCCGTAGTAGCTTCGCCAGACAACCAGCGCTCGACGATCACCACGGCCGCCAGCGCGTCGATCGTCTCGGCATCGCAGCGGCGGCGCAGGCCGGCGCGGCGCTGCCCGGCGAAACGTTCCGCCGCCTCGCGCGAACTGCGACGCTCGTCGACCATCGCCACCGGCAGGCCGCTGCGTTTCGCCGCGGCGCGGGCGAAGCCACGGGCGCGCTGGCGGGCCGGCGGGTCGGGATCGTGCTCGTCGAAGCCCTGCGGGTCGCCGACCACCAGCTGCACCGGCGCCCAGTCCTTCAGCAGTCGCTCGAAACGGCTCCAATCGGGGATGCCGTCGTGCACCGGGATCAGGCCCAGCTCGCTGGCCGTGCCGGTGACGGCATTGCCGACGGCCACGCCGATCCGGCGCTGGCCGACATCGAAGCCGAGCACGGCGCCGCCGGCCATGCTCAGGCGCGGCCGCTGTAGTCGGCCATGCGCGCCATGTCGACGCCGATGCCGCCGGCCGCCGCCTGCCAGAGCAGGTCGGGCTCGCTCTCGAAGACCAGGTCCTCGCTGGCGGGCACGGTCAGCCAGGCGTTCCGCGCCAGTTCGCCCTCCAGTTGCTCGCCACCCCAGCCGGCATGGCCGACCAGCACGAGAAAGCGCGCCGGCCCCTCGCTTCGCCCCAGGGCGTGCAGGATCTCGCGCGAGCTGGTCAGGCCGAAGCTGCCGAAACGCAGGGTCGAAGGCCAGGGGCGCGGGTCGTCGTGCAGCACGAAGCCGCGATCGGGGTGGACCGGGCCGCCCCAGAGCACCTGCCGGCCGCGGAGTTCACGTCGTTGCGGTTCGATGCCGAGCTGGTCGAACAGTTCGCCGAGCAGCACGTCGGTGCGGCGGTTGAGCACCACACCCAGAGCCCCGTCGCCATCGTGCTGGCAGAGCAGCAGGGCGCTGCGCGCGAACATCGGGTCGTCCATGCCGGGCATGGCGAGCAGCAGGGAACCGGCGAGGGAGGCATCGAGGGGCATGCCCCATTGTAGGCCGTGCCTTGGTCCGGCGGCATCGCTACCCTGTGCATCCGCCCCAACGGAGCCCGCCATGAAGACCGCCCAGCTCGCCGTCCCCATACTCGTCGGCCTGCTGCTGGCCGCCTGCGGCCCGTCCCCGGAAGCGCTGGAGGCCGAAGACGCCGAACGCGCCACCCCGCCGCCGCCGCTCGAAGCGCCCCACGACGCCCCGGCCCTTGCGCCCTGGTCCTACGTCTCGACCCCGATCGCCGGCCAGCCGCGCCCGCAAAAGGCGGCGACCCTGCGCAACCTGCGCCCTGACGAGGACGATCCTGGCAGTTTCGAGGTCGTGCCGACCGTGCAGCTGGTGCTTCGCGACGACCCGCGCTGGGGCCAGAGCGTCTACCTGGTGATCGAGGACGGCCATTTCGACTGCGGCGAGCCCTGCGCTTTCCGGATCGCTTTCGACGACGGCGAGGCGAGCCGCTGGGCCGGACGGACGGCCAGCACCGGCACCCGGCCGGCGCTGTTCATCGAGGACGATGCGGCTTTCATCGCCGCGCTGGAGGGTGCCCAACGGCTTCGGATCGCTCCGGTCGAAGGGCGCTCGGCACCGATCCTGTTCGAGGTCGGCGGCTTCTCGAAGGCGCGCTACCGCGCCGGCCGCTGAGGCGCTCAGTCGGCTTTGACGACCTCGACTCCGTCGAGCCCGGCCGACAGCGTGCGGACGTCGCCGCCCTGCGCCAGCTTGATCTTCAGGCGCACCTCGTTGGCCGAATCGGCATGGCGGAGTGCGTCCTCGTAGGTGATCTCGCCGGCCTGGTAGAGCTCGAACAGGGCCTGGTCGAAGGTCTTCATCCCCAGCTGGGTCGATTCCTTCATCACGTCCTTGAGCTTGTGCACCTCGCCATCGCGGATGTAGTCCTGCACCAGCGGGGTGCCGAGCAGGATCTCCATCGCGCAGCGGCGGCCCTTGCCGTCCGGCGTGGGGATGAGCTGCTGGGCGATGATGCCCTTGAGGTTGAGCGAGAGGTCCATGAGGAGCTGACTGCGGCGCTCCTCGGGGAAGAAGTTGATGACGCGGTCCATCGCCTGGTTGGCGTTGTTGGCGTGCAGGGTGCAAAGCACCAGGTGGCCGGTCTCGGCGAAGGCGATGGCGTGGTCCATGCTCTCGCGGGTGCGCACCTCGCCGATCATGATGACGTCGGGCGCCTGGCGCAGCGTGTTCTTCAGCGCCGCCTCCCAGGAATCGGTGTCGATGCCGATCTCGCGCTGGGTGACGATGCAACCCTCGTGCTTGTGCACGAACTCGATCGGGTCCTCGATGGTGATGATGTGACCCGAGGAATTGACGTTGCGGTAGCCGATCATCGCCGCGAGCGAGGTCGACTTGCCGGTTCCGGTGGCGCCGACCACGAGGATGATGCCGCGCTTGGTCATCGCCAGGTTCTTGAGGATCGGCGGCAGGTTCAGCTCGTCGAGGGTCGGGATCCTGGTCTCGATACGGCGCAGCACCATGCCGACCTGGTTGCGCTGGTAGAAGCACGAGACGCGGAAACGCCCGACCCCGGCCAGACCGATGGCAAAGTTGCACTCGTGGGTCTTCTCGAACTCCTCGCGCTGGGTCGGGTTCATCACGTTGAGCACGAGATCGCGGCTCTGCGTCGAGCTCAACGGTTCCTGGGTGATCGGCACCAGCTTGCCGTGCAGCTTCATCGAGGGCGGAACGCCGGCGGTTATGAAGAGATCGGACGCCTTCTTGTGCGCCATCAGCTTGAGGAAGGAAGTGAAGTCGATGCTGCTCATGGGCTCGGTCCGGGTTACATGGGGCGCGCGGGTGATGCTCGGCTTATTCGAACAGGCGCTTGTCCTTGGCGTAGGTCGAGGCCTGAGCGCGGGTGATGACGCCGCGCTTGAGCAGGTCCTGCAGGCACTGGTCGAGCGTCTGCATACCGTACTGCTGGCCGGTCTGGATCGAGCTGTACATCTGCGCCACCTTGTCCTCGCGGATGAGGTTGCGGATGGCCGGGATGCCGACCATGATCTCGTGCGCCGCCACGCGGCCACCGCCCACTTTCTTCAGCAGCGACTGCGAGATGACCGCGCGCAACGACTCGGAGAGCATCGAACGCACCATCGGCTTCTCGCCGGCGGGGAACACGTCGATGATGCGGTCGATGGTCTTGGCCGCCGAGCTGGTGTGCAGGGTGCCGAAGACGAGATGCCCGGTCTCGGCAGCGGTCAGTGCGAGGCGGATGGTCTCGAGGTCGCGCAACTCGCCGACCAGGATGTAGTCGGGGTCCTCGCGCAGCGCCGAGCGCAGCGCCTCGTTGAAGCCGTGGGTGTCACGGTGCACCTCGCGCTGGTTGACCAGGCACTTCTGCGAGGTGTGCACGAACTCGATCGGGTCCTCGATGGTGAGGATGTGCGAGTACTCGTTCTTGTTGATGTGGTCGACCATCGCCGCCAGCGTGGTCGACTTGCCCGAACCGGTCGGGCCGGTGACCAGAATCAGACCTTGCGGCTGATCGATCAGTTCGCGGAACACCCGTGGGCAGTTGAGGTCCTCGAGGCTCAGGATCTCGGAGGGAATGGTGCGGAACACTGCGCCGGCGCCGCGGTTCTGGTTGAAGGCGTTGACGCGGAAACGGGCGAGGCCCGGGATCTCGAACGAGAAGTCGGTCTCGAGGAACTCCTCGTAATCGCGGCGCTGCTTGTCCGACATGATGTCGTAGATCAGCGCGTGGACGGTCTTGTGGTCGAGTGCCGGAATGTTGATACGGCGCACGTCGCCATCGACGCGGATCATCGGCGGCAGGCCGGCCGAGAGGTGCAGGTCGGAGGCCTTGTTCTTGACCGAAAACGCCAGCAGTTCAGCGATATCCATTCGTGTCCTCCCCTGGGACGCTGCGGCGCCGTTGGGCTCGGCACGGCATCGTGCGGGGCGCGGCGTTCGGGCAGTATAGCCCCAGCCGATGGACACTCTGGAAGCCCGCTACCGCCTGCTGCTCGACGGCCTCCGCCGGTCCGCGCCAGACGGCGGCATCCGCCTGCTGGCGGTGTCCAAGGCCCAGCCCGCGGCGGCGGTGCGCGCACTGGCCGCGCTCGGCCAGTGTGCCTTCGGCGAGAACTACGTGCAGGAGGCGCTGGCCAAGCAGCGCGAGCTGGCCGATCTCAAGTTGGAATGGCACCTGATCGGCCCCTTGCAGAGCAACAAAAGCCGTGAGGCAGCACGGCACTTCGACTGGGTGCAGTCGGTCGACCGCGCCAAGCTGCTGCCTTTGCTCGACCGCGAGCGCCCGGCGGATCGCCCCGCACTCAACGTGTTGCTGCAGGTCAACATCGACGGTGAAGCCAGCAAATCCGGCTGCGCGCCGGAGGACGTGATGGCCCTGGCCGAAGCCGCGGCCGCCCTGCCCCGGCTGCGCCTGCGTGGTCTGATGGCGATCCCCGAACCCCACCCCGACACGGCGCAGCGGCGGGCCGCCTTCGCCCGCATGCGCGCCCTGTTCGAAGCCCTGCGCGAGCGCCACCCCGGCTGCGACACCCTCTCGATGGGCATGAGCGAGGATTGGCCGCTGGCCCTGGCCGAGGGCGCCACCCTGATCCGGGTCGGCAGCGCGCTGTTCGGGGCGCGGCCAGCCACCCCCTGAGTCGGGCGGGGTTTGAGTGGATCAGGCCGGAGCGCCATGATGCGGGGCTTATCAGCGCGAACCCGACCGCATGAACCCGACGCCTTCCCCCTTTCCGCCGATCGCCTTCATCGGCGGCGGCAACATGGCCCGCGCCCTGATCGGTGGCCTGCTCCGTGGCGATGCGCTGGCCTCGGCCATCCATGTTGCCGAGCCCTGGGCAGTGAACCGCGAGGGTCTGGCCGCCGCGTTCGGCGTGGCCACCACCCCGGACAACGCCACCGCCGCCGCACAGGCCGGGATCTGGGTGCTCGCCACCAAGCCGCAGGTGCTGCGCGAGGTCTGCACGGCGCTGGCCCCGCTGGCGCAGGCGCAGCGCCCGCTGGTGCTGTCGATCGCCGCCGGCATCGCCAGCGCCCAGCTTGATCGCTGGCTGGGCGGCGGCCAGACCATCGTCCGCGCGATGCCGAACACCCCGGCCCTGCTCGGCGCTGGCGTCACCGGCCTGTTCGCCACCGCCAGCACGACGGCGGCGCAGAAGGCTCTGGCCGACACCCTGCTGAAACCGGCCGGCGAAACCGTGTGGCTTGCCGATGAAGCGCTGATGGATGCCGTCACCGCCACCTCCGGCAGCGGTCCGGCTTATCTGTTCGCCCTCGCCGAGGCGATGCAGGCCGCCGCCGAAGTCGAGGGCCTGCCCGCCGATGCCGCGCGCACGCTGGTGGTCGAAACCCTGGCCGGTGCGGCCCGCATGCTCCGCGAAAGCGGCGAAGCGGCCAGCCGGCTGCGCCAGCGCGTCACCTCGCCGAACGGCACCACCCAGGCCGCGCTCGATACGCTCGCCGCCGGGGGTTTCGCCAGGCTGGTAGCGGCCGCCATTCACGCCGCGCGAATCCGCGGTGCGGAACTCTCCGCGGCCCACGACTGAACCGGATACCCCGCATGGCCCTGCTGCTCGTCCGTCACGCCCAGGCCAGTTACGGCAGTGAGGACTACGACCGCCTCTCGCCGCTGGGCTGGACCCAGGCCGAACTGCTGGGCCGCTGGCTGGCCGGGCATGCGCCGCCGTTCGCACGGGTGCGGGTCGGTGCCATGCGCCGCCACCGCGAGACCCTCGCGGCGATCCGCAAGGCCTTCGGCGAGGCCGGCTTGGCCCTGCCCGAGGCCGAGGAGGACCCGGCCCTCAACGAGTTCGACCACGGCGCGGTGATCCGCGCCTTCCTCGTCGAGCGCGCCGATGCCGACCTGCGCGCCCGCGCCGGCTCGCACGACCCGCAGGTGGTGGGACCGATGCTGCACGCCGCCATCCTCGCCTGGGCACGGGACGAACTGGATGCCGTGCCGGAATGCTGGACCGGCTTCGGCCAACGCGTGGCCCGCGCCGGCACGGCAGCGGTCGCGGCCGGTGAGGAGGGTGCGGTGCTGGTCGTCAGTTCCGGCGGCGTGATCGCCCGCCTGGCGCAACAGGCGCTGGAGGTGCCGGCCGCTCGTGCGGTCGATCTGAACCTTGCCATCCGCAACGCCTCGATCAACGAGTTCGTCGCCCGCCAGGGCCAACTCCGCTTCGGCAGCTACAACACCCTGCCGCACCTGGCCCACGATCGCCGCCTGTGGACCCATTTCTGAGGGCCGTGCGGCATCGCCTTCACAAGCGCTGCAGGCGCGCGCCGTCGGCGTCGAGGACACGCCCCTCGCTGTCGATCGCCGCGAGCGTGCCGTCGGCGTGGCGGAACCAGCGCAGACCGAACTCGTACAGCTCGATGCACAGGCCCGGCTCGCCGGCAGCCCGGCAAGCCGCTTCGCGCCAGCGGCCCTCGCTGCGGTAATCACCGGGTGCCGCGCCGCCCAGGTAACGTTCGAGCAGCACGAAACGGGCCATCGTCGCATCACGCTGCAAGGTGAGTTCGACCTCGATGCCCGCGCAGTCGGTGCAGGGCAGCACGCCCCGCCATTCGCCCTCGAAGGCCTCCGGCAGCGGGGCGAGCACCGGCACTGCGGCAGCCGGCGGCTCCGGCTCGTCCCGCCGGCAGCCGGCAAGCCCGAGCACGGCCACCAGCACGGGCAAGATGAAAAGGCGGGACAGTCGGCGCATCCCGGCATCGTAGACGGTGATGCCACGTTTTGCCGTATCCCTGCACGAATCCGTTCGTCCGTTCGGAAAGATCAAGATTACCTGAAGGTCTGCGCTGACCCGGGAACCCTTCCTTCTCCGGCGGGTCCGATATCATCAATCCCCGCTGGAGGCCTGCCATGCGCATCGATCTGCTGCACCGCCACCACCCCCGTCATGCCGACTTGCACGACGCGGTCCTCCGCCGCGCCCTTCGTTTGCTGGGGCGAGTGGCCGACCGGATCGAAGGGCTCGCGGTTTCGGTGGCCGATTTGAACGGGCCCAAGGGTGGTATCGATCGCCAGTGTCAGGTCGGAGCGAAGCTCCGAGACGGGCGGATGCTGCATGTGCGTGCCCGCTCCAGCGAAATCGGCAAGGCAATCGATGCGGCACTGCACAAACTTTCACGCCGGATCGTCTGCGATCAGCAGCGCCGCCACAGCCTTCGCCGTCACGCCCGTTCGCCTGCCGACCGGGCGATGGCCACCCGCTGAACATCGGCCCGCTGCCGGCCGGCCATGCAAACCGGCGCGGAATGCGGCATCGTGGCGGTCCCCCGCGAACGGAGACCGTCACCATGCTGCAGCGCCTGCCCCTCCCCACCGCCTTGGCCCTGGGCCTTGCCCTGACCGGCAGCCCGATCGCCCATGCCGAGAGCGCCAGCGTCGCTGCGAGCGCGCGCACCGAGGCCGGGCCGGTGCCCCTGCTTTCGCGGCAACTGCTGTTCGGCAACCCCGAGCGGATGGGAGGCGCGATCAGCCCCGACGGCCGCTGGCTCGGTTTCGTCGCCCCGCGCGATGGCGTGCTCAACGTCTGGGTGGCCCCCGCCGATCGACCGGAAGAGGCCCGCCCGATCACCAACGACCGCCTGCGCGGCATCCGTGGCTTCAGCTTCACCTACGACGGCCGGCACGTGCTCTACAGCCAGGACCAGGGCGGCGATGAGAACTTCCAGGTCTTCGCTGCCGAGCTCGAATCCGGCAGCAGCCGGGCGCTGACGCCGAAAGGCTCGCGCGCCGGGGTCGCCGGGGTCTCGCCCCGCCACCCCGGCGAGATCCTGGTCAGCGTCAACGACCGCGACCCGCGCTTCTTCGACCTGAAGCGAGTGAACCTGGCCGACGGCAGCGCCAGCCGGATGATCGAGAACGACCGCTTCACCGGCTTTGTCACCGACGACGATTTCGCCCTGCGCTTCGCCCAGCGCCAGACCGAGGACGGCGGCAACCAGTGGTACCGGCGCGAGGGCGAGAACTGGGCGCCCTGGAGCCTGGTGCCGCAGGAGGACGCGCTGACCACCAGCATCGCCGGCTTCGATGCCAGCGGCCGCACCCTGCACCTGCTCGATTCGCGCGGGCGCGACACCGGCGCCCTGTTCGCACTCGACACCGCCACCGGCGAGCGCCGCCTGCTGGCCGAGAACCCGCAGGCCGACATCAGCGGCGTGCTCGCCCACCCGCAGACCGGCGCCGTGCAGGCCGCCGCCAGCAACCGGCTGCGCACCACCTGGACCGCCATCGACCCGGCGATCCAACCCGATCTCGACGCACTGGCTGCGCTGGCGCAGGGCGGCGAGTTTTTCGTCAACAGCCGCACCCGCGACGATGCCCGCTGGGTGGTCACGGTGGTGCGCTCCGACCGCAGCACCGAGGTCTTCCTCTACGATCGCGCCAGCCGGCAGGCCACGCCCTGGTTCGACACCCGGCCGGCCCTGCCCGACGCCCACCTGCAGCGCATGCACGCGGTCGAGATCCCGACCCGCGACGGCCTGATGATGCCAAGCTACTACACCCTGCCCGCCGGCAGCGACCCGGACGGCGACGGCATCCCCGCGGCCCCGGTCCCGACCGTGCTGCTGGTGCACGGCGGGCCCTGGGCACGCGACAGCTACGGCCTCAATGCCACCCACCAGTGGTTCGCCAACCGCGGCTACGCCACCCTCGCCGTGAACTTCCGCGGCTCGACCGGCTTCGGCAAGGCCTTCATCAATGCCGGTGACCTGCAATGGGGCCGGGCCATGCACGACGACCTGATCGACGGCGTGCGCTGGGCGGTCGGCAAGGGCATCAGCCAGGCCGATCGGGTGGCGATCATGGGCGGCAGCTACGGCGGCTACGCCACCCTCGTCGGCATGACCAAGACCCCGACCGAATTCGCCTGCGGGGTCTCGATCGTCGGGCCCTCCAACCTCATCACCCTGCTCGCCACCATCCCGCCCTACTGGGGACCGATCCGCCGCCAGTTCACGACGCGCGTCGGCGATGACACCACCGAGGCGGGCCGCGCCCTGCTCAAGGAACGTTCGCCGCTGACCCATGTCGATGCCATCGTCCGGCCACTGCTGATCGGCCAAGGGGCGAACGACCCGCGTGTGGTGCAGGCCGAGAGCGACCAGATCGTGCAGGCCATGAAGGCCCGCGGCATCCCGGTGACCTACGTGCTCTACCCCGACGAGGGCCACGGCTTCGTGCGGCCGCCGAACCGGATCAGCTTCAACGCCGTGACCGAGGGCTTCCTCGGGCAGTGCCTGGGCGGCCGGGTCGAGCCGATCGGCAATGATTTCACCGGCAGCAGCATCACCGTGCCGACCGGGGCCGAGGGCGTGCCGGGCGTGACGGCTGCCCTCGAAGCGCTCCGCACGTTGCCGTAAGAGCCGGGCTCCTAGAACGCCTGCGGCAAGGACGCCGCTGGCTCCGGCGGCCCCGGTGGCAGCGCTTGTTGCGGCTCTGGCGGCGGTGCCTGCCCGGCCTCGGGTGGACCGGGGTCGATGGCTTCCGGGGCCAACGGCAGCAGGATCGTGGCGCCCTGGCCCGCCACGTTGGCGCGGCCGAACCGGGCAAAGCACAGGGCGCGGTTGGCCTCGATCGTGGCCGCGTCCAGCCGGCTGCGGCCTTCGGCCTCGCGCCCCTGCGGGTCATGCAGGGCCTCGGCGAAGTCATCGGCGAAGTCGCCGGCGAGTTGGTAGGCATCGCCGATACGTGAAACGCGCGCCCCCTCGGTGACCGGATTGGCGCCCTCGGCCCAGCGCAGCACGAGCAGGTCCTCGCCGCCCCGGCGCGCCACGCCGTCGGCCGCAAAACCGCCAAGGCCCGCCGGCAGGCGGAAAGGGCCGGGGACGAACACGCCGATCAGTTCCGAGACCCCGGCGGCACCCGGCGAGGTCGGCTCGATGGCGGTGACGTACAGGGCCAGCTCGAGATCAGGAGCGCTCTCGGTGATGCGGAAATAGGGCGCCAGGCCCGTGCAGAGGTCGCGGGCCGCGCGGTTGGCGACGAGCACCGCCTGACGCTCGCTGATGCCCTCGCCGGCTGCATCCTCGGCGACGACGAAACGCGGCGGCGAAACGCTCTGCGCGGCCTGCACCGCCTCGCTGTCAAGGAAACGCGAGATGCGGGCGTGTGGCTCGTCACGCAGGGTGTCGAGCGGGCGCAGGGTGCTGAAGCCCTCGCGCGGGGCCTTGGGCGCACTGGCGCAGGCGGCCAGCAGCAGGGCGCCGAGCAGGGCCGGGACAAGACGATAGCGGGCGGGTGCGGGCTTTGGCATGACCACACTCTGCACCGGCGCCGACGCAGGGGATGTGCAGGGCGCGTCCCGTGGGCGTGAAGACTGCGGGCTTGCCTTCGGCCCAATAGACACATAGATTTGTGCCATGCCCCTGACCGACCGCCAACAAGCCATCCTCGACCACCTGCGCGCCCATATCGCCGCCGAGGGCCGCCCGCCCACGCTTGCCGAGATCGCCCGGGCCTTCGGCTTCCGCCAGGCCCGCAGCGCCCAGAAGCATCTGGCGGCGCTGGCCGCCAAGGGCGCCATCGAGCGGGTGCCGGGCGCCCGCGGCATCCGCCTGCGCGAGGTCGAGGCCGCGCCCCATGCCGATGCCTCCGATGCCGGGCCCGAGGTCGATGCGGCGGGCATCGACGGCGCCCAACTGCTCACGCTGCCCCTGCTCGGCCGGGTCGCTGCCGGCCGGCCGATCGACCCGCAGGCCGACTACGAGGGTGAGGTGCTGCTCGATCGTGCGCTGTTTTTCCCGCGTCCCGACTACCTGCTGCGGGTGCAGGGCGATTCGATGCGCGACGACGGCATCTTCGACGGCGACCTGATCGCCGTGCGGCGCACGCCGGCCGCCGAGAACCACCAGATCGTGGTCGCCCGCCTCGACGGAGCGATCACCGTCAAGCGCCTGAAGCAGACCCGCGACCGCGTGCTGCTGATGCCGCGCAATCCGGCGCACGCCCCGATCGAAGTCCCGCAAGACGCCGACTTCGCCATCGAGGGCCTTTACTGCGGGCTGGTCCGGCGCGGCTGAGCGGCGGCCTGCCTGACCCGGCGCAGGGCCTCGGCCACCGCCGCCTCGCCTTCGACGATGACGCCGCTAGCGTAGCCCTCGCCGCGGCCGTTGCCGCCCTCCAGGTGGATCGGCAGGTCCTGCTCGCGCAGGCCGCGGATGGCCGTGCCGGGCAGGCTGACGTCGGGCAGGATGCCGGCGGCCTGGATCGAGCGCCCGGACGGCGTGTAGTAGCGGGCCGTGGTCAGCTTCAGCGCATCGCCGTTGTCGAGTTCGATCAGGGTCTGCACCGAACCCTTGCCGAAGCTGCGCGCACCGAGCAGCAGGGCGCGGCCGCGATCACGCAGGGCTCCGGCCACCACCTCGGCCGAACTGGCGGTGCCGACATCGATCAACACCGCCATCGGTGCGCCGTCGAGCAGGTCGCCGGGGCCGGCACGGTAGAGCGTGTTGGCGGTCGGCCCACGACCGCGGGTGCTGACGATCAGGCCACCGTCGAGGAACAGGTCGGCGGATTCGACGGCCGTGGTGAGCAGGCCGCCGGGGTTGTTGCGCAGGTCGAGCACCAGACCTTCGAGCCGGCCACCGGCTTCGGCCTTGAGGCGGGCGAGGGTGCGCCGCAGCTCCTCGGCGGTGTCGGCCTCGAAGTAAGCGATGCGCAGGTAGGCGAAGCCGGGCTCCAGCAGGCGTCCGTTGACGCTGGCCAAGGCGATGCTCTGCCGCACCAGACCGATTTCGCGCGGCAGGGCCTCGCCCGGCCGCAGCAGGGTCAGCCGCACGGCGGTGCCGGCGGTGCCGCGCAAGGCACGCGAGGGCTCGTCCTCACGACGCAAGCCAACCGGCCGGCCATCGACCGCGACGATGACATCGCCGGTGCGCAGCCCGGCGCGTTGGGCCGGACTGCCGTCGATGGTGCCGATCACCCGCAGGCTGCGGTCCGGTCGCACTTCGACTTCGACGCCGATGCCGTCGTAAGCGCCGGCCGCCTGTTCGCGCCACGCGTTGGCGGCGGCCGCCGGCAGGAAGGCGCTGTGCGGGTCGAGGTCGGCGAGCAGGGCGCGGGTGGCGGCACGCATCAGGGCGCGGTCGTCCAGCGGATCGACGAAATCCGCCTGCACGCGGCGGAACACTTCGACGAAACGGGCGATGTCTTCCAGCGGCACCGCCGGCGAAGGCGGCGGCAGGCTGGCCGTGTCGATCCTGTCCGTGTCGATCTCGGTCGCCAGCGGCCGGGCGGCGGGCACCGCGAGACCCTGGGGCGCGATCAGCACAGCGGCGAGCAGCAGGACGGGACGAAAGGGGCGCATGGCATCCACCGGAGAGGCCTGCATTATGCGGCTCAACGCCACCAGCCGCGTGGATCGACCGGTTCGCCGTTGTGGCGCAGTTCGAAATGCAGGCCACTGACCGCGCTGCCGCCAGAGCGACCGGCACGGGCGATCGGATCGCCGCTGCCGACCCAATCGCCGACCCCGCGCAGAAGCCGCTCGCCTTGGCCGTACAGGCTCATCCAGCCCTCACCGTGGTCGATCACCACGAGCAGACCGTGGCCGCGCAGCCAGTCGGCATAGACCACCCGACCGGGTGCCACGGCACGCACCAAACTGCCGGTTTCTGCGGCGAACAGCACCCCGTCGCTGCGCATGTCGCCCGGCAGTTCGGCACCGAAGCGGCGCAGCACCCGGCCCTGCACCGGCAGCGGCAATTCGCCGCGACGACTGGCGAAAGGCCGATCCTCGGCGAGCTGGCGCGGCACATCGGCCAGAGCGTCGCGCAGTTCGGCCAGCAGGGCTTCGAGGCTGCGGCGATCGCGCTGCAGGGCCTCGCGCTCCTCGGCCCGGGCGGCGAGCCCCTGTTGCAGAGTGCTGACGGCGGCGGCCTGCTCCGTGCGACGGGCCTGCAGGCTGGCCCGGGCGGCCTCGAGCTCGGCGACGCTGGCGGCTTGGGCTTCGCGGCGTTGCTGCAGCAGGATGGTGGCCTGGGCCAGGGCTTCAAGATCGGCCTGCAAACCGGCGACCTCGGCGGCACGCGCCCGCTGCAGGTGGCGGTGGTAGGCCAGGGCACGCTGGGCGGCGCCGATCTGGTCCTGCGCCAGCAGCAGGCGGAGTTGTTCGTGGCGGCCCTGCACGTAGGCCGCACGCAGCAATCGGGCCAGCCGCGCGCGCGCCTCGACGAGGCGGGCGGAAAGTTCGGCGTGCTCGGCCTCGCGCGCGGCCAGTTCGGCTTCCGCCTCGCGGCGGGCGGTTTCGGCGGCCTCGCGGCGGGCATCGGCGCTGGCCACCGCGGCATCGGCGGCGCGCAGCGCGGCCAGTGCCGCGTCGCGGCGTTCCTCCTCGCTGCGCTGCGCCTCGGCTAGGGCCAGCAGGCGCTGTTCGAGCACGGCCAGACGGGCCAGCACCTCGGCCTCGCGGGCGGGCGGTGCCGCCTGGGCCACGCCGGTCGCCATCGTCAGTCCGAGCAGCAGCGGCAGCGCCCACCGCGGGTTCCGGCGGTGGCGGCCGGGCCTCATCCGGCGAACTGCACCAGCGAGCGGCCGCTCATCACCGTGGGCTGCGGCAGCGCCATCAGGGCCAGCACGGTCGGGGCGATGTCGCGCAGGGCACCGCCAGCGCGCAAGCTGGCTTTGCGGCCGAGGTAGACCAAGGGCACCGGGCCGACGGTGTGCGCGGTGTGCGGCTGGCCGGTTTCGGGGTCGCGCATCATCTCGAGGTTGCCGTGGTCGGCGGTGACGATCATCTCGCCGCCGACCGCCTCGATGGCCTCACGCAGCCGGCCCAGCGCCACATCGACGGCCTCGGCCGCCTTGATCGCCGCCGCCAGATCACCGGTGTGGCCGACCATGTCGGGGTTGGCGATGTTGCAGGCGATGAAGTCGATGGCGCCGCCGTGGATCGCCGCGACCAGCTGGTCGGTCAGTTCGGGGCAGCTCATCTCCGGCTGCAGGTCGTAGGTGGCGACCTTGGGCGAGGGCACCAGCACGCGGGTCTCGCCGGGGAAGGCCGCTTCGCGGCCGCCGCTGAAGAAGAAGGTGACGTGGGCGTACTTCTCGGTTTCGGCGATGCGCAACTGGGTGAGGCCCGCCGCCGCGATGACCTCGCCCAGGGTGTCGCGCAGATCGTCCGCCGGGTAAGCCACCCTGGCCGGCAGGTCGGCGGCGTACTCGGCCAGACCGGTGAAGCGCGACAACGCGATGGCGCGTGGCCTTGCGAAGCTATCGAAGCCTGGCGCGGTGAAGGCGGCGCTGAGCTGGCGGGCGCGGTCGGCGCGGAAGTTGAAGTACACCACGGCGTCACCGTCGCGCATCGGCGCAGCACCCTCGATAACGGTGGGCTTGACGAATTCGTCGTTCTCGCCGCGGGCGTAGGCCGCGGCCAGGGCCACGAGGCCATCGCTGGCGCGGTACTCGGCCTGCGCTTCGGTGATGGCGCGATACGCCGTTTCGACGCGCTCCCAGCGCTGGTCGCGGTCCATCGCCCAGTAGCGGCCGGAGACCGTGGCGAGCTTGGCGTTGCCGGCCTTGGCGCAGGCCGCGGCCAGAGCGCGCAGCGAGGGCTCGGCCGAGCGCGGCGGCATGTCGCGGCCATCGAGGAAGGCATGCACGGCGACCCGCGCCACGCCCTCGCGCTTTGCCAACTCGATCAGCGCGAACAGGTGCGCCTCGTGCGAGTGCACGCCGCCCGGCGAGAGCAGGCCCATCAGGTGCAGGCAGCCGCCGCTGTCTTTGGCGGCGCGGCAGGCGGCGAGCAGCTCGGGGTTGGTGAAGAACGCGCCGCTCTCGATCTCGGCGTCCACCCGTGTCAGATCCTGGTAGACCACCCGGCCGGCGCCGATGTTCATGTGCCCCACTTCCGAATTGCCCATCTGGCCCTCCGGCAGGCCGACATGGCGGCCCTCGGTGTGCACCAGGGTGTGCGGGCAGTCGGCCAGCAGCCGCCGCCAGTGCGGCACATCGGCCAGGGCGATGGCGTTGTCGGCGGTCTCCTCGCGGTGGCCCCAACCATCGAGGATCAGCAGCAGGACGGGTTTCGGACGCGATGCCATGCGCAATGCACCAATGACCAACGGGAGGCGACAAGTCTAGCCGAGGGGGGCAGCATGGCCTCCTGGACCAACCCGCCGCGAAGGACCCGCGCCCTGCCCGCGCCAAGGCCGCCATGCCCCGCCTGCCCTCCTCCTTCTTCCGTCTCGCCGCCGGCGTGCTGGCCGCCGGCCTGCTGCTCGCACCGCTGGCGCTGGCCGAACCGACGCGCAAGCAGTCGCGGGTGTTCGGTGGCCTCGTCGCCACCACCGGTGCCGAGTACGAGCGCCTCGATGCCGTCAACGGCGGCATCCGCATCGAACGCGAGGCCCGCGTGGGCGCGGCGGAAACCGTCAACGGCGGCATCCTGGTCGAAGGCGGCGCCGAAGTCGGCCGTGCCGAGACCGTCAACGGCGGCATCCGTATCGGCGAGCGGGTCCGGCTCGGCCACGCCGAGACGGTCAACGGCGGCATCAAACTCGGCCGCGACAGCCAAGTCAGCGGCAGCCTGCGCACGGTCAACGGCGGCATCGGCCTTGCTGCCGGCAGCCGGGTCGAGGGCGATGTGGCAACCATCAACGGCGGCATCCGCCTCGGCGGTGCCGCGGTGCGGGGCGTGCTGCGCACGGTCAACGGCGACATCCTTCTGGAACGCGGCAGCAGCGCCGGCGGCATCCAGATCGAGGCGGCGCACCGCGGCTTGTGGAACTGGAGCGGCGAGAAACTGCCGCGGGTGGTGATCGGCCCGGAGGGCGTGGTGGACGGGCCGATGGTGTTCCGCCGCGCGGTGCGTCTTTACGTCCATGCCAGTGCCCGGATCGGCCCCATCGAGGGCGCCACACCGCTGCCATTCGAGGGCGAAAGCCCGTCCGAGTGAAGCACCACCAGCCTCAGGGACTCGCGGCGGCGGCTTCGCGCAAGGCTGCGGCGGTGGCCGGCAGGGCGGCCAACATCGGCATGTGGCCGCAGCCCGGCAGGCGCAGCACACGCTCACGCGGCAGGCCGGCGGCGAATTGATCGGCAGCACTCGGATCGATCACCCGGTCGTCGTCGCACCAGAGCAACAGGGTTGGCGCGGTGATGTCCGGCAGCAGCGGCTGCACGGCGAAACGCTCCGGGCCGCGCAGGGTCGCCAGCACCTCGTGCTCGAAAGCTGCGTCGGCAATGCGCTGGCGGATCAGGGCCCGCCCCAGCGGCCAGGGCAGAACGGGCGGATCGGTGAAGACGAGGCCGAGGTAGTGGCGCAGGCTTGCACGGTCATCGACCGCGAACGGATGCCCCCCGGCCAGCACCTCGCGGGCGAAGGCGTTTTCGGCGAAGGGCACACCGGCAGCGGCGATCAGGGCCAGCCGCGGCACCTGCTCGGGGTGCCGGGCAGCGACCAGGGCGGCGATGTGCCCGCCCTTCGAATGCCCGACCAGCAGGGCCGGCGGCTCGCCGCGCTGCCGCAGCCAGCGTGCCACCCGCTCGGCCTGGGCGAGCACGCCGTGGTCGGCCCCGGCGACCCGCTCGCTCTCGCCCCAGCCCGGCAGGTCCGGGGCGACCACGCGGTGGCTGCGCGCCAGCACCGCCATCAATGGCAACCAGTTCTCCTTGGCGCCGGTGAAGCCGTGCAGCAGAACGATGGCCGGCGCATCGGCCGGACCGGCCTCCAGCACGGCGATGCGGCGGCCCTCGAGTTCCACCGTGTGGCGCTCGATCCCGAGCGCCGCGCCCAGCACGAGGTAGCCGCCACGCAGGACCGCCTCCGGCCGCAGCAGGCCGAGCAGCAGGAAACCGGCGACGGCCGCCAGCACCGCCAGCAGGGCGGCACGCCCGACCCAGGCCCGCTCAGCGCGGCGCGGCATCCAGCAGGGCCTGGACCGAAGCACGGGTGATCGGGTGGTAGCCCGGCCCCGCCTGTTGCAGCAGTTGGCGGGCGAAGGCCAGACCATCGGGCGTTTCCGCCAACGCGGCGTAGGTCGGCAGGATCAGCTTGCGCCGGCCGACCTGGCGCAGGAACTGCGCCAGCGCCGGACGCGCCTCGAAATAGCCAGCGCGCACGGTGATCGGGTACCAGCGCTGGGCGATCTCGCCGTTCGGCGTGCCGGTGAAACGGAAGGCCGCGTCCAGCTCCACCAGCCGCTCGGCGGCGATGTCGGCCGGCAGCCCTTCCAGGAAATGCACCCACTGCCAGGTGATCCAGCCCGCGGTGTCGAGGTCGGCGGCCGTGCTGCGGCGCTCCAGCCAGTCGGCGCGGGCGGCATCGACGGCGGCGAGGCCGGTGGAAACCGCCGGCGTGGCGCTGGGCGGCAGGCCGGGGCCGGCGATCCAGGCCGCGATCTCGGCCTCGCTGACGCGGCCCGGTTGACGCGCCATCAACTCGCGGCGCAGGAAGGCCAGAAAATCGTCGGTGGTGACGCTCTGGAAAGCGTGCGCATCGAACCAGCGGCGCAGGAAGGCATCGAAACTCTCGCGGCCGAAGCGCTGTTCGAGGAACTGCAGGAACCACTGGCCCTTGACGTAGGCCACGTCGGTCAGCACTTCCTCGGGGTCACGGCCGGGCAGCGGCGGCAGGGCCAGCACCTGGCGTTCAGGCGGCAGGCTGGCCAGCGCTTCGCGCAGGCCGGCCTGGCCGATGGCCGTTTCCATGGCCGCGCGTTCGGCACCGAACAGCGCCTCGATGATGCGGTTCTCGACGTAGGTGGTGAAGCCCTCGTTGAGCCAGAAATCCTTCCAGCTGGCGTTGGTCACCAGATTGCCCGACCAGGAATGCGCCAGTTCGTGGGCGATCAGCGAAACCAGCGAGCGGTCGCCGGTGATGATGGTCGGCGTGATGAAACTGAGCCGCGGGTTCTCCATGCCGCCGAAGGGGAAGCTGGCGGGCAGCACCAGCAGGTCGTAGCGGCCCCAGCGGTAGGGGCCGTAGAGCGATTCGGCGACCTGGATCATCCGCTCGGTGTCGGCGAACTCGGCCACGGCGCGTTCCAGCAGGGACGGCTCGGCCCAGATCCCGGCGCGCTCGGACAGTGCCTGGAAGCGGAAATCACCGACCGCGACGGCGAGCAGGTAGCTCGGGATCGGCTGCGGCATGGTGAAGTGGAAATCGCCATCAGCCAGCGCCGCCGGATCGTTGTCGGCGCTCATCAGGGCCATCAGGCCGGGCGCGGTGCGGATGCGGGCGGTGTAGGTGAAACGCACGCCCGGCGTGTCCTGCAAGGGCACCCAACTGCGGGCATGGATGGCCTGCGACTGGCTGAACAGCAAGGGCTTACGCCCCCCGGCGGTCAGCGCCGGCGGCAGCCATTGCAGGCCCGAGGCCTCGGGCGAGGTGCGGTAGCGGATGCGCACCTCCGCTAGACGGGCCGGCAGCTCGATCCTGAGCGGGCTGCCGAGGATCGGGTCGCGCTCGCCCAGACTGAACTCGACGCGCTGCCAGCGGCCTTCCGGGTTGCGGGCCTGGACCCGCTCGATGCTGAGGTCGCGGGTGTCGAGTTGCAGCGTGGCCGGGCCGGGCCATTCCGGCTGGGTCCAGGCCAAGCGGTGGGTGACCTGGCCGCGCAGGCTGCGCTGGTCGAAATCGACGCGCAGGTCGAGCTCGGTGGCGGTGATCCGCACGAGCTTGGGCTCGGCGACGCTGTGCTCATCGTGGGCACGGTCGGTGGCGTGGGCCAAGCAGGCGAAGGCGGCGAGGGCCAGGGCGGGCAGCAGACGCATCGGGTGGGGAGGCACAAGGGACGGCAGCCCCGAGTGTACCGAATGGGCCGGATGAGGCCCGGCCGGCGGTTTCAGATCCGGTAGCCGGAGTGGATGGCGCAGATGCCGGCGGAGAGATCGCGGTAGTCGCAACGCTCGAAACCGGCCTCGACCATCATCGCCTTCAGGGCCTCCTGCGGCGGGTGCCGGCGGATGCTCTCGGCGAGGTAGCGGTAGCTCTCGGCATCGTTGGCGATAAGCCGGCCGAGCCGCGGCAGCACTTGAAAGCTGTGAACCTCGTAGATCGGCTTGAACCAGGCCGATTTCACTTCCGAGAACTCCAGCACGAGGGCGCGGCCACCCACCTTCAGCACCCGATGCATCTCGCGCAGGGCACGGGCCTTGTCGGTGACGTTGCGCAGGCCGAAGGCGATGGTGACGAGATCGAAACTGGCATCGGGAAAGGGCAGCGCCTCGGCATTGAGCTGCACCCAGCGCAGGCCACGGACCAGACCACGGTCGGTCAGGCGGTCGCGGCCGACGTCCAGCATCGCCGCGTTGATGTCGCCCACCACCACCTCGCCGGTGTCGCCCACGCGCTCGTGCAGCAGGGCGGCGATGTCGCCGGTGCCGCCGGCAAGGTCGAGCACGCGATCGCCGCGGGCCACGCCCGAGGTCGCCACGAAATAGCGCTTCCAGAGCCTATGGATGCCGAGGCTCATCAGGTCGTTCATGCGGTCGTAGCGGGCCGCGACCGAGGTGAACACGCCACGCACCAGAGTGGCCTTCTCGGCCACCGGCACCTCGCGGTAGCCGAAATGGGTGGTCGGGGCGGGGCGGGGCGGGCTTGCGCTCATTTCCGCATTACAGCACGTAGCGCGCGAGGTCGGTGTCGGCGGCGACCGGCCCGAGCTGGGCATCGACGAAGGCGGCATCCACCCGCAAATGCGTGCCGCTGCGGTCGGGGGCTTCGAAGCTGGTTTTTTCCAGGAGCCGCTCCAGCACCGTGTGCAGGCGGCGGGCGCCGATGTTTTCCTGCCGCTCGTTGAGGTCAAAGGCGAGTGCGGCAAGGCGCTCGATACCGTCGGGCAGGAAGATCAGCTCGACCCCCTCGGTGGCGAGCAGGGCCTGGTACTGGGTGGTCAGTGCCGCCTTGGGCTCGGTCAGGATGCGCACGAAATCGGCCTTCGACAGGGCCGAGAGTTCGACCCGGATCGGGAAGCGGCCCTGCAGCTCGGGGATCAGGTCGCTGGGCTTGGCGAGGTGGAAGGCGCCGGAGGCGATGAACAGGATGTGGTCGGTCTTGACCGGCCCGTGCCGGGTGCTGACGGTCGAGCCTTCGACCAGCGGCAGCAGGTCGCGCTGCACGCCTTCGCGCGAGACATCGGCGCCGTGCGCGTTGTGCCGGCGCGCCACCTTGTCGATCTCGTCGATGAAGACGATGCCGTGCTGCTCGCAGGCGATGATCGCCTGCTGGCGGATCTCCTCGTCGTTGACCAGGCGCGCCGCCTCCTCCTCGACCAGCAGCGGCCGCGCCTCGGCGATGCGCAGGCGGCGTTTGTGGGTTCGGCCGACGCTCAGGCCCTGGAACATCTGGGTGATCTGCTGGGCCATCTCCTCCATGCCGGGCGGGGCCAGCACCGGCATGCCGGAATTGGCGGCGAGATCGAACTCGACCTCGCGTTCATCGAGCCGGCCCTCGCGCAACTGTTTGCGCAGCTTCTGCCGGGTCTCGCTGTCGGTGGCGGTTTCGCTGGGCGACGCGACACGGCGCGGCAGCAGCAGGTCGAGCAGGCGCTCCTCGGCGCGGTCCTCGGCCTGCGCGCGCAGCTTCTGCTTGGCCTGCTCGCGGGCGCGCGTCACGGCGACGTCGGCGAGGTCGCGGATGATCTGCTCGACGTCCTTGCCGACATAGCCGACCTCGGTGAAGCGGGTCGCCTCGACCTTGACGAAGGGCGCGTTGGCGAGCGTGGCCAGACGGCGTGCGATCTCGGTCTTGCCGACACCGGTGGGGCCGATCATCAGGATGTTCTTCGGCATCACCTCGTCGCGCAGGGCTGGATCGAGTTGCATCCGCCGCCAGCGGTTGCGCAGGGCGATGGCGACGGCGCGCTTGGCCTCCTGCTGGCCGACGATGTGGCGGTCGAGTTCCTGGACGATCTCGCGCGGGGTCATGGTGGCGGCGCTCACAGTTCCTCCACGCTGATGTGGTGGTTGGTGTAGATGCAGATGTCGCCGGCGGTGGCGAGTGCGGCCTCGGCGATGGCGCGGGCATCGAGCGTGGTGTGCGCGAGCAGGGCGCGCGCAGCGGCCAGCGCGTAGGGGCCGCCCGAGCCGATCGCGATCAACCCGTCCTCCGGCTCGATCACGTCGCCGTTGCCAGAGAGGATCAGCGAGTGCTCGCGGTCGGCGACCGCCAGCAGAGCCTCAAGCTTGCCCAGCCGGCGGTCGGTGCGCCATTCCTTGGTCAGCTCGACGGCGGCGCGCAGCAACTGCCCGCCGTGGCGTTCCAGCTTGCCCTCGAACAGTTCGAACAGGGTGAAGGCATCGGCCGCGGCGCCGGCGAAACCGGCCAGCACCCGGCCGTTGGCGAGCCGTCGCAGCTTGCGGGCATTGGCCTTCATCACGGTGTGGCCGAGCGTGACCTGGCCGTCGCCGGCCACAACGACACGGTCGCCGCGGCGCACGGAAAGGATGGTGGTGGCGTGGAAAACGGTGGGGTCCATGCGGTGGGCCGGCGAGGTGACTTCCGGGAGATGGGGCCGGCGGCCGAGCTCGCAAGGGTGGCCACCGGCACCGCTGGTTCAGGCAGTAAAGCCGGGGCTGAACAGGCGCTTCGGCCCTGACGCCGGCTCGACGCCCGGCCGCTATGCTCCACCTAGCAAGCCCCAGCGGAGTCTTTGCCATGCGCACTGTCTTGAGCCTCGCCCTGGCCGCCCTGCCGGCGGCGGCCCTCGCCTTCGACCAGGTCCGCATCGCCGACCCGGCCGCCCTGCAGGGCGTGCGCCAGGTCTACGTCGCCGAAGTTGCACTCGACCTGCCCGAGCCCGCGCATCGCTTCGCTTTGCGCAGTGGCGAACCGCGGCCGGTGCGCCCGCAGGACGCCGCCGCGCAGGCCGCCGCCCTGGGTGCCGCCCTGCGGCGCGGCTTGGATCGCAACTTCGAGCTGGTCACGGCCCCCGGCCCCGGCGTGCTGGTGCTGCGCCCGACCCTCGACGGGCTGGCCTCCAGCCGGCCGACCTTCGCCGATTTCGACCGCCAGCCGGGGCTGTCGTTCCGCTCGTTCTATGCCGGTGGCGCCAGCCTGCGCCTGCAACTGGAGCGCGACGGTCGCCCGGTCGCTGAGATCAGCGACCGCTACACCGGCAGCCTGGCCGATGGCATGCCGCGGATCGGGGTGTGGCAGGACAGCGAGCGGGCCTTCTCGCGCTGGTCGCGGCAGTTGCCGGAGGTGGTGCGGCAGCCCACCCTCGCCGCCCGCTGAGCGGCCTTACGGCCGGCGCTTCGCCCGCGGGTGGGCGCCGTCGTAGACGCGGGCCAGGTGCTGGAAATCGAGGTGGGTGTAGATCTGCGTGGTGGCGATGCTGGCATGGCCCAGCAGCTCCTGCACGCCGCGCAGGTCGCCTGAACTTTCCAGCACATGGCTGGCGAAACTGTGGCGCAGAAGATGCGGGTGCACGCGCTTCCACACGCCCTGCCGCAGGGCCAGCTGGCGCACCCGCTTCTGCACCGCCCGCGGCGTGATCGCTGCGCCATCGCGGCCGGGGAACAAGGGGGCCGCCGGCGGCGCGGGTTCGGCGGCGAGCCAGGCCGCCAGCGCCTCGCGGGCGAAACGGCCGACCGGCACCACGCGGGTTTTGCGGCCCTTGCCCAGCACACGCACCTCGGCCGCGGCCAGGTCGAGGTCGGCCCGGCGCAGGCCGCAGAGTTCTGAAACGCGCAGGCCGGAGGAATAGAACAGCTCCAGCATCGCCCGGTCGCGCAGGCCCAGCGGCACCTCCTGCGGCACCGCCACCAGCTGGCCCATCTCGTCGGCATCGAGCACCTGCGGCAGCTTGCGCGGAGCCTTCGGGCCGCGCAGGCCCGCACTCGGGTCGGTGGCCAGCACGCCGTGTTTGAGCAGCCAGCGCAGCAGGGCACGGCAGGCCGAGAGCCGGCGCTGCACGCTGGCCGGGGCCAGGCCGCGGGCATGCTCGTCGGCGACGAAGGCGCGCAGGGCCGCGCCATCGAGGGCCGGCCAGTGTTCCAGACCGCGGCCTGCCATCCAGTCGCGCAGCGCGCCGAGGTCGCGGCGGTAGGCCTCGCGGGTGTGCGGCGAGGCCTGCCTTTCGATCGCGAGATGGGCGAGGAAGGCGGCCAGCCCGGTGTCGAGACCCTCGTCCGGGCGTGCTGCGGGGGCGGTGCCGGGCGTGCCCATCGCGCTCAGGCGCTGCGTGCCAGCGCGGTGGCCAAGGCCTCGGCCATCATCCGCAGGAACAAGGTGCCCATGCCCGGGTAGAAGCGGTTCGGATCGCCGCTGCCCATGGCGACGAGGCCGAGCCCCGGCACCGGCAGCAGGGCGGCCGAGGCAAGGCGCTCGCCACCAGGACCGCCGAACAGCAGGGCCTGGCGCTCGGCACTGGGCCGCCCGCAGCAGGGCTCGCCCGCTGCCATCAGCGCGGCGACGCTGGCGAGCCGGGCATCGTCGGCCGGCAGCGCCAGCAGCCAGGGCACGCCACCGAGGCACTCGATGGCCGCCCGCAGGTTCGCGGGGGTCGCCGGGCCGATCGGCAGCAGCACCCGCACGGCATCGCCGGCGAAGTCCTCGCCCAGCACGGCCACCATCGTCTGCAGCACCTCCTCGGCGGTGACCGCCCGCATCAGGGCGAGGGTGAGCTGGTGGGTGCGTACGGCCAGGCGTTCGTTGAGCTGGGCGTTCTCGCCCAGTTCGTGCAGGCGGCGGGTCAGCTCGCGGTTCTTCTCGCGCAGGACCTCCAGCTGGTAGCTGGCCAACGAGGCACTGGCGCCGCCGTCCTTGGGCACCACCAGGGTCACCGCGAGGTCGGGGAACTGCTCCAGAAAACGTGGATGGCGGCGCAGCCACTGCGCGATCTCGTGGGCCTCATGGCGCGTGCTGCGGTCGTCCGTCATGGGATCCATTCTCCGTCGAACACAAAAGCCGCCGGGCCGGTCATGCGCAGCGGCGCATCGTCGGTCGGCCAGTCGATGCGCAGGCGGCCGCCGGGCAGATCGACCTGTACGGTTCGCCCGACCCGGCCGCGCCGTACCAGCACCGCCACCGCCGCGCAGGCCCCGCTGCCGCAGGCCAGGGTCTCGCCGGCACCGCGCTCGTAGACGCGCAGGGCGATGCGGTCATCGGCCCGGACTTCGGCGAAACCGACATTGACGCCCTCGGGGAACACCGCCTGCGCCTGCAACCAGCGGGCGATGCCGGCGACATCGGTGGCGGCAAGCTCGGCGACCTCGATCACCGCATGCGGATTGCCCATCGAGACGGCACCGAAGCGCAGCTCGCCCCAGGGAGTCGCCAGCCGGTGCTCGGGGCCGGGGCCCTCGAGCCGCAGCGGCACCTCGGCGGGCGCGAAACGCGGATGCCCCAAGACAATGGCGACCTCGCCATCGGCCCGCAGCTCGGCCTCGACCGGCCCGTCCGGGCTGTCGAGCCGGAAGCGCTGTGCCATCGGCACGCCGTCGCGGCGCAGCCAGGCCGCCACGCAGCGGGCGCCGTTGCCGCATTGACCGGCGATGCTGCCGTCGGCGTTCCAGATGCGGTAGGCGGCAAGTGCGCCGGGGCTGGTCGCTGCCTCGACGGTGAGGAGCTGGTCGAAGCCGATGCCGCGGTGGCGGTCGGCCATACGCGCCACCTCGGCGGGCGGCGGTGGCGGCTCGCCTTGACGCAGGTCGAGCAGAACGAAATCGTTGCCGGCACCATGCATCTTGCTGAAACGCCGGCGCGCTGCGGCCGTGTTCATGCCTCGGCAGGGGTCGCGGCGGGGGCCTCGACGGGGGCTTCGAGGGGAGCCTCGGCCAAACTCGGGCGGACCAGATCACCCTTGTTGCCGCAGGCGGCGAGCAGGGCGCAGGCGATCAGCAGGGGCAGGAGGACGCGCAGGGTTTTCATGGCGCTCGGTGCGGCAGGGGCAGGACGCGAACCGCCACGAGTATAGCGACGGAGCGCACCGGCGGCGCGGCGAGCCTGGGTGACCCGCCGCGAACCGCGCTGCTCAGTCGCGCCGGGTCACGCCCAGCTGATCGAGCAGGAAAGCGTACTGCTCGGCGGTTTCCCGGAAGCGCTGGAAGCGCCCCGAGCGGCCGCCGTGGCCGGCTTCCATGTTGATGCGGAACAGAATGGGACCACCGCCGCTCATGGTGGCGCGCAGGCGCTGCACGTACTTGGCCGGCTCCCAGTACTGCACCTGCGAATCCCACAGCCCGGTGCCGACGAACATCGCCGGGTAGTCCTGGGCGCGGATGTTGTCGTAGGGCGAGTAGGCCAGCATGTAGTCGTAGAACTCGCGCTGCTCCGGGTTGCCCCACTCGTCGTACTCGTTGGTGGTAAGCGGAATGCTCGGATCGAGCATGGTCGTCACCACGTCGACGAAGGGCACGAGCGAAATGATGACGTCGTACTTCTGCGGGGCCATGTTGGCCACCGCGCCCATCAGCAGACCGCCGGCACTGCCGCCGATCGCGGCCACCCGCTCCGGATGGGCGTAGCCCTTCTCGACGAGCGCGGCGGTGACATCGATGAAATCGGTGAAGGTGTTCTTCTTGTTGAGCAGACGGCCCTGGTCGTACCAGGCGCGGCCCATCTCCTGGCCGCCGCGGATGTGGGCGATGGCATAGACCATGCCGCGGTCGAGCAGGCTCGGCAGAGCACGGTTGAAGCTCGGATCCATCGAGATGCCGTAAGCGCCGTAGCCCATCTGCAGCATCGCGGCCTGGCCGTTCCTCTCGAAACCCTTGCGGTAGACCAGCGAGACCGGGATGCGGGTCTGGCCGTCGCGTGCCGTCACCCAGAGCCGCTCGGTGAGGTACTGCGCCGGATCGAAACCCGGCACCGGGTCCTGCTTGAGCATCCGGCGCTCGCCGGTGTGCACGTTGATCTCGTAGGTGGTGACCGGCGTGGTCAGCGAGGTGTAGGTGTAGCGCACCCAGGGCGTGTCCGGCATCGGATTGACCGAAAGCGCCATGGTGTAGGCCGGCTCGTCCGACTGGACGAAGGTGCTCTCGCCGCCGTCCTCGAGGATGCGGATGCGGCGCAGGCCCTCGGAACGCTCGCCGATGGCCATGAAGCCGTCGAACAGGGTGACGCCCTCGATGAACACATCGTCGGCATGCGGCACCAGCTCCTTCCAGGCGTCGCGGCTGCCGAGCGCGTCCTCGGCCACGGTCATGATGCGGAAGTTGGGCGCGTTCCAGTTGGTGGTGATGACCCAGCGGCCGGCGTGGTGGTCGGCGCTGTACTCGACGTCGCGCTCCCGCGGCGCGATCACCGTGAACTCGCCGGGATCGGCGGCCGGCGTGCAGCGCTGTTCGGAGGATACCGTGCTCTGCACGGCGATGCAGATGTAGTCCTCCGAGCGGGTGCGGCCGATGCCCATGAAAAAGCTGGTGTCGCGCTCGGTGTAGACGATCGGGTCGGAGCCGGCCGGCGTGCCCAGCACACGGGTTCTGACGTGGGTGGTGAGCAGGGTTTCCGGGTGGTTCTCGACGTACCAGATCGTGCGGTTGTCATCGCCCCAGACGATGCTCGAGGCCGCACCGGTGATGGCGTCGGGCAACACCTCGCCCGTGGCGATGTCCTTGACCCGGATGGTGAACTGCCGACGGCCGTTCAGGTCCTCGGCCCAGGCCAGCAGACGGCCGTTCGGGCTGACTTCCCAGTTGCCGACCTGGAAGAAATCCTTGCCCGCGGCCATGGCGTTCTGGTCGAGCAGGATCTCCTCGGGCGCCTCCATCGTGCCCTTGCGGCGGGCGACGATGGGGTAGTCCTTGCCGGTCTCGAAGCGGGTGTAGTACCAGAAACCGTCCTCGAAGAAAGGCACGCTGGAATCGTCCTGCTGCACCCGGCCAACGATCTCGTTGAACAGGGTCTCCTTGAGTCCGGCCAGCGGCGCCATCCGGGCGTCGGTGTAGGCGTTCTCGGCGGCCAGAAGCGCCAGCACCTCCGGGTTCTGGCGGGTGTCGTCGCGCAACCAGTAGTACTCGTCGATGCGCACCGCGCCGTGCGGGGCGCGCACCTCGTGCGGGCGCTGATCGGCCACCGGTGGGCGCGGCGCGGCCTGAGTGCCGCTGCCGGCCGCGCCAGCGGGAACCGCCACACCAGCGGCCAGCAGGCCACCGAGCAGGACGGGCAGGGAACGGTGCATCGGACGCGAGGGCATGGCTTACTCCGGGAACAGCTTTTTCTTGAGGAAGGTGAACGCCAGCGCGTTCATGAAGGCGGTCTGGGCATTGTTGGCCGCGCCGCCGTGGCCGCCCTCGATGTTCTCGTAGTAGAAGCTGGCATGCCCCTTCGAGCGCATCAGTGCATGCATCTTGCGGGCATGGGCCGGGTGGACGCGGTCATCGCGGGTCGAGGTGGTGAACAGCACCGGCGGGTAGCGGACGTCGGCGCGGACGTTGTGGTAAGGCGAGAAGCCTTCGATGAAGGCCCACTGCGCCGGGTCGTCCGGGTTGCCGTATTCGGCCATCCACGAGGCACCGGCCAGCAGCAGGTGGTAGCGGCGCATGTCGAGCAGCGGCACCTGGCAGACCACCGCGCCGAACAGCTGCGGGTAGTGGACCAGCATGTTGCCGACCAGCAGCCCGCCGTTGCTGCCGCCCTGGATGCCCAGGTGCGGCGGCGAGGTGATGCCGCGGGCGATCAGGTCCTCGGCGACGGCGGCGAAATCCTCGAAGATCCGCGGACGGTTCTGCTTGAGGCCGGCCTGGTGCCAGCGCGGACCGTATTCACCGCCACCTCGGATATTGGCGACCACGTAGACCCCGCCCGCTTCCAGCCAGGCGCGGCCGACACCGGCCGAGTAGCCCGGGGTCAGGGAGATCTCGAAACCACCGTAGCCGAACAGCAGGGTCGGGTTGCGGCCGTTCTTCTCGATGCCCTTGCGGGCGATCATGAAGTAGGGCACGCGGGTGCCGTCGCGGCTGGTGACGAAGTGCTGGCTGACCTCCAGGCCCTCGGCGTTGAAGAAGGCCGGCAACTGCTTGAGCGGCTCAGGCACGCCGCCGATGCGGCCGAACTTGAGGGTGGTCGGCGTGAGGAACCCGGTGACCGTCAGGAAGTACTCGTCGCTGGCCTCGGCATCGACCGCCGCCACCGACACCGTGCCGAAAGCCGGCGCGCCGTGCATCGGCTCGCTGCCCCACTCGCCGTTGCGGTAGGTGAGGACGTAGAGCCGGTTCTTGACGTGCTCCAGCACGTTGAGGATGAGGTGGTTCTGGGTCGGCGTGAGCGAGACGAAGGCGGTGCTGGGGCTCGGCTCGAACAGGACATCGAAGTCGCGCCCGCCGGCCATGAAAGCATCGAGCCGGGTGGCGATGACCGCGCCCTTGGGGAAGGTCCGGCCACCGGCGCTGTAGTCCTCGCGAAGCTCGAGAATCAGCCATTCGCGGAACGGCGTCTTGTTCGCCGAGTTCGGCGCATCGACGCGGGTGAGCGTGCCGTCCTCGGCGCGCAGGAACAGCTCATCGTTGTAGAAAGCGATGGTGCGGCTGACGAAATCACGTTCGAAACCGGGCGTGTGGTCGCGGCCGGCGGCGATGAACATGTCCTCGGCCCGACCCTCGAACACCAGCCTCGCCTCGGAAAGCGGCGTGCCGCGCTGCCAGAGCTTGGCTTGGCGCGGGTAGCCGGAGACGGTCATGCTGCCGGGGCCGAAATCGGTGTAGACGAACAGCGAATCGGCATCGCGCCAGCCGGCACCGCCCTTGGCCTCGGGCAGGCGGAAGCCGTCGGCGACGAAGGCCCGGTCGCTCTTGTCCCATTCGCGGATTTCGATCGCGTCGGCACCGCCGCGCGAGAGCGAGACAAGGCAGCGGTCGTAGGCCGGTCGCAGGCAGTCGGCACCGCGCCAGACCCAGTTCATGTTCTCGGCACGGTTGAGCGCATCGAGGTCGAGCAGCACGTCCCAGGCCGGCTCCGGCTTGCGGTATTCCTCGAGCGTGGTGCGCCGCCACAGCCCGGCCGGGTTCTCGCGGTCCCGCCAGAAGTTGTAGAGGTAGTCACCGCGCTTGACCACGAAGGGGATGCGCTCGTCGGAGTCGAGGATGGCGAGCAGCTCATCGCGCAGCCGGGTGAAGCCGGGCTCGGCCTCCAGCACGGCACGGGTTTCGGCGTTCTGTGCCCTGACCCAGGCCATCGAACGCTCGCCCTCGACATCCTCCAGCCACAGCCAGGGGTCGGCGGGCATCGGGGCGACGGCCGGACTGGTCGCCGGTAGGGAAGCGGGGGTCTGGGCGAGGGCGAGGGCGAAGGGTGCGGACATCAGGGCGAGGACCAGGGCAAGGCGTTTGTGTGGCATCGACGGGCTCCGGGCAAAAGGGCGGGGCCGCCAGCTTACCCGGCTCCCGGCGCGGCGCGGGGGTGGACAAAGTCACCCCCGCCGCCTGCACACGGCGCTAACGGTCATTTCGGTGCCGACGCCCCTGATCGGGCTCTCAGCAAGCGCCGTGCGTGGGCAGGCGCGAAGGCATGGCCATATTCCGCGCCCAGCAGGCCGGGACGCATCCGGAGCAGCCCCCGCCACGGCTGGCCGGGGCCGCGGCGGGCTCGGGCCAGCTGTTGTGCGGCAAGCAAGCCGACGGGCCGACCGAAGGGCGCATCCATGGCGCCCTCGGTCGGTGCGCCCGTCCGGGGCGCACCCTGCGGGCCTGCCGTCTGATCGACGTGTTGGCCCTCGAAATCCGCCGCCAGCCCCCAGCCTGCCTTGCGGGGTGCTTCGCGGCTCAGGCGATGCTGGCGTCAGCAGCACGAAGACCGTCTTCGCTTCGTATCCTTCGGTGGATCGCCTACTGCGGCCGATGCCCGTCAGCGAGCGCCGCGCCAGCGCGGCCTCGTGGACAGCGAAGCGAGCCATGGAAGGCGAGCGTCGGCGAATGCGGAGCGGGACGCGGAGCCTGAGCCGTCGCGTCCGCAGGCCGCGCGTCGGCAGGCGCGTGGGCAGACGCAAGAACTGCTAGGCCGTCGCGTTTCGGAGCCGACACCCCGATCATCAAAACGGTTCACGAAGACGTTCCACGTCTCTCAGGCTGACAACCGGCAAAGGCTCGGCGTCGACAGCGCTTAATCGCCGTAGTTGGCGGCGGTGAGTTGCAGCAGGCTGCGCAACTGTTCACGCAGGGCCGTGGGTTCGAGCACCTCGGCATCCGGGCCGTGCCGCAGCACATCCATCAGCAGCTCGCGGGCATGGCTGTAGGGCAGCCGCAATTCGTAGCGACCGTCCGGCAGCAGGCGCCCTTCTTGCTTGGAATGCCAGTGCTCGTCGGCCACCCAGCGCGCCGCCTTGGCGCTGAAGCGGATCGTCGCCCAGGCCTTGGGCGCGCCGCTGAAGATGCCGTAACTGGCGGCGAAGTGGGTATCCAGCTCGGCGTCGGGGTGGTCGAGGGCGGCAGCATCCTCGATCCGCGCATGGCGGATGCGGTCGACCGAGAAACTGCGCAGGCCCTCGCGCTCGTGGTCGAAGGCGTCGAGGTACCAGTTGTCGCGGTAGTGGGTGAGCCGCTGCGGCGAGACCTGGCGCTGCGTGGCCGTGTTGGTGGAGCGGGCCAGGTATTCGAAACGCAGCCTGCGGCGCTCCAGCACCGCGCTCGCCACCATCCGGAACGCCGCCTCATCGACACGCCGGGTGCCGCTGCCGAGCACGCGCACGCGCTCGATCGGCCAACGCTTGCCACCGGCATGCCGCTGCAGCAGGGCATCGATCCGGTTCTTCAAAGGCGCGATGGCCGCCGCCAGCACGCCGGGGCCGGTGCGGTCGAGCAACTGCTGGGCGGCCGTCAGCGCATGCAATTCCTCCGAACTGAGCCACAGGCCCGGCAGCTCGAAACGCTCGGCGTCCTTTTCGGCATAGCGGAAGCTGGCCCCACCCTCGACGCTCTCCAGCGGCGCGCCGAGCGCGTCGCGCAGGAAGGCGATGTCGCGATACAAAGTGGCCCGCGAACAACCCAGATCGTCCATCAGCCGGGTCAGCGGCACCGGCAGGCGTGCGGATTTCAGGCTGCGGTGCAGGGCGAGGATGCGTTCGTAGCGGTCCATCGGCGGTGGCCCTCGGCAGGAAGGTCACCAGCATCGCAAAGCGGCCGCCACGCCGCCACGGCCGACGGGGCGGACGACCTTCAGTGCCCCAGCAGCTCCAAAGCACCTTGCGCCCGCAGGGCCTCGGCGACCTGAAGGCCCAAGGCTTGTGGATCGGCCGCCGGGCCTTCGGCCTCGGCCCGCAGCAGGCGGCCGTCGGCGACCCGGCCGACCAGCCCACGCAGGCGCAGGCGCGTGCCGGCACGTTCGGCGAACCCCGCCACCGGGACCTGGCAGCTGCCGTGCAGGGCGCGGTTCATGGCGCGCTCGGCCTCGACACAGCTGCGGGTGAGCGCATGGTCGAGGCCTTGCAACCAGGCGGCCGTGGTTTCATCGCCTTCGCGGCATTCGATGGCGATGGCGCCCTGCGCCACCGCCGGCAACAGGCGCTGCGGTGACAAGCGCTCGCTCATGCGCGATTCGAATCCGAGCCGCTGCAGGCCGGCGCAGGCGAGGATGATCGCGTCGTACTGGCCGGCATCGAGCTTGGCCAGTCGGGTGTTGACGTTGCCGCGCAGGTCGAGGAGTTCGAGATCGGGACGCAGCGCCCGCAACTGCGCCTGCCGCCGCAGCGAACTGGTGCCGACGCGCGCCCCCTCGGGCAGCGCATCAAGGCGGGCGTGATGTTGGGAGACGAAGGCATCACGGGGATCGGCGCGCTCGAGGATGGCCGGCAGCACGAAGGGCCCGTCGAGGTCCATCGGCACGTCCTTCAGCGAGTGCACGGCGGCGTCGGCGCGCCCCTCCAGCATCGCCACCTCCAGCTCCTTGAGGAACAGGCCCTTGCCGCCCACGGCGGCCAATGCGCGGTCGAGGATCTGATCGCCGCGGGTGCTCATCGGCACCAGCTGCACCTCCAGGCCGGGGTGCAGGGCGCGCAGGCGGGCGGCGACGTGTTCGGTCTGCCAGAGCGCCAGCGCGCTTTCGCGGGTGGCCAGTCGGAGTCGGGGCATCGTGGGGGGGTCCGTGGAGTCAGCGCCGGAAGCGGCGCTTTCAAAGATGGCTCAGGGCCTCGCGCAGGCCGGGAAGGCAGCGCCGGCTCACTTCGAGTTCGATGTCGTCGTCGCGCAGCCGCACATGGGTGCTGCCGTCGGCGTGGCGGCGGAGTTCGGCGAACTGGCCGCGCGCGACCAGACAGTTGCGATGGATGCGCAAGAAACGCTCGCCGAATTCGACCTCCAGGGCCTTGAGCGAGTCCTCGACGAGGTCCTCGCCACGGGCATGGTGAACGACAACGTATTTCTCCTCGGCCTGCAGGTAGTGGATGTCCTCGACCGGGATGAGCCGCAGGCTGCCGCGCAGGCGGGCGGCAAGATGGCTGCGGGCCCGGACAGGCGTGGGCAGTTTGGACGGCACCACCCCCCGTCCAGTCCGGTGCAGGGCAGCACGCTGGATGGCATCGGCTAGGCGTTCGGCGCGGACCGGCTTGAGCAGGTAATCGATCGCCGCCGCCTCGAAGGCGGCCAGGGCGTGGGCGTCGTAGGCGGTGCAGAACACCACGGCCGGCGGGTCCGGCAGCCCAGTCAGGTGGCGGGCCGCTTCCAGGCCGTCCATGCCCGGCATCTCGATGTCGAGCAGCACCAGATCGACACCGCCCGCCGCGCAGGCCTCCACCGCAGCGCGGCCGTCGGCGCAGGGCGGCAGCACGACCGATCCGGCCAGCACGCCGACCAGACGCGCCAAGCGTTCGCGAGCAAGCGGCTCGTCGTCGACGATGAGGACATTCACGCGTCAGGGCAGGGGCAGGTCGAGACGGACGCGATAGTAGCCCTGCGCCGCCGTGACCGTCATGCCGATCTCGCGGCCGAAGCCCGCCGCACTCGCTTCAGGCCGTCTTGGCCACCCAGTGCGGCCGGCTCGGGAAAGCGTGCCGGAGAACGCGCCAGACCACCTCACCGAACTGCTTCGGCAGCGAGCCGGTGTTGTAGGGCACGCCGTACCTGGCGCAGAGCGCCCGCACCTCGACCGCCATGTCCGCGTAGCGGCGCGCCGGGAGGTCGGGGAAGAGGTGGTGCTCGATCTGGTGGCTCAGGTTGCCGGTCATCAGGTGCATGAGCGGCCCGCCTTCGATGTTCGACGAGCCCAGGATCTGCCGCTGGTACCAGCCGGCACGGGTCTCTTCCTTGACCTGGGCCGGGGTGAAGGTGATCGCGTCCTTGGTGAAATGGCCGCAGAAGATCACCACGAAGGTCCATAGGTTGCGCAACAGATTGGCCGCGGCATTGCCCAGCAACACCGGCAGGAAGAACGGGCCGGCCAGCAGCGGGAAAAACAGGTAGTCCTTGCCGCCCTGCCAGGGCAGCTTGCGCAGCAGGGGCCGGGCTTCGACCCAGAACTCGCGCCAGGGGCGCTGGCCTTTCAGGTACTTGCCGAGCTTGAGATGCTGCACCGCGATGCCGGTCTGGTAGAACACCGCGAGCAGGGCGGCGTAGAGCGGCTGACCGAGCGCGAAGGGTGTCCAGCGCTGCTCCGGGAAGATCCGCAGCAGGCCGTAACCGATGTCGTCGTCCTTGCCGCGCACATTGGTCCATTGGTGGTGGCTGTGGTTGTGCGTCTGCCGCCACCAGTCCGCGGGGCAGAGGTGATCCCATTGAAAGCGGTCGCCCTGCAGGCTGGGGTCGTTCATCCAGTCGTACTGACCGTGGATGACGTTGTGGCCGAGCTCCATGTTGTCGAGAATCTTCGACACCGCCAGCGCGAGCACGCCGAAGCACCAGAGCGGCCAGAGCAGCCAGGGCCAGGGCGCGGCGGCGTAGAGCGCGAGCCGGCCGACGACTTCCGTCCAGCGCACGGCGTGGCGGACCCGGCGGATGTAGCGGGCATCGACGGCACCGAGGTCGCGGACGTGCTTCTCGCGCAGGGCGTCGAGTTCGGCGCCGAAGGCTTCGAGGCGCTCACCGGTGAGCAGGGCGGGGGCAGTGGCGGGCATGGCGGGTTCCGGGATCGGCGCGGGGCCGGGTCAGAGGTCGAGGCGGAGGTCGCTGCGCGCCGCGCTGACGCAGAGCTTGAGCGCGTGGCTGGCTTCGGGGTGGACGCTGCCGTCGCGCAGATCGACATGCACGCCCTCGGGCTTGGCGCAGACGCAGCGGCCGCACAGACCGGCACGGCAGCCGTGCTCGGGCTTGAGACCGGCGGCTTCCAGCGCCGCCAGCAGCGGCGTGCCGGCGGGGATGCTGAGCACGCGCCCGCTGCGAGCGAGGGTGAGCGCGATGCTCGCATCCGCCGACACCGGCTCAAGCAGCACCGGCGGTGTGAAACTCTCGGTGGCGACCCGGGCGGCGGCCTCGCGCAGCAGGGCCTCGACGCGGGCGACAAAGCCCTGCGGCCCGCAGGCCAGCACCTCGGCGCCGCGTGGATCGGCCGGCAGGGCGGCGAGCGTGCCGGCATCGAGCCGCCCATCGGCCTCGTGCCCGGCCACCGGGGTGTCGCCGGTCAGGAACAGGCGGAAACGGAACTCGGGAAAGCGGGCCTGCAAAAGATGCAGCTCCTCGAGGAAACAGGCCTGGGCGCGTTCGCGCACCCAGTAGGCGAGGCCAAGCCCGGCCATTTGCCCGCGCGCGGCGGCGGCCCGCACCTGGGCCATGGCGGCGGTGATGCCGCTGCCGGCCGCCAGCAGCAGGCGCTGCGGGGCCTCCGGCAGTTCGAAGGCCAAGCCGCCCCAGGGCTCGCTGATCGAGAGCCGGGCGCCGCTTCCGGCTGCCTCCAGCCAATCGGCGAAACGACCGCCGGCGCGCTTGCGCACGGTGAGCGCAAGCTCGGTTTCGCCGGGCAGGCTGGTGAGGGTGAAGCTGCGCTGGAAACGGCGACCGTCCAGTTCGAAACCGACGGTGAGGTGCTGACCCGGCTGCCAGTTGCCGAGGCGGCGGAAAGGCCGAAGCCAGAGCGTCTCGCTGTCGGCCGCGGCCGGCGCGCGCCGGACGATGCGCGCGGTGTTGCCGTAGGGGCTCCAGCCCGGCTGCAGCAGGCCGCGCCAGTAGTCCCAGGCCGGGCGGAACGGGGGCAGCGCAAAGGCGAAGGACATGGGACGGGCTCGGTGGGCGGTCCGCCAATTCTATACACTTGTGCAGACGACTGTATCGTAAACCCCTGCTGAACGGCCCTCGGCAGCGTCAGCCGGCCTACACTGGCCAGCCCGGAGACCCGCCATGCCCGACCCCACGCCGCTCGTTCCCCGGCCGCTCCGGCCGGTTCCGGCCCACGGCCCCGGCCGCAAGCCGCAGATCAGCCGCGAAGACCTCGTGGCCGCTGCCCTGCGCCTGCTCGGCCCGCACCGCAGCATCTCCACGCTCAGCCTGCGCGAGGTCGCCCGCGAGGCCGACATCGCGCCGAACAGCTTCTACCGCCACTTCCGCGACATGGACGCGCTGGCGATCGCCCTGATCGAACTCGGCGGCCGCAGCCTGCGCAGCATCATCCGCGAGGCGCGCCTGCGCCTGCGGCCGGGGCGCAGCGTGATCCGCACCTCGATCGAGGCCTTCATGGAGCAGCTCGACGCCGACGAGCGCCTGCTGCACATCCTGCTGCGCGAAGGCATGGTCGGCTCCGACGCCTACAAGGCCGCGGTCGAGCGCGAACTGCGCACCTTCGAGGAGGAACTCTGCATCGATCTGGTGCGGCTGTCCGAAGCCGGCGGGCGGCCGATCCACGCGCCGGCCCTGGTCGCCACCGCGATGACCCGGCTGGTGTTCGCAATGGGCGGCACCGCCATCGACCTGCCGCGTGAACGCCGTGGCGAGGTGGTCGAGCAGATGGTCGAGATGCTGCGGATGATCATGTTGGGCGCTCACGTGCTGGCCGAGCACGAGGAACGCTGAGGGCTTCAAGCGGCGAAACGCTGCGTCATCCAGTCGCCGAGGTCGCGCACTTCATCGGCGCAGACCGAATGCGGCATCGGGTAGCGGCGCAGACTGGCGTCCATACCCAGCGCCCGCAGCGTGTCGGCGGCGCGCTGTCCGGCCGCGAGCGGCACCACCGGGTCCTGCGTGCCGTGCGCCATGAACAAAGGCGTGGTCAGGCCCTGCGGGGTGGCTTCGACGGGGGTCTCGGCGGCCAGCGGCAGGTAGGCCGAAAGCACGGCGAGGCCGAGCAGGGGCTGCTCGCGGCGCAGGCCGGCGGCCAGGGTGATGGCCCCGCCTTGCGAGAACCCGGCGAGGATCACACGATGGGCCGGAATACCGCGGTCGCGCTCGCGGCCGATCAGTGCTTCCACCTCGGCGATCGAACGGCGCACACCGGCAGCGTCCTCGCGGACCTTGCTGAAGTCGAGGCTGACGATGTCGTACCAGGCCCGCATCGCATGGCCGTTGTTGATGGTGATCGGCATCACCGGCGCGTGCGGGAAGACGAAGCGCAGCGCCGGCCAGTCGCGGCGCACGAGTTCGGGCACGATCGGCGCGAAGTCGTGGCCGTCGGCACCGAGGCCGTGCAGCCAGATCACCGAGAAGACCGGGCGGGGGCCGGTGCTGGTTTCGACGGTCTCGAGCATCGCGGGTTTCCGCTGCGGTAGGCGCGGCATTGTGCCCGAGGGCCGGCCCGCCGCGCCCCCTGCCCGATCGTGGCGGCGCACCGCACAATGCGGGCATGCGCAGCCAAGCCCTGTCCTGGTGTCTCGATGACGCCGATCCCGCCGCCACCCTGCACCGGCAGGGCTTCGTCCGACTCGGCCCCGAGGCCTGCTTCAAGGCCGCCGGCATCGCCGCTGCCGATTTCGCCGCGCTGGCCCGCCACTGGGATGACCTGCCGGCCGATCCCCACCTGCGCGACGGTGGCCGCTACCGCTTCCGGCGTCATGCCTCGCTGCGGCTCAGCGCCGAAGGCGATCGCATCCTCGGTACGGTCGATCGGCCGCACTGGCAGCCGACCGACTACAACGCCCTGCACGGCGGTTTCGAGCGTCGTTTCGCGCCGGTCACGGCGGCGACCCTGGCCGAGCCCGCGCTACCGGCACTGGTGCTGGGCCTGGGCCGTCTGGCGGCGACGGCGCTGGGCCACGCCCTGCCCTTCGTCGAAGTGCACCAGTTCCGCATCGACACCGCCGAAGGCATCGGTCGCCCCACACCGGAGGGGGCCCACCGCGATGGCGTCGATGCGGTCGCGGTGGTGCTGGTGGCGCGTGAGGCGGTGCGCGGCGGCGAGACCCGGGTGTTCGAGGCGGACGGGCCGGCCGGCCTGCGCTTCACCCTGGCCGGAGCTGGCAGCACCCTGCTGCTCGACGACGCCCGGGTCATCCACGAGACCACGCCCCTGCAGCCCGATGGCCGGAACGGCCACCGCGACACCCTGGTGCTGACCTGGCGCCGCGAGGGCTTCCTCGACCCGCCCTGAATCTTGGCGTTCCGACGCCGGCCGACGGAAACCCGTCGGCGCAAGGGAACAGCGCTTGGCACGGTTTTTGCTCGTGCTTCCAGCGAACCTTGGCTGGAGCCGTACCGTGCTTGATCCCCCTGCCCTGCCCCTGAGCGCCCACGAGGCTCCGCTGGCCGCCCCGCCGGCCTCGCCGCGACCGGCCACGACTCCGGCACGAGCGGACGGCATGAAGGAACCCGGCATCTTCAAGGGCTGCGTCGAGATCGACGGCCCGCTTGCCCCAGCCACCAAGCGGGCCATCCTGGCCTACCTCGGCAAGCCCAATGCCACGGCCTGGGCCCGGGTCGCCGGGCGCAGTATCGTCGGTCGCACCACGCTCGGCCAGGCCTGGGCCCTGGCCCTGCCCGGGGACAGCGGCCGCCATCCGAACGCCGCCGAGCTGGTCCGGGCGATCCGCCTCGCGGTGTCGCGCCAGTTGACTGGAATCAACGGAGGCCGCCGCCGGACCCACTAGGGTCCGTCGCATGCCGACCACCGCCGCTCCCCGATTCGACGCCGAATTGCTGGCCCGCCACGACCGGCCGGGGCCGCGCTACACCTCCTACCCGACCGCGCCGCAGTTCTCGGCGGCCTTCGGTGAGGCCGAACTGCGTGCCGCCATCGCCCGCAGCAACGAGGAGCCGCTGCCCCGGGCGCTGTCGCTCTACGTCCATGTGCCGTTCTGCACCAGCCCCTGCTTCTACTGCGGCTGCAACCGGGTGGTGACCCGCGACCTCGCCCGCGGGCCGGCCTACCGGCGCCGGCTGGAACGCGAGGTCGACCTGCTGGCGCCCTTGTTCGATGCCGATCGCGAGGTGGTGCAACTGCACTTCGGCGGCGGCACGCCGAACTTTCTCGCCAACACCGAGATCGCCGCCCTGGTCGGCCACCTGCGCGCCCGCTTCCGTTTCGGCGACCCGCGCCACGCCGACCTTTCGATCGAGATCGATCCGCGTCGCAGCGACCCTGCCGCGATCCGCGAGCTGCACGCGATCGGCTTCAACCGCATCAGCCTCGGCGTGCAGGATTTCGACCCGGCCGTGCAGATTGCCGTCAACCGCCTGCAGAGCGAGGCCGAGACCCGCGCCGTGGTCGAGGCCGCAAGGGCGGTCGGGATGCGCTCCATCAACCTCGACCTGATCTACGGCCTGCCACGGCAGACCGCCGAGGGTTTCGGCCGTACCCTCGAGCAGGTGATCGAACTGCGGCCCGACCGCATCGCCGTCTACGCCTACGCCCACCTGCCGCAGATGTTCCGCGCCCAGCGCCGCATCGACGCGGCCAGCCTGCCCTCGGCCGCCGGCAAGATCGCCCTGCTCGGGCTTGCCGTCGAGCGCCTGCTGGCGGCCGGCTACGTCTACATCGGCATGGACCACTTCGCCCTGCCCTTCGACGAACTGGCGGTGGCCCGCCGCAAGGGCGGCCTGCGCCGCAATTTCATGGGCTACACCACCCATGCCGACACCGATCTGGTCGGTTTCGGTGCCAGCGCGATCAGCCGGATCGCCGACGCCTACGCCCAGAACCCGCGCGAGCTGCCCGACTGGGAGGCCGCCATCGACGCCGGCCGCCTGCCGGTCTGGCGCGGCCTTGTGCTCGACGAGGACGACCTGCTGCGCGCCGACCTGATCCAGGACCTGATGTGCCACGGCGAGGTCGATGTGCTGGAGCTCGGCCGCCGCCACGGCGTCGATGCCCGCGCCCTGCTCGATGAGGCCACCCCCCGGCTCGATCAGCTCGCCCGCGATGGCCTGGTGGTGCGCGGCACACACAGCGTGCGGGTCACCGAACGTGGCCGGCTGCTGCTGCGTGTGGTGGCCGCCTGCTTCGACCGCTACCTCGCCACCGTGGCGGCGTGATGGCAGACTGGCGGCACCATGAAACTGTTCTGCTCACTGCCCAGCCCCTTCGCACGCAAGGTGCGCGCCGTCGCCGCCGAGAAGGGCCTTGACCTCGAACTGGTCGAAGTCGACGTGTTCCAGACCGACAACGGCGTCGACCGCCTCAACCCCCTGCGCAAGGTGCCCTGCCTGCTGGCCGACGATGGCGAGGCCTGGTTCGATTCGCGGGTGATCGTCGAGTACCTCGACGGCCTGCCGGGTGGCCCGCGGCTGATCCCCGAAGACCGCGATGCCTGCCTGCAGGTCAAGCGCATCGAGGCCCTGGCCGACGGCATGCTGGACGCCGGCGTGCTGGTCCGGATGGAGCGGCTGTGGCCGGGGCGCAGCGCGGAACAGCGCAGCGCGGCCTGGCAGGACTGGCAATGGACCAAGGTCGATGGCGCGCTGGCCGAACTGCAGGCCCGGCTCGGTGGTCGCGCCTATTTCGTCGGTGATCGCCTGAGCCTCGCCGACCTCGCAGTGGCCTCGGCGTTGGGCTGGCTGGACTACCGGCTGCCCGACCATCCCTGGCGTCCGCAGGTGCCGGCCCTCGCCGCGTGGTACGCCGACTTCGCCCGGCGCCCCCGCTTCGCCGCCACCGCCCCCCCGCCGCTGCCCGCCGGCTGAGATGCCACCGCGGCCGTTCGCGCTGCTCGGCCAGCGCCGCTTCGCGCCACTGTTCCTGCTCCAGGCCTTCGGCACCTTCAATGATCACCTGCTGCGCCAGGCCCTGCTGGTGCTGGTTGGCCTCGAAGTGCTGGTGCCGGGCGACGACACGCCGGCCCTCGGGGCCATCCTGATCGGTGCGCTGTTCGTGCTGCCCGCCCTGCTCTGCTCCGGCTGGGCCGGGCACTGGGCCGACCGTCACGAAAAATCGCGCAGCATCCGCCGGCTCAAGGACGCCGGGGTCGGCATCGCCCTGCTGGCCGTGATCGGGTTCTGGCTGGATTCGCTGCCGCTGCTGCTGCTCGTGCTCGGCCTGCTCGGCCTGCAGAGCGCGCTGTTCGGACCGCTCAAATACGCCTTGCTGCCGCAAGTGCTGCGCCACAGTGAGCTGACCAGCGGCAATGCCCTGATCGAAGCCAGCCTGGCGCTGGCGGTGCTGGGCGGTACGCTGCTCGCCGGCCTGCTGGTCGGCGGCTTCGACCAGGGCGGCCGCTACGCCGCGCTGGTGCTGCTGGGCGTGGCCGTGCTCGCCGCGCTCGTGGCGCGCTGCCTGCCCGCGGCCGCGGCCAATGCCCCGGATCTCGTGTTCGAACGCCACCCGCTGCGGGCGACGCGTGCTGTGCTCGACACCCTGCGTGGCCAGCCCGCGGTGCGCAATGCCGTACTCGGCATCGCCTGGTTCTTTTTCTTCGGCGCGCTTTTTCTCGTGCAGTTGCCGGCCTACGCCAACGAGGTGCTGGGCGGCGATGGCAAGGTCGCCATCCTGCTGCTCGTGCTGTTCACTTCCGGCATCGTGCTGGGGTCGCTGCTCTGCATGCCGCTCTCCGGGCCGACCGTCGAGATCGGTCTGGTGCCGCTGGGGGCGCTGGGCATGACGATCTTCGGCATCGACCTCTACCTGGCCCAGCCCGAGGCCAGCGCACACGCGCAGCAACTGGCCCTGGGTCTTGTTGCACCGCTCGACGGATCGGGTGTGCTGGCCAGTGCGGGCTTCGGTCGGATCGCGCTCAATCTTGTGCTGATCGGGGTCTCGGCCGGATTTTTCATCGTGCCGCTGTTCGCGCTGGTCCAGCAGCGTGCGCCGCGCGCCCTGCTGGGCCGGGTGCTGGCCGCCTGCCAGTTTTTGAGCGCGCTGTTCATCGCCGCCGCCGGCTTGCTCGCCCTGCTCCTGCTCGGGCCGGCGGACCTCGATCTCCCCGGGTTCCTGCTGGTGGTCGCTGCGCTGAATGCCCTGGTGGCCTTTTACATCTTCGCGCTGGTGCCGGAATTCCTGATGCGCCTGCTGGTCTGGCTGCTGAGCCTCGCCATGTACCGCATCGATGTGCGTGGGGTGCGCGAGCACATCCCTGAAAGCGGCCCGGTGCTGGTGGTCTGCAACCACGTCGGCTACATGGACGCCTTGCTGCTCGGCGGTGCCATCGCCCGGCCGGTGAAGTTCGTGATGCATGAGGGCTTCTACCGGCTGCCTCTGCTGAACTGGATCTGCCGTGCCGCCGGTGCCATTCCGATCGCCAGTGGCAAGGAGGACCCCGCCCTGATGGAGGCGGCCTTCGAGCGCATCGATCGGGCCTTGGCCGAGGGCGAGGTGGTCGGCTTCTTCCCCGAGGGCCGACTGACCAGCGACGGCACGATCGGTGTGTTCCGGCCCGGCGTCGAACGCATCCTCGCAACACGACCGGTACCGGTGGTACCGATGGCGCTCACCAACCTCTGGGGCAGCATGTTCAGCCGCCGCGATTCGGGGCTGGGGCGGATGCGCCTGCCCCGTCGTTTCCGGGCTCGGATCGGCATCGTCGCCGGCCCACCACTGGCGGGCGAGGAAGCCACCGCCGCCCTGCTCGAAGCCCGGGTCCGGGCACTGCGCGGCGATCTGGCCTGAGTGACCGGGGTCTCAGCCGACGAAGCCGGCGATAACAAACAGGGCGAGCAGGCCCAGCCAGACCACCAGGATGCGCCAGACCAGGCTCATCGCATCGCGCAGTTCGAGCAGGGCCGGTGCCTGCGCCGGGCCGTCGCCGGCATCGGCAGCGTCCTCAGCCAATTCGATCGCCACGCTGGCACGTGCCGCCGCCTCCAGATGGCCGAGACCCAAGCGCAACCCGCCCTCGGCATGCCATTGCCGCCAAGCCTGGATCACCGCGTCGAAATCGGCGGCCAGGGCCAGGGTCAGGGTCATCAGCTGCGCCACCGGCCAATCGAGCAGGCCGAGCAGGGTGACGGCCTGATCGCCCTGCCGTTCGCCCAGCCGGCGCCTTGCCTCGCCTTGCGCGGCCAAGGCCACCAACCGGTAACCGAGCGCACCGACCGGACCCAGCACGGCGAACCAGAACAGCGGACCGAACCAGCGCCAGAGCGCGCAGCGGAACACCGCTTCGACCAACGGCCCGCCCTCGCAGACCGGTTCGCTGTCGAGCGGGAACAGGTGGCGAGCGGCGGCTTGCCGGGCCACGGGGTCGGAGGCATCGACCACGTCCTCGACATCGAGATCGAGATCGCGCGGCCCCCAGGCGTAGAACAGCACCAGCACCCCGAGCAGCAGCGAGGGCAGGCCCCAGGCCCAGCCCCACCAGAACCACTGCAGCACGGCGAGCGGCAGCAGCGGCAGGGCCAGCGCGATCGCGAGCAGGCCGGGGCGTGGTGTCTCCTCGGGACCGGCCAGCGCGCCGATCAGGCCAACGAACCAGTCGTACTGGCGCAGGGCCAGGAGCGGGCGGACGAAATGCCCGACCAGCAGGGTGGTGAGAACGGCGATCAGCGTGGTGGACATCGGGGCGGACCTTGGAAGGCCGCCAGTCTAGCGCTCGGCGGGGGCCGGGCTCACACCGAGAAGCTGCTGCCGCAGCCGCAGGTGGTCTTGGCGTTGGGGTTTCTGATGACGAATTGCGCGCCGGCCAGACTCTCGCGGTAATCGACCTCGGCGCCCATCAGGTACTGCAGGCTGAGCGGATCGACCAGCAGGGTGACCCCGTCGCGCTGCACAGCGAGGTCGTCCTCGTTGCGGGCCTCGTCGAACTCGAAACCGTACTGGAAGCCCGAACAGCCGCCCCCGCTGATGAAGACGCGCAGGGCGAGGTCGGCCTTGCCCTCCTCGGCGATCAGCCGCGCGGCCTTGGCGGCGGCAGCCGGCGTGAAGCCGAGCGGAGCCTCGAGGTCCTGGTAGCTGGGGGTGTCCATGGTTTGCAAGGTGGCGACGATCGTGGCGGGATTCAAGCCGCCGGGGCCGGCGCATCGCTGTGCGGCTCGACCGACGGGGCGGCCTGCGCCGCCTCGCTGCCACGGTGCAGCAGCTGGCCGCTCACCGCCGCACCGGCGGCGATCTGCAGCACGCTGTAGTGCAGTCGGCCCTCAACCCGGGCACCGGGTCCGAGTTCGAGGCGTTCACCGGCATGGATGTCGCCGACCACGTGGCCGTGGACCACCACCACGGGCGCCCGCACCTCGCCCTCGACGCGGCCGCGGGCGGCAATGGTGAGCTGCGCCGGACGTCCCTCCAGGGCGATCGCACGGCCGAGCAGACTGCCTTCGAGGTAGAGGCCACCGGCGAACTGCAGTTCACCGCGCAGCACCACCTCCGGGCCAATCAGGGTGTCGACGGCATCGCCGGCGCGGGCAGCGCGGTCCTTGGGGGTTCCGAAACCGAGCATCGTTCCTCCGGTCAGTCGGGCGCGGCGGCCCAGGGCAGGGTGGATTCGACAGCGTTGCCGCCGCCATCGAGGGTGACGCGCACCCGCTGCGGGGTGAAGTCCGCCGGCAACACGATACTGCCCTCCAGCGTCTGGAAGTAGCGGAAGGCGTAGTCCTGACCCGGATCGCCCGGGGCCTGGCGCAACCGTTCCCAGTCGAGCGTGGCGAGTTCACCGGCGATCACGCCCTCCACCGCGAAACGCATCCGCCCACGGGTGATGGCGCCGCGGTTCAGGTTCTGGGTGAGGGTGAGGGTGTAGCGCCAGCTGCCGCCGGCCTCCGGGTGGAACCGCGCCTCGTGGACCCCCAGGCCGCGGCGCTGGCCGGTGGCGCCGACCAGGCGCTCGAAGAACTGCACATCAGCACGCAGGGCGGCGATCTCGGCATCGCGTTCGGCAAGGGTCTGCTGCAGGTCGAGGTTGGCCGCCCGGCTGATCTGGTCGGAACGCGCCAAGGTGGCGGTCTGCTGCTTGTGCTCTTCCAGTTCGGCGGCCAGAGCGGCATGACGCTCCTGCAATTCGGCGTGCTCGGCCCGCAGCGCCACGGCACCGGGTCCGGCGCGATGCTGCATCCAGAGTGCCAGCAGCAACAGGCTGAGCGGCCAACCCAGCCAGAGCGCAGCGCGGCGCAGCCGCTCGCCGGGTCGGCGCGGCACCACCACGAAGGCGCTGTCGTCGGGTCGCGGGTCGGTCACGCGCCAAGGGGTTGAGGGAAGGGCAACCGGTATAGCCGCTGCATTCCGCCGGGGTCAAGCCGGGCAGCGCATACTTCACCCAGCCCCTGCCTTGCGAGTGCGCCCGTGCCCGACGCCCCGCTGTTCGCCCTTGGCCTCGCCCTCGCCTGCTTGGCCGGGGTTCGCGCCTACCTGACCGTCTTCGGCGTCGGTCTGGCCGCCCTGCTCGGCTGGATGCCGGTGCCGGAGGGGCTGGAGGTGCTCACCTCGCCTTGGGTGCTCATCACCGCCGGGGCTCTGGCGGTGATCGAGTTCGCCGCCGACAAGATCCCCGGCGTCGATTCGGCCTGGGACCTGCTCAACACCCTGGTCCGGGTGCCGGCGGGCGCCTTCCTCGCCTCGGCCGCCTTCGCCCCGCCCGGCGAATGGAGTGCCACGGCGGCGCTGGTCGGCGGCAGCGCCGCACTGGCCACGCACGCCCTCAAATCCGGCGGGCGGCTGGCGATCAACGCCTCGCCCGAACCGGTGTCGAACTGGATGGCCTCCAGCACCGAAGACGCGGTGGTGATCGCCGGCCTCGGACTCGCCCTGCTGGCCCCGCTGACAGCAGCCGGCTTGCTGCTGTTCGCCCTCGCGCTGGCCGGCTGGGGCCTCGGCCGGCTGTGGGGGCAGTGGCGCCGGCAGGTGAAAGTGTCGATAGCGTCACAAGTGTGAATTGCAGTGAACCGCCGTTGTGGCAATCCGCGCCCGGCCGGAGAATCGGTTCCGCCCTTACCGGATGCCGGATGTGTCCGCCGCCTTCGACCCCGCCGATGGACCTGCCGCCAACCCCGTCGATGAACGGCTGGTGCCCTTGTTGCGCCGCCGCTGCCGGCGTCTGGAACAGCGCGTGCGCAACAGCCGGCGGACTGGCTGGGACATCAACCTGGTGGCCCAGCTGCGTGAGGAACTGGGGCCGTTGGCGCGCGGCCTGCACGCCTTGGGTGAAGAGGCCGCGGTCGGCACGGTGCTGCAGCTCGCCGATACGCTGGCGCGGCCGCTCGAAACCCAGACCCTGCCCGACCCGGTGCTGGGCGCCCGGCTCAGCGCCCTGATCGAAGCCCTGAGCGAGCAACTGCCCGCACCCACCGGTGCCGAGGCGACCCGGCAGTGGACCCTGCTGCCGCAGCCCCCCCGTGGCGAAGCCCTGCCGATCGGCTTCTGGCGACGCTGGGTGGCCGATGCCGCGCCGCCGCTGCGCATCCCCCTGCCTTCCCGCCTGCCGGTACCGGCCGGGTCTACACTCGGCATCCCCGAAGCCGACAAGGGATTGCCGACCATGACCGCGCCGCTGCGCCTCTACCTGCTCACCGACGACGGGCCGGATGCCTCGGCGCTGGCCACGACGCTGCGCAGCCGTGGTTTCGAAGTCGACGTGCTCCAACTGATCGATGAACTGGTCGAACTCTCCGGTGCCCTGCCGGCCGATGTGGTGCTGATCGACCGCATGCACGCCCCGGCCATCGAACTGATCGGCGAGGCCATGAAGCCGGTGCGAGCACGCGCCAACCAACCACTGCGGATGGTGCTGATCAGCGAGACCGATGACGTGATGGCACGGCTTTCGGCGCGTCGCGCCGGGGTCGATGCGGTGCTGGTGCGGCCGCATGGCCCGAACGATGTGGCCGACCGCCTGCACGACCTGTTCAGCAGCGCCGATCCGTCCTACCGGGTGCTGATCGTCGAGGATGACCGCGCCCAGGCCCTGTTCGCCGAGGGCGTGCTGCGCAATGCCGGTATGCAGACCCGCATCGTGCTCGACGCCCTCGACGTGCTGGAGGCGCTCGACGCCTTCCAGCCGGACCTGATCCTGATGGACGTGCACATGCCGATGGCCAGCGGCATCGAGTTGACCGCGTTGATCCGCGAGCGCGAACGCTTCCTGCATACGCCGATCGTGTTCCTGACCGGCGAGCAGGACCAGGACGTGCGCTTCGTCGCGCTGGATGCCGGCGGCGATGATTTCCTCTCCAAACCGATCCGTCCCAAGCACCTGATCGCCTCGGTGCAGGGCCGCATCCGCCGCCATCGCGACACCCTGCAATCGCGCGAGGCCGAGCCCGCCGCCGGCCTTGATTCTGGCATCGTCGAGCGCGGCCGGATGCTGGCCCGGATCGATCAGCTCATCACCGCCGGCAGCCCGCGTGGCGGCATCGTTTTCCTGGAAATGGAGACCATCGCCGCACTGCGCGAGCGGCTTGGCCTGTCGCAATTCGAGAAGCTGCACGTCGAGGCCCTCGCCCTGCTGGAGCCGCTGGTGGGCGAGCGCCTGCTCTGCCGGTTCGCCGACGGCGGTTTCCTGGTGCTGGATGCCAGCTTCGAACCGGACGACCTGCTGATGTTCGCCGTGCAATTGCGGGAAGCACTCAGCGGCCACCGTTTCGTCTTTGGCGAGCGCGTGCTGAGCACGCCCGCGGTGGTCGGTGCGGCACCCTTCGCCCCGGAGCTGACCGACGCCGGCGCCCTGCTCAACGCCGTCGAGAAAATCGCCCACCGGGCGCGCCAGCGCCCCGACCGCGCCGAGCTGTACCGGCCGCTGGCCGCCGAGGAGGCCGCTCGTCAGGCCGCCCTGCTCGAGGACATGCGCCAAGCGATGCTGCAGGGTCGGCTCTCGCTGCTCTACCAGCCGATCGTCGCCGTTGCCGGCGGCGAGGACAGCCGCTATCAAACGCTGCTCCGCCTCGACACCAGCAGCGGTGCCCGGCTCACCGCTTCCGAGGTCGTACCGGCCGCCGAACGCTCCGGCTTTATCGTCGAGATCGACCGCTGGGTGATGCGCGAGGCCATCGCCCGTGTCGCCGATACCCGCCGCAAGGGCAACGGCGGCACGGTCCTGTTCGTCACCCAGTCGCCCTACACCCTGGCGCATGGCGGCCAGGTCGAGTGGCTGCGAAGCGAACTGCGCGCGATGGAGGTGCCCGGCAGCGCACTGGTCATCGAACTGCGTCTGGTCGATGGTTTCGTGCACACCGGCACGCTGCGCGAGTTCTGCTCGGCGATGGTGACCGACGGTGTGCAGTTCTGTCTCTCCCAGTTCGAACCTGGCGCTGAAGTCGACTCCCTGCTCGAGCAGTTGCCGCTGTCGATGGTCAAGCTGGCCGCCACCTACTCCACCGGCGCACTCTCGACGGCGGTGCGCGACGAGCTGAAGGTGCTGATCGACCGCGCCCATCGGCGCAGCCTGCTGGTCATCGGCCATGGCGTCGAAGACCCGCAAGCCGCCGCCACGCTGTGGATGAGCGGTGTCGATTTCGTCCAGGGCAACCTGGTCCAGCGCGCCAACGACACGCTGGATTTCGACTTCCACCAGGCGATCCTCTGACGTGCTGCCGCCCCGCATCCCCAACCGACTGCTGGCTGGCTGGCTGATGCTCGCCGCCGTCGGCGGCCTGCTGCTGGCCCTGTTGCTCGGCCCACTGCCCGGCTCCGACTTTGGCGCGCCGGTGGTCGCCGCCGCGCTGCTCACCCTGGGCGCCGCGCTCTCGGTGCCCGGCGGCCTGCGCCAGGCCCGCGAACTGCAGGCCGAGCATCAGCGGCTCGCTACCGAGAACCAGCGCATGCTGGAGGCCCTGCAGCAGGAGCTGAAGCGCCACCGCCGGCTGGAATCGGAGCTGAAGGAAGCCAAGAAACAGACCGAGTCAGCGATGATGGCCAAGGGCGAGTTCCTGGCCACCATGAGCCACGAGATCCGCACCCCGCTCAACGGCATCCTGCCGGTGCTCGACATGCTGCTCGCAGCCCGACTCACGCCCGAGCAGGGTGACCTGCTGCGCACCGCGCACGGTTCAGCCAAGGCGATGCTGCGGATCGTCGACGACATCCTCGATTACTCCAAACTCGAAGCCAACAAGGTCGAACTGGAAACCACCGCCTTCAACCTGCGCGAGCTGACTGAATCGGTGGTGCGGCTGATGAGCAAGCAGGCCGAGACCAAAGGCCTGCTGCTGCATCTGGAGATCGACCCGGCGGTGCGACTGCCGGTGCGCGGCGACCCGACCCGCCTGCGTCAGGTGCTCACCAACCTGGTCAGCAACGCCATCAAGTTCACCGACCGCGGTCGCGTCACCCTGCGCATCCTCAAGAATGGCGAGGACCGCATGCACCACCCGCTGCGCTTCGAGGTGATCGACACCGGCATCGGCATCGCCGCGCAGAATCTCTCGCAACTTTTCACCGCCTTCGCACAGGCCGATGCCTCGACCACCCGCATGTATGGCGGCACCGGCCTTGGCCTGGTCATCTGCAAACGGATCGTCACCCTGATGGGCGGTCGCATCGGCGTCGAAAGCACACCGGGCCAAGGTTCGCGCTTCTGGTTCGAGGCCGCACTGCTCAAGGCCGTGGGCGATTTGCCGGCGGCCCGCGCCGACCTTGCCGGCAGCCGCGTGCTGCTGATGACGCCCGACACCGCGCTGCGCGAACGTCTGGCCAGCGCCATGCAGCAATGGGGACTGCGGCTGGGCTACGCCGGCTCACCACCCGAGGCCCTGCAGCTGCTGCGTTCGGCCGCCAGCCGGGGTGCCGGGGCCGGCATCGAAGCGCTGGTGGCCGATTTGCGCGATAGCACCTCGGCGGCCGTGGTGCTGCAACGCGCACTGGCCCGCTCACCGGAGCTGGAAGGCCTGAAGATCGTCTTCCTGACCATGAGCCGCTGCCCGCCGAACTCAGCCAACGACCGGAGGTGGCCGTGCTGCGCCGTGAATCGACGGCTCCCGACCTGCGTGCCGTGCTGGCCAGCCTGCTGATTCCCGCCGGCCCCGAGCCTTTACCGGCTACCGATACCGCCGCCGGTGCCTATGCGCTGGCCGACGACGCCGTCAGCGACACCCTCGCCCGCCTGCCGCAAGGCAGCAGCGTGGGTGCCTTTGCCGAGGCCGCCATCGGCCGTCGTGGCCGGGTGCTCCTGGTCGAGGACAACCCGGTCAACCTGCTGGTGGCGCAGAAACTGATCGCCCAGATGGACTTGATCTGCGAATCCGCCGGCGACGGCGAGCGAGCCCTCGAGCGGATGGCGGCCGGCAACCTCGACCTCGTGCTGATGGACTGCCAGATGCCGGTCAAGGACGGCTACAGCGCCACCCGCGACTGGCGCCAGTACGAGGCGGCGCAGGAACTGCCGCGGCTGCCGATCATCGCCATGACCGCCAACGCCATGGCCGGCGATCGGCAGAAGTGCATCGACGCCGGGATGGACGACTACCTTTCCAAGCCGGTCGATCGCAGCCAGTTGGAGGACATGCTGCGGCGCTGGCTGCAACGTGGCGCCGCCGCCAGACGCGAGCGGGTGGCGCCCTTGCCTCCCGCCGATGCCCGCGTCGGGGTGGCGGTGCGACCGCCGGCCAGTGCCGCGCCCACCATTGCCGCCATCGCCGCGCTGCAGCCGCGCAGCGCCGTGGCCGCGGCGCCCGCCGTGCCGGCACCGGCCGCGCCCGCCGCGCCAGAACCGAGAGGTATCGAAGTCGCCACGCTCTCCGCCGCCGCCAGTGCGGCCCCGGTGCTCGATGCCAGCGTGCTGGCGGAACTGCGTGAGGTCATGGGCTCCGAGTTCGATGGCCTCGTGCAGATGTTCCTGGCCGATGCCGCCAAATACATCAGCGCCCTCGAGGAAGCCGCCAGCGCCAATGACCTCGGTCGCATGGTCGGGCCGGCGCACACCCTGAAATCCTCGAGCGCCAACCTCGGAGCGATGGCCGTCTCGGCGGCCGCCAAACGCATCGAAGCCGGCGCCCGCGAGGGCACGCTGGCACGACCGGCGGTAGCGGTGGCGGTGCTCGAGTCCGAGTTCCAGCGCGCCAGCCTGGCGCTGCGCCGCCTGGTCGCCTGAAACGGACACGGCCGGGTCGCCCCGGCCGTGCTGCCTCCACCGCACGAGGTGCGGATCAGAGGGTCTTCAGTGTGCTCTGCAGGTAGGGGCCCTCGCCCAACCGCGCGATCAGGTCGAGCTGGGTCTCGACGAAATCGATGTGCTCCTCCTCGGAAGCGAGGATCCTGGCGAACAGGTCACGGCTGACGTAATCACCGACCGCTTCGGCATGGGCGACGCCGGCTTTGAGATCGGCCACGCCGATGTGCTCCAGCTTCAGATCGCACTCGAAGATCTCCTTCGGTGTCTCGCCGATCATGATCTTGCCGAGGTTCTGCAGGTTGGGCAGGCCCTCGAGAAAGAGGATGCGCTCGATCACCCAATCGGCGTGCTTCATCTCGTCGATCGATTCCTTGTACTCGTGCTCGCCGAGTTCCTTGAACCCCCAGTTTTTGAGCATGCGGGCATGCAGAAAGTACTGGTTGATCGCGGTGAGTTCGTTGAACAGCACCTTGTTGAGGTGCTGGATGACCTGCGGGTCGCCTTTCATCGGGTCTGCTCCTTGAGAATGGGCGCAGGGTAGCGCCCCGCGGGAGCGGATGCCGAAACGCGAACGTGTCGTTGAATCACTTTGCAGCCGGGCCGGCTCAGGCCGCCATCGGCAAACCCAGCCCACGCGACTGCGCCTGGGCCAGCGCCTCGACGGCGTAGTCGCGGCAGCAGCCGCAGGTGCTGCCACAACCGGTGCGTGCAGCGAGTGCGTCGAGGCTGTCGCAGCCCTCGTCGACGGCGCGCTGGATGTCGCGGTCGGTGACCCCGTTGCAGACGCAGACGTACATAGCGGCACACCATGCAATACGAACTGTTCGCATTACATTCCACTGAGCGGCGGCCGTCAAGCCCCCGCTGGCCGTCGTTCAGGGAAGCCGCAACCCGCTATCGGAGCGCAGCCCCACCGGCAGCGTGAAATCCGGCTCGGGAACAGCCAGCGGCCCCGCCAGATCGCGTGCCGCCGGCGCGACATGGCGCAGCGCCCGGGCGTAGACCTCGCGCTTGAAGGCCACCACATGCTCGACCGGGTACCAGTAGTCGACCCAGCGGAAGCGGTCGAATTCGGGTTTCTCGTTGGCATCGAGCCGCAGGTTCGACTCGCAGGCGAGCAGGCGCAGCAGGAACCAGACCTGCTTCTGGCCGATGCAGCGCGGCTTTTCGCCGTGGCGCACGCAGCGCGCCGGCAGGCGGTAGCGCAGCCAGCCGGGCGTGGCATGAAGCAGCTCGACATGCGCCGGCAAAAGGCCGGTTTCCTCGCGCAATTCGCGGTACATCGCTTCGCGCGGGGTCTCGTCGCTGTTCATGCCGCCCTGCGGGAACTGCCAGCCATCGCGATGCACGCGACGACCCCAGAACAGGCGGCCATCGTCGCGCATCAGGATGATGCCGACATTGGGGCGGTAACTGTCCGGGTCGATCACCGGTCGGGCTCCGAATTCACTGCCACCACCTTGCCACAGCCCCGTGCACGGGCCAAGCGCAGCCTCAAGGGGCCACGGTGCCGGCCGGCACGCAGACCCGGCCCTCCATCAGCAGGCGGGCGCTGCGGCTCATCAGGGCGCGGCGCACCCGCCATTGCCCGTCGACCTGCTCGACCGCGGCACCGACCCGCAGGGTGCCGCTGGGATGACCGAAACGGACCGCCTCGCGGGTGCCACCGCCGGCCGCTTCGTTGACCAGGGTGCCGGGAACCGCCGCCGCCGTGGCGATGGCGACCGAGGCCGTGCCCATCATCGCGTGGTGCAGCTTGCCCATCGACAGCGCACGTACCACGAGGTCGATGTCGGCGGCGCGCACCGGCTTGCCGCTGGAGGCCAGATGATCGGCCGGCGGCGCCACGAAGGCGATCTTCGGGGTGTGCTGGCGCTTTGCCGCCTCCTCGGGCGATCGGATCAGGCCCATGCGCAGGGCACCGGCCACGCGGATCGCCTCGAACATCGCCAGCCGTTGCGGATGCTCATTGACGGCCGGCTGCAACTCGGTGCCGCTCAGGCCGACATCGGCGGCGCGCACGAACACCGTCGGGATGCCGGCGGCGATCAGGGTCGCCTCGAGCCGGCCGAGCCCGGGCACCTCGAGCGTGTCGACCGGCCGGCCGGTCGGGAACATGGCCCCGCCTTCGCCGCCTTCGCTGCCCTCCTCGACCGGATCGAGGAACTCGAGCGCGATCTCGGCGCCGGGGAAAGCCACGCCATCCAGTTCGAAATCGCCCTCCTCCAGGACCTCGCCGTTCGCGATCGGCACATGGGCCAGGATGGTCTTGCCGATGTTTTTCTGCCAGATCCGCACCGTGCAGAGGCCGTCCTGCGGGATGCGTTCGGCGGCGATCAGGCCGGCGGCGATGGCGAAAGGTCCGACCGCGCTCGACAGATTGCCGCAGTTGCCGCTCCAGTCGACGAAGGCGCTGTCGATGCTGATCTGGCCGTAGAGGTAATCGACATCGTGGCCGGGCTGTGTGGCGGGGCCGACGATCACGCATTTGCTGGTGCTGCTGGTGGCACCGCCCATGCCGTCGGTGTGCTTGCCGTAAGGGTCGGGCGAGCCGATCACGCGCAGCAGCAGGGCGTCGCGGGCCGGGCCGGGCACACGGGCGGCGGCGGGCAGGTCGTCCAGGCGGAAGAACACGCCCTTGCTGGTGCCGCCTCGCAGGTAGCTGGCGGGAATGCGGCAGGAGGAACGGGAAACGGTCATGGCGGGCTCACTCTACAATGCGGGGCATGGCCCATCTTGAACTCGCCCTGCGCTGCGCCGCCACCGAGGAGGCGCGATACAGCCGAGCGCTGAGCGATCTCGGTGCGCTCAGCGTCACCCTGCTCGACCCCCGGGCCGACACGCCCAATGAACAGGCCATCCTCGAACCCGGCGTCGGCGAAATGCCGCTCTGGCCCGACTGCCTGGTGGTGGCGCTGTTCCCCGCCGCGACACCCCGTGCCGCCCTGCTGGCCGCGCTGGAAGCCGCCGACCCCGGCTTGGTGCTGGCTTCGGCCTCGTTCCGCGAGGTCGCCGAGCAGGACTGGGTGCGCGCTTGGATCGACCAGTTCCAGCCGATGGCCTTCGGCACACGCACCTGGATCGTGCCCTGGGACCACGCCCTGCCGGCCGCCGCCGCCGTGCCCGGAGCCGCTGTGGTGCGCCTCGACCCCGGCCTGGCCTTCGGTTCCGGCACCCACCCCACCACCGCGCTCTGCCTGGAGTGGCTGGACGGCTTGGCTCTCGAGGGCAAGACCGTGCTCGATGTCGGCTGCGGCAGCGGCATCCTTGGGCTGGCCGCGCTCAAGCTCGGCGCCACCCGCGCAATCGGCATCGACAACGATCCGCAGGCCCTCCTCGCCAGCCGCGACAACGCCGCCCGCAACGGCGTGGCCGGGCGCTTTGCGGTGTACCTGCCCCCGGAGGCGCCGGTGGAGCGCTGCCCGGTGGTGGTGGCCAACATCCTCGCTGTCGCCCTCGATGCCCTGGCCGAGACCCTGGCGGAACGGGTGGCAGCGGGCGGCCTGATCGCCCTTTCGGGCATCCTGAGGGGTCAGGAAGAAGCCCTGATGCGACGCTATTCGGCCTGGTTCGATGATCTCGTCGTCGCCCAGCGCGAGGACTGGGTGCGCCTCAGCGGCCGTCGCCGCGGCTGAGGCACGTACACTCCGCCGCCATGCCCCGTCCGCCGCCGCGTTTCGCCCGTCCGCCACCGAAGCTTGCCCCGCTCGACCGTGCCGCGCGCTGGCGGCTGGGGTTGGGCCTCGTGGCCCTGACGCTGCTGCTGCCGGTGCAGGTCGTGCTTGCCGACCGTGTCCGACTGGCGGCCAACCCGGACTGGCGGCCGCTGCTGGAAACGGTGTGCGCGCGACTCGGCTGCACGCTGCCGGCCTGGCGCGAGCCGGCCGCTTTCGTGGTGCTGAGCCGCGAGATCCAGCCGCACCCGAGCAGCCCGCAAGCGCTGCTGGTGACCGCCAGCTTCCGCAATGACGCCCGCTGGCCCCAGGCCTGGCCGTTGCTGGAACTGACCTTGAGCGACCTCGACGGCCAGGCCATCGGCCTGCGCCGCTTCCAGCCCTCCGAATACCTGGGCGGCACGCCCTCGCGGCCGAGCCTGGCACCCGGCCAGAGCGCTTCGCTGGCACTGGAGATTGTCGATCCCGGCCACCGTGCGGTGTCGTTCGAGTTCGACTTCCACTGAGCGGGCCGTCTTCTCCGCAAGTCGAGGTCGCGTGAGGCCCCGATTTGCGGCAGACTGCCCATCCTCCGTCGTGGCTTCCGGCCGGCGGGTCCGATCCAGGGGTTCGTTTTTGTGAATGCACATCCCGCCCGCGCCGAGGGATCGCCCGGCGCCTCGACTGCTTTGCGCGACGCCGTGGCCCGCGCCACGCGCCGCTACCTCAGCGATCGCGGCGCCTGCGAGGCCGATTCGCTCTACGCGCTGATGCTGGCCGAGATGGAAACCGGCCTTCTGGGTGAGGTGATGAAGCACTGCGAGGGCAACCAGAGCCGTGCGGCGGCCGTGCTCGGCATCAACCGCGCGACCCTGCGCAAGAAGCTGGAAGCGCTGGGGCTGCTCGACTAGGGTTCGGCGTCGCCGCTGGCGCACGCTCGCGCCAGCCACGCTGGGCCATGGGCCCGGGCTGGCGCACTTATCCGCTGCCCTTCGCGCCTGCCACGCTGGGCCATGGGTCACGGCTGGTACCTGACGCCAACCCGCCCGCCTGCCTGCGCGGGGTCTGCGGACGCGGCCGGCGCGGATTCCGCGTCCCGCTCCATACGCACCGTCGCGCGGCGGGCTGGAGAGTCGCCGTACTGGGCCTTCCAAGCTATGCACCACCACAATGCGCCCATGAGCCGTGAGTGTTGTTCGCCGCATCCGCAGGCCGAGCGACGGGCACGGAGCGCCGTGCCCGCGGGCCATGGCCCAGCGAGGTAGGCGCGCGGGCAGGCGGGCGGCTTCAGCGCACTGCCGCGCTCCGTATACTTCGCGTCTTTCGCCCGCCACGGGCCTGAGAGAAGCCGCATGTCCGACCATCGCCAGCCCGTTCGGCGGGCCCTGCTCTCGGTTTCCGACAAGTGCGGCCTCGTGCCGCTGGCGCAAGCCCTCGCGGCCAAGGGCGCGGTGCTGCTCTCCACCGGCGGCACCGCCAAGGCCCTGCGCGACGCCGGGCTCGCGGTGACCGATGTTTCCGCGCTGACGGGCTTTCCGGAAATCATGGACGGCCGGGTCAAGACCCTGCATCCGACCGTGCACGGCGGCCTGCTCGGCCGCACTGGTATCGATGACGCGGTGATGGCCCAGCACGGCATCGAGGCCATCGACCTGCTGGTGGTGAACCTCTACCCGTTCGAGGCGACGGTCGCGAAGGCCGACTGCACGTATGACGACGCCGTTGAGAACATCGACATCGGCGGCCCGGCCATGCTGCGCGCCGCGGCGAAGAACCACGCCCGCGTCGCCGTGCTCACCGACCCGGCCGACTACGAGGGCTTCCTCGAAGCGCTCGCCGCTGGCGGCACCACCGCCGCGCAGCGCCGCGGCTGGGCGGCCAAGGGTTTTGCGCACACCGCGCGCTACGACGGCAAGGTCAGCATGTGGCTCTCCGAGCGCATTGACGATGAAGCGAAGGCCGCCGAGTGGCCGACCACCCTGAGCCTGCAGTTCGATCTGGCCAGCACCCTGCGCTACGGCGAAAACCCGCACCAGCGCGGCGCGCTCTACGTCGAGCGTGGCGCACCGCTGGGCCTCGTCGCCACCGCGCGCGTCCTGCAGGGCAAGGAACTCAGCTACAACAACCTCGCCGACGCCGACGCCGCACTCGAATGCGTCAAGCAGTTCCAGCAGCCGGCCTGCGTGATCGTCAAGCACGCCAACCCCTGCGGTGTGGCCGTGGCGCAGGACCTCTTTGCCGCCTACGACCGCGCCTACGCCACCGACCCGACCTCGGCCTTCGGCGGCATCCTCGCCTTCAACCGCCCGCTCGACGCCGGCACGGCGGAAGAGATCCTCAGGCGCCAGTTCGTTGAAGTGGTGATCGCGCCGGTCGTCAGCGACGAGGCCCAGGCCGTGTTCGCGACGAAGCCGAACGTGCGCGTGTTGGCCTGCGGCGCGCTCGACGCGCCGGCTGCCGCGCTCGATTACCGGCGCATCACCGGGGGGCTCTTGGTGCAGGACAGCGATGTCGCGCCCTGGGCCGCGGGCGATGGCCGCATCGTCACGAAGCGCCAGCCCACGGCCGAGGAAATGGCCGACCTCGTGTTCGCCTGGACCGTGGCGATGTACGTCAAATCCAACGCCATCGTCTACGCCAAGGACGCGCAGACGGTGGGCATCGGCGCCGGGCAGATGAGCCGGGTCATCAGCGCCAGGATCGCCGCCCTCAAGGCCGAAGAAGCCGGCATCAAAGTTCCGGGCTCGGTGATGGCCTCGGATGCCTTCTTCCCGTTCCGCGACGGCATCGATGCGGCCGCGAAGGCCGGCATCCGCGCGGTGATCCAGCCGGGCGGCTCGATGCGCGATGCGGAAGTGATCGCCGCCGCCGACGAGCACGGCATGGCGATGGTGTTCACCGGCACCCGCCACTTCCGGCATTGATGCGGATTCCTCCGCAAGAGCCCCATGACATGGAGGATTTCCCCTTGAAGGTCTTGGTCATCGGCAACGGCGGCCGCGAGCACGCGCTGGCTTGGAAGCTCGCGCAGAGTCGGCGCGTCGCCGAAGTGCTCGTCGCGCCCGGCAACTCCGGCACAGCCACCGAACCGAAGTGCCGCAACGTCGACGTCAAAACCACCGACCTCGACGGCCTGCTGGCGCTGGTGCAGCGCGAGGGCGTGGCGCTCACCGTCGTGGGCCCGGAAGCCCCGCTGGTGGCCGGTGTCGTCGACCACTTCCGCACCGCCGGCCAGCGCATCTTCGGACCGACCGCGAAGGCCGCGCAGCTCGAGGGCAGCAAGGCTTTCGCCAAGGATTTCCTGAAGCGCCACGGCATCCCCACCGCCGGCTATGAAGTGTTCGATGAGGTGGATGCCGCGATCGCCTACCTCCGCGCCCGCACCACTGAGTTGAACGACACGCGTATCGTGGTCAAGGTCGATGGCCTCGCCGCCGGCAAGGGCGTGATCGTGGCGATGAGCGTGGCTGACGCCGAGACGGCCGTGCGCGACATGCTGGCCGGCAACGCCTTCGGTGCCGCCGGTTCGCGGGTGGTGATCGAGGACTTCCTCGACGGTGAGGAAGCCAGCTTCATCTCGATGGTCGACGGCGTGCACGCGCTGCCGATGGCGACCTCGCAGGACCACAAGCGCGTGGGCGACGGCGACACCGGCCCGAACACCGGCGGCATGGGTGCCTACTCGCCCGCGCCCGTGGTCACGCCCGAGGTGCATGCGCGCGTGATGCGCGAGATCGTCGAACCCACCGTGCGCGGCATGGCGGCGGATGGCATCCCCTTCACCGGCTTCCTCTATGCCGGCCTGATGATCGACGCGAGCGGCGCGCCCAAGGTCATCGAGTTCAATGTGCGCTTCGGCGATCCGGAAACCCAGCCGGTGCTGCTGCGGCTCGACTCCGACCTCGTCGATCTGCTTGAGGCCGCGATCGACGGCAGGCTCGACAGCGTGCAGGCGCAGTGGTCGGCCGAGCCCGCGCTCGGCGTGGTGATGGCGGCCAGGCCCTACCCGGAGGCACCGATCATCGGCGATGTGATCCACGGCCTCGATGCCGTGCCGGACTTCGCCAAGGTCTTCCACGCCGGCGCCGTGCTCGAGGGCGGCGTGGTGAAAACCAGCGGTGGCCGCGTGCTCTGCGTCTGCGCCAAGGGCGCCGACATCGGCGAGGCGCAGCGCAGGGCCTATGCGGCGGTGGCGAAGATCAGTTGGGCAAACGAGTTGCACCGCAGCGACATCGGCTGGCGGGCGGTGGCACGGCAAGCCGGCTGAGCCGGCTGAGCCGGAGCGGCGCCGCCGCGACAGGCTTTCACGCCTTGCGTTCGGCCAAGGCCGCCGCGGTGCTCTCCCGGGCATCGGCGTAGAGCGGCTCGACCAGGCGACGCAGGGTGGCGCGGTCGCGGGCGGCGAACACGCCGGCGCGACGGCAGTGCGCCAACAACAGGGCGTGGTCCTGGGCCAGGCCCATCTGCGTGGCCAGGGTGTCCAGCCCCTCGCTGCGCAGACCAAGCTCGGGTGCCGCGCGGGCCAGCACCTGTTCCTGCTGGCGCAGCCGGCGCAAGCGCCGGCGCAGGCGGTGGCCGTCCTCGGGGTCGCTGCTGCGGCGGGCGCGGCGCCGGGCTTTTTCCAGGCGTTTGCGGGATACCGCGTGGGCCTGGACGACACTGCCGACCGTCAGCTCCGCCCAAGGCAGGCTGGCGAGGCTGGCCGCCACCTTGGCGATCCGCTGGCGACGGCGGGCGAAATCGGGGTCGCGGGCCAGCGCCGCATCGAGCCGGCCTTGACGCAGAGCGAGCACCGGGACGGCCAGACGCTCGCCTTCGAGCGGGCCGATCACGGCATCGCGGACGAGGTGCAGCAGGGCGTCTTGCAGGGCGTCGGCATCGCGCAGGCTGGACAGGCCGCGGCAAAGCTGCCGCAGCTCGGCATCGGCACGGCGCAGCACGGCCGCGGCCCGCAGCGACGCCGGGCTGACCTCGCCATCAGCTGCCCGCGGCGCGCCCTCCCAGGCCGGTGCCGCCAGCGCCAGCGCCGCACGACTGCGGCGCAGGGCCTTGCGGGCCTGGTGGATGCCTTTGTGTCGGGCATCGCCGGGCCGGCCGAGCTGGTGGATGGCGCGTTGCAGTTGCCGCTCGATGTCCGCATTCAGTCCGCTACCGACCATCCTCGCCTCGACACCGTTCACCTGATCGTGAGGATGGCCGGTACCGGCTTGAACGGTTCGTGAAGGCACCCCGAGGACGCGGGCGCTCAGGCCGGATCGAACCGCAGGCCGCCACCCTCCCGGCGCAGCACCAGCCGGGTTTCCTGCAGGGCCGGACGCCAACGCTCCGGAGCCTCGTAGAGCCTTTCGTGCACCAGCGCGGCATCGAATTCCAGAAACCGCGCCTGCACCGCCTCGTGGCCGACCTCGAGCAACAGCACACCGTTGCGGTGGGTCTGGGCATGGCGCAGGCCGGGGTGGCCCAGACGGATCAGTTCGGCCAGCCGCTCAGCCAGGCGTTGGCCGGCCGCACGGGTTTCCTCATCACCACCGGCATGGCGCGCGAGCAGGGTGGACAGCGGTGTGGACGACACCGCCGGCACGGTGAATTCGGCCACACGCGGACGGTGCTGGCCGGCGAAGCCGGCATGGATGTCGCCACTCAGCAGCACGGCACCGGCGCCGTCGAAATGCTCGAGCCAGGCCGCCCGTTCGAGCGGGAAGCCGTCCCACTGGTCGACACTGAGCAGCACCTCGTGGGCCCAGGCCGGCGGTGCTCTCAGCTCGGGGTGGCGCAGGTCGAGGCGCATCGGCGTGAACGACACCGAGCTGGCGACGAAGCGCCAGTCGGCATCGGCATGCCGCTGCGCGGCGGCGCGCAACCACTCGGCCTGTTCCGCGCCGAGCACGCTGACCGGTTCATGGCCGCGTAGGCGTGCCAGCAGGTCGAAGCCCTCGGCCAGCACGAAATAGCGGCTGCCGATGGCATCGAACAGGGCACTCTTGCCGACCGCGGCCCAGCTCAGGCCGCGCGGCAGCCCGGGGCTGTCGGGAATCGGCCCGGCATCGAGAAAAAAGGGAGCGGCGGCATCGTGGCGGGCCAGCACGGCATTGGCCACGCCCAGATCGAGCGGCGCGGCCAGCACGGCCTCCACCCGTGCCCGCACCGCCGCGGGCGGCAGGCCCTCGGCGCTGTAGGCCCGGCGCAGCGCACGGGCCAGCGGCCGCCGCCAGCGCCGGTAAGCGGGGGCCTGCGGATCGATGTAGGGTCGCAGCCGCGTTCGCCAGTCCTCGAAGGATTCACCGATCCGGGGCAAGTGCACGCGCAGGGCCGGCTCGTCGTAGACCAGCGTGCCGGGGAAGGCATCCTCCGGCACAAGATGATCGGGACGGTGGCTGCGGTAGTCGGTGAGGCTCAAGACGGCCCGTTTTCCGAAGCGGAATTCGCGCCAGATGCGCGCATCGGGATGCAGAGCCGTGCCCGGCACGGCCTCACCCTCGAATCCGCCTCCGGCATCGACCGGCATGTACTCGAACCAGGCCTGTTCGGCGACCCGGCGGCGCTCGCGGTCACGCTCGTCTTTTCGGCCGTCGTGGAAGGTGGCGACGTCCTGCCAGGCGTCGTCGGAGAACTCGTGGTCGTCCCAGATCGCGATCAGCGGCGCCTGCGCCAGCAAGGTCTGCAGAACCGGGTCGCTGCGGTATTCACGATGCAGCTGCCGGTAGTTGTCGAGGCTGCGCGCCGCGAAGTAACGGCCACCGCCCAGCGGCAGGGCGTTGGCGCTGTCCTCGAAGGCCACGTGGCGGCCCTCGGCCTCCTGAAAAGCGGGGTCGCCGGTGGTCTCGTAGATGAAATCGCCGAGGTGGATCACCGCGTCCAGCGGCTCCTCCAGCAGCGGCAACAGGCTGTTGTACCAGCGCCCGGTGTAGTCCTGGCAGCTCATCACGGCGAAGCGCAGGTCGCGGTCCTCGCCGGGGGCCGGCGCGGTCCGGGTACGGCCCGGCGGCGAAGCCTGTGGGCGGCCCTCGCCATCGACCACGATGAAGCGGTAATGCCAGTCGCGGCCGGCCTCGAGGCCCTCGATGCGGACCTTCAGGCAACCGTCGGTGGCGGCGCCGGCGCGCAGCACGCGCTCCACGCGCAAGGCCGAAAAACCGGGGTCCTCGGCCAGCTGCAACACCAGATCCTGCCCCCAGTGCGCGGGGGCGAGCCGGGCCCAGAGCACCATGCCGTCCGAGCGCGGATCGCCGGAGGCCAGGCCCTGCGGGAACGCCGTCGGCAGCAAGGGCAGCACAGCCGGCCAGCGGCGCGCCACCGCCGGCAGGGCGCAGGTGGCGGCACTGATGCAGAGCAGGCGCAGGGCGCTGCGGCGGGTGATCGCGGGCATGCGGCATCCAAAGGCTGGGTCGCAGCCATCATCCCATTGCAAACGACCCGTCTTGCAGGGCGATGACCGGGGGCTGCCGTCATCCGGCTGAAACGCCCGCTGAGCAATCTGCCAAGCTTGCCCTTGCCCGCCCCCGGAGTCCTGCCGATGCGCCGTCCTGTCCCGCTTGCCGTGGCGATCCATGCCGCTCTTGTCCTCGCCGTGCTGCCGGCCGCCGCACAGACCGCCGCCGCCCCGGCCGCCAGCGCCGAAGCTGCGGTGATCGACACCATCATCGTCACCGCGCAGAAGCGCGAGCAGCAGGTGCAGGAGGTGCCGATCGCGATCAGCGCCTACTCCGGCGAATTCCTTGAAAGCTTCGGTGCCACCTCGCTGGACGACATCGGCAACCTCGTGCCCGGCCTGGAAATCCAGGAGCAAAGCCCGAACAACCCCGGCTTCGTGATCCGCGGCATCACCTCGGACAGCGGCCAGGCCTTCGCGCCGCCGCGCGTCTCGGTGTTCCAGGACGGCGTGCCGATCTCGCGTGCCCGTGGTGCCGTGGTGCAGCCTTTCGACCTCGAGCGCATCGAGGTGCTGCGCGGCCCGCAGGGCACCCTGTTCGGCCGTGGCGCCCAGGTCGGTGCCGTGCACCTGGTGCAGCGCAAGGCCCGTCAGGATCACGAAAGCCGCTTCACCGTCGGCCTTGGCAGCGACGAATGGCGGCGTCTCTCCGGCGTGGTCAACGCCCCGCTCTCCGAGGTGCTGGCAATGCGCCTCGCCGTGCACCACGAATACCACCGGGGCTTTGTCGAGAACCGCGCCGGTGGCCGGCTGAACGGCAAGGACACCACGGCAGCGCGGCTCAGCTTCGGCCTCGATCTGGGCGAAGACCAGCGCATCGATGTGATCCTCAACCACCAGGTCGACACCCCGCCCGGCACCGCCTTCCGCACCAACGTGCTGCCGACCCGGGGTGGCAGCCGCAATGTCTTCGACTTCACCGCCGACTTGAACCGTGGCGAACAGCTGGGCCTCGACCGCAGCGTCAACAGTCTGACCGTGCTGGGCGAGTTCCGCCTGACCGAGGCCTGGAGCCTGTCCACCGTCAGCGGCTGGCGCGAATTCGATTCGCTCGAGCAGTTCGATGCCGACGGCTCGCAGCTCAATGCCCTAGAGTTCGCCGAGGACGCCGAAGGCAGCCAGTTCAGCCAGGAGTTCCGCTTCAACTACGACGCCGGCGGCGCGTTCCGTGGCTTCGCCGGGGCCAGCTGGTTCCACGAAGAAGGTTCGCAGCGCGTGCCCTTCAGCACCGACGAACGCCAGCTCGCCGCCCTGCTCTCGCCCGCCCTGCGCGGCGGCGTGGCGGCCGCCACCCGCGGCCTCATCCTGCTGTCGGTGGTCAGCCCGCTCAATCCCGACCTGACGCCCTTCCTCGGCTACACGAGCTTCCCGGCGCTCGGCATCCCGAGCATCCCGCTCGGCACGCCTTTGCCGCTGCGCGCCACTCACCGCGAGGAAACCACCAACTTCGGCGAAACAAAGGCTTGGGACCTGTTCGCCGACGGCACCTGGTCGCTGAGCGACCGTTTCGACCTCACCCTCGGTCTGCGCGGCACCCGCGAGGACCTGCGCTCCGGCTACGAAGCCCTGAGCTTTGCTGGCTTCAGCCCGCTGGGCCAGGTGCTGCCGAGCGCGCCGACCAATGTCGCCATCCCCAACATCCTGTTCCGCCCGGTCGCCCGCCGCTTCGCCGAGGACAGTTTCAGCTCGGTGGTCGGCCGCGCGGTCGCCGCCTACCGCTTCAGCGAGCGCATGAACGGCTACGCCAGCATTTCGCGGGGCCGCCGTCCGGACCTCATCGAGTTCCCGCTCGGCAGCGACGGCACGCCGAATCTCATCCCGGCCGAGATCGTGATCAGCTACGAGCTGGGCCTCAAGGGCTCGCTGCTGGACGATGTGCTGGTCTACGACATCGCGGTCTTCAACTACGACTACAGCAACTTCCAGGCCAGCGTGCTGAACCCGGCCGGCGTCGGTACCATCACCGCCGACGGCGGCAACGCCAGCGCCAGCGGTGCCGAAATCTCGCTGATCGTGCGCGCCAGCGAGCAGCTGCAGGGCTTCTTCACCTACGGCCACATCGACGCCAGCTTCGACGAACGCGACGATCAGGGCCGCCGCCAGACCCTGGCCGGCAACCGTTTCCGGCTGACGCCCGAGCACAGCGCCTCGGCCGGCCTCGATTGGCGCTTTGAGGTTGGCGGCGGCATGGAAGCCTTCCTGCGGCCGAGCTGGAACTGGCGCTCGCAAGTGTTCTTCGAGGACCAGAACCAGCCCGGTATCGAACAGGCCGGCTTCGCCTTGGTCGATCTGCGGGCCGGCCTGCGGCTCGACGAGGGGCGCTGGGAACTCGGTGCCTTCGTGCGCAATCTGGGCGACCGCGAGTACCTGATCGACGCCGGCAACACCGGCCTCAACTTCGGCCTGCCAACCTTCATCGTCGGCGCGCCGCGCACCTGGGGCCTGGAGCTGAGCGGCCGCTTCTGAGGTCGGCTCAGAGCACCGTCAGGCTGACCTCGACATTGCCGCGGGTGGCGTTCGAGTAGGGGCAGATCCGGTGCGCGCGCTCGACGAGGCTGCGGGCCTCGTCGGGCGCCAGGCCGGGCAGCTCGATCCGCAATTCGACGGCGATGCCGAACCCCTCGCTGGCCGGGCCGATGCCGACCCGGCCGGTGATACGCGCATCGGCCGGCATCCGCAGGCCGTCGCGCTGGGCGGCGAACTTCATCGCGCCGATGAAACAGGCCGCGTAGCCGGCGGCGAACAGCTGCTCGGGGTTGGTGCCGGGGCCTCCTGCGCCACCCAGTTCCTTGGGCGTGCTGAGGGCCAGGTCGAACCGCCCGTCGCTGGCGACGGCGCGGCCTTCGCGGCCACCGGTGGCGCTGGCTTCGGCGGTGTAGAGGGTCTGCTGCAGGCTCATGGCGATTCTCCTTGGGGACGCCGGCCAAGGGTGGCACAGTGCGCGGCGGCAAATGTGGAGAGCCCCGAAACGATGCGTCTCGAACCCTGGCAGGCCAGCGACCCGGTGCACGGCCTCACCCTGCGCGGCTGGGCCTCGCCGCGCCGTGGCCGGCCGCTGCTGCATGTGCTGCACGGCAACGGCCTGTGCAGCCGCACCTACACGCCGATGCTGGCGCTGCTGGAACGCGATTTCGACCTCTGGCTCTGTGACCTGCAGGGCCACGGCGACAGCGATGCCGGCGCGGAATTCCTGGGCTGGAACGCCAACGCAGCGATGGCGGCCCGCGCCTTCCGGGTCCACCATCCCGAGCCGACCGGGCCGGTGTTCGGCCTCGGCCACAGCTTCGGCGGCGTGCTGACCGCCTTGATGGCCAGCCAGGATCCGGGCCTGTTCCAGCGCACCGTGCTGCTCGATCCGGTGATCCACACCCCGGCCGTGCTGGCGATGCTGGCGCTGCTCGAAACAACCGGCTTGCAGGGCCTGCTGCCGCTGGTGCGGGCCAGCCGCCGCCGGCGCGCGCACTGGCGCTCGCGCAGCGAGGCGCTCGAGCGTCTGCGCGGACGGGGCGTGTTCGCCGACTGGTGCGAAGCCGCGCTTGCAGCCTATGTCGAGCACGGCCTGCGCGACACCGCCACGGGCGTGGCGTTGAAATGCCCGCCAGCCCTCGAAGCCGCCATCTTCGGCTCGCGGCCACGCGGCCTCTGGCCGCGGCTGGAACGGCTCGAAACCCCCACCCTGCTGATCCACGGCGACCGCAGCCTGCCCTTCGTCGCGCCCTCGGCCCGCCGGCTGGCCGCCCGCAACCCGGCGGTCGAGGTCGAGGTGGTCACCGGTTCGCATTGCTTCATGCTGGCGGAACCGGTCGTCACCGCCGAACGGGTGGCGGCCTTCCTGAACCGCCCCGGCTGATGCCGGTGCCGCCGAGCCGCATGGCAGAATGCCCGCCCGTCCCGCCCACGCACCCCATGGCCGCCGTCGAACTCAGCCAGCGCTTCTATTTCGAAGCGGCGCATACGCTGCGCCGCTACGTCGAAGGCGAGGTCGAATCGAGCAAGCGCATCCACGGCCACACCTACCACGCCGAGATCACCCTGCGCGGCGAGCCCGACCCGACGACCGGCATGGTGATGGATCTGGGCCTGGTGCGCCGCGAGCTTGCGGCCCTGCGCGAGCGCCTCGACCACCGCTTCCTCGACGAGGTCGAGGGCATCGGCCCGGCCACCCTGGAGAACCTCTGCGCCTTCATCGCTCGCGAGCTGAGGCCCGCGCTGCCGCTGCTGGTGCGGGTGGCGGTGTACCGCCCCGCCTCGGGCGACCGCGCGGAGCTGCCGCTCGGCTGAGTGGCAACGCCGCAGGCAGCCCTCAGGCGGCCGGAAACCCCGCCGGCAGATCGAGGAAACGCGTCAGCGTCGCCGGATCGACGCCGGGCGAATGCGGCAATCGACCGAGGCACGGCGCCGGCAGCGCAGCCTTCAGCGCTTCGAAGTAGTCGTCGGGGAACAGCATCGTCGGCTCGACGTCGGACGCGACCCAGCCCAGCACCTCGAAGCCGCGAGCGCGCACCGCCTCCAGGGTGAGCCGCGCGTGGTTGATGCAGCCGAGCTTCAATCCGACGACGAGCAGCACCGGCAGGTCCAGCGCGCGCGGCAGCTCGCACTGATCCAGTTCCGCGTTGACCGGCGCAAGAAAGCCGCCGACGCCTTCGACCAGCACCACGTCGGCCTGCGCCTTCAGCGCGTCGAAGGCGGCAACGATCGGTGGCATCGACACCGTCACGCCGTCCAGCCGGGCGGCGATCTCCGGCGCGGTCGGTTCGCGCAGGGCCCACGGATTGACCAGCGCGTAGTCGGGGCGCGGATGACTCGCGGCCTGCAGGGCCAGCGCGTCCTCGTTGCGCAGGCCCTCGGGCGTGGCTTCCGAACCGCTGGCCACCGGCTTCATGCCAACGGCGCGCAGGCCCTGCTGCCGCAGCGCATGCAGCAGCACGACGCTGCTGAAGGTCTTGCCCGCACCCGTGTCGGTGCCGGTCACGAAAAAAGCGCGGCTCATGCCGGTCTTGCCTTCTGCCCCTGCCGTCCCCATCGTTGTTCCCTCCGCCGCGCCGCGCGGCTGCGAACGAAGTGTAAGCCGCATGTCCTTCACCGCCATCACCCTCGAGGGCAGCAAGGCCGAACAGTACGCGCAACTCGTCGATCAGGCCCGCGGCCTGATGCACGGCGAGCGCGACCGCACGGCCAACGCCGCCAACCTCTCGGCCCTCGTCTACCACGCGCTGCCCGAACTCAACTGGGTCGGCTTCTACTTCTTCGACGGTCGCGAGCTCGTCGTCGGCCCGTTCCAGGGCCTGCCGGCCTGCGTGCGCATCGCGATCGGCAAAGGCGTCTGCGGCACCGCCGCAGCAACGCGCCGCACGCAAGTCGTGCCGGATGTTGAAGCATTCCCCGGCCACATCGCCTGCGATTCGGCCTCGCGTTCGGAAGTCGTGGTTCCGCTGTTCAAAGGCGACACGCTCATCGGCGTGTTCGACATCGACAGCCCCGTGCTCGACCGCTTCGACAGCGATGACCAGCAGGGCCTGGAAGCTTTGGCCCGGGCTTTCCTCGACAGCATCGACTGAGAGCGACTCGCGCTCTCAGCGCACCACGGCAAGGTCCCGGGCGTTCTCGACCCAACGCGGTGTGGCGCGGATGCGCGGCAGCACCTCGTCGACACGCTCGACCATCGACCACATGGCGGCGTGCTCGGGATTCATGAAACGCTCGTCGATCACCTTCTGCATGAAGCCCTGCAGCTCGTCGTAGAAGCCCTTGACGCTGAGCAGCACGATCGGGTTGAAGTAGAGGCCGAGCCGTTTCAGGGTGATCGCCTCGAACAGCTCCTCGAGCGTGCCGCAACCGCCCGGCAGGGCGACCACGGCGTCGCTGTCGGCGAGCAGGCGGTGCTTGCGCTCGCGCATGTCCTCGACGAGTTGCAGGGTCGTCACGCCGGGGTGGCCCCATTCGAGCTCGACCATGAAGCTGGGGATGATGCCGATGACCTCGCCGCCTTCCGCCAGGGCACCGTCGGCCAGTGCTCCCATCAGGCCCTGCCCGCCACCGCCGTAGACCGTGGTGCAGCCGGCCCGGGCCAGGGTGGCACCGAGTTCGCGGGCGGCGGCGAGGTAGGCGGGATCGACCCGGCCGCTCGAGGCGGCGTAGACACAGATGCGCATGAGGGTATGGCAGCAGGCCAAGCTGCGCCCGTCAACGGCCATCGGCCGACCATGTCGCAAGCGGTAACAAAAAAGTATAGGAAAAGCCCCAAAGCGATGCTACGCTCGCTGCGTTCCAGTCGAGTGTTCGTGCTTCTGCGCGCATCGGCCAACGATCTCAAGGGCTTCGCCCTTCCTCAAAGGACCACGACCGGTGCCCCGATGATGCCCGTGATCGAGTATTCCGCCACCTGATTAGGCATGAAGCTCAGCCGGGCTCAGCCGGTGAGACCGTGGGGGTGGAAGCTGGCTCGACTTCAAGCCAGGAGAGCCGGTCATGCCCATCAATCGAGTGCAGTTCCAGCAGGGGATGTC
>JAGXTI010000032.1 GCA_018334015.1 Silanimonas sp.
GCTGCAGCCGGCCGAATGGTCGGGCCTGTCGCTGGCGGTGGGGGTGGCCTTGGCCGAGGCGCTGCACCCGCAGGTGCAGATCAAGTGGCCCAACGACCTGTGCTGGCAAGGCCGCAAGCTCGGCGGCGTGCTGGTCGAGACCGTGTCCTTGGGCGCGCAACGCTACGCGGTGATCGGGGTTGGCCTGAACCTGGTGGCGCCGGCATTGCCCTCTGATGGGGTGCTCGGCCCCGGCATGCCGGCCTTGCCCGCTGCGGGCTTGCTCGATTTGATGCCTGATGCCGCCAAGGGCGTGGGCCACTGGCTGCGTCGCGTGGCGGCGCCGCTGCTGCGCCAAGCGCTGGATTTTGAAGCCCAGGGCTTTGGCCACCTGGTGCCGCGCTACGCCGCCCGCGATGCCTTGATGGGGCGCCCGGTGCGCCTATCAGACGGCCGCGAAGGCGTGGCCGACGGGGTGCGCGCCGACGGGGCGCTGTGGCTGACCGCGGCCAGCGGGCGCAGCGCGGTCTGGCAACACGAAGTGAGCGTGCGCCCGTGCTGAGAACGCTGGCGCTGCTGTTGCTGCTGGGCAACCTGTTGCTCTGGGCGTATGGCCAGGGCTATCTGGCGCCGCTCGGCTTGGCCCCGCACCAAGCGCGCGAACCCGAGCGGCTGGCGCAGCAGGTGGCGCCGCAGGCGCTGCGCGTGCTCAATGCCCCTGCGCCCGCGGCCGCGCTGACCGCACCCGCGCCAGAGCCCTTGCTTACTCCAGCTGCTGTTGCACAAGCCACCGCCGAGCCCACCGAGACCTTGATACTGCCCGGCGTAGAAACCGCACTCGCGCCCGCGCCCGAACCAGCGCCAGCACCCGTTCTTGCCCCTCCTACCCCTACCCCGGCCCCTGCTCCGCCGCCTCCTCCGGCTCCCGCCACCACGGTGCCGACCGCGGGCAACGCTTGCTGGCAAGTCAGGCGCTTGAGCAGCGGGCAGGCGGCGCTGATTCGCGCCGCCCTGAGCGAACGCGCCGACCTGCAAGGCCGCTGGAGCTTGAACGAGGTGCGCATCGCGCCGCGCTGGCTGGTTTATGTCGGACCGCTGGCAAACGAGCGCGCCTTGCAGCAGCGCCGGGCCGAATTGACACTGGCCCAGATCGAGCACCGCAGCCTGGCCGCGCCACTGGCGCCCGGACTGGCGCTGGGCACCTTCAGCGCACGCGAGGGCGCCGAACGCGCCTTGGCGCAACTGCGCGCGCGCGGCGTCACCGACGCCCGCGTGCTGCAAGAACGGCCCGAATCGATCGTGCACACGCTGGTGCTCAACCCCATCAGCGCCGCCGAGCGCCGCCAGCTCGAAGCCAAGGCCATCTGGCCGCCCAACGCGCTGCAGCCGTGCCCCTAAAAGCCGCCTGCGCGCACCCCCACGCCCGTGGCCGCCGCCACAACCCAAGCCACCCAAAAGCCCCCGCATCGCACTAAAACATTATAAAAAAACCAACTTTGAGCAGTAAAATGCTAAGAAAATCAGCAGAAAATCTCAAAAACCTGGTGAATTTCTACAGTATTTTGAAATCATGCTGAACATCCACCCCTCTCACCATTCCGAAGCGCGCGCAGTCTTGCGTGCGCTGGTGCTGTTGGGTGCTGCATGCCTTGCCTTGTTTTGGCTGCCTCTGCCGCAGTTTGCCGATTGGCCGCAGTTCGATCTCAAGTTCAGACTGGCCCTCGACATGGTCGCGGTGTGTTTGGCTGCCTTGATCTTTGCCATTGTCTGGTCGGCACCGGCGGGCAGCGCACCACGCGGCGCCCAGCTGTTGGCCAGCGCTTTTTTGTGCGTGGCGCTGCTCGACGGGTTGCACTTGTTGCTCACCGCCACGGCGCCCGGTTACGACTCCGCCAACCTATACGCCTTGGATTTTTCGCTGGCCTCGCGCCTAGTGGCTGCGCTGGCCATAATTTATGCAGTTTGGCAGCCTTGGTCCGCGCGCCCGCCCTCGCGCAAAGCGCGCTGGCATGCCGCGATGCTGGCTTTGGCGAGCTCGGTGGCGATGTTGGGCTTGGTGCTGCTCTTTGGCACCGGGTTGCGCTGGCCTGCGTTTTTTGAGCAAGGCGCCGATGCCATCGGCCCAGCGATGCACCAGCGCTGGGTGCTTGGGCTGCTGTTCGTCCTGCTGGTGCTGGGTGCCTTGCGCCTGCTCAGCTTGCTGCGCCAACCCCGCCGGTTCAATGCCAGCGGCTTTCTGGGCGCGACCCTGGCGCTGCTGGCCAACAGTGCCCTGCTGTTGCACGGCACCGGCTCGACCGACCCTTACTTGATCAGCGGCTACGCCTTCAAGCTGCTGGCCTACGGCTTTCTCTATCAGGCCCTGTTTGCAGAAACCGTCCGGGCGCCGCACCGCGCACTGCTCGCGCGCACCACCGAGCTCGAACAGGCCCGCGCCCAACTGGCGCACGATCACCAGCAACTGCAGGCCGCCAGCGCGCAAATGCAGCAAGAAATCGCCGAACGCGAACGCGCCCAAGCCGAGCGCGCAACCCTGGTGCACCAACTGAGCGACCTGGCGGCGAACGTTCCCGGGGTGCTGTTCACCTACCGCCACGACGCCGACGGCCGTCCCCACTGCCACTACCTGAGCCAGCGTGCCGAGGCCGTGTGCGGCCTGGCGCGCGAGCAGCTGCAAGCCGACATTGCCCATCTGATGGCGCGCCTGCGCACCCGCGACCGGGTGCAGCTGCTGCGCGCCATGGCCGAATCCGAGCGCCTGCTCGACCCCTTGCACACCACCTTCAGGCTGCCGCACCCGGAGCGGGGCTTGCGCTGGATCGAAGTCACCGCGCAGCCGCACCACCAACCCGATGGCGGCGTGCTGTGGCATGGCTACGCCCACGACGTCAC
>JAGXTI010000033.1 GCA_018334015.1 Silanimonas sp.
AGCGCCGCGCCAGCGCGGCCTCGCGGACAGCGAAGCGAGCCATGGAGGGCGAGCGTCGGCGAATGCGCAGCGGGACGCGGAGCCTGAGCCGTCGCGTCCGCAGGTCGCGCGTCGGCAGGCGCGAGGGTGCTGGGTCGTTGCGATCCGGCAGTCTGGGGCGTGCCCGGAGCTGCACCCACACCGCAGCAGGCTGTGAGCCTGAAGCAGCACCCCCGCTGCGACAGGCCGGGAGCCTGCGGCGGACTCGGGCCGGTAGCTGTGCGGCAAGAATCCCGACGGGCCGACCGAAGGGCGCATCCTTGGCGCCCTCGGTCGGTGCGCCCGTCCGGGGCGCACCCTGCGGGCCTGGCGTCTGATCATTGGGCTGGCCCTCGAAATCCGCCGCCGGCCCCCAACCTGCCTTGCGGGGTGCTTTCTGACGGTCATTGCGAAGCCGACATCCCTGATTGTGGAAGCGTTTCACGCAGACGTTCCACGTCTTCCGCATTCAAAAGTCCGAGCACATTCAAGGACTTGTCGCCAACCGTGTTCAGCCCGGGTTGCGCTGGCGGTGGCTAGGGTTCGCCCAGTTCGCCGGACGGCCCCTCGGCCCGATGGCGATTTCGCGACCCCGTGGCTCATGGCGCCCCGGGGGAATCCCCATGACGCCAAGTCGCCGGATTCCGTTCTGCCCGCAAGGGCGGCCGGACCCCGGGACGCAACGGAGCAAGGAAGGCCATGACACTGTCTTTTCTGATGTGGCTCGCGGCCCTGCTGCCGCCGGCCCAAGCCGAACCGCTCTGCCTGGCGGCTACGGTCTATCTGGAATCACGCGACCAGTCCGAACTGGGCCAGCGCGCCGTCGCCGAGGTGGCGCTGCGCCGCCGGGATTCCGGCTTCTGGGGCGATGACGTCTGCGCGGTGGTGACCGCACCCAAGCAGTTCGCGCCCACCCTGGTCCCACCCTCCACCCGCATCGGCAGCGCCGAGGCCTGGGAGCGTGCGGTCGAAGTGGCCTTCGCCACCCAGAAGGAATGGGCGCGCCCTGCCGCCGAACGCCGCGAGGTCGTGCCCGGTGCCAGCCACTTCGCGGCCCTGGCCCTGGCCAACCCCAACTGGGCGAGCTACCCGCGGGTCGCGGTCATCGACGACCACACCTTCTTCCGGGTCAAGCGGCTGCGTCCGCGCACCGAGATTGCCGACGGCCGAGGCGGCGAGCGGCACTGAAGCCCGCCGGCGGTGTGGGCGGCGCTCAGCGCCGCTCGATCGGGACGAAGGCGCGGTCTTCCGGCCCCACGTAATGGGCGCTCGGGCGGATGATCTTGCCGTCCTCGCGCTGCTCGATGACGTGCGCACTCCAGCCGGTGGTGCGGGCGATGACGAACAGCGGCGTGAACATCGGCGTCGGAATCCCCAGCATGTGGTACGCCGAAGCGCTGTACCAGTCGAGGTTCGGGAACATCTTCTTCAGGTCCATCATCAGCGTCTCGATGCGCTCGCTGACCTCGAACAGCACTTCGTTGCCGCCGTCCTTGCAGAGTTCGCGCGAGATGCCCTTGATGATCGGGTTGCGCGGGTCGCCGATGGTGTAGACCGGGTGGCCGAAACCGATCACGATCTCCTTGCGCTCGACGCGGGCGCGGATGTCGGCTTCCGCCGCGTCGGCACTGGCGTAGCGGGCGATGATGTCCATCGCCACCTCGTTGGCGCCGCCGTGTTTCGGCCCACGCAGGGCGCCAATGGCACCGGTGATGCAGGAATACAGATCGGAGCCGGTGCCGGCGATCACGCGCGCGGTGAAGGTGCTGGCGTTGAACTCGTGCTCGGCGTACAGCACCAGCGAGCGGTCGAGTGCGCGGGCATGCAGCGCGCTCGGCGGCTGGCCGTGCAGCAGGTGCAGAAAATGCGCGGCCACCGAATCGTCGTCGGTCTGCGTGTCGATGCGGTCGCCGTTGCGGGTGAAGTGCCACCAGTACAGCAGCATCGAGCCGAAGCTGGCGATCAGGCGGTCGGCGATGTCACGCGCCTCCGCGGCCGGGTGGCCCTCGCGCTCCGGCAGCACCGTGCCCAGCACCGAGCAGCCGGTGCGCAGCACGTCCATCGGATGCGCCGCGGCCGGCACCAGTTCGAGCGCATCGGTGACGATCGCCGGCAGGCCGCGCAAGCGCTTGAGCTTGGCTTTGTAGGCTTTGAGCTGGGCAATAGTTGGCAGCACGCCATGCACCAGCAGATGGGCCACTTCCTCGAAGCTGGCGTGGTCGGCAAGATCCTTGATGTCGTAGCCGCGGTAATGCAGGTCGTTGCCGCTGCGACCAACGGTGCACAGCGCGGTGTTGCCGGCGACGGTGCCCGAGAGGGCGACCGACTTCTTGGCCTTGGGGAGCGTCTGCTCGGACATGGGAGCCTCCGGGGGAAAAGGTGATTATAGAAGCTGCGGGGACACTAGAATCCCGCCGCCCCTCTTGCCCTTCCGATACGGCCTCCGATGACCGCCCTGCTTGCCCGCCTGCTGGCCCATCGCCTCACCGAGCGATTCATCCTCGCACTGATTCTGATCAATGCCGTGGTCCTCGGCCTCGATACCGATGCCGGCATCGTCGCCCGCTGGGGCGGCGTGCTGGATGCCATCGATATTTTCGCCCTCAGTGTCTTCGTCGTCGAACTGACAGCCAAAATAATCGTGCAACGCACAAACTTTGTGCGCGATCCTTGGAACCTGTTCGATTTCACCGTGGTGGCGATCGCCCTGCTGCCCGCCAGCGGCCCGATGGAGGTGCTGCGTGCCCTGCGTGTGCTGCGCGTCCTGCGCTTGGTGACCGTCGTGCCCTCGCTGCGCCGCGTGGTCGGTGCTCTGCTGGGTGCCCTGCCAGGCATGGGCTCGATCGTGATGCTGCTGGGCCTGATCTTCTACGTCGGCGCGGTGATGTCCACCAAGCTCTACGGCGCGGACTTCCCGGAATGGTTCGGCTCGGTGCCGGCCTCGCTCTACACCCTGTTCCAAGTGATGACGCTCGAATCCTGGTCGATGGGTATCGTGCGCCCGGTGATGGAAGAGCACCCGAGCGCGTGGCTGTTCTTCGTGCCCTTCATCCTCGTCACCACCTTCACCGCCCTGAATCTCTTCATTGGCGTGATCGTCTCGGCCATGCAGTCCGAGGTGGATGCCGAACGGAAGCAGTCCGTGGAGGAGGCGGTGAGCCATGCGGAGGAGCCGCTGGTGGCCGAGGTGCGTGCGCTGCGCGAGCAGGTGGCCCTGCTCGCCGCGCGGCTGGAGCGCTGAGTCTGCGAATCAGCCGCCCTTCTTCGCGAACAGAGCGTCGAGCTGCTGCTCGAACGCGTGGTAGTGGATACGCTCGTAGAGCTCCTCGCGGGTCTGCATGGCGTCGAGCACGGCCTTCTGGTGGCCGTCGCGGCGGATCGCGGTGTACACGGCCTCGGCGGCCTTGTTCATGGCCCGGAACGCCGACAACGGATACAGCTGGATCGCCACACCCACCGCGGCCAGTTCCTCGCGGCTGAACAGCGGCGTCTTGCCGAACTCGGTGATGTTGGCGAGCACCGGCACCTTCACCGCCTCGACGAAGCGCTTGTACGTCTCGAGGTCGTAGGAGGCCTCGGCGAAGATGCCGTCGGCGCCGGCCTCGACGCAGGCGACGGCGCGTTCGATCGCGGCATCGACCCCGTGCACCTGGATGGCGTCGGTGCGGGCGATCAGGAAGAAGTCCGCGTCGGTCTTGGCATCGGCAGCGGCCTTGACGCGATCGACCATCTCCTCGGTCGCGACCACCTCCTTGCCTGGGCGATGCCCGCAGCGCTTGGCTCCGACCTGGTCCTCGATGTGGCAGGCCGCCGCGCCGGCCTTGATCAGCGATTTCACCGTGCGGGCGATGTTGAAAGCACTCGGGCCGAAGCCGGTGTCGATGTCGACCAGCAGCGGCAGGTCGCAGACGTCGGTGATGCGGCGGGTGTCGATCAGCACATCCTCGAGACCGCTGATGCCGAGGTCCGGCAGGCCGAGCGAGCCGGCGGCCACACCGCCGCCACTCAAATAGATCGCCCGGTAGCCGGCGCGCTTCGCGAGCAGGGCGTGGTTGGCGTTGATCGCACCGATCACCTGCAGCGGCGATTCAGCGGCGAGGGCGGCGCGGAAACGCGCGCCGGGGGAGTTCGTGCTCATGGCGGGTCCGTGGGCGTCAGAGCAGATGCGCCACGCCGGCACGCTCCTCTTCCAGCTCGGCCAGGGTCTTGTCCATCATCTCGCGCGAGTAGCTGTCGATGGCCAGACCATCGACGAGGCTGTATTCGCCGTCTTTGCAGACCACCGGGAAACCGTACATCACGTCCTTCGGGATGCCGTAGCTGCCGTCCGACGGAATGCCCATCGTGACCCACCGGCCCTTGCTGCCGAGCAGCCAGTCGCGGATGTGGTCGATCGCTGCATTCGCCGCCGACGCCGCCGATGACAGGCCGCGGGCCTCGATGATCGCCGCGCCGCGCTTGCCGACCTTCGGGATGAATTCGGCACGGTTCCAGGCCTCATCAGCGATCTTGTCTTTCAGCGAGACGCCAGCGGCGGTGGCGAAGCGGTAGTCCGGGTACATGGTCGGGCTGTGGTTGCCCCAGACGATCAGCTTCTGGATGTCGCCGACCGCCACGCCGGCCTTGGCAGCCAGTTGCGAGAGTGCGCGGTTGTGGTCGAGGCGCAGCATGGCCGTGAAGTTCTTCGCCGGCAGCGAGGGGGCCGACTTCATGGCGATGTAGGCATTGGTGTTGGCCGGGTTGCCGACCACCAGCACCTTGACCTCGCGCGAAGCCACGGCATCGAGCGCCCTGCCCTGCACGGTGAAGATCTCGGCGTTCTTGAGCAGCAGATCCTTGCGCTCCATGCCCGGTCCACGCGGCATGGCGCCGACCAGCAGGGCGACGTCGGCATCCTTGAAAGCGACCATCGGATCGGCCGTACCGATCATTCCGGCGAGCAGCGGGAACGCGCAGTCCTCGAGTTCCATCATCACGCCCTTGAGCGCGGCCTGGGCCTTGTCCAGCGGCAGTTCGAGCAGCTGCAGGATGACCGGCTGGTCGCGGCCCAGCATCTCGCCCGAGGCGATGCGGAACAGCAGCGAGTAACCGATCTGGCCGGCGGCTCCGGTGACGGCGACACGGACGGGCTTCTTCATGGTGCGAACTCCGGGTGGACGGTGAATCGAAAGCAGGAAAAGTCCGACCAAGCGGGGCCGGACGGGTTGGGGTTTATTGCAAGGCGGCGAAGAAGGCCTGGATGCGGCGCAGGCCTTCTTTCAACTGCGCGTCGGCGCAGGTGTAGCTGATGCGCAGGGCACGCGGTTCACCGAAAGCCGAGCCGGGCACGCAAGCCACACCTTCGGTTTCGAGCAGCAGATTGCAGAAATCGACATCGTTGGCGATGCGCTTGCCGCCGTGCGACTTGCCGAAGGCGCAGCTGATGTCGGGGAACACGTAGAAGGCGCCCTGCGGACGCGGGCAGCGCAGACCGGGGATGGCGGCGAGTGCGGCCAGCACGATGTCGCGCTTGGCCTCGAACTCCCGGCACTTCTGCTGCGGCAGGTCCTGCGGGCCGGACAGCGCGGCCACGGCGGCGGCGGTGGTCACTTCCGGCAGGTTGGTGATGTGGTTGGAGTTGAGCGTGGTGATGGCCTGCGCGATGGCCTCCGGCCCCGCCATCAGGCCGACCCGCCAACCCGGCATGCCGTAGGTCTTGGAGAGCGAATCGATGAAGACCAGACGCTCGCGCAGGGCGGGCTCGGCGTTGACGAGGTTGTGGTAGCCGAGGCCGTCGAACACCAGGGTGTTGTAGATGTCGTCGCTGAGGATCCAGGTGTCCGGGTGCTTGGCGAACACGGCGGCCAGCGCAGCGATCTCGTCCTTGCCGTAGACCATGCCGGTCGGGTTGGACGGGTTGTTGAACAGGTAGACCTTCGGCTTCTGCGCGAGTGCGGCGTCAAGCTGGGCCGGCGTGATCTTGTAATCCTGCGCGGCCGGGGCCGGGAGCAGCAGCGTCTTCGCGCCGACGATGTCGGCGATGTCGAGGTAGGTGGTCCAGTAGGGCGTGGCGAAGGCGATGGTGTCGCCCGGGTCGAGCAACGCTTCGGCCAGGTTGTACAACAGGTGTTTGGCACCGACGCCGGTGGCGCAGTGCTTGCGCGTGTAGCCACTGAGGCCGAGCCGTTCCAGATGACCGAGAAAGGCATCGAGCAGGGCATCGGCGCCGCGGTTGCTGCCGTACTGGCCGCTGTCTTTGGCCAGCGCCTCGCGGGCCGCGGCGTAGACATGCTCGCCGGGCAGGAAGTTGGGCACGCCGATCGAAAAGCTGATGATGTCGCGGCCCTGGGCCTTGAGGGCTTTCGCCTTTTCCGCCACCGCCATGATGGCACTCGGCTTGGCGTGACCCATTCGGCGGCTCAACTGCGGCATCGGGCTTCCCTCGGCGGTGTTTTTCGTGGCGCGAAAGTGTAGCACCGCCCCCCGGCCCTGCCGGAGAGCGGCGGGGTGGCGGATCAGCGCTGGGCTTCGTCCAGCACCTTGTTCCATTCGGCCACGCGCTCGGCCTTGGCGGCCAGCACGGCCTCGACATCGCCCTCCAGGGTGATCTTCTCGATGCCGTCGCCGGTGCGGATGCGATCGACCACGTCCTGGCCCGAGAGCACGGTGCCGAACACCGTGTGCTTGCCGTCCAGCCACGGGCAGGCGACGTGGGTGATGAAGAACTGGCTGCCGTTGGTGCGCGGGCCGGCATTGGCCATCGACAGCACGCCACGCCCGTGCGAGAGGCCGGTGTCGACCTCGTCCTCGAAACGGTAACCGGGACCACCGGTGCCGCGCCCCTGCGGGCAGCCGCCCTGGACCATGAAATCGGCGATGACACGATGGAAGTTGAGGCCGTCGTAATACTTGCGGCGGACCAGATTGACGAAATTGGCCACCGTCAGCGGGGCCTTGTCGGCGTGCAAGGCCACCTGGATGGTGCCGCTGGCGGTGTGGAAGGTGGCGGTGAGGCTGCTCATCGGGACGCTCCGGGCGTGCGGGAAAGGCCGCGCAGTGTACCCGGGCGGCCAAGCCCCGACCCGGCCGGCTGCCGGGTCAGGCTGCCGTTAACGTCCTGTCAACCCGGCCCGGTATACTCGCCGGCTTCCTTGCCGATCGAGCCTTCCGCGCCCCAAGGCGCCGCGTCCCCATGTCCATCCAGAACCTGCGCAACATCGCCATCGTCGCCCACGTCGACCACGGCAAGACCACCCTCGTCGACTGCCTGCTCAAGCAATCGGGCACGCTCAGCGAGCGCACCGTGCTGGCCGAGCGGGTGATGGACAGCAACGACCAGGAGAAGGAGCGCGGCATCACCATCCTGGCCAAGAACACCGCCATCACCTGGCGCGGCAACCGCATCAATATCGTCGATACCCCGGGCCACGCCGACTTCGGTGGCGAGGTCGAGCGCGTGCTGTCGATGGTCGACTCGGTGCTGATTCTGGTCGATGCGATGGATGGCCCGATGCCGCAGACCCGCTTCGTGACGCAGAAGGCCTTCGCGATGGGCTTCCGCCCGATCGTGGTGGTCAACAAGATCGACCGCCCCGGTGCCCGTCCCGACTGGGTGATCGACCAGGTGTTCGATCTGTTCGACAAGCTGGGTGCCACCAACGAGCAGCTGGATTTCCCGATCGTCTACGCCTCGGCCCTGCACGGCTACGCCAGCCTCGACGATGCTGCCCGCGAAGGCGACATGACCCCGCTCTACGAAGCGATCATGCAGCACGTTCCGGCACCGCCAGTGGCCACCGACGGCCCGTTCCAGATGCGCATCAGCCAGCTCGACTACAACAACTTTGTCGGTGTGATCGGCATCGGCCGCATCCAGCGCGGCACGCTGAAGAAGAACATGCCGGTCACGGTGATCGGTCGCGATGGCAAGAAGCGCAACGGCAAAGTGATGCAGGTGCTCGGCTTCATGGGCCTCGAGCGCATCGAGCAGGAATCGGCGGACGCCGGCGACATCGTCGCCATCTCGGGCATCCAGGACCTCACGATTTCCGACACCGTCTGCGCCGTCGATATGCCGGAAGCGCTGCCGGCGCTCACCGTCGACGAGCCCACCATCTCGATGACCTTCCAGGTCAACAACTCGCCCTTCGCCGGCAACAAGGAACTTTCCGGCGGCAAGTTCCTGACCAGCCGCCAGATCAAAGATCGCCTGGAACGCGAGGCCGTGCACAACGTCGCGCTCAAGGTGGAGCAGCTCGAGGACGCCGACAAGTTCCTGGTCTCGGGTCGCGGCGAGCTGCACCTCTCGGTGCTGATCGAGAACATGCGCCGCGAGGGCTTCGAGCTTGCCGTGTCGCGGCCCGAGGTCATCATCAAGGAGATCGACGGCCAGCTGATGGAGCCGATCGAGCAGCTGGTGGTCGACGTCGAAGAGCAGCACCAGGGCGGCGTGATGGAGAAGCTCGGCACCCGCAAGGCCCAGCTCACCAACATGGAGCCCGACGGCAAGGGCCGTGTGCGCCTCGACTACATGATTCCGGCGCGCGGCCTGATCGGCTTCCAGAACGAGTTCCGTACCCTCACCCAGGGCTCGGGCCTGCTGTTCCACGTGTTCGACCATTACGGCCCGAAGGAAGCCGGCCAGATCGCCAAGCGCCTCAACGGCGTGATGATCGCCAACGCGCCGGGCCCGACCCCGGCCTACGCGCTGGGGCCGCTGCAGGAGCGCGGCAAGCTGTTCGCCGCCGAGGGCGACCAGGTCTACGAAGGCCAGTTGATCGGCATCCACTCGAAGGACAACGACCTGACGGTGAACGCCATCCGCACCAAGCCGCTCACCAACATGCGCGCCTCGGGCAAGGACGACGCCATCCAGCTCTCGCCGCCGATCAAGTTCACCCTCGAGCAGGCGCTCGACTTCATCGATGACGACGAGCTCGTCGAGATCACGCCGAAGGAAATCCGCCTGCGCAAGAAGCTGCTGACCGAGAGCGACCGCAAGCGCGCCTCGCGCAGCTGAGGATCGCGCTCTGTTTCAGCGGCGCGGGCACTGACCGTGCCGCTGCTCCTCGGCACCCTGCGAGGCTGAGCGCTTCACCCACCTGCACCCTCGGATGGGCTTAGGATCGGGCGTCCATGCACCGGAGCCCGCCATGCCTCGCACGACACCCACCCTGTCCCGCCGGCCTTGGCCGGCCGTGCTCGTCTTCGGTCTGCTCCTTGGCTGCGCTCGAGAGGCGCCACCCGTCGATGCCCCCCGCGTCGATCCGACCATGATGGCCGCTCCGCAGGTCGACGTGGTGGAACTGTCGGTGGCCGAGGCGCAAGCCGGCATGGCCGCCGGGCGATTCAGCAGCGCCGACCTCGTCGACGCCTACCTCGCCCGTATCGCCGCCATCGACGATGCCGGCCCGACCCTGAACGCGGTGATCGCCCTCAACCCCTCGGCTCGCGCCGACGCCGGGCGGCTCGACGCCGAACGGGCTGCAGGCGTTGTTCGTGGCCCGCTGCATGGCATCCCGGTGCTGGTGAAGGACAACATCGACGTCGCCGGCCTGCCAACCACGGCCGGCTCGCTGGCCCTCGCGAACCACGTGCCCAAGGACGATGCCTTCCTCGTCGCGCGACTGCGTGAGGCTGGCGCCGTGATCCTCGGCAAGACCAACCTGAGCGAGTGGGCGAACTTCCGCTCGACGAATTCGATCTCGGGCTGGAGCAGCGCCGGCGGCCAGACGCGCAACCCCTACGTGCTCGATCGCAACGCCTGCGGATCCAGCTCGGGCACGGGCGCCGCCATCGCCGCAAGCCTCGCCACGGTCGGTGTCGGCACCGAGACCAACGGCAGCATCCTCTGCCCTGCCGCGGTGAATGGGCTGGTTGGCCTGAAGCCCACCGTAGGTCTCGTCAGCCGTGATGGCATCGTGCCGATCTCGATCTCGCAAGACACCGCCGGACCCATGGCGCGCTCCATCGCCGATGCCGCTGCGCTCATGCAGGCGCTGGCGGCGATCGACCCGGCCGATCCTGCCGGTCCCGCGGCGGAGGGCCGCGTGGCAGACGACTTCAGCGCCGACCTCGCTACAGCGTCGCTCGCAGGCAAGCGCATCGGGGTGCTGCGGCAAGCGATGGGCCGACACGCCGGGCTCGACGCTGCCACCGAAACCAGTCTGGACGCCCTGCGCGCTGCGGGTGCCGAACTGGTCGACGTCGAGATGGGCACGTGGGGGCAATGGGGCGGCCACGAGCTCGAGGTATTGCTGTACGAATTCAAGGACGGCGTGAACCGCTATCTCGCGGACGGCGCCCCGATCGGGTCGCTCGAGGCCCTGATCGCCTGGAACGAGGCGAACGCCGATCGCACCCAGCCGTGGTTCGGCCAAGAGCTGCTTCTGCGGGCCCAGGCGAAAGGGCCGCTCACGGAATCGACCTACCTCGAAGCGCGGGCGACGGCGCGTCGTCTTGCAGGCGACGAGGGGGTGCTGGCCCTGCTGGGCACGCAGCGCTTGGATGCGCTGCTGGCACCCACCACCGGTCCCGCTTGGCCGATCGATCCGGTGCTCGGCGACCACTTCATCAGCGCCGGCTACGGCGCCGCCGCAGTGGCCGGAACGCCCAGCCTTACCGTGCCGATCGGCGACGTGCACGGGCTGCCCGTGGGCCTGAGCCTGCTCGGCGCCCCGTATGCCGAGGCGGAACTGCTGGCGCTCGGCGCCGCCATCGAACGCGCCGTGGCGCCGGGGCGCCGCCCGCCGGCCTTCGCGCCCAGCCTGCAGCCCTGAGGGTCGGCCGGAAGGTCAGCGCGGCCTCGGCTCAGGCGCCCGTCATACCAAGGGTCCGGCGACTGGCCCCGGCGGCCCGAGGACCAGCGCCAGCAGTTTGCCGATCGAACAGTGCTGTTCGAGCGGATGCCGCAGCGGGGCATCGAGATGCAGCAGGTAGCGGTTGCGCCGGCCCTCGCGCCGACGCTCGAGCACACCACCGGCTTCGAGGTCGGCGACGATCCGCTGCACCGCGCGCTCGGTGATGCCCACCTGAGCGGCGACATCGCGCAGGGTCTGGTCGGGTGCGGCCGCCAGACAGACCAGCACGTGCGTGTGGTTGCTGAGGAAGGTCCATTGCGAGCCCTCGGCACCGGCCTTGCCGCTGCCCTTGCCGCGGACCGCCGCCCGCTGCTGGCGGCCGTCCGGCTTGCGCGGCCGGGCTTTTTGCGCTTCAATATTCACGATAATTTTTTCGTATATTGGAGAAACCGAATGTCCGCCCAGCCCAGCACCCTGCCGCTCCAGCCGACCGCCGAACTGCCGGCGATCACCCTTCCCGTCGCCGCCGGCGACGGCATCGGCCCGGAGATCATGGAGGCCACGCTGGCCGTGCTGAAGGCCGCCGACCCGGGCCTGAGCTTCCACCATGTCACCGTCGGCCTCAAGGCCTACGAGAGCGGTCTGCTGACCGGCATCGGCGAGGACACCTGGCAGGCCATCGACCGGCACAAGATCATCCTGAAAGGACCGATCACCACTCCGCAGGGCGGCGGCTACAAGTCGGTCAACGTCACCCTGCGCAAGACGCTCGGCCTCTACGCCAACCTGCGCCCCTGCGTGTCCTACCACCCCTACGTGACCGCGCTGCACCCGAGCATGGACGTGGTGATCGTGCGCGAGAACGAGGAGGACACCTACGCCGGCATCGAGCACCGGCAGAGCGACGAGGTCTACCAGTGCCTCAAGCTGATCACCCGTCCCGGCTGCGAGCGCATCGTGCGCTACGCCTTCGAGTACGCCCGTGCGCACGGGCGCAAGAAGGTCACCTGCATGACCAAGGACAACATCATGAAACTCACCGACGGCCTGTTCCACAAGGTCTTCGACGAGATCGCGCCGCAGTACCCGGAGATCAAGGCGAACCACATGATCATCGACATCGGCACGGCGCGGATGGCGAGCCGTCCGACCGACTTCGACGTGGTGGTCACCCCCAACCTCTACGGCGACATCCTCTCCGACGTGGCCGCCGAAGTGGCCGGCTCGATCGGTTTGGCCGGCTCGTCCAACATCGGCCACGACTGCGCCATGTTCGAGGCTGTGCACGGCTCGGCACCCGACATCGCCGGCCAGGACATCGCCAACCCCTCGGGCCTGCTGCTCTCCGCGGTGATGATGCTGGTGCACCTGGGCCGCGCCAAGCCGGCCACCGACATCCACAACGCCTGGCTGTGTGTGCTGGAGGAGGGCCTGCACACCGGCGACATCTTCCGCGAGGGCCAGAGCAGGAAGAAGCTCGGCACCCGCGCGTTCGCCCAGGCCGTGATCGACCGCCTCGGCCAGCGGCCCAGCAAGATCGCCGCCATCGACTACCCGGAGCGCGAGCCGGAGTCGCTGATCCACCCGGATGTCAGCATCCCGCCGCACGTCGCCTCGAAGAAGGTGCTGGTCGGCGTCGATGTGTTCGTCAACTGGGACACCGGGACGCGCGATCCCAACGAACTGGGTGCGGCGCTGGAAAAACTCACTGGCGAGGACTTCCGGCTGGCGCTCATCACCAATCGCGGCGTCAAGGTCTACCCGCACGGCAACCCGCAGACCCTGCGCACCGACCACTGGCGTTGCCGTTTCCCGGCCACCACCGAAGCGGTCGATGGCCAGGCCATCTCGCGCCTGCTGATGCGGATCGCCGAGGCCGGTTTCGATGCGGTGAAGACCGAGAACCTCTACACCTTCGACGGCGTGCGCGGCTACTCGCAGGCGCAGGGCGAGTAAGCTCGCGGGGATGCCCTACCCCGACCCGCGCGTCGCCATCGCCACCCTGCACGGCAAAGCCGAGGCCCTGCGCCCGGCTCTGGCCAGGGTCGGCCTCGTGCCGGTCACGGTGGCGGTCGACACCGACGCGTTCGGCACCTTTTCCGGCGAGATCGAGCGCCGCGCCGACCCACGCGAAACCGCCATCGCCAAGGCCCGGCTCGGCATGACGACGAGCGGCCTGCCGCTCGGCCTCGCCACCGAGGGCAGCTTCGGGCCCGACCCGCTGCTCGGCTTTTTGCCGGCCCATCACGAACTGCTGGCCTTCGTCGACGACACCCACGGCCAGGTGCTGGTGCTGGAACAGACCGGCCGCGACAGCAACTGGCAGTCGAAAACGTTGCGTCATGCCGACGAGGCCTGGCCGCTGCTCCAGGCCTCGGGGTTTCCCGAGCATGCCGTGCTGGTGCGGCCGAACCTGTTCCAGCCGGGCATGCCGGTGGCCAAGGGCCTGCGCGACCCGGCCGCGGTGGCGGCGGCCATCGCCCACGCGGCCGCGCTCTCGGCCGACGGTCTGGCACGGCTCGACACCGACATGCGCGCCCACATGAACCCGACCCGGATGCGCCGGATCGCGGCACTCGGTGAGGCCCTGGCGCAGCGACTCGCCACGCCCTGCCCGGCCTGCGGTACGCCCGGGTTCGGCCTGACGGGGACGGAGCCCGGCCTACCCTGCGAGCTGTGCGGCGAAGCCACCGATCTCGTCCGCGACGAGATCCACGGTTGCGGCGTCTGCGGCGTTCGCGAGACGCGTCCGCGCGCCGACGGGAGAACCGCGGCCGACGCCGGACACTGCCCGGAGTGCAATCCGTGATAGTCTGGCCGCCCCAAAACTGTTGCCTTCAGTGGCTCGACGCCTCGCTCTAGCCGTAACAAGTCTCGCGCTCATCGCGCACATCGTTCTCCTGGTCTATCTCGGCGATGCCGAGCGCCCTTGGCTCGACCGAGCTTGGTCGGGCGGATTCGGCGTCTGGATCCTCGGCCCCTTCCTCGCGCCTCTCGCGCTGCTTGTCGCGACAGAGCGGATTTCCGGCGCATGGATCACCGCTGGCATCTTGCTCGTCAGTGCGCTGAGCATATGGGCATACGGCGATACCTTCTTCGATGAGCACATTGACGCCCAAGATTCGCTGGTCTTTCTTTTCGTGCCGCTTTACCAGTACGCACTCATGATGGTGGCGGTGGTAGTTGCCGTATGGCGAGGCGAAACGTAGGCGACGTCACGCACCCCCTGAGCCCTCAAAGCGCCGACGGCGCGGCGATCTGCCCCTGCTTGCGCACAATCAGCATGGCGATCTCCAGCGACTGCTCGTAGTTGAGCCGTGGGTCGACCGTGGTGCGGTAGGCGCGGGCGAGGTCGTGGTCGGCCAGTTCGCTGGCACCGCCGGTGCACTCGGTGACGTTCTCGCCGGTCAGCTCGAGGTGGACGCCGGCCAGCCGGGTGCCGGCCGCCGCGTGGGCATCGAAGCTCTGCTCGACCTCGGCGCGGATGTTCTCGAAGCGGCGGGTCTTGTAGCCCTGGGCGGTGGATTCGGTGTTGCCGTGCATCGGGTCGCAGAACCAGGCCACGCGACGGCCCTCGCGCCGCATCGCCTCCAGCAGCGGCGGCAGCTTCTCCAGCACCTTGCCGGCCCCCATGCGATGGATGTAGACCAGCCGACCGGCCTCGTTGTCGGGGTTGAGCGCCTCGGCCAGGCGCAGGGCCTGCTCGGCCGTCACCGAGGGCCCCAGCTTGACCCCGATCGGGTTGCGGATGCCGCGGAAATACTCGACATGGGCACCATCGAGCTGGGCCGTGCGCATGCCGATCCAGGGGAAATGCGTGCCGAGGTTGAACCAGCCCCACTGGCGTGGCACCTGGCGGGTCAGGGCTTCTTCGTAGGGCAGCAGCAGGGCCTCGTGCGAGGTGTAGAACTCGACGCGGTTCAGGCTGTCGATCGGGCCGCCACCGATCGTCTCCATGAAACGCACGGCATCGCCGATACCGCTCACCATCCTGCGGTACTCCTCGGCCAGCGGCGAGCGCGCCACCCAGCCCAGATCCCAGTATTCCGGGTGGTGCAGGTCGGCAAAGCCGCCGTCGATCAGCGCACGCACGAAGTTCATGGTCATCGCCGAGCGGGCGTGGCCTTTCACCATCCGGCGCGGGTCCGGGGTGCGGGCCTCGGCGGTGAAGGCCGGGGCATTGATGAAATCACCACGGTAGCTGGGCAGCACCACGCCCCCGTGTTCCTCGGTGTCGGCGGAGCGCGGCTTGGCGTACTGGCCGGCGAAGCGGCCGATCCGCACCACCGGCAGGCGCAGGCCATGGACCAGCACCAGGCTCATCTGCAACAGCACTTTGAGCCGGCTCGAAATGTGACCGCTCTCGCAGTCGGCGAAGCTCTCGGCGCAATCGCCACCCTGCAGGATGAAACGCTTGCCGGCCTCGGCCTCGGCCAGCTGGCGGCGCAAGGCGAGCACCTCCCAGGAGGTGACCAGAGGCGGCAGGGCCTGCAGTTCAGCGATCGCCTGCGCCAGCGCGGCCGGATCGGGGTAGCTCGGCTGCTGCAGGGCCGGCTTCGTCCGCCACGACGAACGCGTCCAGCCGACGGGCGCGTTGACGGGGGTGACGGGGCGGTCCTGCGCGTTCATGGCGGTGCTCAGTTTACGCGACGGCGCAAGCCGGCCACCAGCGCGCCGATGCCCAGCAGCACGAAGCAGACGAAGGTCCAGATCGGCATCGACAGGCCGAGGAAGGTCCAGTCGATCTTGGCGCAATCGGCCGAACCGGCCAGCGAGGCGGCGAGCGCGTCGATTGGCCCCAGCGCCTCCCACATGTAGGCGAGGCCCTGGCCGCTGCAGCTCGGCAGCGCCGAGATCGGCTGCATCTGCAGCCAGGCATGGCGGGCGGCGATGCTGGCACCGAGGGCGGCCAGGGCCGCGAGGGCGATGCCATAGGCCGCGCGGCCGCCGCGCCCTCGGCGACCGCTGGGGTTGTGCAGAGCGGCCACCAGACCGAGCAGGCCGATCGCCGCGAACACGAAGCGCTGCAGCATGCACAAGGGGCAGGGCAGCATGAACATGCCGTGCTCGACGTACAGGGCAAAACCCAGCAGGGCCACGCAGACGGCGAAACCGAAGCCCATCTGCAGGCGGAACGACCAGGCGAAAGGGTTGGGGTTCATGGCACGGGATCGGGGCGGACGCCTGATTCTGACCGCAAGCGATGGGAAAGTTCCATGCCGCCCGCTCAGGCCACCGCCTCGGGCGGCACGGCGTAGCCCTCCTGCCAGGACGGCCAGCGCGGCTGCCAGCCACTGGCGCGCAGCCGGGCGTTCGAGACACGCTTGCCGGTGACCGGCCCCGGCGCGGCACCGAGTGCCGGCAAACCGAGCCGCGTGCGCAGGCCGTCGAGCAGCACGTGCTCGAGCACCGACTGGTCGTCGTTGCCGCAATAAACCCGGTCGATGCGCGGCGCTTCGAGCAGGTGCCGCAGTGCGCCGGCCACGTCGTCGACATGGATGCGGTTGGTCCAGCGCGCTTCGCCGGCCGCCTCGCGGCGGGCCCGGCTCCACATCCGCTCGCGGCCGGGGCCGTAGATGCCGGAGGCCCGCAGCACGGCAGCATCCGGGTGGGCCGCCAGTTCGTCCTCGGCCTCGCGCAGCACGCGACCGTTGAAGGCACTGGCATCGGCCGGCGTGGCCTCGTCCACCACGCCGCCGGCATCCTCGGCGTAGACCGCTGTGCTGGAAACGAACAGCACGCGGCCGTTCTCGCCACGATCGAGCAGGCGGCGCAGGCCATCGCGGTAGAGGGCACGGTAGGCGGCTTCGCTGCGCTCTTCGGGCGCGGCGCAGAACACCAGCGCATCCAGCCGCCTCGGCAGCGCGGCAAAACCTTCTCCGCTGCGCAGATCGGCCTGCACGGCACGCACACCTTCGACCATCGGCAGCGCACGCCGGCGCAGCGCCAGCACCTCCCAGCCAGCAGCCACCGCCAAGGCGGCAAGGCGCTGGCCGGTGTCGCCGGCACCGGCGATCAGCAGCAGAGGTCGGGAGCCGTTCGATTCGGGCATGGGCCTAGGGCACGCAGTGAAAACCAGAGGACAGCGATGCTACCGTTCGCCCATGAATCACGCGGTGAACCTCGTGCTGGTCGGCCCCATGGGGGCGGGCAAGACCTCGATCGGTCGGCGTCTCGCCGAGCGTTTCGGGCTTGTGTTCGTCGATCTCGACCAGGCCATCGAGGCGGCCACCGGGGTGCGCGTGGCCGAGATCTTCGAGCACGAGGGCGAAGCCGGCTTCCGCGAACGCGAGGCCCGCCAGCTCGAACTCGAACTCGCCGGCAGCGACCGCCTGATCGCCACCGGCGGCGGCGCGGTGCTGCTCGCGACCAACCGCGCCCGGATGCGCGAACGCGCCTGCGTGCTGCACCTCACGGTGTCGGTCGAGGAGCAGTTGCGCCGCCTCGCCCACGACCGGGCGCGGCCGCTGCTGCAGCGCCCCGACCGCGAAGCCGTGCTGCGCTCGATGGCCGCTGCCCGTGCACCGCTCTATGCCGAAGTCGCCGACCTCGGCTTCGACTCCACCGGCCTGAGCCCGGCCCAGGCCTGCGAGCGGCTGGTGCCGCTGCTGCGCGATCGCTGGCTGCGGGCGAGGGCCGCCTGATGAGCCTGCGCCGCCTCGAAGTCGAACTCGGACACCACCGCTACCCGATCCACATCGGGCCGGGCCTGCTCGATGACGCGGCCCTGCTGGCAGCATTGGCCCCCGGCCCGCAGGTGCTCATCGTCAGCGATGCCAACGTGGCCGCGCATCACCTCGCCCGCGTCGAGCGCGCCTTCGCCGGCAAGCGCTTCGCCAGCCATGTGTTGCCGCCCGGCGAGCAGGAAAAAACCTTGATGCGCTTTGCCGAGCTGATGTCGGTGCTGGCGGGGCTCGGCGCCCAACGTGATGTCACGCTGATCGCGCTCGGTGGCGGTGTGGTCGGTGACCTCACCGGCTTCGCCGCCGCCTGCTGGATGCGCGGCGTGCGCTTCGTGCAACTGCCCACCAGCCTGCTGGCGATGGTCGATTCCTCGGTCGGTGGCAAGACCGCGGTCGATCTGCCGCAAGGCAAGAACCTGGTCGGCGCCTTCCACCAACCGGCCGCCGTGCTGGCCGACACCACGACGCTCGCCACCCTGCCCGACCGCGAGCTGCGTGCCGGGCTCGCCGAAGTGCTCAAGTACGGGGCCCTGGGCGATGCCCTGCTGTTCGACTGGGTGCATGCCCAGGCGGCGGCCCTGCTCGCCCGCGACGACGAGGCGCTGATCCACGCCATCGCCCGCTCCTGCATGCACAAGGCCGGCATCGTCGGTCGCGACGAACGCGAGAACGGCGAACGCATGCTGCTCAACTTCGGCCACACCTTCGCCCATGCCATCGAGGCTGAACAGGGTTTCGGCGGGCTGGTGCATGGCGAAGCCGTGGCGGTCGGCATGCTGCTGGCGGCGCGACTCTCGGCCCTGCTGGGGCTCGCGCCGGCCGCCGACACAATGCGGCTCGCCCGTGCGCTTGGCGCGCTGGGCCTGCCGCTGGCCTTGCCCGCCGGACTCGATCCCGAGGCCCTGCTCCAACGCATGCAACTCGACAAAAAAAACCGCTCGGGCCAGCTCCGGCTCATCCTCTGGCGCGGCATCGGTCAGGCCTTCGTGGCCGAGGGCCTCGATGCCGCCACGGTGCGGCGGGTGCTCGTGCCATGACGGCACGCTGGACCTCTGCCCAAGCCGAGATGCCCTGCGCCGTCTGCGGCACGCGCGAGGTCACCGTCGTCGCCCTCAAGGATCGCCATGGTCAGGCTTTGCGCAGCGTCTGCTGCAGGGCGTGCGGCTTGGTCTGGGTCGACCCCCGGCCCGACACGCCGGCGATCGAGCGCTTCTACGCCGAGGACTACCGGCAGCAGTACAAGGGCGAGCACCGGCCCAAGCCCAAGCACTGCCATCGCCAGACCCTCGGCGCCATCGAGCGCGCTGAAGCCCTCAGGCCCCGGCTGCGGCAAGGCCTGCGCGTGCTCGATGTCGGTGCGGGGGCGGGGTTCTTCGCCTACGCCATGCAGCGCTTGGGCCTCGCCATCGACGGCATCGAGCCGAACCGGGGCTACGCCCACTTCGCCCGCGAGACCCTGGGCCTCGATCGCGTGCAGCTCGGTGTCCTGCAGGGGCTCTGCCCGACCGAGCCCTACGAGCTCATCACCATCCACCATGTCTTCGAGCACCTGCCCGACCCGCGCGAGGCCATGGCGCAACTGCGTGCCCTGCTCGCGCCGGACGGCCGGGTGCTGATGGAAGTGCCCAACATCGAGGCCACTTACCACGCCCCGAACCGCGTCTTCCATCTCGGCCACCTGTACTGGTTCAACCCCGCCAACCTGCAGGCGCTGGCCCTGCAGTGCGGTTTCGCGGTCGAATCCCTGCGGCTGGTGCCAAGGACCGCGCACATCGCCATCGAACTGCGGCGCAGCGAGGTCAGTGCCGACCCCGCCACGGTCTCGGCCCTGCTCGACGGCAATGCCCTCCGCGTCGCCTCGGCCCTCCGCCGCCACACCCTGCTCGCCCATTACCTCGGGCCGGCACCCTACCGACGGCTCCTGCGCAAGGCCCGGCAGTACGCTCGTGAACAGCTCGACGTGCGCGGCCTGCGCGACGGCCGGGCGATCTGCCAGGCCATCTGCGACGACTGGCTGCGGCGGGCGGGCTGAGCCCGGGCCTTGGGGCCCTTCATCCCCCCGCCATCCAGCCTCTGTACAATCTGCCCCGCTCCCGCCAAGGGGCGCTGCATGCCAGGCGCAAGGCCCGGCTCAGGCTTGGCGGATGTCCTTCAAGGACAGCCCTCGCGAACCGCGCCCGATTTGCCACCACCGCCCCGCGCGCTGCGCGGACGCAAATCCCGGAGATCCCAATGAACGCTGTTCTGAACCTGCCGACCGACTACAAGGTCGCCGACCTCTCGCTGGCCGACTGGGGCCGCAAGGAAATCGACATCGCCGAGGCCGAGATGCCCGGCCTGATGGCGATCCGCCAGAAGTACGCCGCCGCCAAGCCGCTCAAGGGCGTGCGCGTCACCGGCTCGCTGCACATGACGATCCAGACCGCCGTGCTGATCGAGACGCTCAAGGACCTGGGCGCCGACGTGCGCTGGGCCTCGTGCAACATCTTCTCGACCCAGGACCACGCCGCCGCCGCGATCGCCAAGTCGGGCACGCCGGTGTTCGCCTGGAAGGGCGAGACGCTCGAGGAATACTGGGACTGCACGCTGGATGCCGTCACCTTCCCGGGTGGCAAGGGCCCGCAGCTGGTCGTCGATGACGGCGGCGATGTCACCCTGCTGATCCACAAGGGCTACGAGCTCGAACTCGGCGACGCGACATGGGTGAACTCGCCCTCCGGCTCGCACGAGGAGCAGGTCATCAAGGACCTGCTGAAGCGCGTTGCCAAGGATCGCCCGGGCTTCTGGACGAACGTGGTCAAGGACTGGAAGGGCGTCTCGGAAGAGACCACCACCGGCGTGCATCGTCTCTACCAGATGCTCGAGGCCGGCAAGCTGCTGGTCCCGGCCATCAACGTCAACGACTCGGTGACCAAGTCGAAGTTCGACAACCTCTACGGCTGCCGTGAGTCGCTGGCCGACGGCCTGAAGCGCGCGATGGACGTGATGCTGGCCGGCAAGGTGGCCGTGGTCTGCGGCTACGGCGATGTCGGCAAGGGCTCGGCGCACTCGCTGCGCGCCTACGGCTGCCGCGTGGTGGTCACCGAGATCGACCCGATCAACGCCCTGCAGGCGGCGATGGAAGGCTTCGAGGTCAACACCGTCGAGGCCACCCTGGGCCGCGGCGACATCTACGTGACGGCCAGCGGCAACAAGGACGTGCTGACCCTCGAGCACATGCAGCAGATGAAGGACCAGGCCATCGTCTGCAACATCGGCCACTTCGACAACGAGATCCAGGTCGAACGGCTGAACAGCTCGGACGCCGTGCGCCTCAACATCAAGCCGCAGGTCGACAAGTACACCTTCAAGAACGGCAACGCGATCTTCCTTCTCGCCGAGGGCCGCCTCGTCAACCTCGGCTGCGCCACCGGCCACCCGAGCTTCGTGATGTCGAACTCCTTCGCCAACCAGACGCTGGCGCAGATCGACCTGTGGGCCAACAAGGACAGCTACGAGAAGAAGGTCTACATCCTGCCGAAGAAGCTCGACGAGGAAGTGGCCCGCCTGCACCTCGAGAAGATCGGCGTCAAGCTGACCACGCTGACGCCCGAGCAGGCCGCCTACCTCGGCGTGCCGGTGGAAGGCCCGTACAAGCCCGAGCACTACCGCTACTGAGTGCCCGGGCGAACGATCGATGACCGTCTCCTTCGAGTTCTTCCCGCCCAAGACCGACGAGCAACGCCAGCAACTCGACCGCACCGTCGACAAGCTCAAGGTGTTCGCTCCGCGCTTCGTCTCGGTGACCTTCGGCGCCGGTGGCTCGACCTTGAGCTACACGCCGGAGACCATCCGCCACCTGCGCGAGCAGCACGGCCTGGATGCCGCCCCGCACATCAGTTGCGTGGGCGGCACCCGCGCCGAGATCGTCGAACTGCTGCAACGCTACCGGGCGATGGGCTGCACGCGGCTCATCGCCCTGCGCGGCGACCTGCCCTCGGGCATGGGCGCGCTCGGTGAACTGCGCTACGCCGAGGACCTGGTGCGGCTGATCCGCAGCGAGTTCGGCGATGCCTTCCGCATCGAAGTGGGTGCCTACCCGGAAGTGCACCCGCAGGCCGATGATGCGCGGGCCGACCTCAGGCACTTCGCCGCGAAGATGGCGGCCGGCGCCGACAGCGCGATCACCCAGTACTTCTACAACGCGGATGCCTATTTCCGCTTTGTCGATGCGGCGCGCGCCGCGGGTGTCACTCAACCGATCCTGCCCGGCATCATGCCGGTCTCGAACTTCACCCAGCTCAGGCGCTTCTCGGAAGGCTGCGGTGCCGAGATTCCGCGCTGGCTCGGCAAACAGCTGGCGGCCTTCGGCGACGACGCCGAGGGCCTGCGCGCCTACGCCGCCGATGTGGTGGCCGAACTGTGCCGCCGCCTGCTGGCCGGTGGCGCGCCGGAGCTGCATTTCTACACCCTGAACCTCGCCAGGCCGACGCTGGCGGTGCTGGAACGCCTGCGCTGAAACCGGCCGCCGGGCTTACACTCGGCGGCCCCCCTCCGCAGGAACCGGCGATGGCCATGCAGTACCCGCCCTACATCTGGCACAACGGCGCGATCAAGCCCTGGGCCGAGGCCACCGTCCACGTGATGGCGCATGGCCTGCACTACGGCTCTTCGGTGTTCGAGGGCATCCGCAGCTACGCCACGCCGAACGGCCAGGCCATTTTCCGCCTCACTGACCACCTGAAGCGTCTCTACGCCTCGGCCAAGATTTACGACATGGCCATGCCGTACGACCTGCCGACATTGGCCCGGGCCTGCCGCGACGTGATCACCGCAAACGGGCTGGAGAAGGCCTACCTGCGCCCGATCGCCTACCGCGGCCTCGGCGGTTTCGGGCTCTCGGCCGACACGCCCACCGACCTCGCCATCGCCGCCTGGCAGATGGGTCCCTACCTCGGCGCCGATGTGTTGGATGCCGGCATCGACGCCTGCGTGTCCTCCTGGCAGCGCTTCGCGCCCAACACCATCCCGGCCGGCGCCAAAGCGGGCGGCAACTACCTCTCGGGCCAGCTCGTGGCCCGCGAGGCGCGCCGGCTCGGCTTCGGCGAGGGCATCGCCCTGGCCAGCACCGGCCTGCTCAGCGAGGGCGCCGGCGAGAACCTGTTCCTCGTCATCAACGGCGAGCTGCACACCCCACCGGTGTCGGCGGCCCTGCTCAACGGCATCACCCGCCACAGCCTGATCCTGCTCGCGCAGGATGCCGGTCTGCGGGTGGTCGAGCGCGATCTGCCGCGCGAGTACCTCTACCTCTGCGACGAGTTGTTCATGTGCGGCACGGCCGCCGAGGTCACGCCGATCCGCAGCGTCGACGGCCGGCAGGTCGGCAGCGGCAAGCCCGGCCCGGTCACGCGCCGCATCCAGGAGCTGTTCTTTGGCCTGTTCGACGGTCGCACGCCCGACCGCTACGGCTGGCTCGATCCGGTCTGAACCCGCGCCCCGGTGTCACCCGCCGGGGCCTCCTCCGCTCAGTTCGAGCGCGGTGCGTAGACCAGGGTGGCCACCGCGCCGCCCTCGGGCCGTGGCGTCACCGTGACCTCCCAGCCGTAGAGCTCGCAGAGCCGGCTGACGATGGAAAGACCGATGCCACCGCCGCTGGTGCCGCCGGCACCGCTGCCGCGGTAGCCGCGCTCGAACAACCGCGTCGCGTCCTCGGCGGAGAGACCGGGGCCGGTGTCGAACACCTGCACCCGATCCGACTCAACCTGCACCCGCACCTCGCCCTCGGGCGTGTACTTGCAGGCGTTGCCGATCAGATTACCCAGAGCCACCGCCAGCACCGCCTCGGGCGCATCGACGTGGACGTCCTCGCGTCCTTCGACACGGATCGCCACCGGCTTGCCGGCCAGTTGCTGGCGGCTGGCCTCGGCCAGTTGGGTGGCGATGCGATGGACATCGGCATGGCCGTGGCCGCGTTCGTTGCGGGAGAGCATCAGCAGGGCCACGGTGAGGTCGGTGCACTGCTGGACGGCGCGCTGGATGCGCGACAGCCTTACCTTGGTTTTCTCGTCGAGGTCGGGGCGTGCCAGCAGCAATTCGGCGGCCCCACCGATCACGGCCAGCGGCGTGCGCAGTTCATGGCTGACATCGGCGTTGAACTCGCGGTCGCGCTGGATCGAGGCGTTCAGGCGCTCGGCATAATCGTCGAAGGCGGCCGCCAGTTGGCCGATCTCGTCGTCGGCGAAGCGCTCGGCCAGCTTGCGCGGCGCACCGCCGATGCGCAGCTCGCCGATGCGCCGGGCCAGGTCGGTGACCGGCCGCATCACCCGCCGCGAGGACCAGACGCCCAGCACCAGCGAGAGAAAGGAGAACAGCAGCACCGCCACCAGCAGCGAATAGGCCAGTTGCTGCTGGCTGAGTGCTTCGTACCTGAAGCCGTAGCGCAGGAAGCCGACCACATCGCCGGCGCGGCTGACCGCCAGCTTGTAGGCGTCCGGCTGGCCCAGGGCGTCGCGTTCGTGGAAGCGGTGGACGCCGTCCTGCAGGCCGCGCCACTTCTCGGGGATCGACGGGCTGCCCTCGCGGAAGGCGAACAGCAGCACCTTCTCGTCGGACAGCGTGTAGTTGGCGTCGGGATCCGGGTTGGCCAGCTTGAACTGGGTGAAGGCGGTGACTTCGCGCATCAGGAAATCACCGATCAGCTGGCTTTCCAGGCGATCACGCAGGTAAAGCGTGGCCAGCGCGAAGGTTGCGGTCAGGGTGAAACCGAGCAGCACAAACGAGACGATCAACCGGCTGCGCAGGCGGCTGCGGTAGCGCATCCGGCGCGACTCAGACGGCGCCGGCATCCGGGTCGGCGATGCGGTAACCGATGCCATGGCGGGTCTGGATGAGCGGCTTGCCGAAGGGCTTGTCGATGGCGGCGCGCAGGCCGTGGATGTGGACCCGCAGCGAATCGGAATCGGGCAGTTCCTCGCCCCAGACGCGGGTTTCGATGTCCTGCCGTGGCACCACCGCCGGCGAGGCCTCCATCAGGCCCTGCAGGATCTTGAGTGCGGTCGGGTTGAGCTGCAGCAGCTTGCCCTGGCGGCGCACTTCGAGGGTGTCGAGGTTGTACTCGAGGTCGGCGACATGCAGCACCCGGGGCTGCGCGGCCTTGCCGCGACGCGCCAGCACCTGCAGCCGGGCCTCCACCTCCTGCAGGGCGAAGGGCTTGACCAGGTAGTCGTCGGCGCCGACATCGAAGCCGGTGAGCTTGTGCTCCAGCGAGTCGCGGGCGGTGAGCATCAGTACCGGCGTCTGCTTGCGGGCGTCCTGGCGGAGGCGGCGGCACAGCTCGAGGCCGTCCATGCCCGGCAGGTTGAGATCGAGGACGATGGCGTCGAACTCGTTGACCACCGCGAGGTGCAGGCCGGTGACGCCATCGGCGGCGAAGTCCACGGCGTGGCCGCGGTCCTCCAGGTAATCGCCCAGGTTGGAGGCGATGTCACGGTTGTCTTCGATCACCAGCACGCGCACGGGTCGGAACTCCATCGGCAATGCACGGATCATCGCCGATCCGGCGACGGCTGGGCAGGCCGCCTTGAGCCCGTCTTCAGGCTCAAAAAAAAGGCCCGGCCGACACGGTGGGCGTGGCGGCGCGGGCCAAAGGAGGTGCTGCCCCGATTGCCGTGATCCCAGGGACGCTGCGCGCCGACGGGAATAACGGACCCCCCAAGCCTAGGCCCGGCAGGGTTAAAGCCCGGTTAATCCTGCGGGACGGCCGACGCGGCCGCCTTGCCGCGGCCGGCCCGACGCCGGACCCGGACCACCAGCCCCAGCACGTGGTCGAGGATCCGGCCGGCGATGTCGATGCCCGAGGCGGCCTCGATGCCCTCCAGGCCTGGCGAGGAGTTGACCTCCAATAGCAGCGGTCCGCGGCGTGATCGAAGAAGATCGACACCGGCCACGCCCAGACCGAGGCGCTGCGCGGCACGCACCGCCACGGCTTTCTCGGCGGCATCGAGGCTGACCAGCGCCGCCTTGCCACCGCGGTGCAGGTTGGCGCGGAAATCGCCGGGGGCCGAACGCCGCTGCATGGCCGCCACCACCTCGTCGCCGACCACGAAGCAGCGCAGGTCGGTGCCCTTGGCCTCGCCGATGAACTCCTGCACCAGAAAACTGGCGTAGAGGCCGCGAAAGGCCTCGATGACGCTGCGCGAGGCCGCCGCATCGCGCGCCAGCACCACGCCGCTGCCCTGGGTGCCCTCGTTGAGCTTGACCACGTGCGGGGCGGGGCCGACCAGGTCGATCAGCACCGGGGTGTCGTCGGGGTTGTCGCCAAAGGCCGTCACCGGCAGGTCGATGCCCTCGGCGGCAAGGATCTGGTGGCAGCGCAGCTTGTCGCGGGCGCTCAGGATGGCCTCGGCGCTGCTCGGGGTGGCCACGCCCATCAGCTCCATCTGGCGCAGCACAGCGGTGCCGTGGAAGGTGATCGAGTGGCCGATACGCGGGATGACCGCATCGATCTTCGGCAGCGGCTTGCCGCGGTAACGCAGTTCGAAGGCACCGGGCGCCACCTTGAGGGCGCAGCGCAGCGGATCGAGGACGCGCACCGTGCAGCCACGCTGGCGGGCGGCTTCGACCAGGCGCTGCGTGGAATAGAGCGCCACGTTACGCGACAGCAGGGCGATGCGGGGCCGCAAGCGGGACTCCAAGGGTGTGGCTGCGTGAGGGATCGACGAGGAAGCGCCCGGCGATGGCGGTGCGCCCGAGCAGCATCGGAAACAGCATGCGCGTGCGTCGCGTCAGGTTCATGTCGATCGGCCAGTCGCTGCCGTCGAGGCGCAACAGGGTGCGGACGAAGATGCGCTCGCTGCGGTGACCGCCGGAATCGGTGACCTGCCGGCGGTCGAGCACCGGGGCCTCGACCCAGCGCCGCAGGGCGATGCAGTCGTCGCCCAGGGCGAAGCGCACCCATTCGCGGCCGTCGCGGAAGCCGGTTTCGAGGGCCTCGACGTGCAGGGCGGAGCTGCGTGCGCCGGTGTCGACCTTGGCGCGGATCTCGGCGATCCCGAGTTCGGGCAGGGCCAGGCATTCGCGCCAACCAAGCACCGGGAGGAACGCGGGATCGGGCATGGCAGGGGGGCCGTGGCGGGATGGGGCGGGTGATGGGAACAGCACCCGGTCGCTGGCTCGTTTGTTACGAATGCCTTTTCCGATCCAGGCGTCACGGAACGGCCTCGATTGTGGACTCAAGCCTTCGGCCTGGTCAACGCGGGTCGTTGCGGGTGATCCAGAGCGGCCCGGGTTCAACGCAAGGCGGAGTGCCTTCCGAAACCCGCGGCGGGATGCGCGGTCGGCGACCGGGCGCCAGGGCCGGAGACACCCGGCAGCACCCGGTGTCGCGCCCCGCCTGCCGCGAACAGAAAAATCCGGCCCGGGTGTGAAGGTTTTCCGTTGACGCGCCGCACCAGCCGGGCCTATGGTGAGCGTTGGCATTTTTGGCCGGGCGTGCGGAGCGCTGCGCGGCGGGAGCAGGTGTTGTGGCGGGTGGATCGACGGGCTCGGAACGCGCCGGCATCCTGATTGTCGACGACAATCCGGATTTGCTGGAGCTGGTCGCCGCGCTGCTGCGGCCGCATTACCGCGTGCTGGCCACCACCAAGGGCCACGATGCGCTGCGCCTGGCGTGCGCCGAGCCGCAACCCGACCTGATCCTGCTCGACGTGATGATGCCCGAGCCCGGCGGCTTTGCGATCTGCCGCCAGCTCAAGGCCGATCTCCGGACCCGCGATATCCCGGTCATCTTCCTCACCGCGCTCGACAACCCGAGCGATGAGCAGGCCGGCATCGAACTCGGCGCCGTCGACTACCTGACCAAGCCGGTCAGCCCGGCGGTGGCCCTGGCGCGGATCCGCGCGCAATTGCAGCTCAAGGCCAGCGCCGACTTCCTGCGCGACCACAACGCCTTTCTCGAGCAGGAAGTCGAACGCCGCACGCAGGAGGTGTTGGCGGTGCAGGACGTCACCATCCGCACCCTCGCGGCCCTGGCCGAGACCCGCGACAACGAGACCGGCAACCACATCCGCCGCACCCAGCATTACGTGCGCTGCCTGGCGGAGCACCTGCGCCGGCATCCGCGGTTCGAGGCGCAGCTCGACGCACGGACGATCGAGCTGCTGTTCAAGTCGGCGCCCCTGCACGACATCGGCAAGATCGGCATCCCCGATCGCATCCTGCTCAAGCCCGGCCGGCTAACGGCCGACGAGTTCGAGGTGATGAAGACGCACGTCACGCTCGGCCGCGATGCGATCCGCCAGACGCAGCTCGAGCTCGGCACCCACGCCGACTTCCTGCAGTTCGCGGCGGAGATCGCGCAATCGCACCATGAAAAGTGGGACGGCAGCGGCTACCCGGAGGGGTTGGCAGGCGACGCCATCCCGCTGTCGGCGCGGCTGATGGCGGTGGCCGATGTCTACGATGCGCTGATCAACCGGCGCGTGTACAAGCCGCCCTTCCCGCACCTGCAGGCGGTGGCGATCATGCGCGAGGGCCGCGGCAGCCATTTCGACCCCGACGTGCTCGACGCCTTCCTGGCGTTGTAGGACGACTTCGACCGCATCGCCGGCCGCTTCGCCGATGCCGAGAATGCGTTCGAGCCACCGGCGCCGGCCACCGCGTCGCCGCCGGTGCCGCCGTGAACCGCGTGCCGGCCCGCGTGGTCGAACCCGACTTCAAGGTCCTGTTCGAGGCGACGCCCGGGCTGTTCCTGGCCCTGGACCCCAGCCTGCACATCGTCGCGGTCAGCGATGCCTACCTCGCGGCGACCATGACCCGCCGCGACGACATGCTCGGGCGGCACCTGTTCGAGGTGTTTCCCGACAATCCCGACGACCCCAATGCCAATGCCGTGCGCAACCTGGCGGCCTCGCTGCAGCGCGTGCTGCACACCCGCCAGGCCGACGCCATGCCGGTGCAGAAGTACGACATCCGCAAGCCCGCCCGCGAGGGCGGCGGTTTCGAAGCGCACTACTGGAGCCCGAAGAACTCGCCGGTGCTCGCCGCCGACGGCGCCTTGCGATACATTATCCACCGCGTCGAGGACGTCACCGAGTTCGTGCGCCTGCAGTCGGCCGGCAGCGAGCGGGGCGAGCTCACCGAGGCGCTGCGGCAGCGCGCCGAGCAGATAGAGGCCGAGGTCTACGCCCGCACCACCGAAGCCGCCAACATCAGCGCCGAGCTCAAGCGCGCCAACGAGGCCTTGGAACGGCAGGCGCGCGAACTCGGTGTCCGGCAGCAGGAACTGGAGCTCGCCCGGCGCGCGCTGGAACACAAGAACGCCGAGCTCGATCGCGCCTCGCGCTACAAGTCGGACTTTCTCGCGCACATGTCGCACGAGATCCGCACGCCGATGAACGCCATCATCGGCATGAGCCACTTGGCGCTGCAGACCGGGCTCGACGAGCGTCAGCGCAACTACGTGCAGAAGGTGCACCGCTCGGCGCGCGGCCTGCTCGGCATCCTCAACGACATCCTCGACTTCTCCAAGATCGAGGCCGGCAAGATCGACCTCGAGGCGATCGAGTTCCGCCTCGAGGACGTGTTCGACCACGTCGGCGGCATCATCGCCGCGCACACCCAGGACAAGGGCATCGAGCTGCTGTTCGATATCGCGCCGGAACTGCCGACCGCGCTGATCGGCGATCCGTTGCGGCTGGGCCAGGTGCTGCTCAATCTTGCCAACAATGCGGTCCGCTTCACCGAGCGCGGCGAGGTGGTGATCGGCGCGCGCCCGGTATTCAATCGCGGCGCCGAAGCCGAGCTGCACTTCTGGGTGCGCGACAGCGGCATCGGCATGAGTCCGGAGCAGGTCGGGCGCATCTTCCAGGCTTTCACCCAGGCCGAATCCTCGACCACCCGCCACTTCGGCGGCACCGGCCTGGGCCTTGCCATCTCCAAGCGGCTGGTGCAACTGATGGGCGGGCAGATCTGGGTCGAAAGCAAGCAGGGGCACGGGAGCACCTTCCACTTCCGCGCCCGTCTCGGCCTGCAGGACCAGCCGCAGCGCCAACGCCTGCTCGATGCCAACGGCTTCGCCGGGATGCGCGTGCTGCTGCTCGACGACAATGCCGCGGCGCGCGAAGTGATCGGCTCGATGCTGGAGCGTTACGGCCTGTACGTGGACCGGGTCGCGAACCTCGACGAGGCCTTGCGCCACTGCGATGCGCTGTCGCGCCAGGACATGGCCTTCGATCTCTACCTGGTCGACCAGGACATGCCGGAGCACGATGGCCTGCACTGTCTGCAGCGCCTGCGCGGCGAACGCGAAACCCCGCCGGCGGTATTGATGGCCGACAGCCTCTGCGTCGACGCCAGCACCAGCCTCGCCGCCGAGCGCGGCCAGCGCATCGCCGCCGTGCTGGCCAAGCCGGCGACGCCATCGGGCCTGCTGGAAGCGGTCGCCGCCGGTTTCGGGCGGCAACTGCAGGTGCCGGCGCGCTCGCGCGAGCGGCTCGGCGAGCGGCTCGACTCGCAGCACCAGATGCGTGGCCGCCGCGTGCTGCTGGTCGAGGACAACGACCTCAACCAGGAACTGGCGCTGGACCTGCTGCGCAGTGCCGGCGTCGCGGTGGTGGTGGCCAACAACGGCCGCGAGGCGCTCGACGTGTTGGCCCGCGATGCCGCCTTCGACGCGGTGCTGATGGACTGCCAGATGCCGGTGATGGACGGCTACACCGCCGCCCGCGAGATCCGCCGCCATCCGGACTGGCAGCATCTGGTCATCATCGCCCTGACCGCGAATGTGATGAGCGGCGACCGCGAGCGCATCCTTGCCGCCGGCATGAACGATTGCATCGGCAAGCCGATCGACATCGACGCCATGTTCCTGACCTTGGCGCGCTGGTTGAGTCCCGGTTCCTCCCTGGGTGAATCCGCAGCGCAGAGCGCGGACGGATTCGGCGAGCTGCCCGGCATCGATCGCGGCGCCGGGCTGGCGGCCACCCACAACAATCCCGAGCTGTACCGCAAGCTGCTGCAGCGCTTCCTCGCCGGCCAGCGCGACTTCGCGCGCGACTTCCGAGCCGCGCTGGCGGCTGGCGATCGCGAGCGCGCCTGCCGCGCTGCGCATACGCTCAAGGGCAGCGCCGGCACCATCGGCGCGCGGTCGCTGCAGGCGCTCGCCGCTCAGCTCGAGACTGCCTGCAGCGATGGCGATACGCTCCCGGCCGCCCTGGTCGAGGCCGCGCTCGACCCGCTCGAACGCGAGCTGGCGACGGTGCTCGACGGGATCGCGCGGATGCCGGTCGATCCGCCGGCCAACATCACGCCGATGAGCGCAGCGGAGATCGACGCGGCACTGCAGCGACTGCGCGCGCTGGTTGCCGGCAACGACACCCGCGCCGTGGCGCTGATGGCGCAACTGAGACCGCATCTCGTCACCGGCGACGGAACGCCGGACTGGCCGGCGGTGGCGCGGGCGATCGAGGACTACCGCTTCGAGGACGCGACCCGGCTGCTGGATGACGGTGCCCAGACGCAGGCGTAAGGCAAGCGAACCCTCAGGGACCAGCCCCGCCTGGTGCGATGCCGCCGGCACGCCCTACCTGGTTGGGACGGTCATCGTGTGCGAGGCGCGCCGTCGACTCGTGCTGGAGCTCGCAGACGCATCCTGGCCGCGAGCGGCTGCGCCCTGCGGCTGGCTACAGCGCAGAAGAGCGCGCTGAGCTACTTCGCAAACAGCCTTCGCGGCAGCCACCAGAGGTACATCACCATGCCGAACAGCTCGACCAACGACTGCACGACGATGACCAGCGCAACGACCTCCCATCCGGCTGGCAGGGTCAGCGCGAAGGGTAGAACGACGAACGAATTGCGAGTCCCCAGGCTGAAGGCCAGTGTGCGCCCCTGGGCAACCTCCAGGCGGAAGGCACTTGCGAGTGCGCGCGCCATGAGCGCAGCCACGATCAGAAAGCCGATGAATACCGGGACCACGATCGGCAACAGGGCCAACGCTTCGACCGCAGTCCCGGCCTGGGCGCCGGCGATGAGGAAGACGACGACGGCAAGCAGAGGCACTGGCCACCAGGCCAGGCGTTCGCGCGTGGTGGCCCGTTCGGGTCGGGCTTCCATCCAGCGCTCGGACAGAGCGGCCAACCCGAGCGGGGCCAACACCAGTACAACGGCGGGCCAGACGTCGGCCGGCGTCAACGCCGCAGACAGGTCGGCACCGGCCATCATCCACAGATACAGCGGCAGCAGGGCGAGTTGCAGCAGCAGGTTGATCGGCGTCACCGCGATGGCGCGGGGGACATCCCCTTTACCCAATTTGCTTAAGGTGATGAACCAGTCGGTGCATGGGACCAGCAGTGCAAGCAGCACGCCCAGACGCAACGCGGGGTCTGGCGGCAAGAGAGCAACCATGCCCCACACAACTGGCGGAATCAGGAGAAAGTTGCCGATCAGCACCGCCGTGATGAAGCGCCGATCGCGGCAGGCGTCCGCCAAGTGAAGCAAGGGTATCTGGACGAACGTGGCATAGAGCAAGGCGCCCAGCACGGGCCACAGCAGCATCTCGAAGGCTGGCCCGATCTGCGGCGCAAACGTCCCCAGCACCAGGCCTGGCGCGATGGCCGCCAGGTAGACCCAAACCTGCCGCCTTTCCAAGGTTTCTCGTGTCAGTCTCATCGTGGGCTGTTCAATCCTCGCCCCATAGCCGGGTCACGAATTGACTTGCATGACCCCAGGCCGCAAGCCGGTCTTGCTCGAACCTCCATCAACAACCCGGAAGCCGCACGATCCGCAAAATGGACTCGAAGTGGACTTGGAAGTGCCGGCTGCAGGCGGATCGCAGTGGACCACGGCCGAGCGTCGAAGAGAGGAAAAGTCCTTGTGTGGCAACGACTTGCAGACTCTCTTGGACTTCTGCGGAAGTCCGCAGAATGATGCGATGGAGCGGGTGATGGGAATCGAACCCACGTTCGCAGCTTGGGAAGCTGCTGTCTTACCATTAGACGACACCCGCGGCCCATCGATTATGGCGGTGCCCGCGCCAACCGTGCAATGCGAGTGCCCATGCTGATCCACCTCAACGGCGAAGCCCGCCGCCTCGACGCCCCCTGCAGCCTGGCCCAACTGCTTGCCGAGGCCGGCCTTGCCGGTCGGCGGGTCGCTATCGAGGTCAATGGCGCCATCGTGCCGCGGGGCCGCCACGCCGAGCACCAGCTCGCCGACGGCGACCGCATCGAGATCGTGCATGCCCTGGGCGGCGGCTGAGACGCCATAATGCGGCGATGACGACCCACGACCCGCACGCCCCGCTCCTGATCGCCGGCAAGGCCTACCGCTCGCGCCTGCTCACCGGCACCGGCAAGTTCAAAGACCTCGACGAAACCCGCCGCGCCACCGAGGCCGCCGGCGCCGAGATCGTCACCGTCGCGATCCGCCGCACGAACATCGGGCAGAACGCCGGCGAGCCGAACCTGCTCGACGTGCTGCCGCCGGACCGCTACACGATCCTGCCCAACACCGCCGGCTGCTACAGCGCCGACGACGCCGTTCGCACCTGCCGCCTCGCGCGCGAACTGCTCGACGGCCACACGCTCGTCAAGCTCGAAGTGCTGGGCGATCCGAAAACCCTCTACCCGCACATGCCGGAGACCCTGAAGGCCGCCGAGATCCTCGTCGCCGACGGCTTCGAGGTGATGGTCTACTGCACCGACGACCCGATCCAGGCCAAGCGCCTCGAGGAAATCGGCTGCGTGGCGGTGATGCCGTTGGCGGCCCCCATCGGCTCGGGCTTGGGCATCCAGAACAAATGGAGCCTGCTCGAGATCGTCGAGAATGCCAAGGTGCCGATCCTCGTCGATGCCGGCGTCGGCACCGCCTCGGATGCCGCGGTCGCGATGGAGTTGGGCTGCGACGGCGTGCTGATGAACACCGCCATCGCCGGCGCGCGCGACCCGGTGCTGATGGCCCAAGCGATGCGCAAGGCGGTCGAAGCCGGCCGCGAGGCATTCCTTGCCGGCCGCATCCCGCGCAAGCGCTACGCCTCGGCCTCGTCGCCGACCGACGGGCTGTTTTTCTGATGACCAACGGCAGCAGCGCCGGCCACGCATGCTGAAGAAGCCCTTCATCGAGGTGCCGGGGCAGCGCCAGGTGCGCAGCTTCGTGCTGCGCCAGGGCCGACTCACCGCCGGCCAGCAGCGGGCCTTGGACGAGCAGTGGCCGCGCTTCGGCCTCGACTTCGCCGGCGCGCCGCGCGATTTCGCGGCAGCGTTCGGGCGCGAGGCACCGCTGGTGGTCGAGATCGGCTTCGGCAATGGCGAGCAACTGCTGTTCGCGGCGGAGAACGAGCCCCACAAGAACCTCGTCGGCATCGAGGTGCACGCGCCCGGCGTCGGCCGCCTTCTGCACGGGGCCGCGGAGCTCGCCGCCCGGAGCGCAGCGGCGCCGAACCTGCGCGTCTACTGCCACGACGCTGTCGAAGTGCTGCGACACGACATCGCCGACGCCACACTCGACGAGGTCCGCATCTACTTCCCCGACCCCTGGCACAAGAAGCGCCACCACAAGCGCCGCCTCATCCAGCTGGAGTTCGTGGCCCTGCTGGCCACCAAGCTGAAAGCCGGCGGCCTGCTCCACCTCGCCACCGACTGGGAGGACTACGCCCGGCAGATGCACGAAGTCGGTGCGGCCGAGCCGCGCCTGCGCAACGTCGCCGGCACCGGCCCCGTCGATGCCGCCAGCGGCGACGCGCTGGTGCGCGGCACGGTGCAGCGCCCGGCATGGCGGCGGCAGACGCATTTCGAGGCCCGCGGCCTGAAACTGGGCCACGGCGTGTGGGATCTGCTCTTCGAACGTACCGGCTGAAGGAGCCTCGGGCATGGAGAACGCCGCACCCGCACTGAGCACCGACATGCTGGTGGTGCTCGGGCTGGTCGGCTTCACCCTGCTGATGTTCATGACCGAGCGCATCCGCGCCGATGCCACCGCGCTGGTCGTGCTGGTGGCGCTCGGGTTGTTCGGCATCGTCCCGGCCTCGCAACTGTTCAATGGCTTCGCCGGAAATGCGGTGATCAGCCTGATGGCAACCATGGTGCTGGCCGCCGGGCTCGATCGCACCGGCGTGCTCAACCGGATCGCGGTGAACCTGCTGCGCGCCTCCAAGGGCATGGAACCGCGGCTTTTGCTGCTGAGCTCCGCTGTGGCCGCCGGGCTTTCGGCCTTCATGCAGAACCCGGCGGTCGCCGGGCTGATGCTGCCGGTGGCCTCGCGCCTGTCCAACCGCACTGGCATCGCCCTGTCACGACTGCTGTTGCCGATCGCGGTGGCCATCATCATGGGCGGCTCGCTGACCATGATCGGCTCCTCGCCGCTGATCCTGCTCAACGACCTGCTGCTGGCCGCCAACCGCCACCTGCCGCCCGGCGTCGATGCCCTGCAACCGCTGCCGCTGTTCGCGCCCCTGCCGGTGGGTTTGGCTCTGGTCGTGCTCGGCCTCGTCTATTGGCATTTCGGGGCCCGTCGCTGGTTGGCCGACGATGCCCTCAAAGGCGTGGCACCGGCCCGTACCGAGAGCTATTTCGCCAAGGCCTACGGCATCGAGGGCGATCTGTGGGAACTGACCCTGAGCGCCGACAGCCCGCTGGTCGGCATGCGCGTCGGTGAGGCCGAACTGCAGCCTGGCGCACCGCTCTACCTCGCACTGGCCAGCAACGGCGCGGCACGGCTGGCGCCACCCACCGATGAGCGCTTGTGGGTGGGCAGCGTGATCGGGGTGATGGGCGAGCGCCAGGCCATCCAGGACTACGCGCAGAAGAACCTGCTGCGCGCCTCGACCCGCCTGCGCCACTTCGCCGACCTGTTCAATCCGGCCCGCGCCGGCATCTCAGAGGCGGTGGTGCCGCCGACCTCGGCCTTCGTCGGCCGCCGCCCCGAGGAACTGCGCCTGCGCAAGCGGGCCGGCATCAGCCTGCTTGCCATCAACCGCGACAACCAGGTCTGGCGCGAGAACCTGCGCGGCATCCCGCTCAAGGCCGGTGACCTGCTGGTGTTCCACAGCATCTGGACCGACCTCGCCCAGGCCGCCGAATCGCGCGATTTCGTGGTGGTCACCGATTACCCGAAGGACGAGCAGCGTCCGCACAAGCTGGGCTGGGCACTGACCATCTTCGCGGCGACCATGGCGCTGGCCTTCAGCACGCTCGTGCCGGTGCCGCTGGCCCTGATGGCCGGTGCCGCCGCCCTGCTGGTCACCGGCGTGCTCGACATGGACGAGGCCTACGCCGCCATCGGCTGGCGCACCGTGTTCCTGATGGCCTGCCTGATCCCGCTCGGCTGGGCGATGGACGCCACCGGCGCCGCCCACTGGCTGGCCCAGCACAGCTTGGCCCGACTGGGGCCGGAGCTGCCGCTGTGGGGCCTGGAGTTCGCGGTCGCGGTGCTGGCCGCGGCCTTCGCCCTGGTCATCGGCAACATCGGGGCCACGGTCATCGTGGTGCCGATGGCGATCCAGCTCGCCCTCGGTGCCGGCGGCAGCCCGGTGGCCTTCGCCCTGATCGCCGCGCTGGCCGCGTCCAACAACCTGCTCTCGGCCTCGAACCCGGTGCTGGCGATGGTCGCCGGTCCGGCCGGCTACAGCGCCCGCGACTTCTGGCGCACCGGCTGGCCGCTGACCCTGGTCTACCTGGTGGTGACCGTCGGCATGGTCAATCTGACGATGTGGCTCCTGCCCTTCGCCTGAAAACGCGGCGCGGACCTCAGATCGGCGACCAGGCCACCTGCCAGCCGCCGGCGACGGCACGCACCGCCAGCGGCTGCAAGCCACCGCCCCGGCCCGGCCCCTCGACGCAGCGCCCGCCCTCCAGCTCGAACTGCGCCCCGTGCGCCGCGCAGACCAGCCGGCCGGCATGTTGGAGGAAACGCCCCGGCGCGTAATCGAGCCGGCGCCCGGCATGCGGGCAGGCATTCAGCCAGACCGAAAGCGCCTGCCCACGCCGCTGCGCGAGCACCTCGACGGCCGCCGCGTCCTCGCCCAGGCGCAGGCCCACCAGTTCGCCCTCCGGGACCTGCGCCGGCTCGATTAACGCTTCGCTTACCTGCCCCACCGGCTCGACCTCCATACTCACGGCCCCGATTCTCGCATTCCCCGCCGTGACCGGACCGTTCCAGCGCCTGTTCCGCTTCCGCCCCAGCCGTCCCCGCCATCCGCTCGGCCGGATCGCCTTCGCCCTGGTCGGCGTCCTGCTGGCCCTGCTGCTGCTGGCCGGCAGCGTGTTCATCGGTCTGGGCATGCTGGCCTGGCATTTCGGCCGCAAGCTGCGCCGTCCAGCCGCCGTGCCCGCACGCAGCGGCGTGATCGAGGGCGAATGCCGCGTGCTCGCTCCTCGCGTCCTGCCCCAGAGCGCCAGCTCCAGCCGATGAACCGCGACCTGTTTGCCGCCGCGGCGGTTCCGCGGCTGCCCTTCATCGAGCGCGACCTGCTTTTCCCGGTCCATCGCATCTACTGCGTGGGCCGTAATTTCGCCGAGCACGCCAGAGAAATGGGCGCGCCTCTCGAACGCGGCACCCCGACGATCTTCATGAAGCCGGCCGATGCCGTGCACCTCGATGCCGCCCTGCCCTACCCGCCGGGCACCCGCGACCTGCACCACGAGGTCGAGATGGTGGTGGCGCTGGGCCGTGACGCCGACGGCCCGCTGGCGGCGGGCGAGGGCCTGGCCCTGGTCTGCGGCCACGGCGTCGGCCTCGACCTGACCCGCCGCGACCTGCAGGCCATCGCCAAGGACAAGCGCCTGCCCTGGGACGTGGCCAAGGGCTTCGATGCCTCGGCGCCGGTTTCGGCGCTGCGCCATGTCGACGATGGCCGCCCCAGCCCGGACACCCTGCTCTGGCTCGAGGTCAACGGCGAGCGCCGGCAGCTCGCCCGGCTGGAGGACATGATCTTCGGCGTCGACGAGATCCTCGTGCACCTCTCGCGCCTGTTCCGGCTGCGCGCCGGCGACCTCGTCTTCATGGGCACGCCGGCCGGTGTCGCCGCGCTGCAGCCCGGCGACCGCTACCGGGCCGTGCTGGAAGGCATCGCTCAGCTCGAGGGCCGGGTGCTCGGCTGATCGGCCACCTCAGCGGATCAGCGGGCTTTGCAGCACGGCCGACGGGCGGCCGGTCAGGTCTTCGACCACCGCTGCCAGATCCTCGCGCGAGACCTCGCGGATCTCGATCAGCCGGCGCATCACATCGTCGAGCGAACGGCGGTTGTCGGTGCGCTGGCGGATCTCGCGATCCAGTTCGCGGAACAGCACCACCGCCCGCGCCGTCTGCGGGCCCCAGCTGCGCGCCCCGATCAGGGTGCGCACACCGCGGCCGTGGTTGTCCATCCAAGAAAAGGCGCGGTCGCGGCGGGCGTCGCTCAGCAGCCCGGCGCGATTGAGCAGGGTGATCGAGTAGAACTCGGCCGTGCCCTCGGCGATCCAGTCATCGCCTTGGGCACCACGCACGCGGGTGACCATATGCACCAGCTCGTGGACCAGCGTCGATGAACCGTTCTCGCTGATCAGCGGTCGATCGGCGTGGATGAACAGCGAACGCGGCCCGGAAAGCCCACCGCGCCACATCGGGTCGTCGGCGCTGACGATCAGCAGCTTCGAAGGCAGCGCGCCGAAAGCCTTGACCATCTCCGGGGCGACCAGGTTGATGAAGGCCAGCTTGTCGTTGCGGCGGACACTGTCCTCCTTCGGACCGGCGACACTGACCTCCATGCCTTCAACGAACTCGCGCCGGGTGCCGACCTGGCCGGCGATCATCCAGCCCACCGGACGGTCGAAGCGGCGCTCCGGGTTGACCACGACAAAGGCCTCTCGGTGGCGGTCGAGGCGGAAAGGCGTATCGACGTTGGTCCAGCCCGGCGGCAGCGTGAAGCGCAAGCGCGCCCGTGAATCGGCACCGGCCGTGGTGCGGGCGCTCACCGGCGGGAACAGATCGTCGCCGCGAACGATCACCCAGTCGCGGGTGATCCGGGCGTCGTAGCCGCCACCCCGGCGTTGCTGGTCGATGCGGTAGCGCCAATGCAGGCTCGAGGGCTGCCGGGGGTCGGGCTGCCACAGCCAGCGATCGCCCTCGCGGCGCAGTTGCCCGCCCTCGGCGCGAATCTGCGAGTAGCGTGCCGGATCAAAACGAACGGCCAGCGAGAGCACCCGACCGTCGCCTGGCGTGTGGCGCAGACTGAGCTCGGCAAGGCCCTCGGCGGGCAGGAAGGCGACGTGGTAATCGATGTCGTAAGCGGTTCGCGGCGTGGCCGCCACGGCAGCGGCAAAGGCCAGCAGGGCGAGGACGAGGGCGAACAGGGCCAGGGGCCGGAAATCGAAACGGCGGGTGCCGGAGTGCGGGGGCATGGGCGGGTCTGGGCCGGACGGGACGCGCCGCAGTATGCCGCCGCTCAGCGGTGCTGGCGCGCCCATTCAGCGAGCAGCACGGCGGTGGCTGCGGCCACGTTCAGGCTCTCGACCCGGCCGCTGCCCGGAATGCCGAGCCGTGCCGCGCAGGCCGTCGCCAGGGCCGGATCGACGCCGGCCGCCTCGGCCCCGAGCACCCAGACGCAACGCGCCGGCAGGGGTCGGGCGTAGAGGCTCTCACCACCGCGCACGACGGTGGCCAGCAGTTGGAAGCCGGCGGCCTGTAACTGGGCGATGGCGTTGTCGATCCGGCCAAGCCGGACGCAGGGCACGGCCTCGGCGCCGCCTTCGGCGACCCGCACCGCCGCGCCAGACAGAGCCGGTGGCGCGGTCTTCGGCAACAGCAAGCCGGCGGCGCCGAAATGGGCAGCGGCACGCAGGATCGCGCCGATGTTGTGCGGGTTGCCCACCCCGTCGAGCCAGAGCAAGGGCACCGGCCCCCTCGGCAGGTCGCGCAGGAAAGTGGACAGTGGCAGCTCGTCGGGCCGGCGGAAGGCCGCCACCACGCCCTCGTGGTGCTGGCTGCCGGAAAGACGTTGCAGGTCCTCGGCCTCGACCAGGGTGTAGCCGCGCCGGCGGGCCACGCAGCCGGCGATGAGCTCGCGCAGATCACCCAACCGTGCCGGCAGCAGCCAGAGCTTGCGCAGGTCCTCGGGACGGGCGGCGAAAGCGGCACGCACGGCGTTCAGGCCGAACAGCCGCAATTCCTCCTCGGCGCCCGGCGACGGCCGTGGCGGGCCAGGGGCACGGTTCACACCCGCGCCTCACCGTCGACGTGCAGGCGCTCCAGTTGCTCCAACTCGCGGGCACGGGCCTCGGGGGCCCGGGTGTAGGGCGCCACCCGCAGGTAGAGCGCAGGGATCACGTACAAGGTGAGCAGGGTCGAGAAACTGACACCGAACACCACGACGATGCCGATCGAACTGCGCGAGGCCGAGCCGGCACCGTCGGCCAGCATCAAGGGCAGGGCGCCGGCCACGGTGGCCAGCGAGGTCATCAGGATCGGCCTGAGTCGGATCGCCGAGGCCTCGAGGATCGCTTCGCGGACATTGCGACCCTCGTCGCGCAACTGGTTGGCGAATTCGACGATCAGGATGCCGTTCTTGGCCGCCAGCCCGATCAGCATGATCAGTCCCACCTGGCTGAACAGGTTGAGGCTGGTCCCCGCACCCCACCAGCCGTTGGCGGCGAGCAGGCCCATCGACCACAGCCCGAACAACGCACCCAGCACCGCGAGCGGCACGGTGAGCATGATGACGAAGGGGTGGGCGAAACTCTCGAACTGCGCCGCCAGCACCAGGTAGACGATCAGCAGGGCCATCAGGAAGGCGAAGTAGACATTCGCGCTGCTCTGCTGCTGCTCGCGGGCTTCACCACGCCAGCCGATCTGCGCCTCGGCCGGAAGCACACGATCAGCAGCCTGCTCGACCCATGTGATGGCCTCGCCGAGCGTGTAACCGGGCGCCAGCGAGGCCGAGATGGTGATGGCACGCAGGCGGTTGAAGCGGTTCAGGCTGCCCGGCTCGGCCAGTTCGCGCAGGGTGACCAATGAGGCCAGCGGCACCAGCTGGCCGGATCCAGCGCGCACGAACAGATTGCCGAGGTCGTCCGGTGTCTGCCGGTCGTCAATCCGCGCCTGCAGGATGACGTCGTACTCCTCGCCGCCCTCGACGAAGGTGCCGACCCGGCGCGAACCCATCATGGTCTCCAGGGTGCGGCCGATGTCCTGCAGCGAGACGCCGAGTGCGGCGGCACGCTCGCGGTTGATGTCGATGCGGAGCTGCGGGCGGGTCTCCCTGAAATCGGAATCGGCACCGAACAGCTGGGGATTGTTCTCCATCTCGCGCAGCAGCAGGTCACGCCACTGCGCCAGTTGCTCGAAATCGGGACCGCCCAGCACCACCTGGAACTGCTGGCCGCCGCGCGAACGGGTGAGGCCGGAACGGGCGATCGGCCGCGCCACCACACCCGGCACCTCGGCCAACTCGTTGCGGAAACGGTTGACCACGTCGTTGGTGGTGAGCTCGCGCTCGTCCCAGGGCCGCAGGATGACGATGCTGTTGCCGGTGTGCATCTCCTCGTTGATGCCACCGCCGAAGCCACCCGGCACGCGGGCGATCACCCGGTGCAGCGGGCCGTCCTCACCGATACCGCCCAGCAGGATCGATTCGACCTGTTTCATCTGCGTCACGGTGTAGTCGAAGCCGGCGCCTTCCGGGCCAGCGACCGAAACGAAGAAGGAACCGCGGTCTTCGGGCGGGGCCAGCTCCTTCGGCACCAGCGTGAACAGGCCGTAGGTGGCGAGCAGGGCCGCGGCGACGATGCCAACGAACAGCCCGCTGCGGTGGATCTGGCCGTCCAGCGAGCGCCGGTAGGCCTCGGTGACGCGTCCCAGCGTGCGGTCGATGCGCTCGGCGATACCGCCGCCGATGGGCTTGTGCGGCCTCAGCAAAAGCGAGCACATCATCGGCGTCAATGTGAGCGCCACGAAAGCCGAAATGGCGATGGCACCGGCCAGTGCCACCGCCAGCTCACGGAACAGACGACCGTTATTGCCCTCCAGAAAGGCCATCGGCACGAACACCGCGATCAGCACGGCGGTGGTGGCCAACACCGCGAAAGCCACCTGGCGGGTGCCGCGACGGGCCGCCACGATCGGTGGTTCGCCCAGATCGACACGGCGCTGGCAGTTCTCGAGCACCACGATGGCGTCGTCGACCACGAGGCCGATCGAGAGCACGATCGCCAACAGGGTGAGCAGGTTGATCGAATAACCGAACAGCCACAGCGCGATGAACGAGGCGGTGATGCAGACCGGCAGGGTCACCGCCGGCACCAGCGCGGCGCGCACGCTGCCCAGGAACACGAAGATCACCAGCAGCACCAGCACCAGAGCCTCGCCGAGGGTCTGGAAGACGCGATCGACGGCGACCTCGATGAACTCGGTGGAATCGAAGCTGACGCCCAGGCTGACATCCGCCGGTAGCCCGGCGTTGATGGCCTCGACCTCGGCGCGCACCGCGCGCGCCACCTCGATGGCATTGGCCCGCGAGGTCTTGATGATCTGGAAACCGACCTGCGGCTCGCCATTGCCACGGAACCAGGCGCGCCGCTCGGCGGCCTCACGCTCGACCTGGGCCACCTCGCCCAGCCGGATCGGGCGGCCGTCGCGGCCGGTCGCCAGCACCAGGGCGCGGAAGTCCTCGGGGGTCTGGTAAGCGCGCGAGAGCCGCAGGGTGAAGTCGCGGGTGGCCGATTCAAGTCGGCCGGCCGGCAGTTCGACGTTCTCGCGACGCAGTGCCGCCTCGATGTCGCCAACGGTGAGATTGCGCGCCACCAGCGCCGAGCGGTCAAGCCAGATCCGCATGGCGTAACGCTGCCCACCGCCCAGCCGGACCGCCGCCACGCCAGGAATGCTGGACAGCCGGTCGATCACATTGCGCTCGGCAAAATCGGTCAGTTCGAGGATCCCCAGCCGTGGCGAGGCGAGGTTGAGGAACATGATCGGCTCGGCATCGGCCGAGACCTTGGCCACCTGCGGCGCCTGGGCCTCGTCGGGCAGACGGTTGACCACCCGGCTGACCGCGTCGCGGACATCGTTGGCAGCCGCCTCGATGTCACGGTCGAGGGTGAACTCCATGCTGACATCGGAGCGGCCATTGCGCGAGCTGCTCTGGATCAGGTCGATGCCCTCGATGCCGGCGACGGCATCCTCGATCACCTGAGTGATCCGGCTCTCGACCACGGCGGCCGAGGCACCGGCGTACTCGGTCTGCACCGAGACCACCGGCGGGTCGATGTCGGGCAGTTCGCGCAGGCTGAGCTGCGAGAAAGCGATCAGGCCGAGCACGATGAGCAGCAGGCTGGCCACGGTGGCCAGCACCGGGCGGCGGATGGCGAGATCGGAAAGGACCATGGCAGGCGTTCCTCAATCGCCAGCGGCGGGTGTTGGCGCGCTGCCGGCGGACGGCGCGGTTTCGGACTCGCGGATGGCGAGGCCCGGACGCAGCTTGACGGTGCCATCGATGACGATGCGGTCGCCCGCGGTGAGGCCCTCGACCACCTCGACCCGGCCGAGCTCGCGCGAACCGAGCCGCACCGGCACCAGCTCGGCGCGGCGTTCGGCATCGACCCGGTAGACGTAACTCTGTGTGCCGATCTGCAGCACGGCGATCTCCGGCACCACCAGCGCCAGGCGCTCCTGTTCGAACACCTTGAGGGTGAGCAACATGCCCGGCAGCAGCCGGCCCTCGGGGTTTTCGACGGCGGCGCGCACCGCGACCGAGCGGGTCGCCACATCGACCCGCGAATCGATGCTGATCAGGCGGCCGCGGAAGACCTGGCCCGACCAGGCATCGCTGCGTGCCTCCACCGCCAGACCTTCGGCCAGGCGCGCAAGGTGGACCTCGGGCACGGCGAAGTCGACCTGCATGGTGTCGAGCGCGTCCAGCGTGGTGATCGCCGTGCCGGGCTGCAGGAGCTGGCCCGGGCTGACTTCGCGCAGGCCCAGCACGCCTGCGAAGGGCGCGATGATGGCGCGGTCGGCGACCCGTGCCAACGCCTGTTGCACCCGCGCCTGGGCGGCGTCGCGGGTGGCGCGCTGGGCATCGAGCTGGCTGGTCGGGATCAGGCGCTGCTCGGCCAGCTGGCGTTGCCGCTCGTACTGGCGCTGCGCCTCGCGGTAGGCGGTGCGGGCGGCATCGAGATCGGCGACATCGCCGCCGACATCGAGTTCGACCAGCACCTGCCCAGCCTCGACCCGTTGCCCGCTTTCGAAACGCACCCGCTCGACCCGCTCGGCGAGCTTGGAGGTGATGGCGATCGACTCGCTGGCACGCGCCGTGCCGACCGCTTCCAGACGATCTATCCAAGGCGCCGTGGCCACCTCCGCGGTGGTCACCAACGCCGCGCCGGCACCGGGCCTCGGCCCCCCATTGCCCTCCCCGGAACAGGCGACGAGCAGCAGGCTGCAGAAGGCTAGGACGGGCATTCGACGCATGAGGGTTCCTGGCGCAAGGCTTGGACGCGATGCGGCAGCCTGCCGGAGTCCCGGCGGCATCCGCGTGAGTAGCATCGGAATGCAGCGTTGCAACAGCGTCATCGCCATCACCCGCCGCATCCCGGAAACGATGACGCCGGCCCTGGGGCCGGCGTCGCAAGGGCCGAAGGTCATGCCTCCGGCGCGGGGATCAGCCTTCCCACTCGCCGAGCGCGGCCAGGCCGTTCTGCCGGGCGCGGGCGTAGACGATGGCCTGCGCCTCGGCGACCTTGCCCTCCGGATCCGCCGCCCAGCACTTGAGCGCGGCGGTCTGCATGGCGCGGCCATAGCTGAAGCTGAGCGGCCAAGGATTGCCTTCGAGCTGGTTCATGGCGTCGAGGTGGCGGGTGGCCTGCTCCTCGCTCTGGCCGCCCGAGAGGAAGACGATGCCCGGCAGGGTGGCCGGCACGGTGGCCTTGAGGCAATGCACGGTCTGCGCCGCCACCTCTTCGACGTCGGCCTGCTCCTCGCAGTCCTTGCCCGAGATCACCATGCTGGCCTTGAGGATGGTGCCCTCAAGCATCACGTTGTGCTCGTAGAGCGCGGCAAATAGGCTGCGCAGCACGGCCTCGGTGACGTCGTAGCAGGTGTCGATGTCGTGGTCGCCGTCCATCAACACCTCCGGCTCGACCATCGGCACGATGCCGGCCTCCTGGCAGAGCGCCGCGTAACGAGCCAGCGCATGGGCATTGGCATCGATGCAGGTGCCGGTCGGAATGTCCTCGCCGATGGTGATGACGGCACGCCACTTGGCGAACTTGGCGCCCAGCCGGGCGTACTCCTGCAGACGCTCACGCAGGCCGTCGAGACCCTCGGTGACCAGCTCGCCCGGGCAACCGGCCAGTGGCTTGGCGCCGGTATCGACCTTGATGCCCGGCAGGACGCCGGCATCCAGCATGATCTTGGTGAAAGGCACGCCCTCTTTGGTGCTCTGGCGGATCGTCTCGTCAAACAGGATGGCGCCGGAAATGTGGTCGGCGAGGTTCGGCGTGGTCAACAGCATCTCGCGGTAGGCCCGCCGGTTCGCCTCGGTGTTCTCGATGCCGACCGCCGCGAAACGCTTGCCGATGGTGGCGGTGGATTCGTCGATGGCGATGATGCCCTTGCCCGGGGCGACCATGGCCTGGGCGATGTCGGCAAGCTCTTCGATGCTCATTGGCGGACTCGGCGTGGTGGAGAGATCGCAATTATAGCCGAAGGGCCCGCCCGGCCCTGACCAACGCGCATCGAGCACAGCATCCCCCGGCGGACCAAAGCCCCGGACTGCAAGGACTTGAGGACCCGGCACTGGTTTCCCGCCGCGGAACGGATACCCGCCGCCTACGGTGCGCGGTCGAGTTGCACCGCAAGGAACCGTGGATGCCGATGCCCGACCGTCTCGCCGGATCGACGCCACGGTGGCAGGGGTGGGGGCACCGAGGAACGACAGGCCCATTTCCTCGTCGCGAATCAGGCCGTTGCGCTGTCCGTTCCCCTCCAGAAGGGCGAGCGCAGTAGCCACGTCCGGACGCCGCTCGAGCAGGCCGTGCTTCGCCGACCAGTCGACCAGCAGGGCGGTGGGCCGCACTGCCGTCGCGCCATGTGAGATCCCCGTTCCGTGGGCGCAGCCCGCATCCCCGCTCGCTGCAATCGGACCCAGTGTCTTGGCATCCGCCTGTCCGGTGGCATTTGCACCACGCGCGTCCGTCGCTGCGAAAAACATGCCGAACGCAAGAACCAGCAAGGTGGGGAAAGCGGTGCGGGAGTTCATTTTTGGAGCCCTCGGACTCGAGCCTTTGACCCAACCGGTCCAGCAGCCCCCTTCATCCAATGTCAAGCCATCGGCAGTTCCTCAGCCGTCGCTTTCTTTCAGCAGCACGAAGTGCTCCACCAGCTTCACCATCAAGGCCTTCTGGTCGGGCTTGCTTTCGGCCACCAGCAGCGCCAGCGCCACCAGGGTATTGTCGTTGACCAGCCGCTCCACCGGCCGCGCCAGCAGGTGCTGGTTCAGGCGCAGGTACCACAGGAAAAGGAACGAGCCGGTGCGCTTGTTGCCGTCGGCCAACGGGTGGTTCTTGATCACGAAATACAGCAGATGTGCCGCCCGGCTGGCCACGTTCGGGTAGAACAGTTCGTCGCCAAAACCCTGCTCGATCGTGGCCAGGGCCGAGGCCAGCCCGTCGCTGCGAATCTGGCCGAACAGCTCGGTGGCCTCGCCCTTGGCGATCAATTCGGCCTTGAGTTGCCCGATGGCGGCCAGCACCTCGTCCAGACGCAGCGCCCGCATATCGCCCTGCCTGCCGGTCTGTCCGGTCAGGCTCTGCTCGTCATAGCCTTGCAACAGGCTCCAACTGCGGGCGTAGTCGGCGATGACCCGGAGCACCGCCTCACCCTCGGCATTGATCAGTTGGCGATTGGCCAGCGTGCGCGAGAGCAGATCGAGCGCCTGCTGGAACTCGACGCCGCGCTCGCCCAGGCGCTTCGGGTTCAAGGTGTAGCCCTCGACCAGATGCTGGCGAAGCACGCCGGTGGCCCATTGGCGAAAGCGCGTGGCACGGCTGGAATTAACCCGATAGCCGACGGAGATGATGGCGTCGAGGTTGAAATACTCGACTTGGTAGGTCTTGCCGTCGGCGGCAGTTGTTGCATTTTTTGCAACCACTGACACGCGCTCCAACTCGTTGCTGTCGAAGATATTCTTCAGGTGCCGGGAAATGACCGACTTGTCCCTTTCGAACAGTTCGGCCAACTGCTGAAGGCTCAGCCAGACGGTCTCGCCCTCCAGTCGCACCTGCACCGGCTCACCGCCGGATTCGAAGATCACGAGCTTATTCATGGGACGCCTCCCAACTCGCGCACGGTCTTCAGGGCTCTACCCGTCTTGCCGTTGACCATCTGCCGCTCCTTCGATCAGCGCATCAAAGCGCCCCCACACCCTCGACCCGGCCATCGGGGCCGATCTCCAGCAGGCGCAGGGTGTTGGTGCTGCCGCGCTGCTCCATCGAATCGCCGTTGGTGACCAGCACGCGGTCGCCCACCACCAGCAGGCCGAGGGCATGCAGCTGCCGGGCTGCCGAACGTGCCGCCACACCCGGCGACAGGCCGCGGGTGTCGAAAGGGATCGGGAACACATCGCGCATCAGCGACATCTTGCGCCGTGCCTCGTCGAAGCGGGAAAGCGCGAACACCGGCGCCGCCGCCCGGTAGCGCGACAGGTAGCGGGCGGTGCCGCCGGTTTCGGTCAGGGCGATGATCGCCTTCAACTCGATGTGCTCGGTGAGGAACATCGCCGCCATGGCGATGGCCTCGTCGGCCCGGGTGAGGCCGCTGCGCGCGGCTTCGAAATCGGTGTCGTGGCGGAACTGGCGCTCGGCACCCAGGCAGATCCGCGCCATCGCCTCGACCGCCTGCACCGGGTACTGGCCGCTGGCGGTTTCGGCCGAGAGCATCACCGCATCGGTGCCGTCGATGATGGCATTGGCCACATCGAGCACCTCGGCGCGGGTCGGGATCGGGTTGTCGACCATCGACTGCAACATCTGGGTCGCGGTGATCACCACCCGGTTGCGTGCCACCGATTCGCGGATGATGGTTTTCTGCAGGCCCGGCAGTTCGGCGTAACCGATCTCCACACCCAGATCGCCGCGGGCGACCATCACCACATCGGCCGCTTCGACGATCTCGACCAGGTTCTCGATCGCTTCGGCGCGCTCGATCTTGGCCACGATCTGCGCCTCCGAACCGGCGGCGCGGGCCAGCGAGCGGGCCAGTTCGATGTCGGCCGCCGAGCGGCAGAACGAGACGGCGATGAAATCGACGCCGAGTCGGGCGGCGGTGGCGATGTGCGCGCGGTCTTCGTCGGTCAGCGCCCCCAGGGCCAGGCCGCCGCCCAAGCGATTCAGGCCCTTGCGGTTCGAGAGCGTGCCGTCGGTGAGCACCTCGCTGTGCACGGATGCGCCCTCGACCCGGAGGACCCGCAGGCCGATCAGCCCGTCGTCGAGCAGCAGGGTGTCGCCGGGCACCACATCGCCCGGCAGGCCGAGGTAGCTGCACCCCACCTGCGTGGCGTCGCCCGGCGGTGCATCGTTGCGGCAGACCAGGGTGAAGCCCTGCCCGGCCTTCAAAGCCACCTTGCCCTCGGCGAAGGTCTCGATGCGGATCTTCGGCCCCGGCAGGTCGGCCAGCACGCCGATTTCGCGGCCGCTGCGCGAGGCCACCGCACGCACCGTGGCAACGCGCTGGGCGTGCTGCTCGGCAGTGCCGTGCGAGAAATTGAGCCGCACCGCGTTGACGCCGGCGGTGAGCAGGGCATCGACCACGCCGGGGGCGTCGGTCGCCGGCCCGAGGGTGGCGAGGATTCGGGAACGCCGCAGCGGCTGGCTCATGGTCAAGCGATCATCGGCAGGAATTGCCGCTACGCTAGCAGAGCCCGCCAAAAACCCACCATGCCGACCTTCGCCATCGCCCCCTCGCCCCGCCGCCGACGTCTTGCCTGGAGCGGCGCGCTCTTTCTTGCCTTCGATGCCCTGCTGATCAGCGTGGTGATCGTCTGGATCACCGGCGGCCAGCACCTCGGCCTCGCCGCGGCCTTCTTCGCCGTTGGCGTGCTGGTGTCCGGCCTGCTCGCCGCCGTGGTGGCGCGCCCGCCCAAGGTCCAGCTCGACAAGGGCGTGCTGCAGGTCGAGGCCGGTTTCCAGCAACTCAAGCTGCCGATCAGCGAGGCCCGCCTGCGCCGCATCGACCTGCGCGATTGGCCGGAAGCGAAACGACCGGCAACGATGGGCGCACCACGCTGGTGGCAGAGTGGCGACGCGATGGGCTGGCAGCGCGACCGCGATGGCCAGCGCTGGTTCGCCATCCTGCCCGGCCTGCTGCCGGCGGTGCAGGTGGAAAGCAGCGACGGCGAGCGTCTGCTGCTCTGCCCGACCGATCCCGAGGCCTTCATCGCCGCGCTGCGCCGCGCCGGCGCCCGCGAGGCCTGAACCCGGCCTGCGCTCAGCCGCCGCGCGCCTCCAAGGCCGCCACCGCCGGCAGGGTCTTGCCTTCGAGGAATTCAAGGAAGGCCCCGCCGCCGGTCGAGATGTAGCCGATGTCGGCGGCCAGCCCGTACTTGTCGATGGCGGCCAGGGTGTCGCCACCGCCGGCGATCGAGAAAGCCTTCGAGGCGGCGATGGCGCGGGCCAGCACTTCGGTGCCACGGCTGAAGGCCTCGAACTCGAACACGCCGACCGGGCCGTTCCAGACCACGGTGCCGGCCCCGGCGATCAGCGCGGCGTAGCGCGCCGCCGTCTTCGGGCCGATGTCGAGGATCATCTCGCCGTCCTGCACCGCATCGACGGCGCGCACCGTGGCGGGCGCGTCAGCGGCGAAGGCCGGGGCCACCACCACATCCTCCGGCAGCGGGATCGAGGCCCCGCGGGCGCGGGCCTTCTCGACGATGGCGCGGGCGGTGTCGAGCAGCTCGAGTTCGACAAGGCTGTTGCCGACCTTGTGCCCCGCCGCGGCGATGAAGGTGTTGGCGATGCCACCGCCGACGATCAGCTGGTCGACCCGGTCGACCAGGCTGCCCAAAAGTTCGAGCTTGGTGCTCACCTTCGAGCCGGCGACGATGGCCAGCAGCGGCCGGGCCGGATGCGCCAGCGCCCGGGCCAGCGCGTCCAGTTCGGCCATCAGCAGCGGGCCACCGGCGGCGACCTTGGCGGCGCGGATCACCCCGTGCGTCGAGGCCTGGGCGCGGTGCGCGGTGCCGAAGGCGTCCATCACGAAGACATCGCAGAGTGCGGCGTACTTGGCCGACAGCGCGGCATCGTCCTTGCCCTCGCCGATGTTCATGCGGCAGTTCTCGAGCAACACCAGCTCACCGGGCTGCACGGCCACGCCATCGACCCAGTCGCGCAGCAGCGGCACCGGCCGACCGAGGTGCGCGGCCAGCCGCTCGGCCACGGGGGCGAGCGAGTTCTCGGCGCTCCACTGGCCTTCCTTGGGGCGACCCAGATGCGAGGTGACCATCACCGCCGCGCCCTTCTCCAGCGCCAGCCGCAGGGTCGGCAGCGAGGCGGTGATGCGCTGCTCGGAGCTCACCTTTCCATTCTCGATCGGCACGTTGAGGTCTTGCCGGATCAGCACGCGCTGGCCGCTGAGCTCGAGGTCGGTCATGCGAAGGATGGCCATGGGGGTCTCCGGCAGTGGGGCGAGGAAAGACGCCATTGTCGCATCGTCCCCGGCACGGCTAGCATGGCCGCATGGACGGCAAAACCCAGCGCGCCCCGAGCCTCGACGAAGCCCTGGCGGCCCTGCGCCGTGGCGAAGCGATCGGACTGCCCACCGAAACGGTCTACGGCCTTGCCGCCGATGCCCACGACCCGGCCGCGGTAAGGCGCATCTACGAACTCAAAGGCCGCCCCAGCGACCACCCGCTGATCGTGCACGTGGCCGATGCGGTGACCGCCTCGCGCTGGGCCGGCGATTGGCCGGAGGCCGCCGAAGCCCTGGCCGAGGCCTTCTGGCCGGGGCCGCTCACCCTGATCCTGCCGCGCGCGGCCAACGTGCCCGACGAAGTGACCGGCGGGCAGGACACCGTCGGCCTGCGCGTGCCGGCGCATCCGGTCGCGCAGGCCCTGCTCAAGGCCTTCGAGGGCGGCGTGGCGGCCCCGTCGGCCAACCGCTTCGGCCGGCTCTCGCCGACCACCGCCGCGCATGTGCGCGAGGAGTTCGGCGAGGCCGTGCCGATCGTGCTCGACGGCGGCGAATGCGAGATCGGACTGGAGAGCACCATCGTCGATCTTTCCGGCGAGACCCCGCGCATCCTCCGCCCCGGCAAGCTCAGCCGCCCCGAGATCGAAGCCGTGATCGGCCCGGTGGCCGAGGGCCGCGAGGGCGACAGCCCGCGCGCCTCGGGCACCCTCGCCTCGCACTACGCACCGCGGGCCAGCGTCGAGGTGCTGGCCCGCGCCCCGCTGGTGGCACGCCACCGCGAGCTCAGCCAGCGCGGCCTGAAGGTGGCTGCGTTGCTGCGCGGCCAGCCCTTCAAGGGTGTGGCCGGCGAAGTCTTGCCCAACGACCTCGCCGGCTACGGCCACGCGCTCTATGCCGCGCTGCGCCGACTCGACGCGAGCGGCTTCGACGTGCTGCTGGCCGAACTGCCGCCGCACACGGCGGCCTGGGCGGCGGTGAATGACCGGCTGCGCCGCGCCGCCGCGCCGCGCGACGCCGACGGCACCTGATCTCGCGCCGCCACAGGCTTGGTCGGAACGGTTTCCGCGGAAATGACGCAACGCGCACGCCCCGGAATGAATGCCTGGGCCGGCTTGGTTGGTCAGCGTTTTTTGCTGCCGAACACAAGCAGCAGCCCGCCAACGACGATGGCCCCCACGCCCGCCCACACCGGGATATTGACCGTCTCCCGCTCTTGCACAGTGAGTTCCAAGGGTCCGACTTTGACTGCCGTGGTGTCTCGGGTGTAGCTGAAGCCCCCATACACGAGGGCGAGCACACCTGCGACGAGCAGGACGACGGCGATGAGCTTGATCGGGTTCATGGTTTGCCACCTTTGTGGAGCGCAAGCACACCGCAATCGAAGACTGCGAGGTGTGCTCAGGCAAATCCATTGAAGCACATCAGCCGCAGGTGCGTCCGATCCGGTATCGGAACATTGAGCTTAAATACTCGTAATGATATTTGCCCGCTGAATCGCCCATTGCGACGAATACTCGGACTGGCGCTCCAGCACCATCCGAACCGATCGCTCACGCACCTCGGGTGCGTACCTCGTCAACTTGTTCATGCTCCAATTCTCTCAAGGTTCGGAGCCTCCGAGATAGACGGGGCGGTTCAAGCAGAACGATAAGCGGCGCGATGGACAAGAGCAGGTTGGGGAAGAAGGACGTGTCCATGTATGCATCGATCCTGGGGGCGAGGTGCATAGCCTAACACCTAAGTTAAGCCGAGACACGTAGTGAAGCAAACCACATGGCAAGCTGTACCTGCCATGTGGTTTGCGTAACGAAGCGGCTTCGGCTTGAACGCATTGTTAGGCCTCAGCTACTTCTCATGGACTTTGTGTGGACTAGAGCTGCAGTAGCCGGTGCCAGATGAGCCGCAATAGACGCACTTGCCCGTTCCGCCGCCATGCTTGTGCTTCTTAGCAGGACTGGAACTACAGTAGCCGTAACCAGAAGAGCCGCAGTAGACACAATTGGTTGGGCTCCCTGTGTGTTCGTGGACCTTGTACGGGCTCGAACTGCAGTACCCGTACCCACTCGACCCGCAGTACTTACATTTGCCAGGCATTCCATTCCCCCCGTGGTTGATGAAATTCTGATCTGAGGCCTAACGCTGATTTAACCTGCGTTTTGGCTGGCGCGAGCCTTGCCGTGCAAGGGTCGTGACGGCCAAATAAGTCAGGTTGAAATCAATGTTAGAAGTCATGTATTTCTATACAATGAAATGCTTTACCAATCAATTCTTCTTTCGTTACAGGTAGCTCGTCCTCAGCTTCTTCTCTTTCTCAAATCGTTCCAGAGCAAGCTGTATCAATCTGTCTATGAGGTCACCATAGCTGACTCCTGAGGCCTCCCAGAGCTTTGGGTACATGCTTATTTTTGTGAATCCAGGAATTGTGTTGATCTCATTTACTATTACTTCACCGTTCTTTTTTAAGAACATGTCAACTCGTCCCAAGCCCTCAGCTGAAAGGACTCTAAAGGTAGTTATAGAAATCTCCCGGGCACGACTTGCCACGCTCTCGGGTAGATTGGCCGGAATTTGCAGAGTCGCGCCGTTTTCGTCGATATATTTCGCGTCGTAAGAATAGAAGTCATGGCTTGGCACAATTTCACCAATTACCGATGCAATTGGATTTCTATTTCCCAGTACAGAGCACTCGATTTCTCTTCCTTCAATAAATTCTTCGATGATGATTTTCAAATCGAATGAGAACGCCAATTCGGTTGCAGAATGATAACTCGACTCGTTATGAACTTTGCTGACACCAACAGAGGAGCCCATGTTCGCGGGCTTAACAAAGAAAGGTAATCCAAGTAGCTCTACTACTTTCTCGAAACTTGGAAGATCGGTATCATCCGTAAGGGCCAAGAATTTTCCAATTGGAACTCCAGAATCGCGTAGTAGTCGTTTCATGACATCTTTGTCCATGCCGACAGCGGAACCCAACACGCTTGAACCGACAAAAGGTATATTCGCTAGTTTCAGAAAACCCTGGACAGTTCCATCCTCTCCCATTGGTCCGTGAAGAATTGGAAAGGCAACATCGATAGAACCGCTATTCTGTAAGCTCCCTATGTTCGAGATCTCACCGCTACTTTCGGGCGCAAATGTTATTCGGTTCTTGGACTCGCTTAGGCTAATCTGGCGGGGACTATCCGCATTGAGTAAGTACTCGATACTAGAACTCAGCAACCATTGTCCTGACTTGTCGATGCCGATGAGAACGGGATCATACTTCTCACGGTCGATCGCTTCAAAAACATTCCTCGCCGACTGGAGTGAGACCTCGTGTTCGGCAGACTTTCCGCCAAATATGATGCCTACTTTGGTCTTTCTCATTCCCTTCTGTCCTTTAAAAATACTGTCTCTCGACCCCGCGCGGAGCGTCCTTCTAACGCGTGAGCTAAGCGGCAGCTCCAATCGCGAAGCGATTGGACTGTCCGCTTGAGCGAAATGTTAGGCGCAAGATGCCCGGAGCGAGGTGCCCACGCAACCCGGATGGCGGTGTTGGGTGCCCGCGCCCGCCCCGAACTGCTCCCGACTACTCGACGGTGGTTCCTGAGTGCGGCGCGCCGCTGCGCGGCGCGGGCGGCCGGATACCTCACCCGCCAGATGTCTCGCTGATGCCTGCGAGACGTCTCGTGCCTGCGCCCGCCAAGACCCAACCGAACCGGTGATCCGCCGCCGTTGAAAACGGCATGCGCGGCGGCCGCAGCGGTCGGCGTGCGAGGTGCAACACGGCGCAGGCTCGTGGACCAAACTCGCGGGAACCACAGGCCTAACGCCTGAGCTAAGCGGCCACATCAATCGCGAAGCGATTGATTGGTCCGCTTGAGCGAGTAGTTAGCCGCATCTACATCTCACTAACGATCTTTCGCCGCTTCTCCTCAAACTCCTCGTCCG
>JAGXTI010000034.1 GCA_018334015.1 Silanimonas sp.
ACGCGACGGCTCAGGCTCCGCGTCCCGCTCCGCATTCGCCGCCGCTCGCCCTCCATGGCTCGCTTCGCTGTCCGCGAGGCCGCGCTGGCGCGGCGCTCGCTGACGGGCATCGGCCGCAGGATGCGATCCACCCAAAGGATACGAAGCGAAGACGGGCGTCGTGCTACTTGCTTCATCACCGCCGCAGCCGCGAAGCACCCCGCAAGGCAGGCTGGGAGCTTGCGGCGGAATTCGAGGGCCAGTCCGACGATCAGACGCCAGACCCGAAGGGTGCGCCCAGGACGGGCGCACCGACCGTGGGCACAGGATGTGTCCTGCGGTCGGCCCGAGTCCGCCACGGCCCCCGGCCTGTCGCGGCGTGGGTGCTGCTCCGCGTGCTACGGCACATGCGACGGGCACCTCGGTGCCCGTCGTCGTTTCAGGCTTTGTGGAAACGCCAGAACGGGTCGAGCACCACCACTTCGCCGCGGCCGGGTCGGTAACCCGCTGCCAGCGCGCCGGCGATGAAGCCGGTACCGAGCCGGCAGGCTTGTTGCGGACTTTCGCCAAGCGCCAGGTTGGCGGCGATGGCCGAGGCCAGGGTGCAGCCGGTGCCGTGGCCTTCCACCGGCAGCCGCGGGCTACGGAAAGCGGCCCGCAGCACGCCGCTGCCGAAGCGGTCGATGACCTCGCCTTCGGCAAGATGCCCCCCTTTCAGCAGCACCGCGTGGGATCCGAATTCGAGCAGCTCGGCAAGCGATCTGTCGGCATCGGCACCCGGTGCGATGCGGCGGCCGAGCAGCAGTTCGGCCTCGGGCAGGTTGGGTGTCAGTACGGTGGCCATCGGCAGCAGCCGTGTGCGCAGGGCATCGAGGGCGTCATCGGCCAGCAGCTTGGCGCCGCTGGTGGCGACCATCACCGGGTCGATCACGAGTGCTGCGGGCTTCCAGTGTTCGAGTGCGTCGGTCACGGCGTGGATGATCCCGGCCGTGGCCAGCATGCCGAGCTTGACCGCCCGCACGTCGAAATCCTCGAAACAGGCGTCGATCTGGGCGCGCAGGAAACCGACATCCGGCGCGTGCACGGCGCTCACGCCGCGGGTGTTCTGGGCGGTCAGCGCGGCGATCGCGGAAAGCCCGTGCACACCGTGCGCGGCGAAGGTCTTGAGGTCGGTCTGGATGCCGGCACCGCCGCCGGAATCCGAGCCGGCGATGGTCAGTACGGAGGTGACGCGTCCGTCCACCACCGTGTCATCGTCTGTCGCGCGCATCACCATCGCTCAGAGCACCTCCGAGGCGAAGTCGGCGAGCCGCGAGCGTTCACCGCGCCGCAGCGTCACATGTGCACTGTGCGCCCAGCTCTTGAAGCGATCCACCGCGTAGGTGAGGCCGGAGGTCGTTTCGGTGAGGTAGGGCGTGTCGATCTGCTCGACATTGCCCATGCAGATGATCTTGGTGCCGGGGCCGGCGCGAGTGATGAGCGTCTTGATCTGCTTCGGCGTGAGGTTCTGCGCCTCGTCGACGATCACCCAGCGGTTGAGGAAGGTGCGGCCACGCATGAAGTTCATCGAGCGGATCTTGATGCGGCTCGCCAGCAGGTCGTTGGTGGCACCTCGGCCCCAGCTGCCGTGGTCCTCGGCGTGCGTCAGCACCTCGAGGTTGTCGGTCAGCGCGCCCATCCACGGCGTCATCTTTTCTTCTTCGGTGCCCGGCAGAAAGCCAATGTCCTCGCCGACGCTCACCGTCGCGCGGGTCATGATGATCTCGCGGTAGCGCTGCACGTCCATCGTCTGCGCGAGGCCCGCGGCGAGGGCCAGCAGCGTCTTGCCCGTGCCCGCCGTGCCGAGCAGGGTGACGAAGTCGATCTCCGGGTCCATCAGCGCGTTCAAGGCGAAGTTCTGTTCGCGGTTGCGGGCGTTGATGCCCCAGACCTGATGGTTCGGCGAGCGGAAGTCCTCGACGATCTGCAGCACCGCGCGCTCGCCGTCGAGCTTGGCCACTTTGAGCTCGACGTCCTCCTCGCCCGGCAGGTACAGGAACTGGTTGGCGTACCAGCCGTCCTCGGGCACCGCCTTGATCTCGTAGAAGGTGCGGCCGCGTTCCGTCCAGCTGCGCAGGTTGTCGCCATGGCGCTTCCAGAAGTCCTCGGGGAGCTGTGTCGCGCCGGTGTAGAGCAGGTTGAAATCGTCGAGGGCGCGGTCGTTCTCGTAGTCCTCGGCCTGCACGCCGACGATGCTCGCCTTGATCCGCAGGTTGATGTCCTTCGACACCAGCACCACCGGCGTGCTCGGGTTCTCGATGCGCAGCTGCAGGATCGAGCCGAGGATCTGGTTGTCCGGCAGCACCGTCCCGAAGCCCTTGCCAGGGTCGCTGGGCCGGGTCTGGAACAACAGCCGGCCGAGGCTGTCGCTGGCGCGCAACTGCAGTTCGCTCGGACGCTGCAGGCGGATGCCGCCCTCGATGCTGCGGTTGCCGTGGGCCACCACCAGTTCGTTGAGGAAACGGCTGACCTGGCGGGCATTGCGGGCCGATTCGGTCTGGCCTTTCTTGTTGTTGTCGAGTTCCTCCAGGACCATCATCGGCAGGAACACGTCGTGCTCCTCGAACTTGAACAATGCCGTCGGGTCGTGCATCAGCACGTTGGTATCGAGCACGTAGATCCGCTTGCTTTGCGTCATCGGGACCTCGGGAGGGGTGGGCGGCTTGCCCGGGGTCGATTGTAGGCATCGAAGGCGTCCTGCGACGGCTTCCCCCGGCATCGCCTATCATCGATGCCGGCCCGGATGGCGAAACCGGTAGACGCAGGGGACTTAAAATCCCCCGGCCGCGAGGTCGTGCGGGTTCGAGTCCCGCTCCGGGCACCAATCCTGGCTCATGCTGCACTTGCAACATGGCCGACTCTTGTTCAGGCTGGGGGCGCCCTCAGGAGGATGGCGATGCCGGACCCCACGCACGAGTACATCGACATCGACCGGCTTCGTGTCGGCGTGTTTGCGCAACTCGATTTGCACTGGACCGATCACCCGTTCCAGTTCAGCAGTTTCCTGATCCGCAACGAAGCCCAGCTGGCGCAGTTGCGCGGTATCGGCCTGCGCCAGGTGCGCTGGTCACGCCAACGCAGCGAAGTCGAGCCCCTGCCCGAGCCGGGCGTGCAGCCGCACTGGGGCGATGCGGCTCCGCCTGCCGAGCCGGCTGGCGAGACCGCGCCGGCTGCAGCTTTGGCCGGGGCAGAGCCGGCATCGCCGGCTGCCGATGCCGCACTGATCGAGCAGCGCATGGCGGCCCGGCGTCGTGCTGAACTGGCCGACCAGCAGTACCGGCTGGACCGCTGTGAGCGCGGTTTCACCGAAGTGTCCCGGCACCTGCGCCAAGTCCTGCAGAACGCCCGTACCCATCCGGTGCAGGCCCGTGAGGTTGCCGAGGCGCAGATCGAGGGCATGGTGGGGCAGGTGCTGGAGAGCGAGGATGTCGCCATCCGCCTGCTTTCGGAAAAGGCCGGGCAGGAGACCACGTTGCACCCGATGAACGTCGGCGTGCTTTCGATCCTGCTCGGCCGCAGTCTTGGCCTCGATCCGGTCTCCTTGCGCCTGCTTGGCGTTGGCGCGCTGCTGCACGATATCGGCAAGCTGGAACTGCCCGATCGGTTGCGCTGGCGCGACAGTGCCGCCACCGCCGTCGAGCGCCGGCTTTACCAGGAACACCCCATGCACGGCCTCACCCTCGGCCGCCGGATGGGTTTGCCCGACGCGGTGCTGGCGATCATCGCCCAGCACCATGAGCAGGCCGACGGTCGTGGCTACCCGGCGGGTCTCAAGGGCGAGGCGATCGACCCGCTGGTGCGGGTGGTGGCGTTGGTCAACCAGTACGACAACCTCTGCAATCCCGCCAATCCGGCTCAGGCTTTCACACCGCACGACGCACTGGCACTGATCTTCGCCCGCCAGCGGGAGGCCTTCGATGCCACCACGCTGGCCGCCTTCATCCGCATGATGGGCGTCTACCCGCCGGGCTCGGTCCTGCAACTCAATGACGAGCGCTACGCCATCGTCGTCTCGGTGAACGCTGAACGCCCGCTCAAGCCGCGGATCATCGTCCACGACCCCCATGTGCCCGCCGACGAGGCGCTGGTGCTCGATCTTGAAGCCCACCCCGAACTGGGCATCCAGCGTGCGGTCAAACCCCTGCAATTGCCGCGTGCGGTGTTCGACTACCTCTCGCCTCGCAAGCGCCTGTGCTACTTCTTCGAACGCCCGATGGCCAGCGCACAAGCAGGGGACGCGAATGGCTGAGGGACCGTTCCAGTCACTCATCGAGTGCGTGCTCGAAGCGATGCTGCTGGTTGATCCGATCGATCTGCGCATCACCGCCGCCAACCGTGCCGCGGCCCAGCTCCTTGGGGTTGCGAAGGAGGATCTGGTCGGCCGTCCGGTGGTCGATTTCGCCTCCACCTCGCAAGACCTGTTCTTCTGGGAGGATGTGGCCGCCGGACGCAGCCACTCGATCCGTTCCGACACCCTGCTGCGTCGCGCCGACGGCGAGATCCGCCAGATCGAACGGCAGGTCGAACCGCTGCTGCTGGGCCAGGTCAAGGTCGGTTTTGTGGTTTCGATGGTCGACCGCAGCGAACAGCGCAGCGCCGAGACGCAACTGGAGAGCATCATCGCCGAGTTGCGCGCCACCCTGGAATCGACCGCCGATGGCATCCTGGTGCTCGACATGGACGGCGCGATCCGCGGCTTCAACCGACGTTTCTCCGAGCTGTGGGCGCTGCCGCGGGAGCTGCTCGAGCACCGTGACGATGCCGCCGTCTTCGAGTGGATGGCCGGCCAGGTCGGCGATGGGCTGGCCTACCGCGAACGCCTCGGCCAGATCGCCCGCTCCCCCTTGCTCGAAGGCGAGGACCTGCTGCTGCTGCGCGGCGGCCGGGTGCTGGAGCGGGTCACCCTGCCGCAGTTCGCCCGCGGCCGGCCGATCGGCCGGGTGTTCTCCTACCGCGACATCACCCAGCGTCTGGCCGACGAGGCTCGGCTCAAACTGGCGGCGCGTGTGTTCGAATCCAGTCTGGAGGGGGTGTTCGTCACCGACCCGCGATTCCGTCTGGTGGCCGGCAACCCGATGTTCGAACGCATCACCGGTCTGACTGCAGCGGCGATCAGCGGGCGCCCGGTGGCCCGCCTGCTGGCCGGTCAGAACCCGCGCGCCAGCCTGCGCGAACTGCGTCGCAGCCTGCGCCATGTGGGCTACTGGCAGGGCGAGCTGTGGTCGCGCCGGCCGGACGGCCAACCCCAGCCCTGCCTGCTGTCGATGGTGCGGGTGGCCGACGAGCAGGGCGGCACGGCCCACTACATCGGCTTCGCCAAAGACTTGAGCGAAACCGTGGCGGCACGCCGGCGCATCGAGGAACTGGCCTTCACCGACCCGCTGACCGGTCTGCCGAACCGCGTGCTGCTGCGCGAACGCTTCGAGATGGCGATCAACTATGCCCGCCGCGAGCGCAAGCCTTTCGCTGTCTTGTTCATCGACATCGACCGCTTCAAGCAGATCAACGATTCGCTGGGCCACGGGCAGGGCGATCGCATTCTCGCCATCGTCGCCGACCGCCTGCGCGACTGCGTCCGTCAAGTCGATACGGCGGCTCGCATTGGTGGCGACGAGTTCATCGCCCTGCTGGCCGGTGTCGATGCCCAGGGGGCTGAGCTGGCGGCGCGGCGGGTCCTCAATGCCATCGCCCAGCCGGTCGAATTGGCCGAGATGAGTTTCAGGCTCACCGTGTCGATCGGCATCGCCATGTACCCCGAGGACGGCGCCGACGCCGAGGAACTGACCCGCAACGCCGACAGCGCGATGCATGCCGTGAAGGAGCGTGGTCGCGCCGACCTGCGTTTCTACCAACGGCAGATGAACATCGGTCTGCTGTCCCGGATGAAACTTGACCACGCTCTGCGCGAGGCCCTGCTTGGCAACGGTCTTGAGGTGCATTTCCAGCCCAAGTTCACGCTCGCCGACCGCCGTTTGATCGGCGCCGAAGCGCTGGTGCGCTGGACCGATCCCGAACTCGGTGAGATCTCCCCCTCGCGCTTCATCCCGGTGGCCGAGGAGAGCGGGGCGATCATCCCGCTCGGCCGGTTCGTGTTGGAGGCCACGCTGGCCAAGTTGGGTGCGTGGTGGCAGGCCGGTTTCCGCCAGACGGTGGCGGTGAACGTCTCGGCGTTCCAGTTCCACCAGTCCGATTTTGTCGAGAGCGTGGCCTCGGGCCTGCGCCGCCATGGTCTGCCGGGCGAGGCGCTGGAGCTGGAATTGACCGAATCCATCCTGATCGCCGATGTCGACGAAGCGATGCGCCGGCTCACCGCCTTGAGTACCCTCGGTGTGCGGCTCGCCATCGACGATTTCGGCACCGGCTATTCCTCGCTGTCCTACCTCAAGCGCTTCCCGATCGAGCGGATCAAGATCGACCGCAGCTTCATCGCCGACCTCGCCGGCAGCGCCGAGAGCGAGGCCATCGTCACCGCCATCGTCCAGATGGGCCGTGCCCTACGCCTGGCGGTCACCGCCGAGGGGGTCGAGACCGAAGCTCAGCGCGAACTGCTGCTGTCGATCGGCTGCCAGGAGATGCAGGGCTGGTTGATGGCCAAGGCGATGCCGGCCGCTGAGTTCGAGCGGCGTTATGCGCCCGCATCGTCGCCGGGAGGCGTCGCGGAGTAAGCTTGGCCGCCCTCCGGAGCGCCCATGGACCCGATCACCCTGCTTGGCCTCGCCGCGGCCCTGCTCACCAGCATCGCCTTCGTGCCGCAGGTCGTCCGCAATTTCCGCCGCAAACACGTGGCCGACCTGTCCTGGTCGACCTTCGGCACCTTCACCGTCGGCGTGATGCTCTGGTTGGCCTACGGCATCGCCATCGGCAGCCTGCCGATCATTCTCGCCAACATTTTCACGTTGGCGGTCAGCATGCTCAACCTCGGGCAGATGTGGGCCTACCGGGCGCGGCCGGCCGACTGAGTCAAGCGCATGGTGCGACGATCGGACGATGCGGGGCGCGGGCCGCAACTGCTGCGGCGCTGGTGGACCACCGAATTGCGTTTTGCCGAGGGCATCGGTCAGAGCCGGATGGCACGCTGGTTCCCCGATCATTTGCTGATCGACTACACCCGCACCATGCTGGCACCGCTCGCTGTGCTGCCGGCCGGGCTGCGGGTCGGCATGGTCGGCCTGGGCGGCGGCTCGCAGGCGAAATTCCTTTACCGCCACCTGCCGGCGGCGCAGATCGAGGTTTTCGAGATCGATCCCGCCGTGCTGGCCCTGCGTCGCGAGTTCCGGGTGCCCGAGGACGACGCCCGGCTCTGCGTGCTGCAGGCCGATGCCGCAAGCATGCTGCCGCAGCGGCAGGCCGCTTACGATCTGCTGCTGGTCGATGGCTACGATGCCAATGGCATTCCCCCAGCCTTGTCGACACCGGCTTTCTACGCCGCTGCCGCTGCCAGCCTACGCCCCGGCGGGGTGCTGGCGAGCAACCTCTACGCCACCAACCACGCCCTGCACCTCAGCCGGCTGCGTGTGGCCTTCGGCACGCAGGCGGTGCTGTTGCTCGACGAGCCCCGCCAGAGCAACCGGGTCGCTTTCGGTTTCGTGGCCGCCGCACCAGAGCAGCCGGTCCTGCGGCAGACGGCGGCAGCGGCGCTGCCGTTCTGGGCGCGCTGGCAACTGCGTGCTGAATGCTCGCGGCTGCTGGCGGCCCTGGACTCAACTCGGGTCTGAGCCCCGCACGGCTTGACGGCGGCTGCGCGAGGACGCAGCGTGCAGGTGGTCAAGGGTTCCGTGGGGCTTTGGGTGCGCGCCGAACCGTCCGATCCGAGCATGCGACCGTTCGTGGTGTCCTGTCGGGCGCTGCCCTGGCGGGCACCCTTCGGCTGGCTGGCGGCGGGTTGGCGCGACCTGCGTCGGGCACCGGCCTTGAGCGCCGGTTTCGGCCTGCTGTTGGTGCTGCTGAGCCTGCTGGTCGCGTTGCTGGGCTGGTGGCTGGGCCGATTCGCCCTGCTGGCCGCGTTGCTGTCGGGCTTCGTGTTCATCGCGCCGCTGCTGGGCGCCGCGCTCTACGAAGTGAGCCGCTGTCATGAGCGCGGCGAGGTGCCCACGCTCGCCGGCTGCATCGCTCGCGCCCGGCGCATCGTCGGCCACGCGGCGGTGTTCGCTCTGGTGCAGATGGTGATCTTGCTGGTCTGGTCGCGGGCCGGCATGATGGTCACCGCCTTCGTGCCGATCGAGACCGGCGAATGGGCTTCGCTGCTGGAGTTTCTGGCGATCGGCTCGGCGATCGGTTCGCTGTTCGCGGCTCTTACTTTTGCCGCCGCCGCCTTCAGCCTGCCGCTGATCGCCGACCGCGAGGTCGACATGGTCACCGCCCTCCTGTCGAGCGTGAACGCGGTGCTGCGCAACAAGTCGGCCTGCGCGATCTGGGCCGTGTTGATCGTGCTGTTCACCGCTTTCGGTCTGGTCACCGGCTTGCTCGGCCTCGGCCTCGTGATGCCCTGGCTGGCCTACGCCGCCTGGCACGGCTACCGCGCCGTGCTTGATCCTGCCGACTGGCCCTTGCTCGATTGAACAACCGGCCGCTTCATGGCCCGGAAAGCAGTGGCCGCAGCGCCGGCCAGACGTGTTGAGCGATGCGCGGCTGCGCTTCGGCCGTGGGGTGCAGGCGGTCAGGCTGGAAAGCGCCATCGTCGAGCGCGATCGGCTCGAGCAGGAAGGGCAGGTGGGCGACCTCCTGCTCGTCAGCGATTTCGCCGAACAATGCGAAGAAGTCGGCGGTGTACTCCGGGCCGTAATTGGGCGGCAGCCGCATGCCGACGATCAGCACCCGGGCTTCGGCCCGGCGCGCGGCCTCGACCATCCGCAGGAGATGCCGGCGGGTGTCGCTCAAGGGCAGGCCGCGCAAGCCGTCGTTGGCACCGAGCCCGATCACCACGAGGGCAGGGCGATGCTGGGCGAGGGCGTCATCGATCCGCGCAGCACCTCCCGCGGTGGTTTCGCCGCTGACCGAGGCGTTCACCATCCGGTAGGGCAAGCCCTCGGTGGCGAGACGGGCATCGAGCAGGGCCACCCAACCCTGCTCCGGGGCCATGTTGTAGGCCGCCGAGAGCGAATCACCCAGCACCAGCACGGTGTGGGGCCGTTCCCGCCCGGTGGCGGCCGGTGGCGGCGCAGCCGGCGCCACCGTCTGCGGGGCAGCGTAGCCGCCGGGTGGCGTGCCATCGCTCTCGACACAGCCGGTGAGCAGCGCCAGACCAGCCAACAGGCCGGCCGTCCAAGCCGCCGGGCCGGTGACGACGCGCCGTAGAGCCGCCATCGGCGACAATGCATCTCGTTGTTTTGCCACGGACCGCTCCCGCATGACCGCCTTGATGAATGCCCATGATGCCGTGCCCGCCACTGGCGACGGAACGCCCTTGTTGCGGGTCGAGGCTCTGGGCAAGCAGGTCGCCCTGCCGTCCGGACCGCTCACCATCCTCGACGGGGTGGATTTCAGCATCGCGGCCGGTGAAGCCTTCGCCATCGTCGGAGCCTCCGGTTCAGGCAAGAGCACCCTGCTTTCCTTGCTTGCCGGTCTCGATCAGGCCAGTCGCGGTCGGGTCTGGCTGGATGGCGTCGATCTGGGTTCGCTCGACGAGGACGGCCGCGCCGCCTTGCGCGCCGAAAAAGTCGGCTTCGTGTTCCAGAACTTCCAGCTGCTGCCGGCGCTCACCGCGCTCGAGAACGTGATGCTGCCGCTGGAGTTGCGCGGCGATCGCGATGCCCAGGGACCGGCCCGCCAGGTGCTCGAACAGGTGGGTCTGGGGGCACGGTTGGAGCACTACCCGCGTCAGCTCTCGGGGGGTGAGCAGCAGCGGGTGGCCATCGCCCGCGCCTTCGTCACCCGGCCTCGTCTGCTGTTCGCCGACGAACCCACCGGCAACCTCGACACCAGCACCGGCCAGCAGGTGGTCGAACTGCTGTTCCGGCTCAATGCCGAGGCCGGCACCACCCTCGTGCTGGTCACCCACGACGAGCGGCTGGCGGCGCGTTGTGCGCGGCAGCTGCGCTTGGCGGCCGGTCGGGTGCAGGCATGAACGCAGCGCCCCGGCGTTCCGGCGGCTGGCGCCTGATGTTGCGGCAGGCCGGACGCGATCTCGCCGCCGGCGAAGTGCGCCTGCTGATCGCCGCGTTGGCGTTGGCGGTGTTCGCGGTCACCACGATCGGCTTCCTCACCGACCGTGCCGAACGGGCGCTGGCCCTGGAAGCCAACCGCCTGATCGGCGGTGATGCGGTGCTGCGTGCCGATGCGCCGATCCCCGAGGCGCAGCAGGCCCTGGCCCGCGCCCCCGGCCTGCGGTCGGTGGCGACGGTCGAATTCAACAGCATGATCCGGGTCGATGAGCGCCTGCGCCTCGGCGATCTGCGTGCGATCGGCCCCGACTTTCCGCTGCGCGGCAGCTTCCGGCTGCGTGAGGCCGATGGCGAACGCGAGGCCACCGGCGGGCCGGCCTCGGGCACGGTGTGGATGACTCTGGCCGGTGCCAACACCCTGGGGGCGGGGTTGGGTGATGCCGTCATCCTCGGTGGTCGCCCTTTCCGTTTGACCGCCCTGATCGTGCAGGAACCGGATGCGGTGCTCGATTATTTCAACGTCGCCCCGCGGGTGGTGATGCCGCTGGCCGATCTGGACGCCACCGGTCTGGTGCAGCCGGGCAGCCGCATCGTCCACCGCCTCGTGGTCGCCGGTGATCCGGATGCAGTCGAGCGCTTCAGTGCCGCTGTCCAGGCCTCACTGGCGCGCGGCCAGCGCTTGGAGACGGCCGCCGATGGCCGCCCCGAGATCCGGCGTGCGCTCGACCGGGCCAGCCGCTTTCTCGGCTTGGCCACCCTGGTGTCGCTGGTCCTCGCCGCCGTGGCCGTGGCCATGGCCGCGCGCCGCCACAGCGCCCGCCAACTCGATGCTTGTGCGGTGATGCGCTGCCTCGGTGCCAGCCAGGCCACCATCGTCCAGGTGCAGGTCGGCGCCTTGCTGCTGCTCGGGCTGATCGGCAGCACAATCGGCGTCCTGGCCGCCTGGGCGGCATCGTTCGCCATCGGCGGTCTGCTCGCCGACGCCTTGGGCATCGCTGTGCCATCGGCAGGTCTGCTGCCGGCACTCGCCGGCTACGCCGTCGGCCTGACCGTGCTGGTGGCCTTTGCGGTGCCGCCGGTGCTGGCCCTGCGCACCGTGCCGGCACTGCGCGTGCTGCGCCGCGACCTCGAGATGCGCGAACCCGCCGCTTGGTTGCTGGGCGCCTTGGCTCTCGGTGGGCTCGGCGCCTTGCTGTGGTGGCAGGCCGGCGATGTCGAACTGGCCTCGGCCATGCTGGGCGGCATCGTGGTGACCTTCGCCGTGCTCGCCGCGCTCGGCCTGCTGCTGGTCCGTGGCATCGACCAGCTGCGTCCGCGTCTGCGCGGGCCCTGGCGTTACGGTCTGGCCAATGTCAGCCGCCGGCAGGCGACCACGGTGGCCCAGGTGGCGGCACTGGGGCTCGGGCTGATGGCCCTCCTGCTGCTCACCTTCGTCCGCACCGACCTGCTCTCGCGCTGGCGTGACGCTTTGCCGGTCGATGCGCCCAACCGCTTCATCATCAACGTGCAGCCGGCGCAGGTCGCGCCCTTGCGTGAATTCCTCGCCAGCCAGCAGATCGCCGAGCCGGAGTTGTTCCCGATGGTCCGCGGGCGGCTGGTGGCGGTGGATGGTCGTGCAGTCACCGGTGCCGACTACGCCGCCCGCGGGCAGCGGGCGCAGCGTCTGGCCGAGCGCGAGTTCAACCTCAGCACCGCCGAGGTGTTGGCCGCCGACAACCGGGTGATCGCCGGGCGCTTCTGGTCGGCCGAAACACCGGCGACCGGGGTCGAGTTTTCGGTCGAAGAGGGCCTGGCCGAGACGCTCGACTGGTCGCTCGGCCAACGCGTGGCCTTCGACATCGCCGGCACCCGATTGGAGGGCACCATCACCTCGTTGCGCGAGGTCGAGTGGGAGAGCTTCCGGCCGAACTTCTTCGTGCTGGCCTCGCCGGGCACCCTGGAGGCGCTCAACGCCAGCCACATCACCGCCATCCATTTGCCGCCGGGGCGCGAGGACTTCACCCGCCTGTTGCTCGATCGCTTCGCCAACCTCTCGGTCATCGACACCGACGCCGTGCTGAACCAGGTGCGCAACACCGCCGAGCAGGTGGCCATCGTGGTCGAGGCGGTGTTCTACGTGGCCCTGCTGGCCGGCGTGCTGGTGCTGCTGGCGGCGGTTGGAGCGAGCCAGGACGAGCGCCTTCGCGAGGGCGCGGTGATGCGCGTGCTCGGTGCCAGCCGCCGGCAGTTGCGACTGGCCCAGGCCGGTGAGTTCGCCGCGCTGGGCCTGATCGCCGGGCTGGTGGCGGCGATCGCCGCCACGGTGCTGGCCGGGGTGATGGCGCAGCAGGTGCTCGACCTGCCCTGGCGTCCGGATCTGCGGCTGGCCGCGACCGGTGCGGCGGCCGGGATGCTGGTGTCGCTGCTGGCCGGCCTCTGGGCCACGCGCCGCATCCTCGATGCACCGCCCTCGGTGACCCTGCGCGAGCTCTAAGCCGCCTCAGCCGATCAGCAGGGCGGCCGCGAAGATGCCGAGCATGGCGAAAGCCAGGGCCAGCTTCAGGGCGACCCCGACCAGCAGGCCGGCCCAGGTGCCGAATCCGATCCGCGCCATCTCGCCCAGACCCTGCTGCTCGAGGTGGCGGCGATGCAGGTATTCGCCGGCAACGGCACCGACAAAGGGGCCGATGACCAAGCCGATCAGGCCGAAGAACAGTCCGGCCAGGGTGCCGAGGGCAGCCCCGGCCACGGCCTTGCCGGAAGCGCCGACACGCTTGGCCCCGAGCGCGGTGGCGGCGATGTCGATGGCGAGGGAGGTCAGCGTCATCAGGCCGAGCACGGCCAGGGTCCAGCCGCTGACGATCTGGAAGTCGCCGACCCAGGCGGCCAGCAGCAGGCCGGCAAACACCAGCGGGATGCCCGGCAGCGCCGGCAGCACGGTGCCGGCCAGGCCGACCAGCACCAGCACGGCGGCCAGCAGGTAGAGCCAGAGGGTGGGGTCGAGCAGGGCAGGGTCCATCGGCAGGGTCCGGTCGGGGTTCAGTGATCGCGCGCCCACGGCACATTGAGGCTGCCGGGCGCGGAGTGGTCATCCAGGGCCGAGAGTAACGCGTCGGCGGATCAGAAGCGGTAGCGGATCTTGGCCAGCACCTGGTCGGCATCGCGCAGGCCGATCGCCTCGTCGAGCAGGTCGAGGGTGGACTCGCCCTCGCGCTCCTCGCGCAGGAAGCCGCCCCTCGACCAGACCAGGAACAGGTCGGACTGCGGCGCGAACTCCCAGCGGTAGCGCACCTGCACGCCGAAGGTGTTGATGTCGAAATCTGGCTCGGCACCGTCCACTGCTTGCAGCCGGGCATCGCCGCCGAGTTGGTAGCGCTGACCGTCGCGGGCACGGATGGCCAGCCATTCGGCCTTGACCCGCACCTCGTGGCGGGGCGCCGGGAACCAGTTCAGGCCGAGGTTAAAGGCATCGAGCCGGCGACTGTGGCGGGCGAAGCGCTGGCCTTCGCGCCAGATCAGCCAGTCCGGGCTCCACATGGGTTCGATCTCGAAGCTCAGATTCACCTGCTCGGTCGGGAACCAGTAGATCTGCAAGTCGGTTTCGATCGCCGGGGCCCGTGAGAGGCCCTCGGGCCGCGCCACCACGTGAAAATCCCAGCCGAGTTCGCCACGTCGGGTCGGCGTCCAGGCGATGAAACCCTCGGCCCGCGAACTGCGCCACAGAAGGCCATTGCCCCGCGAGATCAGATCGTCGTAGCCGGCCGAGCGCGGCCGAAAACCGAAGCCCAGCACATCGCCGTTGCGGAAAGTGCTGGCCTGCTCCAGCACCAGCCAGGTCGGCAGTTGCACGCCGCGATCGCTCTGGCGAACCTGCAGCTCGGCATGCCAGCGGGTCGAGGTCAGCGGCGAGTCCGCGTTGGTGCTTGGCCGAACGAATTCGCTGAGCAGTTCCAGTTCGTTGAGGCTGCCGCGCCGTAGGAAACCCAGGTCATTGAAATCGAGGTCGCGACCAAAGTGGGTGGCCTCGAGCTCGTGCCGCCAGCGCTCGCTGGCGTTCCAGTTGACCCGCGCCCAGCCACCCTGCCCACTGCGCTCGCGACCCCGTTCTTCGATCCACGAGCCGATCCATTGCGCGTTGACCAGCACATCGGCGCGTGGTTGCCAGCGCACATCGGCGGCCTGCACATCAGCCACACGATCGAGGAAGGGGCGATCGACCCGGGTGCCGAGCCAGCCGATGCCGAGACCGGGTCGGGCGTCCATGAGCAGGCGGCCGACACGGAAGCTGCGACCGTCGTCCTCGGCCTCGTCGGCGGCGAGCACGCCGTAGCCCAAGGTTCCCCAACTGCCGTTGGCCTTGAGCGCCAAGTCGATGTCAGCGATGCCAGCCCCGCTGTCGCGCGGGCCACCGATGCGGCGGGTGTAGACCAGCAGGCCACTGTCCGGGGTGCGCAGGTCGAAGAAGGCCTGGTTTTCGGTGAAGAAAGGCCGCCTGTCACTGAAGAACACTTCGATCGCCTCGAAGTTCACCACCAGGTCGTCGGATTCGACCTGGCCGAAATCGGGGTTCAGCGCAGCCGAGAGTTGCAGGCTGGCCGAAGGCTTCCAGAACAGGTCAACGCCGGTTTTCCAGTCGTTCGTGCCGTCGATACGGTTGTTGCTGATCGTGGCGTAGGGCCAGATGTGCAGCAGCGAGGCCGGGTACTGGCGGATGCGCAGCGGAGCGAAGTCGGAGACGAAGCGGCCACGCCGGGAGGACGCCGCCGGCCAGCCTTGGCGTTCGCCACGCGCCGCCACGAATCGGTCGAAGTGCAGGCCGATGGTGCGCTCCGGCGCATCGGTGTCGCGCATCGCCGCGGTGGTCCAGGGGATCAGGATCTCGGCACTCCAGCCGTCCGCCGTGGTGGCCACGGCATGCCGCCAGTCGGGGTCGAAATCCGGGTTGAACTGGACTTCGTTGGTGACCACAAAATCCTGGATCGAGCCGGAGGCGAGCAGGGTGAAGTTGTAGGCCACCCGGCCGTCGCCATCGAAATCGATGAAGACGTTGACGCGATCGGCGTTGACGTGCTCGTCGCGGCGGACCTGTGGCGCCAGCAGGGGCACGTCCGGTGGCTGCGCCAAGTCGAAGCCGATGGCGATGCCTTGCGGCGTCGGTAGCAGGCGGGCGACGGTGCGCAAGCCGGGCTCGGGGCGGGCCAGGGTCCAAGGCTCGACGACGACGAAATCCTCGAAAACCTGGGCCCCGGCCCAAGCGGCTTCGTCGAGGCGACCGTCGATCGTCAGCACCGGATCATCGGATGCGGCAGCGTGACTGGTCGCGCCGCAGGCAACGGCGAGAGCGAGGGCCAAGGGGAGGCGACGAAGGGGCATCGGGAGCGTGGGTCGTGGGTGGGTCATCACTCCAGCATGACCTTCGACGCGTGACGCCTGCATGTGCCGTCCGCCATGCTTGCGGCATGACCGAAACCCGATTGACCCCTTCTTCTCCCGCTGTCCTGCTTTGGCTGCCCGCACTCGGGGTGCCGGCCCGCAAGTACGAGCGCCTCAGCACCGCTCTTGAAGCCCGTGGCATCGCCTGCCGGGTCCACGAATGGCGCGGCACCGGCACGCATCCACTGCGTGCTGGCCGCGAGACCGACTGGGGTTACTGCGAGCTGCTGGAAGAAGATATCGCCGGAGCGCTCACTGCCCTGCGTGTTGAGCACCCGGGCCGTGCCGTGCTGGCCGGAGGGCACAGCATCGGCGGTCAGTTCGCGGTGTTGGCGGCCGCTCTGCACGGCGGCATCGATGGTCTGGTCGCGGTGGGCAGTGGCGTGCCGGACTGGCGATTGTTCCCGGCGCCTCTGCGCTGGCTGGTGTGCGGTTTCGGCCATGCGTTGCCGCCACTCACCCGCTGGATCGGCCATTACCCCGGCGAGCGCCTGCGTTTTGCCGGTCGCGAGGCCGGGCAGTTGATGCGCGACTGGGCTTCGACGGTGCGGCACGGCCATTACGACCGGCTGGCCGGTCTGCCCACCGATTTCAGCGCCCGCCTGCGCCAGGTCGAAGCCCCGATGCTCGGCATCCATCTGGCCGCCGACTGGCTGGTGCCGGCGGCCGCCTTCGATGCCCTCGCCGCGGCCACCGCCACCCGCTCGCTGCGCAAAGCGCGGCTGGATGAAGCACAACTGGGTGTACCCGCCGACCACTTCGCCTGGATGCGATCACCGCAGGCAATCGCCGACACCTTGGCGCAGTGGTGGCGTGCCGAGGCGCGCCCGGTCAGCCTTTGAACTGGGCGTGGCAGGCCTGGCAGCTGGCACTCACCGCATCCATCGATCGCTCTGCACTGGCGCAGTCGGTGGGTGGTGCGGCCAGCATCCGCTCGACTGCCAGCCGGTAATCGGCGGCGTAGCGGCTGAAAGCGGCGTCATCGGCGGTCGGCAGAAAGGCCGGCTCGAGGCTGTTGCCGAGTGCTACCAAGGTGGCCAGCGGTGCCTCGAAATCCTCGCCCGCGCAGGCCTTGGCCTCGATCTGGCGGTCGATGTGGCCCATCTGTGCGGCCATCACCGCCATCACCCCGACCGGGTAGGCGGTTGCTTTGCGCAGGGTGTTCATGGCGATGACGGTGAGCAGCACACCGGCCACCAGCCCGATCAGCAGGGTGATGAGGGATCGCATCGGCGGGGCCTCGCACTCAGCGCAAGGGGATCAGGTTGCGGCCGTCCCAGCGCACAGGCCGACCCGGGGCCAGCCCGTCCGGCAGTGGACCGAGGTTGATCGTCAGGCGGCGACCGTCGTCCATGCGCACCACGACATCGAAGCTTTCAGCGTGGGCACGCTGCTCGATGGCATGACCGGCGGCGGCACCGGCGACCGCACCGACCACGGTGGCGGTGTTCTGCCGTCCTTCGCTGCTGTTGTCGGCCAGGGCGCGACCGGCGATGGCGCCGACCACACCGCCCAGCACGGCACCGCCACCGGTCGCCGCGCGGGCGTCCTGCACGCGGGTGATCGATTCGACCCGACCGCAGTCGCGGCAGACGCCGGCCGGCGCGGCGGGCCGTGTTTCATGGGCGACTGTGCTGCGGGTCATCGGGGCGCTGGCGCAGGCGCTGAGCAGGGCGGCACCCAGTACGGCAGCGAGCGGACGGACGAAAGGAATAGGGCGGTTCGACATGGCGGCTCTCCGGGATGGGGCTGGCAGACGGTACCGCGCCGGCGGGGAAAGCGCACGCCGGCTACACTGCGCGCCCCATGACGGCCCCTGCACCCGCCACCGACCCGCGATTCGCCGGCATCGAGCGCCTCTACGGCGTCGGCAGCGTCGCCCGCCTCGCGGCCCGGCACGTGGCCGTGGTGGGCTTGGGCGGGGTCGGCTCCTGGGCGGCCGAGGCGCTGGCGCGCAGCGGCATCGGTCGGCTCACCCTGATCGATGCCGACGACCTGTGCGTCTCCAACACCAACCGTCAGTTGCATGCGCTGGAAGGCGAGTACGGCCGCAACAAGGCCCTGGTGCTGGCCGAGCGCCTGCGCCGCATCAACCCCGCGCTCGAGGTGCGGGCCGTGGCCGAGTTCGTGACGCCGGCGAACCTTGCCGAGCGGCTCGACCCCGGCTTCGATCTGGTGCTCGACGCCTTCGACAGCTTCCGCGCCAAGGTCGAGACCATCGCTTTCTGCCGCCGCCGCAAGCAGCCGATCGTCGTCGTCGGTTCGGCCGGCGGTCGCATCGATCCCACGCTGGTGCGCGTGCGCGACCTCTCGCGCACCGAGCACGATGCGCTGCTGGCCCTGGTACGCAAGAAGCTGCGTGGCGAGTTCAACTTCCCCAAGAGCAAGGACCGCTACTTCGGCGTACCGGCCATCTATTCGCTGGAGAATGTGCGCTACCCGCAGGCCGACGGCACGGTCTGCGGCCTGCGCCCGGCGCTCGACGCCGACGCGGCGCTGAAGCTCGACTGCGGCATGGGACTGGGTGCCGCCACCCACCTCACCGGCACCTTCGCATTCGTGGCGGTCGGCAAGGTGCTGGAGATCCTGCTCAAAACGTCCCGCTGAAGCTGGCTGCGCGGCATGGCCGCAAGGCCACGGACCCGAACGGCGGCTCAGGCCCCGAACAGGGCCTCGGCATTGCGCCGGGTGGCCTCGGCCAGCGTGGCTTCGTCCTGCCCGCGCAGGCGCGCCACTTCGCGCAACACCTCGACCAGAAAGGCCGGCTCGTTGCGCTGGCCGCGACGGGCGGCGTCGGGCTGGTCGGGGCTGTCGGTTTCAAGCAGCAGGTGCTCGATGGGCATGGCCGCCACGGTGCGGCGCAGACGCTGCGCACGCTCGAAGGTGATCGGCCCGCCGATGCCGAGCGAAAAGCCGAGCCGGTAGAGTTGCGCGGCCTGCGCCTCGCTGCCCGACCAGCTGTGCACCACGCCGCGCAACCCGCCGATGCGGCGCAGGGCGGCGATGACCTCATCGACCGCACGGCGGGCGTGCAGCACCACCGGCAGGTCGAAGTCGCGGGCGATGCGCAGTTGGGCCTCGAAGTAGAAGCGCTGTGCCTCGACGTCGAGGCCCGCGACAAAGAAATCCAGCCCGCATTCACCGACCGCCGCCGGACGCTCGCGTTCGATCCAGTCGGGCAGGGCATCGAGATGTTCGGGCCGATGCTGGTCGAGAAACATCGGATGCAGGCCGTAGGCGGCCTTCAGCCCGGACCGCAGCACGCAGCAGGCACGTGTGGCCGGCCAGCTGGCGAAGTCGACCGCCGGCACCAGTTGCTGCACGACGCCGGCGGCCTCGGCGCGAGCGAGCACCGCTTCGCGGTCGGCGTCGAACTCGGGTGCGTCGAGGTGGCTGTGGCTGTCGTAGAGCCGCACTCAGCCCTCGCGGCGCACCTGGTCCGGCGGCAGGTCGATCGGCGGACGCCGCCCCTCATCGCCCTCGTCCTTGGCCGTCCGGTCGTCCTTCCAGCGGGCCAGCAACAAAGTGGCAAGGCCCAGCAGCAATTCGTCGGCGAAAGGAATCAGGTCAGGCATGAGCAGGGTCAGCACGAACAGGCCGGCGCTGGCGATGAACAGCTGGCGGAAACGCAGGCCACCGAGGAAGCGGGTGATGGCGGGCAGGATCAAGGCGCGCATGGCGGGTGCTCTGGCGGAAGACGGACTGAACGATACACGCAGGCCGCTTGACGGTTGTTGACGTTTTTTGCCCTTGTTCAGATTGGCGGGCGCAGTGTCATGGGCAAGGGGCCGGAGGCGGCCCTTTTTGGGGAGCAACCATGCAGAACAAGATTCTGATCGCAGTGGGCGTCGTGCTGGCCGCCGGCGTGGCGGTGGGGACCTACAACGCCTTCGGCCCGCAGTATGCCGAAGTGGTGGCAGTGGCGCCGGTCACGGTCAAGGAACCGATCCTGGGCCAGGTCCTGGCGGCGACACCGGTCAAGCAGACCGTGACGGGGCGCCGCGAGGTCTGCGAGGACCGCGTGGTCGAGCACCGCACGCCGGAGCGTTTCGGTGACAGGGACGGCATGGTGGTGGGTGCCGTGGTGGGCGGTCTGATCGGTAATCAGGTGGGCGGAGGTCGCGGTCGGGATCTCGCCACCGTGGCCGGCGTCGTCGGTGGCGGTTACGCCGGACGCGAGATCGACCGCAACCGCGACAGCGGCAGGGTCTACACCGAGACCGTGCGCGATTGCCGGATCGTCGACACCCCGCGCGAGGAAATCGTCGGCTTCGATGTGCAGTACGCCCTCGACGGCGAGGTGAGGAATGTCCGGCTCGACAAGAAGCCCGGTGCGACCATCCCGCTGGGCGAGCGCGACCGCATCATCGGCTACGATGTCCGCTGGAGCTTCGATGGCCAGAGCGGCACCGTGCGCACGCTCGAGAAACCCGGCGAGCGCCTGCCGATCCGTGATGGTGTGATCGTGGTCGCCAACCCCTTGCCGAGCGACGACGGCAGCACGTGACGATCACCTGAGCGACCCGTCCGGCCCGGCGAGGATCGCTGCGCCGGGCTGGTACAATCGACAGGGTCCCGAAGGGGTCGGTGTTCCGGCCCCTTCTCTTTTCCGGAAGCGAGCCTGCCATGCCCCTGAACCCGACCGATCTGTTCGACATCCGTTCGCTGCTCTCGGAGGAGGAGCGCGCCGTGCAGGACACGGTGGCCCGCTTCACCGACGAGAAAGTCATCCCGATCATCGGTGATGCCTTCGACCAAGGCCGTTTCCCGAAGGAACTGGTGCCCGAGATCGCCGCGATGGGCCTGCTCGGCTCCTCGCTGCCGGAAACCTACGGCTGCGCCGGCCTCAATGCGGTCAGCTACGGCCTGATCTGCCAGGAGCTGGAACGCGGTGATTCCGGCATTCGCAGCTTCGTCTCGGTGCAGAGCTCGCTGTGCATGTACCCGATTTACGCCTACGGCAGCGAAGAGCAGCGCCAGCGCTATCTGCCGGACATGGCGAAGGCCGAGATCATCGGCTGCTTCGGCCTGACCGAGCCGCACGGCGGCTCCGACCCGGCCAACATGAAGACCACCGCCAAAAAAGACGGCGGCGACTGGCTCATCAACGGCGCCAAGATGTGGATCACCAACGGCAACCTGGCGCACATCGCCATTGTCTGGGCGCAGACCGAGGACGGCATTCAGGGCTTCATCGTGCCGACCGACAGCAAGGGCTTCACGGCGCAGGAGATCCACAAGAAAATGAGTCTGCGCGCCTCGGTGACCAGCGCGCTGTTCTTCGACAACGTGCGCATCCCCGACAGCCAGCGCCTGCCGAACGTCAAGGGCCTGAAGGGCCCGCTCGGCTGCCTGACGCAGGCCCGCTACGGCATCACCTGGGGGCCGATCGGTGCGGCGCAGGCCTGCCTCACCGAGGTCGTCAACTACACCAAGGAACGCATCCTGTTCGGTCGACCGGTGGCGGCAACCCAGAGCGCGCAGATCAAGATGGCCGGGATGGCCCGCCGCATCACCCTGGCCCAGCTGCTCTCGCTGCAGCTTGGCCGTCTGAAGGACGCCGGCCGCATGCAGCCGACGCAGGTCAGCTTGGCGAAGTGGAACAACGTCCGCATGGCGCTCGACATCGCCCGCGAGGCCCGCGATCTCCTTGGTGGCTCGGGTGTCACCACCGAGTACTGCCCGATCCGCCACGCGCTGAACCTCGAGTCGGTCATCACCTACGAGGGCACCGAGACCGTGCACCAGCTGGTGGTCGGTCGCGAACTGTCCGGCATCAACGCGTTCTGATTCAGCGCGACGGTGCCCGATCGAGGCCGTGCACGGCGCCCGGGCCGCGCCCGGCCCGCCACAGCAGCCACGAGAACAGCAGGCCGAAAACGCCCATGGCGGTGTAGAAGTACATGCCCGGCGCGTAGCCGGCCGGGTTCTCCGGCGAGGCGCCGGCCCAGTCGTTGAGCGCGCCGATCACCACCGGCACGATGGCCATGCCGATCTGCTGGCAGAAGGTCATGAGCGCGTAGGCCGAACCCAGCCGCTGCTCGCCGACCAGGTAGGCCACCGAAGGCCAGAGCACGGCCGGGATCAGCGAGAACACCAGACCGAACAGCACGATGCAGGCGAGCAGGGTGAGCGGCACTTCGGTGCCGCCGGGCAGGGCCACGTCGGGACCGGGCGGCAGGTAGGTGATGGCGAGGAATAAGGGCAGCATCGCCAGGGAGCCGGCGGCCATGAACAGCGAGCGTTTGCCGACACGGTCCACCCAGAGGCCGAACAGCGGCGTGGCGATGATGGCGGCGATCGGTAGCACGCTGCTCAGCAGGCCGGCGCTGGCGCGATCCAGGCCGTGCGCCTGCTGGAAATAGTTGATGGCGAAGCCGCGGAACGGGAACACCGTGGCGTAGAACACCACGCACAGGGCGACGATGTACCAGTAGCTGATCGGGAAGCGGAACATCTGGCGGAAGCGCAGCTGGTCCGGCGCCGCCCGCTCGCCGAGATCGATGCGTGACTCCATGCGCCGTTCGTGCAGCCAGTAGAGCATCGCCGCCGCCACCGACACGCCGGCGATGCCGGTGGCCAGCCAGAGCGGGTCCTGCCAGTTGGCGTAGAGCGGGGCGGCGAAACCGGTCGACCAGTCGGCCGAAGCCGAGCCGAGGCGCGAGATCGAGAGATTCAGACCGAAAGCAAGGCTCAGCTCGCTGCCCTTGAACCAGCGCGCGAGCACCGTGGTCGCCGCGACGATCATCGGCTCGGCCCCCAGGCCGAGCAGGAAACGGCCGGCGAGGATGGTCTCGAAATCGGGGCCGAGCGCCGTCAAGGCCGCCGCGAACACGCAGATCACGGCGAACACCAGCAGGGCGGTGCGGGTGCCGAAGCGGTCGATCGCCCAACCGCCGGCCAGCAGCACCAGCAGGGCAGCGACGCTGTAGGCGGTCGAGAACAGGCCGATCTGGGCGAAGGAGAAGCCCAGTTGCGAGCGCATCAGATCGACCACCGGCCCCAGCGAATCGAAGACGTAGTAGTTGCCGAACATCGCGAGGCTGACCAGCACGAGCGCGGTCCAGCGTTGCAGGGGCGTGGGGCGGGGCAGGGTGATCGCGGTCATTCCGGGATTCCGGCAACGGATCGATCACCCTAGCGGATCGTGGCGCGGACCGGAACGCCGGACCTGCTCGGGCTCCTGGCATTGCCTACAATGCGCGGGTCCTGCCGCCCCTGAGCCCCATGTCCGTCCGACCGTTTGCCGCCGTGCCCTCGCCGATCCCCGCCCGCATGAAGGGCCTCAACCGCGCCGCGATCTGCGACCAGAACTTCAGCGAGTTCGTGCAGGCCTGGGACGGCCCGGTCCAGCCCGCCCCGGTCGCGGATGCGCCGGTGCTGCCGGGGGCCACGCTCACCGCCACCGATTTCCTGCACCTCTTCGAGTCGCAGCTGATCAGCCGGCATCTGGATTTGATGGCGCGCGTCCTGCGCGTGCAGAACAAGGTCTTCTACACGATCGGCTCCTCGGGACACGAGGGCAACGCGATGGTGGCGCGGCTGACGCGCCACAGCGATCCGGCCTTCCTGCACTACCGCAGCGGCGGCTTCATGGCCGAGCGCTTCCGCAAGCTGCCGGGCACCGATGGACATCGGCTGGATCCGATCATGGATTCGGCACTGTCCTTCGCGGCCAGCAAGGACGACCCGGCTTCGGGCGGCCGCCACAAGGTCTGGGGCAGCAAGCCGCTCTGGGTGCTGCCGCAGACCTCGACGATCGCCTCGCACCTGCCGAAGGCGCTGGGCACGGCCATTGCCATCGAGCAGGCGCGGCGCATCGGCCACGCACTGCCGATCCCCGAGGATTCGATCGCGATCTGCTCCTTCGGCGATGCCAGCAGCAACCACGCCACCGCGCAGACCGCCTTCAACGCCGCGGCCTGGACGGCGCACCAGAAGCTGCCTGCCCCCGTGCTGTTCGTCTGCGAGGACAACGGCATCGGCATCTCGGTGAAGACGCCGACCGGCTGGGTGGCGGAGCGCTACCGCAACATGCATGGCCTCGACTACTTCTTCGCTGATGGCCTTGATCTCGCCGCGGGCTACGGGCAAGTGGCCGCTGCCGTCGAGCACTGCCGCCGCACGCGCCGCCCGACCTTCCTGCACCTGAAGACCACGCGGATCATGGGCCACGCCGGCACCGACTTCGAGATCGAATGGCGCTCGATCGAGGAGCTGGTGCAGGTGGAGGCGAGCGACCCGCTGCTGCGCTCGGCCGAGATCGCGCTGATGTCGGGCCTGATGTCGAAGGAGCAGCTACTGGCGTACTACGAGTCGTTCCGCGTGCGCTGCTTCGCTGCCGCCGAGGAAGCGGACCGCCGCCCGAAGATCGAGACCCTCGAGGAGATCATCGCGCCCTTGGCACCCCACCATCCGGACATCGTGCACCGCGAGGCCACCCGCAATGACTACGCCGAGGCGCGGATCAAGGCCTTCGGTGGCGAGGCCAGACTGCCCGAGAAGCAGCCGGCCAAGCACCTGGCCATCCAGATCAACCAGGCCCTGCATGATCTGTTCGCCAAGTACCCGGAGGCGCTGCTGTTCGGCGAGGACGTCGCGCAGAAGGGTGGCGTCTACACGGTGACGAAAGGCCTGCACAAGGCCTTCGGGCCGGCGCGCGTGTTCAACACCCTGCTCGATGAAACGATGATCCTCGGCCTCGCGCAGGGTTACGCCAATCTCGGCATGATCCCGGTGCCGGAAATCCAGTACCTCGCCTACTTCCACAACGCCTGCGACCAGATCCGCGGCGAGGCCTGCTCGCTGCAGTTCTTCTCGAACGGCCAGTACCGCAACCCGATGGTGGTGCGCATCGCCGGCCTGGGTTACCAGCGCGGCTTCGGCGGGCACTTCCACAACGACAACTCGATCACTGCCCTGCGCGACATCCCGGGCCTCGTGATCGGCTGCCCCAGCCGCGGCGACGACGCCGCCATGATGCTGCGCACGATGATGGCCTTGGCCCGCGTCGACGGCCGCGTTTGCGCCTTCCTCGAGCCGATCGCCACCTACATGACCAAGGACCTGCACGAGGCCGGCGACGGCCTGTGGCTCACCGACTACCCGGCGCCGGATCGCGCCATCCCGGTGGGTGAGGGCAAGGTCTACGGTGAGGGCGACGATCTGGTGATCTACACCTTCGGCAACGGCGTGCCGATGAGCCTGAAAGCGGCGCGGCAGATCGAGGCTCAGCAGGGCTGGAAGGTCCGCGTGGTCGACCTGCGCTGGCTGCTGCCGCTCAACGAGGCGTTCATCGTTGATCAGGCGAAAGCCGCGAAGCGCCTCCTCGTCGTCGACGAGGGCCGCCGCAGCGCCGGCGTGGGCGAGGGCATTCTCACCGCACTGGTCGAGGGCGGGCAGGGCGGCAAGGCGATCGCCCGCGTGGTCGGTGCCGACACCTACACCCCGCTGGCGGGTGCGGCCTTCCTCGTGCTGCCCTCGGAGGCCGATATCGTCGCTGCCGCCGCGGCCCTGGCTTGAACGGCCCGGGCCGACGGCTTCAGGGTGTGCCGGTCGGGGCTGGTGCTGGCGTGGCGGCGGGTGCCGGCGCGGCCGCAGCGGCGGCCTGACGCGGCGGCACATAACCGAAGGTGGTCGAGAGCAGGCGTTCCAGACCGTCGTAGGCGGCCGCTTCGGTGGCGACGAAACGCTCGCTGCGCAGTTCGTTGAGGATCAGGAAAGCCTCCGGGTCCTCGTGCAGGCGCAGCAGGGCTTCGGCGATCCGCGCTCGGTCCGCTTCCGGCAGGCGCGGCGAGGCGCTGAACACCCGGCCCGGCACGCTGCGGCTGCGCCAGATGCCGGTGAGCGCCGGGTTTTCCTCGGCCATGTAGGACGGCAACAGGGTGCCTTCGACGTCGCCGGCGAAGATCAGGTCGGGGCCATCCGACCATTTGCTGCTGATCGCCCGGATCTCGGGCTGGGCCAATGGATTGCGGAAACTGTCGAACACCAGCACATGGCCGAGGTTCGGTGCGCCGAGCGAGGCCACGGTGCGGCCAACGATGCCCTCGCGGCCCTCGGCGACGATGTCCGGGTCGGCCACGGCAATGACGAAGGCCGAATCCTCGACCGTGCGTGCCAGCGGCAGGTAGCCGCTGCGCTTGTGCCGGTAATCGAAGAAATGGCCTTCCTCGAACACCACATCACCCCCCCCGCCGGCACGCAGTTCGCGCCAGTGCTGGTTGAAGTTCGGGGCGACGCGCAGGGTGAAACGGAAGCCGGTGCTGCGGTTCAGGTAGCTCAGCAGCGGAGCGTAGACCTCGCGGATCTGATCGGCCGGGAAGGTCGGCTCGACCTGCAGGACGAGTTCGGCCGATTTCGCTGGCACGGCGGCCACGGCCATCCAGGTGGCGAGCAGCAGGCCGAGTTTTCGGAAGGAAACCATTGAACACATAGCGGGCTCCGGGGCGGCCATGACGGGACCGCCCCGGAGTTTAGAGCATTCGCACGAAAACGGGGGAAGCCCCGGTTCTCAGCGGTCGGGCGCCAAGCGGGCGCTGGGGTAGGGCAGCAGGCGGCCGAACAGGGTGCCGTGCATCATCCGATAGACGTCGATGTTGTCGAAGCGCTGGCTGAAGGTGCTGCCCAGCAAGGGCGCGTTCAAGCCGGCGGCGCGCGACAGCATGCCGCCATGCATGTCGCCGAAGCCCAAGGTCCAGGCCACGACGAACTGCTGACGATTTCCGAACTGGTCGGGCTCGGTCACGAACAGCGGCGAGGAAAAACCCTCGACGCCGTCGAGCAGCACCTCCAGCATCGCAGCGTTCGGAACCCGGGCGCTGCCGGGGGCGAGGCCGGTTCCTGAACGTGCCAGGTTCTCGACGCTCAGAACATCGGGTTCACGGCCAGCCGGCAGGTTGTTGGTGGGCGGCTTGACCCCGAGCGCCGGCACGGTGATCGCCTGCATGCCGCCGGCATCGCTGTCGGCCGCGGTCAGGATCAGGGTGCGCGGGTTGCGGCGAAGGAAGTCGAGCGAGACGCCGATGGCCTCATCGGCGCGGCGCAGGGATTCGAGCATGCCGATGGCATTGCCGTTGTTGCCAAAGTTGTCCGCGCTTTCCGGTTCGGCCACCAGAAAGAAGCGCCGCTGACTGGCGCTCGGCGCCCGGCTGGCGGCCCGCTCGAGGATGGTGAGCGCGAGCCCGGTCATTTCGGCGAAGCTGGGCGGATTGAAACCCGGTTCGGTCGCCAGCGGATCGCCGAACAGCACCAGTCGGCTCTGTTTTTCCGGGGCCGGGCCGACTTCGCCCGCCTGCATGTCGGAACGCACGAGGCCGCGGGCGATCAGGTCGGCTTCGGGCCGGTCGTTCATGGTGTCGTGGAAGGCGAACAGCCCGAGCACCCGTGGCGCGTAGTCGGGGTTGGCGTCCAGCGCCCGGCGCAGGGCCTCGAACTCGGCGCGGGTACGGATGACGATGTGGTCATCGAGCCGGGCCGGATCGTTGCTCATATCGCCGCTGCCCATGGCATTCCAGGCCGATTGCAGATCCAGCGTGTCGGTGCGCAGGCTGAGCCGGCTGTTGAGCGGGGCCTCGCGCTCTTCGTTGACGTTGCGGTGCAGGGTGCTGCGCCCGGCCGGCAGCGTGTCGGCCTCGCCGCCGCCGAGAATCACCCAGGGTGCTATGTCGTTCATGCCGGTGCGGCCGAGGATGATCTGGCGGGTGATCTCCTGCCAGTCGTTTCGGTTGCCGGCTTCGGCGAGGAACACCCCGGTGCCCGGTTCAGCGATGTGGCCGTCGTTGACGATGCCGACCGGGATGCCGGCGTTGGCCGCCTCGCGCATGATCGAACCGGAAAAGCCCGAGAGTGAACGGATCGGCCGATCCAGCCCGAGGCTGCCATCACCATCGCGGCCGAACGAGCCCATGGCGTCGACTTTGTAGCCGAAGGCATGGGTCGTGGCGCTGCCGTGGGAGGTGCCGGAGATGGAATTTTCGAGATGGCCGCGATAGAGACCGATGTGCGGCAACTGGTCCCAGTGCTGGCTGCCGTCCGCGCCCCGGTAGAACAGGCGCGCGATCGACCAGTGGTTCAAGGCGGTGCCGTCCGGGTGGAGGAAGATGACATTCCCGGTCGACATCCGACGGGTGCCGGTCTCGCGGCCGGGATCCAACGGTGTTTCGTTGACCTGCTGCGCTCTGCCGGAAGGGGCGGCCTCGATCGCACCGGCCCATGTGGCGCTGGTGATGCCGAGCACGGCGGTTGCGAGGGTGCTTGCGAAAATCGTTTTACGAAAGCTCATGGTTGAGGTGTCGATATCGGGGAGAGGGGTGGAGGGTAGGGCAAGACCATCGGTGACCCCGATGCCCCTGCAGTGAGCTTGCGAACGCGGCATGACGCCCCCATTTCAACGGCCGCTGCTGCGGACGACGATCGATGCCGGGCATCAGCGTTCAAGGCCGTCCAGCGGGGGCAGGGCCCGGACCTCGCCGGCCCCGGCCCGCAGCGTGGCGGGCAGAGCGCTGCTGAGCACCGCCAGCGCGCCCCGGCCGTCGCTCGTGGCATCGACGATGCTGCCGAGCGCCATGCCATCGCCGCCCAGCACCGGCTGCCCGGCGGCCAGGGCTTCACCTTCGAGCCACCAGGTCTGACGCTTGGCCTCGCCCAGAAAGTGGGTGCGGGCGACGATTTCCTGGCCCGGGTAGCAGCCTTTTTTCACGCTGAAGGCGCGCAGCCTGTGCAATGAGAGCATGTGCGGGGTCCAGCTCGGCTCGCGATCAGGACACCAACGCGGCAGGCCGTGGCGCAGATCGGCCTCCCGCCAGCGGGTGGTGGCGAGCGGATCGGCAGGCCCCGTTCTGGCTCGGATACTGAGCCAGCGCCGGCCGCCGGCCGCCGAGGCATCCAGCACTTCGTTGCCGTTCGGGTCTTCGAGCAGGCGATGGCGCTCGTGCGCGGCGCTCTGCGCCAGCGGCCCTTCGTCGAAGCCGGCCAAGGCCTGCAGGTCGTCGCGATGCCGGAGGCGGGCCTTGCTGCGCAGCAGGTAGCGCGACAGCCCCGCGACAAAGGCCGTGGGCTCGGCATCGAGCAGCAGCAGACGCAGTTGGCCGGGTGCCCGGTGGAGCAAAGCGAACAGGGCCTGGACCCGGCCCTTGGGGCTCAGCCAGCCGTTCCAGTGCCAGTGGCCAAACGCCAGCGCGGCCACGTCGTTCATGGTCTGGGCCTGGGCGAAAGCCGCGGCGTCGGGGCCTTCGAGGTCGATGATGGCGATGTCGCCAAGAGGTGATGCCGTGGTCGGATTCACATGTTCTCGCTTGAACCGCTTGCAACGGGTGCTTAACATCCACCCATGCTTCCGCAGTCCCCCAGTCTAGGCGAGCTTCCCCTGCCCGTGGCAGTGCCGGAACCCGCCCACCCTTCCCAGCCTGTGCCGGCCCCGATCGAACACGGCGGGCGGGAAGGTCCCGAACCCACCCGGTTCGGCGACTGGGAAAAGAACGGCCGCTGCATCGATTTCTGACCGCGGCACGCGGCCTTCCCCGAACCGAACCGAGCGCAGCCCATGGCCACGCAGCAACGTCCCCTGTCCCCGCACCTGCAGGTTTACAAGCCGCAGCTCACCACGGCGATGTCGATCCTGCACCGCATCACCGGCGTGGTGAATGCGTTGGGGTTTTTGCTGGTTGCGTTCTGGTTGTTCGCACTGGCGGCCGGCGAGGCGAGCTACAACGCTGTCCTCGCCTGCCTTGCTTCGCTGCCGGGTCAGCTTCTGCTGTTCGCTTTCGCGGCGAGCCTGGTCTACCACCTGCTGAACGGCATCCGCCATCTGGCCTGGGATGCGGGCTGGGGTCTCGAGATCCCGCAGGTCTACCGTTCCGGTTACGCGGTGATCGCCGTGGCCGTGGTCTTGACGGGCCTGCTCTGGTTTCTGGGCCTTTCGATCGGAGACGCCCCATGAGCCGGCTCCGTCACCCTTGGGCCGTGGCCCGCGGCCTTGGCAGCGCGAAGGAAGGTGTCGCCCACTGGTGGGCGCAGCGGCTCTCGGCCGGCGCGCTGCTGTTTCTGGTGCCCTGGTTCGTGATCACCGTCGTCTCGATGATCGGCATGGACCATGCCAACGCCCGCGCCTTCCTCGCCGAGCCCTTGAATGCCACCCTCATGCTCGCCTTCGTGCTGGCCGCGTCCTGGCACGCCCGGCTCGGTCTGCAGGTGGTGATCGAGGACTACATCCGTCGTCCCTGGCTGGAACTCGCCCTGCTGCTGCTTTGCAAGGCGGCCTACGTGCTGGCCGCCCTCGCTTCCGTCGTGGCCATCGGCCGCATCGCCTTCACCGCCTGAGCCCGCCATGACGACCACCTACAAGATCACCGAACACCAGTACGACATGGTCGTGGTCGGCGCCGGTGGCGCCGGCCTGCGCGCCACTTTCGGCCTGGCCGCCAAGGGCCTGCAGACCGCCTGCATCAGCAAAGTGTTTCCGACCCGCTCGCACACCGTGGCGGCGCAGGGCGGCATCTCGGCCGCGCTCGCCAACATGGGCGAGGACGACTGGCGCTACCACTTCTTCGACACTGTCAAAGGTTCGGACTGGCTGGGTGATCAGGACGCCATCGAGTACATGTGCCGCGAGGCCATCCCGGCCATCATCGAGCTCGAGCACTACGGCGTGCCGTTCTCGCGCACCGAGGAAGGCAAAATCTACCAGCGCCCGTTCGGCGGCATGACCACCCGCTACGGCGAGGGCCCGCCGGCGCAGCGCACCTGCGCGGCCGCCGACCGCACCGGCCACGCCATCCTGCACACGCTCTACCAGCAGTCGCTGGCGCATGATGCGCGCTTCTTCATCGAGTACTTCGCCCTCGACCTGATCATGGACGAGGAGGGTGTCTGCCGCGGCGTCATCGCGCTGGACATGGCCGAGGGCACCATCCACGTGTTCCGCGCCCACGGCGTCGTGCTCGCCACCGGCGGCTACGGCCGCGCCTATTTCTCGGCGACCTCGGCACACACCTGCACCGGCGACGGCGGCGGCATGGCCCTGCGCGCCGGCCTGCCGCTGCAGGACATGGAGTTCGTGCAGTTCCACCCGACCGGCATCTACGGCGCCGGCTGCCTGATCACCGAAGGCGTGCGCGGCGAAGGCGGCATCCTGCGCAACGCGCAGGGCGAGCGCTTCATGGAGCGCTACGCGCCGAGCGTCAAGGACCTCGCGCCGCGCGACATGGTCAGCCGCTCGATGACCATCGAGATCCGCGAAGGTCGCGGTGTCGGCCCGAACGCCGACCACATCCACCTCGACCTGACCCACCTCGACCCGAAGGTCATCCACGAGCGTCTGCCGGGCATCGCCGAGACGGCCAAGATCTTCGCCGGCGTCGACGTCGAGAAGCAGCCGATCCCGGTGCTGCCGACCGTGCACTACAACATGGGCGGCCTGCAGACCAACTACCACGGCGAAGTCGTCACGCTGAAGGACGGCAACCCGGATGCCGTGGTGCCGGGCCTGTACTCGATCGGTGAGGCGGCCTGCGTGTCCGTGCACGGCGCCAACCGGCTGGGCTCGAACTCGCTGCTCGACCTCGTGGTGTTCGGCCGCGCGGTGGCCAACCGTTGCGCCGAGACGATCAAGCCGGGCCAGCCGCACAAGCGGCTCGCCTCCGATGCGCTCGACAAATCGCTCGCCAACCTCGACACGCTGCGCTACGCCAAGGGCGGCACGCCGACGGCTGACATCCGCCTCAACATGCAGCGCATCATGCAGAACGACGCCGCGGTGTTCCGCACCGGCGAGACCCTGCAGCAGGGTGTTGCCAAGATCCAGCAGGCCCATGCCAGCTTCCAGGACGTCAAGGTCAGCGACCGCTCGCTCATCTGGAACTCCGACCTCATCGAAACCCTGGAGCTGCAGAACCTGCTCGCGCAGGCGGTGGTGACGATGGTCTCGGCCGAGAACCGCAAGGAGTCGCGCGGTGCCCACGCCCGCGAGGACTTCCCGGACCGCAACGACGCCGAGTGGATGAAGCACACGCTGTGCTGGATCGACGAGAAGGGCGACACCCGCATCGACTACCGGCCGGTGCACCTGAACACCCAGACCGATGCCGTGCAGTCGATTCCGCCCAAGGCCCGGAAGTACTGACATGGCCGCCCCGCGCGAAGGCGGCTTGCTGGCCTGGCAGTACCGCGACTACGCGGAGCGCCACCAGGACAAGCTGAACCTCTGGCTGCACCTCTACAGCGTGCCGGCTTTCATCGCTGGCTCGGCGGCGGTGTTCGCCAACCTGCTGGAACTGCACTGGTTCGGTGTCGCCGTATCCGCCTGCTTTGTCCTTGCTGCTGTCGGCATCCAGGCCCTCGGCCATCTTCGCGAGGCGCGACCGGCACCGCCGGTCGAGGGTCTCGTCGATGGCATCCGCCAGGTCATCGCCGAGCAGTTTGTCACTTTCCCCCGTTTCGTCCTTTCCGGCGGCTGGATGCGCAACGTCACGCGCCGTGCCGGAACCCACTGACCCGAGGTCCATCCGATGGCCGAGTTCATCCTCCCCAAGCATTCGAAGATCGGCAAGGGCAAGCACTTCCCGGCTCCGGCGGGTGCCCGCAAGATCCGCAGCTTCAAGGTCTACCGCTGGAACCCGGACGACGGCAAGAACCCCAGCGTCGATACCTACGAGGTCGACCTCGACAGCTGCGGCCCGATGGTTCTCGACGCGCTGATCAAGATCAAGAACGAAATCGATCCGACCCTGACCTTCCGGCGCTCCTGCCGGGAGGGCATCTGCGGTTCCTGCGCGATGAACATCGACGGCACCAACACGCTGGCCTGCACCAAGGCCATCGCCGAGTGCGGCAAGAAAGAGGTGCCGATCTACCCGCTGCCGCACCTGCCGGTGGTCAAGGACCTGGTGCCGGACCTGACGCACTTCTACGCGCAGTACGCCTCGATCCGCCCCTGGATGCGCACCCAGAGCGCAGCGCCGGCCAGCGGCGAGCGTCTGCAGTCGCCGGAGGACCGCAAGAAGCTCGACGGCCTCTACGAGTGCATCCTCTGCGCCTGCTGCAGCACGAGCTGCCCGAGCTACTGGTGGAACGGTGACCGTTACCTCGGTCCGGCCATCCTGCTGCAGGCCTATCGCTGGATCGTCGACTCCCGCGACGAGGACACCGGCGCCCGCCTCGATGATCTCGAGGACCCGTTCAAGCTCTACCGCTGCCACACCATCATGAACTGCGCGCGGACCTGCCCGAAGGGCCTGAACCCGGCCAAGGCGATCGCCGAGATCAAGAAACTCATGCTCGCCCGCCGGGGCGCCTGATGGTCGCAAGCTCGCCCTGGGTCTGGCCGATGCTGGCGATGGTCGTTCTGGTGTTTGCCGTGGCCGGCCGGCTGTTCCAGACCCGGATCGGCGAGATGAAACGCCGCAAACTGCACCCGCAGTCGGTCGCTTCGGCCAAGGCGATGACCGAGGGCATGGAAGACCAGCGTGCGGCGGACCATTTCCGCAACCTGTTCGAGACGCCGCTGCTGTTCTTCGTCGGCTGCCTGGCGGCGATGCAGACCGGCGTCGAGGGCTTCGGTCCGCTGCTGATGGCCTGGGCCTTTGTCGGCGCACGCGTGCTGATGGCGATCGAGGCCTGCGGCCGCAACAAGGTGATGCGCCGCTTCCAGGCCTTCCTCGCCGGCTGCGCCGCCCTGTTGCTGCTCTGGTTGCAACTGGCCTTGCATTGGGTCGGCTGGCTCTGAGCGCCGGCAGGCGTCGCCGGCAAATCGAACGGGCAGGGGGCGCGGATGAGCGGCATCGATCCGGTCGAGCACAAACGCCTACGCTGGCGCTGTCGGCGCGGCATGCGCGAACTCGACCAGCTGATGCTGCGCTTTCTCGACCGCGCTTTCGAGACGGCTTCCGAGGTCGAACGCGCGCTTTTCCTCAGGCTTTTGGACACCGAAGACGACATCCTGTGGCGGTGGTGCATGGGCCGCGAGCGCCCGGAGGACCCCGACCTTGCCGGATTCATCGACCGACTGCTCCGCCTTCCGCCTTGAGTGGCGGCCCTCGCGCTGCGGCATCGCCGCGGCCCTGCTGCTGCCGACCGCCCTCGGTCTGGGCCTGGCGCTCTCCGGCCTGCCCGATCTGGTCGCCGAGTTCTCGGTCGCCCTGCCGGAGCGTTTGAGCCTGCTGCTGGCGCTGGCTGGTGGGCTGGTCGGCCTTTGGCGGGCCCGCCGTGCCGCCCGACGTCCGCCCCGGGTCTTCGAGCTGCTGGAGGGGCGGCGCATCGTCCCCGAGGGCGGCATCATCGCCCGGCCAGCCTCATTCACTGAACGCTGGCCGCTCGCGGTGCTGCGGATCGAGCCGGAAGGGCCCGCCTGGGTGTTCTGGCCGGATACGCTGTCGACCCCGGCGCGCCGCCGCTGCCGGCTCTGGGCCTCGGCCGCGCCCGCCGCCCTCGTCTTGCACCACTGGATGCTCTGAGCATGTTCCAACCGCTGCCCCTGGCGATCGGCCTGCGCTACCTGCGCGCCAAACGCCGTAACCGCTTCATCAGCTTCATCAGTGCCGCCTCCATCCTCGGCATCATCATCGGCGTGATCGCGCTGATCACCACCATCGCGGTGATGAGCGGCTTCCAGCGCGAGATCCGCGACCGCCTGCTGGGCTCGGTGGCGCACGTCACCGTCGAGGGCGTGCAGGGCGGGCTGGCCGAGTGGGAGGCGGTGATCGCGCTGGCAGAGCGCGATGCCCGCGTCGCCGGTGCCGCACCCTATGTGCGCCGCGAGGGTCTGCTCAGCGGCGGGCGCACCAGCGCGGCGCTGGTGATGGGCATCGACCCCTCGGCCGAACGCGCCGTTTCTGAACTGGCCGACCGGATGATCGTCGGCTCGATCGACGATCTGCGCGACGGCGAGTTCAACATCCTGCTCGGCGACCAGTTGGCGATGATGCTCGGTGTGCAGGTCGGTGATCGTGTCCAGGCCACCCTCAACGAGTTCAGCTCGACACCGCTCGGTGCGCTGCCGCGTTCGCGCCGCTTCACCGTCGCCGGCATCTTCGCGATGGGCGAATTCACCGCCGACAGCAGTTTCGCTTTCATCGCCATCGGCGACGCCCAGCGCCTGTTGCGCCTCGGCGATGCTGTCAGCGGCGTGCGCATCCGGCTGCACGACCTCTGGCAGGCCGGTGCGGTTTCCGGTGAGCTGCTGCGCGAGCTGCCGATCGAGGCGCGGGTCAGCGACTGGATGCGCGACAACCGCAATTTCTTCAGCGCGCTGCGGATGGAGCGCACGGTGATGTTCGTGCTGCTCTCGCTGGTGATCGCCATCGCCGCCTTCAACCTGGTGTCCTCGCTGGTGATGCTGGTGCAGGACAAGCAGGCCGATATCGCCATCCTGCGCACGCTGGGCCTGACACCTCGCCAGGTGATGGGCGTGTTCATCGTCCAGGGCAGCGTGATCGGCGTGGTCGGCACTCTGATCGGTGTCGTGCTGGGGGTGCTGCTCAGCCTCAACCTCGGCACCCTCGTGGGCGCCATCGAGTCCTGGACCGGTCGCGAACTGATGCCTGCCGAGGTCTACTTCATCACCGGCGTGCCGACCGCGGTCTACCCCTCGGACGTGCTCAGCGTCGCGCTGGTGGCCCTCACGCTCTGCTTCCTCGCCACCCTGTACCCGGCCTGGCGCGCCTCGCGCACCGATCCGGCCAGCGCCCTGCGTTATGAGTGAATCCATGCCGCCTGTCCTCGAAGCCCGCAAGCTGGCCAAGACCTACCGCGAAGGCGCGCTGGAGACGCCGGTGTTCGCCGATCTCGACCTCGCCATCGCACCCGGTGAGGCGGTGGCCATCATCGGCGCTTCCGGTGTCGGCAAGAGCACCCTGCTGCACCTGCTGGGCGGTCTCGATACCCCGAGCGCTGGCGAAGTGCGGGTGGCCGGCCAGGCCATGGCCGTGCTTTCCGATGCCGAGCGCGGCCGTCTTCGCAACCGCGCACTCGGTTTCGTCTACCAGTTCCACCACCTGCTGCCGGAATTCACCGCGCTCGAGAACGTCATGCTGCCCCTGCTGGTGCGCGGCGAACCGCCGGCGGCCGCCCTGCCGCCGGCGCGGGCCCTGCTGGAGCAGGTGGGGCTTGGCCATCGGCTGGGCCACAAGCCCGGCGAACTGTCCGGTGGCGAGCGCCAACGTTGCGCGGTGGCCCGTGCCCTGGTCACGCGGCCGGCCTGCGTGCTCGGCGACGAGCCGACCGGCAACCTCGATGAAACCTCGGCGGCCACGGTCTTCGCCCTGATGCTCGAGCTCAACCGTGCCCAGGGCACGGCTCTGGTCATGGTCACCCACGATCGCCGGCTGGCCCGCCGCCTCGACCGCGTGCTGGAATTGCGCGGCGGCCGCTTGCACCCCTGGGTGCCGGACTAGACCGGCATGGACACCGGGCAAGGACGCCCGATCCACCTGCCGGCCCTGGTCGGCGCGGCGCTTGTTGGCGCCAGCGCCTGCGCGCTGGCACCGACCCTGCCGCCGCTTGGGCTGCTTGCGTTGGGCCTCGTGCTGGCCGTACTGGGCAGCTGCTTCGGCGCGCTTTGGCTGCGACCGGCCGCCTTGCTGCTGCTGGCCCTGCTGTTCGGTGCGACCTTGCTGCGGCTGGAGGCCGGCGCGGTGCTCGACGCCCGACTGCACACCGCCTTCGACGGGGCCACGGCCCGCTTCGAGGGCCATGTGCTCGGCCTGCCCCGCTACGACGCCGGCGGTCTGGTGGCGAGGTTCCGGGTCGAACGGGTGCTGGTCGGGCCGGAGGGATTGGCGGAAAAGCTTGAAGGGCAGGCGATCGAACTGCGCTGGTTCCGCGACGGTGCTGCCTTGTCCGCCGGCAGCCGCTGGCAACTCACGGCCGGACTGCGGCCACCCCCGCCTTCGCCCGGCCCCGGCCAGGCCGACACCGCTCGCCGTGCCGCCGTCGAGGGCTGGGTCGCTCTGGCCCAGGTGCGCGGTGCCGAGCCGGTGCTGGCCCTGGGCCCAGCCAGCGGCCCGATGGCGGTCCTGGATCGCTGGCGCGAAGTTCGGGCCGTGGCGATCGAAGCCGCCCTGGGTGCGAGCGATGGCCGTTTTGTCCGTGCCCTGTCGATCGGTGACACCCGAGGCCTTGCTGAAGCCGACTGGTCGCTGCTGCGGCGGTTTGGCCTGACCCACCTGATCGCCATCAGCGGTTTCCATGTCGCTCTGGTCGCCCTGCTGGGCGTCGCGGCGGTGCGTCTGGTCTGGTGGTGCTGGCCGCGTTTGGCCTTGCGTTGGCCGCGCCCCTTGGCGGCGGCCTGGGCCGGCCTCGCGGTGGCCCTGGTGTACGCCGGCGTGGCCGGGTTCAGCCTGCCCACCGTGCGCACGGTGCTGATGATCGCGGTCGTCGCACTGGCCCGCACGGCGCTGCGCAGCCTGCCGCCCTTGCAGCCGCTGGCGCTGGCGGTGGCGCTCGTGCTGCTGGTCGATCCACTGGCGGTGCTGACGCCCGGGTTCTGGTTGTCCTGCGGCGGCGTGCTGTTGTTGATCTGGGGCTGTGGCCACGCGCCCCTGCCGCTGGCTCGGGGTTTTTTGCGCGCGCAGTGGGTGGCCAGCCTCGGTCTGTTGCCGATCCTGGCGGTAGCCTTTCTCGCGGTGCCGGTGCTGGGGCCACTGGCCAATCTGCTGGCGATTCCCTGGATCAGCCTGCTGGTGGTGCCACTGGCCGTGCTGGGCCTGCTGCTGGAGCCCTTCGCGCCGGCTCTGGCGGTGCTGGTCTGGGCGGCCGCTGCCGCCGCGATGGGCCTGCTCGAACAGGGTCTCTGGGCCCTGCCCGAAACGCTGGCCCCCTTGTGGCGGACCGGCCGCCCCGGCCTGCCGGCCCTTGCCTTGGCGGTGATCGGCCTGGTCTGGCTGCTGCTGCCGCGCGGCGTACCGGCCCGTCCGGCCGGCCTCTTGCTGCTCCTGCCGCTGCTCTGGCCACCGACGCCACGACCCGCGGCCGGTGAGCTCGAACTGCTGGTGTTCGACCTGCCGCAGGGCGATGCCGTGGCGCTGCGCACCGCCCGGCACACGCTCTTGATCGATACCGGGCCACCGGGCCGTGCTCTGGTCGAAGCCCTGCATGCCGGCGGCCTGCGCCGGCTCGACCGGATCGTGCTGACCCGGGGCAATGCCGGCCGTGCCGGCGGTCTTGCGGCCGTGCAGGCGGCCTGGCCGCAAGCACAGCTCTGGTCGCCGCCCGGCGCCAACACCACACCGCTGACTCTGACGGGTGCATCCTGGGTCGGGGACGATCTGCGCATCGAGGTGCTGCACCCGCATGCCGATTTCCCCACCGGCGATGCCGAAGCGACGGCGGTGCTGCGGGTCAGCGGTGCTTTTGGCGAGGTGCTGCTGGCGGGCGATGGCGGGCCGTGGATCGCGGCGCGGATCGCCGCCACCGGCATCGATCCAGGCCTGCTGCTGGCCGGACCGGCGGTGCTGCAGCATTGGCAGGCGCGCTTCCCCGATGCACTGGCCGTGGCCACCCGCCGGCCCGGACCGGCCTTGAGCCGGCGTTGGCCGGCGCCACTCGCCCATCCGGGTCAGGCCGGGCGTTTACGCCTCGTCGTGCCGGTGTTCGCCCCCCCGCGCATCGAGGCCTGGCGGGCGCGTCCGCGCCGCTGGTGGGACGGTGAGCCGGCGCGAGCGGCTATGCTGTAAGGCCCCCAACGAGATGTGTCCATGCTCGAACTGGTGATTGCCGGCGGCTGGGTGATGGTGCCGATCCTGCTGCTGGCGGTGGCGGCGCTGGGCATCTGCCTGGAGCGTCTGTGGACCCTGCGTCGCAGCGAAGTGCTGCCGGCCGGCCTCGGCGAGGAGGTCCGGCAGTGGGCGAGGGGTCGCCAGCTCGATCCCCGCCATGTCGAGGTGCTGCGCGCCAACTCCCCGCTGGGCAGCCTGCTGGCGGCCGCGCTGGATGTCCGCCACCGTGGCCGCGAGCAGGTCAAGGAGCGGGTCGAGGACATCGGCCGGCATGTCGTCCACGGCCTCGAACGCCTGCTACCGACCCTCGGCACGATCGCCGCGGTGGCCCCCTTGCTTGGTCTGCTCGGCACCGTGATCGGAATGATCGAGATGTTCTTCGGCATCCTCGAGGCCGGGGTCGGCGATGCCAACCGCTTGGCCGGTGGCATTGGCCAGGCCCTGATCTCCACCGCCGCCGGCCTGCTGGTGGCGATTCCGGCACTGGTGATGCACCGCTATTTCCGCGCCCGTGTCGCCCAGTACGTGGTCGACATGGAGCGCGAAGCGATCGCTCTGGTCGATGCCATCGACGAGCAGGCGAGCAGCGCCCGCAAAACCAAGGGCCCGGCAGCATGAGGTTCGCCCGCGGCGGCGAGGACGAGCCGGAGATCAGCCTGGTCTCGCTGATCGACGTGATCTTCTGCATCATCGTGTTTCTGGCCGTGACCACCACCTTCGATGTGCGCACCTCGCTGCGCTTGCAACTGCCCAGCGCGGAAGGCGGGGCGGTCGAGGTCGATGACCCGACGCTCACCCTGGTGATCGATGCCGAGGGTCGGATCTTCCTCGGCACCCGCGAACTGCCGCGCAACGACCGTGCCGCCATCGTCGCCGTGCTGGGCCGCGAGCCCGGCGATCCGGCCAGCCGCCGCGTGATCCTGCGTGCCGACGGCCGCGCCCCGCACCAGGCCGTGGTCACCGCCCTTGATGCACTGGGTCAGGCCGGCTTCGTACGCATCTCCATCGCCACCCTGCCGGAGCCGGCGCCGTGAGCGGACCCGAAGCCGTCGAGGTGCCGGCGAACGTGCGCAGCTGGCCGGTCTACCGGCGCCTGCTCGGCTGGACGATGAATTACCGGCCGCTGCTGGCGGTGGCGGCGGTCGGCATGGTGGTGGAGGCGGCGTCGGCGGCGGCCTTCGCCTGGATGATGCAACCGATGATCGACGAGACCCTGGTCGCCGCTGGTTCGGAGATCGACTGGACCATGCCGCTCGCCATCGTCGGCCTGTTCGTGCTGCGCGGCATGGCCACCTTCGTGACCGACTACGGCATGGCCCGCGCCGGCCGCAGCGTGGTGCGCGATCTGCGGGTGGCGCTGATGGGCAAGATGCTGGCCCTGCCGTCCCACCGTTTCGATCGCGAACCGGTGGCGGCGCTGGTCTCGCGGCTCAACTACGACACCGAGCAGGTGGCCCAGGCCAGCAGTGATGCGCTGAAGATCCTGCTCACCGATTCGCTCACGGTGATCGGTCTGGTGGCGGTGATGTTCTGGTACAGCCCGATGGTGACCGCCGCCATCGTCCTGATCGTGCCTTTCATCGCGCTGATCGCCGCCTACGTCTCGACCCGCTACCGGCGTCTCAATGGCCGCATCCAGGAGGGGGTCGCCGACCTCGCCAGCGGTGCCGAGGAACTGCTTTCCGGCCAGCAGGACATCAAGATCTACGGCCGCCAGTCCGGCGCGGTGGCGCGTTACCGGCGGATGGCCGACCAGAACCTGCGGCTGCACCTGAAAGTCGAGGTGACCCGCGCGGCGGCGTCCTCGACCATCCAACTGCTGGGCGCGGTGGCCCTGGCCGTGCTGCTGGTGGTCGCCGGGCTGGAGGCGGCCCAGGGCCGGCTCAGCGCCGGTGATTTCGTCGCCATCATGACGGCGATGATGGCGATCATCCCCTCGCTCAAGCGGCTGGCCAACGTGCAGGCCCTGGTGCAGCGCGGTGTGGCGGCGGCTTTGCGCTTGTTCGAACTGCTCGACGAACCGGCCGAGGCCGACGGCGGCGGCCATGCGGTCGAGCGCGCCCGGGGCCTGATCGAATTCCGCGAGGTCGGTCTGCGCTACGACGGCAGCACGAGCGATGCGCTCGATGCGGTGAGCTTCGTCGCCCGACCCGGCACGGTCACCGCCATCGTCGGCCGTTCCGGCAGCGGCAAGACCACTCTGGCCCGGCTGCTGCCACGTTTCTATGAGCCGGGCCGCGGCGTGGTGCTGCTCGATGGCGTGCCGCTTGCCGACTGGTCGCTGGCCGCACTGCGCCGGCAGATCGCCATCGTCGGCCAGAAGGTGATGCTGTTCGACGACAGTGTGGCCGCCAACATCGCCTACGGTACGCTGGGCCCGGTCGAAGCGGTCGATCCGCAGGCCCTGCGAGCTGCTGCCGATGCGGCCAATGCCAGCGAGTTCATCGAGCGTCTGCCGGAGGGTTTCGACACCCGCATCGGCGAGAACGGCAACCGCCTCTCCGGTGGCCAGCGGCAACGCCTCGCGATCGCCCGCGCCGTGCTCAAGGACGCCCCGGTGCTGGTGCTCGACGAGGCCACGGCGGCGCTCGACAACGAATCCGAGCGGCTGGTGCAGTCGGCGCTGGAGCGTTTGTTCCCCAACCGCACCACGCTGGTGATCGCCCACCGGCTCTCCACCATCGAACGCGCCGACCAGGTGCTGGTGATGGACGAGGGCCGCATCGTCGAGGCCGGCAGCCACGCCGAGCTGCTGGCCCGCGATGGCGTCTACGCCCAGTTGCACCGCGCCCAGTTCCGCGAGGACTAGCCCGATGCCGCGTCTGCAGGCCTGGCTGTTCGAGCGCTGGTACGGCGACCATCCGCCCGGCCTCTTGCTGCGCGGACTGGGCCGCTTCTGGGGTGGGCTGATGCTGCTGCGCCGCTGGCTTTACCGGCAGGGCCTGCTGCCGCGGCCGGCGCTGCCGATTCCGGTGCTGGTGGTGGGCAACCGCAGTGTGGGTGGTGCCGGCAAGACGCCGGTGGTGATCGCCTTGGCGCAGGCGCTCGCCGCCCGCGGCTGGCGGGTCGGGGTCGTCAGCCGCGGCTACGGGCGACGCAGCCGCGAAGCGCTGCGCGTCGAGGCCGGCATGGCGGCGGAACGCTGCGGCGACGAGCCCTTGCTGATCCACCACGAGACCGGCCTGCCGGTGGAGGTGGATGCGGATCGCGTCGCCGCCGTGGCGCGGCTGGCCGCCACCGGCTGCACCCTGGCGATCGCCGATGATGGCTTGCAGCACCTGCGTCTGACCCGCCGCATCGAACTCGAAGTCGAGGACGGCCGCGGTCTCGGCAATGGCCGGGTGCTGCCGGCCGGGCCGCTGCGCGAGCCGCTGCCTGCGGTGCCGGCTTTCGCCCGCATCGTCCATGGCCGCGCCCCGCGTGAGGGCGAGGTGCCGCTGCAGCTCAGGCTCGACGAGGCCCAGGCCTTGGACGACGGCCGGCGGCAGCCCTTGTCCGATTTCGCCGGGCAGCGCCTGCGGGCCCTGGCCGGCATCGGCGATCCGACGCGCTTCTTCGCCGCCCTGCGCGACCAGGGCCTCGACATCGAGCCCTGGCCTTTTCCCGACCACCACGCCTTCTGCGCCGCCGATTTCGCCGGCCTGTCCGGACTGCCTCTGCTGATGACCGGCAAGGACGCGGTCAAATGCCGCCAGTTCGGCTTGGCCAACACCTGGGTGGTGCCCTTGCGGGCCACACTGCCCGATGCCTTCCTCGACCGTCTCGATGCCGCCCTGCGCGCCCCCCGTGCCGATGCCCCTGCCTGATTTCGCCATCGCCATTCCCGCCCGTTTCGGCGCCTCGCGCCTGCCCGGCAAGCCGCTGCGCCTGCTCGGCGGCGAGCCGCTGGTGCGCCACGTCGTCCGCCGCGCTCTGGCCAGCGGTGCTGCCGAGGTGGTGCTGGCCACCGACGATGCCCGCATCGCCGCGGCCGTCGCCGATCTGCCGGTGCGGGTCTGCATGACCCGCAGCGACCACGCCTCCGGCAGCGATCGTCTGGCCGAAGTCGCCGATCAGCGTGGTTGGCCCGCCGAGCTTCCGGTGCTCAACCTGCAGGGTGACGAACCCTTCGTGCCGGTCGAGGCCCTACTCGCCACGGTCGCCGCGCTGGTCGAGGGTGGGGTGCCGATGGCCACCCTGGCCACGCCGATCACCGACAGCCGGGATTTGTTCGATCCCAACGTGGTCAAGGTGGTGCTGGACGGGCAGGGCAGGGCCTTGTATTTCAGCCGCGCCCCGATCCCCTGGCACCGCGACCGCTACGTTCGCGAACGGCTCGGCTCACCGCAGCCGCCCTGCCTGCGCCACATCGGCCTGTACGCCTACCGGGCCGGTTTTCTCGCCCGGTTCGCCGCCCTGCCGCCGGGCCGGCTGGAGGCGCTGGAGGCGCTGGAGCAGTTGCGCGTGCTGGAAGCCGGCCACGCCATCGCGGTGGCGCTCACACCCCGTGGCTTCCCGCCCGGCATCGACACCGAGGACGATCTCATCCGCGCCGAAGCCGCCTTGCGCGACGCATAATCGGCACCTGCCCCGCCTGCCGGACGCCCGCATGAGCCTCAGCATTGCCCCCGAACTGGACGCGTCGCTGGAGTGGCTCGGTGCCCCGCAACGCCTGGCCGCTCTGCGCGGCCAGCCGGTCGTGCTGCTGTTCTGGAACCGCAGTTCGGCGAACTGCCACAACGCGCTGCAGGCGGTGGCGGCTGTGCAGCAGCGTCATCGCGGTCAGATCCGAGTGCTCGGCATCCATGTGCCCAAATTCGATGCCGAGCGTGACCCGGCGCTGGCCCGTGACCTGCTGGCTGCCCATGGCCTGAGCCTGCTCTCCGCGCACGACCGCGACTGGGTCGTTTGGCAGCACTACGAGGTGGGCGTCTGGCCGACGGTGGTGCTGGTCGATCCGGCCGGTGCCATCCATCAGCGTTTCGTCGGTGATCGCGCCATCGAGGAGCTGGGGCCCGCCGTCGAGGCCCTGCTCGATGCCCACTACGGCCAGCTCCTCAGCTCGAGCGAGCCGCCCCGGACTGCCGATTCGCCGGGCCTGCAGATCGGTGGCCTCGTCGCCAGCCCGAGCCGGCTCTACGTGGCCGACAGCGGCCGCCACCGCCTGCTCGAATGCAGCCACGACGGCCGCGTGCTGCGGCGCATCGGCTCGGGCCATCGTGACTTTGCCGATGGTCTGGCCGATGCCGCCGGCTTCAACGACCCGCGTGGCCTCGTGCTGTTGCAGGACCGGCTCTACGTGGCCGATGCCGGCAACCATGCTCTGCGCCGTGTCGATGTGCGTTCTGGCGAGGTCGACACGCTGGTCGGCCAAGGTCGCCCCGGCGATCCGGTCGCCGGTCACCTGGCGCTCCCCGGTGATTCGCCGCTCGACCGGCCCTGGGCTCTGGCCGCGCAGGACAGCACGCTCTACTTCGGCAATGCCGCCGGTCAGCAGTGCTGGGCCTTTGAGCTTGGCCGCTGCGTGCTTCGCCACCTCGCTGGCAGCGGTCTGGTCGGCCACAGAGATGGCCCGGCCCTGCAGGCCGAGTTCGCCCAGCCGGCGGCCATGCTGGTTCAGGGCGACAGCCTGTGGGTGCTGGATGCCGGCGCCTCTGCGCTGCGTCAGATCGCCTTGGTCGATGGCAGTGTGCGGACGGTGATCGGCAAGGGCCTGTTCGAGTTCGGCCACAAGGACGGCGGCGCCCGCCAGGCCCTGTGGCAGAACCCGACCGGGCTCGCGCTCACGGCCGACGGGCAGGGCCTGTGGATCGCCGACACCGGCAATGGCGTGCTGCGCCGCTACGCCTTCCGCCAGCATTCGGTGTCGACGCCGGCGATCGGCCCCGGCCTGCGCCGCCCGGGTGCTCTGGCCGCCTGGCAGCAGTGGCTGTGGGTGGCCGATGTCGGCAGCCGCGCCCTGTGGCGGCTCGACACCGGCAGCGGCGAATTGCAGCACCTGTCATTGGATGACTGAACCCTTGGGCTCCGGCAGCGAGGCCCCGGCGGCGGCTGCCCCATTCGATGGGCGCGCCTTCGCCCGTGCGCTCACGCCCGCCCCCGGCGTCTACCGCATGCTCGATGCCGAGGGCGGTGTGCTCTACGTCGGCAAGGCGGCCTCGCTCCGGCAGCGCGTCGCCAGCTATTTCGGGCGCAGCCCGTCGAGTCCGCGGATCGCCTGGATGGTCTCGCGAATCGCGCGCATCGAAATCACCGTCACCCGCACCGCCAGCGAGGCGCTGATCCTCGAGAACCAGCTCATCAAGGCGCTCAAGCCGCGCTTCAACATTTTGATGCGCGACGGCAAGAGCTACCCCAGCCTGCTGCTCACCCGCGAGACCTGGCCGCGTCTGCTCTACCACCGCGGCCCGCGTTCGCGACCTGGCCGCTACTTCGGGCCTTACCCCGGCGCTTCGGCCGTGCGCGAAACCCAAGAGCGCATGGCCCGGCTGTTCCGCCTGCGCAGTTGCGAGGACAGCGTGTTCCGCAACCGCACCCGGCCCTGCCTGCAGCACCAGATCGGCCGCTGCGATGCCCCTTGCGTGGGCCGCATCGACGCTGCCGCCTACGCCGAATCGGTGCGTCGTGCCGCCTTGTTTCTTGATGGCCGCAGCGACGAACTGGTCGATGAACTGGGCAAGGCCATGGAGGCCGCCAGCGCCGCGCTCGATTTCGAACGCGCCGCCACCTTGCGCGACCAGATCGCCATGCTGCGGCAGGTGCAGGCCCGGCAGTACGTCGACGGCGACCGCGCCGAGCTGGACGTGATCGCCTGCGTGCTGGAGGCCGGTCTGGCGGTGGTGCTGGTGCTGGCTTTCCGCGAGGGCGTCAACCACGGCACCCAGGCCCATCCGGTGCGCGTCGAGGTGGGGGTGGACGCGGCCGAGGTGCTGGGTGCCTTCCTCGCCCAGCACTACGTCGAACTCAAACCGCCGCGCGAACTGGTGCTGAGCCACGCCCCCGACGATCTCGACCTGCTGCGGGCGGCCCTGGCCGAGCGTGCCGGCCACGCCGTCGAGCTTCGCACCAGCGTCCGTGGCGAGCGCGCCCGCTACCTCGACATGGCCCTGCGCAACGCCCGCTTGGCATTGGCCAGCGAACAGGCGTCGCAGGCCAGCCAGCAGGTGCGTCTCGACGATCTGCAGACACTGTTGGGTCTGACCACGCCACCGCTGCGGATCGAATGCTTCGACATCAGCCACACGCTCGGCGAGGCGACGGTGGCGGCGATGGTGGTGTTCGGCCCGGAAGGCCCGCAGCCGGACCTGTACCGGCGCTACAACATCAGCGGCGTGGTGCCGGGCGACGACTACGCCGCGCTGCGGCAGGCGCTGGAGCGCCGCTTCCGGCGCGGCATCGAGGAGGGCGTTCTGCCCGACCTGCTGCTGATCGATGGCGGCAGCGGGCAATTGCGCCAGGCCGTCGAGGTGCTCGATGTGCTGGCGGTGCAGGGCGTGGTGCTGGTCGGGGTGGCCAAGGGTGCCGCCCGACGCGCCGGCGACGAGCGCCTGCTGTTGCCCGATGGCCGCGAACTGCGCCCCGGTGCGGCCTCGCCGGGCCTGCAACTGGTCCAGCAGGCCCGCGACGAGGCCCACCGTTTCGCCATCACCGGCCACCGACGTCGCCGTCAGAAGGCCCGCGACCAGAGCCGGCTGGAGGACATTCCCGGTGTCGGTCCGAAGCGCCGTCAGGCCCTGCTGCGGCATTTCGGCGGCATCAAGGGCATGAAGGACGCCGGCATCGAGGAACTGGCGCGTGTCGAGGGCGTCAGTGCGGCACTGGCGACACGCATCTATGCTTTCCTGCACGGGCTGCCTGCCCCCGAGAGTTCTGGAGATTTGATTTGATCCTCACCTTGCCGACCGCGCTGACGCTGTTCCGCATCCTGCTCATCCCGGTCATGGTGATCGTGTTCTACCTGCCCTTCGAAGCGGCGAGGCTCTGGGCCGCGGCGATCTTCACCGTGGGCGCGCTCACCGACGTGCTGGACGGCTGGATCGCCAGGCGTTGGGGCATGGGCTCGGCCTTCGGTGCCTTCCTCGATCCTGTCGCCGACAAACTGGCGGTGACCGTCGCCCTGATCCTGGTCGTGCAGGCGCATCCCACACCCTGGCTCGCCCTGCTCGCGGCGGTCATCGTCGGCCGCGAGATCACCATCTCGGCCCTGCGCGAATGGATGGCCGAGATCGGCGCCCGCGGTGCGGTGGCGGTGGCCTGGGTCGGCAAGCTCAAAACCGTCGTGCAGATGGTCGCCATCATCGCCCTGCTGCTGGGGCCGGCCCTGCCGCCGCTGCCGGCGCAGCTGGTCGGCGAGTGGCTGCTGGCGTTGGCCGCGGCCCTCACCCTGTGGTCGGGCTTCGACTACCTGCGCGCAGCCTGGCCGGCACTTTCCGGCCGACCACGCTGAGCCCGCAAGCACGGTCGCGCTGTTGACATGCGGTCGTGGATCGCCATAATACGCTTCTCCGGTGCGGGAATAGCTCAGTTGGTAGAGCACGACCTTGCCAAGGTCGGGGTCGCGAGTTCGAGTCTCGTTTCCCGCTCCAGTTTTCCCAGACCTCGGCTTGCCGGGGTCTTGTTTTTTCGGCGGGGCCTGGTGGCAGAGTGGTCATGCAGCGGACTGCAAATCCGCGTACGCCGGTTCAATTCCGACCCAGGCCTCCACCGAACCTTGCGCATCAAGCGCTTCGAACCCCGCTCCGGCGGGGTTTTTTCTCAGGTGCCCTGGTCGATGACCTCGACCGGCAGTGGCAGGCCGCCCTCGCCTCCGAGGCCGCGCAGAGCCGCGCTTCCCAGCACCGGGTCAAAACCCTGCGCCGCCATCCAGGCGTCGTTGTAGTAGGTGTCGAGGTAGCGCTCGCCGCCGTCGCAGATCAGGGTGACGACTGCACCGGTCTCGCCCCGGGCCCGCATCTCGCCCATCACCTGCAGCGCACCGACGAAGTTCGTGCCGGTGGAGCCGCCGACCTTCCTTCCCAGCAGGCCTTCGAGTGCGCGCATCGCGGCCAGGCTCAGGGCGTCGGGCACCTTGATCATCCGGTCGATGGTGTCGGGCAGGAAGCTCGCTTCGACGATCGGCCGGCCGATGCCTTCGATGCGTGAACCGCGGTCGAGGCGGTGGCAACGCTTGCGGTCCTTGTAGGCGTCGAAGAACACCGAGTACTCCGGGTCGACCACGGCGAGCCGCGTGCAGGCCTTGCGGCCGGGCTGGTAGCGGATGTAGCGGCCGATGGTGGCGGCGGTGCCGCCGGTGCCGGCCGAAACCACGATCCAAGCCGGGCAGGGGTGGGGTTCAAGCGCGAGCTGCTGGAAGATCGACTCGGCGATGTTGTTGTTGCCACGCCAGTCGGTGGCGCGTTCGGCGTAGGTGAACTGGTCCATGAAATGGCCGCCGAGTTCGGCCGCCAGCCTCCGCGAGGCCGCACTCACGTCGGCGCCTTCGATCATGTGGCAGCGGCCGCCGTAGAACTCGATGCGGGCGATCTTCTCGCGCGAGGTGGTGCTGGGCATCACCGCGATGAAGGGCAGGCCGACAAGCCGCGCGAAGTAGGCCTCGGAAACGGCGGTGCTGCCGCTGCTGGCCTCGATCACGGTCTGGCCCTCGCGCAGCCAGCCGTTGCAGAGCGCGTAGAGGAACAGCGAGCGCGCCAGCCGATGCTTGAGGCTGCCGGTGGGGTGCGAGCTCTCGTCCTTGAAGTAGAGCGGGATGCCGGGGTAGGCCGGCAGGTCGAGGCGAACCAGGTGGGTGTCGGCCGAGCGTTGGAAATCGGCATCGAGCGCCGCGATGGCGGCATTGACCCAGGGGCGGGACATGGCGGGCGGGCCTGTGGCTGGACAGGCCCGCATTCTCACCGATCGCGCGGGCTTACTGCGGTGCGGCCGGGGCGGCGGCCTCGCCGGTGGCCGCTTCGCCACAATCGATGCTGGCCGCGATCGGCCGGGCGTAGGGGGCGAACTCGGGCAGGATCGCCGCCAGTTGCGCCTGCGCCGCCGTCAACCGCTCGACCTGCTGGCACAGGTCCTGGGCGCTGGCCTGGATTTTCTGCGCTTCCGCCGTCACCGCCGCGGTCGTGGCTTCGGTGCCGATGAGCAGGCCGGCGACGGCCTGCGAGACGGCCTGACCGGCGAGGGCGATGCCGTCCTGGCCGAGGTTCATGCCGGCATCGGCGGCCTTGAGGGTCTCGCTGCGGAAGCTCAGCACCGCTATGCGCTGGGCTTCGGTGAGCGGCAGCGGCAGGCCGTTAACCAGCCAGTCGCCCTGCGGGGTGATCTCGACCTTGGGCAGTTCGCCACCCCCCAGCGTGAGGTTGCTCTCGTGCAATCTCTGCCGGGCGGCGGCGATCGAATCGGCGGCGGCACCGGCTTGCGCGGTGGCCGCCTCGATGCTCTGGCGGGCTTCGGCGGCGGCCTGTTCGACCTGCTCGCTGCAGGCGGTGCTGGCGAGGGCCAAGGCGATGACGATGGCGCTGCGGTGGCGGTTCATGGTGAAGCTCCGGTGCGTGAACGAAAAATCGGGGATCAGGCGGCGTCTTCGCGCCAGCGGCGCAGACGGATGGCGAGGGCGATCAGGCCGGCGGCGACGATCAGGCCGATCCACAGCGCGGGCGAAGTCAGCGTGGCATAACTCTTGGCCACGAGGCTCAGGGCATCGGCCTGCGCGGGTTCGAGGGCATCGATCGATACCCCGTCGCCGGCAAAAGCGAACCACAGGCCGGGCACGAAACCACCGAACAGCCGGCCGACCACGTTCTCCCAGAACCAGTCGCCGCCGAGCTGGCGGTTGAACATCGCCTCCTGCCACGACACCAGGATGCCGGCGAACACCGGTATGCCGATGGCCCAGAGCAGGGGCGCGCGTCGGGCCCAGGCCGAGACGGCCATGCACCAGGCGATGCTGGGCAAGGCCCACAGCGCGTACACCGGCAGCAGCGCCAGCACGGCCAGCGGGGCGAGCTGGAAATCGGCATTGGCCAGCAGCCGGGGCAGGATGCCGCTCCCCAGTGCCGACATCGTGCCGGCGATGGCGATGGCCACGAGCATGCCGACCGCGATGCCGACGAGGGCGGCGAGCAGGGGCGTCACGATGGCGATCGACACCAGTTTGGACAGGACCGTGGCGCTGTTCGAGACCGGCATCGAGGCCCAGAACAGCACGCTGCGGTCGCGGCGGTCGTCGTAGAGCGAGCCCAGGGCATAGAACAGAACCACGAAGGCCAGCACGATGGCCAGCGGCAGCATCGAGGGCAGCACGGCCGCGGCCAGGCCCTCGGCGATCGCGGCCTGCGCCGCAGGATCGATCGCCGGGTTGGCGGGCAGGAGGGGCTGGCCGTTGATGCGGAGCTCGCCGCCGTTGGCGAACAGGCCGATCACGATGCTGGCCGCGACCAGGGCCAGCATCAGGCCGCCCACCGCCAGCGGCGTCCAGAGCATGTCGCCGCGGTGCTCCCAGAACTCGCGCTTGAGCAGGGTGATGAAGGTGTTCATGGTTGGCCTCCTTTCATCGTGGCGACGAACAGGTCGGCCACGCCGGGCGTGCGGATCTCGCCCAGGGCCTGCAGGCGTTCACGCGGCTGGCCATCGAACAGAAAGACGCTTCTGCCGAACAGGCTGCGCTCGTCGAGCGGGCCGAGTTGGCGTGCGGCTTCGGCGTGTTCGCCGCTGGCCAGGAGTTCGGTGAAGCGCTCGCCCACCTCGTCCATCGTCGCCTGCAGCACCAGCCGGCCGTCGCGGATGAAGATGAGGTCGGTGAGGATGTGCTCGATCTCCTCGACCTGGTGGGTGGTGACGAGCAGGGTCTTTTCCGCGTCGTGGTAGCGCTCCAGCAGGTCCTTGTAGAACTGCTTGCGGTAGAGGATGTCGAGGCCGAGCGTGGGTTCGTCGAGCACCAGCAGGCGGGCGTCGATCGCCATCACCAGTGCCAGGTGCAGTTGTGTCACCATGCCCTTCGACATCTGCCGCACTTTCATCTTCGGGATGAGCCGGGTCTGGGCCAGAAAGCTCTCGCACTTGGCGCGGTCGAAACGCGGGTGCACACCGGCGACGTAATCGACGGCCTGGGCAACGCTGATCCAGCGCGGCAGCACCGCCACGTCGGCGATGAAGCAGACCTGCGCCATCAGGGCGCCACGCTGGCGGCGCGGGTCGAGACCCAGCACCGCGAGTTCGCCCTCGCAATCGATCAGGCCGAGAATGGCCTTCAGCGTGGTGGTCTTGCCCGAGCCGTTGGGCCCGACCAGGCCGACGATGCGGCCGGGGGCGATGTCGAGGTCGATGCCATCGACGGCGACTGCACGCCCGTAGCGTTTGCTCAGGCCCCGGGCGCGGACGATGGGGGTGCTCATGGTTCGGATTCTCCGGTGCCGGGGCGGTTGGCGAGCAGGGCCTCGGGGCGCAGGCCGAGGCGTTCGATACGCGCCCGCACCTGCGGCCATTCGGTCTGGAGGAAGCGTTCGCGCTCGGAGCGCAGCAGCATTTCGCGGGCGCCCTCGACGACGTACATGCCAAGGCCCCGGCGCTTTTCCACCAGGGCCTCGTCGGCGAGTTCCTGGTAGGCCCGCGAGACGGTGATCGGATTGATCTGGAACTCGGCCGCGACCTGGCGGACCGAGGGCAGGGCATCGCCCGGTTTCAGTTCACCGTCGAGCACCATGGCCACCACCCGCGCTTTGAGCTGGCGGTAGATCGGCGTGCCCTCATGCCAGACGAAGCTCATCCAGAGCTTCTCCCGGTGGCGGCGCCGGCAGCTGGTGTGGGCGGTACGAAGGTCGGGCGCATGGGCAGGCAACGCTGGTGTTGTAGTGAACCATAACACCAGGGTTCGGCACCGTCAACACCTTCTGCACCTTTTTGCGGTGACACTCTGCCGCTCTGCTGGCTTTCGCCGGTCATCGGGAGGACAAACATGCGTACGACGACCTTGGCACGCTTCGGCGTGGCCTTTCTGGCGCTGGGACTGGCCGGCACCTTGGCTGCCAGCGTGCTGGACCACAGCTTCCGCCGGCTGGCTTCGCCGGAGCGGGTGCATCTCGGCGAGGCCTTCGGCGGTCAGGTGCTGCTGGTGGTCAACACCGCCAGCAAATGCGGTTTCACGCCGCAGTACGAGGGCCTCGAAGCCCTGCATCAGGAGTTTTCGGCCCGCGGTTTCGCGGTGCTCGGCTTCCCGTCCAACGATTTCATGGGTCAGGAGCCGGGCACCGAGGAGGAGATCCGCGAGTTCTGCACGCTCAATTTCGGCGTGCAGTTCCCGATGTTCGAGCGGGTGGTGGTGCGCGGCCGCGAGGCCAACCCGTTCTTCCGTGAGCTGGCCGCCGCTGCCGGCGAGGCACCGCGCTGGAACTTCCACAAGTACCTGGTCGGCCGCAACGGCGAGGTGCTGGACAGCTTCGGCAGCCGGGTGCGGCCGGAGGATCCCGAACTGCGGGCCGCGGTGATGCGAGCTCTGGAGGCGCCGCGACCGGCCACCCACACGCCATGAGGCCGGAGCCGCAGCCCCCGGAGATCGATCAGGCCACCCTGCGGCGCGAGTTCCGGGCGCTTCAGGACCTGCACCAGCCGCCACTTCCGGCTCTGGCCTGGCGGCTCGGCTGGGCCGGCTTGCTGCCCTTCTTTCTGGCCTTGGGCTTCTGGGCTTGGGGTTTGGCCGATGCTCGGCCGGATCTGGTCGGCCCGGCTCAAAACGCTTTCCTGTTCTATTCAGCGGTGATCCTGAGCTTTCTGGGCGGCCTGCGCTGGGGCCGGGTGATGAGCGCCGGGGGCCTGCCTTCCGGCTACGTGCTGGCGGTGCTGCCGAGCCTCTGGGCCTTCCCGGCCCTGTTCCTGCCGCCCCTGCAGGCGGTGATGGCGCTGGGCATCGGCTTTGCCCTGGCGCTGTGGTTCGACACCCGCGCCGACACCCTGCCGGCCACACCGGGCTTCAGGCAAATGCGCCGCCGCCTGAGCCTCGTGGTGATCGCCGCGCACCTGCTCGCCTTGCCTTTGGCTTGGCAGTCCTGAATCCGCATTGCCGAAAACCGTTGCCGGCCCGACAATGGGCGGCCCGTTGCGCCGCAGCGGTCCCCATTCCCGGAGTTCCGACCCCCATGCTGAACACCCGTCGCTTCGCCACCCGCACCGTCCTTGGTCTTTGCGTCTTCGCCGCCGCCGGCATTGCGTTCGCGCAGGCTCCGCAGGCCGCCGCACCGGCGCCTGCTGCACCCGCCACCCTGCAGCTCCCGGCGGTGGAAGGGCTGCGCACCGACAACGAGAAGATCAGCTACATGATCGGCCTGCAGATGGCCAACAGCCTGACCCAGGTCAGGGAATACGTCGATGTGCCGACCCTGACCCGCGCCATCCAGGCCGGGCTGAGCGGCGAAGGCAAGCTGATGACCGATGCTCAGGCGCAGCAGGTCGGCATGGCCTTCGGCCAGTTCCTGCAGCAGCGTGAAGCAGCGCGTCGCGCCGAGCTGGGCGCCCAGCAACGCGCCGAAGGCGAGCGGTTCCTCGCCCAGAACAAGACCCGCCAGGGCGTGCGCACCACGGCCAGCGGCCTGCAGTACCAGATCGTCCGCGCCGGCTCCGGCCCGCGTCCGACCGCCGCCGACACGGTCACCGTCCACTACCGCGGCACCCTGCTCGACGGCACCGAGTTCGACAGCTCCTACGCCCGCAACGAGCCGGCCACCTTCCCGCTCTCCGGCGTGATCCCGGGTTGGACCGAGGGCGTTTCGATGATGCCGGTCGGCTCCAAGTACATTTTCTGGATCCCGTCGGCCCTGGCCTACGGCGAGAACGGCGCCGGTGCCGACATCCCGCCGAACGCCACCCTGAAATTCGAAGTCGAACTGCTCGACATCGTTTCGCCGCAAGCGCCGGCCGCGCCCGCGCAGTAAGACCCGGGCCGGCGTTCCAAGGGAGGCGCGGATGCGCGTCAGCGTGTTCGGAACCGGCTACGTCGGTCTGGTCACTGGGGCCTGCCTCGCCGAGGTGGGCCACCAGGTCATCTGCGTCGACATCGACGCGGCGAAGATCGAAGCCCTGAGCCAGGGCCGTATCCCGATCTTCGAACCGGGCCTCGAAGACCTGGTGCTGGCCAATGCCCGCGCCGGACGCCTGCGTTTCACCACCGATGCCGAGGCCGCCGCCGCCGCGGCTGGCATCGTTTTCATCGCGGTCGGCACGCCGCCCGACGAGGACGGCAGCGCCGACCTGCGGCATGTGCTGGCGGTGGCCCGCACCCTCGGCCGCTGCATCGGGCAGCCGACGGTCGTGGTCAACAAGAGCACCGTGCCGGTTGGCACCGCCGACCGGGTGCGCGAGGTCATCGCCGCCGAGCTTGCGGCGCGTGGCGAGCAGCACGCCTTCAGCGTGGTCGCCAACCCCGAGTTCCTGAAGGAAGGCGCGGCGGTGGCCGACTGCCTGCGCCCGGACCGCATCATCCTCGGCAGCCGCGATACTGCCGCCATCGAGAAGATGAAGCGCCTGTACGCGCCCTTCAACCGCAACCACGAGCGGGTGATCGTCATGGACGAACGCTCGGCCGAACTGACCAAGTACGCCGCCAATGCCATGCTGGCGACCAAGATCAGTTTCATGAACGAGATGGCCAACATCGCCGAGCGCGTCGGCGCCGACATCGAGGCGGTTCGACAAGGCATCGGCAGTGATCCGCGCATCGGCTGGCACTTCATCTACCCCGGTGCCGGCTACGGCGGCAGCTGCTTCCCCAAGGACGTGCAGGCACTCGAGCGCACCGCCCGCCAGCACGGCCACGAGGCCCTGATCTTGCGTGCCGTCGAATCGGTCAACCAGCACCAGAAGGGCAAGCTGTTCGAGCTGATCCGGCAGCATTTCCGGGGCGCGGTGGCCGGGCGCTGCTTCGCCGTCTGGGGGCTTGCCTTCAAGCCCAACACCGACGACATGCGCGAGGCCTCCAGCCGCCGCTTGCTGGAACAGCTATGGGCCGCCGGGGCCACGGTGCGCGCCCATGACCCGGAGGCGATGGGCGAGGCCCGAAGGCTTTACGGCGAGCGGCCGGACCTGCAGCTCTGCGCCTCACCCGACGAAGCCCTGCAGGGGGCCGATGGCCTGGTCGTGGTCACCGAGTGGAAGGCCTTCTTGAACCCCGATTTCGAGGCTCTGCGCCGCGAACTGCGCGAGGCCGTGGTGTTCGACGGTCGCAACATTTTCGAACCGGCCGAGGTCGAGGCTGCCGGACTGGCCTATTACGGCATCGGCCGAGGCCGCAGCCTGCAAGGAGGCGATGATGCCCGCACCTGATCGTGACGACGCCACCGAGCGTCGTTTTGCCGAACTGGAAACCCGACTGGCCTTCCAGGAGCAGTCTCTGCACGAGCTTTCCGATGCGCTTGCCGAAGCCCGCCTGGAAGGCCAGCGCAACCGCGAGTTGCTGGGTCGCGTCCTCGAGGACCTGAAACAGCTGCGCCGCGCCCTGGTGGCCGATCCGGCCAGCGAACCGCCACCGCCGCATTACTGAACCCCTCTCCCGCGACCGCATGAGCGACAGCCTGAAAGACCAGTTGCTCGGCCTCGGCTTCAAGCCGGCGCCGAAGCCCGAGCGCAGCGTGCGCAAGCCGGAGCCCAAACGCCCGCAGGCGCCGCCGGCCGGCCCGCACCCGCCGACCAGCAAGACCCCGCAGCGTGGCGGCAAGCCGCGCACGCAGGAGGAGATCGACCTCGGCAAGGCTTACGCGCTGCGCGCCGAAACCGAAAAACGCGAGCGCATTGCCGCCGAGCAGGCCAAACAGGACGCCGCGCGTCTGCGCCGCGAGGCCAAGGCCAGGCTCGATGCTTTCCTCGTCGGCAAGGCCCTGAACGATCCGGCCGCCGAGCATGCGCGGCACTTTCCCTACGGCGGCAAGATCAAGCGCGTGCACGTGACGCCGGAGCAGTTGAAGGCCCTGAACGCCGGCGAGCTCGGCGTGCTGCAGAGCCATGGCCGCTACCTGCTGGTCTCGGCCGCGGTGCTGGCCGAGGCCAAGGCGATCTTCCCGGAGGCCGTGGCGCTGGAAGTGGACCCGTCCGCGCCACCACCGGCCGAGGCCTACGACGACCCGCAGTTCCAGATTCCCGACGATCTCGTCTGGTGAGCGCAAAGCCCCCGGCGCCTTGCTGCGCCGAGGGTTTGCCTGCGTCCTGACCCGATCAGGGTGCTTGGGGTGGTGCGCCCTCCGCGAGGAAACCGCGGCTGCGCAGCAGCGGCTCGACCACCGGTTCGCGGCCGCGGAAGGCCACGTAGGCCGCCATCGGATCGCGCAGGTTGCCGGCCGAGAACACGTACTTGCGCAGGCGCTCGGCCACCTCGGGGTGGAACAGATCGCCGGTTTCGACGAAGGCCTCGAAACCGTCCGAATCCAGCACCTCGCTCCACAGGTAGCTGTAGTAGCCGGCCGAGTAGCCGCCCGCGAAAATGTGCGCGAAATGCGTGCTGCGGTGACGCATCGGGATCTCCGGCAGCAGACCGATCCGCTCCAGCGAGGCACGTTCGAAGGCAGCCACATCGATCGAGCGGGCGCTCTCGGCGTCGAGCATGTGGATATCCATGTCGACAAAACCCGAGGCCAGGAACTCGACGGTGGCGAAGCCCTGGTTGAATTGCCGCGAGGCGATCAGGCGATCCTGCAGCTCACGCGGCATCGGCGCGCCGGTCTCGACGTGGCGGGCGAAGCGGTCGAGGAAGTAGGGCGTGAGCAGGTAGTGTTCGAGGATCTGCGCCGGGAACTCGACAAAATCACGCGACACCGCGGTGCCGGCCAGACTCGGGTAGTTCACGTTCGACATCAGGCCGTGCAGGCCGTGACCCAGTTCGTGGAACAGGGTGATGGCGTCGTCGAGCGAGATCGTGGCGACCTCGCCCTCGGCCGGCGCCGGAATGTTCATGACATTGACGACGTGCGGCGTCACCGCGCCATCGAAGCGCTCCTGCACACGGTAGCTGCTCATCCAGGCACCGCCCGACTTGCCCTGGCGGGCGAAGTAGTCGCCGTAGAACAGTCCGAGGTGCTGGCCGTTGGCGTCGCTCACTTCCCAGACCCGCACGCTCGGGTGGTAGACCGGCAGGTCGCGGCGCTCCTTGAAGCGCAGACCGAACAGGCGCTCGGCGAGGTGGAACTGCGCAGCGATGAACTGTTCGAGCGGGAAATAGGGGCGCAGCTCGTCCTGCGAGACATCGAAGCGGGCCTTGCGCACCTGCTCGGCGTAGTAGCGCCAGTCCCAGCCCTGCAGCGCGTGCTCGCCGCCCTCGGCGGTGATCAGCGCCTGCATGTCGGCACGCTCTTCTTTGGCGCGGGCCAGCGCCGGCTCCCAGACACGGCGCATCAGGGCCAGTGCCGCCTCGGGGGTTTTGGCCATGCTGTCGGCGAGGGTGAAGGCGGCATGCGATTCGAAGCCCATGATCCGGGCGCGCTCGGCGCGCAGGGCGACGATCTCGGCGATGATCGCCTTGTTGTCCTCGCCGTCGTTGTTGTCGCCGCGCATGATCCAGGCGCGCCAGGCTTTCTCACGCAGGGCACGGTCGCTGGCGAAGGTGAGGAAAGGCTCGACGCTCGGCCGCTGCAGGGTGATCGCGAACTTGCCCTCCTGACCGCGGGCCTTGGCCTCGGCCGCGGCGGCGCCTTTCAGTGCCTCCGGCAGGCCGGCCATCTGGCTCGCATCGAGGAACAGCGCCCACTCGTCGGTGTCCTGCATCAGGTTCTGCTGGAACTGCGAGGACAGCGAGGCCATGCGTTCGCCGATGGCGGCCACACGCTGCCGCTGGGCCTCGGTGAGGGCCGCACCAGCACGCACGAACTGCAGGTGATACCGCTCGACCAGGCGCAATTGCTCGGCGTTGAGCCCGGCCTTGGCACGCGCGGCATGGACGGCCTCGACCCGGGCGAACAGCGCCGGGTCGAGCAGGATGCGGTTCTGGTGCGCCGCCAAGCGCGGTGCCATCTGCGTCTGGATGGCGCGGATGGCCTCGTTGCTGTTGGCCGAGGTCATGTTGAAGAAGACCGCGGCCACGCGGTCGAGCTTGCGGCCGGCCCGTTCCATTGCTGCGATGGTGTTCGTGAAGTCCGGCGTGGCCGGATGCTTCGCGATGGCTTCGACTTCCTTCAGATGCGCGGCCATGCCGGCTTCAAAGGCCGGCACGAAATGCTCGGGTCGAATCCGATCGAAGGGCACGGCGCCGAAAGGCGTGTTCCATTCGGCCTCGAAGAAGGGATTGGCCTGCACCGCTTCAGTGGACGATGCGCTGGCGCCTAGCAGCGTGGTGGGGACGCCCAGCAGGAGGACGGCGGCGAGGGCGGCGGCAAGCGGGGTTCGGGTCATGGCGGTGTGGGCAGGCAGTGGGGCCGCCTCGCGGCGACGGGGTAGGACCGACTCTACCCGAGCTGCACACGGCCTTCACAGGCCGGAAGTACCGGTCCGGAATCCCGGACCGGCTGCGATGACCCTCACCGCGTCGAGGCTGCGGCCGGTAGCGTCGGCGCTTCAGTCCGGGTCGTAGTCGAGGTTCGGCGCCAACCAGCGTTCGGCCTGTTCCAGGCTCAGCTGCTTGCGTCGGGCGTAGTCGGCGACCTGCTCGCGCGAGAGCCGGCCGACCACGAAGTACTGGCTGTCCGGGTGGCTGAAATACAGGCCGCTGACCGCCGAGGCCGGATGCATGGCGAAGTTCTCGGTCAGCGCGAGCCCGGTGTGGGTCTCGGCCTGCAACAGATCGAAAATCGTGCGCTTCTCGCTGTGCTCGGGGCAGGCCGGGTAGCCGGGGGCCGGACGGATACCGCGGTAGTCCTCGCGGATGAAGGCCTCGTTGTCGAAGGCCTCCTCATGGGCATAGCCCCACAGCCGCGTGCGCACCTCGCGGTGCAGCCATTCGGCGCAGGCTTCCGCGAAGCGATCGGCCAGCGACTTCAGCAGGATGGCGTTGTAGTCGTCGTTCGATGATTCGAATTTCGCCACATGCGGATCGATGCCGATGCCGGCATTCACCGCGAAGGCACCGATCCAGTCCTGCTGGCCCAGCGGTGCGATGAAATCGGCCAGCGCCAGGTTCGGCCGGCTGTCGGGTTTGTCGGCCTGCTGGCGCAGGGTGTGCAGGGTGGCAAGCCGACGGCTGGGTTGGGCGGGGTCGAACACGGCGATGTCATCGCCCTGTTGCGCGGCCGGCCACAGCCCGGCCACGGCCTTGACGGTGAGCCACTTCTCCGCGATCAGCCGATCGAGCATGGCCTGGGCGTCGCGCCAGAGCTCGCGCGCCTGCACGCCGACCACGGCATCATCGAGAATCTGCGGGTAGCGACCGGCCAGCTCCCAGGTCTGGAAGAACGGCGTCCAGTCGATGAAGTCGCGCAGGGTGTTGAGCGCTACGTCGTCGAACACGCTGAGGCCGGGTGTTGCCGGCTGCGGCGGCGCATACGCGGCCCAATCGGGTGCGAACCGCTTGGCCCGCGCACGATCGAGCGGCATCAGCGGTTTGGCGTCGCCGCGATTGGCATGGCGGCGCCGAACCTCGTCATAGTCGGCCTCGATGCCGGCCACGAAGGGTGCGCGCAGGTCCTTCGACAGCAGCGACTGCGCCACACCGACCGCTCGCGAGGCGTCCTTGACCCAGACCACCGGCTCGGCGTAGTGCGGGTCGATCTTCAGCGCGGTGTGGGCGCGGCTGGTGGTGGCACCGCCGATCATCAGCGGCACCGAGAAGCCCTGTCGCTTCATCTCGCGGGCGACATGGCTCATCTCCTCGAGCGAGGGCGTGATCAGGCCGGAGAGCCCGATCAGATCGACGTTCTCCTCGCGGGCTCGGTCAAGAATCGTCTGCGCCGGCACCATCACGCCGAGGTCGATCACTTCGAAGTTGTTGCAGCCCAAGACCACGCCGACGATGTTCTTGCCGATGTCGTGCACATCACCCTTGACGGTGGCCATCAGGATCTTGCCGCGCTGTTTGGCATCGCCGCCGGCCGCGGCCTTCTCGGCCTCAAGGTAGGGCAGCAGCACGGCCACGGCTTTCTTCATCACCCGCGCCGACTTCACCACCTGCGGCAGGAACATCTTGCCGGCGCCGAACAGATCGCCGACCACGTTCATGCCGGCCATCAGCGGGCCTTCGATGACCTCCAGCGGGCGACCGAGTTCGGCATGCGCGATCACGGTGTCGGCCTCGACATGGGCATCGATGCCGTGCACCAGCGCGTGCTTGAGCCGCTCGACCACCGGCAGCTCGCGCCAGGCGGCATCCTCGACCTTGACCTCGCCCTTCCTGCCGCGGTAGCGGTCGGCGATCGCCAGCAGGCGCTCGGTGGCGTCGCTGCGGCGGTTCAGCACCACGTCCTCGACCCGTTCGCGCAGTTCGGCATCGAGATCGTCGATCAGGGTCAAAGCACCGGCATTGACGATGCCGAAATCCATGCCGGCCTGGATGGCGTGGTACAGGAACACCGCGTGGATCGCCTCGCGTACGGCGTTGTTGCCGCGAAACGCGAAGCTCACGTTCGACACGCCGCCCGACACGTGCGCCAGTGGGAAGCGCGCCCGGATCTCGCGCGTGGCCTCGATGAAGGCGACCGCGTAGCCGTCGTGCTCCTCGATGCCGGTGGCGATGGCGAAGATGTTGGGGTCGAAGATGATGTCCTCCGGCGCGATGCCGGCGCGTTCCGTCAGCAGGGCGTAAGCCCGCGAGCAGATCTCGACCTTGCGCTCGAAGCTCTCCGCCTGGCCCTGCTCGTCGAAGGCCATCAAGACGACGGCCGCTCCGTATCGACGGAGCAGCTCAGCCTGCTCGAGGAAGGCGGCCTCGCCCTCCTTCAGCGAGATCGAGTTGACGATCGGCTTGCCCTGCACATTTTTCAGGCCTTCCTCGATGACGCTCCACTTCGACGAGTCGATCATCACCGGCACGCGGGCGATGTCCGGCTCGCCGGCGATGAGGCGCAGGAAGCGGCCCATCGCGGCTTCGGCATCGAGCATGCCCTCGTCCATGTTGATGTCGATGATCTGCGCGCCGTTCTCGACCTGCTGGCGGGCCACCACCAGCGCCTCGTCGAAGCGGCCTTCGAGGATGAGCTTCTTGAACTGCGCCGAGCCGGTGACGTTGGTGCGCTCGCCAACGTTGACGAAATTGGTCTCGGGCGTGATGACAGCCGGTTCGAGGCCGGCCAGGCGCATGTGCGGCGCCGGTGTCGGCAGGGTGCGTGGCGGCAGGCCCTCGACCGCACGGACGATGGCGGCGATGTGTTCGGGCGTGGTGCCGCAGCAGCCGCCGACGATGTTGAGCAGGCCGGCCTCGGCGAACTCGCGCAGCACGCCGGAGGTTTCCGAAGGCGGCTCGTCATAGCCACCGAAGGCGTTCGGCAGGCCGGCGTTCGGGTGGCAGCTGATGGCGCATTCGGCCACCGTCGACAGCACATCGATGTGGGCGCGCAGATCGCGGGCACCGAGCGCGCAGTTCAGCCCGACCGACAGCGGCCTGGCATGGCGCAGCGAATACCAGAACGCTTCCGCGGTCTGTCCGCTCAGGGTCCGGCCGGAGCGATCGGTGATCGTGCCGGAGAGCATCACCGGCCAGCACGCACCGTGCTCGGCGAACATCGTCTCCAGCGCGAACACGGCTGCTTTCGCGTTCAGCGTGTCGAAGATGGTTTCGACCATCAGCACGTCGGCGCCGCCTTCGACGAGGGCCTCGGCGGCCTCGCGGTACTGCGCCACGAGGGTGTCGAAATCGATGTTGCGGAAGGCCGGGTCGTTGACGTCCGGCGAGATCGATGTGGTGCGCGGCGTGGGGCCCAGCACACCGACCACGAAGCGGGGTTTTGCGGGGTCGCGGGCTTCGAACTCGGCGCAGGCGATCTTGGCAAGGCGCGCGGCTTCGCGGTTGAGTTCCGGCACGAGGTGTTCGAGCTTGTAATCGCCCTGCGCCACGCGCGTGCCGTTGAAGGTGTTGGTTTCGATCAGGTCGGCGCCGGCCTCGAGGTAGGCGCGGTGGATGCCGGCGATGATCTCGGGCTTGGTCAGCACCAGCAGGTCGTTGTTGCCCTTGAGGTCGCCGCCGCAACCGCAGGCTTCACCGTGCACATGATCGGCCGCCAGCGGCGCACGCTCGTGGCCCGAGGGTGGGTCGCTCGCACTTGCTGCGGACTTGGGCGCGAACTGCAAGCCATCGAACCCGTGCTTGAAGCGCTCGCCACGGTAGTCGGCTTCCTGTAACTCATACTTCTGCACCATCGTGCCCATGGCGCCGTCGAGCACGAGGATCCGCCGGGCCATCGCGTCCTGCAGTTGCTGGACGCGGGCCGGGTGCTTCCAGGGCAGGGTGCTCATGCCTGTGCCCCGTCCTTGACGGCCTTGTGCGCGATCAGACTGACGACTTCGAAATGGGGGGGACGTTTTTCTTTCGCCACCACCGCGCAGACACGCACCGCCAGACCGGCCTTTTCGGCCAACCGGCGAAGCTCGGTCTCGGTGAAGCCGAGGTTGCGGTGGCCGTAGGCTTCGACCACGGCACGGTGCTCGTGCCGGGCGAGGCAGGTGGCCAGCAGGCGGCCACCGGGGCGCAGCGCGCGGGCGGCCTCGGTCAGGGCCTTGGCGGGCTTTTCGGCGTAGGTCAGGGCATGCAGCAGCAGCGCCAAGTCGAAGCTGGCATCGGCGCAGTCGATGGCATGCATGTCGCCCTCGCGGAGTTCGACATGCCCGTGTTTCGAGAGCCGTTCGCGGGCGGCAGCGATCACCTTGGGGCTGGCGTCGATGCACAGGTAACGGCGGGCATGGGGGGCCAGCATCTCGGCCATCAGACCGTCGCCGGAGGCGATGTCGAGCACATCGAGCGGTTCAACGAGGGGCAGGGCGCTGCGGGCCAGCGCCTCCCAGGTGCGGCCGGGCGAATAGTGCCGCTCCATGTCGCCGGCCACCGAATCGGCCCAGTTCTGGTCGGAGGCGCGGGCGGCCAGCACCTGCGGCAGGCGCTCGGCGTCCTGACGCAGCAAGGGGTCGTTGGCGCCGTCACGCAGGGTGCGCCACAAGGCGGCTTCGGCGTTTTCCATGGCATCGTTGAAGCGGTAGTAGGCCGAAACGCCGGAACGGCGGTCGACCACCAGCGCGGCCTCGCGCAGTTTGGCGAGGTGGGTGGAGACACGCGGCTGGGCGAGGTGGGTGATGGTGGCCAGTTCGGCGACGGTCAATTCTTCGCGTTCGACGAGGGCCAGCAGGCGGACACGGGTGGGATCGGCCAGCACCTTCAGGCAGTCCGACCAGGCGTTCAGGTCCATGTTGATCGTTTTATCGCGATTCAAAGATGAATCAGATTAGAGGCGGCCCGGCGAGCGGTCAACCGACGGTTTGGCGGTTTTTCACCCCGGCACCATGCCGTCGGGTATGGTCGAGGGGCTACAATCGCGACTTTCCTTGAACCCGACCAAGGGGTCTGCCGTGGATTTCGCTTTCACCGAAGAGCAGTTGATGATCCAGGACGTGGCGCGCCGGATCGCTCAAGAAAAAATCGCGCCCAGCGCCGAGCATTTCGACCGCAGCGGCGAGTTCCCGCTCGACAACATCCGCACCTTGGGCGAGAACGGCCTGATGGGTATCGAGGTGCCGGCCGAATACGGCGGTGCCGGCATGTGCCCGATCAGCTATGTGCTGGCCATGATCGAGATCGCTGCCGGCGACTGCGCCCACAGCACCATCATGTCGGTCAACAACTCGCTGTTCTGCAACGGCATCCTGAAGTTCGGCAGCGAAGCGCAGAAGCAGCTGTATGTCCGCGCCATCGCCGAAGGCCGCGAGATCGGCGCCTTCGCCCTGACCGAACCGCAGTCCGGTTCCGACGCCACCGCCATGCGTTGCCGCGCCGTCAAGCGCAATGACGGCAGCTACGTGATCAACGGCAAGAAGAGCTGGATCACCTCCGGCCCGGTCGCCAAGTACATCATCCTGTTCGCCATGACCGACCCGGCCAAGGGCGCCAAGGGCATCACCGCCTTCATGGTCGACACCGCCAAGCCGGGTTTCCTGCGGGGCAAGACCGAGCCGAAACTGGGCATCCGCGCCTCGGCCACCTGCGAGATCGAGTTCGAGGACTATGTGGCCACGGCCGATGAAGTCGTCGGCAAGGACGGGGAGGGCTTCAAGATCGCCATGGGCGTGCTCGACGCCGGCCGCATCGGCATCGCAGCGCAGGCGGTCGGCCTCGCCCGCGCTGCCTACGAGGCCAGCGTGGCCTACGTCAAGGAGCGCAAGAGCTTCGGCCAGCCGATCGGCAGCTTCCAGATGATCCAGCAGAAGATCGCCGACATGAAGTGCAAGCTCGACGCCGCGCACCTGCTCACCTTGCGCGCCGCCTGGGCGAAGGCACAGACCGACAAGACCGGGGGTCGATTCAGTACCGAGGCGGCGGTGGCCAAGCTCACCGCCTCGGAGGCGGCGATGTGGATCACCCATCAGGCCCTGCAGGTGCATGGCGGCATGGGCTACTCGAAGGAAATGCCGCTGGAGCGTTATTTCCGCGACGCCAAGATCACCGAGATCTACGAGGGCACCAGCGAGATCCAGCGGCTGGTGATCGCCCGCAACGAGACCGGCCTGCGCTGAAGGCGGTCTGGCCATGGACAACGGCCCACCGCCCTTGGCCGATGTCCTGGTCGTCGGTGCCGGCATGGCCGGTGCGGCGGCTGCACGCCTTGCCGCCGATGCCGGTTTGCGCGTGCTGGCGCTGGACAAGGGCCGGGGTCCGGGCGGTCGCCTGAGCACCCGCCGCGTCGAGGCGGGCGGCTTCGACCACGGGGCTGCCAGCCTGCAAGCCCAGGGTGAGGATTTCCGCGGCTGGCTTGCGGCGCAGCTTGCGGCCGGGCATGCCGCCCGCTGGGGCGAGAACTGGGTGGGCGTGCCGGGCATGAACGCACTGCTCACCGGCCTGCTGGAGGGCATCGAGGTCCGCTGGTCGAGCACGGTGGCGGCTCTCGATCGGGTGTCCGGCCACTGGCGGGCGCTCGATGCCCAGGGCCAGCCGCTCGCCGGTGCCGAACGGCTGGTGCTGGCGGTGCCGGCGCCGCAGGCCCACAGCCTGCTGACCGCCACCGCCGCGTCAGCCGAATGGGGTGCCGCGGGTTCCGTGCTTCTCGCGGCCCTGCAGGCGGTGCGCTACGCGCCGTGCTGGGCCGGGCTGGCGGTGGTCGAGCACGTCGAGGGCCGGGCAGCACCGACCTGCCCTGATGCCGCCGCCCTGGCCGCGGCAGGCCTTGCGGCGATGATCCGTGAGGGCAGCAAGCCCGGTCGAAACGCGGCCGGTCACTGGGTGGTGCATGCCGACGCCGATTGGAGCACGCGGTATCTGGAGCTGAGCGCCGAAGAGGCCGCCCATCGGCTGCGCAGCGCTTTCGTGGCCCTCACCGGCATCGACGACGGCGCCATCCGCAGCTTCGGCGCGCACCGCTGGCGCTACGCCCGGCCGATCCATGGGCTCGATCCGGCACTGGCCGGCGCTATCGAAGGCCTGGCGCTGGCCGGCGATGCCGTCGGCTGGTGTGCCGAGGCGGGCACTCCCCCCGCCGAGCAGGCCTGGCGTTCCGGTCGCGAAGCCGCCCTGCGCCTGCTCGCAGCGCGCGGCTGCCTCAGCTGAAATCGTAGTTCATCACCGGGCCGGCGGCGGCCAGAAAATCGCCCTCGACGTAATCGACGCCGATACCGAACAGCACGGTCATGCTGGCGGCATCCTGCACGTAGTGGACCACGCAGATCTTGCCCAGCTCGCGGGCTTTTTCGGTGAACTCGCGGACCTTGGCCTGGTTTTCGGGGTTGCGGGCGAGGTCGGTGATGTAGCTGCGGTCGATCTTCACCACGTCGGCGTCGATGTGCTGCAGCAGCTGGAAGGAGTTGAGCCCGGTGCCGAAGTGTTCGAGCGCCAGCCGCACGCCGGCGGCATGCACCGTGCGGGCGAAGGCCTGGATCGCCTTGAGGTGGGTGAACACCGCCGGCTCGTGCAGCTCCAGCACCAGCCGCGAGCCGGGAATGCCGGCCGCCTGCACGGCGGCGGCGATCTCTTCGCCCAGCTGCGCATTGGCCGAGATGCTCTCCGGTCCCAGCTTGACGAACAGGGTGGTCGCCCGGTTGGCGGCCTGGCGCTCGGCGATCACGCTGATGGCGCGGTGCACCACCCAGCGATCGATCTCCGGGCCGAGGCCCTGCTCCAGAGCCAGCGGCAGGAAGGTGCCGGGGTGGATGATCTCGCCGCCGGCACCCTTGAGGCGCAGGTAGGCCTCGTAGGTCTCGCCCGGCTCGCCGCCGAGGCTGACGATCGGCTGGTAGTGCAGGGTGAAGCCGTCGTTGCCGATGGCATCGCGGATCCGTTGCACCCAGGCGGCGATGCGTTCCTCCTCGGCGCGGTCGCGGGCGGCCGGGTCGTGGATCTCGACCCGGTTACCGCCCACGCCCATTGCCGAGAGCAGGCAGTTTTCGGCGCGGCTCAGCACCGGCTCGATCTGGGCATTGCGCTCACCGATCTGCACGCCGCCGATGCTGGCGGTGAGGGTGATGGCGCGCTCGCCCACCTCCAGCAACTGGCTGCTGAAAGCGCTGCGCAGGCGCTCAGCCCGGGCCTGGCTGGCCTTGGGGTCGTGCAGGCGGCAGAGCACACCGAAGCGGTGGTCGGAAAGGCGGCCGGCCAAGGTGTTGCCATCGAGCACGCTCTCGATCCGCTGCGCGATGGCGGCCAGCAGCGTGTCGGCCCGGGCGAGGCCGACCGAGCCGACCAGGGTGTCGTAGTTGTCCGGCTCCACCAGCAACAAGGCTTGGTGATGGCGCCCTCCGGCGGCGGCAGCGATGGCTTTTTCCAGTTCGGCCATGAAAAACGCCCGGTTGGCGAGGCCGGTGGCGCCGTCGCGGTGGCGCAGGGTTTCCAGTTCGGCGGCGACCGAGGCGTCCACCGTCGTGCTGGGGCGGAACACCACCTGCAGGCAGGGCTCGCCCTCGTAGCTGGCGGTGGTGAACTCCATCCGGGCATCGAAGACTTTGCCCGAGGCATCGATGGCCTTGAGTTCAAGCTGCTCCGGTGGGGATTCGCCCTTGGCGATGCGTTTGAGCAGGTCCTTGAAGGCGGCGGTGTGCGAGGGGGCGATCAGGTCCAGCACCGAGAGGCCCTCGATGTCCTCGAAGCTGCCGTAGCCGAACATTTCGAGGTAGGCCTCGTTGGCACGGATGTGCATGCCCTCGTGGAGGTAGGCGATCGGGTCGCGCGAGGAAGCGATCAAAGCATCGCAGCGGCGCTCGGTTTCGCGCAGCTGCGCTTCCAGTCCGCGCAGCTGGCGGCGGTCGCGGACCGCCTCGTATTCGGCGCGCACCACGGCCTGGGCCTGGGCCGGCCGCTGCCGCAGCAGCACACCGTGGGCCCCGGCGGCCAGTGCGGCGAGCAGGGCGTCTTCGCCCAGGGCGTCGAGCACGGCCAGCACCGGCAGGTCCTTGCCGCTGGCCTGCACCTCGCGCATCACCGATTCGAAGGTCAGGTCGCGGGCTGCGGCCGCGGCGATCACCAGATCGAAACCCTGCTGGCCCAGCAGCCGGCGCAGTGCCTCGGGTGAGTCGGCGCGGTGCGGTCGGACCGCGATGCCGCCATTGCGGAGCAGGCTGGTCAGGCCTTCGGCGTCTTCGATCCGGTCATCGACCAGCAGCAGGCGCAGCACGGCATCGTGGGGGGGCATGCGGACTCCAAGGCCGGAAAAGGCACATCGGCCGGAGTGTACGGGCAGGGCGGCCGGCTCAGGAAGTCGCGACTCAGAGCAGGGTCTTGCCGGGCTGACCGGCGTCCTCGCGCACCCGTCGCGGCAGCAGGTAACCGGGCAGGCGGGCATGCAGGGCGCGATGCAGGGCCGCGCCTTCGCTTTCGGGTACCTCGAAATGGGCGGCCCCCTGCACCCGGTCGAGCTGGTGCAGGTAGTAGGGCAGCACGCCGATGCCGAACAGGGCTTCGGAAAGATCGACCAGCGCATCGACGTCGTCGTTGACCCCGCGCAGCAACACGGCCTGGTTGAGCAGGTGCACGTCGCGTTCGCGCAGTGCGGCGCAGGCCGTGCGCACACCCTCGTTGATCTCTCTGGCATGGTTGGCGTGCACCACCATCACCACCGGCCAGGGCAGGGCGCCGATCCAGTCGAGGAACTCGGCGTCGATACGCTCGGGCAGCACGATCGGCAGGCGGGTGTGGATGCGCAGCCGGGTGATCTGCGGCAGGCCGCGCAGGGCATCGGTCAATTCAGCAAGCTTGGCCGTCGAAAGACTCAGCGGGTCGCCGCCGGAGAGGATGACTTCGCGCACCGACGGGTCGGCACGCAGGTGCTCGAGCGCTGAAGCCCAGCCGCCCGCTGCGGCGGTTTCCTCGGCGTAGGGGAAATGCCGGCGGAAGCAGTAGCGGCAGTGGATGGCGCAGCTTCCCGTCGCAATCAGCAGGGCGCGGCCTTCGTACTTGTGGATCACGCCGGTGCCGGCTTTGGCCTGCGCGTCGCCGACCGCGTCGAGCGTGAATCCGGGCACGAGGCGGTCTTCCAGGTCGAGCGGCAGCACCTGGCGCAGCAGCGGATCGTGCGGATCGCCGTGGCGCATCCGGGCGAGGTAGCCCGCCGGCACGCGCAAGGGGAAAGCGCCTTGGGCGCTCGCCGAAACACGCGCACTCAGACCCTCCAGGCCGAGTCGGCGGAGCAGTTCGGCAGGGTCGCGCACGGCCTCGCGCCAAAGCGTCTGCCAACGGGCCGGCTGCCGGGTGGCGGCGGGAACGGGTATCATCTCGGGCTGCATTCTAAAGGTTCGAGGAGCACCCGCATGGCCAGCTACGGCATGAATGACGTCAAAAACGGCATGAAGATCATCGTCAATAACGAGCCGTGCGTCATCACCGAGACGGAATACGTCAAGCCGGGCAAGGGCCAGGCCTTCACCCGCGTGAAGTACCGCTTCATCAAGTCGGGCCGGGTGGTGGAGATGACCATGAAAGCCACCGACAACGTCGAGGCCGCCGACGTGGTCGACACCGACATGCAGTACCTCTACACCGACGGCGAGTACTGGCACTTCATGCAGCAGGAGAGCTTCGAGCAGGTGCAGGCCGACGCCGCTGGCGTGGGCGAGACCGCGAAGTGGATCAAGGGCGAGGAGCCCTGCGTCGTCACCCTGTGGAACGGCACGCCGATCGCCGTGCAGGCGCCCAATTTCGTCGAACTGAAGATCGTCGAGACCGATCCGGGTGTGCGCGGTGACACCTCGGGCGGTGGCGGCAAGCCGGCCAAGCTGGAAACCGGCGCGGTCGTGCGCGTGCCGCTGTTCGTCGGCCAGGACGAGATCATCAAAGTCGACACCCGCACCGGCGAGTACGTCAGCCGCGTCAAGTGAGTGGTCGCGGCAGGGCCGGGTCCGGTCCGGGGAGAGAACGTGCGTGAACCCTGCGAGCTGTTGATCGAAGCCGGCTGGGTCGTGCCGGTGCTGCCGAAGGGCGTCGTGCTGGTCGACCATGCGGTGGCGGTGAAGCAGGGGCGCATCCTTGCCGTGCTGCCACGCACCGAGGCGCGGGCCCGCTTCCTGCCGGCCGAGATCGTCTCGCGGCCCGAGGCCGCGCTGATCCCTGGCCTCGTCAACAGCCACACCCACAACCCGATGACATTGTTGCGCGGGGTGGCCGATGACCTGCCGCTGATGCCCTGGCTGCAGGAGCACATCTGGCCGATCGAAGGCGCGGTGATGGCGCCCGATTTCATCGCCGACGGCATCGAGCTGGCGGTCGCCGAGATGCTGCGCGGCGGCACTACCTGCTGCAACGAGAGCTACTTCTTCCCCGACGTGCAGGCGCAGACCTACCAGCGCCTCGGCTTCCGGGCCACGGTTGGCTTGCCGATCATCGAGTTCCCCTCGCCCTGGGCCAAGACCACCGCCGAGTATTTCGACAAGGGCCTGGAAGTCTTCGACGCCTGGCGCAGCGATCCGCTGATCCGCTTCACCTTCGCGCCGCATGCGCCCTACACGGTCTCGGATGCCGGTTTCGAGCGCATCAACATGCTCTCGGCCCAACTCGACCTGCCGATCCACTGCCACGTGCACGAGACCGCGCAGGAAGTCGAGGACTCGCTCAAGGCCCACGGCCAGCGCCCGCTGGCGCGGCTCGACCGGCTGGGCATCGTCGATTCGCGCCTGATCGCCGTGCACATGACCCAGCTCACCGAAGGCGAGATCCGCCTCTGCGCCGAGCGTGGCGTGCACATCGCGCACTGCCCGCAATCCAACCTCAAGCTGGCCTCCGGCTTCTGTCCGGTCGAGGCCCTGCGTCGGGCCGGCGCCAACGTCGCCATCGGCACCGACGGCTGCGCCAGCAACAACGACCTCGACATGTTCGAGGAGACCCGCAACGCAGCGTTGCTCGCCAAGGCCGTCGCCGGCGATGCCCGCGCCCTTGACGCCGCCTCGGCGCTGGAGGCGGCCACACTGTGCGGGGCCCGTGCGCTGGGTCGCGAGGACGAGATCGGCTCGATCGAGCCGGGCAAGCAGGCCGACCTGGTGCTCGTCGATCTGGGCGAACTGGAGCTGCAGCCGCTCTACCACGTCGTCTCGCACCTCGTGTATGTGGCCACCCGCCACCAGGTCAGCGATGTCTGGATTGCCGGCCGTCCCAAGCTGCGTGATCGCCACCTCGCCGACATGGATGCCGGCGCGCTCAAGGCCAAGGCGCGGGCTTGGGCGCGACGGATCGCCGATATTCCACGCCCCGGAGCCGGTTCATGAGCAACCCCACCCCGTCGATCGCGGCCAATGCCGACCCCGCCGAGCTGGCGCGGTTTTCCGCCCTTGCTGCGCGCTGGTGGGACCCGCAGGGGCCGCAGGGCCCACTGCACGCCCTCAATCCGGCCCGGCTCGCCTACGTGGCCGGGCACTGCCCGCTGGCCGGCGCGAAAGTCCTCGATGTCGGCTGCGGTGGCGGCCTGCTGAGTGAGGCGATGGCGGGTGAGGGGGCCGAGGTTCTGGGCATCGATCTGGCCGCCGATCTCGTCGATGTCGCCCGCCTGCACCTGCTCGAACGCCGCCAGGCCGGCGAGCGGTTGCAGCTCGACTACCGTGTGCAGGCCGTCGAGGCCCTGGCGCTCGAATCACCGGCTGCTTTCGATCTGGTCACCTGCATGGAACTTCTGGAGCACGTGCCCGATCCACCGTCCATGCTCGAGGCCTGTGCCGCTCTGCTCAAGCCCGGTGGGCGCCTGGTGATTTCGACCATCAACCGCACCCCGGCCGCCTTCGTGCTGGCCATCGTCGGGGCCGAATACCTCACCGGCCTGATCGAACGCGGCACCCACGACTGGCGGCGTTTCATCAAGCCCTCTGAACTGGCGGCCGGGCTGCGCCGCGCCGGACTGGAACTGCGGCAGATCGATGGCCTGCACTACGACCCGCTGCGTCGCCGTGCCCGGGTGGGCCGCGGAACGGCGGTCAACTACCTGTGCGTGGCGCAGAAGCCGGCATGAAGCCCGTGGCCGCGGCCAGCCCACGGCCCTGTTGGCCGCGGGCGGTGTTGTTCGATCTCGACGGCACCCTGGTCGATACCGCCCCCGATCTTGCCGCCGCGGTCAATCGCCTGCTCGTCGAGGAAGGCTTTGCACCGCTGCCCTTGGCGGTCTTGCGGCCACTGGTCTCGAAGGGGGGGCGGGCCTTGCTGACGCGGGCCTTTCCCGAACGCGACGATGCGGCGATCGAGGCTTTGCTGCCGCGGTTTCTCGCCGCCTATGCCGACGCCCTGACGGTGCTCAGCCGGCCTTTCGCCGGCATCGAAGCCCTGCTGGCCGGCATCGAGTCGGCCGGCGCCCGCTGGGGCATCGTCACCAACAAGCCAGAAGCGCTCGCCCGTGGCGTGATCGCCGGCATGGGCTGGTCGGCGCGTTGCGCCGTGCTGGTCGGCGGCGACAGCCTGCCGCTGCGCAAGCCCGACCCCGCACCGCTGCGCCACGCCGCCGCCCTGCTGGGGTTGCAGGCGGTGGAGTGCGTCTACGTCGGCGACGACGCCCGCGACATCGTCGCCGGCCTTGCCGCCGGGATGCCGACAGCGGCCGCGCTCTGGGGCTACCGCGAGCCGAGCGAGCAGCCCGAACACTGGCCGGCCAGCGCGCATTGCGCGGATGCGGCGGCGGTGGCGGCCTGGATCAGGGTGCTGCCGCGGTGAGTGCGGCGTCGGACCCGAGCGGTGGCCTGCCCGCCTTGCCGGACACGGCCCTGCAACGCCTGCCGCTGCTGAGCCTGCTGCCGGCCTTCCTGCCGCAAGCGGCGCAGCCGGTTTTCCTCGCTTGGGTCGGCCTGCTCGGCGAATGCGAAGCGGCCCTGTTCGAGAGTTCCGAGCCACGGGTCCGCAGCCTGCGCTGTGCCTGGTGGGCCGAGGAACTCGCAGCGCTGGCCGCGGCCGCGCCACGCCACCCCTTGGGGCAGGGCCTGATCTCGCCAAGCCTACCCTGGGCGGGCCTCGCTCAGGCCGTGGCCCAGGCCATCGACGATGATGCGCTGGCGACCGATGCCGCCGCCGCTGACGCTTCGCTGCAGCCGCTCGCCATGGCGGTGGCGCGGATCGACGCCGCGCTGGTGGGCGCAGCCACTCCGGACCAGACCGCCGCCGAGCGCTTCCTGCGGCATTGGCAGGCGCTGGCCCTGGGCCAAGGTGAGCCGCGTCCGGCGGCCGGCAGTGCCGGCATTCCCTTGGCGATCTGGGCCCGCCACGGCCGTCGCCCGGTGGCCGGTGCCGCGGCGCCCGAGGTGCTGCGTGACTGGGCCGGGCACCTGCTTGGTGCGATCGCCCCGATCCGACCCGGCGAGACCCTGCTCGCCCGCCTGCTCGCCGACGACGATCGGCGCAGGCTGCAGGCTCTGGCCACCGGTCGCCGGCCCGCTGTTGTGCCGCTCTGGCGGCGGCCTTTCGTGTTCTGGCGTTCTACCCGTGACGCAGCGTTGCACTACCGGATTCCGCCGGTCGCCACGACTTGACATACGCTGCACTGGCATCCACCTACCGTGAACCCGACTTCGCCACCGGACCCCACCATGTCGCCGATCCGAGAGAACGTCGTCCGCATCATGCCGGACATCGCCTGCGAGGCCCGTCCCGCCGCGGCCGGCCAACTGGCCTGGGTGGGCATGGGCGAGATTGACGCCCCGGTCAGCCTACCCGGCCCCGAGGGCGGCATTGCCAGCACGCCGGCCCGCATCAACGCCTTCGTCAACCTGCATCGACCCGAAGTGCGCGGCATCCACATGTCGCGGCTCTACCTGCATGTCGATCGCCACCTTGCCGCCGAGCCGATCAGCCCGGCTTCCCTGCGCCGGCTGCTGCGTGATTTCCTCGACTCTCACGCCGAGCTTTCCGACCGCGCCATGGTCGAGCTGCGCTTCGACCACCTCGTCCGCCGCAAGGCCCTGGTCAGCGACAACACCGGCTGGAAGAGCTACCCGGTTGGTTTGCGCGCCACCCTGGAGCGCAATGCCTTCGAGCTGGAAATGGACGTGCGGATCACCTACTCCAGCACCTGCCCCTGCTCGGCGGCACTGGCCCGGCAGTTGATTCAGGAACAGTTCCGCCGCGATTTTCCGGGTGGCGAAGTGTCGGCCGAGGCCGTGTTGCGCTGGCTCGGCACCGAGCAGGGCATCCTTGCCACCCCGCACAGCCAGCGCAGCCATGCCGATGTCCGGGTCCGGCTGGCCCCGCAGGTGGCCGATTTCCCGATCATCGATCTGGTCGATCGCATCGAGGGCGCGCTCAAGACACCGGTGCAGACCGCGGTCAAGCGTGAAGATGAACAGGCCTTCGCCCGTCTCAACGGCCAGAACCTGATGTTCTGCGAGGACGCCGCCCGTCGCATGCAGCAGGCGCTCAATGCCGACGAGCGGATCCTCGATTTCCGGGTCCGCGCCTCGCATTTCGAGAGCCTCCATCCGCACGATGCGGTGGCCGTGGCGGTCAAGGGCGTGGCGGGCGGTTTCGGCCCCAGCGCCTGACTCGCTCGGCCAGCCTCAAGGCACCGGATCGTTGCCGCCCGGATGCAGCGGGTGGCAGCGGCACAGCCTTTTCGTGCCCAGCCAGACGCCGCGCAGGGGGCCGTGCCGTTCCACCGCCTCGTGCATGTACAGCGAGCAGCTCGGGTGAAACCGGCAGTGCTGGCCGAGCAGCGGACTGATCCAGCGTTTGTAGCCGCGCAGGCTGGCAAGGATCAGGCCGGTCACGGGGGCTGGGCGCACTGTGGATTCCATGGGTTGCCGGCGATGGAGCGAAAGGCTATAACAGCCCGCCGCAATGGCTCAATGAACGATTCCAGAGGTGCTCGTGGCAGCCAGCAAACCCGCGAAGAAAGCGGCCAAGGCCCCGGCCAAAAAGGGCGGCGGTACGATCAGCAAGATGGCGAAGGCGGTCGGCAAGGTCGCCCACGCGCTGAAAAAGGCCGTGGCCGCACCGGCCGGTAAAGCCGCGTCCAAACCCGCCGCCAAGCCTGCCGCTAAGGTGGCGGCTAGGCCGGCGGCCAAGACGGGCAAGCCGGCCAAGCCCGCTGCGAAACCCGCAGCCCAAACCAACCAACCGGCCAAGCCTGCCGGCAAACCTGCTGCGAAGCCGGCGGCCAAGGCCACCAAGCCTGCCGCGAAGCCCGTAGCCAAGCCCACCAAGCCTGTTGCGAAGCCGGCGTCCAAGGCCACCAAGCCCGCCGCGAAGACGACGGCCCATCCCGTCAAGTCGACTGCCAAGCCTGCCGCGAAAACGGCGGCCAAGGCCAAGCCCGCTCAACCCGCAGCCAAGGCGGTGGCCAAGCCAGCGGCAAAACCTGCATCCCCTCCGGCCGCAAAACCTGCGGCTAAGCCGGTGACCAAGCCTTCACCCCAGCCGGCCTCGACATCGGCTGTTCCGGCGAGCACGAAGACCAGCGCCAAGACCGCGGCCAAACCGGCCGTCGCGGCTCCGGCCGCCCCTCGCGCCGAGTCCCACAAGCCGACGAAACCCCAGACTCCGCCCGGTCGCGCCGGGTACAAGAAACCGGAGCGTCCGATCGAGGAACCGAAGCGCCCGATTGTCGCCGTCGAGCGGGTCGATCTCCCCGCCGGCTACCGGCCGGATCCGGCCGAGCCTTACATGAGCCCCCGGCAGCTCGAATATTTCCGCCGCAAGCTGCTCGGCTGGCGCCGGGATCTGGTCGAGGAATCGCAGCAGACCATCGAAAACCTCAAGGAAGAGGTGCGCGACGTCGGCGACGAGGCCGAGCGCGCCACCCGCGAAACCGAGAACGCGCTGGAACTACGCACCCGCGACCGCTACCGCAAGCTCATCAACAAGATCGACAGCACCCTGCGCCGGCTCGACGAGGGCGATTACGGCTACTGCGTCGACACCGGCGAGCCAATCGGCTTGGAGCGCCTCGAAGCGCGCCCCACTGCCGAGCGCACGCTCGACGCGCAGGAGCGATGGGAACACCAGCAAAAGCAGATGGGTGACTGAAAGCCCCCTGCGCCGGCGCGCTCAGCGCGCGCTGGCGTTGGCCGGAGAATCGAGGAAGCGCCAGGCCGCCGCTGGCGCTTCCGCCCCGACCCGGTCGAACAGGCGTTCGCGCAGCAGGTGGATCGGCATGCTGCCCTCGCGCAGCACGCGGTCGTGGAACTGGCGCTCGCTCCAGCCGCCGCGCACCACCCGCTCCTCGTGCAGGGCACGCAGCTGCCAGCCACCGACCAGGTAGGCCACCTGGTAGAGCGGGTCGTAATCGCCGCCGATCGAGCGCAGCACCTCGGCGCGGGCATTGCGCGGCTCGTGACCGATCCGTTCGATCAGCAGCCGCACCGCCTCGTCGGGCGTCATCCGTCCCGACTGCACGCCCAGCGAGAACAGGATCCGCGCCGCCCGGTGGCTGCGCCAGAACAGCATGCCGATCCGGTCCTCGGGACGGCTGGCGAAGCCCAGGTCATAGAGCCGGAGTTCCCAGTACAGGGCCCAGCCCTCCAGCCAGAACGGGCTGTCGAAATCGGCGCGGTGGGTGTTGTGGCGCTGCGCGTACCAGTGCTGCAGGTGGTGGCCGGGCACCAGTTCGTGGTGCACCACCGCCCGCGAGAAATGCCGGTTGTTGCCGCGCAGGGCGTTGAGCTTGTGCTCTTGGGGCATGTCGGCGGTGGGGAAGGCCACCCAGACATCGCGACCGCCCAGGAAGAACGGGGCCTGCAACTGCCATTCGGCATCGAGCATGTTCATCCGCCAGCCGCGGCGGGTGCCCGCAGGCACGGTGAGCAGATCGCGATCCTCGAGGAAGCGCACGGCCTCGTCGGCCAACTCGACCACCAGATGCGGCTGCCGACCCGGTTCGACGTGCAACTGCTTGACCCGCTCCAGCGCCTCGCGCCAGTCGCGGGCGCCCATTTCGCGGGCGGCCTTTTCCATCTCGGCCCGGCACCAGGCCAGTTCGCGCTCGGCCGCGGCCATCAGTTCGGCCGGGCTGTAGGGGATGCCTTCGGCGCGCAGGGCTTGGACGATGGCGGCATCACCGATCGGATCGGCGTGCAGGGCGCTGCCGGCGTCGCCCAGGTCCCGGCGCAAGCGCTCGGCCCGGGCCTTGAGGGCCTGGTCGAGTGCTGCCTGGGGCGCATCCACCCACCAGCCGAACCACGGGTCGTAGTCGGACTGATGGCGGTGCCAATCGGCCAGCGCCTGGCGCAGCCCGTCGGCGTGGCGGGCGGTGCGCAGGGCGAGGGTGGGGCTGAGTCGGCCGGCCTCGAGGTCGGTCTCCAGCTCCGGCAAGCCGGCTTCGAGGGCGGCACGGGCGGCTTCCAGCCGATCGGCGCTGCTGCGTGGATCGGCCTGCACGAGATCACGGCGGTCCTCGAGAAGTTCGACCAGCTCGGCATAGCCCGGCAGCCAGGGCGCGATCTCGGCTTGGCGCTGGCGTTCGAACGCCAGCGCCTCGGCCTGCAGGGCCAGATGGCGGCGCAGCAGGAGCCGGTCGAGGCGCTCGTCCTGATCGAGGCCTTCGGGGTCGAGTTCGTCCAGGCGGGCCTGCCAATCGGTGAGAAAGGCACGGCGCAGGGCATCGCGGCGTGGGGCGAAGAGCGGATCATGGCCTTCGTCGAGCAACCCGCGGACATGCTCCAGCAGGGCGCGGTCGGCGCGCTGGCGCTCGATCAGCGGGCGCAGTCGCGATGCCGGTTCCACCGCCAGGGCCGAGAGCGGCGGGGCCACCGCCAGTCCCTGCAGTAGTGCCGGTGGCGACGGGGCCGCGGCCTGGCCGGTGCTGGCGAGGCCGAGCAGCAGGGCGATGACGAGGGGGCGTGGCGTCATGGGTCGGCTCCGGCGCGGCGGGCGCTGTTCTGGATGAAGGCGAGCAGGGCGGTCAGGCCGTTGTTGCGGCTGGGCGAGAGGTGTTTTGATAAACCGATCGCGTCGATGAAGTCCGGCGCGGTGGCGAGGATCTCCTCAGCACTGCGCCCGGAGTAGACGCGAAGGGCCAGGAACACCAGCCCCGCGACGATGCTGGAGTCGCTGAGCGCATGGAAGTCGAGCCGCCCCGCATCGCCCTGCGCCACGATCCAGACCTTCGACTGGCAGCCGAGCAGACGGTGCGTATCGGTCTTCCAGCTCTCGGGCAGCTCGGGCAGCTTGCGGCCGAGGTCGATCAGGTACTGGTAGCGCTCCGACCAGTCGCCGAACGCGGCGAACTCTTCGGCGATCGCGGCCTGTGCCTCGGCCGGCGTGGCCTCGAGCGGAAAGGGCGAGGTCGGGACCTGCACGGCGGGAGCGTTCATGCGCGCTTCCTCGACCAGCGCACGCCCTGTGGCGTGTCTTCGAGCACGATGCCGGCCGCCGCGAGCTCGTCGCGGATCGCGTCGGCGCGGGCGAAGTCGCGGGCCTTCTTCGCGGCGGTGCGCTCGGCCACGAGGGCGTCGATGCGGGCATCGTCATCGTTGGCGGCGCCTTTGCCGAACCAGGCTTCGGGGTGCTGCTGCAGCAGGCCCAGCGCCGCACCGGCGCCGAGCAGTTGCGCCTTGAGGTCACGCGCTTTCGCGATGGCGACCGCGACCGCCGTGTCGCCGTGAGCAGTGACGAACTCTCGCTTCGCCGCCCGCAGCTCCGCGGCAATGCGCGACAGCTCGGCGAGCGCCGCCGGCGTGTTCAGATCGTCGGCAAGCGTGAGCTCGATCGCTTCGGGCAGCACCGGCGCGGCCGCAACGTCGGCGAGGTCGCGCAGCGTCCCGTACAGCCGATCCAGCGTGTTGATGCTCTGCTCGATCAGCGCCTCCGACCAGTCCAGCGGCTGCCGGTAGTGCGCCGAGAGCAGGGCATAGCGCAGCGCTTCGGCGGGGTAGGTCTTCAGCAGTTCGTGCACGGTGCGGATGTTGCCGACCGACTTCGACATCTTGCTGCCGTCGAAGGTCAGCATGCCGTTGTGCAGCCACCAGCGCGCGAAGGTCGTGCCGCTGGCGCACTGGCTCTGGGCGATCTCGTTCTCGTGGTGCGGAAACTGCAGATCCACGCCGCCGGCATGGATGTCGATGGTGTCGCCGAAATGCGCCTGGCACATCGCCGAGCACTCGATGTGCCAGCCGGGACGGCCACGGCCCCAGGGCGAGTCCCAGCCCGGCAGCTCGGGCGTGCTGGGTTTCCACAGCACGAAGTCACCGGCCTCGCGCTTGTAGGGCGCCACCTCGACCCGGGCACCGGCCAGCATCTCGTCGGTGCTGCGGCGCGAAAGCGCGCCGTACTGGGCGTAAGTGGACACCTGGAACAACACGTGGCCGTCGGCAGCGTAGGCATGGCCTCGGGCGATCAGCCGCTCGATCATCGCGATGATGTCGGCGATGTGGTGGGTGGCATGCGGCTCGATGTCCGGCCGCTTCACACCCAGCGCGCCCATGTCCTCGCGGTAGATGGCCGTGAACTTCTCGGTGATGGCCGTGATTGGCACGCCCTGTTCGATCGCCGAGGCGTTGATCTTGTCGTCGATGTCGGTGATGTTGCGGGCGTAGACCACCTGCGGGTAATGCCGCCGCAGCAGCTCGGCCAGCACACCGAACACCACCGGCCCACGGGCGTTGCCGATGTGGGCGTAGTGGTAGACCGTGGGCCCGCAGACGTAGAGGCTGACGCGGTTCGGGTTCGTGGGCGCGAAGTCCTCGACCCGTCGGGTCAGGCTGTTGAAGAGGCGGATCGACACAAGCCCTCGGCACTGGATGAACAAGGGCTTCGAGTGTAGCAACCGAGCCACGCCGCTTAACGGAAATCTTCGGCCGGGGTTCAGCCGTCCGATGCTGGAATCCTTCCGTTGCCTGCCTCCGGAGATGGCCATGTTCGTTCTGCGCTCGACCGCCTTGATTGCCCTTTCGCTGCTGCCGCTCGTCGCCTTGGCCCAGTCCGGCGAACGCCGCGACACCAGCTTCGCTTCGGGGGCCGAGAACGTCTCCTTCAGCTATGCGCAGGTCACCCGGGTCGATCCGGTCTACGAGACGATCCGCACCCTCGTTCCGGAGGAGCGTTGCGACGGCCAGCCGGTCCGCCCCGGTGATGCCACCGGCGGCACCGTGGTCGGGGCCCTGGTCGGTGCCGCACTCGGCAACCAGGTCGGCAAGGGCGATGGCCGCGATGCCGCCACCGTGGCCGGTGCGGTGATCGGCGGGGCCATCGGCCGCAACGTCGCCCGCAACGAAGCCGCCTTGCACCCGGGCTGCCGCATCGTCGAGGTCGAGCGCGAGCAGCGCCGGGTCGCCGGCTACGATGTCGAGTACGTCCATCAGGGCCGCACTTTCATGTCGCGCATGCCCTACGATCCGGGTGACCGTGTGCGTTTGCGCATTTCGATCCAGCCGGTGGCCGAGGCCGGTTTCCGCTGAGCCGGCGCGGCCGGGCGCTTGCGCCCGGCCCGCCGACCTGCGACCCTTGCCCGGTATGTTCACCTTCCTGCCCGCATTCGGCGTCCTCAGCTCGGCCTACATGGCCGCCGGGATGACCTCTCGCGCGCGCCGACCGGAACCCCGCCTTCTCGCTGGGTAACCGGTCTGTTTCGCTTTTCCGAAACCACCAACGCCCAGCCTCGCGCTGGGCGTTGGCGTTTTGCGTCCCGGATTCGTTTGGAGCCTTAGTGATGAAGCATTTCCTGAACACCCAGGACTGGTCCCGCGCCGAGCTGGACGCCGTCCTCGACGAGGCCGCAGCCTTCAAGGCCAGCCGGTTCGGCCAGCAGATGACCGGTCGGAGCATCGCGCTCGTGTTCTTCAACCCCTCGCTGCGCACCCGCACCAGCTTCGAGATCGGTGCCTGGCAGATGGGCGGCCACGCCGTGGTGCTGGCCCCGGGCAAGGACGCCTGGCCGATTGAATTCGAGGTCGGCACGGTGATGGACGGCGACACCGAGGAGCACATCGCCGAGGTGGCGCGGGTGCTCTCCCGCTACGTCGACCTGATCGGCGTGCGCGCCTTCCCGAAGTTCGTCGACTGGACGCTGGACCGCGAGGATACGGTGCTGCGTGGCTTCGCCCGCCACGCCACGGTGCCGGTGATCAACCTTGAGACCATCACCCACCCCTGCCAGGAACTGGCCCATGCGCTGACCCTTCGCGAACGCTTCGGGGCCGACCTGCGCGGCCGCAAGTACGTGCTGACCTGGACCTACCACCCGAAGGCCTTGAACACCGCGGTCGCCAATTCGGCCCTGACCATCGCCACCCGGCTGGGCATGGACGTGACCCTGCTCTGCCCGAACCCGCAGTACCTGCTCGACGAGCGCTACATGGGCTGGGCGCAGCAAAACATCGCCGAGAGCGGCGGCTCGCTTACCGTGTCGCACGATATCGAGGCGGCTTACCGGGATGCCGATGTGGTCTATGCCAAGAGCTGGGGGGCCTTGCCTTTTTTCGGCAACTGGACGGCCGAGCAGCCGGTGCGCGAGCGTTATCGGCATTTCATCGTCGACGAGGCCAAGATGGCCCTCACCCGCGACGGCGGGCAAGGCCTGTTCTCGCACTGCCTGCCGCTGCGCCGCAACGTCAAGGCCACCGATGGTGTGATGGATTCGCCGAACTGCATCGCCATCGACGAGGCCGAGAACCGCCTGCACGTGCAGAAGGCCGTGATGGCCCGATTGCTGCGCGGCTGAGCATGGCCGCCTCGATGCTGTCGCAGCCGATGGCTCACGATGCATCAAGTCAGGCCATCACCCTGTTCCCACGACACCACCGAGTTCCCGACCATGACCCCCAAAATCGTCCTCGCCTTCTCCGGCGGCCTCGACACCAGCTTCTGCGTCCCCTACCTTCAGGAACGCGGCTGGGAAGTCCATACCGTGTTCGCCGACACCGGTGGTGTTGACGCCAAGGAGCGCGCCTGGATCGAAGCCCGCGCCCATGAGCTGAAGGTCGCCAGCCATGTCACCGTGGATGGCGGTCCGGCCATCTGGAACGGATTCGTCAAACCCTTCGTCTGGGCCGGCGAGCCCTACCAGGGCCAGTACCCGCTGCTGGTCTCTGACCGCTATCTCATCGTCGAAGCGGCACTGAAGCGCTGCGCCGAACTGGGCACGAAGGCCATCGCGCACGGCTGCACCGGCATGGGCAACGACCAGGTGCGTTTCGACCTCGCGATCAAGGCGCTGGGCGATTACGAGATCGTGGCGCCGATCCGCGAGATCCAGAAGGAGCACCGCGAGGTGCGCGCCTACGAGCAGGCCTATCTGGAGGCCCGCGGCTTTGCGGTGCGGCCCAAGCAGATGAGCTACACGATCAACGAGAACCTGCTCGGCGTGACCATGAGCGGCGGCGAGATCGACCGCTGGGAAGCGCCTGGCGAAGGTGCCAAGGGCTGGTGCGCGCCGCGCAGCGCGTGGCCGACCACGCCGCTCGAGCTCACGCTCGGCTTCACCAACGGCGAAGCAGTGACGCTGAACGGCGAAGCCCTGCCGGGCCACGTGATCCTCGCCCAGCTCAACGCCGCACTCGCAGCCTATGGCGTCGGTCGCGGCCTCTACACCGGTGATACGACGATCGGGCTCAAGGGCCGCATCATTTTCGAGGCACCGGGCCTCACCGCACTGCTCACGGCGCATCGTGCGCTGGAAGAAGCCGTGCTGACCAAGAACCAGAACCGCTTCAAGCCCGAGATCGGCCGCAAGTGGACTGAACTCGTCTACGAAGGCTTCTTCCACGACCCGCTGAAGGCCGACATCGAAGCCTTTCTCGCCTCCTCGCAGCGCACGGTCAACGGCACGGTGACCCTGCGCACCGAGGGCGGCCGCGTGGATGCGGTGGCCATCTCCTCCAAGCACATCCTCAACGCCAAGGGCGCGACCTACGCGCAGGCCGCGGACTGGGGCGTGGCCGAGGCCGAGGGCTTCATCCGCCTGTACGGGATGAGCAGCACGCTGTGGGCCGAGGTGAACCGGTGAGCGAGGCCCTCGCGAGCACGCTGAAGCATCTGGAGACGCTGGTCGGCTTCGACACGCGCAACCCGCCGCGCGCCATCGGCACCGGCGGCATGTTCGATTACCTGCAGGCCAAGCTGCCGGGCTTCCGCTTCGAGCTCACCGATTTCGGCGCCGGCGCGGTGGCCCTGCTGGCGGTGCGCGGAAACCCGAAGCGCGTGTTCAACGTGCATATGGACACCGTGCCGGATTCACCGGCGTGGACGGCCAGCCCGCACGCGCTGCGGGTGACGGCGGAACGCGCGATCGGGCTCGGTGCCTGCGACATCAAGAGTGCGGCGGCGGCGATGCTGACCGCAGCGAACGCGACGACAGGCGACGCGGCTTTCCTGTTCACCACCGACGAAGAAGCCAACGATGCCCGCTGCATTGCCGGTTTTCTGGCCCAGGACCACGGGTTCACCGAAGCCGTCGTCGCCGAGCCCACGAACTGCGAGGCCGTGCTCGCGCATCGCGGCATCGCCTCGGTGCTGATGAAGTTCCAGGGTCAGGCCGGGCACGCGTCGGCGGCGAACGCTCTGAAGCTTTCGGCCCTGCACCAGGCCATCCACTGGGGCGAGGCGGCGCTGGCCTTCGTCGAATCGCAGGCGCACCAGCGCTTCGGCGGCCTGACCGGCCTGCGCTTCAACATCGGCCGCGTGGAAGGCGGCATCAAGGCCAACATGATCGCGCCGAGCGCCGAAGTGCGCTTTGGATTCCGTCCGCTGCCGTCGATGGACACGGCGCAGCTGCACGCGCACTTCAAGGGTCTTGCCGACGCCGCTGCGCTCGCGCACTACGAACCGACCTTCTACGGTCCGTCGCTGCCGGCGGGTGACGTGGCGCAGGCCGAGGGCAAGCGCCTCGCCGCGCGGGATCTGGCTGATGAACTCGGCCTGCCGATCGGCAACGCCGTCGACTTCTGGACGGAAGCCAGCCTGTTCTCGCAGGCCGGCATGACCGCCCTCGTGTTCGGCCCGGGCGACATCGCCCAGGCCCACACCGCCGACGAGTGGGTCGCGCTCGACCAGCTCAGCACCTACACCGATCATCTGACTCGACTGTTCTCGCGGCCATGACCGACCTGCGCACCACGATCGTCCGCCTGCTCTCCAATATGGCGAGTGCCAAGGAGATCCAGCAGTACCTGAAGCGTTTCAGCTCGGTGGACGCCGCGCGCTTCGCCGTCGTCAAGGTCGGCGGCGCGATCCTGCGCGACGACATGGAATCGCTGGTGTCCTCGTTGTCCTTCCTGCAGCAGGTGGGCCTCACCCCCGTGGTCATCCACGGCGCCGGCCCGCAGCTGGACGAGGCGATGGCCACGGCCGGCATCACCAAGCAGACCATCGACGGCCTGCGCGTGACGCCGCCCGAGGTGCTGGCCGTGGTGCGCCGCGTGCTGGTGCGCGAGAACCTGCGCCTCGTCGATGCCCTGCAGGAGGCCGGTGTGCGCGCGACCTCGATCCAGACCGGCGTGTTCGAAGCCGAGTTTGTCGATCGCGAGCGACTCGGCCTGGTGGGGGATGTGGTGCGGGTCGAGCGCGACGGTGTGGAGGCCGCGATCCGCGCCAACTCCATCCCGGTGATCTGCTCGCTCGGCGAGACGATGGACGGCCAGATCGTCAACATCAACGCCGACTGGGCGGCGAACGAACTGGTGAAGACGCTGCAGCCCTACAAGATCATCTTCCTCACCGGCACGGGCGGCCTGTTGGACGGGGAAGGGCGCCTGATCGACTCGATCAACCTCAGCACCGACCGCGAACGGCTGATGACCGCCCCCTGGTTGGGGGGTGGCATGCGGCTGAAGATCGAACAGATCGCCGACCTGCTCGATGCGCTGCCGCCGTCCTCGTCGGTGTCGATCACCAAGCCTGATGAACTGGCCAAGGAGCTGTTCACGCATCGCGGCTCGGGCACGCTGGTGCGCCGTGGCGAGGCCATCCATGCCCACAGCCGCTGGGCCGATCTTGACCTGCCGCGTCTGAGGCAGCTGATCGAATCCGGCTTCGGTCGCGCCCTCACCCCCGACTACTTCGACACCACGCGCCCCTGGCGCATCTACGTCTCGGCGAACTACCGCGCCGCACTCATCCTGACCGAGGAAAACGGCATTCCGCACCTCGACAAGTTCGCTGTGGCGGACGATGCCAAGGGCGAGGGTCTCGGCCGCGCCGCCTGGGACGTGATGCGGGCCGAGACGCCGCGGCTGTTCTGGCGTTCGCGCAGCACCAACCCGATCAACGATTTCTACTTCGACCAGTCGGAAGGCGCGCTCAAGGGCGAGCCGTGGACGGTGTTCTGGTACGGCCTCGAGGGCTTCGACGAGATCCGCTTCGCCGTCGAGCACTGCCGCACCCGGCCGGCCACCCTGAAACTCGGAGCGGCAGCGTGAGCGTGAAACGGATCGGCCTGGTTGGTGCACGCGGCCATGTCGGCAGCGAGTTGATCCGCCTGCTCGCTGCGCATCCGGGCTTCGAGATCGCTTTCGTCTCGTCGCGCGAGCGCGAGGGCCAGCGCCTTGCCGACCACGAGCCGGCCTACGCCGGCGAGCTGCGCTACGTGAACTTCGACGCTGCCGCCGTCGCGTCGAGCGGCGTCGATGCCGTGGTGCTGGGCCTGCCGAACGGCTTGGCGCTTCCTTTCGTCGCCGCGATCGATGGCGCTGAACCGCAGACGGTGGTGGTCGATCTTTCCGCCGATTTCCGCTTCGATCCGGCCTGGGTTTACGGCCTGCCGGAGCGCAGCCGGGCCAAGCTCCGGGGCGCCACGCGGATCAGCAACCCCGGCTGCTACGCCACTGCGATGCAGCTGGCCCTGCTGCCGGTGCTCGATCTGCTCGACGGCCCGGCGCAGTGCTTCGGGGTCTCCGGCTACAGCGGTGCCGGCACCACGCCGAGCGACAAGAACAACCCTGCCAAGCTGCACGACAACCTGATGCCCTATGCGCTGGTGGGCCACGTGCACGAGCGCGAGGTGACCCGGCACCTGGGTCATCCGGTCGAGTTCATGCCGCATGTCGCACCGTATTTCCGCGGCATCACGATGACGGTGAACGCGTACCTGCGCGAGCCGGTCGCGCTCGATGCGATTCGCGCACGCTACGCCCACGCCTACGCTGATGAGCCGCTGCTGCGCTTGCTCGATGCGGCGCCGTGGGTGTCGGGCATCACCGGTCGCCACGGCGTCGAGATCGGCGGTTTCACCCTTTCCGAGGATGGTCGCCGGCTCGTCCTCGTCGCCACGCTCGACAATCTGCTGAAGGGCGCGGCAACGCAGGCCCTGCAGAACCTCAACCTCGCCTTCGGCCTGCCGGAGTCGATGGGTCTCGCGATGGAGCACGCATGAACACCCCCTTGTGGGCCAAGCCCGGTATCGACATCGACGCCGACATCCAGCGTTTCCTTGCCGGTGACGATGTCATCCTCGACCGCGAGTTCATCCGCTGCGACATCGAGGCCAGTGCCGCCCACGCCGAAGGCCTGCAGCGCATCGGCCTGCTGACGCAGGATGAGCTGAGCGCGCTCTTGCAGGGCCTTGCCGCGCTGGACGCGGAACTGGCGGACGGACGTTATGTGCTGGATGCCCCGCACGAGGACATGCATTCGGCGATCGAGGCTCGATTGATCGAGGAGCTGGGTGAGGTCGGCAAGAAGATCCATGCCGGCCGCAGCCGCAACGACCAGGTGCTGGTCGCCACGCGGCTCTGGCTGCGGCGCCGTTTGCAGGAGGCCGCCGGGCTGTGCCGGGCCGCTGCGATCATCGCTCTCGATCGTGCCGCGGCCGAGGCCCTGTTGCCCCTGCCGGGCTACACCCACCTGCAGCGGGCGATGGTCAGCAGTGCCGGCATGTGGTGGGCAGGTTTCGCCGAAGGCTTCCTCGACGATATCGAGCGCCTGCAGGCGACGGCGCACTGGATCGACGCCAACCCGCTCGGTTCGGCAGCCGGCTACGGTGTGAACTTGCCGCTGGACCGCGAGCACAGCACCCGCGCGCTGGGCTTTGGGCGCCTGCAGGTGGCGGCCACCGCCGCCCAGCTCTCGCGCGGCAAGTTCGAACTGGCGGCCTTGGAGGCGCTGGGCTCGGCCCTGCTCGATCTGCGCCGGCTGGCCTGGGACCTTTCGCTGTTCACCAGCGCCGAGTTCGGTTTCGTGCGGCTCCCGGACCGCTACACCACCGGCAGTTCGCTGATGCCGAACAAGCGCAACCCCGATGCCATCGAGCTGATGCGCGGCGTCTACGCCTCGGTGGCGGCGGCCAAGACCGAGATCGAGCACCTGCTCTCGCTGCCTTCCGGTTACCACCGCGATCTGCAATTCACCAAGGGCGCGCTGGTGCATGGTTTTGGCCGCGGTCTCGCGGCGCTTGGCCTGTTGCCCGGATTGCTGCGCGAGCTGGTCTGGGTGCCGGAGCGGATGGCGGCGGCGATCGAGCCCTCAATGTTCGCCACCGATCTTGCGGTGGAGCTCACGCGGGCCGGTCGGCCATTCCGCGACGCTTACCGCGATGCCGCCGATCCGGCGCGCTGGGCCGAACGCGACCCGCAGGCCAGCCTGGCCGAACGCCGTTCACCGGGCGCGGCGGCCGATCTGCGCCTCGACCTCCTGCACGCGCGCCTGCAAGAACTCATGCCCGACTGATCAGGGCGGCTCAGCCGAAGGCGCTTGGCTCACGCGGGCCGGCGCGCCGACTCTCCAGCGCATCCCGCACCCGGTTCATGGCCTCGCCGATGTGGTCGTGTGCCGGAGGCTCGGTCTTGACTGCGGGCGTGCCGAGTCCGAGCGCCGCCTGCAGGTCGGCATAGCCGGCCTGCGCCGGCAACTGGTTGAGGGCAGCGATGATGCGGTTGACAGCATCGATCGTCGGTTGCAATTCGCTGGCCCGACGGCGGGCTAAGTCCAGATTGCCGCCCAGCGCCTGCACCAGCGATGCCCAGGGCGAGGCGCCTGCGGTGGGACCCGCCAGAACCGCCACCCAGCGTTCAGCGTCATGCCAACTGCTCCGGGGGTCGATCCGGCCGCGCAGGGAAATCTCGTGGACCGCCACCGGGGCCAGTGGGACCAGCGGGGTGTGGGCCATCATCCATGCCTCCGTATGTCAAGACCAGCAAAGTGTGAACTGTCTCACACTTTGTTGCGCTGCGGGTGAAGGTTGGGCCGAAAACGACAAAGCCCGCCGGAGGGCGGGCTTTGTGATGCTGCGATTGGTCGGGGAGACAGGATTTGAACCTGCGACTTCTACGTCCCGAACGTAGCGCTCTACCAGGCTGAGCTACACCCCGACGGGAGCCCATTAGAGTAGTCCGTGAAGCTGTGCTTGGCAAGCCTTGGCGCGGGCCGCGCCGCGCCATCCGGGCATTCTGCGAGAATGCCGGGCTGCCGCCATCCCCATGGCCGTTCTAGCCCGGAGAAGCCCCGCGTGATCAAACCCCGCACCCCGCCCGGTGTCCTCGAGCTGTTGCCGCGCGAGCAGATCGCTTTCCAGCGCATGCTTGACGTGATCCGCCGCAACTACGAACGCTTCGGATTCCTGCCGGTCGAAACACCGGTGTTCGAGCTGACGGACGTGCTGCTGACCAAGAGCGGTGGCGAGACCGAGCGGCAGGTGTACTTCGCGCAATCGACCGGCGCACTCGAGAAGAAGGATGACGGCCTGCCGGAACTGGCGCTGCGCTTCGACCTCACCGTGCCGCTGGCCCGCTATGTGGCCGAACATGAGCACGAGCTGGCGTTCCCGTTCCGCCGCTACCAGATGCAGCGCGTGTATCGCGGCGAGCGTCAGCAGCGCGGCCGCTTCCGCGAGTTCTACCAGTGCGACATCGACGTGATCGGCAAGGACGCGCTGTCGGTGCGCTTCGATGCCGAGATGCCGGCGGTGATCCATGCCGTGTTCAGCGAGCTCGGCATCGGCCAATTCACCATCCAGATGAACAACCGCAAGCTGATGCGCGGCTTCTTCGAGCGCCTCGGTGTGGTCGACACCACGCTGCAGATGGCGGTGCTGCGCGAGGTCGACAAGATCGACAAGCGCGGGGTGGATGCCGTGCGCGACACGCTGGCCGGCGAGGGCTTTGGCCTGTCGGCCGAGACGGTCGCGAAGATCCTCGCTTTCGTTTCGGTGCGCTCGACGAGCCATGCCGATGCCCTGGCCCAACTCGATGCGCTGGGCGGCGGCAATGCCACGTTGGAGCAGGGCGTGGCCGAGCTGCGCGAGGTGCTGGCGCTGGTGAAGGCGCTGGGCGTGCCCGAGGCCGACTACGCCATCAACTTCTCGATCGCCCGCGGCCTCGACTACTACACCGGCACCGTCTACGAGACCACGCTCGATGCGCATCCGCAGATCGGCTCGGTCTGCTCGGGCGGCCGCTACGACAACCTCGCCAGCCACTACACCAAATCGCACCTGCCCGGCGTGGGCATCTCGATCGGCGTGACCCGGCTGTTCTGGCAGCTGCGCGAGGCCGGGCTGGTGGGCAGTGCCGAGAGCAGCGTCGAGTGCCTGGTGGCACTGATGGACGACGCGGCCCTGGACGACGCGCTGGCGCTGGGCAACCGGCTGCGTGCCGGTGGCATCAACACCGAGGTGCAGCTGGAGGCGAAAAAACTCGCCAAGCAGTTCCAGTACGCCGACCGCGCCGGCATCCGCTTCGTGCTGCTGCGTGGCGAGGACGAGCGCGCCACGGGCACGGTGGCGGTCAAGGACCTGCGCCGCAACGAGCAGTTCGCTGTGGCGGAAACCGAACTGGTCGCCGCACTGAAGGTCGAACTGGCGCAGCAGCGCGCACTGGCGGGGCGCTGAGATGACTCGATCGACCTCGCCGGTCCATCTGGACGGCGCTTCGCTGAGCCGGCAACAGGTGATCGCCGTCGCCCGCGGGGCGGGCGTTGTGCTCGATCCGGCGCAGCTCCTGCGCGTGCAGCGCACCGCCGATTTCCTGGCCGAACAGGTGCGGAAACAGGAACCGCTGTACGGCGTCTCCACCGGATTTGGAAGCAATGCCGACCGCCTGCTCGGTGCGCATCGCCTGCGTGGCGATCAGGGTGCGCAAACGAGCCTGCACGAAGAACTGCAGGAGAACCTGATCACCACGCACGCGGTCTGCATCGGCGAGCCCTTCGCCGAGGACGTGGTGCGGGCGATGCTGGTGATCCGCATCAACACCCTGATGAAGGGCCACTCCGGGGTGCGCGCCAGCACACTCGAAGCCTACGCGGCGATGCTCAATGCCGGCATCGTGCCGGTGGTGCCCAAGCTCGGCTCGGTCGGTGCCAGCGGCGATCTGGCACCGCTTTCGCACTTGGCCATCGTGCTGCTGGGGCAGGGCGAGGCCTTCTTCCGCGGTGAGCGACTGCCCGGCGGCGAAGCCCTGAAGCGCGCCGGTCTGGAACCGATCCGGCTGTCGTACAAGGAAGGCTTGGCCCTGAACAACGGCACCGCGCAGATGCTGGCCACCGCCGTGCTCTGCGCCGAACGGCTGGAGAAGCTGGTCGATCTCGCCGACCGCTGCGCGGCCATGACGATCGAGGCCTTCGCCGGCCGCCGTCGCGCCTTCGACGCCCATGTGCACGCGCTGCGTCCGCACCCGGGGCAGGTGGCCAGCGCCGCCAAGCTGCAAGCCCTGCTCGAGGACTCGACGCTGGCCGACATCGCCTACCACCTGGTGCCCAAGGCGCTGCCCTGGCGGCCCTCGAGCTGGCCGAATGCCGAACTCGCCGCGCTGCGCTTCGACATCGGCTGGGACTGGGTGCCGGCCGACCAGCGCCATGGCCGCGAACGCTTCTACGAACGCTTCAAGCCTTTCCGCGGCGGCAAGAAACACCAGCCGCAGGACAGCTACAGCCTGCGCTGCGTGCCGCAGGTGCACGGTGCGGTGCGCGATGCACTGGCCCAGTTGCAGCGCGTCATCGATGTCGAACTCAATGCCGTCACCGACAACCCGCTGGTGTTCCCCGATCTGGTGGGCGCCCGCTTCGTCGAGGACCAGGTGGTTTCCGCCGGCCACTTCCACGGCATGCCGATCGCGCTGGCGATGAGCTATGTCAAGGCCGCCATCCCGGTGCTGGCCTCGATCTCGGAGCGCCGGCTCAACAAGCTGCTCGACCCGGCCACCAACGACGGCCTGCCGGCTTTCCTGATCGGCAACGAGGACGGCACCGAGTCCGGGCTGATGATCGTGCAATACACCGCCGCGGCCATCGTCAACGACCTCGCCTCGCGGGCGCATCCGGCCACCGTCTACTCGGTGCCGACCAGCGCCAACGCCGAGGATCACGTTTCGATGGGCGCCAACGAAGGCCGCCATGTGCTCGACATGAGCGCCGATCTTGGCAAGGTGCTGGCGCTGGAGCTGATGACCGCCGCACAGGCGCTGGATTTCCGCCGTGACATGATCGAAGCCGCACGCCGGCTCGCCCGCGAGGCCGACCTCGCCACCTTCGCGGCCAAGGTGGGCAAGGCACCGCCCGATCCGCACCCGCAGCGCCCGCAGTTCCTCGCCGAGTGCGAGGCCTTGCGCGCCGAACTGGCCGCGGCAGCGGCGTTCCGGCCCGGCAGCGGCGTGGCGGCACTGCACGCCGACTTCCGCCGGCAGGTGGCCTTTCTCGGCACCGACCGCGCGCTCGATGGCGATGTCGCCGCCGCCGTGCGTTTCGTCGAGGACTGGCTGGCCGCCTGATCGCAGGGCACTGCGGCGCCTGCGGGGGCGCCGCGAGCGCGCCGACCGCTACTCAGCGCGGCAGCAGTTCGACCCGGGCGATCTGGCCGTTGCGGGCGTCGGTCAGCACATAGAGCGCGCCGTCCGGGCCCTGGCGCACGTCACGGATGCGCTGGTTCCAGTCATCGAGCAGCACCTCGCGATGACTGACCCGCTCGCCGTCCAGTTCCAAGCGCTCCAGCCGGGTCAGCGCCAGGCCACCGACGAAGAGATCGTCCTGCCAGGCCGGGAACCGCCCGCCGGTGAGGAAGGCCATGCCCGAAACCCCGATCGAAGGCGTCCACTGGTACAGCGGCTGTTCCATGCCGGTCTTCTCGGTGAGGCCCTCGCCGATGGTGGTGCCGGTGTAGTTGACGCCGAAGGTGATCACCGGCCAGCCGTAGTTGCGCCCGGCGCGCGCCACGTTGATCTCGTCGCCGCCGCGTGGCCCGTGTTCGTGGGTCCAGAGCAGGCCGGTGCCGGGGTGCAGGGCCATGCCCTGGATGTTGCGATGGCCGTAGCTGAAAAGGCCAGGATGGGTTCCTGCGCGGTCGGCGAAGGGCAGGCCCGGTGCCGGCGTGCCGTCATCCTTGATCCGGAACAGCTTGCCCTGGCCGAGGGCCAGATCCTGCGCGGTGTCCTGCATGCCGCGGTCGCCGGTGCCGACGAACAGCTTGCCCTCGCGGTCGAACACCAGCCGGGCGCCGTAGTGGAAGGCGGTGTCGACTTTCGGCGCCTGCCGGAAGATCACTTCCACACCCTGCAGGGCATTGCCCTCCAGCCGGCCCCGGGCCACCGCCGTGCCGGAACCGCCGCTGCCCGGTTCCGAGAAGCTGAGGTAGACCAGCCGGTTCTCGGCGAAACGCGGGTGCAGCACCACATCGAGCAGGCCGCCCTGGCCGCGGGCGCGCACCCTCGGCAGGCCACTGACGGGTGCCGAGAGTTGGCCGTCGGCGCTGACGATGCGCAGGCGGCCGGGGCGCTCGGTGACCAGCATCCGGCCATCGGGCAGGAAGGCGAGCCCCCAGGGGTGTTCGAGGCCCTCGGCCACCGTGGTGACGCGCACGCTGCCGTGCTCGCTCGGGAACTCGCGGCTCGCGGCGGTGGCAACCACGCTGCCGAGCAGCAGGGAAAGGGCGAGGGCGAGGGCGGTCGGGGAGCGGGGCATGGGCGTTCCTTGGCGGGGGTGAAGCTGGATGGTCGAAGCTTGCCGACTTCCGATCAAGTGCGGCAGGGTGAAGAAGACCGGTTGGGTCCGGCAGACGCGGTCACATGCGCCGCCGCGGCACGGCCGGCCCGCGCGCCACTGGCGAAACAGGCAGTGAGCAGGTAACCCCCGGTGGGAGCGTCCCAGTCGAGCATTTCGCCGCAGGCGAACCAGCCGGGCAGGGCGCGAATCGCCAAACGCGGGTCGATGCCCTCGAGTGCCAGACCACCTGCCGTGCTGATCGCCTCGGCGATCGGTCGGGCTGCTCGCAAGGTCAGCGGCAGGGCCTTGATCGCGCTGGCGAGTTGCACCGCGTCGGCGAACACCGCCGCAGGCAACAGCTCGCGCAGCAGAGCGGCTTTGACCCCGTCGAGCCTGAGCCGGCGACGCAGGGTTTCGCTCAGGGATCGGCCCGCTCGCGGCTGCGTGAGCGCCTCGCGCACACGTTCGACTGGGCTGCCCGGTAGCAGGTCGAGCTGCAGTCTGGCCCGCCCTTCGCGACGCAGCTGTTCCCGCAGGTCTGGGCCGATGGCGTAGAGCAAACTGCCCTCCAGGCCGTATTCGCTCAGCACGCATTCGCCCTGGCGCTGCCGGGGCTGGCCATCGGCCGCGGTCCAGTGGGCGATCACCGGCTTCAAGGGGGCGCCGGCAAAGCCTTGGCGCAGGTGCTCGCTCCAAGGGTGTTCGAAGCCGCAGTTCGAGGCCTCCAAGGCCTGCACCGGCACCCCGCGTGCAGCGAGCCAGGGCAGCCAGGCGCCGTCCGAGCCGAGCTGCGGCCAACTGCCGCCGCCCAGGGCCAGCACCACCGCCTTGGCTTCCAGTCGGCGTGGCCCCTGCGGCGTGTCAAAGCTGATCGCACCCCCGGCATCGAAGCCCGTCCAGCGGTGCCGCATGTGCAGACGCACGCCCTGCGCCCTGAGGCGCGCCACCCAGGCCCGCAGCAAGGGAGCGGCCTTGAGGTCGCTGGGAAAGACCCGGCCCGAGCTGCCGACGAAGGTCTCGATGCCAAGACCACGGGCCCAGTCGCGCAGGGCGGGGCCGTCGAAGTCGTCCAGCCAATCCGCCACCCGTTCGCCGCCACGACTGTAGCGGCGGTCGAAGGCAGGTCGGGCTTCGGCGTGGCTGAGGTTGAGGCCGCCGCGCCCAGCGATCAGGAACTTGCGTCCGACCGAGGGCTTGGCCTCGAACAGATCGACCTCGATACCGGCGGCACGTGCCGCCTCCGCCGCCATCAGACCGGCCGGACCACCACCGATCACGACCACACCGGGGCCGTGCAGGTCGGGAGCCTGCGGCATGCGGTCGATCAGCGCGGGGCTTCGATGCCGACCAGCTCGACTTCGAACAGCAGGGGCTGGTGCGGCGGGATGGTGCGGCCGGCGCCGCGGCGGCCGTAAGCGAGGTCGGCCGGGATGGCCAGTTCGCGGATTTCACCGACCTGCATGCCGAGCACCCCTTCGTCCCAGCCACGGATGACGCGGCCCTGACCGAGCGGAAACACCAGTGGTTCGCCGCGCGGTCGCGAGCTGTCGAACTCGGTACCGCGGCGGCCGGGTTCGCGTTCGTCGTAGAGCCAGCCGGTGTAGTGCACCTGCACCGTGTCGCCACTGCGCGCAATGGCGCCGTCACCAACGCGCAGCACGCGAACTTCGAGTTCGACCGGCGCGCCGCCGGGTGGCGGGCCGGGGTCGCGGGTGCAGGCGGCGAGGCCAAGGGCGATAACGAGCAGCAGCAGTCGGGTCAGGGTGGGCATGGGCATGGGCCGTGGGTTTCAGGCATCGCGCTTCGGTTTGCCCTTGAAGCCCGGCTTGAAGTTGTCGCCCTTGTAAGCGCCGGGCTTGAAGCCGGGTTTCCTGGCGAAACGGGGCGATGCGCCTTCGCCCTCGCCGTTGTCGTCCTTGGTTGGATCGTAGGCCTTGAGCATCAGGGCCTGGCCGGCGACGCGGACCTTTTTCAGGTGGGCCATGATCTCCTTCGGCATGCCTTCGGGAAGGTCGACCAGCGTGTCGTTGGTGCGGATGTTGATGCGGCCGATGTGCGCGGCGTCGAGGCCGGCCTCGTTGGCGATGGCACCGACGATGTTGCCCGGTTTCACCTGGTGGGCGTGACCCACGGCGATCCAGTAGGTGGCGAAGCCCGGCTCCGGTGGGCGCGGCGCGTCGAACTTGGCCGGGCGTGCCTTGGGCGGGCTGTCGTCGCGCGGTTGGCGCGCTTCCGGGCGCCAGCTCATCGGCTCGCCACGCGGCTGGCGCGGCAGCTTGTCGAAGTCGACGCGTTCGCGGCGCTCCGGGCGTTCGCCGCGCTCGGCGTGGCCCGGCTCGGGACGTGCCTCGCGGCTGGGCGGTTCCATCAACAGTGGTGTCTCGCCCTGCACGAGGCGGGCGAGCGCGGCGGCGATCTCGATGGCCGGCACGTTGTGCTCGCTCTCGTAGCGTTCGACCAGACTGCGGTAGACGCTGACGTCCTCGAGTTGCCGGGCCTGGGTGATGCGATCGAGGAAGCGGCTGATCCGGGAGTCGTTCACCGCCTGCACCGAGGGCAGGGTCATCGGCTCGATCGGCTGGCGGGTGGCGCGCTCGATGGCCTTGAGCATGCCGCGCTCGCGCGGGCTGACGAACAAGATGGCCTCACCGCTGCGTCCAGCCCGGCCGGTGCGGCCGATGCGGTGGACGTAGCTCTCGGTGTCGTAGGGGATGTCGTAGTTCAGCACGTGGCTGATGCGCTCGACATCGAGGCCGCGGGCCGCCACGTCGGTGGCAACCAGAATGTCGGTCTTGCCGTCTTTCAGCTGTTGGATGGTGCGCTCGCGCTGCGCCTGCTGCACATCGCCGTGGATGGCGGCGGCGGCCAGGCCGCGGGCGGCCAGCTTGTCGGCGAGTTCCTGGGTGGCCTGCTTGGTGCGCGCGAAGACGATCATCGCATCGAAGGTTTCGGCCTCGAGGATACGGGTCAGCGCATCGAGCTTGTGCAGGCCGCTGACCATCCACATCCGCTGGCGGATGTTGGTGGCCGTGGTGGTCTTGGCCTTGATCGCCACTTCGACCGGATTTTTCAGATAAGTCTGGGCGATGCGCTTGATCGGCGGCGGCATGGTGGCTGAAAACAGCGCGACCTGACGCTCTGGCGGGGTCTTCTTCAGCACCGCCTCGACATCGTCGATGAAGCCCATCCGCAGCATTTCGTCGGCTTCATCGAGCACCAGCACCTCGAGCTTCGACAGATCGAGCGAACCGCGTTCGAGATGGTCGATGACGCGACCGGGCGTACCGACCACGACATGCACGCCGCGCTTGAGCGCACTCAGCTGCGGGCCGTAGGCCTGGCCGCCGTAGATCGGCAGCACCTGGAAACCGGGGATGAAAGCCGCGTACTTGTGGAAGGCCTCGGCGACCTGGATGGCCAGTTCGCGGGTCGGGGCCAACACCAGTGCGCCGGGCGCACCGGCCGGGCGCTGGGCGATCCGCGCCAGCACCGGCAGGGCGAAGGCGGCGGTCTTGCCGGTGCCGGTCTGGGCCTGGCCCAGCACATCACGACCCAGCAACAGGGGCGGGATGGTGGCGGACTGGATCGGCGAGGGCGACTCGTAACCTACCGCGATGAGCGCCTGCATCAGGCTCTCGGGCAGGGCGAGATCGGAAAAGCGCAGCGGCGGCGCCTCGTGGGACTGTTCGGTTTCGGCGCTCATGGCAGCCTCGGGATGCCGGCGCGAAGCCGGACGGGAAGGGCGCGGAGTTTACCCGAGCCCGGGCCGCTTCGCCCCAATGCCAGCCAACCGGGTGCCGCTCGGGGCGGCGGCCGCTACAATGCCGGCATGCCCCTGCTCACCCTGAATCGCGTCGACTTCCGCGTCGGCGGCCCGCGCCTGCTCGATGGCATCGACCTTGCCATCGAAGCCGGCGAACGCATCGCCCTGATCGGCCGCAACGGTGCCGGCAAGTCCACCCTGCTCAAGCTGATCGCCGGTGAACTGCTGCCGGATGACGGTGAGCGTCGCCTCGAGACCGGCGTGCGGGTGGCCCGGCTGGAGCAGGAGGTGCCGGCGCATCTCGAGGGCTCGATCTACGAGGTGGTGGCCGATGGTCTGGGCACGATCGGCCACGACATCGCCGAATTCCACCACCTGAGCCATGCCGACGAGATCGACATGGAGGCTCTGGGCCGCGTGCAGTCGCGCATCGACGCCGCCGACGGCTGGCGGCTGGAGGCCCGGGTCGAAGCGACCCTGACCCGACTCGGCCTCGACGGCGAACAGGCTTTCAGTGCGCAGTCGGGCGGCCTGAAGCGCCGCGTGCTGCTGGCCCGTGCTTTTGTCGCCGAGCCGCAGATCCTGCTGCTCGACGAGCCCACCAACCACCTCGACATCGCCGCCATCGAGGCGCTCGAGGCCGCGCTGCTCGACTACAAGGGCGCGATCGTCTTCGTCACCCACGACCGGCGTTTTCTCAAGGCACTCGCCACGCGGATCGTCGAGATCGACCGCGGCAGCCTGAGCAGCTGGCCCGGTGACTGGGCCAACTACCTGCGCCGCCAGGAAGAGCGCGCCCACGCCGAGGCGCAGGAGAACGCCAAGTTCGACAAGCTGCTGGCGCAGGAGGAGGTGTGGATCCGCCAGGGCATCAAGGCCCGCCGCACCCGCGACGAAGGCCGCGTGCGCCGGCTGGAGGCGATGCGCCGCGAGCGCACCGAGCGGCGCGACAAGACCGGCAATGTGCGGATGGCGCTGGCCGAGGGGCAACAGAGCGGCCGCAAGGTGATCGAGACCAAGGGCCTCACCTTCGCGCATGGCGACAAGCTGCTGGTGCGCGATCTCGACCTCACCGTGATGCGCGGTGACCGGATCGGCCTGATCGGCCCGAACGGCAGCGGCAAGACCACGCTGATCAAGCTGCTGCTGGGTGATCTGGCTCCGCAGGCCGGCGAAGTGAAACAGGGCACCGGCCTGCAGGTGGCGTATTTCGACCAGTACCGCATGGCCCTGCGCGAGGACTGGAACGCACTCGACAACGTCTCGCAGGGCGCCGACTTCGTCGAGGTGGGCGGCACCCGCAAGCACGTGATGGGCTACCTGCAGGACTTCCTGTTCACGCCTGAGCGCGCCCGTGCGCCGATCCACAAGCTCAGCGGCGGCGAGCGCAACCGCCTGCTGCTGGCGCGACTTTTTGCTCAACCCTCCAACCTGCTGGTGATGGACGAGCCGACCAACGACCTCGATGTCGAGACGCTGGAACTGCTCGAGGAACTGCTCGGCGACTACCCAGGCACCCTGCTGCTGGTCAGCCACGACCGCGATTTCATCGATGCGGTGGCGACTTCGACCTTGGTGATGGAAGGCGAGGGCCGTGTCGGCGACTACGTTGGCGGCTACACCGACTGGCTGCGCCAGCGACCCGCCACGAGTCTGGCGGCAACGGCCGGGGCGGTGGCGAAGCCGGCGGCCAGCTCGGCATCGTCGATTCCCGCCGCGACGGATGTGGCGACGCCGGTACCGGTGCCGGCGGGGGTGGCGATGCCGAAACGCAAGCTCGGCTTCAAGGAGCAGCGCGAACTCGAGGCCCTGCCCGGACGGATCGAGGCGCTGGAGAACGAGCTGGCCGAGCTCACCGCCACACTTTCGGCGCCGGGCTTCTACGCGAAGGACGCCACCATGCAGGCCACGCACCACGCACGGATGGTCGCCGTGCAGGCCGAACTGGACGCCGTCTACGCTCGCTGGACGGCCCTGGACGCCTGAGCCCGAGGCTCGGTCGCGGGGCCGGGGCGGGTACACTGGCGGCTTTCACCCCACGCCCACGACCGCCCCGCATGAGCGCCCCGATCGCCGCCCCGAACGCTGCCCCCGACGCCGAACTGACCGCCCTGGTCCGGGCCACCGCCCTGACCGACCCCGCCGGGGCGATGCTGGTGGATTTTGTCGAAGCGCTCTACGCGCGCCTGCCGACCGAGGAGCGGGCCCTGCGGCCGGCGGCCGATTGGCTGGCTTTGGCCCGGGAGTTTCTCGATTTCGCCATTGAGCGGCAGGTCGGCCTGCCCAAACTGCGCCTGTTCAATCCCGGCACCGGTGGTCACAGCGTGCTGCAGGTGGTCAACGATGACATGCCCTTCCTCGTCGATTCGATCAGCATGGCGCTGGCCGAGCAGGGCATCGGCACCCACCTGCTGGTGCATCCGGTGGTCAGGCTGCGCCGCGAGTCGGGGCGTCTGCTGGCGATCGGTGCGGGTGCGGCCGAATCGCTGATGCATGTCGAGATCGACCGTCAGCCGGCCGAGGAGCTGCCGGCCCTGCAGGCCCGGCTGGAGGCCGCGCTGGCCGATGTGCGCGCTTGTGTGCAGGACTGGTCGGCCATGCGCGAGGTGATGGTGCGTGCTGCTGCTGAACTTTCCAGCCGGCCTTTGCCGGTCAACAACGTGGTCCGCGCCGAGGCGCAGGATTTTCTCAACTGGGCGGCCGACAACCATTTCACTTTTCTCGGTTACCGCGAGTACCGGGTCAGTGGCGAGGGCGATGCGCGGATGCTGGTGCCGGTCGAGGGCAGTGGACTCGGTCTGATGCGGCATGCGCCCTCGTACGGTCCTCGTCCGCTCGGCGAGGTGATGGCGCAACGTCGCAGCGGCGAGCGTGACGTGCTGATCCTGACCAAGACCAATGCCCGCGCCACCGTCCATCGCCCGGGCTACATGGATTACATCGGCGTTCTGGTCTACGACGCCGACGGCAATGCGGTGGCCGAACAGCGTTTCCTCGGCCTCTACACCTCGGGCGCCTACAACCGTCGGCCCTGGGAGATCCCGCTGGTCCGCCGTCGCCACGACCAGATCATGGAACGTTCCGGTCTCGCGCCGGGCAGCCACAGCGGCAAGGCCCTGCGCCACATCCTCGACACCCTGCCGCGTGACGAGCTGTTCCAGGCCTCGACCGACGAACTTTCCACCACGGCGATGGGCATCCTCGCCCTGCACGAACGCCCGCGCAGCCGGCTGTTCCTGCGCCGCGACCGGTACGGCCGTTTCTTCACCGCGCTCGTTTACATCCCGCGCGACCGCTTCAGTGGCGAGGTCCGCAGTCGCATCGAAACCCTGTTGCGCGAAGCTTTGCAGGGAGGCCGTCTCGATTCCAGCATCCACATCGGCAGCTCACCGCTGGCGCAGATGTACCTGGTGGTGCGGCCACTCGCCGGCACCCGGGTCGACGCCGACCCGGTGCAATTGGAGCAGCGCATCGCCGCCATCGTCCGCAACTGGTACGACGGCCTGCGCGAGGCGCTGGTGCGCCTGCGCGGCGAGGGCGAGGGTCTGCGCCTGGCACGGCGTTTCGCCAAAGGGCTGCCGCCCGGTTACATGGACGCGGTGCCGCCCGAAGCGGCCGCCGTCGATCTGGTGCAGGCCGACCAACTGGCCAGCGAGACCGACCTGAAGCTTTCGCTCTACGAAGACGCCGAGGGACTACGGTTCAAGGCGATCCGGCTCGATCGCGCGATCGCCCTCAGTGATGCGCTGCCGATGCTGGAGAACCTCGGTCTGCGCATCCTCTCCGAGCATCCCTACGAACTCGACGGCGGCGGTCGAACCATCGCCATCCAGGATTTCGTGGTGCAGGCGCAATGCCCGCTCGATGATCTGGCGAGTGCGCAACGCCATTTCGAGGATGCCTTCGCCCGTGTCTGGCGTGGTGAAGCCGAGAACGACGGTTTCAACCGCCTTGTTCTGGTCGCCGGGATCGACTGGCGGCAGGTGGCGATGCTGCGCGGTTACGCCAAGTACCTGTTGCAGACCGGTGTGCCGTTCTCGCAGGCCTACATGGAAGAAACCCTGGTGCGTTACCCGCAGGTGGCGCAGCTGCTGGTCGAACTCTTCGAGGCCCGCTTCGATCCGCGCCGTGAGCACAGCCCTGAGGCCCGTGCTGTGGCCATCGCCGGCCTCGACGAAGCCATCGGTCAGGCCCTGGAACAGGTGTCGAGCCTCGACGAAGACCGCATCCTGCGCAGCCTCAAGGCCGTGATCCAGGCCACATTGCGCACCAGCTTTTTCCAGAACAAGGGCCGCGATTTCATCAGCTTCAAGTTCGACCCGGCCAAGGTGCCCGATCTGCCGAAGCCGAAGCCCTACCGCGAGATTTTCGTCTACTCACCATCGGTGGAGGGCGTGCACCTGCGCTTCGGCCCGGTGGCGCGTGGCGGTCTGCGCTGGTCGGACCGCCGCGAGGACTTCCGTACCGAAGTGCTGGGTCTCGTCAAAGCACAGATGGTCAAGAACACGGTGATCGTGCCGGTCGGCAGCAAGGGCGGCTTCTTTCCGAAGCGTCTGCCGCCCAGCAGCGAGCGTGAAGCCTGGCTGGCCGAGGGCATCGCCAGCTACAAGCGCTTCATCAACGGCCTGCTCGACATCACTGACAATATCGTCGAGGGCACGATCGTTCCGCCGGTCGATGTGGTCCGTCACGATGCCGATGACCCCTATCTGGTGGTCGCCGCCGACAAGGGTACGGCCACCTTCTCCGACATCGCCAACAGTATCAGCGCCGAACACGGCTTCTGGCTAGGCGACGCCTTCGCCTCGGGCGGTTCGGTCGGCTATGACCACAAGGGCATGGGCATCACCGCCCGTGGCGGTTGGGAATCGGTGAAACGGCATTTCCGTGCGCTCGGCCGCGACTGCCAGAACGAGGACTTCACCGTGGTCGGCGTCGGCGACATGTCGGGCGATGTGTTCGGCAATGGCATGCTGCTCTCGAAACACATCCGCTTGCTGGCGGCCTTCGACCACCGCCACATTTTTCTCGATCCGAACCCGGACGCAGCGATCTCTTTCGCCGAGCGTGAACGCCTGTTCAAGCTGCCGCGTTCGAGCTGGGACGATTACGACAAGACCCTGATCTCGACCGGCGGCAGCGTGTATCCGCGCTCGGCCAAGCACATCCCGGTCAGCGCGGAAGTGCGCGCTGCGCTCGGCATCGACGAGGCCATCGAGCAGATGACCCCGGCCGCGCTGATGAACGCCATCCTCAAGGCGCCGGTCGACCTGCTCTGGAACGGCGGCATCGGCACCTACGTCAAGGCCAGCAGCGAAGCCCATGCCGATGCCGGTGACCGCGCCAACAATGGCCTGCGCGTCGATGGTCGTGACTTGCGCTGCAAGGTGGTGGGCGAGGGCGGCAACCTTGGCATGACCCAGAAGGGCCGCATCGAAGCCGCATTGAACGGCGTGCTGCTCAACACCGACTTTATCGACAATTCGGCCGGCGTCGACACCTCCGACCACGAGGTCAACATCAAGATCCTGCTCGGTGCGGTGATGGCCCGTGGTGGACTCACGTTGGACCAGCGCAACGCTTTGCTGGCCGAAATGACCGAGGAAGTCGGTGCGCTCGTGCTCAACGACAACTACCGGCAGAACCAGGCCATCAGCCTGATGGAGCGGATGAGCGTGCCGCGGCTGGGCAGCTTCCAGCACCTGATCCGCACGCTGGAATCGCAGGGCCTGCTCGATCGTGCCATCGAGTTCCTGCCCACCGATGCCGAGTTCAGCGAGCGCCGTTCACGCGGCCTGGGCCTGACCCGCCCCGAGCTTTCGATCCTGCTCAGCTACGACAAGATCGTGATCTTCAACCAGCTGCTCGACAGTGACGTGCCGGAAGACCCCTACCTGTCGCGTGAGCTGCAGCGCTATTTCCCGAAGCCACTGCAGGAACGCTATGCCGCCGACATGGAAGGCCACCGCCTGCGTCGCGAGATCATCGCCACCGCGGTGACCAATTCGATGGTCAACCGCATGGGCAGCACCTTCGTCCTGCGCATGCAGGAGGACACCGGCGAGACCCCGGCGGCGATCGCCAAGGCCTACACCGTCGCCCGCGAAATCCTCAATGCCCGTGACTGGTGGTCGGCCATCGATGCCGCCGACCTGAAGGTGCCCGAAGCGGCACAGATCGATGCCCTGATGGCGATCTGGCACCTGCTGCGCCAGTACACCCGGTGGTTGCTCAACCGCCCCGGTGAGGAGCTGCAGATCGCCGCGATGGTGGCGCGCTACGCCGATGCGCTGGGCGAGCTGCGCCAAGGCTTGCCCAGCGTACTGCCGGTCGAAGCGCGGGCGCACTTCACAGCCAGTGCCGAGACTTGGGCGCGCAAAGGTTTCGATGAAGCCCTGGCGGCTGATTTCGCGTCCCTGCCTTTCCTCGCTTACGGCCCCGACATCGCTGCGATCGCCCTGCAGCGCGGGCTGCCGGTGGGTAAGGTGGCGGCGGTGTATTTCCTGCTTTCCGAGACCTTGCACAGCAAGTGGCTGATGGACCAGGTTGAACAACTGCCGGTCGATGGCCGTTGGCATGCGCAGGCCCGCAGCGCATTGCGGGATGAGTTGCAGCAACAGCAGAGCGTGCTGGTCGGTCAGGTGCTGGGTGGGCTTGGTGCGCGGCAAGCGGCCGCCGAGGCGGTGGCGGCTTGGCTGGCGAGCCGTGGGCAAGGCCTGCGGCATACCCTGGCCATGTTCGCCGACATGCGCACGCTGCGGAACATGGACTACGCCACCTTGCTGGTGGCGGTGCGCCGTCTGGGTCAGATCGCCGTCGCCGGCGAGCCGACCGTGGCCGGTTGAGGCAGGCCGCCGTGGGTCGTCGCATCGCCATCCTTGCCAGCCCGACGCCCGAGGCGCAGGCGGCGAAGCTCGTGCTCGAAACGGAACTGGGCCTCTGCCCGCCCGCCGAGGCCGAACTGCTGGTGGCACTCGGCGGCGATGGCTTCATGCTGCAGACCTTGCATCGGCACGGTGCGCTTGGCCTGCCGGTGTACGGCATGAAACTCGGCACGGTCGGCTTTTTGATGAACCAGTACCGGCCCGAGACGATCCAGGAGCGGCTCGCCGTCGCCCGTCCCAGCGTGCTCCGACCGCTGGAGATGCGCGCGGTCACCGAGGGCGGTGCCAGCGTCGAGTCGCTGGCCTACAACGAGGTCGCCCTGTTGCGGCAGACCCGTCAGGCTGCCCATCTGCGGATCAGCGTGAACGGCCAGCGCAAGCTCGATGAACTGGTCTGCGACGGTGTTCTGCTGGCCACCCCGGCCGGTTCGACCGCCTACAACTATTCGGCGCACGGGCCGATCCTGCCGCTCGGCACCGACGTGGTGGCGCTGACGCCGATCGCCGCCTTCCGACCGCGCCGCTGGCGCGGAGCCATCCTGCGCGCCGATGCCGAAATCGGTATCGAGGTGCTCGACGCGCTCAAGCGCCCGGTCAGCGCCACCGCCGATTCGCACGAGGTCCGCCAGGTGGTCGAAGTCAGCATCCGGCAGTCGCGCGAGCGCACCGTGACCCTGCTGTTCGACCCTGAGCACGAGCTGGCCGAACGCATCCTCGACGAGCAGTTCGAAGGCTGATGCGTCCGCTCGTCGTCGCCATTACCGCCCGGGCGCTGTTCGATTTGGAGGACGGCCATGCGCTATTCGAACGCGAAGGCCTGAGCGCCTACGCCGACTACCAGCGCCGCCACGAGGATGAGCTGCTGCAGCCGGGCATCGCCTTCCCGCTGGTGCGCAAGCTGCTGGCACTCAACCAGTTGCTGCCCGAGGGCATGCCGCCGGTCGAGGTCATCCTGCTTTCCCGCAATTCCGGCGACACCGGCCTGCGCATCTTCAATGCCATCGAGCACTACCGGCTCGGCATCGTCCGCGCCGTGTTCACCGCCGGCGCCGACACCCACCCCTACATTCGCCCGTTCGGTGCGCAATTGTTTTTGAGTGCCAACCCGGCCAGCGTGCGCAGCGCGCTGGAACACGGCGTGGCGGCGGCCACCATCCTGCCGAGCGCGGCCCGGCCGACACTCGATCCCCACCCGCAGCTGCGCATCGCCTTCGATGGCGATGCGGTGATCTTCGGCGACGAGAGCGAACGGGTTTCCCAGCAAGCGGGCCTGCAGGCCTTCCATGCCCACGAGATCGAACGCGCCGCCGAGCCCCTGTCGGGTGGCCCCTTCCGTGGTTTCCTCTCGGCCCTGCACACGCTGCAGCAGGCTTTGCCGGCCGACGATCCGCCGATCCGCATCGCACTGGTCACGGCGCGCTCGGCACCGGCCCACAAACGCGTCATTCTGACCCTGCGCGAATGGGGCATCCGCCTCGACGAGGCCCTGTTTCTTGGCGGCCGGCCGAAGGGCCCCTTCCTCGAAACCTTCGGTGCCGACATCTTCTTCGACGACTCGATGCACAACATCGAAAGCGCCATGCAGCACGTGGCCGCCGGCCATGTGCCGCACGGTGTGTCCAACGAATAGGCTGTGGGCAGCGGATCGGCCGCGGACCGGAGGCCGCACGGGGTAGGAATTTCCGGCGGAGGTGGCCGCGCCGATTTCCTACGCTGGCGGCGGTATCCATCGCTTGCCGCTGACCTGCCGGCCTGCCTAGTCTTGCACCACGCCCGGCCCACGCCCCGGGCACGGAGGCCGCATGATCACCGTGTTCCTGCTGGACGACCACGCTCTGGTGCGCACTGGCTACCGGCTCATCCTTGAGCGCGAGCCCGACCTGCAGGTGGTCGGCGAGGCCGAGGACGGCGAGGCGGCCCTGCCGATGATCCGCCAGCTCAAGCCCGATGTGGTGCTCTGCGACCTGCACCTGCCGGGCGTCAGCGGCCTGGAGGTGACCGAGCGGCTGGCCAAGGCCGGGGCCAGCAGCCGGGTGGTGATCTGCTCGGTGCAGCAGGACGGCCCGATGCCGCGCCGGTTGATGGACGCCGGGGCCCATGCCTACGTCGGCAAGGCCTGCGACGCCCAGGAACTGCTGCGGGCGATCCGGGAAGCGGCGCGGGGACGCCGCTACCTCGCCGCCGAGGTGGCCCAGCACCTCGCCCTGAGTGCCCACGAGGGCGGCTCACCCTTCGCCGCTCTGTCACCGCGCGAGATGGAAGTGGCCAAGCTGCTTTGCCAGGGTCTGAAACTGGAGGAGATCGGCCGCCGCCTGCACCTTTCGGGCAAGACGGTGGCCACCCACAAATACCGCCTGCTCGACAAGTTGGCGATCAAGGACACGGTCTCGCTGGCGCGGCTGGCCACCCAGTACGGCGTCCACGACGCCTACCTCACACCGCACTGAAAGCCCTGCCAAGCGCCCGATTCAGGGGCGCGAGGCAGGTTCGGTCGGAGCTACAGCCCGCTCGGGCCTGCCCAGATCACTCAGCAGGTCCGGCTGTTGTGGAAGCGCTGCGGTCCCGGCTTCGACCGGAGCGGCCTCGACCGGAGCGGCTTCGACCGGGGCGGCTTCGACCGGAGCGGCTTCGACCGGAGCGGCCTCGACCGGAGCGGCCTCGACCGGAGCGGCCTCGACCGGTGTCACCACCACACCGGCGGCAACTGCCGCCGCGACGGGCGGCGCGGGCGTGTCTTCGAAATCGGCCTCGGTGGAGGTCAGCACCCGGCTGGCGGGGCCGCTTCCCGTTGTTTCGACTGTGCCTCCGCGCGCCGTGTTCGGGCTTTCGTCGCTGCGATCCTCGCCATCCTCGAACTCGTCACCGGCTTCGTCGATGCCGTCCAAGCCGGCCTCGGTGGAAAGTGCGTCGCCCTGGCCACGGCGACGGCGGCGGCCGCCGCGACGACCGCGACGGCGCTTGCCGCCGCCGGCTTCGGCGGATTCCGACGCCGTCGTGTCGGAGGCATCGGCCGCAAGCGGGGTCGCAAGGCTGCTCTCGGGCATCGCGCTATCGGGGGGTTCAGCCAACGAGGGCGAGGACGGGACGATCGCCGCGGTGGCCGGGGCGGCGACAACGGCATCGCCGCGGGCGTCCTGCTGCCGATTCGCCTGATCCTGCTTGCGCTGCTCGGCCTTCTCGGCCTTCTCGGCCTCGCGCTTCTGCTGCTCCTCACGGCGCTGCTGCTTCTCGAGGCGACGCTGCTCCTCGAGCTTGCGCTGCTCCTCGACGCGTTTCTGCTCCTCGGGGCTGCGTTCGGGCTTGGCGCCGCGGTCCTTGCGGTCGCCGCGGCCGGGCCGCTCGCCGCGCTCCGCGCGCTGCGCCGGCTGCTCGCCGGTGACGACGCCCGGGCGCTCACTGCGGTCGTTGCTGCGCTCGGGGCGCTCGCCGCGCTCGCCGCGCTCGGGGCGCGGGCTACGCTCGTTGCGGTTGTTGCGATCGGGGCGCGGGCCGCGCTCCTCGCGCCGCGGACGCTCGCCCTGCGGCTTCGCGGGCGCTGCCGGGGTGGTGGGCCCGGTCTGAGCGGCACCCTCGTCGCCGGTGAACACCGACATCAAACGGCTCCAGAAGCCACGCTTCGGCGCGGCGACTGCCGCGGCCGTCGTGGCCACCGGCGTGGCGGGTGTTTCGATCTCGCCCTCGAAGGCCTGCACCGCGCGGCTGGGCATCGGCTGCACCGGCTGCACCTTGGTGACGGCCGGGGCCGGCGGGATGTTGAGCTGGTTCTTCGTCAGTGCGTGCAGCTCGAGCTTGCGCGGGCTGGTGCGGTGGTAGCTGGGGCGCGACGACTCCTCGCCCATCTCGTTCTCGCGCAGACGGACGACGTTGTAGTGCGGGGTCTCGATGGCCGGGTCGGCGACGATGACGATCGGCGCGTCGTGGCGCTGCTCGATCTCGGTGATCGCACGGCGCTTCTCGTTGAGCAGGTAATTGGCGATCTGTGTCGGCACCTGCACCAGCACCTGGCCGGTGTTCTCCTTCATCGCGTGCTCCTCGACCACGCGCAGGATCGACAGCGACAGCGATTCGATGCTGCGCACACGGCCGTGGCCATCGCAGCGCGGGCAGACCATCTGGCTGCTCTCGCCAAGGCTCGGGCGCAGGCGCTGGCGGCTCATCTCCAGGAGACCGAAGCGCGAGATGCGGCCGATCTGCACGCGCGCGCGGTCGTGCTTGAGGGCGTTCTGCAGGCGGTCCTCGACCTGGCGCTGGGCCTTGGTCGAACTCATGTCGATGAAGTCGATGACCACGAGGCCGCCCAGATCGCGCAGGCGCAGCTGGCGGGCCACTTCCTCGGCCGCCTCCAGGTTGGTCTGCAGCGCGGTTTCCTCGATGTCGCCGCCCTTGGTGGCGCGCGCCGAGTTGACGTCGACCGACGTCAGCGCTTCGGTCTGGTCGATCACCAGCGCGCCGCCCGAGGGCAGACGCACGGTGCGCTCGTAGGCGTTCTCGATCTGCGATTCGATCTGGAAGCGGTTGAACAGCGGGATCGGATCGCCGTAGAGCTTGAGCTTGCGCAGGGTGTTGGGCATCACCTGCTGCATGAACTCGCGGGCTTCGTCGTACATCGCCTGCGTGTCGACGAGGATCTCGTTGACATCGCCGCGCAGGTAGTCGCGCAGTGCGCGGACGATCAGCCGCGATTCCTGGTAGATCAGGAAGGGCGCGGGCTTGGCCAGCGCGGCCTCGCAGATGGCGCGCCAGACCTGCAGCAGGTAATTCAGGTCCCACTGCAGCTCTTCGGCGTCGCGGCCGACGCCGGCGGTGCGGATGATGACGCCCATGTCATCGGGGATGTTGATGGCGTCGAGCGCTTCCTTCAGCGCCTGGCGGTCCTCGCCCTCGATGCGCCGCGAGACCCCACCGGCGTTCGGCGAGTTCGGCATCAGCACCATGTAGCGGCCGGCCAGCGAGATGAACGTGGTCAGGGCGGCACCCTTGTTGCCGCGCTCTTCCTTGTCGACCTGGATGACGACTTCCTGGCCTTCGCGCAGGCATTCCTTCAGCGTGTTCTTGTCCGGGTTCGTGCCGGGCTGGAAGTACTCGCGGGCGATCTCCTTCAGCGGCAGGAAGCCGTGGCGGTCGACGCCGTATTCGACGAAGGCCGCTTCGAGGGAGGGTTCCAGCCGCGTGATGCGGCCCTTGTAGATGTTGGACTTGCGTTGTTCCTTGGCCGACTGCTCGATGTCGATGTCGTACAGGGACTGGCCGTCCACGATCGCCACGCGCAGCTCTTCGGCCTGCGTGGCATTGATCAGCATCCGCTTCATTGTCAGGTTCCTCACGCGCTCTACCGCGAGGAACGCCGGCTCGGGGCCCGCCATCCGGCGCCGCATGCGGCGCCTGGCACCTTTCCAGCGCGTCGGACCATCGGGCCATGCCCGCGGGAGCGCTCTTTGTATTCCAGGGGTGCCGGCCGGCTTGTCAGGCCGATCCGGTGCTTGCCGATTGGCCGTCGGGCAACCCCTCGGGACAGTCGGGCAGGTGCAGGTTCGCCCGTGCGAAAGCCGCTAACATGATCGCCCCCGGGGGGCGTGGTCGCGTTTCGGCGGGAACTCAGGGGAGGGGGCTTTCGGCCAACTCCCAAGCGAATCAGAACCTTGGCTGCGGATCCAGCTTAACAGATGCGTCCCGGCCCGCCCACCCCGTCGGTCTCAACCATGAATGAGAAAACCGGAGGCGTCCGCCTCGTCCGGATCCCGGACGATCGCGACGGCCAACGTCTGGACAATTTCCTGCTCGGCCAGTTGAAGGGCGCGCCGCGTTCGATCGTCTACAAGATCGTGCGCTCGGGGCAGGTGCGGGTGAACGGTGGCCGGGCCAAGCCCGAGACCAAGATCAAGGCCGGGGACGAGGTGCGCATCCCGCCGGTCCGGTTGGCCGAGGAGGGGGAGCCCAAGGTCGCGCCCAAGGGGCTGCTGGACCGGCTGGCGGCCAGCATCGTTTTCGAGGACAAGGCCATCCTCGCCCTGAACAAGCCTTCCGGCATTGCTGCCCATGGCGGCTCGGGGATCAGCTTCGGGGTGATCGAGGGCCTGCGCGCGCTGCGCCCGAACGAGCCGATCGAGTTGGTGCACCGGCTCGACCGCGACACCTCGGGCGTGATCGTGCTGGCCAAGAAGCGTTCGGCCTTGCTCGAGCTGCAGGCCCTGATGCGCGGCGGCGAGGACGACGAAGGCCCCGGCAAGCGCTACCTCGCCCTGCTGGTCGGCCGCGTGCCGGACGGCACGATCACGGTCGATGCGCCGCTGCGCAAATCGGTGCTGCAGGGCGGCGAACGGATGGTGCGGGTCGACCCCGAGGGCAAGCCTTCCGTCAGCCACATCAAGGTGCTGGAACGCCGCGGCGGCCACAGCTTCTGCGAGATCCGCATCGAGACCGGCCGCACCCACCAGATCCGCGTGCATGCCGCCCACATCGGTCATCCGGTGGCGGGCGATCCGAAGTACGGCGACAAGGAAGCCAACAAGCGCCTCGCCGAGCAGGTCGGCCTGAAGCGCCTGTTCCTGCACGCCGCCTCGATGGAATTCGCGCTCGATGGCGGTGCCACGCCCTACCTCGTGACCGCGCCGCTCAGCGAGGAGCTGCGCGCCGTGCTCGACCGTTTGGCCTAGCGGGCGAGCAGGGCCTCGGTCTTGGCGGCGCAGATGAAATCGTTGATCGACAACCCGCCCACGTCGTGGGTCGAGTAGCGCACCAGGCAGCGGTCGTAGTGCACGCCGAGGTCGGGGTGGTGGTCTTCGGCGTGGGCGATGTAGGCCAGCGCATTCACGAAGGCCATCGTCCGGTGGTAATCGGGAAAGCGGAAGGTCTTGGTGATGGCCGAGCCATCGTCGATCAGCCGCCAGCCTTCGGGCAGGGCGTCGAGCAGGCTGGCGGTGCGCTCCGGTGAGAGCTGGTGCTGGGCGCCGCGCAGCGGGCTGCAATGGGCGGCGAGGAGGTCGGTGAACGTGCGCATCGGGGCTCCGGTTTCGGTGGGGTGGTGCCGGCGAGCGTCGCGTCATGCCCATCGACGCTGCGTTGGCCGCGCAGGACTAGAATACGCCGATGATCCAGATCACCGAATCCGCCCAGACCCATTTCCGCCGTCTGCTCGACAGCCAGGGCGGCGATGCGATCGGCATCCGCCTCTCGGCCCTGCATCCCGGCACGCCGAAGGCCGATGTGCGCCTCGAATTCGCCGAGAAGGCTGATCTCGATGGCCGCGAGTGGGCCATCGATTGCGAGGGCTTCACCCTGTTCGTCGATGGCGACAGTGCTAGCCACCTCGACGGCGCCGAGATCGACTTCCGCAGCAACGCTACCGGCGGCGAGCTCAACATCCGCGCCCCGAAGATCAAGGGCACGGCGCCGGCCGAGGACGCCTCGATCCCCGAGCGCGTGCGCTGGTTGATCGACAGCGAAATCAACCCGCAGCTGGCCGCGCACAAGGGCCATGTGCGGCTGGAGGAAGTGACCGCAGAGGGCGTGGTGCTGCTGCGCTTCGGCGGCGGTTGCCAGGGTTGCGGCATGGCCGATGTCACCTTGAAGCAGGGCATCGAAAAGACCCTGATGGCCAAAGTGCCGGGCATCACCGCGGTGCGCGACGCCACCGACCACGACAGCGGGGAAGCGCCCTACATCGCCCGTTGAGCGCCCGGCGCGAGGCCGGGCACCCCAGAAAACCTCAGCGCCGCCGCTCGGGCTGGTAGACGTGCAGGATGGAACGCTGCGAGGCCAGGTAGGCGCTGATGTTGTCGATGTCGGCGTCGGTCAGCGGGTTGGTGCCGTCGGGTCCGACCTGGGCGTTCATCAGCACATTGACGCGTTCACCGGAACGGTACTGCCGCAGGGTCATGGCAAGAAAGTCGGCGGGCTGGCCGGCGAGCAAAGGGGTGCTGTCGTCGATCGCACCGGCACCGGACTTGAGGTGGCAGCTGGCGCAGGACTGGCCACCCGGCGGCGTGGCCTCGAAACGTTGCTTGCCAAGTGCCGGGTTGCCGGGCGGGCTGCCGATGGCGGCAACGCTGCTGGAGGCGAACAGGGTGGCGAGGGCAATCAGGGTCGTGATTTTCATGGGCGGCGATTCTGCTGAGGCCTCCGCGAGGCGAAATAGGCGGCGAGGTCGGCGATGTCCTGCTCGGAGAGGCTCGAAGCCTGCGCGACCATGGTCGGGTGCTGGCGGTCGCCGTTGCGGTAGGCGTGAAGCGCGTTGATCAGGTAGGTCTCGTTCTGGCCGGCGATCTTCGGCACGCGGAAGTTGGGGTAGGCGTTGCGTAACTCGGGGATGCCGTGACAACCGGCGCAGGTGAAGGCGAGCAGGCGGCCGGTCTCGACATCGCCGACGCTGGAGCCGGCAGTGCTGCCAAGGGCGAGGCCGGGTGCCATCGCGAGGGCGAGCGCGGTGCCGCAGAGGGCGGGCAGGAATCGACGCATCGTGGGGTCCGGAAGTGACGGAAAACGTCGTGGAGTATAGACGCCGCGTGACGGGATCGCACAGTGGGGCGATGCGGCCGGGGTGAAGGTCAGGCTGACTCTTGGCATATGCGCCTGCAACACGCGGCCCGTACTGTGGTATTTGACCAGCACACCTTCGCGAGCCCGTCCATGCGTCGTACTTCTTCGTCCGCCCGTTTTGCCGTGATTCTGGCCCTGTTCGCCGTGCTCGGCCTTTCGGCCTGTCGCGGCGGGAATGGCTCCGCCGAGGCCGAAGCTTCGAACGGTGAGCCGGGCGCGAACGGTGAGAACCGCGAGCATGACCGGGCCGTGCCGGTCGAGGTGGCACCGGTGCAGCAGCGGCGGATCACCGCCAGCTACGCCGGCACCGCCAACCTGGAAGTGCCGGCTGATGCACAGGTGGTGGCCAAGACCAGTGGTGTGCTGCTACGTGTGCTGGTCGAGGAGGGCGATTTCGTGCGCGCCGGTCAGGCTCTGGCCCAGCTTGATCCTGAGCGTCCGCGGCTGGAGGCGGCGCGGGCCGAGGCCACCATGCGCCGTGCCCGGAACAACTTCGAACGTTCGCGCGAATTGTTCGGGCGGCAACTGGTCAGTGCCGAGGCCAACGATCAGCTCCGCTTCGAATATGAAGCCGCCAAGGCCGCCTGGGATCTGGCCCGCCTTGAACTGAGCCACACCACCATCACCGCACCGATCGGCGGGGTCGTTGCCGAACGCATGGCCAAGCCGGGCAACCTGATCAACATCAACACACCGCTTTACCGCATCGTCGACACCTCGCGGCTCGAAGCGGTGCTCAATGTGCCGGAACGCGAGATGGCGACGATGAAACCCGGTCTGCCGATCCGGATGGTGGTCGATGCCCTGCGCGGCCGGGTTTTCAATGGTGTGGTCGGCCGGATCAGTCCGGTGGTCGACCCCGCCAGCGGCACCTTCCGCGTGGTTGGTGTGTTCGAGGGTCAGGACGGCCTCAAGCCCGGCATGTTCGGCCGCCTGCAGATCGTCTACGACGAGCGCGCCTCGGCCCTGACCGTGCCGCGCGAGGCGGTGGTCGAGGCCGACGGCGAGGCTTCGGTGTTCCTGGTCGATGCCGGCAAGGCGGTGCGCCGGGTGGTGCGGCTGGGCCATGTCGATGGCAGCTATGCCGAGATCCTCGAGGGCCTGGTCGAGAACGACCAGGTGATCACCGCCGGCCGGATCGCAGTACGCGACGGTGCCGCCGTCGAAGTGCTGGCACCGGCTTCGCCGCCGGCACCCGCGGCGGCGGACGCGCCGGCGCCCGTGGCGGCACCCGTGGCGGCACCCGTGGCGGCCGGCTGATCGCGGCGGACGATGGCCATGGGACTGATCGAACTCGCCACCCGCCGCCGCGTCACCGTCGCCATGGCGGCGCTGACCCTGGTGCTGTTCGGGCTGATCGCGCTGGGGGAACTCAAAGTCAATCTGCTGCCCGACCTCAGCTACCCGACGCTGACCGTGCGCACCGAGTACACCGGTGCCGCACCGGCGGAAATGGAGACCCTGATCACCGAGCCGGTCGAGCAGGCCGTGGGCGTGGTGCAGAACCTGCGGCGGATCCGCTCGATCTCGCGCACCGGGCAGAGCGATGTGGTGCTGGAGTTCGCCTGGGGCACCGACATGGACCAGGCCAGCCTGGAGGTGCGCGACAAACTGGAGCTCCTGCAGTTGCCGCTGGAGGCGAGGCCACCACTGCTGCTGCGCTTTGATCCCGGCACCGAGCCGATCCTGCGGCTCGCGCTGGCGGCTTCCGGCCCGACGGCCACGCCGGAGGAGCTGATGGCCCTGCGCCGCTACGCCGAAGAAACGCTGCAACGCCGGCTGGAACCAGTCGAGGGCGTGGCGGCGGTCCGGGTTGGCGGTGGTCTGCAAGACGAGGTGCAGGTGCTGATCGACCAGCAGGCATTGGCGCGCCTCAACCTCGACATCCAGCAGGTGATGCAACGCCTGCGCGAGGAGAACGTCAACGTCTCGGGCGGCCGCATCGAGGAGGGCAACCAGCGCTACCTCGTGCGCACGGTCAACCAGTTCGCCAGCCTGCAGCAGATGCGCGACATGCTGGTCGCCCAGGTCAACGGCGTGCCGGTGCACCTGCGTGACATCGCCACCGTGGCGCAGGGTCATCGCGAACGCGAGGCCATCATCCGCATCGGCGCGGCCGAGGCGGTCGAGATCGCCATCTACCGCGAGGGTGATGCCAACACCGTGGCGGTGGCGGCCGCCGTGCACGAGGCCCTGCGGCGGATGGAAGCCGAGGCCAGCCCGATGCGCCCCGGCGAGCGACGCGCCGCTGCCGCCGTGCCGCGGGTCGAGGGCGAGTTCCTGATCGACGGGTTCCGGCTGCGCACCGTCGAGGACCAGTCGGTGTTCATCCGTGCCGCCCTGAGCCAGGTCCAGGTCGAAGCCGTGCTCGGCGGCCTGTTTGCCATCCTCGTCATCTTCTTCTTCCTGCGCGACGGCTGGAGCACCTTCGTCATCTCGCTCTCGCTGCCGATCTCGATCATCGCCACCTTCTTTTTCATGGGTCAACTCGGCCTGTCGCTCAACGTGATGTCGCTGGCCGGCCTGGCCCTGGCCACCGGCATGGTGGTCGATGATTCGATCGTGGTGCTGGAGAGCATCGCCAAGGCGCGCGAGCGCGGTTTGGGCATTCTGGAGTCGGCCCTGATCGGCACCCGCGAGGTCGGCATGCCGGTGGTGGCGACCACGCTGACCACGGTGGCGGTGTTCCTGCCGCTGGTCTTCGTCGAAGGCGTGGCCGGCCAGTTGTTCAGGGACCAGGCGCTGACGGTCTCGATTGCCCTGCTGATCTCGATGGTGGTGGCACTCACCCTGATCCCGATGCTGGCCTCGCTGAAGGCGACCGCGCCGATGGGCTTCATCGTCGAACGCGAACCCGGCCGGGTGCCGCTTGCCACTCATGGCGCTGGCCGGGCGGCCCTGTTCGGCGCACCGCTACGCGCCGTGCGGGCGCGCCTGGGGGGGCGTCCGGGGCAGGTGCTGGCTTGGCTCGCCGCGCTGCTGGCCGCGCCCTTCATCGCCTTGTTCGCGCTCGGTGCCCTGCTGCTGGCCGGCCTGCTGCGCTTGGTCCTGTGGCTCGGGCAGGGCTTTGTCGCGCAGGTCTTGCCGCGCTTCGCGGCGGTCGGTGAATTTCTGTTGCGCCCCTACGAGCGGCTTGCCTCGGCCTACCGCGAACGCATCCTGCCCGGTGCGCTCGATCGCCCCGGCCTCGTGCTCGGCACCAGTGGCATCGCCTTCGTGCTATCGCTGGCGCTTGCCAGCACGCTGGGCACCGACCTGATCCCGCAACTGGCACAGGACCGCTTCGAGATGACTGCGACCCTGCCGGCCGGGACGCCGCTCGCCGACACCGACCGGCTGGTCGCGGCGGTGCAGGGGCGCTTCGAAGACGACCCGCGCATCCAAGCCTTGTTTGGTGTCAGCGGCACCGGCACCCGGCTCGACGCCAACCCGACCGAGGCCGGCGAGAATGTCGCCCGCGTCGCCATCGTGCTGGGCCAGGGCTACACCCGCGCCAGCGAGGCGGCAATCACCGAGGATCTGCGCGCCCTGATGGCGCAGTACCCCGGCGTCGACGTCAAGTTCAGCCGGCCCGAACTGGTGGCGCTGTCCACCCCGCTGGAGATCGAACTGCGCGGCACCGACCTTGCCGCCATCGAACGCGCCGCCCGCCAGCTGCGCGAACAGATGGTGGCCTCGCCGATGTTCGCCGACGTGCGATCGAGCGTGCAGGAGGGGTTCCCGGAGATCCAGATCGTCTTCGACCAGGAGCGTGCCGCGGCACTCGGTCTGACCACCCGCCAGATCGCCGACGAGGTGGTCCGCAAGGTGCGTGGCGAGGTGGCCACCCGCTACAGCTTCCGCGACCGCAAGATCGACGTGCTGGTGCGCGCCCAAGAGCAGGACCGCGCCTCGGTGGCCGAGATCCGCAACCTCATCATCAACCCGCGCAGTGACCGGCCGGTCACGCTGTCTTCGGTGGCCGAGGTGCGTGAAACCATCGGGCCCAGCGAAATCCACCGGGTCGATCAGACCCGCGCCGCCATCCTTTCCGCCAACCTGCGCGATGTCGATCTCGGCACCGCCATCGAGGAGGTTCGGCGTCTGGTCGCCGAGAACCCGCTCGGTACCGATGTGCGTCTGGCCTTTGGTGGTCAGGGCGAGGAGCTGACCCGTTCGCTGCAATCCCTGCTGTTCGCCTTCGCGCTGGCGATCTTCCTCGTGTATCTGGTCATGGCCTCGCAGTTCGAGTCGCTGCTGCACCCCTTCGTCATCCTGTTCACCATTCCGCTGGCCGTGGTCGGTGCGGTGCTGGCGCTGGTGCTGAGCGGTGCGCCGGTGTCGGTGGTGGTGTTCATCGGCCTGATCCTGCTGGTCGGCATCGTGGTCAAGAACGCCATCATTCTGGTCGACAAGATCAACCAGCTCCGGCTGGAGGGCATGCCCAAGCGCCGCGCCATGCTCGAAGGCGCGGCCTCGCGGCTGCGTCCGATCATCATGACCACGCTCACCACGCTGTTCGCCTTCGCGCCGCTGGCTTTCCTGGGCGGGGAGGGGGCCGAGGTCAAGTCGCCGATGGCGTTGACAGTAATTGGTGGCCTTGTGGTGTCCACCTTGCTCACGCTGGTGGTGATCCCGGTGATGTACGACCTGCTCGACCGGCGTGGTGACGCGGCCTGGGCGCGCGAGGGTGAACGCAAGCGCAAGATCGGCATGATCGGCCGGATGCTCGGGGAGGGCACGCCATGAGCCTCGCAGAACTCAGCCTGCGACGGCCGGTCACCGCCATCATGTTCTACGTCTCGCTGATGGTACTGGGCGTCATCGCCGCCTTCCGCCTGCCGCTGGAGCAGTTCCCCGCCATCAGCGCGCCCTTCCTGTACGTCGAGCTGCCCTATCCGGGCGCCACCCCGGAAGAGGTCGAGCGCACCCTGGTGCGGCCGGTCGAGGAGGCGCTGGCCACCCTGCCTGGACTGGCCAACCTGTTCTCGCAGTCGCGTAGCGACGGCGGCGGGGTGTTCATCGAATTCAGCGACTGGAGCCGCGACGTCTCGATCGCCGCCGGCGAGGCCCGCGACCGCATCGACGCGATCCGGCCGGAACTGCCCGACGATTTCCAGCGCTACTTCGTCATGAAGTTCTCGACCACCGACGAACCGGTGCTGCGCCTGCGTTTCACCAGTGAACGCGATCTGCGCAACGAATACGCCATGCTCGAACGCAACTTCAAGCGCCGGATGGAGCGGATCGCCGGGGTGGCGCGGGTCGACATCGTCGGCGTCGAGCAGCCCGAGGTCGAGATCGCCATCGATCCGATGCGGCTCGGTGCGCACAACCTGAGCCTCAACGATCTGGCGGTGCGCCTGCGCGGGATCAATTTCTCGGTGTCGGCCGGCAGCATCGACGATGGCCTGCGCCGAGTTCGTGTGCAGCCGGTTGGCGAGATCCACAGCCTTGATGAATTGCGCGAACTGGTGCTGAACGACCGTGGCCTGCGGCTGGGCGACATCGCCGAGGTCCGCTTCCAGCCGCAACGGGCCGAAATGGGCCGGCTGCTCGATGGCCGCCCGGCCGTAGGGGTCGATGTCTACCGCGAGGCCGATGCCAACCTGGTCGAGATGTCGCGTGCGGTGCTGGCCGAGATGCAGCATATCGAGGCCCTGCCCGAACTGGTCGGCATCCAGTGGTTCGTCGCCGACGACCAGGCCGACAGCGTGCGCGATTCGCTCGCCGAACTGCTCGAGGCCGGCATCATCGGCAGTCTGTTCGCCCTGGTGGTGCTGTTCTATTTCCTGCGGCAGTGGCCGAGCACCCTGATGGTGGCGCTGGCCATCCCGATCTGTCTCGTCATGACGCTGGGCGTCATGTACTTCTACGGCGTCACGCTCAATGTGCTGACCATGATGGGCCTGCTGCTGGCGATCGGCATGCTGGTCGACAACGCGGTGGTGGTGGTCGAGAGCATCCACCAGTACCGCGACCGCTACCCCGACGATCCGGTGCGCTGCGCCATCGAGGGCACCCGCAGTGTGCAGCTCGCCATCAGCGCCGGCACGCTGACCAGCATCATCGTCTTCGTGCCCAACCTGTTCGGTGAAGTCAACCAGATCAGCATCTTCCTGGGCCAGGTGGCCCTGACCATCACCATCGCCCTGCTGGCCTCGTGGCTAGTCGCTGTCAGCCTGATCCCGATGATCGCCGCGCGCATCCCGGCCCCCAGCAAGATCACGAAAGACCGCGGTTTCCTGCCTTGGCTGCACTTGCACTACACCCGTTTCCTGCGCTGGACCCTGGAGCACCGCGGCTGGTCGGTGGCCGGCATCCTGTTGATCGTCGCCCTCGGCGTGCTGCCGGCCGCCACCGGGATGATGAAGGTCGACATGTTCAAGGAGGACCCCGGCCGCGAGATCGACATCTACTTCGACTGGCGCGGCTCCTACAGCATCGAGCAGATGCGCGACGAGATGCTGCGCATCGAGCGTTTCCTCGACGAGCGCCGCGAGACGTTCCAGATCGAGCAGATCTACGCGGTCTACAGCGAGCGTGGATGGGGCGGTATCGACCTCACTTTGCGCTCCGAAGGGCCGGGTCTGGAGGACACCGCCAGCATCCAGGAACGGCTGCGCGAGGCTCTGCCGCGCTCGGCCTTGGCCGAGATCGGTATCGAGGGAAGCGGCGGCCCCGGCGGCGGCGGTGGCGGTCGCGGCCAGGGCGTGCGGGTGTCGCTCACCGGTGATTCGAGCACCGAGTTGCAGTCCATTGCTGAGGCGGTGCTGCCGCTGCTGGCGCAGCGCCCGGAATTGCGCGATGTGCGCATCGACACCGGCGATGAAGTCAGCGAAGTGCGTGTCAGCGTCGATCGCGAGCGCGCCGCCGCCTACGGCTTTTCCGCCGAAGATGTGGCGCAGTACCTCGGCATCGCCCTGCGCGGTACGCCATTGCGCGAGTTCCGCCGCGATGGTGATGAAGTGCCGGTCTGGGTGCGCTTCGATGGCGCCCAGCAGTTCCGGGTCGAAAACCTGAGCACCTTGCAGCTGACCCGACCGGACGGCAGCCGGGTGCCCTTGACCTCGATGGTGGACGTGGCAGTGGTGCGTGGTGCCAGCCAGATCCAACGTGAGAACCGCCGCACCGCGATCGCCATCGCCGCCAACCGCGCCGAGGGCAAGACCAGCGAGGATGCCCGCCGCGCCATCGATGCTGTGCTCTCGCAGGTCGATTTTCCGCCCGGCTACGGCTACCGCTGGGGTGGCGATTTCCAGCGCAACGACGATGCCGGCGCGCAGATGGCTTTCAACACCCTGATCGCGCTGATCATGATTTTCATCGTCATGGCGGCGCTGTTCGAATCGCTGCTGCACCCGATGGCGATCATGAGCAGCGTGGTGTTCTCGGCCTTTGGCGTGTTCTGGTTCTTCGTGCTCACCGGCACCACCTTCACCATCATGTCGGCGATCGGCATCCTGGTGCTGATGGGCGTGGTGGTGAACAACGGCATCGTCATGGTCGAACACATCAACAACCTGCGACGCGCCGGCAAACGGCGCATCGACGCGCTGGTCGAGGGCAGCGGCGAGCGGCTGCGGCCGATCCTGATGACCATGGGCACCACCATCCTCGGCATGCTGCCGCTGGCCCTGGGCGGCGCCCAGATCGGTGGCGACGGCCCGGCCTACTACCCGATGGCGCGGGCCATCGTCGGTGGCCTGGCGTTCTCGACCGTGGTCAGTCTGCTGTTCCTGCCGACCATCTACACGCTGCTCGATGACCTCGGCCTGTGGGCGGCGGCGGCTTTCCGCCGCGCCCGTCTGCAAGTGGTCGGCGCGCCGGTATGAGCTTGAGTCTGGCCTTCCTGCCGGTGTTCAGCCGGCCGCGCCACCCAGCAGGCGGCTGAGGATGCCGGCGCTGGCGGCCCAGATGCCGACCACCGTGCCCAGCGAGGTCAGGAAGAAATTGAGCAGGATGCGCGCCACCCGGTTGCGCCACCAGCCCCCGATCCGGCGGGTGTCGTCGCGCAGGGCGAGGAAATCGGCGTAGTCGGGTTGACGCACCCAGGCCTCGGTCAGGGCGCTGAAGGTGCCCGAGCCCAGGGCCGGGTGCAGCGGCGTGATCGGCGAGGCCAATGCGGCGGCGAGGATGCTCAAGGGATGACCGCCGGCGGCGAGACAGCCCAGGGCTCCGCCGATGGCGGTGATCATCACCCAGTGCAAGAGCACCGCGCCGCCGGTCTCGATGCCGCCCTGGTGCCAGCCCCAAGCGAAGCCGCCGAGCAGGAAGGCCACCAGCACGATCGTGAACCACGGTGGCCCGCTGGCCACGGGCGGGCGTTCGAGTTCGGCGATGCGTGCCGCCGGTTCGAGCGCATCCTCCACCAGCGCGGCTTTCAGGCCGGCCAGATGACCGGCGCCGACCACGGCCAGCACGCGACGCCCGGGATGCGCACGGCCGGCCTCGCGCAGTTTGGCCGCCATGTAGCGGTCGCGCTCGGCGATCACCGCCTCGAACAGTTCGGGGCTCTGGCCGGCGAATTCGGCGAAGCTGGCCTCCAGCACATCGCCCTGTTTGAGCGTTTCGATGGCGCCGTCCTCGACCTTTTCGTCGGCCAGCAGGCTGGCCAGGAGGCCAGCACCCAGCATCGAGCGCTTCCAGTAGCCGAGCCGGCCCCAGGCGCGGCGGAAGGTCAGGCCGATGTCGCGGTCGATCAGGGCCAGCGGCAGGCCGCGCGCCTCGGCACCCAGGGCGGCGGCCTTGAGTTCGGCGCCTGGCTCGACGCCGAGCTGTTCGGAGAGTCGGCGCTGGTAGGCGGCCAGGGCGAGGTTCGCGGCCAGCAGCCCGGCCTTGCCCGATTGGATGGCCGCCACGAGATCGAGTTTGGCCAGCGCATCGGGGTCGGTGAGCGCACGGTGGCGCGCCGCGTCGAGTTCGACGGCGATGACATCGAAAGCCGCACTGGCGAGGGCGGCTTCGACCGCGACCACGCTCTCTTTTGAAACGTGCGCGGTGCCGAGCAGGGTGTAGTGCACGCCGTCGCGTTCGACGAAAGCATGCGGCTGGTCGGCCCAGGCTGGCGGGGTCGGGGGTTGGGTCACGGTGGGGTTGTCGGATCAGTGGGCGGCAGGGCGCCGGGGTCAATCACGGAAGCGCTTCGTCAGATCGCCGTAGGCATCGATACGGCGGTCGCGCAGGAAGGGCCAGATGCGGCGCACGGCTTCGCTGCGGGCGAGGTCGATGGAGCAGAACAGCAGTTCCGCCGCATCGCGCGAAGCTTCGGCCAGGATCTCGCCCTGCGGGCCGCAGACAAAGCTCGAGCCCCAGAACTGGATGCCGTGAGCATCGGCTGTTCCTTCGGCTGTTCCCTCGGCAGCCTTCGGTGCGGCCTCGAAGCCGGTGCGGTTGCAGGCCAGCACCGGCAGGCCGTTGGCCACCGCATGGCCGCGCTGCGAGAGGATCCAGGCCATGCGTTGGCGCTCTTTTTCGGCATCGCTGTCGCGCGGGTCCCAGCCGATCGCCGTGGGGTAGAGCAGCAGATCGGCGCCGGCCAGGGCCATCAGCCGGGCGGCTTCCGGGTACCACTGGTCCCAGCAGACCAGCACGCCCAGTCGACCCACCGAAGTGTCGATCGGGGTGAAGCCCAGATCGCCCGGCGTGAAGTAGAACTTCTCGTTGAAGCCGGGGTCGTCGGGGATGTGCATCTTCCGGTACTTGCCGGCCATGCGACCGTTGGCGTCGAAGACCACCGCGGTGTTGTGCGATAGCCCCGGAGCACGACGCTCGAACAGCGAGCCGACCAGCACCACGCTGTGTTGCTTGGCGAGCTTCGAGAGGCGTTCACTGCTCGGACCAGGGATGGTCTCGGCGCGGTCGAACTCCTCGACGCTCTGGTGCTGGCAGAAGTAGGGGCCGTTGTGCAGTTCCTGCAAGAGCACGAGCTTCGCGCCACCGGCAGCGGCTTCGGCGACACGGCTTTCGATGCGGGCGAGGTTGGATTCGGCATCGCCCCGGTGGATGTCCTGGACCAGGGCGACGTTCAGCGTGCGACTCAAGCGAGCACTCCTTCGGGCAGCTGCATGGTGATGCAGTGCAGGCTGCCGTTCTGCCCGATCAGCGCTCGGCAGGGCACCGGCACGATGCGGTGGTTCGGGAAGGCGTTGCCCAGGCTGACGGCGGCCGCGGCGTCCTTCGGGTCGCCGTAGGTCGGCATCAGCACGGCACCGTTGATGATCAGGAAGTTCGCGTAGGACGCGGCGAGGCGTCGGCCCCCATCAATGATCGGTCGCGCCCAGGGCAGCGGGTAGAGGCGGTAGGGTCGGTTCTCGGTGGTGCGCAACGCCGCCAGTTCGGCCGCCATCGCCTGCAATTCGGGGTAATGCGTATCGGCCGGGTCGTCGCAGCTCTGGTAGACGATGGCATCGCCGGCGGCGAAGCGGGCGAGGGTGTCGATGTGGGCGTCGGTGTCATCGCCTTCCAGCGCGCCATGCTCCAGCCACAGCACGCGATGTTGTTGCAGCGTGTTTTCGAGCTGCCAGCCGATCTCCTGCCGGGTCAGGCCGGGGTGGCGTTCATGCAGGCAGCGCCAGGTGCTGAGCAGGGTGCCGGTACCGTCGGTTTCGATGGCGCCGCCCTCGAGCGCGAAATCGACGCGCTGGTGCCTGGCGTTCTTGAACAGGCCGGCCGCCACCAGCCGCGACACCAGCGCATCGTCCTGCGCCGCGCCGTATTTGCCGCCCCAGCCGGTGAAGCGGAAATCGAGCAGGCAAAAACCCTGGCCGTCGCGCAGGGTGATCGGGCCGGAATCGCGCAGCCAGGTGTCGTCGTAGGTGGCCTCGACGAAACGCAGCCGCGCGAGGTCGGCGCCGGCTGCACCGAGCAGCTGGCGGGCCCGGGTTTCGAGTGCCGCATTGGCGACCACCACGACGAGGTGCTGGAAGCGCGTCACCGCAAGCCCCAGCGCGACATACGTCGTTTCGACCTCAGCGAGTTGCGCGGCCCAGTCGGTGCCGGCGTGCGGCCAGGCGATCAGGACGGCATCTTGGGGCTCCCATTCGGCGGGAAAACGCAGGCGCATGCTGGCCCTGTCCATTCAAGGACGCTGTACCGGGATCGGGCCCAGTTCCTCGGGCGCGGCACGGTTCAGAACCGCGTTGATCACCCGGTCGCGTTCGAAATAGACGGTGAATTCCGGGTAGACCCAGCGGTGGATCACCGGCCAAGCCGCGCGCTGGCCACCGCGCGGTTCGAGCCGCTGCTGCGGGGCGCCGAAACGCGCCTCGACCTGGGCCATGCTCTGGCCGCGGGCCGGCAACTGGGCGGCCTCACCGGCCTGGACGCGCTCGATCAGCAGGCGGTCGGCCTGGGCCGGCGCGGCGAAGGCGAGCGCGAGGCTCGCGGCGAGATAGGCGGAACGCAGCGGCATGGCAGGTCTCCGGGGCGGTGGACGGGGCTGAGGCCGGATTGTGGCATCGCCGCACACGAAAACAACAACGCCGGCGCGAGGCCGGCGTTGGTGAGGCTTCAGGGCCGGATCACGCTCAGCGCTGGCGGGCCTTGAAGCGGGGGTTCGACTTGCAGATCACGAAGACCTTGCCACGACGACGCACGACCTTGCAGTCGCGGTGGCGGGACTTCGCGGACTTCAGGGACGAGAGGACTTTCATGCGACACCTGTGGCGGAAGGGTTGATCGGTAAGCAGGCGATTGTGGCGCAAATTTCCGGCCCGATCAAGCACTTGCCTGAACCGGGCCGGCGTCGGCGCTTGCAACAACCGCCAGGCTGTCGGTCAAACCCCGTAATAGTTACGGTACCAGGCCACGAAACGGGGGATGCCGAGCTCGACCGGCGTCGAGGGCGAATAGCCGACATCGCGCATCAGCGCCGACACCTCGGCCTCGGTGTCGGGCACGTCGCCGGGCTGCAGCGGCAGCAGGTTCTTCTGCGCCTTCTTGCCGGCGGCCTCCTCGATCAGCTCGATGTAGCGCGAGAGCTGCACCGGCGTGTGATTGCCGATGTTGTAGAGCCGGTAGGGCGCGGCACTCGACGCCGGTGTCGGCGCCATTGGATCGAAATCCGGGTCGGGGCCGGGCACCCGATCGAGCGTGCGGACGACGCCCTCGACGATGTCGTCGATGTAAGTGAAATCGCGGGTGTGCCTGCCGAAGTTGAAGACCTCGATCGGCTCGCCGGCGAGGATCTTCTTCGTGAACAAAAACAGCGCCATGTCCGGCCGGCCCCAGGGCCCGTAGACGGTGAAGAAACGCAGGCCGGTGGTCGGCAGGCCGAACAGATGGCTGTAAGTGTGCGCCATCAGTTCGTTGGCCTTCTTGCTGGCGGCGTAAAGGCTCACCGGGTGGTCGACGCTGTCTTCGACGGCGAAGGGCAGCTTGCGGTTGGCGCCGTAGACCGAGCTCGAGCTGGCGTAGACGAGGTGCTCGACGCCCTTGTGGCGGCAGGCTTCCAGCACGTTGAGGAAGCCGACGATGTTGGCGTCGATGTAGGCGCGCGGGTTCTCGAGCGAATAGCGCACGCCGGCCTGGGCGGCGAGGTGGACCACGCGCTTCGGCTGGAAAGCGTCGAAAGCGGCATCGAGCGCCGCGCGGTCTTCCAGTGCGGCCTTGAGGAACGAGAAGCCAGCACGTGGCCTCAGCCGGTCCAGCCGCGCCTGTTTCAGGCGCACATCGTAGTAATCGTTGAGGTTGTCGTAACCGAACACCTCGTCGCCGCGGTCGAGCAGACGATGGGCCAGGGTCGAACCGATGAAACCGGCGGCACCGGTGATCAGGATGCGCATGCGGGTTCTCAGAGCCGTCCGTCGACGCTGTCGCGCGGCAGGATGCCCTTGACGTCGAACACCACACCTTCGGGCCGGGCGAAGGCACGGATCGCGTCTGCACCGAGCTCGCGGAAGGCGCGATGCGCCACGGCCACCACCACCGCCTCGTAGCGACCCGGCTGCGGTGCTTGGTCGAGCAATGCGAGACCGTATTCGCGGCCTGCATCGGCGGCTGCCACGCAGGGGTCGTGGACATCGACGGCGAGGCCGTAGTCGACGAGTTCGCGCACCACATCGATCACCCGCGTGTTGCGCAGGTCCGGGCAGTCCTCCTTGAAGGCCAATCCGAGCACCAGCACGCGCCCGCCATGCACCGGCAAGCCGCGCTGGCCGAGCAGCTTGACCACGCGCTGGGCGACAAAGGCCCCCATGCCGTCATTGATACGCCGCCCGGCGAGGATCACCTCCGGGTGGTAACCGACCTGCTGCGCCTTGTCGGTGAGGTAGTAGGGATCGACGCCGATGCAGTGGCCGCCGACCAGACCGGGGCGGAACGGCAGGAAATTCCATTTGCTGCCGGCGGCGGCCAGCACATCGAGGGTGTCGAGGCCGAGCCGGTGGCAGAGCATGGCCAACTCGTTCATCAGGGCGATATTGAGGTCGCGCTGGGTGTTCTCGATGACTTTGGCTGCCTCGGCCACCCGCAGGCTCGGAGCCGGATGGGTGCCGGCCGTCACGATGCGCCGGTACAGCGCATCGACGCGGGCGGCCGCCGCCGGGCAGGAGCCCGCGGTGACCTTGACGATGTCCTTGAGCCGGCGCTGGCGGTCGCCGGGGTTCAACCGCTCAGGGCTGTAGCCCACGGCGAAATCGGTGTGCAGGCGCAGGCCCGAGGCCGCCTCCAGTGCCGGCACGCAGATCTCCTCGGTCGCGCCGGGGTAGACGGTGGATTCGTAGATCACCAGATCGCCCGGTTTCAGCACTTGGCCGACCGTGCGGCTGGCCGCCAGCAAAGGGCCGAAATCGGGACGCCGTGCGGCATCCACCGGGGTCGGTACGGTGACGATGAACACCCGGCAGTCGGCCAGGTTTTCGGCATGCTCGCAAAAGCCGAGCCGGGTGGCGCTCTGCCATTCCGGCCCGCTCACCTCACCGGTGCGGTCGTGGCCGGCACGCAATTCGGCGATCCTTTGGCCATCGATGTCGAAACCCCTCGTCGGCAGCACCGCACCGAAGGCCACGGCCAGGGGCAGACCGACATAACCCAGGCCGATGACGGCGACCGGGCCCTCGTCCTGCCCACTCATTCCTCGATCATCCCGGCGGCCTGATGGGTGTCCAGCCATTCCATCGCGTCGCGGGCTTTCCGCTGGGCCGCCTGCTCGAAGGCGGCGGCGGCGGCCTCTTCGCCCTTGGCACCGTGCAGCAGCAGGAGCACCTGGCCGTGCTCGAGGTGGACCACGGGGGCCTGCGGCGTGAGCTTCAACGCTGTCGCCAGGTGTTTTTCGGCCTCGGCGGCCTTGGCGCCGTAGGTCAGGCCGGCAACCAGGCCACCGACCTTGGCGACGATCTCGGCGTGGTAGACCGCCATCGCCAGATGCGCCTCGGCATGCTTGGGCGCCAGCGCGAGGCTGCGTTCCAGGCTCTCGCGGACCTTGCCGGCGAGGCCGGCTTTCAGGGCCTTGAGGATGCTGATGTCCTGGCTGTAGCGACCGAGCGCGAAGGCCCGCCGGTAATGGCTGTTGGCTTCGTCGGGCAGGGCCGCGATGGCGGTCTCGGCGAGTGCGGTGGCCGCCTCGAAGCGGGCGAGGCGTTCGCTCACGTCCTCGACCCGATGGGCGGTGTGGATGCCGATGGCTTTGATCGCCACCGAGGCCCCGACCGCACCGAGGGCGCGCCCGCTGTTCCAGGCGGTTTCGAAACGGCCCTCGTGGAAAGCCCGCCAAGCCTCCTGCAAGGCCAGGGCAAGCGCATCGGCGTCGAGGTCTGGCGCGGCCTTGCCGGCGGCCTTGAGCAGGGCGGCGGCGCGTTGCCGATCGGGCCAGGCTTCGCCGTCGCCGGCATGCAGGTCTTTCCAGGCTTTTTTCAGGGCATCGCCGCTGAAATCGAAAGCCGCACCTGCGGGCAGGGCCGCCCAGCCGCTTTTCTTCCTTGTTGCCATGCGTTACGACTCCATGGGACCGATCAGTCCCGGTAGGCCTCGCTGAGGGTGTGCAGGTGCACGCGCTCGGCATCGCGCAGGAAGGGCGCGATCAGCATCATCACCTGGACGATGCCCTGGCGGATCGCCCGCGCCTCGTCCTGATCGCCCTTGGCCGCCGCGTAGTTCAGCCAGAAGGTGGTCAGCACCAGCAGGTTGGTGGAAAAACCGTCCATCTCGGCTGGCGAGGCACGCACGATGCCGGCGCGGGCCAGTCCACGGATCACCTGGCCGGTGTTGTCGGTGGCGCGCTTGAGGATGCGCGCAAAGCGCAGGCGCAGGCGGCGGTTGCGGCTCAGGATGTCGACCAGATCGCGATACAGGAAGCGGTAGTCCCAGATGCACTCGAACACCAGATGCATCTGCAGCCAGATGTCCTCGAGGTTGGGCAGCCGCGTGGTTGGCACCGACATCGCCTCGCTGATCCGCTCCTCGTAGCGGCCGAACAGCTGCTCGATGATGTCGTCCTTGTTGCGGAAGTGGTAGTACAGGTTGCCAGGGCTGATTTCCAGCTCGTCGGCGATGTGGTTGGTGGTGACGTTCGGCTCCCCTTGCGCGTTGAACATCGCCAGCGCGCAGTCGAGAATCTTTTGCCGGGTCTTGGCGGCCATCCGGGCGCTCCGCTCAGGCGCTGAGACGTTCGACCAGTTCGACGTACTTGGTCATCGCCTCGTCGCGTGGCATGCCCTTCAGCTTTTCCCAGGCTTCGTACTTGGCGTTGCCGACGAAATCGAAGAAGCCGGGTTTCTCGCCTTGGGCATCGCCCTCGGAACCCTGCTTGAACAGGGCGTAGAGCCGCAGCAGGGTGTCGTTGTCGGGGCGTTCCGGCAGGCTCTTGACGGCTTCCTTGGCCTTTTCGAATCGGGTCTTGAGGTCGGGCATGGCGGCGGATCCCGGTGCGGGCAGGTGGGCGGCAAGGAAATAGCACGGCCCCGTCGCGAGGGTCAACGCGGCCCGCCCTGTTTGCCGAGGATCGATCGCTCTGGCACCGTAATCCGTCAGCTTCCGGCCGCACGGGCGGGTCGCACTGGGGATTTTACGGAGATCGACATGGCGTATTTCGTCACCGGTGGCACCGGTTTCATCGGCCGCTTCCTGGTCGGTCGTTTGCTCAAGCGCAGGGGCAGCATCCATGTTCTGGTGCGGCGTGGTTCGCAGAAAAAGTTCGAGGAGATCGCCGAGCGCATGGGCTGGGACCGACGCCGCGTCATTCCGGTGGCCGGTGATCTGGCCAAGCCCAAGTTCGGCCTCAGTGCCGCCCAGCTCAAGGCACTGACCGGCAAGGTGAAGCATGTCTTCCATCTCGCCGCCATCTATGACCTGACCGCCGATGCCGAATCCCAGCGCGTTGCCAACGTCGAGGGCACCCGGCACGCGATGGAATTCACCAACGCCGTCAAGGCGCAGTGCTTCCACCACACCAGTTCGATCGCCGCGGCCGGCCTCTACCCTGGCGTCTTCCGCGAGGACATGTTCGCCGAGGCCGAAGGCCTGGGCGATCCCTATTTCCGCACCAAGCATGAATCCGAAGGGCTGGTGCGCTCGTCTTGCCCGGTGCCTTTCCGCATCTACCGCCCCGGCGTGGTCATCGGCCACAGCAAGACCGGCGAGATGGACAAGATCGACGGCCCCTATTACCTGTTCACGCTGATCAAGAAGATCCGCCAGACCTTGCCGCAATGGATGCCGACACTCGGCATCGAAGGCGGCCGGATCAACCTGGTGCCGGTCGATTTCGTGGTCGAGGCGATGGACCATATCGCCCACAAGCGCGGGCTGGATGGCAAATGTTTCCATCTGGTCGACCCGGCTCCGCTGCGCATCGGCGAGGTGATGAACCTGTTCGCGCGCGCCGCCAATGCGCCGGAAATGAGCATGCGCATCGATGCCCGCATGTTCGCCGTGGTGCCCGGCTACATCCGCAGCGCGGTGATGAACCTGCCGCCGGTGCAGCGTTTCGGCAAGGTGCTGCTCAAGGATCTGCGCATCCCGCCGCAGGCGCTGGGCTACATCACCTACCCGACCCGATTCGATACCCGCGAGGTGGAGCGTGCGCTCAAGGGCAGCGGTATCGCCGTGCCCAAGCTCGAGGACTACGCCTGGCGTCTGTGGGATTACTGGCAGCGCCACCTCGATCCCGACCTGTTTGTCGATCGTTCGCTGCGCGGCAAGGTCGAGGGCCGGGTGGTGCTGATCACCGGCGGTTCCTCGGGCATCGGTCTGGCCGCCGCCCACAAGATCGCCGAGGCCGGAGCCAAGGTGGTCATCTGCGCCCGCGGCGAAGACGAGCTTTTCAAGGCCCGCGACGAGATCAAGGCCAAGGGTGGCAGCTGCCACGCCTTCACCGCCGACCTCACCGATCTGGCCAGTTGCGATGCCTTGATCCAGCGGGTCCAGACCGAGATTGGGGCGGTCGACATCCTCGTCAACAACGCTGGCCGCTCGATCCGCCGTTCGATCGAGCTCAGCTTCGACCGCTTCCACGATTTCGAACGGACCATGCAGCTCAACTATTTCGGCAGCCTGCGCCTCATCATGGGCGTGCTGCCAGCGATGATCGAGCGCAACGGCGGCCATGTCATCAACATCTCTTCGATCGGCGTGCTGGCCAATTCACCGCGCTTCTCGGCCTACGTCGCCTCGAAGGCGGCGCTGGATGCCTTCAGCCGTTGTGCGCAGGGCGAGTTGTCGAACCGCAACATCCATTTCACCACGGTCAACATGCCGCTGGTGAAGACGCCGATGATCGCACCCACCAAGATGTACGACTCGGTGCCGACGCTGACGCCCGAGGAGGCCGCCGATCTGATCGTGCAGGCCATCATCGAGCGCCCGAGCCGTGTCGCCACCCGACTCGGCATCTTTGCTGCGCTGGTCAATGCGGTGGCGCCAAAGGCCTACGAGATCGTCATGAACACCGCCTACGAGCTGTTCCCCGATTCGGCGGCGGCCAAGGGCATCAAGGGCATGCGCGAGGGTGATAAAGCCACCAACGAGCAGATCGCCTTCGCCGCCCTGATGCGTGGCGTGCACTGGTGACTGGCGTGCGCGGGTGAGTGCCGCGACTCAGCCGCAGCGCCGCCAGCGCACGCCTTCGGCGGGGTCGTCCGATTCAAACTGCAGCCGCACCTCGTCGCGCAACTCCGGGTACTGCGCGGCTAGGCCGCAGCTGGCGGTGAACACGCCATCGACGGTGGCGCCGGGCAGCAGGTCGATCACCAGCGTGGTGTTGCTCGACCAGGCGGCACTCTCCACCCCGGTCAGGTCGATCATGGCCGAGGCCAGCGCGGCGCGGCGCACTTCGCGCTGGGCGTTGGCGTCGGCGGGCTCAGCGGCGGCTTCGGTGGCGGCTGTTGGCGGGCTGCCGGCTGGTGAGGCGGGGGTGGGCGCTGTCGGTGCCGGCGTCGGGTCGGGTCGAGGCGTGGGCAGGTGGAGCACGACGATGCCCGCACCCAGCAGGGCGGCGGCCGCGGTGGCGAGGGTGCGCGGGCGCTTGACCGCCTCGTCGGCTTCGCGGGCCACGTCCTTGCGCACGGATTCCTCGATGAAGGGTTCGATGAGCGCCCACAGCGCCGCGCCATCGAACAGCCGGATGCCGTCGCGCTCGGCCTGCTGAACGGCAGCGGGATCAATCTGGCCGAGCGTGGCGATGCACAGCGTATCGGCCCCCACCTCCTCGCGGCGGCGCTGCGCATCGGCCAATGCCGATGCGGCGATCCGGTAGGCGGTGCCGTGCTTGTAGACCAGCAGGCTGCTGCCTGCGGCTTGCCGGATCAGACGTTCGGGCAGGGGCACACCCTTGTCGCCGACCAGTCCCTCGACACGCGCGCCTTCGACGCTCAGGGCTTTGGTCAGCAGGTCGATGCCGTCTTTCCAGCTTCGCGAGGCCAGCACCTCAATGCCGATTTCGATCAGCTTGCGGCGGCGCTGGATCTGGTTGAAGTAGTGGCGGGCGCTGAAGATCAGGGCGATGGCCACGAAAGCGGCGACGAGGACGGAGAAGATGGGCGACAAGAGCAGGCTCCCGTTGGAGGCGCGACACTGTAGCAAGGCCTTCCTTCAAAACGCCGACGGCGCCCCGAAGGACGCCGTCTGGGATGAGCACCGCTCGTGGCGGTGGCCATCATGTGACCCGGTTCAGCCCTGCGGGCCCTGCGGGGCGGCGACCTCGGCCAGACCGGCCTTGCGGGCGCGCGGCTTGCGCGCCGCGGCTTTGGCAGCTGGCTTGACCGTTTTGGCGAGCTTGCGGGTCTGGGCGGTGGGCTTGACGCCTTTGGCGGCCTTGGCGGCGGTCTTGCCGCTCTTGGTCGCAGTCGGAGCAGCACGCTTGACCGCCTTGACCGGAACGGTTGCGCCACGCTGCCGGACGGCGCGGGTCAGGGCCTCGACGTGGATATTGAGTTCCGTCAGGTCCTCGCGAGTTGGGACACCAAGCTGGGTGAGGGCGCGCTGGACGCGTTCCTCGAAGACCTTTTCCAGTCGATCCCAGGTGTCGACGGCTCGGCCGCGCACGGTATCCACACGCTCCTCGACGGCGTCGCGCACGGCGTCCACCCGCACTGTGGCGAGCTTGCGCGTGGTCGACTCGAAGTTGGAGCCTTCCTTGACCAGAGCATCGAACAGCTTGGAGCCTTCGGTCTGGGCGCGCTGGAAAGCGCCAACGCCGGCCAGCCAGATCTGCTGGGCCGATTCGGTCAGGCCGCGTGAGATCTGCTCGGCGGTGGCCTGCAGGTCGTTCTTGGATGCGGCAGCCGCCTTGCGACGGGTCGATTTCTTGAGCTTGGCCATGGGACGATGTCCTGTGCGGCGTGAGGGAGCGTGCGGCCAGTCTCGGCGGCGCCACTAGAGCATTCACACCAGCATGCGCGCGGAGGCGACTCAGGGCGATGCAACCCGCCGCCGCCGCCGAGGCAGTGGCGGATCCGCCTGCAGCTGCGCCTGCAGGCTGTCCAGCGCATGGTGCAGGCGGGCGGTCGTGGGCGTGCGCGGCCGTTCGGGCCCAACCCCGTCGAGGATCGACAGCCCGCTGGCATCGAGCACTTCATCGCGCAAGCGCAGGCCGTGGCGGGCGAACAGTGGCGCGAGGGCGACCCGGCGTCGCTGCAGGTCGCGCAAGGTGCTCTGGAAGGCGTATTCGCAGACCTTGAGGCGCTTGCGGTAGCTGAACACGCTGGTGAAGAACATCTCGCCGTCGTCCTCGTCCGGCTCCAGCACCAGCTGGTCGGTGTCCGGGTACTGGCGGGCGTATTTTTCGAGACCGACCTGCACCCGCGATTGCAGCAGGGTGCGGAAAGTTTGCGACAGCACCACCGGCAGTCCGCCCTCGGCCAGCCGGTCCATGCCGGACGGACGCTTGCCGCTGCCGCTGGCGTCGAAAGGCACGAAGGGGTTGATGCCGATCAGCAGATCGATGCCACGTTCCAGCGCGGTCGAGGCGTGCATGGTGCGGCGCAGCGCGCCGTCGACAAAATGCCGGCCGCGGATACCGACCGGCGGATACAGACCGGGCAGAGCGGCACTGGCCTGCACCGCCCGGGAGATCGGCACATCGTCCCAGCCGGCGCCACCGAAGCGCACCGTCTTGCCGCTGTCGAGTTCGACCGCGACCACGAACAATGGCCGCTCCAGTTCACGGAAGTCGTTGCTGCGGCCACCGCTGGTGAAAAGATCGTGGAGGAAACGTTCGATCCCCTCGTTGTCGAACAGGCCGTTCGGGATGATCCCACCGAGCCGACTCAGCAGTTCACCGAAAGAGGCCGCCTGCGGATCGCGCAGCGCCTCGGTGGCCCAGCGCAGCAGCAGGGTGGGGGTGTGCTGAGCGCGACGCAGGTACTCGGCCAAGGCCGGGCGGAGGAACAGCCCGGGATGGAAGCGCACCTCGGATTGGCCGGTGAGGAAGACCCGGCACATGGCCGCGGTATCCAAGCGATTGGCGAGGCCGGCGGCGAGGAAGGCGCCCGAGCTGACCCCGACATAGACCTCCAGCCGGGTCAGGTCGAGGCCTTCGATGGCCCTTTCCAGGGCGCGCAGCGCGCCCAGTTCGTACATGCCGCCGGTGGGGCCGCCGCCGGCGATGGCGAGGCCGATGCGGCCCTGGCTTGGTGTGCGGGGGCGAGCGGGTTGGACGACGAGCATGGGCGGGCCAGACGCAAAACAAGATCTGATTCTAGCCCCAGCCCGTCCTGCCGCATCATGGCGGTCACGACGGATCGGAAGAATTGGGGCAGGCATGGTGGAAGCGGCGTTGCGCGAGGGTTTGAAACGGGCCATCCTGAGGCGTTTGCAGGCGCTGCGCCGGGTTGCCGGTGCCGGGCAGCCCGAGGCGCGGGCACTGCTGCCAGTGCTTCGCCAGTGGCAGGCCGCCCGCCTGGAAGCCAGTTTCGCTGATGTGCTGGCCGACCCGCGCATGCGCGAGGCCGGGCGTTTCTTCCTTGCCGACCTCTACAGCGATCGCGATTTCAGTGGTCGCGATCGTGACCTCGAGCGGGTCATGCCGATGATGGTGCACCTCCTGCCGGACAGCCTGCTGGTGGCGGCCCGCGATGCCATCGGCCTGCATGTGCTGAGCCAAGCCCTCGATCTGCGGATGGCCAAGGTGATGGCGCAGCGGCGTTGGCAACGGCTCGATGTTGGGCGTTACGGTGAAGCCTACCGTGCCTGCGGTCTGCCGCGCCTGCGCGGCCGGCAGATCGCGCTGATCCTGGCGGTTGGCCACAGCCTTGATGCCGCGGTACGTCGCCACGGTGTGCATCGCATTCTCCGCGCCGCCCGCTTGCCGGCCCGGGCCGCTGGCCTAGCCGAGTTGCAGGGTTTCCTGGAGCGGGGCTTCGATGCCTTCGACCGGCTCGGTGGGGCCGGGCCTTTTCTGGCCCGCATCGAGGCCGGCGAGCGCGAGGTCAGCCGGCGCTTGTTCGCTGCCCATCCCGCGCCTTTCGGCACCTGAGCGGAGGCTTCAGCCGAATTCCTCGTCCATGACGCGGTGGATCTCGCGCTCGATCGCCGGACGGAGGGCGAACAGCAAAAACCCAAGACGGGCGTGGACCTGGATCGTCTTTGCCGCCACCGCGATCTCGCCTTCCACGCCACTGCGGCGGAAGTGCAGGGTGTTGCCGTCCCAGCCGCATTCGAGGTCGAAGCGTTGGGCGATCGCGGCAGCGATCCGCTCGACTTTCGCGCGGGCGTTTTTCAACGGCAGCGCATGCGCACGCCGGATGTCGATCTGACTCATCGGCCTCTCCTTGTTGCGTGATTCTGCGCGAGTGCCGGTGCGTCCGGCCAGTGCGGGTGCTGTGCTACCGTTCGCCGCCATGGAGCAACGATGCGACTGACGTTTCCGAATGGCGAACACGCCGCCGTGCTGGTCGAGCACGGCCAGGTCGGCGTCGGTAGCGCTCCCGGTGGCGGTACCAGTGTGGCGGTGCCCGGTCTTGCCCCCTTGCACGCGGTGTTCGCCAGCGGCCGCCGCGGATACTGGCTCACGGTGCCGGCCGGTGCCCGGGTGGTGCTCAACGCCCGGCCGGTGCAACGGCTCGCTTGGCTGCGCCCCGGTGATCTGGTCTGCCTGGATACCGTGCAGATCCGTATCGAATCCGACACGCCGCCGCCAGCACCGGGCATGGCCCGCGGCCCGCTGCAGGCATCGCCCCTGCGGCAGGGCTTGCGCGGCCTCAACGGCAACTGGTTCGGCCATTGCCGCCCTCTGAGCGGTGGTCCGCTGCTGCTGGGTTCCGGCAGTGCCTGTGACCTGCGCTTCGACGCGCCCGGCGTGCTCGATCGCCACGCCGTCCTCGAACCCATCGAGGGCGGAGGCTGGTTGTTGCGCCGGCTGGCCGGTACCGGCCTGCTGCGGGTCAACGGGCATGCCCTGAGCGAGGTCGAACTCTCCGCCGGCGACCAGATCGAACTCGGCGAACAGCGCCTGCTGCTGGAATCGCCCGGTCTTCCGCCCCCGGCGCGCAGCGAGCGTGCTGCGCCCCCTCCGTCGTCGTCCGAGCCCGAGGCGGAGCCGGTGCCCGTGCCTCGCGATCTGGGCGGCATCTACCTGCTGATCGCCGCTGCCGCGGCCCTGGCGGCCGCGCTCACCGCATTTTTCGTCTACGCCCCGCGCGGTTGAGCCAAGGGCTCAAGCCCGGCCCGTACTCGCGAGCCCGGCCCGTAGCAAGCGGCCTCTTGTCGAGCCTCGGGTGACGCGTGCTAGCGTCGGTCTTTCGGCTTTTAGAGGTGGACCATGTCGCGGGGATTCAATTTCAGTGCCGGCCCGGCCGTGCTGCCGGAGCCGGTGCTGCGGCGGGCGCAGGCCGAACTGCTGGAATGGGGCGGCGAACGCGCCTCGGTGATGGAAGTCTCGCACCGCGGCAAGGCCTTCATCGCCTTGGCCGAAAAGGCCGAGGCCGATCTCCGCGCGTTGATGGGCATCCCCGACGACTACGCCGTGCTGTTCCTGCAGGGCGGCGCCACCACGCACTTCGCCCTGCTGCCGATGAACCTCGCCGCCGCCGGGCAGCGTGCCGATTACCTCGTCACCGGCGCCTGGAGCAAGAAGGCGGCGGCGGAAGGCAAGGCCCACGCCGCCGTGCAGGTGATTGCCGACACCGCGGCCTCGAACTACACGACGCTGCCGGCGGCCGGTTCGTACACCATCGATCCTGCATCGGCCTACGTGCATCTGGTGGCGAACGAGACCATCCACGGCGTCGAGTTCCCGGACGCCATCGCCACCGCCGAGGTGCCGCTGGTCGCCGACTTCAGTTCCTCGATCCTGTCGCGCCCGATCGACGTCGCGAAGTACGGCGTCATCTACGCCGGCGCGCAGAAGAACATCGGCCCCTCGGGCCTCGTGGTGATGATCATCCGCCGCGATCTGCTCGAGCGCGCCGGCCAGCCGCGCGCCAAGATCCTCAGCTACAAGGCGCACGCCGAGCAGGGCTCGATGCTCAACACGCCGCCGACCTTCAGCTGGTACCTGGCCGGTCTGGTCTTCGAGTGGATGCTGGCGCAGGGCGGCCTGGCCGCGTTCGAAGCCAACAACCGCCGCAAGGCCGAGGCGGTGTATGCGGCCATCGACGGCAGCGGTGGTTTCTATCGCAACCCGGTGGCCCTCGAGGCGCGTTCGCTGATGAATGTGCCCTTCATGCTGCACGGCGCCGCGCTCGATGCGGTCTTCCTCAAGGAATCGGAAGCCGCCGGCCTGCTGGCGCTCAAGGGTCACCGCGATCTCGGCGGCATGCGTGCCTCGCTCTACAACGCGCTGCCCTTTGATGCCGTCGCGACGCTGGTCGATTTCATGGGCGATTTCGCCAAGCGGCACGGGTGATGCATGGCTGACGAACCGCTCGACCTCGGCCAGGTCCGGGCCCGTATCGATGGCATCGACGCGCAGATCCAGCAGCTGATCGCCGAGCGCGCCCGCTGGGCGCAGCAGGTCGGGCTTGCCAAGGGGCCGCTGAAGGCCGCCGTCGACTACTACCGCCCCGAGCGCGAGGCGCAGGTGCTGCGTCGCGTGGTCGACCGCAACGAGGGCCCGCTCGCCGACGAAGTGCTGGTGCGGCTGTTCCGCGAGATCATGTCGGCCTGTCTGGCCCAGCAGGAGCCGCTGAAGGTCGGTTACCTCGGCCCCGAGGGCACGTTCTCGCAGCAGGCGGTGCACAAGCACTTCGGCCATTCGGCCAAGGGCTTGCCGCTGGCCTCGATTGAAGAGGTATTCCAAGAGGTCGAAGCCGGCAACGCCGATTTCGGCGTGGTGCCGGTCGAGAACTCGGGGCAGGGCACCATCCAGTCGACGCTGGACATGTTCCTGACCTCGCAACTGAAGATCTGCGGCGAGGTCGAGCTCGGCATCCACCAGTACCTGCTGGGCCGCACCGGCCGCATCGAGGACATCGAGCGCGTCTACGCGCACCCGCAGTCGCTGGCCCAGTGCAAGGCCTGGCTGCGGCAGAACCTGCCGACGGCCGAACTGGTGCCCACCCCCAGCAATGCCGATGCCGCCCGCCGTGCCCGCAACGCCGACGATGCCGCTGCACTCGCCGGCGAGTCGGCCGGCCACGTGTATGGCCTCAAGACAATCGCTGGCCCGGCCAACGACCGCGCCGACAACACCACGCGCTTTCTCGTGCTCGGCCGCGAACTTCTGCCGACCTGCGGGCATGACCGCACCTCGCTGCTGGTGTTCGTCAATGACCAGCCGGGGGCCTTGTTCGGCATCCTCAAGCCCTTCGCCGATGCCGGTCTCTCGCTCAATCGCATCGAGTCGCGGCCGGCACACCGTCGGCGCTGGGAGTACGCGTTCTTCATCGATGTCTCCGGCCATGTCGACCAGCCGGAAATGCAGGTGGCGCTGCAACAGCTCGGTGCCTTCGCCTCGACGGTGAAGATCCTCGGCAGCTACCCGGTGGCGGTGCTCTGATGGCGCGGGATTTCGCCGCGCTCGCCAGCCCGGGCATCCGCGGGCTCGCCAGCTACGACCCCGGCCACGACATCGTCGCGCTGCGCCACCGGGCCGGGGAGCACGGCTTGTTGGAACTCGGCGGCAACGAGAGCGCCTGGGGCCCCAGCCTGCTGGCCTTGGCGGCGCTGCGTTCGGAGCTCGACACCCTCGAGCTCTACCCCGACCCGCGCGGCGGTGTGCTCAAGCACGCGCTGGCCGAAGCCTTCGGCGTCGGCACCGATCGGCTGCTGCTCGGCAACGGCACGCATGAACTGTTGATGCAGGTGGCGCAAGTCTTCGCCGGGCCGCAGCGCCCGGTGCTGGTCTCGCGTTATTGCTTCGCCGTCTACCCGCTGGCCGCGCAGGCCGCCAACGCCCGGCTCGATGTGGTCGAGGCCCTGCCCAAGGAGCACCCGGCCCAGCCCCGAGGCCACGACGTCGAGGCCATGATCGCGGCGCTGCGCCCCGAGCACGGGCTGGTGATGCTGGCCAACCCGAACAATCCGACCGGCACCTGGCTCAGCACCGCTCAGCTCGAGCGCCTGCTCAGTGCTGCCGGGCCGGACACCCTGGTGGTGCTGGACGAGGCTTATGGCGAGTTCCTGAACCAGCCTGGTTGCGAATCCGCTTTAGGTTTGCTTCGCAAGTACCCGAATCTATTGGTGACGCGCACCTTCTCGAAGCTGCACGGCCTGGCCGCGCTGCGGGTCGGCGTGCTGGTCGCCGACCCCGGCATCGTGACGGTGATGGAGCGGGTCCGCGAGAGCTTCAACGTCAACAGCCCGGGCCTCGCGGCCGCCGCCGCGGCCCTCAAGGACACCGCCCACATCGCCACCGTGCTGCACGAGACCGCCGGCAACCGCGAGGCGCTGGCCATCGAGCTGCGCGAACGTGGCGGCTTCGTGCACCCGTCGCAGACCAACTTCCTGCTGGTCGATTTCGGCACACCCGAGGCCGTCGCCACCATCGACCGTGGCCTTTTGGCTCGCGACGTGGTGGTCCGGCCGATGCGCGGCTACGGCCTGCCCAGTTGCCTGCGCATCACCGTCGGCAAGGTCGAACAGAACGCCCGCCTGCTGATGGCGCTGGACGCGGTGCTCGCGGAATCCGGCTTGCACCTGTGTGCCGCGGCTGGCACCGGCTCGGTCAAGGGAACGGGGCCGTGAGCGCTGCGTCCCGGGCGGTTCTGTCGTGGATCGCCGCGCCGGGTCGTCCGCTTGACGGGCGCCTGCGCGTGCCCGGCGACAAGTCCATCTCGCACCGCGCGCTGATGCTGGGCGCGCTGGCCGAGGGCACGACGCGAATCACCGGCTTCCTCGAGGGCGAGGACACCCGCGCCACCGCGGCCGTCCTGCAGCGGCTTGGCGTGTGCATCGAGGCTCCGGCCGAGGGTGAGCGCATCGTGCATGGTGTCGGCCTGCACGGCCTGCGTGCTGCCGATGGGCCGCTCGACTGCGGCAACGCCGGCACCGGCATGCGCCTGCTGGCCGGCCTGCTGGCTGGGCAGGGCTTCGACAGCGTGCTGGTCGGGGATGCCTCGTTATCGAAGCGGCCGATGCGCCGGGTCATCGAGCCGCTCAGCGCGATGGGGGCACGGATCGACAGCGAGGGCGGGCTTCCTCCACTGAGAATCCACGCGAAGAATGTGCTACAAGGCATTGATTATAAATGCGAAGTGGCCAGTGCGCAGGTGAAGTCGGCGATCCTGCTGGCCGGCCTCTACGCCCAAGGCCCGAGCACCGTCCGCGAGGCGCACCCGACCCGCGACTACACCGAGCGGATGCTGGCCGCTTTCGGTGCCGACATCGAGTTCGCGCCGGGGCTCGCGACGCTGCGACCCGGCCGCCGGCTTGCGGCCACGAGTGTCGATGTGCCGGCCGATTTCAGCTCGGCGGCCTTCTTTCTGGTGGCCGCCAGCGTGATCCCCGGCTCGCATCTGCGGCTGGAGCGCGTCGGCGTGAACCCACGCCGCACCGGCCTGCTGGAGGCGCTGCGCCTGATGGGCGCGGACATCGCCGTGCGTCCGGCGGGCGAGCAGGGCGGCGAGCCGCTGGCCGACATCGAGGTGCGGGCCGCCCGCCTGCGTGGCGCGGTGATTCCCGAAGCCCTCGTGCCCGACATGATCGACGAGTTCCCGGCCCTGTTCACCGCCGCCGCCTTGGCCGAGGGCGTGACCACGGTGAGCGGCGCGGCCGAGTTGCGGGTCAAGGAATCCGATCGTATCGCGGTGATGACAGCCGGTCTGCGCGCGCTGGGCGCCAGCATCGACGAGACGGCGGACGGCGCGCTGATCCACGGCAGCGGCTTTACCGCGAACACCGACCCTTCGATGGCCTTGGCCGACCGCGCTGGCGCACTGCGCGGCGGCCGGGCCGACAGTCAGGGCGATCACCGCATCGCCATGAGCCTCGCGATCGCCGCACAGTGCGCAGCCGGTGAGGTGCGTATCGACGATGTCGCCAATGTCGCCACATCCTTTCCCGGCTTCGAGGCTCTGGCGCGCGGGGTCGGGTTCGGCCTTCGACTCGCGTAAACTCGCGCCCCGCATGAGTCCTCCGACCGCCCGCGGGAACCTCCCCGACCCGAACGCCGCCGGCCACGACATCGCGGCCCCCGTCCTGACCATCGACGGGCCCTCCGGCTCCGGCAAGGGTACGGTCTGCCGCATGGTCGCCACGGCACTCGGCTGGCACTACCTCGACTCCGGCGCGCTTTACCGTGCGGTGGGCCTTGCCGCGGCCTGGGAGCAGATCGATCTTTCCGATGCCGAGGCCGTTGCGGCCTGCGCGGCGCGCACCCTGATCCGCTTCGAGGACAGCGGCGAGGGCGAGCCGAGGGTGGTGGTCAACGGCAAGGACGCCACCCACCAGTTGCGCATGGAAACCGCCGGCGCAGCCGCCTCGGCGATTGCCGCTCACCCGCAGGTTCGCAGCGCGTTGACCGATCTTCAGCGCAGTTTTCGCGCTTTTCCCGGCCTGGTGGCCGATGGTCGCGACATGGGTACGGTGATCTTTCCCGATGCGCCCTGCAAGGTGTTCCTGACCGCCAGTGCCGAGGAGCGCGCCAAGCGCCGGCATAAGCAGTTGAAGGATAAGGGGGTTTCTGTTAATTTCGACAGTCTTCTGCACGAAATCACGGCGCGCGATGAACGCGATGCCAGCCGTGCGGTGGCGCCCCTGAAACCCGCAGACGATGCGCTTTTCCTGGATTCCACCGGCCGGTCGATCGGTGAGGTGGTCCAGCAGGTGCTGGCCATCGTTCCCGTATCGATGCGGCGGTCCTAGGGCAGAAGAGCCGCCCGCGAGCCATCCGGCCCGCGGATCACCCACGCGTCGCAAGACGCACCAGCAGGTGGGCGCGAATCCCGAAACGGGGCGTGGCCCGATGTTCAACCAGAGAAACTCCAATGACCGAATCATTTGCCGAACTGTTCGAACAGAGTCAGATCACCCTCAACAAGCTCAAGCCGGGCGCCATCGTTTCGGGCGTCGTCGTCGAGATCCGCAACGACGTCGTCGTCATCAATGCCGGGCTGAAGTCCGAGGGTATCGTCCCGATCGAGCAGTTCCGTAACGAAGCCGGCGAACTCGAAGTGAGCGTGGGCGACACCGTCAAGGTGGCGCTGGATTCGCTTGAGAACGGCTTCGGTGAAACCGTGCTGTCGCGCGAGAAAGCCAAGCGCGCCATGGTCTGGGACGAGCTCGAAGAAGCGATGGAAAAAGCCGAGACCGTCACCGGCCGGATCAGCGGCAAGGTCAAGGGTGGCTTCACCGTCGACATCCGCGACGTCCGCGCCTTCCTGCCCGGCTCGCTGGTCGACGTCCGCCCCGTGCGCGACCCGGTCTACCTCGAAGGCAAGGAACTCGAATTCAAGATCATCAAGCTCGACCGCAAGCGCAACAACGTGGTCGTGTCGCGCCGCGCTGTCGTCGAGTCCGAGCACTCGGAAGAGCGCGAGCAGATGCTCGAGCGCCTGCAGGAAGGCGCGATCATCGCCGGTGTGGTCAAGAACCTCACCGACTACGGTGCCTTCGTCGACCTGGGCGGCATCGACGGCCTGCTGCACATCACCGACATGGCTTGGAAGCGTGTCCGCCACCCGTCCGAGGTGGTCGAGGTCGGGCAGGAGTTGCAGGTCCGCGTGCTCAAGTTCGACCGCGAGCGCAACCGTGTTTCGCTGGGGCTCAAGCAGCTCGGTGAGGACCCCTGGGACAACATCGCCCGCCGCTACCCGAACGGTGCGCGCGTGTTCGGCAAGGTCAGCAACGTCACCGACTACGGCGCGTTCGTCGAGATCGAGCCGGGTGTCGAGGGCCTGGTCCACGTCTCCGAGATGGACTGGACCAACAAGAACGTCAACCCGGGCAAGGTCGTGCAGCTCGGCGACGAGACCCAGGTGATGATCCTGGACGTCGACGCCGAGCGTCGTCGCATCTCGCTCGGCATGAAGCAGTGCATGCCGAACCCGTGGGAAGCCTTCGCGGCGATGAACAAGAAGAACGACAAGGTCGTGGGCCAGGTCAAGTCGATCACCGACTTCGGCATCTTCATCGGCCTGGAAGGCGGTATCGATGGCCTTGTCCACCTCTCCGACATCCGCTGGAACACCACCGGCGAGGACGTGGTCCGCAACTTCAAGAAGGGCGACACGGTCGAAGCCGTGGTGCTGGCCGTCGATCCGGAGCGTGAGCGCATCTCGCTCGGTATCAAGCAGCTCGAGCAGGACCCGTTCGGCTCCTTCGTGGCCCAGCGCCAGAAAGGCGCAATCGTCAACGGCACCGTCCGTGAAGTCGACGCCCGTGGCGCCACGGTCGATCTGGGCGATGGCATCGAGGGCTACATCCGTGCCTCCGACATCGCCAAGGAGCGCGTCGACGATGCCACCCAGCACCTGAAGGCGGGCGACAGCATCGAAGCCAAGATCGTCGGCACCGATCGCAAGAGCCGCGTGCTGCAGCTCTCGATCCGCGCCAAGGACGAGGCCGAGGTGCAGGAGACGCTGGCCGAGTACAACAAGTCGGCGGCGGAAGCCTCCAGTGGCACCACCAAGCTGGGCGCGCTGCTGCGCGAGCAGCTCGGTAACCGCGAGTAATCGCGGGCGTAACGGCGGCCCGGGTAAATCCGGGCCACTGCCCTTGAGTGCGGCCGTCGAAGGGATCGATGACCAAGTCCGAACTGATCGATGCCTTGGCGCAGCGCCAATCGCATCTCAAGCCCGAGGACGTCGAACTGGCGGTCAAGTCGCTGCTCGACATGATGGCCGATGCTCTGGCGCGCGGGCAGCGCATCGAGGTCCGGGGTTTTGGCAGCTTCTCGCTGCACTTTCGCCCACCGCGGATGGGCCGCAACCCCAAGACCGGCGAGTCGGTCGGGCTTCCGGGCAAGTATGTCCCGCATTTCAAGCCGGGCAAGGAACTTCGTGAACGGGTCAATCCCGTGGTTCCCGAAGCGGGCTGAGCACCGCCATAATCCGCGGTATTCCCCGAACCGCGTGATCCTATGCGTCTGCTCCGCCTCCTCATGGTGCTGGCCTGTCTGGGCCTCGGGGCCGTCATCGCCGCCCTGAACGGCGAGCCGGTCGTGCTTGATCTGCTCTGGATGGAATGGCGGGCGCCGCTGGGCCTGATGCTGCTCTTGGTCCTGCTGCTGGGGGCTTTGCTCGGCGGCTCGGCCGTGGTGCTCTCGCGTTGGACCCAGGCCTTGAGGCCGCGTCCTGCTTCGGCCTCGGCCGAGATCGGCGGCGAGGACGGGAGCCCGCGGTGATCAGCTTGGGCTGGCTGCTCGTGCTGCTGCCGCTGGCTGGCACCCTCGGCTGGTTTCTTGGCCGCCGGGGTGGCGAGCGTCGTGGCGGGGCGCGCGTCAGCCGGCTTTCGGCCACCTATTTCCGCGGCCTCAACTACCTGCTCAACGAGCAGCAGGACAAGGCCATCGAGCTGTTCTTGCAGATCGCCGCGCGCGACCGCGAGACGCTGGAGACGCAGTTCACCTTGGGCACGCTGTTCCGCCGGCGCGGCGAGGTTGACCGCGCCATCCGCCTGCACCAGAGCGTGATCTCCCGCCCGGGCCTGTCCGACGAGCAACGCACCCGCGCCATCCTCGCCCTCGGCGAGGACTACATGCGCGCCGGTCTGCTGGACCGTGCCGAGACCCTGTTCGCCGACCTCGTCAAGATGGGTGCGGCGGCCCCGCAGGCATTGCGCCACCTGATGTCGATCTACCAGGCCGAGCGCGACTGGCAGCAGGCCATCGACCATGCCCGGCGCTACGAGGCGGCAACCGCGGAGCCGATGGGCCGTCTGGTGGCGCAGTTCGAATGCGAGTTGGCCGAACGGGCGCGCATCAAGGGTGATGCCGGCCTGGCTCGCCAGCATCTGGGTCGCGCTTTCGCCGCCGATGCCAACAGCGTGCGTGCCGCCCTGCTGGAAGGTCAGATCGAACTGGCCGAGGGCAACGACGCTGCCGCCATCCGCGCCTACGAGCGTGCCGCACGATTGGACCTTGAGTTCCTGCCCGAAGCACTGCCGCCCCTGCTCGCCGCCTACGATCGCACCGACGACCCGGCGCGGGCCCGGGGTTTCCTGTTGGAGATGGTGGAGCGTTACCCCGGCGTCTCGCCGGCTCTGGCCCTGGCGCGCCGGCTGGAGCAGGAATCCGGCCCCCGGGTGGCGCTCGATTTCCTGCGCGAGCACCTGCGCCAACGGCCCTCGATCCGTGGCGAGGTCGCACTGATCGAACTCGCTTTGCGCAGTGACACCGACGACCCGCGTGGTCTGCTGGTGAGCCTGCAGCAGATCAACGAACAACTGATCGTCCGTTCGCCGGGCTACCGCTGCCAGAGCTGCGGCTTTGGCGCGCGCGCCCACCACTGGCAATGCCCGAGCTGCAAGCAGTGGGCGACGATCAAACCGCTGCCGCACGTGGCCGCCGAGTGAATCCCGCCGACACCCCGCTTCTGGCCCTGCTGGCGGCGCTGCTGCTGGCGGCAGTCAGTGCCGCTGGTACGGCCGTCTGGTGGCATCGGGCACAGCGGGGCGGCTGGATGGACCTGCCGGGGCATCGCAGCAACCACAGCCGGCCGACCCCACGCGGCGGCGGGGTCGGCATGCTGGCGACCCTGTTGCTGGCGGCCCTGCTGTTGCCCTGGCCGCTGGCCCTGCGGCTGGGCTTGACGGCCTCGCTGCTGCTGGTCGGCCTGCTTGGCCTGCTCGACGATTACCGCGGCCTGCGGCCCGGTTGGAAGCTGCTGGGCCAGGTGCTGGCGGTGCTACCGCTGGCCATCACCTTGGCACCGGGCTTGGCGGATCTGCTACCCGTTGCGGGCATGGTGGCCCTGCTCTTGTCGGCGGGCCTCGCCGCGTGCGTCCTGTTGTTCTTCGTCAATGCCTGGAACTTCATGGACGGCATCGACGGCATTGCCGCGCTGTCGGCTGCCATGCTGGGCCTCGTGGCGCTGCTCGTCGGCAGCGGTGCCCTGGCCTGGTTCGGCCTCGCCCTGGCCGCGGCCTGCGCCGGCTTCCTGCCCTGGAACCTGCCCCGCGCCCGTCTGTTCATGGGCGACGCCGGCAGCCATGCCCTGGGTCTGGCTGTGGGCGCCCTGCTGCTGCTTGCCTTGCCGGCGACCGGCACCAGCGTGCCGATTGCGTTTTGGGCCCTGCTGACCGCCAGTCTGCCCTTCGCCATCGACGTGCTGGCCACCCTGGGCCGGCGCACGCTCGATGGTGAACCCTTGGCCCATGCCCATCGCCGCCACCTCTACCAATTGGCGGTACGGAAGGGCTACAGTCACGCCCGCGTCGCCCTGGCCTATGCCGGGCTCGGCGCGGCACTGGGCTCGGGAGTGGCCATGATCGGACGCGCACAAGGCGAAGACGCGGCGGGGCTGGCGCTGGCCGCCGCGACCGCGGCGCTGGCACTGGCCTGGAGCCTTCTGCGTGGCCGTCTGGCCGCCGGTCTCGAGGGCGAGGCCCGGGCATGAAACAGCGTTTGCCGCTGGGTCGTGTGGCGGTGATCGGCCATGACCTGCTGATGGTCCTGCTGGCCTGGCTGGGTCTGGTGCTGTTGCGCTACGCCTCGCTCGACCAGCCGTTGCCGGCGCATGGCTTCTTGGCCGAGACCTTCATCGTTGCCGGCCTGCAATTGTTGGTGTTCTGGCGCATGGGCCTGTACCGCGGGCTCTGGCGTTTCGCCAGCCTGCCCGACCTGAAAAACATCCTCATCAGCAGCCTACTGGGTGGAGCGCTCATCGCCCTGGTGCTGTTTTTATTCCTCGACCGCGCCGATGGCGTGCCGCGACTGGCCCTGCTGCTTTATCCGCCCACCTTGGTGCTGTTGCTGGGTGGCCCGCGCCTGCTCTACCGGGCCTGGAAAAATGGCCAGTCCCTGCGCCTCGCCGGAGGGCAGGGCGAACGCCTGCTGGTGCTGGGCGTGGGGCCGACTGCGGAGAGCCTGATTCGCGATCTGCAACGCAGCGAGCGTTTCCACGTGGTCGGCCTGCTCGACGACGACCAGAGCCTGCAGGGGGCCAAGATCCAGGGCGTGCCGGTGCTCGGCCGGCTCGACGATCTGGCCGAGATCGCCGAGGAAACCGCCGCCACCCGTGTAGCGATCGCCTTAGGCGGCGAGCAGAGCGAGGCGTTGGGCCGCATCGCCGCCCAGTGCGAGCGTCTGCGCCTGCGCTTCTGCCGGATGCCGGCCCCGGAGGAGCTGCTGGACGGCCAGACCGTTCATGCTGCCCTCAAGGACGTTGCCATCGAGGATCTGCTCGGTCGCGACCCGGTGCTGCCGGACTGGCCGGCGATCCGTGCCTCGCTGCAGGGACGGACCGTGCTCATCACCGGCGCCGGCGGTTCGATTGGCGCCGAGCTGAGCCGCCAATGCGTGGGACTGGGCGTGGCCCGACTGGTCGTGCTGGAGCGCTCCGAACTGGCCCTGCATCAGCTCCAACTCGAATGCCGCGAGCGTTTCCCGAGCGCCGAAGTGGTGTTCCAACTCGGCGATTGCGGCGATGCGACGCTGCTGCGTCGCCTGCTCAACCAGTGGCGGCCGGAGGAAGTGTTCCACGCCGCCGCCTACAAGCAGGTGCCGCTGCTGGAGGCCCAGCCGCGTGAGGCGATCCGCAACAACCTGCTTGCCACCGACGTGCTGGTGCGCGAATCGGTGGCCGCTGGCGTCGGCACTTTTGTGCTGATTTCGACCGATAAGGCGGTGAACGCGGTCAACATGCTGGGTGCCAGCAAGCGCCTGGCGGAACTGGCCTGCCAGGCGGCGGTGCAGGGCACCGGCACCCGGCTGGTCACTGTCAGGTTCGGCAATGTGCTGGATTCCGCCGGCAGCGTGGTGCCGCTGTTCCGCGAGCAGATCCGCCGTGGCGGCCCGGTCACGGTCACCCATCCCGATGTCACGCGCTATTTCATGACCATTCCGGAGGCCTGCCAGTTGATCCTGCAGGCCACCACCCTGCGCGAGGCCTCGGGCATCTTCACCCTCGACATGGGCCGGCCGGTGCCGATCCGCCTGCTGGCCGAGCAGATGGTGCGCCTGGCCGGTTTCACGCCCTACCATGAGATTGACATCTGCTACACCGGCCTGCGGCCCGGCGAGAAGCTCCACGAGGAGCTGTTCCATGCCGACGAAACCTACGTCCAGACCATCCACCCGAAAATCTTCCAGGCCGAACCCCGCGGCGTCGACCTCGACGGCTTCTTGGAGCAGCTGAGGCTGCTGCGCCTGGCCGTGCAGAGCGACGACGAAGTGAGAATCCGCGAAGTGATCAGTGAAGCCATCCCCGAATTCAAGCCGATCACCGCCCGCACAACCGGTGGCTTCAAGCCGCAGGTCATCCGTGGCGGGCTGGCCTCGTGAACGGTCGCGTCCGTTGCGCGGTATTCCCCGTTGCCGGCCTCGGCACGCGCTTTCTTCCGGCCACCAAGACGGTACCGAAGGAAATGCTGCCGGTGGTCGATCGGCCGCTGATCCAGTACGCCGTCGATGAGGCCATCGAGGCCGGCTGCGACACCCTGGTGTTCGTCACCAACCGCTACAAGCACGCCGTCGCCGATTACTTCGACAAGGCCTACGAGCTGGAGCAGAAACTGGAGAAAGCCGGGAAGTTCGAAGCCTTGGCCGAGATCCGCGATGTGCTGCCACGCCATGTGCGCGCCGTGTTCGTCACCCAGACCGAGGCGCTGGGCCTTGGTCATGCCGTGCTCTGCGCACGGCCAGTGGTGGGCGAGCAGCCTTTCGCCGTGCTGCTGCCCGATGACCTGATCTGGAACCGTGGCGCCGGGGCGACGAAGCAACTGGTCGACCTCGCAACGCGCGAACAGGCCAGCGTGATCGCGGTCCAGGACGTACCGATCGAGCAGACGCGCAGCTACGGCATCGTCGCCACTCGCGACTTCACCGGCCGCCATGGCGAGATCAGCGCCATCGTCGAGAAGCCGCGTCCCGAGGAGGCACCAAGCACCTTGGCGGTCGTGGGCCGCTACGTGCTGCAGCCGCGCATCTTCGAGCTTCTCGAGCGGACGAAACCCGGCGCCGGCGGCGAGATCCAGCTCACCGACGGCATCGCGGCCCTGCTGGCCGAGCAGAAGACCCTGGCGTATCGCTTCGAAGGCCGGCGCTTTGATTGCGGCAGCCGCATCGGCCTGATCGAAGCGACGCTGCAATACGCCCTGGATGACGACGGGCTGCGTGACGCGACACGGGACCTGATGCGCCGTGCACTCGCCGATGGCTGAGGGCGGCGAGCGCCACTACTACCGCGACAGCGCAGGGCCTTGCGTTCCGCGGCCAGCGCTGTCGGGCCCCTGCGCCGCGCGCGTCTGCGTGGTCGGTGGCGGCTTCGCCGGCCTGAATACCGCGGTGGGTCTGGTCGAGCGCGGCGAGCCCGACGTCGTCGTGCTGGAGTCGGAGGCGGTCGGCCACGGTGCCTCGGGGCGCAACGGCGGCTTCGTGTTCGCCGGCTATTCGCGCGGCGAGGCGGCGCTGCTCGCGAACCTCGGGCCAGCGCGTGCGAAGGCGATGTACCAGCGTACCCGCGATGCCGTCGCCCTGATCCGCGCCCGCACTGAGCGTCTCGGCATCGACTGTGACCGCGTCGATGGCGGCGTGCTCTGGGCGAACTGGTTCCGCGACCCCGCCGTGCTGTCATCGCGGCAGCGCTTGTTGCGTGAGCATTTCGATGCCGAATGGCGGCCGGTGTCCCGCGACGCGCTCGCAGCGGAGCTGAAGACCGCGCGCTACAGCGGGGCGCTGTTCGAGCCCCAGGCCTTCCACTTCCACCCGTTGAAATACGCCCGCGGCCTGGCGGCCGCCATCGAGCGCGGCGGCGGGCGGGTGCACGAGCACAGTCCCGTGGCCGCGATCCGCCGCGAGGGTCGCGGTTGGCGGGTCGAAACCGCCGCGGGCTCCGTCCAGGCCGAACATCTGGTGCTCGCCTGCGGCGGTTATCTCGCTGGCCTGGTGCCGAAGGTCGATGCCGCGGTATTGCCGATCGCCACCTACGCGCTGGTGACCGAACCGTTGGGCGCACGCGCGGCCGAGGTGATGGCCACGCAGGCCGCGGTCTATGACACCCGCTTCGCCTTCGACTACTACCGAATGCTGCCCGACACGCGGTTGCTGTGGGGCGGGCGGATTTCGGTGCGCGAGCGTGCGGCGCTCGAAGTCGAGCGTCTGCTGCGCCGCGACCTGCTGCGGGTCTTCCCGCAACTCGATGGCGTGCGGGTGGATTACGCCTGGTCGGGCCTGATGAGCTACGCCCGCCACCAGATGCCGCAGATCGGGCCGATCGAGCCGGGGCTGTGGGTGGCGCAGGCCTTCGGCGGCCACGGGCTGGCCCCGACCACCGTCGCCGGCGAGGTGCTGGCGGCGGCGATCACCGAGGGCGATCCGGCCTGGCGCGAGTACGAACGCTACGGGCTGGTGTCGGCGATGAAGCCGTTCGGATTCGCCGGCGCGCAGGCGACCTACTGGTGGCTGCAGGCCAGGGACGCTTGGAAGGACTGGCGCGAGGGCGGGGTAGGGCGCTGATCAGGCGGTTGAGCGAGGCACCTTTCAGCGAGACCGAGAAACGCCGCCGAAACTCCGCTAGATCGGTGCGGTGGCCGTCTCCGTGCGGATGCGCAGCGTGCCGTCCGACTGGCAGATCTCGCCCTTCACGCGACGCGTTCGCTCGTAGGCGAGCATTTGATCGGTGACCGCCACGCAATAAAGATTGGGATAGGGCCGCTCGTGATTGATTTCACGGCAGAACTCGGCCGAGCCATATCCGGGCGGCGCTTCGACTCCCGTCACGCCGAAGCGCGCCATGTCGACGACGCTGAGCGTGAAGTCGCCAAAGAATCGCGGCTCCTGCCCGACGCGGGCGATGTAGTCATCGACGCCGATGTCGCGAAAGAACTCCAGGTCGGCAACCTGTGCCCGCGCTCGACCGGTGTCAGCCCTGCGTGCTGCGACCTCCTCTGGCGGCATGGGAATGTTGTCAAACGACGAGACCGTCCGCCCGCATTGATCGAACTCACGCAAGTTCTTCTGCGAAGAGTTCCCGTGCCAAACGACAACGGCGCCCTCCGCAATGGTCCGCCGTGCACCCGCCGTAAAAACGTAGTTGGCACAGCTTGAATAGCAGTACTGATCGACCACGACAGCGAGTCTGTGCTGGTGCACGAGTTTGCCCATTCGATGTCCCGCGGGTACGCCGCCGCCACCCGAACGAATATGCAGCTCTGTCGTCGGCGCTACGGCGATTGCAGCTTCCAACGCGTCGACCGCCTGATGAGAGATGCCCCCTGAAAAATAAATGGCAGAGCCGTTTCGCTCAATTGTCGGAGGCATGCTCCCCGAGGCGGCATCTTCTGCTTCGCGCATGAGTCGCTCGAACTCCTCTGGTCCTACCAACTTGAGGAATTCCTCATGCGTCACGTACTCGACCTGTTGCTCCTCTTTTTCGCCTGCGCTGACGGCGCCGATAAGCAACAAGATGAAAGCGATGAGCGCAACCGGTGCGAGGAGCGTACCTGTGGCCACTGTTCGTCGACTCCGTCATTAAAAAATCAGTACTTGATAACGGTACTTCGGGAAGCCGAGTGCTCGCACGCCCAGCTCCCGGAACCGCCAATGCTTAAGGACTTTCTCTGCAAACCCCGTCAACTACTTGACACCAACCTTAGGCGATGCCAAGCCTCATCGGGAATCTCAAAGCGATGATTGGCGGTGCCCACAAGTATTTCCTCTTCCGCAAGTACCCGCATCGTTACCTCGGCGCCTTCAGCTACCGCTTCAACCACCGCTTCGACCTGCGGGGCATGGTCGACACGCTCCTGCGGCATGTCATGCTCGCGAACCGGTGCCCCGAAGCCCTCCTGCGAACGGCTGAGCTTCATGCCTAATCAGGAAATCTCTTCACCGTTCTCGCCGCAACTCTCCTATTAGGTCTACTCGTAGATTTGTCCAAAAAAGAAAAGACAGCAAACCAGCGATTATGCAAAACGTCGCGGCAATAACCAGAAGGACAATCATCAAATCGCTTGAGCTATACCAAGCCATATGATTGCTAATTGCGTCGCGCGAGAAAACAGCGAGAGTAGCGGACATAATCAGCGCAAGCACGCCGCCCCGAATCCTCTCGACGAAGAGGTCGTGAGCCAGTTTGGCTCTAGTCGCACCTAGGCAAAAGCGTAACGCCAACTCCCTCTGCCGCGCGTGCATTAAGCTAATGGTCTCAGCACAAAGCCCAAGGAAGGCTAGAAGCAGTGTCATTAGTCCGGCAAACAATGCGGAAGAAGCAAGAAATCGCTCCAGCTCAGTCCGAGTTGCAAGCGTTTCACGGAGGCTTTCGGGGCGATGTACGCCTATGCGGCCCCAGCCGTCTTTACTTGCCGAATAAGCGAAGCGCGGTTCCCATGGCTGCGAAAAGGTCACGAACCCATCACGCGCTACTACCTCTTGCGGCGCCTCGCCACAAGCGTAGAGCACCGCCGGAAACTCGCCATACAACTGATCATATCGAACGTCGCCAACGATGCCTTTGATGGTAAAGGAGCGCTGCTCACCAGCAGAACTGACAACCTCGTGTCCGACTAACTCTGCCGGATCTAGACCGATTGCGCGGACGAATGATGAGTTGGCCAGAACTCCTCGGCTGCTACACCATGAATCTAAGCTACCATCAACTAATGCCAGTGCCATTTTCACAGGCCAATTGTTGCTTACCCTAACTATGTTGGCCATCGCACGCGGCGAGCCCGGTGCGCCGGGCGCAGAAAAAGTAGTGCTTTGGCCAAGCGATCCCAACACACGTGCATCCGAAAAGGAAAACTGATCACCAAGCCGACTGTTCAATTCGCTAACGGGCGCCCGATGCATCGCGTGGATCGGCGATACAAAAGCGTCCGATACCCCGATGTCCACCGTACTCATTCTGTGAATCTGTATTGCCATCAATACGACAATTCCGATTGCAACGCAGCTGACGAAGAAAAGTACGGCGCCAGCCGTGGATCTGGTTAATCTTGCTCCTGGACTTTCAGATACGGTTCCGCCGCCGGAAAAGAATCGCTTGACTGCGAGGAGAGGAGCGCATGTTGCAATGGCTTGGAGTGCCATCAGTAACACTACTGCGAAAGCGATGGCAATAGCCGTAAGCTTTACAAACGGCTCCTGGTCATTTCCGACAAGGCCAGGAAGGGATGAGGAAAGTTCCACTGCAAGTACAGTGATTGGCAGTGCAAGCACCAATGCAACTGGAAAGAACCATGCTTGCTCAAGATAGAGGCGCCTGAAAATCCCACCAAAGGTAGCGCCAAAAGCGAGCCTGAGGCGCAACTCCGTGAGCCTTTTCGGAAGCATTGATAGCAAGTGCATAGAGTAATTCAACAAGAGCATCATCGACATCAGTACGCACAATGAGCCCAAGTAGCCGATGTACTCCTGCATCAGAGCAGTTTTGTCCGGCTCCAGATCAATGCCATTAACAACTATCAGTCTTCGGCCAGTGTCTTCATTCAAGGTTAGTGACAGAGATCCGACCACTATAGGCGCCGCGACGGAGCGCGTATTTGAAACGAGTTCATCCAGAGCCCTCCGTTCGTCATTCCCCGATATGCGCAACAAGCCGTACACAGGCAGCTCGGCGGCAAGCCGGCGCCTCAGTGATGGGATCGAGTCTTCCGGAATAGATACACCGGGTATGTCAATTGTCAAAAAGTCTGGTCGCCAGTCGCTCGCAAGAAATACGTCCACTTTTTCACCACCTAGTCCAACAAATATTGGAGAGGCGACGCCGGAGATCCGAAATACAGATTCTGATGCTGTGAACTGGACAAAATCGTCCAGAGCATCGTCAGGAGTACCGAACCTCTTGATGGCATATTCGTAGCTAACAACAACCGCGCGTTCCCCGTCTTCGGGGTATGCGCCGGAATACATTTCGGGACGAAGCTCGCCAAAAAAGCCGGTGCTTACAAAAGCAACTCTTCGGCGAATAGTATCTCCGTTCAGATCCTCATCCTCATGCCCAACTGAGTATCTGACCAAACGACTTTGGCCGAGGGTGAGTTCGAGAACGTCCAACTCACGTCCCAAGGCGCCGACAAACTCGCCAGCAGATGAGCGCGCCGCCAGTGTTACATAGTTACCCTCCGGCTGAATTCCCGAAACCGAGTGAAGGAGAATCGACTGGAAGAGGGCAGTAGCGAAAAGAAGCGAGGACACAACCAGAACAGCCGAAGCGACGAGCATGGACGAGCGAAACGGGGAGAACGAAAAGAACGAGGCCCCCCCCCAAATGACGGTAACGCTCTCGCACTTAGATAGGATCCGGCGGAAGATCGCGCTCATGCATTTTCCCAAACCAGTCCATCGCGAATCTGCAAGCGTCGACTGGCTGACGACGCAACAGACTGATCGTGCGTCACAACGATCACCGTACTGCCCGCCTCGTTGATTCGGCCCAGCAGATTAACTATCGCATCAGCGTTGCGTGAATCAAGATTTCCCGTTGGCTCGTCCGCAAGCAAGACCGCGGGGGAAGTGACAAGCGCTCGCGCAATAGCAACTCGCTGCTGCTGCCCGCCGGAAAGCTGGTGTGGCATGTGCTCCGCTCTGTCTGCCAACCCAACCTCTTCGAGCATAGAGAATGCCAGTTGGACGTGATGCTTTTTTGGTATTTGACGACTGTACTCTAAAGGAACAATTACGTTCTTGAGTACGTTAAGGTGCCCAATCAAATTAAACGATTGAAAGACAAAGCCGATCGCCTCATTTCTCAGCTGAGCCTGTTGAGAAAAGCTCAACTCATTCACAGAGATGCCGCTTAGTCGATAGGTGCCAGAACTGGGTTTGTCCAAGAGGCCAAGAATAGCGAGCAGTGTTGATTTGCCGCCTCCGGAGGGGCCTTCAACTGCAAGAAACTCGCCTTCTTTCACAGAAAAGGAAACTCCCGAGAGGGCATGTACGATGTCGCCGCTTTCGCTATGAAAATCTTTCGTTAGGTTCTCGACTTCAATCACCGTTCGAGATTCCATTCTCCACCCCTTTAGTTCTCAAGGACATCAACGAAAGAATACGGCAGCCAATCCGGACTTGGATTCAGTACCACCTTGTCGCCCAACATCAAGCCACTTGTCGCAACCATGAGCTCTGAAGTTCGATGGCCTACTTGGATCGATCGCTTCTCCAGTTGATGCCCTTGGAGCACCCAGACGTCGACGCGACTATCGGTGCCTACAGAGTTTGGTCTTTCGACGTAGAGGCTGTTCGGGAAAGAACCGGTGTGAATTCTCGCGGAAACAGAAAGACCGGGCCGGAATTCGCGAGGCTGCTGCGCTTCGAGCGCGAGCACTACTTCAACCTCGTCTCGCCTAACCTGAGAAGCGATGCTGACTACTCGGGCCGGGATTTCTACATTGTTACTGCCACTCAACGTCGCGCTCATTCCTATTGCCAACCCAGCTGCACGCGAGGCCGGAACACTCGCTCTTGCCTCCAGCTTGCCGTCTCTCGACACTTCTGCAAGAAGTGTTCCTGGAGCTACAGTCAGACCTGCACGCAACCCCTCTGCCAGTGAGACCAATTCTCCATCGTGTGGCGCGCGAATTATTAAGCCTTCAACCTTAGCTCGAAGCAGCTCAACCACCCGTCGCCGCTGATCCAAAGCGTTTTGTGCACCCGTGCGGAGTCCATCAATTCGAGCACCCAGCTCCCGATTTCGGTCCTGCATGCCGCTGAGCCGAACCTGCATAGTCATCACTTTGTTTCGCTGTCGCTCGTACTGAAGTCTCGCCACCGCTCCGATATGAATTAGTTGCTCCAGTGCGGCGAGTTCGTCCCGCTCACTAACGAGATCTGCTTCGAACATCTTTAGCTCATGCTCGGCGCTATCTCGCTGACTCAAGAGTTGGCTCTCGATTGAAACGAACTGATTCTGCTCGGAAGCCATTGCTGCCTCCGCTTCGAGCAACTGCCGTTCCAACTCCGGATTTGCAAGGGTCAGAATCTCCTGGCCTTCATCTAGTCGTTTGCCGGCATTTCCAAACAACTTACTAATCACCCCGCCATGCGCAGTGGAAATAGCCGAGTAGTCCGAGAGGCGCAGACTTGCAGGAGCCGAAAGCTCAGTGGTGAATACACCCTCACGCACATCGGAAATCCTGAGTTCAGCAAGCGATACTTCAGGGGGGTTAGGTCGCACTAGCGCGAGCAAAACGAAAAAAAGCATGCAGACGGCCCCTGCGGCCGCAGCATAACGAAGTCTAGGAGAGGTTGCGGAAAAGAACTTCGCCCTCTGTGGTATTTGAAGCCTTCGTATGGAACCAGGAAGGCGATCTGCTTCACTAGTCTTCAAGTTCGGACGTCCTAGGGTATCTGCCAGCGCGCTTTCAAAACTGACTGCCTCATTAATCAACCGGTGAGTTCAACCCCGTAACGCAACACCCAAGGTGCTGAAGTGATTCAGGCGGCCTAGCCTGAGCGACTTCACCGCCAAGTGGAGTTGCCCATGGCCGACGGCCGCCTGAACCAGCAAGAACGAT
>JAGXTI010000035.1 GCA_018334015.1 Silanimonas sp.
AGGGCTTGCGCTGGATCGAGGAGCGGCTGAACAACCGGCCGCGCAAGACGCTAAGCTACCGGACACCCCTCGCGGTTTTCGCCGAGGGCTACATCAACCCCGTTGCGAATCGGAGTTGAACTCACCCTCTCGACGGAGCCAGTCGAAAGAGACGTTGGGTGGCGAACTTCTATCTGGTTCGCGAAGGACTGTATCCACCACCGCAACTGCTCGGTGTCATCAACGGTGGCGGTGACCTCGACAACGTCCGGTGACGACAACCTTGTCCAGGTCTGATCGTCAGACAATGGCGTTTCCTTCAAGTGCTCGGCTGCGGGTGGATCCATCCAAAGCACCAGCCTGATCGCCCGCTGGTGCAAAAAACGCGATGCCGATGACGAAACAAACTCCGACAGCGCGAAGTCTCGTGGCACACGGCGAGCTACTGCCTGCCTCTGCGTCTCGATGATCCGGTGCAGGGCAAACTGCTTGGGGAGGTCGTCGTCAGGGTCGGTGGCGACGAGATAACTGACCGGCGAACCGAACACGACACCCAAGGGGTTCACCGTTCGCCATTGAGCCTGCTCGTCCCACTTCTTCCGGTAGCGAATTTGCAGCTGTCGATCCCCTGCGATTGCGCACTGGATCGCGTCCATGACCTCGGGCAAACAAGCTGCCGGCTTCAAGACCTGGGATGGTGTGACGAAAGCTGTTGCCTCCGTCCAGCGGTGCCAGCCCAATGACTCGACACAGGCATCGGCGGCACGGTACAGGCTTCCCAAGCTGTCTGCGAAGGTCATTGGCAGCATCTGGTCCAGATGCCGCCGTGCCAAACTCAGAGCGATAGCCTGTGCCGGGGTCAATCCGGGTATCAGACGGGTGGTTATACCTGGCGCCCACGACCAACGGAAGGGCTTGGTGCTTTCGTCAGTGATGATCGGATTACGTGCAGACAATGCCTCGAGGTCGCGCTCGACCGTGCGCCGCGTGCAGCGAAGGTTCTCCGACTGGAGTCGCGTCCAGATTTCTGCAACCGTGATGCTGGCAGGAGGCGCAGGAAGCAGTTCCAACACACGCCATTGCCGATACACCGTATCCGTGGACTTGCTCATTGGGTTCTACCCCGTTTCCGCGCGTCGAGAGTGCCGCTTGAACCTGATGATGGCAGCGAAAAAATCTGCTGCTCGGAGCTTGATTGCCTGTTTCTCGGCCCAATGCAACTGCGACACAAGACTACCCTGCCGCGGAAGGGGAAGCACACCAAAGCCCCATCGCGCCTTGCGGTAGGGCTGCGATCCCAAAGACATCCGCTTCCTACGGATCAATCGCTGGAGTTCGGGAACGACTGCCGAAAAACAGCTGTGGTCGAGGGAAACGTTCCCTTCGCCAGTCAACTCGTAGTGACCGAAGAACGAGCGGTCGGATGCGATTCGCAAGGTGGCCCGGCGCCCGGATCCGAGCTCGCACAAAGCGAAGTAGAGCGAACGCCCGGCCAAGAGGGCATGCTGATGGTCCAGTCGCCCTACACAGTGGCGCATCATCATGCCCTCTTCTATCAAGGCTTCAACTGTCAGGATCGGCCGCACCCGGATCGAACTCACGGTGAAGTCACCGTTGACCACACTCGATGCGCGGAACCGACGAAGATCCAACGATGGGGATTCGACAGCTGCTTTGAACTGATCGGATGAGACGACGACATCGGATTCGGATAGCCAACCGGCCAGAGCCACCTCCAACGCTAGCCCATCCAACCCCGCCGTGGCGAGCTGATCGCGCAAGTACTGTAGCCAACACCAGATTCGTCTTGCCGTCGGATCGGAGGCGTTGGAGAGGGTCATGCAGCGAGAAACCGCTCCATTCAAACCGTAGCGGCGAACCTGAAGCGCCTGAATCCACTGCCAGATGGAAGCGCCGCGAAAGGCTCGCAACTCCCGGTCGAAACGCTGGACTACGGCACCGAGATGGGCATCGTGAGCATGGAGTGGCGATCGTGGTGCCAGATGGTGAAGCATCGCCAGACGATGAAGGGCTCGGCGATCCACCGCAACACAACTGTTCGCTGCGACCGAAAAAGATGCCAAAAGCCGCCCCGCTGCCGCCACGGGAGCTTCGATCAGAGCGGCAAGCGTCGCTGTCAGCGGACGATCACCTTGCAGCAACCGCGATAAGCCATAAAGCCCTGGCTGCTGGGATAAGACCAAGAATGGCACCGTGGCTCGTCCAAGCGACTTGAGGGCACCGCCATAGGCCGTTGCGCGTCGCCGGACCAGATCCGCCCCATCCAAAGGAATGGTCGCCATGACCTGTCGAAGGTCGATACCGACAGGCCAGCCCCATTGCGTAAGCCAGTCCATTGCCGCGGCTTCCGCGTGATGCCGCGCATCCTCCTCCAATGCCTCGGAACGACGGCCTCCTACCCTCTTGTCGCTGGCATGTGCCCACGCGACAAGGGATCGGGCCAACTCACGCGTGTACCCGAGCAACGGGCGATTTACGGATCGACCATGGTCCGAGATCCTATGCGGCAATCCGTCGCACGGGTGCACGACGACATGCCTCACTTTGCGTTGCCAATCTCGATGTTCGATCAGCAATCCCGGCACACCCCGCCACGATCCTGCGCGTGGCACATCCAGAAGCAGCAGCGTCTGTAGCCTCGATGGCTCGGTACGGACAGGCCACACCAGTTTTGGGAAACGCAGCACTGCGGCAGATGCACCCGACTCCCTCGCCGCAGAAAGATCGGCAAACCGGGGCAGCTCCCATCGGCCGGAACGTGCCATGTGAGTGTCGATCGGTCCGCTTGTCATTGCAGGTCCCAGTGCAGGGGCACCGATCATCGAGTCGAATTGCGACGAATACCGTCGTAAGAGGCTTAAGCCGACTTCGGCGCCAGCAGGGCCTCGATGGGGTGTCCTTCTCACTGCAAATGCACAAAAAAGCCGGCTCAATGGCGTGAAGCTGCCCCCGCGGCTCAGGAGCTGCAGCTGAGCGCCGAGCAGCCGGGGCGGTCCAGGGCCCAGGCCGGGCGCATCGCGGCGAAGCGCTCGGCGCCGGGCTGCGTCTCGTAGGGCCGCTCGAGCACCGCCTGCAGGGCCTGCAGCTCCGCCAGATCGCCCTGCTCGGCCGCATCGATGGCCTGTTGCAGCAGCCAGTTGCGCGGCACGTAAAGTGGGTTGGCGGCGTCCATCCGCGCGCGGCGCAGTGGCGGGTGCTCGGCCTCGCTGGCCAGACGCACGGCGTACCGGGCCAGCCAGTCGCTCAGTGCCACGGCTTCGCGCTCGAACTGCTGCGGCGCATAGCTGAGGTCGGCCAGGTCCTGCGGGCTCGTCGTGGCGGGGTCCAGGGCTGCGATGCGACGGAAGAACAGCGGCATGTCGATCTGCGCGGCCTGCATCCAGCGGTACAGCTCCTGCAACAGGGCGCTGTCGTCATCGCGCCACTCGGCCAAGCCGAGTTTGTCGGCGCTCATGCCTGCCTGCGCCTGCTGGAAGGCCCGGGCATAGGCGTCCATGCCGGCGTGCAGCGGGGCCTGGTCGTCGCCGAACAGCGGCGCCAGCGCGCTGGCCAGCGCCGCAAGGTTCCAGTGCGCAACCTGCGGCTGCGTGCCGAAGCGGTAGCGGCGGCGCTGCGCATCGGTGGTGTTGGGCGTCCAGTCCGGATCGAAATTCTCGACCCAGCCGAACGGGCCGTAGTCGATGGTCAGGCCGAGGATGCTCATGTTGTCGGTGTTCATCACCCCGTGCACGAAGCCCACGCGCATCCAGTGCGCCACCATCACGGCGCTGCGGCGGGCCACCTCGGCGAAGAACTCCGCCGTCGCGTTCGGGCCGGAAAGCTGCGGGAACTCCTGGGCGATGGTGACCTCGACCATGCGCCGCAACAGCCCGAGATCGCCGCGTGCGGCCGGCAGCTCGAAGTGGCCGAAGCGCGTGAACGAAGGCGCCACACGACAGACGATCGCGCCGGGCTCGGGGCGCGGGTCGCCCTGGTAGAGGAGGTCGCGAACGACCGCTTCGCCGGTGGCCACCAGCGATAGCGCGCGCGTGGTGGGCACACCGAGTGCTTGCATGGCCTCGGAGCAGATGAACTCGCGCAGGCTGGAGCGCAGCACGGCGCGACCGTCGGCGCTGCGCGAATAGGGTGTGGGGCCGGCACCTTTGAGTTGCAGTTCCCAGCGCCGGCCATCGACGGCCTCAGCCTCGCCGAGCAGGATGGCGCGGCCATCGCCCAACTGACCGGCCCAGTGGCCGAACTGGTGGCCGCCGTAGTTGGTGGCGATGGGGCGCATGCCGGGCAGCAGGCGATTGCCGGAGAGCACCTCGGCAAACCATGGCGTGCTGAGCGCATCGGGGCTGAAGCCCAGATCGCGCGCCAGCGCGGGCGAATGGGCGAGCAGGCGCGGGGCACTGACCGGCGTGGCCCTGACCGCTGACCACGCCGCAGCGGAGACCTGACGCACACCCGTGCGTTCCTCCGCTTCGCCAGGCAAGGCCGCCAGCCAACGCGGGGGGTGCAGGTGCATGGTCAACCCTTGGATTTTTCCGGCAGTTTACGGAGCGGCCCGTGTGCTGCGAGCGAGTGTTCATTTGCCGAAGGAGGCCAGCCCATGAAATCGGACTTGCCCTTGCGCCCCCAGCGGGAGGCCTTCGGCATGGGTCGATGCAGGCTCGATACCTCTATCATGGCGAGGCTCCCATCCTTTCCGGTTCTTGCATGCGCACCGTTCTGGCAACGGCCTTGGCCTTTGCTCTGCTTCCCTCCGCTGCCCTCTCCGCCGCACCCACCCGCGCCCCAACCGTCGCAACACCGGCCCATGCCAGTCCGACCCAGCCTTGGGCCTTACAATGGCGCTATCGCCATGAAGCGGTGTCCGATGCCGGCTTCGCCCGCGACGCCCAAGCCGACACCCTGCGCCTGCGGGCGAGCTGGACCCAGGCCTTCGGTCCGCGCTGGAGCGCGCAACTCGAAGCCGAGGGTGTGGTGGAACTGGGTGATCGATTCAACTCCGGGGCCAACGGCCGCACGCAGTTTCCCAGCGTGCCGGATGCCCGCGCGCTGGAGATCAACCAGGCCTGGGTCGAGCATCGCGGCACGACGGCGAGCGTGCGGGTCGGCCGGCAGATGCTGGTGCTGGACAACGGGCGCTTCATCGGCAACGGCGCCTGGCGGCAGAACACCCAGAGCTTCGATGCACTGCAGCTGCGCTGGCACCCGGCACCCGGCGTCGAGGTGCAAGCCATCCACCTCGACCGCGTGCACCGCAGTGCCGGCGACCGGGCCCGCAACCCGCTGGCCCGCGAGCGCGAGCTGCGCGCACCGCTGGCGCGCATCGCCTGGACCCTGCCGAACGGCAGTCTGGTGGGCTACGGCTACTGGATCGAGGACGAGGACGTTCCGCAGGCCTCGACCCGCAGCCTGGGTCTGCGCTGGGACGGCCACTGGCCGCTGGCGGGCGGCTGGCGGGCTGGGCTGGCGCTGGAACGCGCCCAACAGACCGCTTGGGCCGATGCCCGAGGTGGATCCACCGCCTACGCCGCGATCGAGCCACGTCTGGAGCGCGGGCCACTGGTCCTGCGCGCTGGTTGGCAAACGCTCGGCGCCGGTCGCGACCGCGCCTTCCAGACCCCGTTGGGCAGCCTGCACGGTTTCCAGGGCTGGGCCGACCAGTTCACCGTCACGCCGTTGGGCGGCTTGGAGGATCGCTGGCTGTCGCTGCAGACCGACAACAGCCTGCTGGGTTGGCCAGCGCGTTGGGAACTGCGTGTGCACGACTTCCAGTCGGAGGCCGGTCTCGATTACGGCAGTGAATGGAACGCCGCGCTCACCCTCACCCCGGCACCGGGTTGGTCGACCATGCTCAAGTACGCCGACTACCGGGCCGAGGGCTTCTCGCGCGATGTCCGCAAGCTCTGGCTGCAGCTCGAAGTGTCGATGTAGCGGGCTTCAAGCCGACTTCGGTGCCAGCAGGGCTTCGATACGAGCGTCCTTCTCGCTCCAGACGCCGTTGAGCCACTGCTGGAAGCGCAGCCGGTAGTCGCGGTCGTTCTCGTAATCGCCGCCGACCAGATCGGCCGGCACGGGCAGCAGGCGCAGGTCAACGCGGATCTCGCGCACCCTGCCGGCAAACAGGTCGAGCACGCTGGGTCGGCCCTGCGGGTAGACGATGGTGACGTCGACGATGCCGTCGAGCAGTTCGCCCATCGAGTTCATCACCTGCGCCACACCACCGGAGCGCGGCCGGAGCAGGTGCCGGTAGGAGCTGTGTGAAAGCTTGGCGGCGTCGGCGCGGGTGCCTTCCACGAAATTCATCACCGAGACCGGGATCTCGCGGAAGCGGGCGCAGGCCCGGCGGGCGGTTTCGAGGTCACGGCGGGCCAGTTCAGGGCGCTTTTCGATCTGCGATTTGCTGGCGCGCTTCATGAAGGGAAAATCGAGCGCCCACCAGGCCAGCCCGAGCACCGGCACCCACTTCAGCGAGTCCTTGAGGAAAAAACGCTGGAAAGGGATGCGCCGGTTGAGCACCTTCTGCAGCACCGGAATATCGACCCAGCTCTGGTGGTTGCTGAGCACCAGGTAGCGGCGTGCGCGGTGCAGGCCGGTGTCGCCGGTGACCACCCAGCGGACCGGGGTGAAGCGGGCGATCGCCCAGTTGTTGGCCGCGATCCAGCTTTCGCCCAGGGCCGGCATCCAGCGCGACATGGCGGCGCGGGCGCGACGGATCGGCAGCAGCGCCTTGGCCAGGGCCAGGCTCAGGATGGGCACTGCATGCAGGAGCGTGTTGGTGGCGACGAAGGCACCGGCCAAGCCGGCGCGCAGCCAGGTCAGCGGTTGGAAGCGCATGGCGGACACGGCATTGCTGGACATCTGCGCAGTGTAGGCCAAGGGCAATGAACACTGCTGCATGTCCGGCGGCCGCGGGCCGAGCTCGGTTTGCGGTTGACGTGATCGGCGCGAAACTTCGGCATGAAACACGTTCACGGTCAGGGTTGTCGGCTCCGCAATGACCCTTCGAAGCACCCCGCAAGGCAGGCCCCCGGCCTGTCCCGGGCGCGTCCCGGCCTGCTGGAGCGCGGAATAAGGCCACGCCCTCGCGCCTGCCGACACGCGACCTGCGGACGCGACGGCTCAGGCTCCGCGTCCCGCTCCGCATTCGCCGCCGCTCGCCCTCCATGGCTCGCTTCGCTGTCCCTCAGATCGCGCTGGCGCGGCGCTCGGTGACGGTATCGGCCG
>JAGXTI010000036.1 GCA_018334015.1 Silanimonas sp.
ATCGTTCTTGCTGGTTCAGGCGGCCGTCGGCCATGGGCAACTCCACTTGGCGGTGAAGTCGCTCAGGCTAGGCCGCCTGAATCACTTCAGCACCTTGGGTGTTGCGTTACGGGGTTGAACTCACCGGGAGATTCAACCGACTCACGCCAGCGTTGTCGTAACAACAAACGCTGCGGCAATCAGCCCGTTGTAGGCTGCGTGTGCAAGAGCACACAACAGCACCGATCCACCCACGCGCCGTATCCACGTGAAGACAAGCGACAGCAGGAAAATCACCACGACATGGACAATGGCCAGCTCGCCCTTCTCGCCACTCTCGCCACCCATGAAAATCGCGATGACCAGGCCGATATGCATGAGTACGAAAACTTCCGCCACAACCACGTAGGCCAGCCAAGGTGGCATTTGGCTGAACAGTTTTTCGTGGAGCCAGCCTCGGAATATTGCTTCTTCTGGGAATGCTGCCAGCACCATCAGGATTAAAAAAGGCAGCACAGCAAGCAGACTTTCATGAGATGGCTGAAACATTCGGAGCTCGGGTCCGACAGCCCCGCCATTTACCGAAGCCAGCGAAGACATGTTCGCGATCAGCACAGCGGCCACCGCAGCCAGAAGAATCGGCGGCAGTATCAACAAGGCGGCTTTGAATCCGAGTTCCCGCAGCTCCCGCACGCCCCAGCCGGATGCTGTCCTCCAGACGATGGCCCAGCCGAGCAGAACATAGACACCAGCTGCAAGCAGCACAGCCCAGGCCTCAGCGGCGGCAGAGATAGTATCTTGTATATTGCCGACAAGCGACCAGCCGCGCTCTTCAATCGCAGTATCTAAATGGTAACCGCTCCAGCCATCGGTATCCAGCGCGGTGCAGGATATTTCCTTCCGGTTTGTCCCGGAAACGGCGGCAGCGGTATTGCAGACAAACCGCGTCCCTTCCTTTTCGAAACCCATGAATTCCGTGGCATCGGATGGCGGGTAGGCTATGAATTTGGCTTCGACCCGGAATGTGTCCGTGGCCAGGATCGGAATGAACCCGATCACGAAAATCAAGGCGCTTAAAACCAAGGCGGTGCCGATGGCACCGCCGACCTCTGCCGCTCTGCGGTGGCGTGAGGAACCTTCGTGCATCAAGGCGTTATGAAATGGAAAGTTTCGCGCAGTACCACGCAACTGGTTTGCTTGCCCTGTCCGCAAACGCCCGAGTTATTGATCTGCAAAACTCGCCCACTTCGCCGGCACCAGTTATCGGCCCTGCGGGCCGCTGCAGTTGCACCTGCCTGGCATACCGACCAAGCCACGGGAATGAGAATCATACAACCGGCAAAAGCAGGCAATCCCGCGAGACACAGTATATTCTTGACGCTCTCGGGGGTTGCCGCGTTGAAATGCACATCCTGATCCGGCGTCCAAGCCCCAGACACCACGCCATCGTTTCCTACACGCAGCCACCTGCGATCGACGAAGTTGACGTAAAGGGTGTCAACCTCGTTATCGAAGTTGTTTTGGATCTGGAGGATCATCTCCTGATGATTGACCACATGCCCAGGCAGAAGCTTCGCCTCATACATCGGCAAGACCAAGGGCTCGGCTTTCGCCTGCGCCAGAAAAAGAAGCGTTGAAAGGAAAAGGAACCCTTTGAGAAAACGTTTCATTTTGCACTCCATAAGAAGAACGCCACGCCAAACGTTGGCCAAATCAGTTATGCCCCCCCCCTGCGTGAGGCTTATGTGAATTTGGCTGCCTTTCACTGAGATGGTGCCAAAACTCAAGCGCCTCAGGCATCGGCCGGCACGGTGCGGCCGCGCAGCAGCAGCCGGCCGATCAACAGGCCAAGCTCGAACAACAGCCACATCGGCAGCATCAGCAGCAGCATCGAAACCCCGTCCGGCGGGGTGACGAGGGCGGCGACGATGGCGATCAGCACGATCACGTAACCGCGCCACTCGGCAAGCTGGGCCGGTGTCACCCAGCCCTGCAGCAGGGCGACCAGCACCGCCACCGGCATCTCGAAGGCGAAGGCCGAGGCCAGCGCCATCACCAGCACGAAGCTCAGGTAGGCATTGATGTCGGTCATCATCGCCACGCCCTCGGGCACGGTGGCGGTGAGGAAAGCAAACACCGCCGGCAGCATCACGCCCCAAGCAAAAGCGATGCCGACGTAGAACAGCAGCACCGCCGCCACCAGCAGCGGCAGCGCCATGCGCTTCTCGCTGCGGTAGAGACCGGGCGCGATGAAGGCCCAGGCCTGGTAGAGCATCCAGGGCATGGTCAGCAGCAGGGCGCTGAAGAAGGCGAGCTTGATCGGCGCGAAGAACGGCGAAGCCACATCGATGGCGATCAACTGGCCGCCCTCGGGCAGAAAGCGCAGCAGCGGCTCGGCCAGGGTGGTGTAGAGGGTGTCGGCGAAGGGCAACAGGGCGACAAAGACCAGCACCACGCCCAGCACCGCGCGCAGCAGGCGGGCGCGCAGTTCGAGCAGATGAGCCATCAGGCTGGCGCTTTCGTCGGCGCCGTCGGGGGCGGAAGGATCCTCGCTCATGGGCCCGGCCGTTCGGGCGGCGCGGCGGCGGGCGGCGCGGCGGCGGGCGGTGCCTCGAAGCCGGCAGGTGGCGGCACGGCGGCGGGCGGGGCCTCGAAATCCTCGCGCAGCTCGGCCGAGGTCTTGCGCAGATCGGCAGCGGCTTCGCGCAGCACCCGGGCCTCGGCCTCGAGGCCGGCCTTGAGGCCGTCGGCGGCGATCTCGCGCTCCAGTTCGGCCTTGACCGCGAACCACTGCGCCCGCGCCTTGCGCACCCAGAGCCCGGTGAAACGCGCTGCCTTGGGCAGTCGCTCGGGCCCGAGCACCACCAGCGCGATCACACCGATCAGGGCGATCTCGATCCAGCCAAGTTCAAACATGGTCGTGGCCTGCGGCCGGCCTCAGGCTCAGGGCGCCGGGCGGTCGCGCTCGCCGGTCTGGCCGGAAACACCGGTCGGGCCGGCCGCCGGGGGCAGCGGCGATTCCGTGGCCGGTGGGTCGAGTCGCGCCGGCGGGGTGGCCGCGTCGTCGTCGCCCGGCTCGCGCATGCCCTTGCGGAAACTCTGCAGGGCCTTGCCGAGGTCACCGCCAACGCCGACCAGACGCTTCGCACCGAAGATCACCAGGACGATCAGCAGGATGAAGATGAGTTCACGCAGGCCGAGACCCATGGCAGCACTCCTGAAGGGAGGGAAAGCATAGCGCAGCGACCCGCCAGCATTGTGGCAGCCGGCCTCAGCGCCGACGCGCGGCCTCGGCGCTGGCTTCCTCCAGCTTGTCGCGGAAAGCCACCACCGCATCGACCTGTGGCCGGGCACGGTTCTCGAGGATCATCCGGGCGGTCACGTCCGGGCCGTAGACGCGGCGGTTGGCGCGGTTGTCGATGGCGATGACGGCACCGTCCAGGGCGATGCCGGCGAACAGGCCGCGAGCACGCGAGTAGCTGAAGATCTCGGCCTCGAGCCGGCCGTCGGTGCTGGCGGCGGCTTGCCGGCCGAGCGGCCCGGCGGCCACGGCGGCATCGGCGCCGAGGGTGAATTTGCCGTTGACGATGTTGTCGACGCCGCGCCGGGTACGGAACACCAGCACCACATCGGCGGCCTGTACCCCGGCCTGGAAGCCGATGCTGCCGCCGCCCAGGGTGATGAAACTCGGGTTCGACCAGGTGCCGTCGGCCCCGCGCACGGCGATCAGGCCGCGGCCACCGCGGCCGCCGAAGCCGAGCCCGGCCTTGATGACATCGGGCAGCACGGCGATCGCCTCGGCCTCGCGGATCAGACGCTCGGGGATCGACTCCTCGGGGATGCGCAGCACCTCCTCCAGCACCCGGACGGCGTTCTGGGTGCGCTCGATCTCGCGCTGTTGTGCGGGTGCGGCGATGGGCAGCAGCAGGGCCAGCAGGGCGATCGGCAACAGGCGCATGGTCGACTCCGGGTGAAGGTCTTGCCGGCAGTGTCGGCAGCCGCGCTTGAGCGGGGCATGAACCCGCACTGACACGGCCAGGCGGATAATGCCGCTTTCGTCGTGAGTCCGCCCAGCGCATGCACACCGCCTTCCGCCCCGCCCCGACCACGGCCGCCGACCGCAGCGGCCTGCTGCTGGTCAACTTGGGCACGCCCGATGCGCCGACCGCCGCCGCGGTCCGCCGCTACCTCGCCGAGTTCCTCCACGACCACCGGGTGGTCGATCTCAACCGCTGGCTCTGGTGCCCGCTGCTGCACGGCGTGATCCTGCCGCTGCGCTCGCCCAAGGTGGCCAAGGCCTATGCCGGCATCTGGACCGAGCAGGGCTCGCCCTTGCTGGCCGGCACCCGACGCCTGGGCGAGGGTCTGGCGCGCGCCCTGCCGGAGCTCGAGGTGCGGGTGGCGATGCGCTATGGCCAGCCCTCGATCCCTTCGGTGCTGCAGGCCATGGACGAGGCCGGCGTCGGCCGCCTCGCCGTGCTGCCGCTCTACCCGCAGTATTCGGCCAGCACCTCGGCCAGCGTGCACGACGCGGTGATGCGCGAGCTGCTGCGCTGGCGCCGGCAACCCTCGCTGCACCTGCTGCAGGACTACCACCGCGACCCGGCCTGGGTGGCCGCGATTGCCGCCTCGGTGCGCGCGCATTGGGCCGCCAAGGGCCGCGGTGACCGGCTGTTGATGAGCTTCCACGGCATTCCGCAGCGCTTCGTGCGTGGCGGTGATCCCTACCAGGCGCAATGCGAGGCCAGTGCGCGCGCCATCGCCGCCGAACTCGGTCTTGCCGAGGGCGAATGGTGGCTGAGCTTCCAGTCGCGCTTCGGCCGCGAACCCTGGTTGCAGCCCTACACCGACAAGACCCTGGAGCAGTGGGGCCGTGAACGGGCCGGCAGCATCGACGTGCTCTGCCCCGGTTTCGCCATCGACTGCCTCGAGACCCTGGAAGAAATCGCCGAGGAGAACGCCCACACCTACGTGGCGGCCGGCGGCACGGCCCTGCGCTACATCCCCTGCCTGAACGACGATCCGGCCCATGTCGCCGCCCTGGCCGGTCTGGCCCGGCGCCTGCTGGGCCTGCCCGAACCCTCGGCCTGAACGGCCCGCAGGGGCTCGCTCAAGGCCCGCCGATCAGGCTGCGGCAGCGCGATTTCAGCGCCAGGCCCTGCGCCGAGCGCAGAAAGCCGCGCTGCTCGCGCCAGCCCGGGCAGCGTGCCTCGACCTCGCGCCAGAAGGCCGGCGAATGGTTGGCCTGGATCAGGTGGCAGAGTTCGTGGACCAGCACGTACTCGAAGGCCTCGGGCGGGCCGAGCACGAGGCCGAGATCCATCGACACCGTGCCGTTGACGGCGAGGCTGCCCCAGAGCGAGCGCAAAGGGCGGAAGCGGAAGGCCCGAGGCGGTCGCGGCAGGCCGGGCAGGTAGCGCGGCAGGCAGCGGCCGAGCAGGGCGCGCGCCTCGGCCATGTAGAACTCCTGCAAGGCTCGCCGCAGGGCCGCCGGTGAAGCCGTGGGTGGCGCATGAAAATGCAACAGGGCGGTGTCGGACGGGGCTGCAGCGGGCCGCTCGATGCGCGTGCTGCGCGCTTCGAGCCAGTCGAGACGATGCTCGATCCCGGCCAACGGCAGCCTCTCGACGGCGGCGAAGGCCCAGACGACCGGCACGGCGGTGTCGCGCAGGCGCAGCCATTGCGTGGCGATCCAGCCGGCATGGTCCTGCACGAAGGCCGTGGCCAGGCTTTCCGTCAGGCGCCAGGGCACCGAGAGCCGCACGCCGCTCTCGCTGACGGTGAGGCGCAGGCGGCGGGCGCGGCGGTCGCGCACCCGCAGCAGCGGCACGCTGGCGCCATCGGGCAGCAGCAAGCGGTCCGCGACCGCTTCGCGGGTGGGCCGGGCATCGGCTGCCCGCTGGAAGGCGCGAAACAGGCTCACGCCCGCCAGCTTACTCGGCGCGGCTCAGTTTCAGGGCTTTTTCCAGCACGCCGAACAGGCTGTGCAGCTCGGCACTGAACAGGGCGTAGCGGGCATCGAGTTCGGCGGCCAACGAATCGCGTTCGGTGTTTTCAAGCGAGTCGACGGCACCGTCGAGGAACTTCAGCTTGCGCACGACCAGATCCTCGCCCAGCACGAAGCTGATGTGGTCGTCGAGCACGAGGGCCAGCCGGGTGACCTGCTTGCCGGTCTCCAGATGCTTGGTGATCTCGGCGGCGGTGAGTTCCTGGCGCTGCGCCTTGACGATGGCGCCGCCATCGACCGGATCCTTCAGCTCGCATTCGTCACCCAGGCTCAAACCCTGCGGCAGCGGCTGGCCACTGAGCCAGCCGGTCATCACCGCACGCACCGAAACCTCGGCATTCACCGGCACCGCCGGGAAGCTGCCCATCGCGTGGCGCAACTCGGAGACGAGGTTCTCGGCCGATTTTTTCGAGGAAGCATCCACCGCCAGCAGGCCGTGCTTGGCATCGATCGAGGCCGAACAGCGCGAGCCCTTGATGAAGGCCTTGGGCAGCATCTCGTGGATCAGCTCGTCCTTCAGTTGCCGGCGCGCCTTGCCACCCAGCTTGCGGCCCTCCTTGGCTTCGATCTCGGCGAGCTTGCGGGCCAGCGCCTCGTTCACCACCGAACCCGGCAGCAGGCGGTCCTCGCGACCGAGCGTGATCCAGATGGCATCACCCAGCCGGTGCGTCATCGCCGTGCCGGCACTGCCCATCGGGGCCACGAAACCGCGGCTGCCGAGTTCGAGCGGACCGACCGGCTTGAGCGGGTGCTCGATCAAGCGGTCTTCGAGGGTGTCGAGTGCGCTCCTGAGGCTGGGCGGAAAGCGGAAGAAAGTGAGGTTGCGGAAGAACATCAGGGGTTTCCGATTGGATCGAAGGCCTTGGTGGCTGGTGTGCCGGCCATCAAGGCGTGGAGTTCGGGCAGTGGTGCATCACCGCGGCGACCGAGTGCCATGAAATCGAACAGCCTGCGGTCGGAGAGTTGCGAGGGTCGCACATCGCCCAGGGCCCGGCTGATGGTTTCGAGCCGGCCCGGCGATTCCTTCTCCCAGGTTTCGAGCATGCGCTTGACGACCTTGCGTTGCAGGTTCTCCTGCGAGCCGCAGAGCGTGCACGGGATGATCGGGAAGGCCCGGGCCTCGGCGTAGGCGGCGATGTCGTCCTCCTTGGCGTAGGCCAGCGGCCGGATGACGACGTGGCGGCCATCGTCGCTCTGCAGCTTGGGCGGCATGCCGCTGATCTTGGCGTGGAAGAACAGGTTGAGGAAGAAGGTGGCGAGCAGATCGTCGCGGTGGTGGCCAAGCGCGATCTTGCTGATGCCGTTCGCAGCCGCCCAGGTGTAGAGCGCACCGCGACGCATCCGCGAACACAGCGAGCAAAGCGTCTTGCCCTCGGGCACCACGCGCTTCACCACCGCGTAGGTGTCCTGCTCGATGATGTGGAAGGGCTGGTCGATCGAGCGCAGGTATTCGGGCAGCACATGCTCCGGGAAGCCCGGCTGCTTCTGGTCGAGGTTGACCGCGATCAGCTCGAAACGCACCGGCGCCCGAACCTGCAACTGCCGCAGGATATCGAGCAGGGTGTGGCTGTCCTTGCCACCGGAGAGGCAGACCATGACGCGGTCGCCGTCCTCGATCATCCCGAAATCGGCGATCGCCTGGCCCACCTGGTGGCAAAGGCGCTTCTGCAGCTTGTTGAATTCGTGCGCATCGAGCGCCGGCGGGGCGGGACGCGGCTCGGGAGAGGACAGGGCCATGGGCGTGGGAACCGGCCGGAGACGGGGCCGGGCGGCGCATTCTACGGCCTGCGGCGCGGCCGGCGAGATGCCGGGTGTAAGCTCAGAGGTGCGCCCCCTCGCCCCGCCCGGCATGAACAGCCTCGATCCCGGCCAGATCGCCTTCCGTCTTATCGAGTTGCGCAGCGAACACCGCGACCTCGACGCCGCCATCGCCGTCCTGGCGATGCAGCCCGACTGCGACGAAGTGCGGCTGAAGCGCATGAAGAAGCGCAAGCTGGCGGTGAAGGACCAGATCGCCTGGCTGGAGAACAAACTGATCCCCGACCTCGACGCCTGAACGGACGGCTCAGCCCTTGAACGCCGGCCCCTCGCCGGTGGTGCGCGGGCTGGCGCTGGCATCGCTGGTGATGTGCTGGATGGTGTGGCGCAGTTCGCGCCCCAGCACGATCTTGGCGTCCTTGTCCCAGGCCATCAGGGTCTCGTCGAAATCGAGCTTGCCATCGGCGCACAGCCAGACCAGTTTCATGTCGCGCAGCCGAGCGATGAAGCCGCGGAACAGGCTCTTGTCGAAGAACTCCGGGGCAGCCGGCGCGTAGAGCAGCGAGAGCCGTTGCGCCGCCAGCTGGCAGAAGCTCTCCAGCTCGCTGGCGCTGATCGTGCGCGGGCCGCGCCGGACCAGGCTGGCGATGGCGATGAAATAGCGCTCGAAAGCCTGCTGCAGGGAATACGCCACCGCTCGCAGGCGAAAGACCTCGTCGGTCTGGCCGGGGCCGCGGGTGAGGAAACCACCCTCGTCCTCACTGGTCAGCGCGAGCAGGCCCTCGGCAACGAACAGGTTGATGGTGGCATCGAGCCGGGCGGCGAACTCCTCGGCGGTCCACGGCAGGAACAGCTCGGCCTTGATGAAGGGGTAGATGGTGCGGCCAAGGCGCAGCACGCCGGCACGGCTGATCCGGCGGTTGTTCTGGAAGCACAGCGCGATCCATGCCGGGGCCGCGAACAGGTGCAGCACGTTGTTGCGGAAATAACTCTGCAGCACCGCCGTGTCGCCTTCCATGGCGAGCACATCGCCCAGCGGATGCTGGATGCGGCGCAGCACGCCCATCGCCTCGCCGTAGGCAACGATCTCGGCCGGCGAGTAGGGCGTGACCGTGACCCGGTCGGAGTACGGCAAGGCCGCCAGCAGCTTCTTCGACAGCGCCAGTTGGGCGAGCAGGTCGGCCTCGTCCATCGCATGCTTGGGCGTCGAGAGCACGGCCAGCGCCAGCAGGTTGATCGGATTGACGTCGGCGGCGCGGTTGATGTTCTCCTGGATGCGCAGCGCCACCTCGTCGACCGCCTCGCCGAACCAGAGCGGCCGGCCCTCCGGGTCTGCGGTCTCGTCGCGCCAGCCCGGCGCGTGGCGGGCCAGAACATCCTCCAGATGGATCGGCTCGCCGAAGCTCACCGCCACCTGGCCGTAGCGGCGGCGCAGGGTGCCGAGTGCGGCCACCGCCAGTGCGCCGATGTTTTCCTTCTGCTTGGGCCGGCCGGTGAGTTCATCGAGGTAAGAATCGCCCTCGATCAGCTTCTCGTAGCCGATGTAGACCGGCTGGAACACCACCGGGCGGCGCGGTGCGCGCAGGAAGGCGCGCAGGGTCATGGCGATCATGCCGCCCTTGGGTTGCAGCAGCCGGCCGGTGCGCGAGCGCCCGCCCTCGATGAAGTACTCGATCGAGAAACCCTCGCCGACCAGCTGCGCCACGTACTCGCCGAGCACGGCGGTGTAGAGCGCATTGCCCTTGATGCTGCGGCGGATGAAAAACGCACCGCCGCGGCGCAGGATCGGGCCGATCAGCGGCAGATTGAGGTTGATGCCGGCAACGATGTGCGGCGGCACGATGCCGTTGCGGTAGAGCAGGTAGCTCAGCAGCAGGTAATCCATGTGGCTGCGGTGGCTCGGCACATAGATCACCTCGTGCCCCGGCGCCACGTCCTTCAGCTTGTCGAGGTGATGGACCTGCACGCCGTCGTAGATGCGGTTCCAGAAGGCGGTGAGCACGAAGGAGAGCGAACGCACCACGGGGTGCGAGTAGTCGGCGGCGATCTCCCAGGCGTAGCGGTAGGCCTTGCTCCAGACCTCGGTGGGGGTGCTGCCCTCACGGCGGGCGGTGTCGGCGATGGCACGACGGACCGGCTCGGCACCGAGCACGCGGTCGACCAGCAGGCGGCGGGTCGAGAGGTCGGGGCCGATGATGGCCTCGCGGACGCGGCGGAAATGCACGCGCAGCACCCGCGAGGCCTTGCGCACGGTGCGCTCGTGCGGAATGTCCTCGTTGACGATCTCGCGCACCGGAAAGCCGGGCGAGAAGCGCACCAGGGTGTCGCGGCCATTGAGCAGGATGGCGAGCAGGCGGCGGAATCGGCCGACCAGGGCCCAGTTCTCCGAGAACAGCACCGAGAACCAGCCGCTCTGCCGCTCGGGCGTACGACCCACCAGGATCGACACCGGCACCAGTTGCACGTCCTGCTGCGGGTTCAACCGGTGCGCCATCAACAAGCGGGCCAGCGCACCGGAGTGGCTGCGGTGGGCCGGCCGGCCGAGGCTGCCCTTGCGCCGCCGCGACAGCGCGACGTAGGCACGGCTGCGACCGAGCGGATCGCCCGGCAGCGGGGCCAGCGGCGAGGGCAGGCCGGCCTCGCGGCAAGCCCGGTCGAGGATCAGCATGTTCGACAGCCCGTAGTGCTCCAGCACGTAGCAGACCGGCCGATCGAGCTGGATCGGCGGCACTTCGGGGTCGCGGGTCAGTTCGATCCAGGGTTTGAGAATGGCACCCGCCAACCGCGCCCACCAGGGCGGACGCAGGTAACCGGGTACGGGCAGGACCGGATCCACGGGCGAGCTTTGCTCAGGGCGTCGCAGCGGGCGCGGCGGGCACGGCGGCGGGCGCGGTGGCAGGCGCGGCAGCAGCATCGGGTGCTGGCGCCGCCAGCATCGCCATCGCCCGGCGGTGCGCCTCGATCGCTTCAAGGCGGTACCAGCCGCCGTCGATGCGGACCATCGGCTGCTCGAAGACGATGCTCTGGCCGAGCAGCGGGTAACGGACCCGCAGCGTGGCCCGGTCACCGTCGAGGGCGATCACCTCGGCCTCGACCCCGGCCAGCGCGGCATCGATGTCGATGCCGTAGGTCGCGGCCAGGGCCTTGCCGCCTTGGAGCGCGATGCTGCCCTTGGCCAGCGCGGCCTCGCGCTCCAGTGCCCAGAAGGCTTCCGGATCGGGCAATTGCAGGGCATGGGCGGTGCGAACCACCACCGCGATCGCTGCCTGTGCGCGGGCGCGGTCGGTGAACAAGGCGGGTTCGCCGGCCCAGCCGCTCACGGCCTCGATGAGGCTCTGGGCATGGGCCTTCTGCGCCGGCTTGAGGCTGGTGTCGGCAGTGATGGCGGCACTGGCGAAGCCCGCCATCATGCCGACGACCACGCCCCAGGAGGGCCCGGCCTGCTGTTCCAGGTCCTGCAGGCGCGGTTCGAGCCGGGCCCAGAGCCGGGCTTCGGCATCGGGCGCGGTGAGCTGGGCCATCCAGTTGCGCCAGCGCTCGGCTTCGGCGGGATCGAGCAGCACTCGCCCAGCCGGCGCCTGCTGCCACAGCAGCGCCTGTTCGGCCTGCATGGCGGGCGGCACGCTGAGTCGGGCGAACCGCACCAGATCGCCCTCGCGCAGCGCCCCGGCCAAGGCCTGCACGGCCGCCACCGGCTCGGTCGGCGCGCCTTCGATGGCGGGCGGCTCGCGGCGGCAACCGCTGCCCAGAACCACGAGCAGCAGCAGGCCGAGCAGCAGCAGGCCGCGGACCGCCGGTGGGGGCTGTGGCGTTCGGGACCAGCGGTTCGGCAAGTGGAGTCCCCGGCAGGGTCGAAGGACGGCGGAGGTTAGCAGATCAAGCCGTAAGGAGCCGTTGCCCGGCGCTTCAAAGTGCCGGCAGACGCGGCTGCACCGGGTCGATGCGGCCGAGGCCGGCCATGATCTTCTTGAACTCGGCGCGCGAGACCGAAACGTAGCGCTCGTTGCCGCCGATCTCGACCTGCGGGCCGTCGTTGACGGCGCGACCGTGCTCGTCCACCCGCACCACCATGGTCGCCTTGCGGCCGCTGTGGCAGATGGTCTTGATCTCGACCAGGTGGTCGGCCCAGGCCAGCAGGTACTGGCTGCCCTCGAACAGCTCGCCACGGAAATCGGTGCGCAGGCCATAGGTCAGCACCGGCACGCCCTGTGCATCGACGATTTCGGTGAGTTGCCAGACCTGCGCCTTCGAGAGGAACTGCGCCTCGTCGACCAGCAGGCAGTGCAGCGGCCCGTTCGCGGCGGTGTCGGCGGCGACGATGCGCGGCAGGTCTTCGTCGCGGCCGAAGGCGGTGCCGCGCGCCGAAAGGCCGATCCGCGAGGCCACCACGCCCGCGCCGGCGCGGGTGTCCAGCCGCGGCGTGAGAATGAGCGTGCGCAGGCCGCGCTCGTGGTAGTTGTGCGCGCTCTGCAGCAGGGTGGTGGTCTTCCCGGCGTTCATCGCCGAGTAGTAGAAGTAGAGCTTGGCCATGCCGGCATTCTAGATCGACACCGCCGTGGCGGCACCCGTCGCGGGCTGCGACAATGCGCGCCGCTTTGCCCTCTGGTTCGCGTCCATGCCCCTCAACGCCCCGCAGCGCGACGCCGTGCTGTACACGCAAGGGCCGCTGCTCGTGCTGGCGGGTGCCGGTTCCGGAAAGACCCGCGTCATCACCGAGAAGATCGCCCACCTCATCGCCAGCGGTCAGCGCGAGGCCCGGCACATCGCGGCCATCACCTTCACCAACAAATCGGCGAAGGAGATGAAGGAGCGCGTGGCGAAGCGCGTACGCGGCGACGCGGCGGAGGGGCTGACGATCAGCACCTTCCATGCACTGGGCCTGCGCTTTTTGCAGCAGGAGGCCGGGCGGGCGGGTTTGAAGCGCGGCTTCTCGGTGTTCGACGCCGATGACCAGATCGGCATCGTCAAGGACCTGATGCCACCCGGCACCAAGAACGAGGTGCTGGAACGCCTGCGCGGTCTGGTTGCACGCGCCAAGAACGAGGCGATGACGCCGGAACAGGCGATGGCGGCGGCGAAATCCGCCATCGAGCGCGAAGCGGCGAACCTGTACGCCAAGTACCAGCAGCGGCTTGCCGCGTTCAACGCGGTGGATTTCGATGACCTGATCCGGCTGCCGGTGCAGTTGCTCGAAGCCGATGCCGATTTCGCCGCCGGCTGGCGCGAGCGCATCCGCTACCTGCTGGTCGATGAGTGCCAGGACACCAATGGCGCGCAGTACCGCTTGCTGAAAGCCTTGGCCGGGCCGAAGGGCGCTTTCACCTGCGTCGGCGATGACGACCAGAGCATCTACGCCTGGCGCGGTGCGCAACCGGAGAACCTCGAGCTGCTCGGCCGGGATTTTCCGGCCTTGCGGATCATCAAGCTCGAGCAGAACTACCGCTGCAACGCGCGCATCCTGCGCCTGGCGAACACGCTGATCGCCCACAACCCGCATGCCCATCTGAAAACCTTGTGGAGCGAGCAGCGCGAGGGTGAGAAGGTGCGCGTGTGGCGCTCGGAGAACAGCGAGCACGAGGCCGACCGCGTCGCTGCCGAGATCGACTACCTGAGCAAGGCCAAGGAGATTCCGTTTGGCGAGTTTGCCGTGCTGTTCCGCGGCAACCACCAGAGCCGGGCGCTCGAGAAATCGCTGCAACTGCTGCGTATTCCCTACCACCTGAGCGGCGGCACGGCTTTCCTTGAGCGCAGCGAGGTGAAGGATGCGCTGGCCTGGCTGCGGCTCATCGCCAACCCTGCCGACGATGCGGCCTTCCTGCGCGCGGTGGCCTCGCCGGTCCGTGGTATCGGCGGCACCTCGCTGGCAAGGCTCGCGGAACTGGCGCAACAGCATCACCTGCCGCTGGATGGCGCGGCGCGGCAGCTGTCGATCCTGAAGACGCTGCAGCCGCGCATCGCCGCCGCGCTGGCCGAGTTCACCGGCATCATCGATCGCCTGCGTGACGATGCCGAGCGCATGCCGGCCAAGGACCTGGTGCTGGCGCTGGCCGAACGCAGCGGCATGCTGGCCGCACTGCGCGAGGCCAGCAAGGACAAGGCCGGTTTCGAACGCCGCAAGGCCAACCTCGATGAACTCGCCGAGTGGTTCAGCGGGCCGAAGAGCAGTGTTGGCGACCTCGCGGCACAGATGATGCTGCTCAGTCACGCCGACCGCGGCGAGCCCGGCAACGCGGTGCGGCTGATGAGCCTGCATGCCAGCAAAGGCCTCGAGTTCCGCGCGGTGTTCCTCATCGGCCTGGAGGACGGCACCCTGCCGCACGAAGCCAGCCTGGAGGAGGGCCGCCTCGAGGAGGAGCGGCGCCTGCTCTACGTCGGCATCACCCGCGCCAAGGAGCACCTCGTGCTCTCGCATTCGCTGGAGACGAAGCGCTGGGGCGACACCCTCAAACTGCAGCCCAGCCGCTTCCTCGATGAACTGCCGCAGAGCGATCTGCAGCGCGACGGTGCCGACCCCGAGGCCGAGGCCGAATCGCGGAAAGCCCGGGGCCGCACCCAGCTGGCGGCGATGGCTGCCTTGTTCGAGGGCACCAAGCCGGGGACCGGGTCGCAGTTCGCCAAGTGAAGATGGCGTAAGCTCGCTGGGTAACCCTCCTGCAAAGCACGCCATGCCCTCGTCTGCTCGCCTGGCACCGCCGGATTTCCAGACCCTCGGTTGCCGACAATGCCGTGATGCCTCGACACTCGGCTTCGCGATGTCGATGGCCTTCCAGCCGATCGTCAACGTCGAAGACAACACGGTGTTCGCCTACGAAGCCCTGGTGCGGGGGCCTGCCGGCGAATCCGCCGCCTCGATCTTCGCGCAGGTCAACGACAGCAACCGCTACCGCTTCGACCAGACCTGCCGCTGCACGGCCATTGAACTGGCCTCACGCCTCGGCATGAGCACCGCCCTCAGCATCAATTTCCTGCCGAACGCCGTGTACCGGCCCGAGCTGTGCATCCGCACCACGCTGGAGGCCGCCGAGACCTTCGGCTTCCCGATCGAGCGCATCATTTTCGAGATCACCGAAGGTGAAAAGATCGAAGACCAGCGGCATCTGCGCAACATCGTCGACTACTACCGCAGCAGCGGTTTCCGCACCGCGATCGATGATTTCGGGGCCGGCTACTCCGGCTTGAACCTGCTTGCCGAGATCGGTGCCGACATCATCAAGATCGACCTCGCGCTGGTCCGCGACATCCACAAGCATGCGGCTAAGAAAGCGATCGTTCGCGGCATCTGCAGCGTGGCTGCCGACCTCGGCACGACCGTGATCGCCGAGGGCATCGAGCAAAGCGAGGAACTGGCCGTGCTGCGGGAGCTCGGTATCCGCCTGTTCCAGGGCTATCTGCTCGCCCGGCCGGCCTTCGAGGCCTTGCCGGCCATCGACCCCAAGGCTTGGGCGAATGCCGGCTGAGGCCTGACGGGCTTCGCTGCCCCGGGTTCGCGTGAAGACCGGATTGGCGGCTTGAAAATCCGGTGGGGCTATAATTCCGAGTCTTTGCTCGACCGCCCCCGAGGCCCCATCGATGTCTGCCGTCCTGCCCACCGCCACGGACCGCTCCACCGCCGCGTCGTCCATCGTCGATGGCGATTACACCCTCGACCACAAGTACACGCGCAGCCAAGGCCGCATCTACCTCAGCGGTGTGCAGGCTCTGGTGCGCCTGCCGTTGATGCAGCAGATGCGCGACCGCGCCGCCGGCCTGAACACCGCCGGCTTCATCTCGGGCTACCGCGGTTCGCCGCTGGGCGGTTTCGATCTGGAATTGTGGAAAGCGCGCAAACACCTCGCCGCCTCGGGCATCGAGTTCCAACCCGGCATCAACGAGGACCTCGGCGCCACCATGGTCTGGGGTAGCCAGCAGACCCACCTGTGGCCGGGTGCGAAGTACGACGGCGTGTTCGGCCTCTGGTACGGCAAGGGCCCCGGCGTGGACCGCTCGGGCGATGTGTTCAAACACGCCAACGCCGCCGGCACCCACAAAAACGGTGGCGTGCTGGTGCTGGCCGCGGATGATCACGCCTGCCGCAGCTCGACCCTGCCGCACGGTTCGGAAGGCGAGTTCGTCAGCGCGATGATGCCGGTGCTGAATCCCGCCGGCGTGCAGGACATCCTCGACATGGGCCTGCTGGGCTGGGCGATGAGCCGTTACACCGGCCGCTGGGTGGGCTTCAAGACGATTGCCGAGACGGTCGAATCCTCGGCCTCGGTCAACGTCGATCCGCACCAGCTCGACATCGTCATTCCGACCGACCTCGAACTGCCTGCAGGCGGCCTCAACATCCGCTGGCCGGACCCGCCGCTCGATCAGGAGATGCGTCTGCACCAGTACGCGGTGAAAGCCGCGCACGCCTTCGCCCGGGCCAATCGGCTCGACAAGATCATCTACGACTCGCCGAAGGCGAGGCTGGGCATCGCCGCCACCGGCAAGAGCTACCTCGACGTGCTGCAGGCCCTCGAATACCTCGGCATCGGTCACAAGGATGCCGAAGCCATCGGCATCCGCGTCTACAAGGTCGGCATGACCTGGCCGCTCGAGCCGCAGGGCATCCGCGCCTTTGCCCGCGGCCTCGAGGACATCGTGGTCGTTGAAGAGAAGCACGCCTTCATCGAGGCGCAGATGAAGGAGCTGTTCTACAACTTCGATTTCGGCCTCGACGGTGGGCGACGGCCGTCGATCGTTGGCAAGTACGACGAGAGCGGCGAGTGGATTTTGCCCAGCACCAGCGAGCTCACGCCGGCGCGCATCGCGCGCGTCATCGCCAAGCGCTTGAACCGCTTCTTCAATTCGGAAGCCATCACCACGCGGCTCAAGTGGATCGCCGAGAAGGAGCAGGAACTCGCCCTGCCGCGCCCACTGTTCCCGCGCGTGCCGACCTACTGCTCGGGCTGCCCGCACAACACCAGCACCCAGGTGCCGGAGGGCCACCGCGCGCTCGGCGGCATCGGCTGCCACTACATGGTCACCTGGATGGACCGCCGCACCGACACCTTCACCCAGATGGGCGGCGAAGGGGCGACGTGGTGCGGCCAAGCACCCTTCGTCGAGACGCCGCACGTCTTCCAGAACCTCGGCGACGGCACCTACTTCCACTCCGGCTCGCTGGCGATCCGTCAGGCGGTCGCGGCCAAGGTCAACATCACCTACAAGATTCTCTACAACGATGCGGTGGCGATGACCGGCGGCCAGCCGGTGGACGGCACGCTCAGCGTGCCGGACATCGCGCGGCAGATGCGCGCCGAGGGCATCCAGACGATCGTCGTCGTGTCCGATGACATCGAGAAGTGGTCCGACCCATCGATCTTCCCGGACGGCGTTCAGTTCTTTGATCGCGCCGAACTGGACGACGTGCACAAAAAACTGTCGGAAGTGAAGGGCGCTTCGATCCTTATTTATGATCAAACGTGCGCGGCAGAAAAACGCCGACGCCGCAAGCGCAAGACCATGGTCGATCCGGCCAAGCGGGTCGTCATCAACTCGCTCGTCTGCGAAGGCTGCGGCGACTGCTCGGTGAAATCGGCCTGCGTCTCGGTGCTGCCCAAGGAGACCGAATACGGCCGCAAGCGCGAGATCGACCAGAGCGGCTGCAACAAGGATTTCTCCTGCGTGCGCGGCTTCTGCCCGAGCTTCGTCTCGGTGGTGGACGCCCCCCTCAAGAAACGCAAGCCGAAGGCCCAGGTCGACTTCACCGCGCTGCCGATGCCGGTGATCCGCTCGAAGCTCGATCAGCCCTGGAACATCCTGATCACCGGTGTCGGCGGCACCGGTGTGGTCACCATCGGCGCGCTGCTCGGCATGGCTGCGCACCTCGAAGGCAAGGGCAGCTCGGTGCTCGACCAGACCGGTCTCGCCCAGAAGGGTGGCGCGGTCACCACGCATATCCGGATTGGCAAGAACCCGGCCGAGCTGCACGCGGTTCGGATCGCCGCCGGTGAGGCCGACCTCGTGCTCGGCTGCGACATGGTGGTGGTCAACGACTACTGGTCGCTCTCCAAGATCCGTGCCGATCGCACCGAGGTCGTGCTCAACACCTACCAGGCGATGCCGGCCGCCTTCCTCAAGGCGCCCGACCTTGCTTTCCCGGCCGAAGCGATCATCGAGACGGTGCGCAAGAGCCTCGGCGGCCGCGCGCCGTTCACGGTGGATGCCAACCGGCTCGCCACCGCCCTGTGCGGCGACGCCATCGCCACCAACCTGTTCATGCTGGGCTACGCCTGGCAGCTGGGTCTGGTGCCGGTGGGCCTCGATGCGCTGATGCGCGCGGTCGAGTTGAACGGTGCGGCGGTGGCGATGAACCAACAGGCCTTCGGCTGGGGGCGACTGGCCGCCCTCGATACCGACCAGGTGATCGAAGCCGCCGACGCCGCACCCGCTGCACGCAGCGGCAACGCTGACGCGCTGGACGACGAAGCGCTCTCGCTCACGCTGGAGGAAACCATCGCCCGTCGCGTGGCCTTCCTCACCGACTACCAGAACGCCGCCTACGCGAAGCGCTACAGCGATCTCGTCAATGAAGTACGCGCCGCCGAGGCCGCGAAGGTGCCGGGCCGTGATGCACTCACCCATGCCGTCGCGCGCTACGCCTTCAAGTTGATGGCCTACAAGGACGAGTACGAAGTCGCCCGGCTCTACACCTCGGGCGAGTTCGAGGCGCGCCTGAAAGAGCAGTTCGAGGACGGCGGCTCGCTGCGCTTCCATCTGGCGCCGCCCCTGCTCTCGAAGAAAGATGCCGACGGGCATCTGGTGAAGCAGGAGTTCGGCCCGTGGATCTTCACCGCCTTCAAGGTGCTCAAGCGTCTGAAGTTCCTGCGCGGCACCGCACTCGATCCGGTGGGCCACACCGACGAGCGGAAGATGGAACGCCGCCTGCGCGACGAGTACGTGGCAACGATCCGCGGGCTGCTGCCGAAGCTCACGGTCGAGAACCATGCGCTCCTCGTCGAGATCGCTGAAGTGCCGGAGCAGATCCGCGGCTTCGGCCACGTCAAGGAACAGCACGTCGAGAAGGCGGAAAAACTGCGCGCCGAACTGCTGCGCCGGCTGGCCAAGCCCGGCTTCCCGCTCAGCGTGCAGCCGGCGGACTGAGCACCGCGGCAGCGCGGCCGGGGCCTTGGCTCCCCGGCCGCCGTGCTGGCATGCGAGCATCCGCGCATGCCCCTCGACCCTGGCGATCTGCTGCTCGCGCTGACGGCCGGTCTGGCCGCCGCCACCGCCTCGCCCTGGCTGGTGGTGGTCTGGCTGACCTACGTGCTGATCCTGGCCGCCTGGATCCTGCGCCAGCGCCGTGAACCGGTGGCCACGCTGGCCTGGCTGCTGGTGCTGGCCTGGCTGCCGGTGATCGGCTGGGCGGTGTACTGGTGGCTGGGGCCGCAACGCATCCGCCGTCGCCTGCTGCGCCGCAGCCGGGCCCGGCTGGCCCTGGCCGGGGCGGCCCTGCCGCCCTGCGGTGAAACCGCCGAATGGGGGGCCGAGCGCCTGGTGGAAGCCACCACCGGCTTCGCCCCGACCCGCGCCAGCCGACTGGAGCTCCTGAGCAGCGGCGAATCGACCTATGCCGCGCTGTTCGGGGCGATCGCCGAGGCGCAAAGCGCGGTGCATCTGGAGTACTACATCTTCGAGCCGGACGGCGTTGGCACCCGGCTGCGCGACCTGCTGATCGCCCGCGCCCGGGCTGGCGTCGAGGTCCGGCTGCTGCTCGACGGCCTCGGCTCGCGGCGCTGTTCGCCGCGCTTTCTCGCCCCGCTGCGGGCGGCCGGGGCCGAGGTCGGCTGGTTCCATCCGCTGACCTGGGGTCACATGCTCTGGCGGCCGACCCTCAACCTGCGCACCCACCGCAAGATCGCGGTGATCGACGGCCGGATCGGCTTCACCGGCGGTGTCAACATCAGCGACACCCAGAGCGAACGCGCCTCGGCGGCGGCGTTCCACGACCTCCACCTGCGGCTCGAAGGCGAGGCGGTCCGCGCCCTGCAACTGGTGTTCGCCGAAGACTGGTACTACGCCACCGGGCGCACCCTGGTGGCGACCCGGCACTGGCCGACGCAGCCTGCCGGCAGCATCCGCTGCCAGCTTTTGCCCTCCGGTCCCGACGATTCGCAGGCTCCCCTGCACCGGCTGTTCGTCGAAGCCGTGCACGGCGCTCGGCAACGGGTCTGGGTGATGACGCCCTACTTCGTGCCGACCCCGCCGGTGCTGCTGGCGTTGACCTCGGCGGCCCTGCGCGGGCTGGACGTGCGCCTGCTGCTGCCGGCCCGCAACGACAACCAACTGGTGCGCGCCGCCGCCCGCAGCTTCTACCCCGAACTGCTCGCCGCTGGCGTGCACATCGCCGAGTTCCAACCGCGCATGCTGCACGGCAAGGCCCTGCTGATCGACGAAGACACCACCCTGATCGGCAGCGGCAATGTCGATCCGCGCAGCTTCTTCCTCAATTTCGAGCTGGGTGTGCTGGCCCGTGACGAGGGCGTGGCCTCGGCACTGGCGGCCCGCATCAGCGCCGACCTTGCCCACGCCCGGGCGGTCGATCCGCACTGGCAGGCGCGAGGCCTGCAGGCCTACCTTGACAGCGCGGCCCGCCTGCTGACGCCGGTGCTTTGAGATCCGGCACGGCTGCTAGACTGTCGACGATTCAGAATGAGTGCCCGCATGGTCTGGTTGCTGCCGCTCGCCGCGCTTGCCTGCTTCGTGCTGGCCCTACGCCTGCCGCTTGGCACCTTAGGCGTGCTGCTCTTGCTGCTGACCGCCTTGGTACTGCTGCTGGGCTTTGTGCTGCAGCGGCTGTGGCGGCCGACCGGTGAGCGCAGGCCCCTGCTCGACGTGGCAGCCTTCCAAGGCCTCCGTACTCAGCTCGAACGCCGTCGGCAGGCGTCCGAGCAGTAGATCACCTGCGCCCAATGGCGCGACCATTGGCGCCGCCACTCGAAGGGCCGTTGGCAGACCGGGCAGATCTTGGCCGGTCGTGGCGGCCGTCGCGATTCACGCCTCGGCATACTGAACCCGGTTGCGACCCGCGCGCTTGGCCGCGTACAGGGCCATGTCGGCCTCACGGATCAGCCGCGACGACGACTCGCCGGCCGCGGGCACCCGCACCGCCACACCGATGCTCACGGTCACGCCAACCCGGCTCAAGGCCACCGCCTCGCGCAGCCGCTCGGCCCGCTCCAGAGCCTGCTCCGGGCGAACGCCGGGCAGCAGCAGCACGAACTCCTCACCGCCGTAGCGGGCCAGCATCTCGCGGGGCGGCTGCAGGCCCTGGCCCAGCACAGAAGCGAGGCCGACCAGAGCACGATCGCCCTCCAGATGACCGAAACGGTCGTTGAAGGCCTTGAAATGGTCGGCGTCGATCATTAGGGCGGCCAGTGGCTGGCCGGACTGCATGCAGCGCGCCCATTCACGGCCGAGCGCCAGATCGAAGGCCCGGCGGTTGTTGACCTGGGTGAGCGGGTCGATCACCGCGATCGCCGACAACTGCGCATTGGCCTGTTCCAGCGCCTCGGTGCGTTCGGCGATGCGCTGTTCGAGCAGGCGGTTGGCCGCCTCGACCCGCGCCACGCGGCGGCGGGCGAATGACCGCACCGCCCATGCCGAACCCAACAGCAGCAGGGTCAAGGCCGCCAGGCGCAGCAGTGGATGCTGGTACCAAGACGGCTCAACCAGCAGACGCAGCCGCATCGGGGCCACCGGCCGACCGCTCGGCAGCCGGCCCTCAACCTCAAAGTCGTACTCACCCGGCGAAAGGCTGCGAATGGCGAGATCGCGGTCGGCCCATTCGGTGAACGCATCGACCACGCCGCTCAGGCGGTAGCGGTAGGTGGCGCCGGCTTCCAGGGTCTGCAGGCCAAAGCGCAGGCGCAAAGCCTCGCCGGAGCGCAGGCGCAGAACACCGTGCTCAGGCTGTGCTGGTTGCCAGTCGCCGTCCTGCCAGCGTGTTTGCAATCGATCGAAGGCCACCGCCAGGGGCTGCAAGGTCGGCAGTGGGCCTTCCGGGTTGTATTGCAGAAGGCCGTTCCACGCCGGCACTCGCAGCACGCCACTGGCACCGAGTCGCGGCATACCAAAACCGCTGCTTGCCGCACCACCGAACTGCACGCGTTCCCAGTCGCGGCTGTCCTTGCGGCGCAGCAGCAGATCGCGCGGACTGACCGCGAACAGGCCCATCGCGGTCTCGACGATGTCCAAGCGCTCGGGTTGATGCAACTCCCGCATCCAGGCCGCGGGCTCGGTCACGGCAAAGCCGGTGCCGGCCGGATCGAGACGATGGAGTTGCCCGTCCGCCCAGGCCATCACCTCGCCATCGATGGCGAACAGCCGCGGCCGGATCGGTCCGTTCTGCGGCAAGCCGCGCTCGGGACCGAAGACCTGGCGATCGAGCCGGCCGTCATCGTCGATCCGCCAGCGCTGCGGCGCGCCGCGGTCATCGCTGAACCACAACTCGCCCGGCAGCAGCTCCAGCACCTGCTGCGGCACCATCCCCGCCAGCGGCCAGCGTCGCATGATTGTCCAGCCGCCCGGCCCATGCTGCAGGTCGAGCAGGTGCGTGTCGGCCACCGCCCAGACCCGGTTCGGATCACCACGGGCGGGCAGCAGGTGGGTCACGCCACTCTCGCCATGCAGGCGCTGCGGCTGGGTTTCACCGCGCCGCAACAGCCACAGGCCCTGCCGCTCGGCCACCAGCAGACCGCGCTCGTCGGCCAGCAGGGCATAGGCTTCCAGCGGCACCCAGGGCAGGCGTTCGATGCGGACGCCGCCCTGGCCATCAGCGCTGAGCCGCTGCAGGCCGCGCCCGCCCACCACCCAGAGCGCGCCGTCGAACTCGGCGCTGTCGGTCACCAGACCCCGCAGACCCTCGTAGCGCCCGAGCAGGGACCACCGCGAGGGCAGATCGATGCGCAGCACCTCGGTTTCGGTCGCGACCCACAGTCGACCCTCGGGGTCGTGGCGCAGATCGACCACCATCTGCTCGCTGGCCTTGAAGATCTGGCGCAGGCTCAAACCGGCATCGACATGCAGCAGCTCGCCATCGGCGGTGCCCAGCACGAAGCCGCCGTTCTCGAGCGGCGCCACGGCATAGACCGCCAGTTCCGGGCGCGGCCAGGCCAGCACCCGGCGGAAGCCCTAACGCTCGATCCGCCAGACGCCGTCGGCAGCGACCACGTAACGGTTACCGCCCCAAGCCAGCACGGCGGCCACCGCGGTCTCGGCGAAGCGCTCGCCGCCCGGCAGCGGCTGCCACTCGCCCTGCCGCAAGCGACCCAGGCCCTGGCCTTCGAAACGGGTGAACACCTCGCCCCCGGACACCAGCAGCGAACGCATCGCCGGTGGCGTCGGCCAGACCTGCAAGGGCCCGCCATCGGCCGGCAGCAGCTGCAGGAATCGCTCCGAATGCACCAGCACGCCCTCGGCGGTCTGGGCGATCTCCCAGACCACGCCGAGCCTGCGGGACTCGGCATCCAGACCGCTTGCCGCCAGCAGGTCGACGTAGTGGTAACCGTTGACCGGATCGTGGTCCAGCCGGCCCCAGGTGTCGTGGCCGCCGACCATCACCGTGCCGTCCGGCAGACGACGCACCACCGTGGCATCCACGCCACCCGGTAACCGCACCAGGGTCCAGGCCACGCTGTCGTAGCTCAGCAGACCGTCGGCTGATCCGACGTACAAACGGCCCGGCGCGGTGGCCAGCGACCACAGCAAGGGCGTGGCCTGGTACTCGTGTGGACCGATGCGCTGCAGGATCGGCTTGCCGGCAAACACCGCCGCCAGCAGCGGCAGACTCGCCAACGACAGACCCAGCCACAGTGCGCCGGTGGCGGCCAAGGTCGCGAACCGGCGGTGCAGGGCGGTGGCGGGCATAACTTCCATTATCGCCATGACCGTCACGGGCAAGTGTGAAAGCGGCCGACGCACGGCTTGCCGGCGGGGTCCGCCACGGGCCAAGCTCGACACTTGACCGAGGCCCGCCGATGACCCTGCTCAGCGTCAACATCAACAAGATCGCCGTGTTGCGCGAGTCCCGCGGTGGCCGCCATCCCTGCCCGCTCGAGTTCGCCCGCCTCAGCGTGGCGGCCGGTGCTCGCGGCATCACCGTGCACCCACGCCCGGACCGACGCCACATCAGCGCCGAGGACGTGTTGGCGATCGCCGCCGCCCTGCCGGCCGGGGTGGAGTTCAACATCGAGGGCAACCCCTTCGCCGCGCCGCGCCCCGGATACCCCGGCCTGCTGGCCTTGGCCCAGGCCACGCGACCGGCACAGGTTACTTTTGTTCCCGATGGCGATGGCCAGATCACTTCGGACCACGGTTTCGATCCGACGGCGCTGCCCGACGATCTTGCCGCGCAGGTGGCGGCCTTTCGCGCTCTGGGCGCGCGGGTGTCCCTGTTTGTCGACCCAGGCACCACCGCGCTGCAGCCGATTCGCGACTGCGGTGCCACACGCATCGAGATCTACACCGGTCCCTACGCCGAAGCCCATGCCCGGGGCGAGGCGGCAGCCGCTCTGGCCGCCGCCCGGCGTAGCGCCGAGGCCGCCCAGGCGCTGGGGCTAGGCGTCAACGCCGGGCACGACCTGTCGCAGTACAACCTTGACGATTTTCTGGCGGGTGTGCCCGGGGTGCTGGAGGTCTCGATCGGCCACGCCCTCGTCGCCGAGGCTCTGATCGAGGGCTGGGCCAGCACCATCGGCCGCTACCGGGCGATCACCGGCGGCTGAATCGGGCCGGGCCGCTCATTCAGAATCACTGCGGCAAAAACGACAACGCCGCCCGGAGGCGGCGTCGCGTTAGGTGCTGTGGGGCCGCAATCAGGGCGTGGTTTCGTCCACGAAACTGATTTTTTCCAACTGGGCATTGCGGGCGCGGGCCAACACCTGGGCCAAGACCTCGTACTCGGCATCCAGATCAACATTGATCTCCAGCCTGGGCTGTTGATCAACCGGCAGCAGCTGAGTGCGGACCTGGGTGATGTCCTCGAAATACGCCTGCAGGGTCGCCATCGGTTGCAAGGTGTTGTTCACCGTCACCTCGCCGGCCGAAGAAATCCGCAGCTGCAGCGGCGGCGGCGGCTCGGTACGAGGCGGTTCGACATTGGGTGAGCGTTGCGGCAGGTTGACATTGATCCGCAGCGAGGGCGTGGGCGCGGTCACCATGAAGATGATGAGCAGCACCAGCAGGATGTCGATCAGCGGCACCACGTTCATGTCGGCTTTGGGGCTGGAGCCGCCACGGGATGAGAAAGCCATGGCTCAAAACTCCGGTTCGGACACGAAATTGATGGACCGCATGCCGGCCTGGCGGACTCGGGTGGTGATCTCCCGGATCTGGGCGTAACGGATGTCCTTGTCGGCCCGCAGCATGATGTCGGGCTGCGGCAGTCTCTGGGCCTCGACGGCGAGTCGGGCCTCGAGCTGGCTCTTGTCGGCGAGGAGCTCGTTGTTCCAGAAAAGTTCGCCGTTCTCACGCAGGGTGATCGCCACCGGTGGAGCGTCAGCCAAAGGCCTTCGCACCTCCACCGTGGCATTCGGCAATTCCACCCGGACACCGTGCGACACCGTGGAGGCCACCATGAAGATGATGAGCAACACCAGCATCACGTCGACCAAGGGGACGACATTCGGCGCAGTGAAGCCGGCGCCTTCATTTGCGTCAGAATCGAATGCCATGGGTCATTCTCCCGCCGGTGAGGCCTGCGGCCTCAGCGGCTGTCGCCGACGCGCGCACCAGTGGCGAAGTAGTCGTGCAGATCGTGCGCGAAGGCATCGAACTGGGCGATCAACTTGCGATTGATGCGGTTGAAGTAGTTGAAGGCCATGACCGCCGGGATCGCCACGAACAGGCCGAGGAAGGTCATGATCAAGGCTTCGCCGACCGGACCGGCCACGGCCTGGATCGAGGTCTCACCAGCCGCGCCGAGGCGGACCAGAGCGAGCAGAATGCCCCAGACGGTGCCGAGCAGACCGATGAAGGGGGCGATGGCGCCGGTGGTGGCCAGCCAGGTCTGACCGTCTTCGAGGGTCTGCGATTCACGCGACACGGCCTGACGCAGGGCACGGTCGATGAACTCGGAGCGGTTCAGGGTTTCGGCCAGACGGCCTTCCGACTTCTGGTGGTGCGAAGCGGCCTGGGCGCATTCCAGAGCGATCTTCGAGAAGGGCTCCCACGAGGGCTGCTCTTCCATGAAGCGGATCGCTTCCTGGGCGTTCTGGGTCTGCCAGAACGTGGTGGTGACGCGTGCCGCGCGGCTGTTGATGCGGCTGTACTTGATGGACTTCATGACCGTGTAGTACCAGCCCACCAGCGACAGGAGCACGAGGGCAATGAAGGCTGCCCAATTGACCACGCCCATGTAGGACATGGCGTGCTGGATGGAGAAGTCCGCGGCGCCCTCGACCTGCTGGGTCTGGGCGGCAGCCGGAGCGGCGAGCGCGACATTGGTGGCGGCCGTGACGGCGGAAGCCGACGTCGGGACGATGATGGTGATGTCCTGCAACATGCGGGGGTACCTTCGGTGAGTGGTTTCAGCAGGGGGGAGTGAAATTGACGGGGACGAGGACGTCGCCACCAACGGGCTGGCCGTTGTTCATGCCGGGGTTGAAACGCCAACGCCTAGCCGCATCTTCCGCCGAGCGGTCGAGGTTGCGGTTACGGCTGGTTTGTTGAACAGCGACATTGAGCACGGCACCGGTCGCGTCGATGGTGACCCGCAGGAGCACCTCACCACCGATGCAGCGGCGGGCTTCCTGCGGCGGGTAACGCGGCGGGTTGAGGCGCCGGCCGGTGATGTCTTCGGAAGCGGCGAACGTGGCCACCATGGGCGGCGGCGACGGTGGTGAGGGCGGCGGTGCCGCAATGTCCATCGCGGTGGGGTCATCAAAGATGACCGGCGGCTCCTCGGGCGCCGGCGGCACCGGCGTGGCTGCGACGATCGGCGTTTGAACAATGCGCTGGACCACGCGCGGCGGCTCCGGCGGCGGCGGCGGCGGCGGCGGCGGCGGCGGCGGCGGCGGCTCGATGAAACTGACCGCCATCACCATCTCCGCCTCGTCCTCAGCCTGCTGGGCCTGGAGCGGCATCATCAAAGCGAGGCCACCGGCCGCATGCAAGGCGATGGCGAAGGCAAGGCCGATGGTCCGCGGCCAACTGAATGGCGCAGGAACCCGGGTGCCGTAGATGCGATTGTCCGTCATGCGGGATGCCGATTCAGGAGAGGGCCGCGAGAGTGCGGGTCTGAGAGTGTAATTGAAGAGTGCTGCACGGGGAATGCGTCATCGCGGAAAAGATGTGAAGCCATCAACGGTTCTGCCGAAGCATGCGGTTGGCCTGCTCGGCGGTTTCAGGGAAGCGCGCGGCCTCTTGCAGTGCAGCACGGGTGCTGGCAGTCGTACCGATCTGCGATTCGGCGCGGGCAATCACCATCCAGGCCTCACCCGGGCGCTGCAAGCCCTTGGCGATCGCGGCCCGCGCTGCGGCGCGGGCTTCCTCGTCACGTCCTTCGGCGGAGAGCACCTTGGCGTAATTCAGGCCGGTTTCACCGCGCGGGTCAAGGGCTGCCGCTTCACGGTAGGTGGCGATGGCGCGCTCCATGTCGTCGGAGAAGTAAGCCGCCTGCGCCAACGCGCTCAGGCTCTGCAGGTCGCGTGGCAGCACGCCCTTGGCGAAGCCTTCCTCGATCACCGCGATGACATCACGCTCGCGGCCTTCGGCATTGAAGTAGAGGGAGTAAAGCGTGCGGTAATCGCGTGCTTCGGTGAAGAGTCCACGGGTCCGGGCATCCTCCAACAGCTTGATCGCATCGTCGTAGCGTTCGAGATCGATGTGATTGGAGGCCAAAGCGAAGATCGCCTGCTTGTCATTGGGCGTCTTAGCCAAAACCTGCTTGCCCACATCCAGGGCAGCCTGAAGATCGCCCGTCTCGACATGAGCCGCTTGGAGAAGGCGCAGCCATTCGGCACGCGGCTCGGGCAAGAGGCTGATTGCCTTGCGGATCGCGGCGACCGCCTCAGGGAACTGCTCCGCACGGAAATGCGCGCTGCCCAGCGCGTGGTGGATTACCGGATCGCGCGTCTGGGTTTCATTGATCAAGCGCAACAAGGTGAGCACCGCGGCCTCGGGCTGATCGCTATTGAGTTGAGCGATCGCCAGATTCTGCATGGTGTTGTAGTGGCCTTCGTTGTTAAGGCCACCCGTCTCGATCACGCGCTTCATGTAGGCCATCGCCGCCTCGAGATCGTCTTGATCGCTGGCTGCGCTGGCTGCGACCTGAGCAGCAAACGAGATTTCGTATGCATTCGCCCGCTCGTTGGCAAGGATCGCATCGGCAAGCTCACGAGCCTTCGCAGGATCGCCGTCGTTGTAGACCTCGACCAACTGCGAAAGCTGGCGCTGAAGGCGAGGGCTCGAGCGCAGTCGTGGCTCTTGCCGCGTGGCGTCAGGGAAGGAAGGCGCGGCTTCCGCGCCACGGCGTTGCTCGCGACGATCGTCGCGCGCCGACGCCGGTGAAGCCGGCATGGCGATCAGCAAGGCGGTGAACACGGCGAGGCCGAGCAAAGAACGGGTGACGGCCATGGCAGGCTCCGGGCGCAGTCTAGCGAAAGGCTGTCGAGGTTAGCCGCAGCCGATGGCCGGCTCAAGACGCTTGGCCGCCCATCCGGGCCTTCGCCCCCGTCTTTCGTCGTGTTGAACGAAGATTTAACGCAGCCGTTCAGCCGGTGGTGGGGAAGTTCGCCTTGGCGAAGGCCACGCGCTCGGCCGGGTCCTTCGACAAGCGCTCCGCGGCGGCCAGCGCCTCGACTTTGGCCAGGCGCGGGTGCAGGCCGTTGCCGTTGGCCATCTGGATCGACAGGCCCGGGCGGGCGTTGAGTTCGAGGATCATCGGGCCGTGATCGCGGTCGAGCACGAAATCAACACCGATGTAGCCCAGTTCCGAGAGTTCGAAGCAGCGTGCGGCCATGTGCAGCAGCTCGTCCCAGCGCGGGATCGTGAGGCCGATGATGCTGTTCTCGGTGTCGGGATGGTCGCGGATGATCTCGGTGCCCCAGACGCCACGCTTGGTGATGCCGGTCGGCAGGTCGATGCCGACGCCGATGGCGCCCTGGTGCAGGTTGGCCTTGCCGTCCGAAAGCCGCGTCGGCAGGCGGATCATCGCCATCACCGGGTAGCCCAGAAAGACAATGATGCGGACATCGGGCACACCCTTGAAACTGACCCGCTCGAACACCGGATCGAACTTAACGCAGTACTCGACCAGCAGGTGATCGGGCTGACCGCCCAGCGAGAACAGGCCGGACAGGCCGTTGCTCAGGTGGTGCTCAAACTCCTCACGGCTCATCAACGCGCCGTTGGCGCGTCGGTATTTGTCGCCGCGGCGACCGTGGATGACCAGGATGCCGTCGCCACCGGAACCGTGTGCGGGCTTCACCACAAAGCTGTCGCGGTGCTTGATCTTCTCGTGCAGCTCGGCGATCTCGTGCTCCTCGCGCACCACCGCGTAGAGCTCGGGCACCGGCAGGCCGGCTTCGATCGCCAGCTTCTTGGTGATCAGCTTGTCGTCGACCCGCGGGTAGAACTTGCGCGGGTTGTGCATCAGCACGTAATGGGCATTGCGCTGGCCGATGCCGATCAAGCCGATCTTGCGAAGGCGCCGGGCGATCTCCAGCGGATTCCAGAGCACCATGGCCTCAGGCCTTCGGTGCACTGTCGGGCGATGTTGCCGCAACGGCTGTCGGAACCACCGGCAGCGGAGCGATCGGATCGGCCTCGCGGGCCAGAGCGCGGAAACGGAACAGTTCGGTCAGTCGGTAGCCGGAGTAACGGCCGAGCAGCAGGGAGGCGGCGAACAGCCAGAGCAGGAACTCCGGGTAGACATAGATCAGGTGCTCTAACCGATCCCAGCTCATCACCAGATAAGCGAGCGCGGCAACGATCATCGTGCCGATGCCCTCGCGGATGGCGGTGCCGGCACCACGTTCGTCCCAAGCCACCGACATGCGTTCGATCGTCATCGCCATGATCACCATCGGGAACAGCGCGACCGAGAGCCCAACCTCGAGGTCGAGGCGGTTGGCGACGATTGAGATCAACGCCATCAGCAACACCACGAGGATCAAGATGGCGGTGAGTCTGGGCACCAGCAGCAGGCGCAATCGTTCGAGGTAGAAGCGGAACAGCAGGCCGGAGCCGACCACCAGCACGAACAGGATGATGCCCGCGACCAGAGCGGTTTCCCGGAAAGCCAAGGCCACCAGCACCGGCATGAAGGTGCCGTAGGTCTTGATGCCGACGATGTTGCGCAGGATCAGCATGATGAAGGCGCCGACCGGCACCAGCAGCAGCACTTTGTAGACCTCCTGCGCCTGCAAGGGCAGCGAAAGCAGTGACCATTGCAGGTAGGCGGCGTCCTGCACCTCCAGCCGGCGCTCGGCCATGGCCATGGCATCGGCAAGGTTGAAGCTGACGGTGAACATCAGAGCCGGCTTCACCGCACTGTCGGTGGCCAGCAAGGGTTCCGGTGAGACGTTCCAGAGCAGCAGATCGCGCGGCAGCCCCTCGGAGGCATCACGCGGGTTGAGCAGGGTCCACTCCAGACCGTTGTGGACGAGCAACCAGGTCTCGATGCGCGCCGTACCCTCCACCCCGCCCTCGGGCAGGCGCAGGGCATGCACCATCCGGGCCGGAATGTTACGCAGGGCGAGCAGGTCAACGAGAAACCGGGTTCGCAGTTCATCGTCGATCTGGGCGCCGAAGCCACGTCGGGCATAGCGATCGAGCAACAGCCGGGCACCCTCATCGGGTGACAACGCGATGCGCCGAATCAGTTCACGGGCGAAGGTGGTGACGTTGGCCGAACGCTCACGGACCTGCTCGAGCAGTTCCTGCGCCGCGATGTTGTAAGGCTCCTCCAGTGTCGGTGGGGTCGGCAGCTCCGGCAGCAATTCCGGCAGCAGCGTCTCCTGCTCGAGCTGTGAGCGCACCAGGGTGGCGCGATAGTAGAGGTCCTGCTCACCGACCGCGTTGCGGGTCGCCCATTGCACCTCGCGGCCCTGCGCCTCGCGCTCGGGGATCTTGGAATAACCACGGGCGACGAAACGCTCATCGAGCACGATCCAGCCCGGCGTCAGAAACGGCAGCTGCAAGGTCAGGACGTTGGCGGGCCGCTGCGGGCGGTACTCGATGTGCGCCTGCACCGTCCAGACCTGCACGGTCTGGTCGGGTTGCAGGGGGAATTGCAGCACCTTCCACTTGTAGATGATCGCCGCCGTCGAGACCGCGAAGATGGCAAAAGCGAGGATGTAGAGGTGTCGCTTGCTCATGCGGCGGTCCGATGCGGCTCGGGGGGCTCAGACGTCGAGGTTGCCGACTCTCAGGGCATTGTCCTCGATGAAGGCGCGGCGCGGCTCGACCACATCGCCCATGAGGGTGCTGAACAGGGTGTCGGCGGCGATCGCGTCCTCGATGCGCACGCGCAGCAGGCGGCGGGTCTCCGGGTTCACCGTGGTGTCCCAGAGCTGCTCGGGGTTCATTTCGCCCAAGCCCTTGAAACGCTGGATGCTGCGGCCCTTCTTGGCCTCCTCGAGCAGCCAGGCGTGCGCGGTGGTGAAGTCGCGCAGGCCGAGCGACTTGCCGCCACGGCTGACGGTGGCCCCTTCGCCAAGCGCCAGTTCGGCGAGCTTGCCGGCGGTGTCGGTGAGGGCCTTCAGCTCACCGGTGAGCAGCTGGCCGGCGGCGATGGTCTGCGTGCTGCTCAGGCCATGGTGCTGCTTTTCGACCAGGATCGCGCCGGAGGTATCGCCCACTTCGGCTTGGCCGCGCAGGGTGTAGCGCGGTTTGCCGAGGCTCGAGGCTTTCAGCTTGGCGTTTTGTGCATCGCACCATGCATCAAGCAAGCCGGCGTCGGCGAAGTGCGCCGGGGTCAGCGGTTCGGCCTGGTAGAGGGTGGCCAACACGGCGGCATCGACACGGTGACGGTGGCGCTCGACCGTCTCCTGCGCGGTGGCCACGGCCTGCATCAGGGCCTCGAGCGCGACCCCGCGCACCGGCGGTGCACCGGCAGCCGGCACCAGCTCGGCGTTCTCGATGGCGTTGGCGATCAGGTAGGCGTTGAGTGCAGTGTCGTCCTTGAGGTAGAGCTCGGTCTTGCCCTGCTTGATCTTGTACAGCGGCGGCAGGCCGATGTAGATGTGGCCGCGCTCGATCAACTCCGGCATCTGCCGGTAAAAGAAGGTCAGCAGCAGGGTCCGGATGTGCGAGCCGTCGACGTCGGCGTCGGTCATCAGGATGATGCGGTGGTAACGCAGCTTGTCGGGGTTGTACTCGTCCTTGCCGATGCCGCAGCCGAGCGCGGTGATCAGCGTGCCGACCTCGGCCGAGCCCAACATGCGGTCGAAGCGGGCGCGCTCGACGTTGAGGATCTTGCCCTTGAGCGGCAGGATCGCCTGGGTCTTGCGGTTGCGGCCCTGCTTTGCGGAGCCGCCGGCCGAGTCGCCCTCGACGATGAAGAGCTCGGAGAGCGCCGGGTCTTTCTCCTGGCAGTCGGCGAGCTTGCCCGGCAGGCCGGCGATGTCGAGCGCGCCTTTGCGGCGGGTCAGGTCGCGGGCCTTGCGGGCGGCCTCGCGGGCGCGGGCAGCGTCGACGATTTTGCCGGTGATGGCGCGGGCTTCGTGGGGGTTTTCCTGCAGGAATTCCTCCAGCTTGGCGGCGAAAATCGCATCGACCACGGGACGCACGGCCTCGGTGACCAGCTTTTCCTTGGTCTGCGACGAAAAACTCGGGTCCGGCACCTTCACCGAGAGCACGGCAATCATGCCCTCGCGCATGTCATCGCCCGACATCGCGATCTTGGCCTGTTTGGCAACGCCGCTTTTCTCGATGTAGCGGGTGAGGGTGCGGGTCAGGGCCGAGCGGAAGCCCGTCAGGTGCGTGCCGCCATCCTTCTGCGGGATGTTGTTGGTGAAGCAGTAGATCGTCTCGTGGTAGGCGTCGCTCCACTGCACGGCGCAGTCGACCACGATGCCGTCCTGCTCGCCGCTGATCGAGATCACATTCGGGTGCAGCGGGGTCTTCAACTGGGCCAGATGCTCGACGAAGCTTTTGATGCCGCCCTCGTACTCGAACAGGTCGCGCTTGCCGTCCGGGCGTTCGTCGATCAGTTCGATCCGGACGCCGGAATTCAAGAAAGACAGCTCGCGCAGACGGCGCGCCAGAATGTCGTAGTGAAACTCGGTGTTGTGGCTGAAGGCCGTGACCGAGGGCCAGAAACGGACCTCGGTGCCGCGCTTGTCGGAGGGCTCCAGCTGCTTCAGCGGGTAGACGGGCACGCCGTGGCGGTACTCCTGCTGGTAGTGGTGGCCCTCGCGCCAGATGTCGAGCAGCAGCCGCTCGGACAGCGCGTTGACCACGGACACACCGACGCCGTGCAGGCCACCGGAGACCTTGTAGCTGTTGTCGTCGAACTTGCCGCCGGCGTGCAGCACGGTCATCACCACCTCGGCGGCGGAAATGTCGCGGCCCTGCTTTTCGCTCTCCTTGGCGTGACGACCGACGGGAATGCCGCGGCCGTTGTCGGCCACCGACACCGAGCCGTCCTCGTGGATCGTGACGAGCACCATGTTCGCGTGGCCGGCGAGGGCCTCGTCGACCGAGTTGTCGACGACCTCAAAGACCATGTGGTGCAGACCGGTGCCGTCGTGGACGTTGCCGATGTACATCCCGGGACGCTTGCGGACGGCCTCCAAGCCCTCCAAGGCAGTGATGCTGTTGGCGTCGTAGGCCGGGGTCGCCGGGGTGCCGCTGCTGGGTTCCGTCATGCCTGGGCGCTGGGCTGTAAAACGCCGATTATAGGGCTTGGCGAGGGGCTTCGACCGTCGACTCGGTACGCAATTGACCTTGTTCCACGTGGAACACCTGCAGGGGCGTGAGCCGCGCCTGCGCCCGCGGATCCGGCTCGGTGCCACTGATCCAGACCTGCCCGCCACGCGCAGCCAGCCAGTCCAGCACCGCCTCGAAATGACCGAGATCCAGCTCGGCGCGCAAGTCGTCGAGCAGGAGCAGGGCATGGCTGCCGTTCCACTGCCTCAGGGCGTCGACCTGGGCAAGGCTGAGGGCCAAGGCCAGCACCTTGGCTTGCCCACGCGAGCATTGCGGGCTTTCAACCCCGAACGGACGACCCAGCAGCAGGTCGGCGCGGTGCGGGCCTATCGTGGTGTAGCCCAATTCGCGATCACGCTCACGTTGCAGGTAAAGCAGATCACGCAAGGGTGCCGCTTCTTCGCGCCAGCCGGCCCGCCACTGCAGACGCGGCGCCGGCGCGGCACCGGCCAAGCCGGGCCAGACGCGCTCCAAAGCGTGCTCGAGGGCGGCAACTGCCGCCCGGCGGGCGCGGGTCATCGCCTCGGCGGCGTCGGCCAAGGCGGTTTCCCAGAAATCGAACTCGACGGCCTCGGCCTGTGCTCGCAACAGATGATTGCGTTGTCGCAGTGCTCGACTGGCCCGCTGGCTGTTATCGGCGAAGATTGGTTCCACGTGGAACGCCAACCAATCGACCAGACGCCGGCGCTCCTCGGCCGGACCGCTGACCCAGCGTGATGACTCCGGGTGATGGGCCAGCACCGGGAAGGGTGTGGCCAAGGCGCTAAGACGATCCTGCGCCACACCGTCCAGCCGCGCCTCCCAACGGTCGCCCCAATGACGCAGTCCGGAGATACGTTCGGACCCCGCCGCGTCGATCCAGTGCGCCACCACCTGAACCGGGCCGCCCGTTCGAGCCAACACACCATCACTGACCCGGCCACGGAAACTGCGTCCAAAGCCGAGCAAGGCGATGGCCTCCAAGACGCTGGTCTTGCCCGCGCCGTTCGGGCCGGCCAGCCAGATCGCCTTGCTGTTCACGCTCAGATCGACCTCGCGCAGGCAGCGCAAGCCCTCGATCTGCAGGCGAGTCAGGTGCATGCCGGGTCGGCCCAAACGGACGACGCCCGGGTCAGCCGGGCGTCGTCGCTCGCGGAAGAGAGACCGGGGTGCTTCACAAGCGCAGCGGCATCACCACATGCCGGCTGCGATCGCTGTCCTTCTCGCGGACCAGCACCGAGGAGTTGGCGTCGCGCAGGTTGAGCAGCACGGTGTCGCTCTTGAGGGCGCTCAGGGCTTCCAGCAGGTAGGTGACATTGAAGCCGATCGCCAGCGACTCGATCCGGGTGTCGGCTTCCAGTTCCTCCTGGGCTTCCTCCTGTTCCGGGTTGTGGGCGACGATCCGCAGCTGGCCGGGCGAGGCCTCCAGCTTGACCCCGCGGAACTTCTCGTTGGACAAGATGGCGGCGCGCTGCAAGGCTGAGCGCAGCACTTCGCGGTCGATCGCCACGGTCTTGTCCGCTCCGATCGGAATGACCGCCTCGTAATCCGGGAAGCGGCCGTCGATCAGCTTGGAAGTGAAGCTGACATCGGCCCGTCGCATCCGCAGGTGGTTGCGGGCGAGTTCCAGTTCGATCAGGCCGTCGCCGGCTTCGAGCAGACGTTGCAGTTCGAGCACCCCCTTGCGCGGCAGGATCAACTGACGCTTGGTGCTGCCGCCCCCCGGCAGGTGGGCTTCGCAAAGGGCGAGCCGGTGGCCATCGGTGGCCACGCAGCGCAGACGCTCACCCGCGAGGTCGAACAGCAGCCCGTTCAGGTAATAACGCACGTCCTGTTGGGCCATGGCAAAGGCGCTGCGTTCGATCAGGTCCTTGAGCAGGGCCTCCGAAAGCGAAACCCGCTCCACGCCTTCCAGCGCGTCGACGGTGGGAAAGTCCCGGGCCGGCAGGGTGGCAAGAGTGAACCGGCTGCGCCCGGTCGACACCGTGGCCTTGTCCTGGGCCAGGGTGACCGTGACGCGGCTGCCGTCGGGCAGGGCGCGGACGATTTCGAAGAATTTCCGGGCCGGGATGGTGGTTTCGCCGTCCTGGGCATCCTCGACCACGGTCCGGGCGAGCATTTCGACCTCAAGGTCGGTGCCGGTCAAGGCCAAGTCGCTGCCGCGCACTTGCACCAACAGGTTGGAGAGCACGGGCAAGGTCTGGCGGCGTTCGACCACCCCGACCACGTGCTGGAGGGGCTTCAGGAGGGCTTCGCGGGAGAGGGAGAAGCGCATGCGTCGTGGCCTGTTTCCATCGTTGGATAACTTGATACAAGGTGGTGGTGGAGACCCGAAGAAACCCGGGGAAACTTCTCAACCGCCTGTTTTTATTGAACTTTTTCCAAGTTTGCCGGTGTGCAGCGCAAGGAATAAACCTGTGGACAACGGTGGATCGTTTCGGTGCAGGCCGAGCGTTCAAGAAGCATCCACAGCTTGTGCACGGCCTGTGCCCATCCAGCAACAGGCCATCATTCGGTGAGTTTGCGCAACAACTTGTCCCAGTCCTCACGCAGTTTGCCATCGGTCAGCATCAGCTCGCGGATCACCCGGCAGCCGTGCAGCACCGTCGTGTGGTCGCGGCCGCCAAAGGCATCGCCGATCTCCGGCAGACTGTGCTCGGTGAGCTCCTTGGACAAGGCCATCGCCACCTGGCGCGGGCGCGCCAACGAGCGGGTCCGGCGCTTGGACAGGAGATCGGCCATGCGCAACTGGTAGTAGTCTGCCACGGCCTTCTGGATGTTCGGGATCGAGATGGCCTGCTGCTGGGCCCGCAACAGGTCGCGCAGGGTTTCCTGGGCGAACTCGGCGGTGATCGGGCGGCCGAGGAAATTGGCTCGCGCGGCCAGGGTGTTGAGCGCGCCTTCGAGGTCGCGCACGTTCGAGCGCATCCGCTTGGCGATCAGCAAGGCCACGTCCTCGGGCAGGGCGATCTGGCGAGCCTCGGCCTTGGCGGTGAGGATGGCGGCCCGGGTCTCGAAGTCGGGCGGTTCGATCGCCACCGACAGGCCCCAGCCCAGCCGTGATTTCAGGCGCGGCTCGAGGTTCTCGACCTCGCGCGGGTAGCGGTCGCAGGTCAGGATGATCTGCTGGTTGCCGTCGAACAGGGCGTTGAAGGTGTGGAAGAACTCCTCCTGCGTCGTGGTCTTGCCGGCGAAGAACTGGATGTCGTCGATCAGGAGCGCGTCCACCGTCTGGAACTGGCGCTTGAACTGCTCCATCGACTTCTCCTGCAGCGCCTTCATCATCGCCGAGAAGAACTGCTCGGAGCGCAGGTAGAGCACGCGCATGCCGGGGTTCTGCATGCGCATCAGGTTGCCGGCAGCGTGCATCAGGTGGGTCTTGCCAAGCCCGGTGCCGCCGTACAGCAGCAAGGGGTTGTAGTCGCGCCGGCCGGGGTTCTGCGCCACCTGCATCGCGGCCGATTTGCCGAGCTGGTTGCTGCGGCCCTCGACGAAATTGGCGAAGGTGTAGGCCGGGTCGACATGGCCCTGGTAGTCGGCGGCCTCGGCCCGGACGAGCGGCGGCGGCAAGGGCGGAGCGCTGCCCGGCTCGCGACCGGCGGCCGCGGCGCGCGGCGCGCTGCCGACGGTGAGCTGCACCGTCAACGGCCCGCCGTAATGCGCGAGCAACTCGCGGATGCGGTCGAGGTAGCGCTCGCGCACGGTGTCGACGACAAAGGCGTTCGGTGCGTAGAGGGTGAGGTTCTCGCCGCGCCAGTCGGCGTGGAGGGGGCGGAGCCAGGTCTGCACTTCGTCGGCCGGGTATTCGGCTTCGAGGTGCTCCAGGCATCGGGGCCAGGCGGGATCCATGTCGGGCTTGCGCTCCTTGGGCGACGCGTCCAGCGCCCCGGCGGTGAACGAGGCTGTGGATAAGTTGGGTGGTGCGGCAGCATACCGTCCGGCTCCCGACCCGCCAAGCGCGGCTCGACTTGACGTCGCGCTGCGGGCTGCGTAATGTCCCGCCTCTTTTCCCACCTTCGACGGGTGACCCATGGCCACCAAGCGCACCTACCAGCCCAGCAACCTCAAGCGCGCCCGCGATCACGGCTTCCGTGCCCGCATGGCGACGCCCGAAGGGCGCAAGATTCTGGCCCGCCGCCGCGCCAAGGGCCGCAAGCGCCTCTGCGCCTGATCCGGCCTTGGGGGCGGTGGAGGGGGGCGTGACATGAACGCCCGTTTTCCGCCGCTGGTCCGTGTCCGCACCGGACGCGAGTACCGCCAGGTCTTCGCCGACAGCCAAAGGCTCAGCACCCGCTGTTTCAGCCTCCATCTGCACGTCCGCGATGGGGGCTTTTGCCGTTTAGGCATGGCGGTGAGCCGCAAGGTCAGCCCGGAGGCGGTGGCGCGCAACCGCATCAAGCGGCAGATCCGTGAAAGTTTCCGCCTGCACCGGGCCCGCTTGCCGGCTGCCGACCTAGTGGTGGTGGCACGACCGGCCGCCGCCGGCTTGGGTGGTGCTGCCCTGCGTGCTGAACTCGCCCAGCTCTGGTCGCGTGCTGAAGCGTTGCCGCTGCCGGCCCCCACCGGCACAATCGCGGCGGCCACCGGCACGCCGGTCCTTCCGTCCCCGACCCCGCCTTCGAATCACACGCCTTCCGTCGCCCCGAGCGGCGAGGGGCCGAGCCCTGCATGAACCAGAACCGCGCCTTGCTCCTGTTCGCCTGGGTGGCCGTTGCCATCCTGTTGGCCTTTGAATGGACCCGCTTTGTTGCCAGCCCGGCGCCCGGCAGCCTGCCGCCGCCCGTGCCGGCAGTGACAATGCCGGCGGCCTCGGCCATGCCCGGCAGCGAGGCCCTGCCGGTGCTCGCCGCCCCGACCCCGGCGGCCCCGAGCTTGGCCGCGGCCCAGCCCGGCCTCGATGCCGCCCCGGTGGCCACCGCCACCCCCACCGCGCCGGCCGTGCTCAGCCCGGTCGCGACGGCGGCCGAGCAGGTCGAAATCCGCACCGATGTGCTGCGCCTCAGGGTCAGCAGCCAGGGCGGCAGCCTGGTGTTCGCCGAGCTTCTGGCCTACCCGCTCGACCAGGAAAACCCCGAGCGCGGCAACGTCATTCTGCTCAACGAAGACCCCACCACCCTCGATGTCGCCCAGACCGGCTGGATCAGCACGACCGCTGCGCCCGGCCTCGACAGCCTCTGGCGTTTCGAGGGTGGGAACGCGCCCCGTGAACTGGCCCCGGGCCAGGACCGCATCGAACTGCCCTTGCTCTGGGAGGACCCGGCCTCCGGGCTGAGCGTGCGCAAGGTCTTCACCTTCACCCGCGGCAGCTACGCCATCGGCCTGCGCCACGAACTGCGCAACGAGGGCAGCGCGCCCTTCAGCGGCCACCTGTTCCAGCAGCTGCTGCGGGTGCCACCGCCGCCGCCGCCACGCATGGCGATGTTCACCAGCCCCGAGGTGTTCAGCTTCGTCGGCGCCGCCTGGTACAGCCCGCAGGACCATTTCGAGACCCGCGCCTTCGAGGATTTCGCCGGCGACGGCCCGCTCAACAAGGGCGTGACCGACGGCTGGATCGCCATGCTGCGCCATCACTTCGCCACCGTCTGGCTGCCGCCGGCCGGCACCGCGCAGCAGTTCTCGCTGGCCCCGCTCGAAGGCAACCGCTTCGCCATCCGCAGCGTCGGCCAGGCCACCACCGTGGCCCCCGGCCAGCAGGTGGCGATCGAGCTCAACCTCTGGCTCGGCCCCAAGCTGCAGGAGCCGATGCGCGCCCTGAAGCCCTCGCTGCCGCTGACCCTCGATTACGGCATCTTCAGCTTCCTCGCCCAGCCGCTGTTCTGGGTGCTGGAGAAGCTCTACGGCCTGTTCGGCAACTGGGGTTGGGCCATCGTCGGCATCGTGGTCATCTTGAAGCTGCTGCTGTTGCCGCTCTCGGCCAAGCAGTACAAGAGCTTCGCCCGGATGCGCGCAGTGGCACCGCGCATCGAGCAGCTCAAGGAGCGCTACGGCGAGGACAAGGCCAAGTTCAACCAAGCGATGATGGAGCTCTACCAGAAGGAGAAGATCAATCCGCTGGGCGGCTGCCTGCCGATGCTGCTGCCGATCCCGATCTTCCTCGCGCTGTACTGGGTGCTGCTGGAATCGGTCGAGCTGCGCCAGGCGCCCTGGGTGCTGTGGATCGACAACCTCACCGCACCCGACCCGCTGTTCATCCTGCCGGCCTTGAACCTCGCCGTGATGTACGCCACCCAGGCGCTGACGCCCAGCCCCGGCATGGACCCCACCCACAAGAAGATCATGCAGTGGATGCCGGTGGTGTTCGGTATCCTGTTCGCCTTCTTCCCCTCCGGGCTGGTGCTGTACTGGCTGACCAACGGCGTACTCGGCCTCGGCCAGCAGTGGTGGATGACCAAGCGCTACGGCGAGAACCCGCCGCCGGCCGGCCCGCCGGCACCGGCCAAGGTCCGGCCGAAGTGAAGCCCCGGACCACCGCCGCGGGGGCATGAGCGGGCGCGACACCATCGTCGCCATCGCCACCGCCGCCGGCCGTGCCGGCATCGGTGTGCTGCGGCTCTCCGGGCCGTGTGCGCAGGCCATCGCGACGGCGCTCTGCGGCCGGCCGCCGGTGGTCGGAGCCGTCCGCCGGGCGCGTTTCCGCGATGCCGCAGGCGGCTTGATCGATGACGGGCTGGTGCTGGCCTTCGCCGCACCGCGCAGCTTCACCGGCGAGGACGTGGTGGAGCTGCAAGGCCACGGCAACCCGCTGCTGCTGGCCAAGCTGCAGGCGCGCTGTATCGAACTGGGCGCCCGCGCCGCCCGCCCGGGCGAGTTCAGCGAACGCGCTTTCCTCGAAGGCAAGCTCGACCTCGCCCAGGCCGAGGCCGTGGCCGACCTGATCGCGGCCTCGTCCGATGCCGCCTTGCGCGCCGCCCGGCGCTCGCTCGACGGTGTTTTCAGCGCGCGCGTCGATGACCTGGTCGATGCCTTGACCGCTTTGCGCGTCCACGTCGAGGCGGCGATCGATTTTCCGGAGGAGGAGATCGATGTTCTTGCCGCCCCCGAGCTGGCGGCGCGTCTGGCCAGGGTCGAGGCCCTGCACGCCGCGCTGGTCCGCGACGCCGAACGCGGCCGGCGTCTGAGCGACGGCCTGCACGTGGTGATCGCCGGTGCGCCGAACGCCGGCAAGAGCGCGCTGATGAACGCCCTGGCCGGGTCTGAACGGGCCATCGTCACCGACATGCCCGGCACCACCCGTGACCTGCTGCGCGAGTCGATCGAGTTGGGCGGCATCGAACTCACCCTGGTCGACACCGCCGGCCTGCGCGACAGCGCCGATCCGGTCGAGACCGAGGGCATCCGCCGCGCCCGGGCCGAACTGGCGAAGGCCGACCTTGTGCTGGCCGTGCTCGACGACCGCGAGGCAGACGCGGCGTGTGCGCGGCTGAGGGACGAACTGGCCCAATCGCAGGCAGCAGGCGGCAGCGCTGCGACCGCGACGCCGCCGGCGGTGCTCTGGTTGCACAGCCACGCCGACCTGACGGCGCGCGTCGGCCACGACGAGCAGCGCGACGACGGCCGGCACCTGTGGCTGGACACGCCAGGCGGTGGCGGGCTCGACACACTGCGTGCGGCCCTGCGCGCCGCCGCCGGCGCCTCGGCAGACACGCACGGGGGCGAGGGCGGCGATGGCGAGTTCTCCGCTCGCGCCCGCCATGTCGAGGCGATCCAGCGCGCCGGCCTGCACCTGCGGCAGGCCTCGGCGCAGCTGCGCGCAGGTCACGGCGAGCTGGCCGCCGAGGACCTGCGGCTGGCCCAGGACGCCTTGGGCGAGATCACCGGCCGTGTCAGCGCCGATGCGCTGCTGGGCCGGATCTTTTCGAGCTTCTGCATCGGCAAGTAGGGCCGGTCGCCGGGATCGTCGCAGCCGTTGCGCTGGGAAGAAGTCGAACCACACCTCGACCTGGGGGGCGCGTCCGCATTGGAGTCCTCCCAGGCGTCCTACCCGACGTGCGAGGCTTTGCCGATCATCGATTGGCTGCCGGACTGGGGATCCGGAAACCTCGAGACCCTGCTCGCCATGGACCCCGATGCGCCCTTCGTTCTGGGGCCACGTATCCTAGGTCGAGCCACCACGGAGAGGCCGGATGCCGCTGAGCTGGAACGAGATCAAGGACCGCGCGCTGGCCTTCAGTCGCGAGTGGGCGGACGAGGCCAACGAGGACGCCGAGGCCAAGTCCTTCTGGGACGGCTTCTTCGAGGTGTTCGGCGTGCCGCGCCGCCGCGTCGGCACCTTCGAGCGCAAGGTCAAGAAGCTCGACGGCAAGGACGGCTTCATCGACCTCTTGTGGAAGGGCGTGCTGCTGGTCGAGCACAAGTCGCGCGGGCGCGACCTCGACCGCGCCCACGCGCAGGCCCGCGACTACTTCGCCGGCCTCGCCGACGCCGAGCTGCCGAAGGTGCTGCTGGTGTCCGACTTCGCCCGCTTCAGGCTCTACGACCTCGAAAGCGGCGAGCCGCCGGTCGAGTTCGCGCTGAAGGACCTGCACAAGCACGTGCGGCGCTTCGGCTTCATCGCCGGCTACCAGGCGCGCAGCTTCAAGGACGAAGACCCCGTCAACGTGCAGGCCGCCGAGCGCATGGGCCGCCTGCACGACGCGCTCAAAGGCGCCGGTTTCGACGGCCACGCGCTGGAAGTGCTTTTGGTGCGCCTGCTGTTCTGCCTGTTCGCCGACGACACCGGCATCTTCCCGCGCCACGCCTTCAGCGAGTTCGTCGCGCAGCGCACCGGCGTGGACGGCAGCGACCTCGGGCCGCGGCTGGGGCAGCTGTTCCAGACGCTGAACACGCCCAACGATAAGCGCCAGACCACGCTCGACGCGCAGCTCGCCGAGTTCCCCTACGTCAACGGCAAGCTGTTCGACGAGGCGCTGCCGCTCGCCGACTTCAACGCCGCGATGCGCCAGCAGCTGCTCGATGCCGCTGCGCTCGACTGGAGCCGCATCAGTCCGGCCATCTTCGGCTCGATGTTCCAGAGCGTGATGGACGCCAAGGCGCGGCGGAACTTGGGCGCGCACTACACCAGCGAGAAGAACATCCTGAAGCTGATCGGCCCGCTGTTCCTCGATGGGCTGAAAGCGGAGCTGGAGAAGATCGGCACGCACGAGGCGAAGCTGCGCGAGTTCCACGCCCGCCTCGCCAGCCTGCGTTTCCTCGACCCGGCCTGCGGCTGCGGCAACTTCCTCGTCATTGCCTACCGCGAGCTGCGGCTGGTCGAATTGGAAGTATTGAGGCGCCTGTACGCCACGCAGGGCAGCGTGTTCACCCGTGTGGGCGACCACGTGCTGGTGGACGTGGACCAGTTCTACGGCATCGAGATCGAGGAGTTTCCGGCGCAGATCGCCCAAGTGGCGCTGTGGCTGATGGACCACCAGATGAACCTGCAGGTGGCGGAACTCTTCGGCGAGTACTTCGCGCGCCTGCCGCTCAAGAAGAGCCCCACCATCGTGCACGGCAACGCGCTGCGCATCGACTGGAACGAGGTGGTGCCGAAGGAGAGGCTGAGCTACATCCTCGGGAATCCGCCGTTCATCGGATCGAAGCTGATGACGGAAGGCCAGCGGGCTGATCTGCTGGCGGTCGCGGGCAAGCTGAAGGGCGCAGGCGTGCTGGATTTTGTATGCGCTTGGCACCTCAAGGCGACGGCTTATGCCGAGGGCACAGGCATTGGCATCGCCTTCGTTTCCACCAACTCCATTTGCCAAGGCGAGCAGGTCGGTATTCTGTGGGGTGAGCTGCTGTCGCGTGGATGGCACGTCGCTTTCGCGCATCGCACGTTCCGGTGGAACAACGAAGCCAAGGGCGTGGCGGCGGTGCACTGCATCATCGTCGGGATGAGCCGCACGCCGTCCAGTCCGCGGCGATTGTTCGATTACGAGACGGTAGGCGGTGAGCCGCTGGAAGTCTCAGCAGCCAACGTCAATCCGTACCTCGTGGATGCGACGAACGTTCTGCTTCCGAGTCGAACGAAGCCCATTTGTCTGGTTCCCAGCATTGGGATCGGAAACAAGCCGATCGACGGCGGCAACTATTTGTTCAGCGCGGATGAGAAGGCAACGTTCGTCGCTGCGGAGCCGACGTCGTCCATGTGGTTTCGTCGCTGGCTCGGCTCCGACGAATTCATCAACGGCTGGCATCGCTACTGCCTGTACTTGCGAGAGTGCCATCCCGCGGTTCTGAGGTCGATGCCTCACGTTCTTGATCGCGTCGAGCGGGTCCGCGCGTTCCGGGTCAGCAGCACAAGCGAGCCGACTCGGAAGTTGGCGGCGACGCCGACGCGCTTCCACGTCGAGAACGCGCCAGAAGCGCCCTATTTGGTGATTCCGAAGGTTTCTTCAGAGCGGCGCGACTTCGTTCCTATCGGCTTCGAGCAGCCCAGCACGTTGTGCAGTGACTTGGTGTTCATCGTTCCGCAGGCGACGCTGCTGCACTTGGGCGTGGTGCAGTCCACCATGCACATGGCGTGGCTGCGGGCTGTGTGCGGTCGCCTAGAAAGCCGCTACCGCTACTCCGCCGGCATCGTCTACAACAACTTCCCGTGGCCCGAGCCGCTCGACGCTAAGACTCGCGCCGCGATCGAAGCCGCCGCTCAAGGCGTGCTCGACGCCCGTGCGCAGTTCCCCGGCAGCACGCTGGCCGATCTGTACGACCCGCTGACGATGCCGCCCGCACTCGTCAAGGCCCATCAGCAGCTCGACAAGGCCGTGGATGCGGCCTACGTCGCCGCCGAGAAGACCGCCGGGCGCAAAGCGCCGAAGCTCGGCACCGACGCCGAGCGCGTGGCCTTCCTGTTCGAGCGCTACCAGGCCCTGACCTCGATGCTGCCGGCGGCGAAGGCGAAGAAGGCGCGCGCCTCGCGTCGCGCGACGCCCGCATCGCCATGAATGACGATCGCTGGCGGCTTGATGACGTGCGCCGCATCCAGATCCGCGGTGAGCCCGGCTGCGGGAGTGAATCGACGGCTGCGAGGCCGCCCCTCTCACCGCCTACGGCGCTCCACAGGCGCCGGAGGATGCCCTGTTCGATGGGGGTGTCCGCTGGTTCTGCCGATACCGAGGATGAGGAGGCGAAGGCTGACGCCCGGACGCTGTGAACGCCGACGCTGCTGCCAGCAAGCCTCGTGGAGCACTGGCGCGCGGCAAACGCACGGTGAAGTCCTTGGCGTGGCGAGCAAGAAGACCCTGGCGAAGTGGGTGATGGATCGATGGGTGCGGATTTGCCGGCGTCGATGCGACGGCAGGGTGGAAACCTATAAAAAGGATAGGTAGAGTGCCAAGCAAAGGAAGGCCGCCATCGCCCTTGGACCTCAGCCCGGCAGCCGCGGCTCGGATCATCCGGCGGCTCGCGGTGGATGACGCCAGCGTTTTCTTCACCCGCCATGCGGAGCGCCGCATGTTCGAGCGTCATGTGTCGGTTCCCGAGGTGCTTTCGGTTCTGCGAAGGGGCCGCATCGTGGAGGGTCCGGCGCGGGGTGCGCGATGGCACTGGCGCTGCTCGCTTGCCCACGCGCTGCGCGAGCGCGAGCTGACGGTCGCGGTGGCGCTGGGCTGGGATGCCGAGCGGAGCCGGCAGATCATCGTCATCACGGTGTTTGGAGATCGTTGAATGCACCACTACCTCGGCAGCGGCCTCGCCAACGTCTGGTTGCGCAACGGCTACCGCAAGCAGAAGACGCCGTTCGGCGTCGCGGTGTCGCTGGATGACGTGGCGGGCCTGCACCGCGCGATCGGCCTGAGCCTCGCCCGGCAACTCCGGCTTTCCGGCCGTGAGTTCCGTTTCCTGCGCAAGGAACTCGGCATCACCCAGCAGGCACTGGCCGATGCGCTGGGCTACGCGGATGCACAGGCCCTGGCGAAGTGGGAGAGGAGCGCCCGCGTGCCGCACGCACCGGGGCTGATCCTCCGACAGCTCTACCTGGAGTCTGCCGAGCGCCGCCACACGAAGCTTGGCAAGCTGTTGGCCGTACTCCAGGCCACCAGCGATGCACCCGTACCCGCGAAGCTGGTGTTCGAGGAGCGCCCGCGCAAGGGATGGGTGCGCGAGGCGGTTTGATAACAAATCGCATGCTTTAAGGCGCTCGATGGAAGACCACTGCACACAACCGATGGTGTTTCAGACATCACCCTCGCTCGCCCAACCCTCGCCACTGCCGCGGTTGATCACCCAGTCGCTGTCCAGCACCGCGCCGGCCGGCAGGCTGGGCAGGTCGGAGAGACGCGCATAGATCGGCGCGAAATCGGGGCGGGTGGCGTCCATCAACTGCCGGTAGCTGTCGATCACGAAGTAGGTTTTCTGGAAGGTGTCGATGCGGTAGCGCGTGCGCATCACCCGCTCCAGCTCGAAGCCGATCCGGTTCGGTGCGGCCGATTCGATGCAGTGGATCGACTCGCCCTTGCTGCTCAGGATGCCGGCACCGTAGATGCGCAGCCCCTCCGCCGTGTGGATCAGGCCGAACTCCACCGTGTACCAGTACAGGCGCGTGAGCTGCGCCAGCGCCTCGGGGCCGAAGCCGTGGGCGCGCACGCCGCCCTGGCCGTAGGCCTGCATGTAGTCGGCGAAGGCCGGGTTCATCAGCAGCGGCACGTGGCCGAACAGGTCGTGGAAGAGGTCCGGCTCGGAAAGGTAGTCGAGCTGCTCGGGCGTGCGGATCCACCAGGTCACCGGAAAGCGCCGCGCTGCCAGATGCTCGAAGAAGGTGAGTTCGGGCAGCAGGCCTTCGACGCCGATCAGCTCCCAGCCGGTGCGCGCGCGCAGCAGGCGATTGAGCTCGTCGAACTTCGGGATGCGGTCCTCGCCCATGCCCATGGCGTCCTGGGTGCGCAGGAATTCGGCCTCGGCGCGGCCGATGAGCAGCGCGCGCTGGCGGCGGAAGAGCTCGGCCCAGACCGCGTGGTCGGTGCTGCTGTAGCTCGACCAGGGCTGCTCGACGACGGCCGTGGTGTAGACCGGCACGCTGCCCTTCTCGGTCTGCAGGTGTTCGACGCGGCGGGGCGTGGCGTTCATGGCGGCACTCGCGAGGCAGGGCGTAAGCCGTATTGTGGCGCCTGGGCCGCGCAACAGGCTTGCGAAGTTGCGCGACAGGGCTGAACAGGCGCAATAATCCGCCGCAGAACCATCCCGAAGCGCAGTGATCCAGCGCTGCCCGCCCCGCCGCCCGGAGCCCCCATGGCCGACCTGCGACTCGACCGCACCGACCTCGCCCTGCTCGCCGCCCTGCGCGCCGACGGCCGGCTCAGCAATGTCGAACTCGCCCAGCGGGTGAAGCTCTCGCCTTCGGCCTGCCTGCGCCGCGTGCAGCGTCTCGAGGCCGAGGGCGTCATCACCGGGTACCGCGCGGAGGTCGACGCCGCCAAGCTGGGCCTGGGCCTGCAGGCCTTCGTGCGCGTGCAGCTGAAGGGCCACGGTGCCGCCGACATCGCCCGCTTCGCCGAGGACATCCGCGGCTGGGACGAGGTCGAACGCTGCTTCGCCCTGACCGGCGACATGGATTACCTGATCGATGTGCGGGTGCAGGATCTCGCCCATTTCTCGCGCTTCCTGCTCGACCGCCTGCTGGCCGGCGGGCAGGTGGCGGACGTCAATTCGAGCTTCGTTCTTCGGGCGGTGAAGTAGGCCGCCGGAACGGCAGCACCTTGCCCTCGCCCTCCGCGGGCGACGCCTCCGCGGCAGGGCGCTGCCACAGCACCGGCACCTCGGCCGGACGCGCGGGTTCGTAGGTGGCGGCATCGAGGGCCTTGTCCTCGGCCAGGGCCTGCGCGGCGGCTTCGTCCTCTTCCCAGGAATAGCGCCGGCGGGGTGGCGGCGGGTCGTGCCAGCGCCAGAGCAGGGCGCCGACCACGCCCATCAGCGCGCCGCCGGCGTGCATCTCCCAGCTGACGCGCCACTCGCCCGGCAACACGGTCAGGGCCATGCCGCCGAACAGCAGCACGGCGACGAAACCGGCCACCAGGGCCGGGCGATCGCGGCGCAGCAGGGCCAGCGTGAACAACGCGAAGAACAGCGCATGCACCAGGCCGGAGGCGCCGATGTGGGTGCTCGGCCGGCCGATCAGCCAGGCCACCGCACCGGCCCCGATCCAGCCGAGCAGCACGATGCGCGGGGCCGTGCGCGGGTAAAGGCCGCCGAGCAGGGTGCCCAGCACCAGCAAGCCGACCGCGTTCGAGGCGAAATGGCCCCAGTCGGCGTGCAGCAGCGGCGCGGCGAGCAGGCCGGCCAGGCCGCTGGCGCTCAGCGGCACCACGCCCCAGGCCTTGAGGCCGGGCCAGACCAGGGCGGCCACCTGCAGCACGGCCAGCAGCGCGACGAAGGCCAGCGCCAGAAACAGCGCATCGCGCACGCGGCCGGCCTGTGCGCTGGACCAGGCTCGGTAGGCGGCATCGTCGGTGGGGGTCTCCATACCGGCCAGATGGGGTCGCGGAGGGCTGCGTACAATGCCCGGATGAATGCCGCCATCACCGAGAACCCCGCCGTCCGCCTGAAGATCGAGCGCCGCTCGAACCATCCCTGGATCTTCCAGAAGATGGTCGAAAAGCCGCCGACCAAGCCGCGGCCCGGCAGCGTCGTCGAGGTGGTCGACCGCGACGGCCGCTGGTGCGGCCGCGGCTTCTACAACGGCCATTCGCGCATCGCGCTGCGCATTCTCACCATCGACCCGGACGAGGCCATCGACGCCGCCTGGTTCGCGCGCAAGATCGGCGCCGCCGTGGCGCTGCGCCGCGAGCTGCTGAAGCTCGACGCGGTGAGCGATGCCTGGCGCGTGCTGCATTCGGAAGGTGACGGCATCTCCGGGCTGGTCGTCGACCGCTACGGCGATCTGCTAGTGGTCGAGTTCTTCTCGGCCGGCGCCTTTCGCCACCGCGAATGGATCTTCGCCGCCCTCGAGGCCGAATTCCCCGGCTGCCGCTTCTGGTGGTTCGCCGACGAGCACGTGCAGAAGCAGGAGAGCTTCGACCTGCACCCGCGTGAGATCCCCAAGCCGGCGACCATCACCGAGCACGGCATCCAGTTCCGTGCCGCCCCGGGCAGCGCGCACAAGACCGGCTTCTTCGCCGACCAGCGCGACAACCGCGAGTGGCTGTCCCGCCAGGTCGAAGGCAAGACCGTGCTGGATCTGTGCTGCAACACCGGCGGCTTCGCCGTGTACGCGGCGGTACGCGGTGCCGCCGACGTGCTGGGCGTCGACATCGACGAGGACGTGATCGAGATCGCCAAGGGCAACGCCCGCTTGAACGGTGTGCGCCCGCGTTTCGTGCAGGCCGATATCTTCCCGTGGCTGCGCGATGCCGCCGCGCGCGGCGAGCAGTACGACGTGGTCATCCTCGACCCGGCCAAGATGACCCGCGACCGCGAGCAGGTCATTCCGGCGCTGAAGAAATACCTCGACATGAACAAGCTGGCCCTCGGCGTGTGCAAGCCGGGTGCTTTGTTCGCCACCTTCTCGTGCACGGGGCTGGTCAGCGAGGAGGAGTTCCTCGACATGCTGCGCCGCGCCGCCTTCTACGCCAACCGCACGGTGCAGGTGATCAAGGTGGCCGGTGCCGGCGCCGACCACCCGTGGCTGGCGCAGGTGCCGGAGAGCCGCTACCTGAAGGCCGCGTTCTGCCGCGTGCTGGATTGATTCCGGCGCCGCCGCAAGGTCGCCTGCCACTCAGACCGGGCAGCGGCCATCGCGGCAGCGCCCCGGCAGGCGAAGCCGGCAGAACAGCGCGTACGCCCAGGCCAAGGCCCGCGAGTCGATCAGCCAGCGCAGCCGCCGCGCCCAGGGCGCGTAGCGCGGCAGCCGCAACCAGATCTCGCGGAAGGCCGGCATGCCGATGTGCCAGTGGCCACTCGCATCGAGCGCGTGCAGGGTGGCGATGGCGGCGATCGGCGCGAGGGACACTTCGGCGAGGCGGGCGGTGTCGTGGGCGGCATCGGTGAAGCGGATCGCCTCGGCACCCGGCTGCGCGCGGTAATGCGCCATCTCGCGGCGGCAGGCCGGGCAACCGCCATCGAAGAACACTTCCAGCGTGGCGGTGGGGATGACAGCGGCGGGCATGGCGGAACCCTCCAGAACGGAAGGCCCACAGCCTGCCCGCTCCGGCGTTTCGCCGGGTGAAAGCCCGGCCCGATGCCCGTGTGGCGGCGGGCTGCGGCTAGAATCCGGGCATGGACCTGCCCCTTCGCCCCCTGCTGCTGGACTGCCGGATCGAACTCCGCAAAGCCCTGCGCACCTACGACCAGAGCGAACTCGGCCAGCGTCTCGACACCGCTTTGGCCCTGCTCGCCCCGCCCGAGCCCGGCAGCGCCCGCGCCGATGCCACCACGGCCGCACGTGCCGCCTACGCTTGGCAGATGGCGGCACGGGTGCTCAAGACCACCCACCCGGTGCTGTTCGGTGAGCTGCAGCGCGAGGTGCAGCGCCTGCTCGACAGCGGTGCTCCCGCCGATGCCAATGCCGAGATCGCCCGTCTGGAGCAGGACCTCGAGGCTGCCGAGGCGGCTGCCGGCAGCGCCAAACTGACACGGATGAAAGCCACCGCCCAGCTCAACACCGTCTGCAAGGCGCTGGCGGCGGTGGCGCCGCAGGTGCCTGAACAGGGCGATGCCCAGGCCACCGCGTTGGCCCGCATCGAGGCCCTGGTGCAGGGCCTGGGCGTGGCGGCGGCGGCCCAGATGGCCGGCGTGCGTGCCGATGCGGCCGACCCCGAGGCGGTGCCGCCGCCCGGCTTCGTGCTGGAGCTGGTCAAGGCCGGCCAGCGCGGCTTCAACAAGGCCCAGCGCGAGTTCGCGGTGGCCGAGGCGATGATCGTCACCGGCTGGCAGTTCACGCCGGTCGAGTTGCTGGAACGCGGCGAACCCTGGCTGGCCGGTCTGCTGCTCGATCCCGAATCGGCGACCTGAATGCCGGACGCTGCGCCACCCGGCCCCGGCGCGCTGCTGGTTGAGCGCCTGCAGACCAGCCGCTACCGGCTCTCCGACAGCGTGCGGGCCTCGGCGCTGTGGCTGGCGGTGCTCGACGGCCCGCTCGACCCGCGCGAGTTCCACGAGGTCGGCCTTGCCTTGACCCACGAACCGGAAGGACTGCCCCTGCACGAGGTGGCCGAGGCGTTGGCGGCCGATCCCTTCTCGCCGGCTCTGCCGCGGCTGTTCCGTTTCCTGCGCGGCCAGCGCAGCCCCAAGCGCACCGAATCCCTGCTCGATCTCTACGTCCGCGTGGTCGCCGCCGACGGCCGCATCAGCGAGATCGAACGCCATGCCCTGATCTTCCTCTCCGACCTGCTGGCCGCCCCGCAGACCCTGCTCGGCGAGCGTTTCGAGGCCCTGCTCGGGATCGAATTCCGGCCTCCGGCCGATCTTTCCGACCCCGACTGGTACCGCGCCGCCGAGTCGCTGGCGCAATCCCGCGAGGCCGCAGCCCGGGCACGGGCCCGCGATGCGGGTCTGGCCGCCCGTGAAGCGGCCGCCCGCAGCGAGGCCCTGCGCGTGCTGGGGCTCAAGAGCGAAGCCACACCGATCGCCATCAAGGCGGCCTGGCGGCGTTTGTCGCGGCAGCACCATCCCGATCGTCAACCGCAGGACGACACGGCCCGCTTGGCGGCGGCGGCGGCGAGTTTCCACGCCGTCCAGCAGGCCTGGGCCGTGCTCGAAGCCGAGGCCCGCGATGCGTGACCTCTACGCCCGCCTTGGCCTCGGTTTTGGCGCCGACGAGACGGCCCTGCGCCGTGCTCTGCGTGCCAGCGACGATGCCGAACTGGCCCGCCGCGCCGAGGCAGTGCTGCTCGATCCGGGCCGGCGTGCCGGCCACGATGCGGTCTACCGGGTGGCCCGTGGCCTGCGCGACTGGCGGATCGAACTGCATCTGGAGGACGGCGACTGGGCGCGGGCCTTGGCCGACAGCGATCTGGTCCGTCCGGATCTGCCGACCGAGCCGCTGCGCCGCCCGCCGGCGACGAGCACTCAGGCCGGCCTGCGTGGCTGGCTCGCACGCCTGTTCGGGGCTTAGCGCCGGCCCGACGGGCGGTTCATTCGCGGCTGCTGGCCGTGGGGGCCGTGCGCGGCAGCAACAGCCGGAAGCGGGCACCGGCGCCCGGTGTGCTCTCGACCGTGACCCGCCCGCCCAGGCTGCGCTCGACCAGGCTGTAGACGATGTGCAGGCCGAGCCCGCTGCCGCCTTCGCCGAGCGTGGTGGTGAAGAAGGGATCGAACAGCCGCGGCAGGTGCTCGGCCGGGATGCCGACGCCATCGTCCTCCACCTCGATCTGCAGCGTTTCGGCATCCTGGATCGAAGCCGACAAGCGGATCCGGCCGGGGCGCTCGGCCAGGCCATGGACCAGCGCGTTCATCACCAGGTTGGTCAACACCTGGCCGAGCGGCCCGGGGTAGCTGTCCATCGACAGCCCCGCGGGCACATCCAGTTCGAGTCGATGCGAGGTGTGCCGCAGCCGCGGTTGCAGGGTGGCGACGACCTCCTCGACCACTTCGGCCAGTTCGAACACCCGCCGCTGCTCCGAGGTCTGGTCCACCGCCAGCTGCTTGAAGCGCCGGATCAGCTCGGCCGCGCGCCGGGCATTGCGCACCACCAGCGCGTGCGATTCGGCCTGGCGGGCGAGGAACTCGACCAAGGTCGAGCGTTTGAGCTCGCCCCGTTCGAGTTGTTCGCGCAGCGAGGCGAGGCCATCGTCCAAAGTGCTGGCCATCAGCAACACGCTGCCGAGCGGCGTGTCCAGTTCGTGCGCCACGCCGGCCACCAGGGTGCCGAGCGAGGCCAGGCGCTCGCTGCGCACCAGTTCGTCCTGCGTCCTCCGGAGCTGCTCGATCGTGCTCGACAGTTCGGCATTGGCCACCTCGAGCTCGCGGGTGCGGTCGAGCACCCGCGTGGTGAGCAGGGTGTTGGTCTCGCGCAGGGCGGCGGCGGCGGCCTTGCGTTCGGTCACGTCGAACAGGCTGGCCAGCAGCATCGGTGCACCGCTGCTGTCGAAGCGGCTCAGATGCACTTCGGCGTCGAACTCGCTGCCATCGGGTCGGCGGTGCCGCCACTCGTAAACCTGCGGTTGACCGGCCAACGCGGCGGCGGTGTAAGGCCGGATCGCCTCTTCCGAGGGCATGCCGTCGTACTGGCGCGGCGCGGACACATCGAAGACGCTGGCGGCGAGCAGCTGATCGCGGCTTTGGAAGCCGTAGATCGCCACCGCGGCGGCATTGGCATCGACGCTGAGGTTGCGACGGGCATCGATGACGACGATCGGCAGGGGCGATTGCTGGAACAGCACGCGGGTGTAGTCGGCCTGCTCGCGCAGATCGCGGGCCTGCGCTTCCAACCGCTCGAGCATGCGGTTGAAAGCCTGCGCCAGCTCGCCGGTCTCGTCGCGGCTTTCAACCACGGCGCGCACCGAGGTGTCGCCGCCGGCCACCACCACCCGTTCGGCCACCGCCGCCAGCCGACGGACCGGGCCGGTGATCAGGGGCTCCAGGCCATAGGCCAGCAACAGCGCCAGCAGCACCGCGATCGCCGCCGTCGTCAGCCAGCGTTCGCCCTGGGCGGCAACGCGTTGCTGCAGCGGCGCGAGGCTGCTCTCCAGCACCAGGGTGCCGGCGGACGCGGCATCGTCGGGCGCCACCCGCACCTGCACCCACAGCAGGCCGTCACGCTCGGAGGCGGAAGCCGCCATCCCGTGCATCGGGCAGGGCGAGGGCGCGGCCACGCCGGCATTGCTGTATTCGGCGAAGGTCCGACCATCGGCGCTGTACAGGCAGGCGCGCCGGATGTTGGGCATGGCGGCCAGCGCGGCGAGGTTCTCGCGGGCCAGCGCGACATCGCCGAACAGCAGGGCCGCCGCGCTGCGGTTGGCGATCAGGGTGGCCACGGCCTGCAGTTCGGTCGCCAGCACCTCACGGGCGGCCACCTGTTCGGCACGCAGGGCGAGCAGGGCGAAGGCCGCCATCGCGAAGGCGCAGACCAGGCCGACCACCAGCAGCAGGCGACCGCGGATGGTCAGGCGGCGAAAGGGGGCCTTGGCGTGGGTGCTGGTCATCAGCTGCTTTTGTGCAGCGTCGGGTGCGGGTGCTTGGCCAGTTCCAGCAGCTTGGCGCTGAACTGCAGGCGCGAGGCGCGGATGCTGGAGAGATTGACGTGCAAGCGGATCGGCCCGCCCTCGGTGATGAGGGCCAGCATGCCGCCTTGGTCGGTGAAGCCGGTATCGCCCGCCACGCCCAGCAGCTTGGGCAAGCGACCGTCCTGGGCGGCCATGCGCAACTCGTCGTCGGCGGCAGGGCCGAAATAGGCAATCTGGCAGCGCGCGAGTTCGGCCAAGCTGTGCACGGCCTCGACCCGCAGCGGCCGTCCGGCCACGGCCTGCCCCTGCAGCGAAGCCAACGGCGCTTCGAAGGACGCGGCACCGGCCAGGCACAGCCGGAACGGCGCCTCGGGCGAGGCGAAGGCGCTGTCCGGCCAGGTGACAAAGCGGATGATGTGGCCCAGCCATTCGGCCTTGGCGCTCAGGGTCGATTCCGGTCCGGTCACGCCGCCCGGCTCGGCCGCCGGCAGACCGATCGGCAGCAGCGCCAGGGCGAGGGCCAGCCGTTTCATGCCGGGCGCCCCGGCCCGGCGGCGGCCTGCGCCAGCCAGACGGGCAGCTCATCGACCGGCATCGGCTTTGCGAACAGGTAGCCCTGCATCTCGTGGCAGCCGAGTGCCTGCAGGCGTTGCTGCTGCCGGACGGTCTCCACGCCCTCGGCCACTACCTTGACGCCGAGCGAGCGGGCCAGTTCGACGATCATCGCGGCGATGCCGTCACCGCCCTCGGCATCGAGGCCGATGATGAAGCTGCGGTCGATCTTGAGGCGGTCGGGGGCCAGTTTTTCCAGGCTCGACAGCGAGGAATAGCCGGTGCCGAAGTCGTCGATGGCGACCCCCACGCCCAATGCTTTCAGCGCGGCCAGCCGGGGCAGCACGATGTCCGGTGACTGCATCGCCACCGACTCGGTGATTTCGATTTCCAGCGCACTGGCCGGCAGCCCGCCCTCGGCCAGGGCTTCGGCGACCAGCTGTTCGAAACCGGGCAGCAGCAATTGGCTCATCGAAACATTGACCGCCATCCGCAAGGGATGGCCGGCGGCACGCAGGCTCACGGCCTGATCGATCGCGCAGCGCAGTGCCCAGGCGCCCAACTCCTTGATCAGGCCCGACTGTTCGGCGACCGGGATGAAGCGGTCGGGCGGCACCAGCCGGTCGTCGTCGGCGCGCCAGCGCATCAGGGCCTCAAGGCCAAGCGTGCGGCCGCTCGCCGCATCGACCTGCGGCTGGTACATCAGGAACAGCCGCTGCTGGTCGAAGGCTGCGCGCAGGCCGTGCAACAGCCGGGTGCGTTCCTTGATCTCGCTGGCCATAGAAGGCCACCGAGCGGTGTCCGGCCTGCTTGGCGCGTTTCAGCGCCGAGTAGGCCATCTTGACCGCCTCGCCACCGCTGCCGCAGCCGGCATCCACCTCGACCCCCACCGAAGGACACCGAAAGCCCGATCTCCAGGCCGTCCACCTCGAAGGGCGCGTCCATCCGCCGCGCCCAGTCCCCCGGTGCCAGAGCCTCGCGCGGGCCGAAGGCGGCGAAGGTGTCGTTGGCCACCCGCGCCACCCGCACCGCGCTGCCGGCGCCGGCTTCGAGGCGGGCAGCCACACCGTGCAGCAAAGCATCGCCGATGCGGTCGCCGAAGGTCTCGTTGATCTCGGAGAACTGGTCGATGTCGACCAGCAGCAGGCGGTGCGGCAGCTCGGGCGGGTCGCGCAGCATGGCGTCGATGGCTTCGACCAGCGCCGAGCGGTTGGCCAGTCGGGTCAGGCCATCGACGTAGGCCGCCTCGCGCAGGCGATCGACCAGACGCACGCCGTCGGCGGCCACGGCAGTGCTCTGCGCGAACATGGCGAACAGCCCCGGATCCAGCCGATGGCCGCGTTCCACCCCGGCCAGCCAAGCCACGGCATCACTGCCGGTGCGCGAGGGCAAATACAGGGCCAAACCGCCGCCGGCGTGGACACTGCGACGGTCGGCCAAAGCTTTCTGCATCGCCTGCACCGCCGGTTCGGCACCGAGCAGGTCGATGCGTTGCCAGGCCCAGTGGGCGTAGGCGCCGCGGCCGGCGACCACGCGATGCGCTTCGCCACCGTCGCTGGCCCGGCGGCCGCCCGCGCAGAACAGTCCCTCGACGGGCACCCGGAACAGCGCCGCCATACGCTCCAGAACGCCTTCGGCAAAGGCCGGCAGGGTGTCGGCGGCGAGCAGGCTGGTCTGGGCCTCGAGCAGGGCCTGCAGGTCGGCGCGGTTGGCCTCGACCGCGTCCAGGGTCTGGTAGCTGCGCAGGGCAGCAGTCAGTACGGTGAACAGCCGGGTGCGGGTCAGCTCGCTCTTGATCCGGTAGTCGTTGATGTCGTATTCGCGGATCGCCCGCATTTCCGGGGCGTAGCCGGGCTGGCCGGTGCGCAGGATGATCCGCGGCTTGTGCAGCCGGCATTCGTTGCGGATGCGGGCGACCAGATCGAGGCCGGCGCTCTCGGATTCCATCACCACATCGAGCAGGATCACGGCGACGTTGGGCTCGGCCTGCAGCAGCGCGAGCGCGGCGCTGGCGGAATCGGCGTGCAGGAAATGCAGCGGCCGGCCGAGGATCTCGACATCGCGCAGCAGGGCGAGACAGGTGGCGGCGAACACGTCCGGTTCGTCGTCGACCACGAGCACGTTCCAGGCCTTGGCCACAGCGGTGGCTACCGCCTCGCCTTCGGCCGCGAACACCAGCGGCTCGTCGCTTTCCTTCGTCCACTCAGGATGGCTCATGCGCCCACCGTTTTTTTCGCCACCCCCCTTGGCGGCGCCACCGTCCTAGCATAGCCACGGATGGCCGTCGTGTGCGGGGCAAACAGCGCCGTTCGCCGGCAAAAAACGTGCTGCGCTGCAGCTATCCTGACGCACGTCGGGCCGTAGCTTCGGCCACGCAGCGCTCGTACTCGGCCACTTCGTTCTTCGAGCCGAGCACCACCGGCACGCGCTGGTGCAGGCCGGTCGGTTGCACCTCGAGCAGGCGCTGGCTGCCGGTGCTGGCCGCGCCGCCGGCCTGTTCGATCAGCAGGGCCATCGGGTTGGCTTCGTACATCAGCCGCAGGCGGCCGCCCTTGTCGCGGCACTTGGCATCCGCCGGGTACAGGAAAATGCCGCCGCGACTGATGATGCGGTGCACATCGGCGACCATGCTGGCCACCCAGCGCATGTTGAAATCGCGGCCGCGCGGGCCGGTGCTGCCGGCTTCCAGTTCGCCGATGTAGCGCCGCGCCGGCGCGTCCCAGTGGCGGGCGTTGCTGCTGTTGATGGCGTACTCGGCGGTGTCGGCCGGGATGCGGATGTCGCGGCGGGTGAGGATGAAGCTGCCGGTGTCGCGGTCCAGCGTGAAGCAGTGCGTGCCAAAACCCACGGTCAGCACCAGCACCGTGCTCGGCCCGTACACCGTGTAGCCGGCCGCCACCTGGGTACGGCCCGGTTGCAGGAAGTCGCGGGTGGTCGGCGGGCTCGCGCCGTCCGGGCAGCGCAGCACCGAGAAGATGGTGCCCACACTGACGTTGACGTCGATGTTCGAGCTGCCGTCGAGCGGATCGAACAGGAGCAGGAAATTGCCCTTCGGGTAGGCGTCGGGGATGGCGTGCGGCTCGTCCAGTTCCTCGCTGGCGATGCCGGCCAGATGACCGCCCCAGGCATTGGCCTCGAGCAGGATCTCGTTGGAGAGCACATCGAGTTTCTTCTGCGCCTCGCCTTGCACATTGCCGGTGCCGGCATCGCCCAGCACACCGCCTAACGCACCCTTTCTCACCTCGTTGGCGATGCTCTTGCAGGCGCGGGCCACCACCTCGATCAGCAGGCGCAGCTCGGGCGTGATCTGCCCGGCGCGCTCGGCCTCGATCAGGAAGCGGGTCAGGGGCGTGCGGTTCGGCATGGCCTTCGGCTCCGGGAGGAAGTGCCGGATTCTACCCGTCCACCTGCGGTGCCGCCTCGGCGAAATCGCCGCCCAGGGCTTTGTAGAGCGCCGCTAGCGCGGTCGCCCGGGCGGTTTCGGCCTGCACGGCGGCGTCTTCCAGTTCGATCCGCGATTGCTCGGTCTGCAACAGGCTGAGCGGATCGTCGGTACCGGCCCGGAAGCGCAGCCGCGACAAGCGCGCCGCTTCGCGCGCGGCCTGGGCGGCCTGGCCCAGTTCGACGGCCGCCTGCTGGCTGCTGCGGAAACCGGCCAGGGCGTTCTCGGTGTCTTCGAGCGCGCGCAGCACGGTCTCCTGGTAGCGCGCCACCGCCCCCTCGGCGCGGGCCTCGGCGGCCCGCACCTGCTGGCGCACGCGGCCGGCATCGAGAAAACGCCAGGACAGCACCGGGCCCCACTGCCAACGCTCGGCGCCGGCGCTGCCCAACGCAGCGGCCTGTTGGCCGGTCCAGCCGAAGCCTCCCTGCAGGTTCAGGCGCGGAAAGTACTGGGCGATCTCGGTGCCGACATCGTGGCGCGCCGCCGCCAACTGCCGCTCGGCGGCAGCGATGTCGGGCCGCCGCTTCAGCCATTGCTCTGGCGTGCCGGTGGCGACAAGCGCGGGCAGGGCGGGCACCCGGTCCGGGGCCACGCCAACCCGCTCGCGCACCGCCGCCACCGGCTGCGCACCCAGCACCGCAAGGCGGTGCTCGTGGGCGATCCGCTCGGCCTCGCGTTGCGGCAGGGCGGCGGCCAGGGCATCGCGCTGGGCCTGGGCGCGTGCGGCATCGACGGCATCAAGGCGACCGGCGGCGGCCAGCACGCGGATGATCCGCAGCACCTCGTCGGCGGCGGCCAGGTTCTCCCGCGCCAGAGCCTCGCGGCGCTGCGCCCCACGCAGGGCGAAGTAGGCTTGCGCGGTTTCCGCCACCATGCTGAGCCGCACCGCCGCGAGCTGGGCGGCCTCGGCCTCGGTGCGCCGGGCCTGGGCGCGGCTGGGGTTGCGCAGCGCGCCGAACAGATCGATCTCCCAGACCGCATCGAAACCGGCGCGGAAGGTGTCGGTGGTCGGCTGACCGGGGGGCAGGAAAGGGTCTTCGCGACTGGGGCGATTGCGGTTGGCGTCGGCCCCGGCGGTGAGGGTGGGCAGCCGGGCGAAGCTGCTCAAGCCGCTCAGGGCGCGGGCTTCCTCGAAACGGGCGCTGGCCTGCGCGATCGTGGTGTTGGCGGCCAGGGTCTGTGCGATCAGGGCCTCCAGCACCGGGTCGTCGAAGGCCTGCCAGACCGCAGAGGTGAGCGGTTCGGCCGCGGCGGGATCGGCCTGGTCGAAGCGTTCCGGCAGGGCCACCTCGGGCCGTACATGCGGCGGGCCGAGCGTGCAGCCGGCCAGCCCGAGGACGGCGAGAGCAAGGAGCAGCGGCTTAGGCATGACGGGCCTCGCGGGCAGCGCGGCGGGCGATCATGCGCGCCTCCAGTTTGCGGATCACAACGTAGAACACCGGGGTGAAGAACAGGCCGAGGAACGTGACGCCGAGCATGCCGAAGAACACCGTCACGCCCATCACATGCCGCACCTCGAAGCCGGCACCGCTGGCGAACACCAGCGGCAGTACGGCAGCGCAGAAGGCAAAACTGGTCATCAGGATCGGCCGCAGGCGCAGTCGGCAGGCCTCGACGGCCGCCTCGACGATGCCGCGACCCTCTCGCTCCAGGTCGCGGGCGAACTCGACGATCAGGATGGCGTTCTTGCAGGCCAGGCCCATCAGCACCACGAGGCCGATCTGGGTGAACACGTTCATGTCGATGATGGTGGGTGGTGCGGCGGTCATCGGGTTGATCGTGCCCATCGCCATCTGGGCGACGAACCACAGGCCGTTGACGGTATTGAGCACCCAGATCGCACCGATCGCCGAGAGCAGGCAGAGCGGCACGATCAGGATCACCGCCAGCGGCAGCGACCAGCTCTCGTAGAGCGCGGCCAGCACCAGATAGACCAGCAGCACACAAAGCACCAGCACGAGGTAGGGCGCCATCCCCTGCTGCACCTGCTGGTAGGTGAGTCCGGTGAAGGCCAGCGACATGCCCTGCGGCAGCACGCTGGCGGCGGTTTCGGCGGCGATCCGCACGGCATCGCTGCTGCTCACCGCCGCCGGATCAAAAGGATTGGCGCTGAAGTCGGCGGCCGGGTGGCCGTTGTAGCGGACCACTGGGTCGGGGCCGTAGTCGGGGCGCAGTTCGACAACGCTGCCCAGCGGCACCATCTGGCCCTGTGCATTGCGCACCTGCAGGCGTGCGATGTCGGAGGCCTCGTCGCGGAAGGGCGCATCGGCCTGCGCGTACACCGCGAAGGTGCGGCCAAACAGATTGAAGTCGTTGACGTAGGCGCTGCCCAGGTAGATCTGCAAGGTGGCGAACACATCGCTGAGTGCCAGACCGGCGGCCTTGGCCTGCTCGCGGTCGACCACGGCTTCGAGCTGCGGCACGTTGGCCTGGAACGAGGAAAACGCCGAGCCCTGCCCGAAACCGGGCTGCTCGCTGATCGCGGCGACCAGTGCTTGGGTAGCGTTGAACAGTTCGCCGTAGCCCAGTCGACCGTGGTCCATGACATAGGCCTCGACACCGGCGGCATTGCCGTAGCCGGCCACCGGTGGTGGCATGAAGGCAAAAGCCAAGCCGTCCTGGATGCCGCCAAAGGCGGCGGTCAATTCACCGGCGATGGCCGCGGCTGGCTTCGGCAGCTCCTCCTGCGGATCGAGGCCGATGAACATCACGCCAACGTTCGGGGTGGCGACGAAATGCACCGCATTGAGGCCCGGAAACTGCACCACGTTGGCCACGCCGGGTGTCGCCAGTGCGATCTCGCCCATCTGCCGCATCGCCGCTTCGGTGCGCTCCAGCGTGGCCCCTTCGGGCAGCTGCACGGCGGCGAACAGGTACTGCTTGTCCTGGGTCGGGATGAAGCCACCGGGAATCTGGGTGAAGCCCAGCACGGTCACGCCGATCAGGCCGGCGTACAGCACGAGCAGGCGCGGCGCACGGGCGATGGTGCCGCCGATACGGCCGGCGTAGCGGTCGCTGCTGCGCTTGAAGCGGGCATTGAAGCCGACGAAGAAGCGTCCGAACAGGCGGTCGATGCCGCGGGCGAGGCGGTCTTTGCGGGCACCCACCGGTTGCAGCAAGCTGGCCGCCAGTGCCGGGCTCAGCGTCAGCGAATTGAACGCCGAGATCAGCACCGAAACGGCGATGGTCACCGCGAACTGCCGGTAGAACTCGCCGGTCACGCCGCCGATGAAGGCAAGCGGCACGAACACCGCCGCCAGCACCAGCGAGATCGCCACGATCGGCCCACTCACTTCGCCCATCGCCTTGTGTGCGGCGTCGCGGGGCGAGAGGCCGTCTTCGATGTGGCGCTCGACGTTTTCGACCACCACGATGGCGTCGTCGACCACGATGCCGATGGCCAACACCAGGCCGAACAAGGTCAGCACATTGATCGAATAACCAAGCAGCCAGAGCACCGCGAAGGTACCGACGATCGAGACTGGCACCGCCAGCAGCGGAATGATCGAGGCGCGCCAGGTCTGCAGGAACACCACCACCACCAGCACCACCAGCAGCACGGCCACCAGCAGTTTCTGCACCACCGCGTCGATCGAGGCGCGGACGAACACCGTGGGGTCGTAGGCCACTTCCCAGGCGATGCCTTCGGGGAAGCCGGTGGCCAGTTCCGCCATGGTCGCCCGCACCGCGTCGGACAGCGCGATGGCGTTGGCGCCCGGGGCCTGGAAGATGGCGATGGCGGCGGCTTCGCGGTTGTCGAGCAGCGAGTTCAGCGCATAGGTGTTGGCCCCGAGTTCGATGCGGGCGATATCGCGCAGGCGGGTCATTGCGCCGCCTTCGCCGGTGCGGACGATGATGGCGCCGAATTCCTCGGGCGTTTCCAGCCGGCCACGGACATTGACCAGAAGCTGCGTGCTGGAACCAGCGGGTTGCGGTGCAGCACCGAGGGCGCCGGCCGAGACCTGGACATTCTGGTCGCGGATCGCGCCGACAATATCGAGCGCGGTGAGCCCGCGTTCGGCGGCGCGGTCGGGGTCGATCCAGATCCGCATGGCGTACAGTCCGGCACCGAAGGCCTGGGCATTGCCCACGCCCTCCAGCCGGGCCAGTGCGTCACGCACGTTCATGGCCGCGAAATTGGACAGGTAGAGCCCGTCGTAGCGCCCGTCCGGCGAGGTCAGGTGGACCACCATGGTGATGTTGGGCGAGACCTTCGCCGTCGTCACGCCCAGTGCCCGCACCGCCTCCGGCAAGCGCGGCAGGGCCTGGGCCACGCGGTTCTGCACCTGCATGGCGGCGAGGTCGATGTCGGTGCCGAGCGCGAAGGTGACCGAGAGCACCACGGTGCCGTCGGAGGCCGAGGCCGAGCGCATGTAGATCATGTTCTCGACGCCGTTGATCGCCTCCTCGAGCGGTGCCGCCACGGTGTCGGCGATGGTGCGCGGGTTGGCGCCGGGGTAGATCGCCGTGACCTGCACGGTGGGCGGTGCCACCTCGGGGTACTCGGTGATCGGCAGTGTGGGCAGGGCCAGCAGGCCGGCGACGAAGATCGCGATCGACAGCACCGCGGCCAGGATCGGCCGGTCGATGAAGACGCGGGAGAGATCGGCGTGCGCCATGCCTCAGCCCTCGTCCGGGCGGCGGCTGTCGGAGCCGCTGGCGGCGTCCGGCGCATCCATCGCCACCTCGCGGGCGAGCACCGGCGCACCGGGGAAAAAGATGCGGCGCATGCCATTGACCACCACGCGGTCACCGGCGGCAAGGCCCTGTTCGACCACCACAAGGCCGTCGATCTGCGGCCCCAGCACCACGTCGCGGCGCAAGGCCACGTTGCCACCTTCAGGGCCCTCGCCCAGCACGAAGACGTAACGGCGATCCTGGTCGGTCAGCACCGCCTGCGGATGGATCAGCACCGCCTCGCGCTCGCCGGAACCGAGCAGGCGGACGCGGGCGAACAGGCCCGGCGTGAAGCGGCCGTCCGGGTTGGCCAACTCGGCGCGGGCGAGGATGGTGCCGGTGGCCGGATCGACGATGTTGTCAACGAACACCATGCGACCCTCGTGGGGGAAGCCCTGCTCGTTGGCCAACGCCACCCGCACCGGGTTGGCGGCATCGCGCGAGCTGGGCCGCTCGCCTTCGCGGGCCATGGCCTGGTAGCGCAGGTAGGCGCGCTCGTCGCTGCGGAAGCTGACGTGCACCGGGTCCTTGCTGACCACGCGGGTGAGCACCGGTTCGCCCACCCCGACCAGGTTGCCGGTGCGCAGCAGGATGGCGCCGGCGCGGCCATCGATCGGCGCGCTGATCCGGGTGAAGGACAGCTCCAGTTCGGCCTGCGCCACCCGGGCGCGGGCGGCCAGGGTGTCGGCCTCGGCCTGCCCGGCCTCGTTTTCGCGGGCCTCCACTTCGCCGGCTGAAACCGCGTTCTCGGCAAGCAATGAGCGGCTGCGCGCCAGTTCGCTGCGTGCCAGCCGTTGCCGTGCCTCGGCGCGGGCGAGGTCGGCGCGGGCCACATCGAGCGCCGCCCGGTAGGGGCGGTCGTCGATCTCGAACAGCAGCTGGCCGCGACGCAGCAGGGCGCCTTCGCGGAAATGCACGGCGGTGATGGTGCCGGCCACCTGCGGCCGGATTTCGGCCTGCTCGATGGCCTCGATCCGGCCGGTGAACTCGTCCCATTGCGCCACGCTGCGCACCAGAACCGGGGCGGCGCTGACCTCGGCCGGTGGCATGACGAACTCGCCGCCCCCGCTGCAGGCGGCGAGCAGCAGGGCCAGTGCGGCGGTCAGCAGTGGGCGGGGGCCTGGCCCCAGGGGCTTGCGGCGGGCGGTGGTGGGGATCGAAGCGGCCATGGTTCAGGGGTCGGAAGACGGGGATGAGGGGAAAGACGACGGGGCTTCGCTGGCGGCCAGGCCGGTCAGATCGCGCAGCCGCTGTTCGATCCGTGCGGCCAAGCGCAGGCGGACCTCGGCTGACACCGGCGAGAGGCCGAACAGGCGTGACCAGAACAGGCCATCGGCGGCCAGCAGGAGCAGGTAGCGTTCAAGATCGGCCTCGTCCCAGCGCCAGTCGGCGAACTCGCGCTGCACATGGGCGCGGACCGGGTCGAGCAATTCGGGGTCGGCCATCGCCGCACTGAGCAGGCCGGAAACGAAGCGCCGATGCCCGTCGTCATCCTCGGCCAGGCTGCACCGCACATGGCCGAGCAGGCGGGCGGCCTGGGCCCGGCGTGGGCAGGTGGTGCCGTCGTCCAGGGCTTGCACCTCGACTTGGGCGGCCTCTTCCCATTGCGCCAGATCGGCCTCGATCAGAGCCTTGAGCAGGGCTTCCTTGGTCGGGAAGTGGTAGGTGATGCCGCCCCGGGTGATGCCGCTTTCCTCGGCCAGGGTCTCGAAGGTGAGCTGGCCGGCGCCGCGCGTCTCGACGATGCGGCGGGCGGCGTCGAGCACGGTCTGGCGGGCACGCGGTGGGCGATTCATGCCATAACTTTACAGAACGTTCTGTCAAGAAAAAAGCAAACGACCGCCCCGTCCGCCGTCTTTGCCCTGCCGCTGCGGCGGAGCCGGCGATATACTGTGGCGTCCGATTGGTCCGTCCTTGCCACCAGGGGTTCGAAGTGCGCAACCACGATTCCGTTTTCCTCAAGAATTTCACCCTGGTCATCGTCGCGCTGTTCGTTTTCATGCTCGTGTTGATCGCCTTGGCGCTCTACCTCAACTCGCGCAAGGTGCATGCACCCAACCCGGTGGCCGAAGCCGCCGTGGTCCAGCGCATCCAGCCCTTGGGTGCGGTGTTCGCGGGTGAGACCGGTGCCGCTGCCGCGGCTGCCGCAGCACAAGCCGCCGCCCTGGCGGCCGCAGCCGGTGGCGCAGCCTTCGGTGGCACGCTGGACGGCGCGCTCATTTACCAGAACTCCTGCGCCGCCTGCCACGGCACCGGTGCCGGCGGTGCCCCGGCCCCGACCGCGGCGGCCTGGGTCGCGCGTCTGGCCCAAGGCCAGGAGGTGCTGGTGCGTCACGCCATCGAGGGCTTCCAGGGCAGCCAGGGCTTCATGCCGCCGCGTGGCGGCAACCCGCGGCTGACCGACGAGCAGGTGACCGTCACGGTCGAGTACATGATCCAGAAATACCGTTGAGGCAGCTCGCCGCGCCACTGGCGCTGCTGCTGGCCGGCGCATCGCTGCCGGCCCTCGTCGCTGCCGCGCCAGCCGTGGCCATCGCCGAGGTGCAGGGCCGCGGGGCGCAAAGCCCGCTGCTGGGCCGCACCGTGCAAATCGAAGGCGTGGTCACCCTGGCCTTCCGCGATGCCCGCGGCGGGGTGTTCGTGCAGTCTCTGCTGCCCGATGCCGACCCGGCCAGCGCTGAGGGCCTGTTCCTGCTGCCGGCCAAGGGCCAGCCCGCCCTGCAGCCCGGCCAGCACCTGCGCGCCACCGGCCGGGTGGTCGAATCCGGCGGTGGCGCCAGCCTCACCAGCCTAGCCGCCGCTCGTATCGAGGTGCTGGGCCGGGCCGCCTTGCCCGAGGCCCAGGTGCTGCATGCCCCGCCCGCCGACTGGGAGGCGCTGGAGGGCATGCGGGTGCGCGTGGCGGCCCCGCTCACGGTCAGCGGCAACCACACGTTGCAGCGATTCGGCGAGGTCGAGCTGGCTTTCGGCGGCCGCTTGTTCACGCCCACCGAAAAAGTCGCACCGGGGGCAGCCGCGCGCCAACGGCTGGCCGAGAACCGCGCCCGTCGCCTGCTGCTCGACGACGCCCGTGCCGACCCGGAGCCGGCCACGATCGACTGGCTGCCCGAGCCGCTTTCCGATGCCGCGCCCTTGCGCGCCGGCAGCGTCCTGCACGGTGTGAGCGGTGTGGTCGATGAACGCTTCGGCCGCCATCGCCTGCAGGCCGAGCGGCCGGTGCAGCGCATCGAGCAGGCCCCGCGTCCGCCGGTGCCGGAGGTCGCGGGCGATCTGCGCATCGTCGGCATGAACCTGCTCAACCTGTTCAATGGCGACGGCCGCGGTGGTGGTTTCCCGACCGCGCGCGGTGCCCGCAACGCCGAGGCCTGGCAGCGGCAATTGGCGAAGCATGTGGCGGCGATCCGTGCGCTCGATCCCGACCTGCTGGCCCTGCAGGAAGTCGAGAACGACGGCAGCGGCCCGGATTCGGCGATCGGCCAGCTGGCCGCCGCCCTCAATGCCGCACAGCCGGCTGCGCGCTGGGCCGTGGTGGTGCCGCCCGATCGGCCGGGCGGCGATGCCATCGCCGTGGGTCTGCTCTACCGCGCCGATCGCCTCGAGGCGCTTGGCCGCCCGGCCTTGCGGCTCGGCCGGCCCTTCGACTGGGGCAACCGCCCTCCGCTGGCGATGAGCTTCCGTTCGCCGGGCGGTACCCCCTTCACCGTGGTCAGCCTGCACTTCAAGAGCAAGGGCGGCTGCGAGGACGCCGACCCGGCCAACCGCGACCAGGGCGACGGCCAGGGCTGCTTCAACCCGATGCGGGTGACCGCCAACCGCGCGCTGGCCGAGTGGATCGCCACCGACCCCACCGGTAGCGGTGCCGAGGCGGTGGCCCTGATCGGTGATTTCAACGCCTACGCGCAAGAGGACCCGATCCGCCTGCTGCGCGATGCCGGCTGGCTGGACGCCTTCGCCGCCGTTCCCGCCGAACGGCAGTACAGCTTCGTGTTCGATGGCCAGGCCGGCCGGCTCGACCACGCCCTGATCAACCCTGCCATGGCCGCCAGACTGCGCGGCGCGGCCAAATGGCACAACAACAGCGATGAATCGGCGGCCTTCGGCTACGACGGCAGCCACGGCCGCCGCGCCACCGCGAGCCCGTGGCGCGCCTCTGACCACGATCCTTTGCTGATCGGGATCGATTCGCGCTGAGGCCGCCATTGCGGGGCGCTGCTAGACTTCGCGCCGCATGCCCCCGTCCCCCGACTTCCCCGCGCAGTCCGCGGCACTCACGCTCGAAGGCCCGGCCGGTGCCCTGGAGGCCTTGGTTGATCGCCCGGCTATCGAGCAGGAGCGTCGGGCCGTGGCGGTGATCGGCCATCCGCACCCGCCGGACGGCGGCACCATGCACAACAAGGTGGTCGGCACCATCGCCCGGGCCCTTTCCGATCTCGGCATCACTTCGGTGCGTTTCAATTTCCGCGGGGTCGGTGCCAGTGCCGGCAGCTACGATCGGGGTCGTGGCGAGACGCTCGATTTCCTTGCCGTCGCGCAGTGGGTGCAGGCGCAGCGGCCGGACGATGCGCTCTGGCTGTGCGGCTTCTCCTTCGGGGCCTGGGTGGCGCTGGGCGCCGCCCGCCAGTTGCCGGTGCAGCAGATGATCGTGGTCGCACCGCCGGTGGGCTTCCGTGATTTCGTTGGCGTGCCGCCGCCGCCCTGCCCGTGGCTCGTGGTGCAGGGCGAGGCCGATGACGTGATCGCCCCGCAGGCGGTCTTCGACTGGGCCGCCGCCGCCCGACCGGCCCCCACCCTCGTGCGCATGGCCGAGGCCGGGCATTTCTTTCACGGCCGGCTGGTCGATCTGCGCGGCGCGATCCGCCATGGCGTGGCCAAGCCGTTGCCGCCGTTCCGGGCCGGGGTTTGAGCGGCGTGCCGGATCGGCCCTCGCAGCGCTACCTCGCCGGTGTGGCCGAGGGTCGATGGCGGCAGGACGCGGGGCAGCTCGCCGCACTGGTCGAACTCGACCGGGTTGCGCTGGACCTGCTGGCGCGGCGTCGCGCCGGCACCCTGAAGCGGCTCGGTCTGCGCCTGGCCGGCCACGGCGGGGTGCGCGGGCTGTACCTGTGGGGCGGGGTCGGCCGCGGCAAGACCCTGCTCTGCGATCTGCTGCTTGAGGCCTGCGCCGAACTGGCGCCGGTGCGCCTGCACTTCCACCGCTTCATGCAGGACATCCACGCCCGGGTGAAGGCCCTGCCCGACACCGCCGACACCCTGAGCGAGGTCGCCGCACAGTACGTGCAACGCTCGCGGCTGCTCGTGCTCGACGAGTTCTTCGTCGCCGACATCGCCGATGCGATGATCCTCTCGCGCCTGCTGGAGCGCCTGTTCGAGCTTGGCGTCACCCTGGTCGCCACCTCCAACATCGCGCCGCAGGGCCTCTACGCCAATGGCCTGCAGCGCGCCCGTTTTTTGCCGGCGATCGCCCGGATCGAGCAGCACTGCGTGGTCCACCGGCTGCTGGGCGAGACCGATTTCCGGCTGCGCCAGCTCAGTGCCGCCGAGACCTGGCATGTGCCGCCGGACGCCGCCGGCGAGGCCGCACTGGCGGCCTGCTTTGGCGCACTCAACGGCGCCGGTAGCACCGCGCCCGGCCCCTTGCTGCTGCATGGCCGCGAGATTCCGGCCAAAGCCTTGGGCGAGGGCGTGGCCTGGTTCGATTTCGAGGCCCTGTGCGAAGGCCCGCGTTCGGCCGCCGACTACATCGAGCTGGCCCGCGAGCACCACACCCTGCTGCTGTCGAATGTGCCCCGCTTCGATGACACGGCCCTCGATGCGGCGCGCCGCTTCATCCATTTGATTGATGAGCTTTACGACCGCAACGTCAACCTGCTGGCCACTGCCGCCGCGCCGCCGCAGGCGCTCTACAGCGGACAGAAACTGCGGCTCGAATTCGAGCGCTGCGCCTCGCGGCTGATCGAGATGCAAAGCCACGACCACCTGGCCCGGGCCCATCGGCCATAAGCGTAGAGGGCGGCGGCTCCGCAATGACCGTCAGAAGCGCCGCTCGCGCCTGCCGACGCGCGACCTGCCGACGCGCGACCTGCCGACGCGCGACCTGCCGACGCGCGACCTGCCGACGCGACGGCTCAGGCTCCGCGCCCCGTGGCGCTCGCTGACGGCCATCGGCCGAAGGACCCTTGGCCTCAGGAGCGTTATCCTTGTCGACGATGAACACCCCCGAATCCTCGACGCTCGGCCAGAGCGTGGCCTGCCCCTCGGCCTACGATGCCGCTTTGCTGTTTCCCATCCCGCGCGCGCAGGCCCGGGCAGCCCTAGGGCTCGACGAGGCCTTGCCCTTCGCCGGCGTCGATCTGTGGAACGCCTACGAGCTGTCCTGGCTCGATCCTCGCGGCAAGCCACAGGTGGCGCTGGCCGAGTTCCGCGTGCCGGCCAGTTCGCCGAACCTCATCGAATCGAAAAGCTTCAAGCTCTACCTCAACAGCTTCGCCCAGGAAAAACTCGCCAACGCCGAGGCCCTGCGTGCCCTGCTCACCGCCGATCTTTCCGCTGCCGCCGGCGCGCCGGTGGCGGTGAACCTGATCGCTCCGACCTCGCCGCAGGCTTTTCCAGTGAGCGTGCTGCCCGGCGAGTTGATCGACAGCGTGGCCATCGCCATCGAGCACTACGGTCCGCCGGCACCGGAATTGCTTAAAGCCGATGCCGAGCAGCCGGTCGAGGAAACCCTGGTCTCGCACCTGTTCCGCTCGAACTGCCCGGTCACCGGCCAGCCCGATTGGGCCAGTCTGCAGATCGTCTACGCCGGCCCGCGCATCGATCGCGCCAGCCTGCTGCGCTACCTGGTGAGCTTCCGCACCCACAGTGATTTCCACGAGGCCTGCGTCGAACGCATCTTCCTCGACCTGCGCGCCCGTTGCGGCTGCACCCGGCTCGCCGTGTACGCCCGCTTCACCCGTCGCGGCGGCCTGGACATCAACCCGTTCCGGGCCTTGCCGGGCACGCCGATGCCGGACAATCTGCGCCTCTCGCGCCAATGAGCGGGGCCGTACCGATGCCGCCTTCCGACCTGCCGCTTCGCCGCCTGCCGCGCCGCCTGGCGGGCGTGCTGTTCGCCCTGCTTCTGGTCGCTTGCGCGCCCGAGCCGGCACCCGACGATGCTCCGGCGGATGCGACGGTGGTGGCAGCCCCGGACCGAACTGCGATGGCGGCACAGCCGGTGGGCGATCTGGAGGCGGTGGCTTTGGAGCTGGGCAGCCGGCTCGATGCCGACGGCCGGGTGGCGGAGGTGCAGGAGCGTTTCCGCCCCAGCGACACCGTGCAGGTCAGCCTGATCACGGTGGGCAGCGCCCCAACGGCGCGCTTGCGCGTCGAATGGCGCGATGCCGAGGGCCGTGTGCTGGCCAGCGATGAGCAGAGCATCGCGCCGACCGGACCGGCGGTGCACCGTTTCAGCCGGGCCGTCGAAGGCGGCTGGCCGCCGGGCCGTTACGCGGTCGAGGTGCATCTGGATGCCGCCAGTGCCGGCGTGCGCGAGTTCGACGTGCGCTGAAGCGCCAGCTCAGGGCCGCAGCAGGAAGTTCAGCAGGTTGTTCTGGAAGTAGCGGTTCGCCAGCAGGCGGGCGTGGTTCTCGCACAGGAAGAAGCTCTGGCTGATCGGCACGAAGCCGAAATCGGCGGCGTCCTGCGAGGCGCGGGTCACCAGACCGTCGCCGGCGGCTTGAAACAGCTGGGTAAGATCAAACCCAGACCGAGGCGCTCGCACATCCTGCGGCCGGAAGGCGAGCCGCGCATGCGAACCCTCCACCTCCAGCACCGCGCCGGCCAAAGTGGGTTCGCAGTCGCCACCGAAGGCGGCGATCCGCACGCCACTGCGCGGGAACGGCCGCGCCAGCACGTCATTGAACTGGCGGGCGCGACGCAGGTTGCGGCTGAATTCGTCCTGCAGCACGGCCAGTACCGCCGGGCCATCGTTGCCGAAATTGCGCAGCACCCGCTGCTCGACCTCGGCCGAGAACACCGACCAGCGGTTGTCGCGCCAGACGCTGACATCGAACAGATCGATCGCCAGCGGCCGACCCTCCAGGTCGTGGACCACCCGGGTGAGCGGGTGCGGCAGGGTCTCGAACACGGTGGGGAAGGTCGCCAACGCCTCCACCGGCACCGTTCGCAAGGTGAAGCGGTAGCCCTCCAGCAGCCGCTGCAGGCTGGCCACCGCGCCGAGCTTGGGCGTGCCCAGCATGGCCACCCGCCGCAGCCGCTGCCGGCCTTCGGTCCAGGGCTGTGGATCGGGGTGTTCCAGCACATCGTGCGGGCCGTAGCGCAGGTAGTACTGGGCGATCAGCCCGCCATTGCTGTGGGCGATCAGATCGACCCGCAGCGTGGGGTCGCCGTGGTCGATGCGGATCTGGTCGATCAGGGCATGCAGCTGCCGCACGGCGACGATGTTGGGCTGCCGCCAGTCGTAGGCCAGGGTGTAGAAACGACGGCGGTCGGGCCCGTACACCGGCTCGCCGGGGCGGCCCTCGCTGAAGCGCCCGGCCTGCACCAGGGTGTCGAGCAGAGCACCGTAGATGTCGATGCCACCCAGTCGGCGGATCACCGCGCCAGCGCGGATGCTGTCATCGCCCTCCCAGGCCGGACCGATCCGCGCCAGCCGCGCATGGTCGCTGAAAGCGAGCTCGCGCAGGGTGCCGGGCCAGAGTTCGACACCGCTGCGGGCATCAACGAGGCTCGTGCCCATCAGGCCGGGAATGACGATGACCGGTGGCGGTGCCGGTACGCTGGCGGCCTCGGCATAGAGTGCCATCAGGTTCGGGCCACGCGGCGTGGCGCAGCCCACGAGCAGCAGGGCGAGGAGGAGGGCGGCGAGCACGCCGCCGCGGCGGTTCGGCGTCATCGGCCGAGCATAAGCGGCGAACCCGGTCACGAAATGAACGATGGCCTCGTCAAGGCGCGGCTGAAGCCGCGCTGCCTACTCGACCGGGTCGGACACCACCGGCATCGGATCGAAGCGGGGTTCGGACCGCTCGATCGGGCGCGGCGACTCGAAACGTGCGGGTGGCTCCTCGAAGCGCTGTGGGCGTTCGAAACGGGCCGGGGGTTCTTCGAAACGCGGCTGAGGCTCCTCAAAACGCTGCGGCCGCTCGAAACGTTCCGGAGCCTCCTCAAAACGCGGCTGAGGCTCCTCAAAACGCTGCGGCCGCTCGAAGCGGACCGGTGCTTCCTCAAAACGCGGTTGAGGCTCCTCAAAACGCTGCGGCCGCTCGAAGTGGACCGGTGCTTCCTCGACGCGGCGCGGCTCTTCGAAGCGACGCGGGCGTTCAAAACGGGCCGGTACGTCCTCGACGCGGCGCGGCTCGCCGAACTGGCGTGGGCCATCGCGGAACACCGCGGCGGGCAGCGCGGGCGTGGCCTCGATCACCTGCGGCCGCGGCTTGGGCATGGGCTGCGGGACGGCGGGGCGCGGCGCCGGAGCCGGCACCACCCACACCGTGCCCGGCCCGATCCAGCCGTGCCGGTAGGGATGGCCCCAGCCGTGACCCCAGCCGTGTCGCCAGCCACTGCCCCAGCCGGGGTGGCCCCAGCCGTGACCCCAACCGTGCCGCCAGCTGCCACCCCAGCCCGGGTGGCCCCAGTGCGGTGAACGGCCCCAGCCCCAGCCGAGTGAGCCGCCCCAGTGCGGGCTGCCCCAGCCCCAGCCGAGTGAGCCGCCCCAGTGCGGGCTGCCCCAGCCCCAGCCGATGTGGCTGGACCAGCTCCAGTGATCGATGGCGTGGATCGTGGCGGGGCGGGTGGGATGCAGGAAATAATCGCCGTGGCCGGCATGCCCCGGCACATGGCGCAGGCCGTCGTGCAATTCGTAGAACCCGCCGCGATCGACCACCTGGTAGGTGACGCAGCCGGTGAGCGGCAGGACGAGCAGGGCGGCAAACGCGGTGCGGCGCAGCATGACGGCGGTCTCCGGGGCGAAAGGCCATCTTGGCCGGTGGTGGTGAATCGCGACTTAAGGCGGCTTCACGAGGGGCGCCAGCAGCGGCCGCCGGCGATCGTGGTTTTCAGGGCCAGCGTAGCGCGATCGAGCAGCAGCAGATCGGCGTCCATGCCCGGCGCGATCCGGCCCTTGCGGGCCAGGCCCCAGATCGCCGCCGGTGTGGCGGTGGCGGCGGCCAGCGCGGTCGCCAGCGGCACACCGTGGGTCTGCACGGCACTTTGGACCGCCGCCAGCAGGCTGCCGATCGGTGCCACCTCCAGCGAGCACAGCCGGCCCTCGGCATCGAAATGCGGCAGGCTGGCCTGGCCGTCCGAGCTCAGGCTCAGGCGGGCGATGGGCAGGCCGGCGGCCAGGGCCTCGGCCAACGCCCGTGCGGCCGGCACCTCGCCGGCAGCGGCGAAGCCCGGCGTGCTGCTGGTGGTGAAGTCGATGCTGCCGCCTTCGCGGACGAAGGCGAAACCGTCGGCCAGCAGCCGGGCGTTGCGGTTGACGTGGGTGGGGTGCCATTGCCGGATCGGCACGGGCCAGCGCGTGCTCGCCTCGCGCAGCAGGGCCAGGCCCTCCGGCGCGTCGCCGCAGTGCACCAGCACGGTGCCGGATTTGCCGGCCAGCATGCCGCCGACGCGGGCATCGGCGGCGATGCGCGCGAGCTCCGCCGCACTGGGCTGCGAACCGCGGTGGTCGGCGATGGCGATTTCGCCGACGCCGATCATCTCCGGCACCAGCACCAGATCGCGGCGGATGCAGCCGGTCAGGGTCACCGCCGGCACCCGGTAGGAGCCGCTCAGGATGTAGACCGACAGGCCGCGGGTGGCGAGCGCCCGGGCGCAGGCCAGCAGATCGGCGTGGCTGCGGGTCACGTCGTCGGTGCCGAGCGCGCCGATGAGGGTGGTGACGCCGGCCGCCAGCGCGGTCCCGGCGTTCAGCGGGGCCATGCGCGTGGCGAAACCGCCCTCGCCGCCGCCGCCGCCGGGGTGGACCAGGCCATCGACCAGGCCGGGAGCGAGCACATCGCCGGCGGCCTCGATCACCGTCACCGGCACACCGCAGCCGCGTGGATCGAGGCCCTGACCGATCGCCAGAATCCGGCCGTGGGCCAGCAGCACATCGCACCGGCCGAGCGCCTCGGGGGCATGCAGCTCGGCATCGCGCAGCAGGAGCAGCGGCGGGGCGGGGGGAGAATCAAGCTCGGCGGACGTCATGGGCCGGGTTCCGGGTGAAGGGCAAGGCAGCGCAGCAGGGCGGCTTCGACCTCGGCGCGCTCCGGCCAGTGGCCGTCGCCGCCCAGCACCTGGGCACGCGGCGACCAGGGGCGGCAGCGGGCCGGCGAGGTGGGGCCGAAAACCGCCACCAGCGGCGCACCGGCGGCGGCGGCGAGGTGGGCCGGACCGCAATCCGGCGCCAGCACCACGCTGGCCCCGGCGGCGAGCAGGCCGAGCGCGGCGAGGTCGAGGCCCTCCAGCAGTTCGGCGGCCGGGGCCGCCTGCACGAAGGCCGCGGCCTCGCCAGGGCCGGGTGCCATCAGCAGGCGCAGGCCGGCACGCTGCAGCAGCGGCAGCACGGCAGCGAAATGCGGCCAGTCCTTGCTGGCACCGCCATGGCCGCCACCGGCACGCGGCACCAGCAGGGCGTAGCGGCCACCGCGTCCGAGGCGGGCATCGAGGCGCTGCCGGGCAGCGGTCAGCTGGGCCGGGTCGGCGCGCGGGCCGGGCCAGGGCGGTGTCCAGACGCTGGCGGCCGGGGCCACGCCGGGCAGACCCTCGACGAGGCCAGCGTAGCCCGCCACCAGATGCCCGGCCAGTGCCGGCCCGGCCGATTCGGCGAGCAGCCAGCCCCGGCCGTCTTTGGCGTAGCCCCGCGGCCGCAGCCCGGCCAGTCGGGCCTCCAGCGCGCTGCTGAAGCTCTGGGTCAGCAGCAGGATGCGGCGTGTGCCGAGCGCGCCGGCCGCTTCGCGCAGGGCGGTGACGCGGGCCGCCAAGTCCTTCGGGTAGGGCCGCGCGGCGATGCCGGCCGCCGCCAGCAGGGGCAGCGCCCAGGGGCGGCCGAGCGCCAGCAGTGGGCCCGCCGCCGCCAGCCGCTGCAGGGCCGGCAGCGCGCAGACCGTGTCGCCCACGTAGTTGGGCAGACGCAGCAGCCAGCCGGTGTCGGGCGGCGTGGCCACGGCGCGGCTCAGGCGGCGAGGCCGTGGCTGCGCAGCAGGGCCTGCGGGTCGGGCGCGCGGCCACGGAAGGCGATGAAGCTCTCCAGCGCCGGGCGTGAGCCGCCCACGGCCAGCACTTCGCGGCGCAACCGCGCCCCGGTGGCGGCATCGAACACGCTGCCGCCCGCCGCCGCCGCTTCCTCGAAGGCGGCGAAGGCATCGGCGCTCAGCACTTCGGCCCACAGGTAGCTGTAGTAGCCGGCCGCGTAACCGCCACCGAAAATGTGGGTGAAGCTGTGCGGAAAACGCTGCCAGCAAGGCGGCGTGATCACGCTCACTTCGGCGCGCACCGCATCGAGCAGTTCGAGCGTGCGCGGCCCCAGCACCGGGTCGTACTCCAAGTGCAGGCGGAAGTCGTAGAGCGCGAACTCCAGCTGGCGCACCAGAAACAGCCCGGCCTGGAAATGCCGCGCGGCGCTCATCTTGGCGAACAGATCGTCGGGCAGTGCTTCGCCGGTCTGCCCGTGGCGCGCGAAGCGGTCGAGCGCCTCGCGCTTCCAGCCGAAGTTCTCCATGAACTGGCTGGGCAGTTCGACCGCGTCCCACTCCACGCCGTGGATGCCCGACACCGACGGCCAGCCGATTTCGGTGAGCAGGTGATGCAGGCCGTGGCCGAACTCGTGGAACAGGGTCAGCACATCGTCGTGGGTGAGCAGGCTGGGCCGACCCTCGCCGGGCGGTGCGGCGTTGCAGGTGAGGTAGGCCACCGGGATCTGGCCGGTCAGCCCGAAGCGCGAACGGCAGACGTCCATCCAGGCGCCGCCGCGCTTGCCCTCGCGGGCGTAGTGGTCGAAGTAGACGCCGGCGCGCAGCACGCCGTCGGCATCGAGCACATCGAAGTACTGCACGTCCGGGTGCCAGCGCGGCACATCGAAGCGTTCGGCAAAGCGCACATCGAACAGCTCACCACTGAGGGCGAGCAGGCCTTCCAGCACCCTGGGCAGGGCGAAGTAGGCCTTGAGCTGTTCCTCCTCGAAGGTGTAGCGCGCGACGCGCAGTTTTTCGCTGGCATACGCCACATCCCAGGGCTGCAGGGTGTGCAGGCCGAGCTCGGTGGCCGCGAAGGCGCGCAGCTCGTCCAGCTCGCGCAGCGCCACCGGTCTCGCCTTGGCCGCCAGTTCGCGCAGAAAGCCCAGCACGCGCTCCGGCGTGCCGGCCATCTTGTCCTCCAGCGATTCGTGCGCCGCACTCGCCAAGCCAAGCAGCTGCGCCGCCTCGTGGCGCAAGGCGAGGATGCGGGCGATGCGCTCGCTGTTGTCGAAGCGCCCCGCGTGCGGGCCCTGATCGGACGCGCGGGTGTTGTACGCCGTGTAGACGGTCTCGCGGAGTGCCCGGTCATCGGCATGGCTGAGCAGGGCCTGCACCACCGGGCCTTTCAGCGTGGCCAAAAAGCCCTCCTGGCCCTTGTCGCGGGCCTGGCCGGCCAGCAGATCGCGGGCCGAGGGCGGCAGGCCGGCGAGCTGCGCCTCGGCAAGCGGCAGCGTCCATGCTTCGGTGGCATCGAGCACGGCCTCCTCGAAGGCGGTGTCGAGCTTCGAGAGTTCGGTCTGGATCGCCCGGAAGCGTGTACGCGCCGGCTCCTCCAACGCCACGCCGGCAAGACGGAAACCGCGCAGACTGTCCTCGACGAGGGTGCGCTGCGCGCGGTCGAGTGCTTCAAAGCCAGCGCCCTCGCGTACCGCCTTCATCGCCTCATAAAGGCCGCGGTGCTGACCCAGCGCCGTGGTGAATTCGGTGATGGCCTCATCGGCCTGGCCGTAGACCTCGCGCAGTTCGGACGAATCCCTCACCCCGTGCAGGTGCGCGATCGGCGACCAGAGCCCCGCCAGGGCCTCGTCGAGCCGTTCGAGCGGTGCCACCAGCGAGTCGAAATCGCGGGCGGCCGGGTCGGCGACCAGAGTCTCGACGGTGGCCCGGTACTCGGTGAGCACCGTCTCGACGGCGGGCATCACGTGCTCGGGCCGGATGGCGGGAAAGTCCGGCAGCAGGGCCGGCGAGAGCAAAGGATTGGAGGCGGCGTGGGCGGTCGTGGTCATCGACCAAGGATGGGGGTCGGGGGCGGGCCGGGCAAGGCGTGGATCCGCTATTCGCGTTCGCGGCGATCCTCGCGGCGATCCTCGCGGTGATGCAAGACGCGGAGGACAATCAGGGACTCGGTCGAGACCATGTAGCGAACGAGATAGGCATCGAAAGCAAATTCTCGAACCCGCAGCACGTCGGGTGCGGATTCAACGCTGCGACCCATTTCCGGAAAGTCTGCGAGACGTTCCACGCGGGCGATCAAGCCTTCGACGATGCGCAGCGCGGCAGCCGGGTCGTGTTCAGCGATGAAGGCCCGCAGTCGATCAAGGTCTGCTGTCGCCGCGGTCGAGTAAAGCAGCTTCACGCGCCCGGCTTCGGAATGGGCAGCTCATTCGCCGTGCCCCACGAGCGCATCCAGCGATGCACGGCATCACCGTCGACCACACGGCCTGCTGCGACATCGTCAATGGCCTCGAGCGTTTCCTTCCAGCGCAAATCATCGAGGGACTGGCGGGCGACGTATTCGCGCACCGCTTCATTGATGATCCAGTTGCGGCTGCGCTGGAGTTTTTCGGTCACGGCATCGAGGCCGGCCTCGACATCGGGCTGCAAGCGGACGCTGGTGACGGTCATGCCCGGATCCTCGGGGTGTGCGAAGGGCGCTGATGCAATGTAATACATTGTAGCCGAATGGGGCAAGCCGTCACGATTTGCGTCGTGTTGGGCAAGCCGCAGCGCCCCGAGGCCCTACCGCGTCAAAAAATCCAGCACGCGCTTGATCAGCTTCGAATACGGCGGGTCGAACAGGCCCATGCCGTTGAGCCGCGCCTGGTGCATCACCGGCATCGCCTTGCTGAAAGTGAGAAAGCCCTGGTGGCCGTGGTAGTGGCCCATGCCCGAGGCGCCGACGCCGCCGATCGGCAGCTCGTGCTGGCCGAACTGGATCAGGGTGTCGTTGACGCAGACGCTGCCGGCCACCACGGTGTCGAGCGTGCGCTCGAGGCGGTCGCGGTCGCGGTCGAAGGGGTAGAAGGCGAGCGGCCGGTCGCGGCCGAGGATGTAGGCGAGGGCCTCCTCATGCGTGCGGTAGCCCTTCACCGGCAGCAGCGGGCCGAAGATCTCCTCCTGCATCACCCGCGCCTCGTCGGGCGGGTCGATCAGCACGGTCGGCGGGATGATCTCGCCCGGTGCTTGAGTGCCGTCGTCCGGCGCGTGCTGGCGGATCGCCACCCCGCGCTGCCTCGCGTCGTCGAGCCACTCGCGCAGGCGGCTGGCCTGCCGCGGGTTGATGACGCAGGTCACATCGCTATTGCCGGCCAGCTGCGGGTGGCGTTTGGCGACCGCTGCAAGGTAGGCGCTGATGAAGGCGTCGCGCTGGGTTTCGGGCACCAGCACGTAGTCGGGCGCCACACAAGTCTGGCCGGCATTGAACAGCTTGCCGGTGGCGATGCGCTCGGCGGCGTGGGCGATATCGTAGTCCGGGGCGATCAAGGCCGGCGATTTGCCGCCGAGCTCCAAGGTCACCGGGGTCAGGTTCGACGCGGCCGCCGCCATCACTTTGCGGCCCACGGCGGTGCTGCCGGTGAACAGCAGGTGGTCGAAGGGCAGTGCCGTGAACGCCGCGCCGACGCTGGCATCGCCTTCGATCACCGCCACGCGATCGGCCGGGAACACCGCCGCGCAGAGTTCGCGGATCAGCGCGCTGGTGCGCGGCGTGAACTCGCTCGGCTTGAGCATCACGTGGTTGCCGGCGGCGATGGCGTCGACGAGCGGGATGATGGCGAGCTGGAACGGGTAGTTCCACGGCGCGACGATGCCGACCACGCCAAGCGGCAGGTAGCGGATCTCGCCGCGCGCCGGCAGGAACAGCGGGTTGATCGGCGCGCGCTTCGGCTTCATCCACGAGCGCAGGTGCCGACGGACGTGCTTGATCTCCTCCAGCGTCACCATCACGTCGGCGGCCAGGGTCTCGACCCGGGCGCGGCGGCCGAAGTCGGCGCTGATGGCCTCGACGATGGATTCGCGGTGGGCCCGGATGGTCACGGCGAGCTGGTCGAGATCGGCCATGCGCTGGGCGTGGTCCGGGCGCTGCCGCTGCCAGGCGGCGCGCAGGCGGTCGAGGGTTTCGGCAAGGGGCGGCGGGCTCGCGGCCGGACGGTGCAGGGCGGTGTCCATGGGTGGGCAGCGGCGGGGCGGGCTTGCAGTCTACCTTCACCGAAAGTCGCAGCGACGCGCTGCGTCGGTCGTGGCAGGCTGAGCGCATGGGCACCCCCGGTTTCGATTTCGGCACGCCACCGTTCGACCTGCTCGATGCGGTCGGCCAGGCCCGCGTCGAGGCCGCCATCGACCTCGCCTTCTTCCCGCCGGGCAGTGTGCTGATCGAGGCCGGCAAGCCCTCCGCGCAGGTGTTCGTGGTGCTGCGCGGCGAGGTCGAGGCCGGCGACATCGAGGACGGCCAGGAGCGCCTGTTCTCCGACTATGGCCCCGGCGAGGTGTTCGGTGCCTTCGCGGTCATCACCGGCCGCGCCCGCCACCGCTACCGCGCCCGCGGCGAGGTGCTGGCTTTCCTGCTGCCGGCCGCCGTGTTCCGTGAACTGCTGGCCGGGCAGCCGCGCTTTGCCGCCTGGTTCCACGAGGGCCTGTCGGCCAAGCGCCAGTTGCTGGCCGAGAAGAACGCACCGGCCGAATCGAACCGGCTGATGTTGACCCGTGTCCGCGATGCCCGGCTGGCACCGGCGGTGCGGGTGCCGCCGGCCACGCCGATCGGTACGGCGGTGGCCGCCCTGCGCCAGCATGGCGTCGAGTGCCTGCTGGTTGGTGCCGCGGACGGCGAGGATGGCGAGGACGTCGATGATGGCCCGGGCATCGTCACCCGCACCGACCTGCTCGATGCGCTGGCGCTCGAAGGCCATGGCCTCGCGTCGCCGATCGGCCCCCTGGCGCACCGTCCGCTCATCGGCGTGCGCGAGGACGATGTGCTGTTCCAGGCCTTGGTGACCATGACCGAGGCGCACATCGAGCGCGTCGCGGTGCGGCGCGGGGCCGAGGTGGTGGGCACCATCGGCTTGGCCGAGGTGCTGAGCCACTACGCCAGCCAGTCGCACCTCATCAGCCTGCGGCTGGCCCGTGCCAGCAGCGAGGCCGAAGTGGTCGAGGCGGCCCGCGAGATGACCGGGCTGGTGCGCACCCTGTTCGCGCAGGGCGCCAAGATCAGTTACCTGATGGAACTGGTGAGCGCGCTCAATTCGCGGCTGCTGGCGCGGCTGTTCGAGTTCTGCCTGCCGGCCGAAACCCGTGCCGGACTCTGCCTGCTGGTGCTGGGCAGCGAGGGTCGGCGCGAGCAGATCCTCAAGACCGATCAGGACAACGCCCTCATCATCGCCGGCGAGCAGGCGCCACCGGGCTTGGCCGAGGCCATGGCGCGCTTCTCCGCGCAGCTCGCGGCGATCGGCTACCCGCCCTGCGCCGGCGGTGTGATGGCGAGCAACCCGCACTGGCGGCAGACCCTGGCCGGCTGGCGTGGGCGGATCGCCGCCTGGCGTCGGCAGGGCGACCCGGTGTCGCTGATGGAGCTGGCCATGGTGGTCGATGCCCGTCCGGTCGCCGGAGACCGTCACTTGGTGCAAGCGCTGCACGAGGACCTGATGGCGCTCGGCCGCGACGAGCTGCTGATGCACCGGATGATCGAGGCGGCGTTCCACTTCGACACCCCGCTGACCCTGTTCGGCCGCGTCCGCCAAGGGGAGGCCGGGACCGACATCAAGAAAGGCGGCATCTTCCCGCTGGTCCACGGCCTGCGCACGCTGGCGCTGCGCCACGGTGTGGCACGCAACAACAGCTTCGCGCGCTGTGAGGGGCTGGTGGCGGCCGGTGCCTTGCCCGGCGAGCTGGGCCGCGATGTGCCGCAGGCGCTCGCGGTGTTCCAACGGCTGCGCCTGGCCCAGCAGTTCGACGCCCTGGCCGCTGGCCGCCTGCCCGACAACACGCTCGACATCGCCGCGCTGCGCCACCTCGACCGCGAACTGCTGCGCGATGCCCTGCGCGTGGTCAATCGCTTCAAGGCGCATCTGCGCGAGGTCTTCCACCTGCGCGGCATGGCATGAACCCGCTGCATCGCCGCTGGTTGGTCTGGCGTCATGCCGACAGCCCCTGGGGACACCTGTTTGGCCCCGCGCCGGCCGATGAGGTGGTCAGCCTCGATCTCGAAACCACCGGCCTCGATCCAAGCCGCGACCGCATCCTGCGGCTGGCCGCGGTGCCGGTGCGCGGCCACCGCGTGCTGCTCTCCGAACGCTTCGAGCGCTGGGTCGCGCCGGGGCGGAGTTTCGGCATCGAATCGATCCGCCACCATCGCATCCTGCCCGGCGACCTGGTCGACGCCGAGGCGGTGCCGGCAGTGGTGGCCGATTTCCTGCGCTGGCTGGGCCCTCGGCCGCTGCTCGGCTACTGCATCGATTTCGACATCGCCATGCTCGACCCCTGGGTGCGGGCGCTCACCGGCTTTCCGCTGCCGCACCGGCGCATCGACCTCGCCCTGGTGCACCTCGCCCACCTCGAACGCCGCCAGCCGGAACGGGCGCAGCGGATGAACCTCGATGCCATCCTCGCCGACACCGGCGTGCCGGCTTTGAACCGTCACGATGCGCTGGCCGATGCCACCGCCACCGCCTTGGCCTGGCGCGTGCTGCATGCGCGCTGAGCACCGGCACGGCGGCCTAGAATCGCCGGCGTAAAGCCACGCAACGGGAGCATCGATGGTCCACGGGCTGAGCCTGCTGCTGGTGTCGCTGCTCTACGTCGGCCTGCTGCTGGCGGTGGCCTGGCGGGGTGACCGCGCCGGGCCGGCGCGTGGGCCGCTGCGACCCCTGCTGTTCGCCCTGACGCTGGCGGTCTACTGCAGTTCCTGGACCCTGCTGGGCGCGGTCGGGGTGGCCGCCGACAACCTCTGGAGCTACCTGCCGATCTACCTCGGGCCGCTGCTGCTGCTGGCCTTCGGCGGTGGGCTGATGCGGCGCATGGTGCTGATCGGCCAGCGCCAGCGCACCGCCTCGGTGGCCGATTTCCTGGCCGCCCGCTACGGCCGCGCCCGCGAACTGGCGGCCCTGGTGGCGGTGATCTCGGTGGTGGCGGCGATCCCCTATTTCGCTCTGCAACTCAAGGCCATCGCGCTCTCGGTCGAGGTGCTGACCGGCCGGCCGTCCAGCGGCGGGCTCGATGATCCGGCCCTGCTCGCGGCGGCGCTGCTCGCGGTCTTCGGCATCCTGTTCGGCACCCGCCATGTCGATGCCACACGCCACCATCGCGGCTTCATGTGGGCCATCGCGCTCGAATCGGTGGTCAAGCTGCTGGCGCTGGTGCTGGTGGCACTGTTCGCCTGGCAACTGCTGGGCGGACGGTTGCCCGCAGAAGTGCGCGAGGCGCCCCTGCCGGAGCTGCCCTCGCCTTTCATCGCCCAGACCCTGCTGGCCTTCCTCGCCCTGTTCTGCCTGCCGCGGCAGTTCCAGGTGCTGGTGGTGGAATGCCAGAACCCGCAGGACCTCCATCCGGCGCGCTGGGCCTTTGGCCTCTACCTCGTGGTGGTCTGCCTGGCGGTGCTGCCGATCACCTGGGCCGGCGCGGTCTGGGTGCCCGAAGGCGTCAGTGCGGACGCCTGGGTGCTGGCCCTGCCGCTGTCGCAGGGGCGCACCGATCTCGCCCTGATCGCCTTCCTCGGCGGCGTCTCGGCGGCCACCGGCATGGTGCTGGTGGCCAGCCTGGCGATCGCCACCATGGTCAGCAACGACCTCGCCATGCCCTGGCTGCTGCGCAACGCCGACGATTCGGCGCGCTTCGGCCGGCGCATCCTGCGAGTGCGGCGGGCCACCATCGTCGGCCTGTGCCTGGCCGCCTGGGCCTACTACCAGACGGTCACCGGCCAAGAGGCGCTGGCCGCGCACGGCCTGCTGGCGTTCGCGGCGGTGGCGCAGTTCGCCCCGGCCCTGCTCGGCGGCCTGTACTGGCGCGGTGCCAGCCGGATCGGGGCGCGCTGGGGCATTGCTGTGGGCTTTGCGCTTTACGTCTACACCCTGCTGCTGCCGGCGGTGGCGCGCGGCCTGGATGTCGGTGCGGGCTGGTTGGAACACGGACCGTTCGGTCTCGCCTTGCTGCGCCCGGAGGCCTTGTTCGGCCTGTCCGGTGGCGACCCGCTGACCCACGGCGCCGTGGTGTCGCTGGCGGCCAATGCCCTGGTGTTCGTGCTGGCTTCGCTGCGCTACCGGCCGAGCCTGGAGGCGCGGCTGGCCGCCGAGCCCTTCCTGCGGCCGGATGCCGAGCGGCCCGAGGCCGCGCCCGATGCCACCGGACGCGCCACCGAGGGCGATGTGCTGGCGCTGTGCGCGCGCGTACTGGGCGAGGCGGCGGTGCGTGCCGATTTCGCCACTTACGCCCTCGAGCGTGGCCGTCCACTGGCCGAAACGGCTTTGGCCGACCGCCATTTCCTGCTGTTCGGCGAGCGCCTGCTGGCCTCGGCGGTGGGTGCCGCCTCGGCGCGTGCCCTGCTTACCGCCGCCCTGCGGGGCAGCGGCATGGCCTTCGGCGAAGTGGTGGCCCTGCTCGACGATGCCGGCCAGCAACGCCGCTTCAACCGCGAGCTTTTGAACACCACGCTCGAGCATGTGAGCCACGGGGTCAGCGTGGTCGATGCCGACCTGCGGCTGATCGCCTGGAACCAAGCCTACCAGCGGCTGTTCGATTACCCCGACGGCCTGCTCCATGTCGGCAAGCCGGTGGCCGAGCTGATCCGCTGGAACGCCCTGCGCGGCGAGTGCGGCCCCGGCGATGTCGAGGCGCATGTGCGCCGCCGGCTGGAGCACCTGCGGCGCGGCGCGGCGCATGTGTTCGAGCGGATCCGGCCGAGTGGGCAGGTGCTGGAGATGCGCGGCCAGCCGCTGCCAGGCGGCGGCTACGTCACCACCTACACCGACGTGAGCGACTACAAGCGCGTCGAATTGGAATTGCGTGACGCCGCCCAGCAGCTCGAACGCCGGGTCGAGGACCGCACCCGGGCGCTCTCGGCGGCCTTGGCCGAAACCGCCCGCGCCCAGGGCCATGCCGAACAGGCCCGCCAGGCCACCACCCGCTTCATGACCGCGCTCAGCCACGACCTGCTGCAACCGCTGCATGCCGCACGGCTGTTCTCGGCGGCGCTGCACGAATCGGAGGGCCGCGACGAACAGCGCCAGATCAGTGGCCGCATCGACGCCTCGCTGCGGGCGGCCGAGGAACTGCTCGACGGCCTGCTCGATCTCTCGCGCATCGAGTCCGGGCAGTGGCAGGCGCGACCGGTGGCGGTCGCGCTCGACCCGCTGTTGCGTGGCCTGCTCGACCAGTACGAACCGCTGGCCCGCGCCCGTGGCCTGTCGCTGCGTGCCGTGCCGACCCGCGCCTGGGTGCGCACCGACCCGGCCCTGCTGCGCCGGGTGCTGCAGAACTTCATCGCCAACGCCCTGCGCTACACCGTGGCCGGCGGTGTGCGCATCGGCGTGCGCTGGCACGCGGCGGGTTGGGCGGTGGAAGTCTGGGACACCGGCCCCGGCATCGCCGAGACCCATCGCGAGCTGATCTTCGAGGAGTTCCGCCGGATTGGCGAAAGCGCCACCGCCGGCGAGCGCGGTCTGGGCCTCGGCTTGTCGATCTGCCAGCGCATCGCCCAGAGCCTCGGTCATCCGCTGACCCTGCGCTCGCGGCCCGGCCGCGGCAGCGTGTTCGGCATCCTGCTGCCGCGCACGGCCGCCGTGCTGCCGGTTGCACCTGCACCGCTGCCCGAGGCCGGCAACGGCCTGGCCGGCCTCACGGTGTTGTGCATCGACGACGACGCCGACATCCGCGATGCCCTGCAGACCCTGCTGTCGCGCTGGGGCTTGCGGGTGCAGTGCCTGGGCACCGTCGCCGAAGCCCTGGCGCTCACCGGGGCCGCAGCGCCGGACCGGCTGGTGGTCGATTACCACCTGCACGATGCGCTCGATGGCCTGGCTTTGGCCGAGCGTCTGCGCAGCCACTGGGGGCCGGTGCCGACCCTGCTGCTCACCGCTGAGGGCGGCAACCTGCTGCGCGAGCGCGTGCGCGAGGCCGGCTTCACCTTGGCGCACAAGCCGATCCGGCCGGCGGTGCTGCGCGCCTGGCTGGCGGCGGCGGCCCGGCCAGCCCATGACGACGCCGCGACGACACGGCCTGCGTTGGGATGACATCCCTTTCACGATGGAGCCCACCATGGCCCTGAGCTCGACCCTGCTGGCCGCCGCCCTCGCCTCCACCAGTGCGCCGCTGCCACCCCTGCCCGAGGCCACGGTGCTGTCGGCACGGAACGTGCCGATCGAGCCGGGTGCCCGCCGCGAAGTGCTCGCCGAGGGCCTGGAGCACCCCTGGGGGCTGGCCTTCCTGCCGGATGGCAGCGCCCTCATCACCGAGCGGCCCGGTCGGCTGCGGCTGTTCCGCGACGGCGTGCTGCTGCCGGAGCCGGTGGCCGGCGTGCCGACGGTGTTCGCGCAGAACCAGGGCGGCCTGCTGGATGTCGTCATCCATCCGCGCTTCGCCGAAAACCGCCTCGTCTACCTCGCCTACGCCCACGGCACCGCCGAGGCCAACACCACCCGCGTCGCCCGCGCCCGCCTCGAGGATGGCGCCCTGCAGGCGCTCGAGGTGATCTTCGAGAGCAACCAGCCCAAGCCGGCGGCCGGGCATTTCGGTTCGCGACTGGCCTGGAAGCCGGACGGCACGCTGCTGATCGCGATCGGTGACGGCGGCAACCCGCCGACCCGGCTCGGTGGCGTGCTGATCCGCGAAAAAGCCCAGGACCCGGCCAGCCACTGGGGCAAGATCGTCCGCCTCAACGACGACGGCAGCCTGCCGGCCGAGCGGCCTTTCGCCGCTGCCAACCCGGCCCCGGGCGTCTGGTCGATCGGCCATCGCAACATCCAGGGCTTGGCCTTCGATGCTGGTCGCGGTCTGGTCTGGGCGAGCGAGCACGGTTCGCTCGGTGGCGATGAACTCAACCGTGTGCAGGCCGGCCAGAACTTCGGCTGGCCGATCGTCAGCCTGACCCGCGAGTACGTCGGTGGCGCGCCGATCGGCGAGGCCACCCAGCGCGAGGGCATGATCGACCCGGTGCTGCTCTGGGACACCGCGGTGGCGCCCTCGGGCCTGGCCGTGTACGAGGGATCGGCCTTCCCGCAGTGGCAGGGCGATCTGTTCTCCGGTTCGCTGGTCAGCCTCGATGTGCGCCGCATTGATCTCGACGAGGCCGGGCGCGTGATCGGCGAGACGGCCCTGCGGGTCGGCCAGCGCGTGCGCGAGGTCGAGGTCGGGCCGGACGGTTTGCTGTACGTGCTCACCGATGAGCGTGCCGGCCGCATGATGCGCTTCGTGCCGGTCGCGGCGGCGGCCTCGCCGACCGCGCCGCAGGCGATCGAGCGCCGCTGAGCGGCGGAGTGCGCTCAGCCCTCGTCGGGGATCGGTGCCGGCGGCTCCAGCCCGAGCCGGCCCAGCATCAGCACGGCCTGGGTGCGGTTGCTGGCCCCCAGCTTGTCCAGCACTGCGCCCATGTGTGCCTTGACGGTGGCCTCGCCGATGCCCAGCTCGAACGCGATCTGCTTGTTCAAGAGGCCGGCCGCGACCCGGCTCAACACGCGGAACTGCGCCGGCGTCAGGCGGGCCAGGCGGGCGGCGATGGCGCGCTCGTCGGGATCGACCGGTCGGGCGCTGGGCGGCGGTTCCGGCGGCTCGCCGGCGAGCACGGCGTCCAGCGTGCGCTGCATCTCGGCCGGTGATGCGGATTTCGACAGGAAACCCACGGCGCCGTGTTCGAGCGCGCGGCGGCGGGTATCGGCATCGTCGCGGGCGCTGACCATCACCACCGGCAGGGCCGGGTGCTGGGCCCGCAGATGCACCAGCACGCCAAAGCCCCGGGCACCGGGCATGCTCAGGTCGAGCAGCAGCAGATCGGCCTGCGGCTGGGCTTCCACCAGCGCGAACACGCCTTCGGCGTCGGCGGCTTCAAAGACCTCGACCTCCGGCCAGAAACCGGCCACCAGACGCTTGAGCGCATCGCGGAACAGCGGGTGGTCGTCGGCGATCAGCAGGGTGGGGGGCATCGTGGTGGCGTATCAGGGCGCGGCGGGCTGCACCAGATAAAGCCCGGCACCGGTCGGGTCGTCGATGCGGGCGATGCGGCCCACGCCCGGTGCCTCGAAAGCCGGCACGCTGATCGTGCCGCCGGCCGCCAAGGTGGCCGCCAGCCGGGCATCGAGGTCGGGCACCAGCACGTAGAGCGACCAGTGCGCCGGCACCTCGCCCCACTCCGGCGGCATCTGCAGCAGGCCGCCGTAGTGGGTGTCGCCGACCGCGTATTCGCTGTAGCGGGTGCCGGCCGGGGCGTGCGCGGAATCGCTGAAGCGCCAGCCGAACAATTCGCCGTAGAAGCCCTGCGCGATGGCCACGTCGTGGGTCGCCAGTTCGACCCAGCCGAAACTCAAGTCCTCGAACAAGGCCAGCCCACCGGCTGCGGCCTTGGCCGGCTGCCAGAGGTGGAACAGTGCGCCGCCCGGATCGGCCAGCACCGCGCCACGGCCGTGGCCCGGCACCTCGAAGGGATCGGCCAGCACGCGACCACCGATCAGGAAGGCGCGGGCGAGGCTGGCGTCGAGATCGCGGGTGGCGAAGTACACGCCCCAGAACGAGCCGGTGCCTTCAACATCGGGCGGCAGGCCGCCGACCGCCCCCACCAGGCCGTTGGCGTTGCTGAGAAAACTGTAGGTGCCGGCCGGATCGTTGAGGTCCGTGGCCTCCCCGCGCCAGCCGAACACCGCCTGCAAAAAGGCCAACGAACGAGCCGGATCGCCGCTCGACAGCTCGAACCAGCAGGGCGCGCCGGGGGGCGGGGCATGGCGGGGCATGGGGGCAGTCTCGACAGGCGCGGAACGCGGGAGCGCTGAGACTGCCTCGCTTCGCGTCCGCCGACCAGTCCCTGACAGCCACTGCACTATGGTTAAAGCCTGACGTCCATGCACACCGCCATGCCTGCCCTGCCGAAACACCCCTGGCGCTGGATCGCCGCCGCCCTGCTGCTGCTGTTTCTGGTCGTTCGCCTGCCGGGCTGGTGGTTCGGGCCGGAGGTGACGGTCTACCGGGTCGAGGCGCGGCCGATCATCGCCAACGTGGTGGCCACCGGACGGGTCGAGTCGCCCTCGCGGGTGCTGATCGGCAGCGAGATCGTCGGCACCGTGGTCGAGCGCCCGGTGTTCGAAGGCCAGCACCTCGCCGCCGGCGCGCTGGTGGCGCGGCTCGACGACGCCAACGAGCAGGCCGCGCTGGCCGAGGCCGAGGCCGCCCTGGCGCAGCTGCTGGAGCGCGATCGCCCGGCCGACGCCGCTCTCCGCGACGAAGCCCGTGCCCGGGCCGTGCAAGCCGGCCGCGATGCCGAACGGCTGGTCGCGCTCGCCGAGCGCCGGCTCGTCGCCACCGATCGCGTCGAACAGGCCGAGCAGGCCCGGCGTATCGCCGTGGCCGCGCTGGCCGCCGCCGAGGCCCGTGCCCGCGCCTCCGGTCCGGCGGGCAGCAGCGAACGCCTGCTGCGCGAACGGATCGCCGCCGCCCGTGCGGCCCTCGAACAGACCGTGGTGCGGACCCGCGTCTCCGGCACCGTGCTGCGCCGGCTGGCCGAACCCGGCGACGTGGTGCAGCCCGGTCGCGGTATCGTCGAGCTGGCCCGCGACGGCAGCACCCTGGTGGTTGCCCAGGTCGACGAGCGCAACCTCGACCGGCTGGTCGAAGACCTGCCGGCGCTGGTCTCGCCGGATGCCTTTCCGCAGCAGCGCCTGCCGGGGCGGCTGGTGTTCCTCGCGCCGGCGGTCGATCCGCAGACCGGTACCGTCGAGGTGCGTGTCGAAGTGCCGGACGCACCGCCCACGCTGCGTCAGGACATGACCGTCTCGGTCGACATCGAGGTGGGCCGCCGCGAGCGCGCTCTGGTGCTGCCGATCGACGCGATCGAAGCGGCCCGTGGCGATGCCCCGGCACAGGTGCTTGCGATCCGCGAGGGCCGGGTGAAGCGGGTGCCGGTCACGCTCGGCCTGCGCGGCCTTGACCGGGTCGAGGTGATCGAGGGTCTGGCTGAGGGCGAGGCGGTGCTGCCGCTGGCCAATGCACCGGCACCGGGCCGTCGCGTGCGCATCGCCCGGGACGGCGGTTGAAATGCGTCGGCGCTGGTTCGAGTGGACCTTGGCCACCCGCCTGCTGCGCGAGGGTCGCACCCAGACCCTGCTGATCATCACCGGCATCGCCGTGGGCGTGGCGGTGATCGTTTTCCTCACTGCACTGATCGGTGGTCTGCAACGGCAGATCATCGAACGCACCCTGGGCACCCAGGCGCACATCCGCATCAGCGCCCCGGAGGACGTCGCCCGGCCCTTGCGCGAGGAGGGTGAGGCGGTGCTGCTCTCGCGCATCGACCAGCGCGCCCAGCGGCTGCGCTCGGTCGACCAGTGGCAGCGGCTGGAGCAGGCTCTGGCCGAGTTCCCGGAGGTGACCGCGATCTCGCCGCTGGTGTCCGGTCCGGCCCTGGCCCGGCGCGGCGAGGCCAGCCGGGCGGTGGTGCTGATGGGCATCGACCCCGAGCGTTACACCCGGATCGTGCCGGTGCCCGATTTCCTCGTCGAAGGCCGCTGGCGGATCGTCGGCAACGACATCGCCATCGGTCGGCAACTGGCCGAGGATCTCGGCGCCCGCCTCGGTGACCGGCTGCGGCTGGACACCGGCGATGGCCGCAGCGAGGTGTTCACCGTGGTCGCGGTGTTCGAACTGGGCGCCCGCGATCTCGACGCGCGCTTTGTCTACATGGCCATGAAGCCGGCCCAGGGCCTGCTTGGCCTGCCCGGCGGTGCCACCAGCATCGACCTGCGGGTGCGCGAGATCTTCGCCGCCGAGGCAGTCGCCCAGCGCATCGCCGGCCGGCTGGGCATCCGCGCCGAGAGCTGGATGACGCTCAACAGCAACATCCTCGACGCCTTGGCCGCGCAGAGCATGTCCACCAACCTGATCAAGGTCTTCGTCGGCCTCTCGGTGGCCTTCGCCATCGCCAGCGTGCTCGCGGTCAGCGTGGTCCAGCGGGGCCGCGAGATCGGCATCCTGCGGGCGATGGGCACCGGTCGCGGCCAGGTGTTGCGCATCTTTTTGATCCAGGGCGCGCTGGTCGGCTTGCTGGGCGCGGCCCTGGGCAGCCTGATGGGCGGCGGCCTGCTCGGCCTCTGGGAACTGCTGGGCCTCGCCCGCTCCGGTCGCGGGGCCTTCAGCCTGCTGGTCACGCCCTCGCTGTTCTTCGGCGCCACCGTGCTCGCCACCGTGGTCGGCATGTTGGCGGCCATGGCCCCGGCCCGCCGTGCCGCGCGACTCGATCCGGTGGAGGCGATGCGTGGCGGCTGATCCGGTGTTGCGCCTCGAAGGCGTCCACAAGCGTTACAACCTCGGCCTGCCGAGCGAGGTCGAGGTGCTGCACGGCATCGATTTGGAGCTGCGACGTGGCGAGTTCGCCGCCCTGATCGGCCCCTCCGGCTCGGGCAAGACCACCCTGCTCAACCTGCTGGGCCAGCTCGATTCGCCCACCGCGGGCGAGATCCACCTGCTCGGCCAGCCGACACGCCAGCTCGACGACGCCCGTCGCACCCGTCTGCGCGGCGAGGCCATCGGCTTCGTCTTCCAGTTCCACCACCTGCTGCCGGCCTTCAGCGCGCTGGAAAACGTGATGATGCCGCGCATGGCCCGCGAAGGCTGGCCCACGCCCGCCCTCGTGGCCGAAGCGAAGGAACTGCTCGATGCGGTCGGCCTGGGTGCCTTGGCCGCTCGTCGGCCGATGGAGCTCTCCGGCGGCCAACAGCAACGGGTGGCCATCGTGCGCGCCCTGATGGCGCGGCCCGCCCTGCTGCTCGCCGACGAGCCCACCGGCAACCTCGACACCAGAACCGCCGACGAGGTCTTTGCCCTGCTGCGTCGCCTGCACGCCGAACGCGGTTTCGCCGTGCTCGTGGTGACCCACGACCCACGCCTGGCCGAGCGCTGCGATCGCATCATCGAACTGGTCGATGGCCGCATCGTCCGCGATGGGCCGCGACGCCCATCGCCGGTAGTCTTGGGCACTTGACTGCCGCCGAGCGCACCCCGAGGCCTGAACGCATGGATGCCGAAACCTTCATCGCCAAATGGCAGGGCGTCAAAGTGAACCGCCCCGGCTTTTCCGGAGGCTGTTTTCATTGAGTCACGCCGCTTAGCTTGCCTCGGCATACCGGGCATTAAAGGGCTGTTCGCTGTCGGCGTGCTGCTTCCAGGTGAGTCGAGGCGGCTAAGCCTTACATCCGATTCGCCGATGAAGTATAAAGATTATACATCGATGGGAAATCCGCTATGACCTCCTCCACCGCCACGCCGCCGTTCGGCTATTTCCCCCGTCCGGAGCTGCTGCAGGTCATTCGAGCCCGCTTCGATGGCCGCGAGAACGTTGCCCTGTTCGCACGGCGTCGCAACGGCAAGACCACGTTCGTGCTGAACGAGCTGTTGCCGGCCGCGGCGACGTGGCGATGGGAGTTCATCTACGCGAACCTGTGGGAAGACAAGGAGCGGCCGATGGACGTCATTGTCGACGCCGTCGAGAAGGCGGCGGGCATCACGCCAGCGCTTCGCGTGGATCGCGAGCTGTCGGGCGGTATCGCGGTGGGCTTCGGCTCGGCATCGGGCAAGCGGACTGTGATCGGCGTCGAAGCCACGGTATTGCAGCGCTGGAAGCGGGCGATCGAGGCCTTGGCCAAGCGCGGGCGCACGACGCTGCTTGTTATCGACGAGTTCCAGACGCTCCATCACCGCGACCCGGAAGCGCGGGCCACCGCTGCACTGCGGACGGCGTTCGAGGCGAACAGCGGTTGGCTGCGCGTGCTGATGACCGGCAGCGACCGCGCGGCGCTCACCGAGATTTTCCGGCGCCACCAGTCGCCGCTGCTCGGGCAAGCCGCCAGGGTGGACCTGCCCGCGCTGGGCCCTGAGTTCGACGCCCATCGTGTGGCGGGTGTGGAAGCGGCCACGTCGCGGCGTCCCGTGCCTTCCGCCCTCGACGTCGGGGCTGCTCGCATCCGCTTGGGCAACTCGCCCGAACTGTTGAACAAGGCCCTGTCGCGCTGGGTCAGTGGCGAAGCGGCAACGCTGGACGATGCCGCCGCGCTGGTCGAGGCCGAATTGGGTGATGCGGGCTACGAGGCGCTGTTCGAGGCTCTGGGTGACGTGGCGCAGCAGGTGCTGGTGGTCTGCGCCTTCGAGCGGGCGATCTACACCAACATCCCCACGATGGCGGCGAACCTCGGCCGGCCGCTGAAGGCCACCACGGTGCAGTCGGCGGAGCGCACGCTGGTCAAGCGCGAGTTGATCGGCCTGACCGGCGAGAACGGGCTGCGCGAGGTGCTGGATCCCGGCCTTGCCATCTGGCTGCAGCGCCGTTACCGCGCGCTGGAGTGGAAGCCCGCGAAGCCGCGCGGGGCGCCGCGGCGCCGGAAGTAACAGGCCATTCGTGCCGCGCCCTCCGGCCGGCGGAGGGCGGTAAGCCTCAGCGCACCAGCCGGTGCTCCACGAGGTGCTGCACCACCGCCGGATCGGCCAGCGTGCTGGTGTCGCCCAAGCTCTCCGCGCTGGGCGCCACGTCGCCGGCCTCGGCGATCTTGCGCAGGATGCGGCGCATGATCTTGCCGCTGCGGGTCTTGGGTAGGCCGGGCGCGAACTGGATGTGGTCGGGCTGGGCGATGGCGCCGATCTCGCGGCGCACCTGCTGCTTCAGTTCGGCCAGCAGCGCCTCGTCCATGGCGATGCCGGCCTTCAGCGTCACGTAGGCGTAGATGCCCTGGCCCTTGAGCTCGTGCGGGAAGCCGACCACCGCGGCTTCTGCCACCTTGGCGTGCGACACCAGAGCGCTCTCCACTTCCGCGGTGCCGATGCGGTGGCCGCTGACGTTGATGACGTCATCGACGCGGCCGGTGATCCAGTAAAAGCCGTCTTCATCGCGACGGCAGCCGTCGCCGGTGAAGTACATGCCCGGGTAGGCCTTGAAGTAGGTCTCGATGAAGCGCGCATGGTCGCCGAACACGCTGCGCATCTGGCCGGGCCAAGAGCCCAGCAGCACGAGGTTGCCGCTGCTGGCGCCCTCGAGCAGCCGCCCTTCCGCATCGACCAGCGCGGGGCGCACGCCGGGCAGGGGCAGCGAAGCCGAACCCGGCTTCATCGGTGTGGCCCCCGGCAGCGGCGCGATCAGCATGCCGCCGGTTTCGGTCTGCCACCAGGTGTCGACCACCGGGCAGCGACCGTCGCCGACCACGCGGTGGTACCAGCGCCAGGCTTCGGGGTTGATCGGCTCGCCGACGGTGCCGAGCAGGCGCAGCGTTTTGCGCGAGCGCGATTGCACCGGTGCGTCGCCGTCGCGCATCAGCGCGCGGATGGCGGTGGGCGCGGTGTAGAGGATGGTGACGCCGTGGCGGTCGACGATGTCCCACAGGCGGCCGGCATCCGGCCAGGTCGGCACGCCCTCGAACATCACCGAAGTGGCGCCGTTGGCGAGCGGGCCGTAGACGAGGTAGCTGTGGCCGGTGATCCAGCCCACGTCCGCCGTGCAGAAGAACACGTCTTCGGGGCGGTGATCGAACACGGCATGGAAGGTCCAGCTCGCCCAGGCGAGGTAGCCGCCCGAGCTGTGCAGCACGCCTTTCGGTTTGCCGGTCGAGCCCGAGGTGTAGAGGATGAACAGCGGGTCTTCGGCGTTCATCGCCGGCGCGGCGTGCGTGGCGGGCTGGCCCTCGACCACCGAGGCGTACCAGCGGTCGCGCGGCATCTGCATGGCCACCGGAGCGCCGGTGTGGCGCACCACCAGCACGGTTTCCACCGAGGTGGTGCCGGGCAGGGTCAGCGCGGCATCGACCGTGGCCTTGAGCGGGATGCGCTTGCCGCCGCGGCGGGCCTCGTCGGCGGTGATGACGAGCGTGCTGCCGCAGTCGGCGATGCGGTCGGCCACGGCACTGGCGGCAAAGCCGCCGAACACCACCGAGTGCACGGCACCGATGCGCGCGCAGGCCAGCATCGCCACCGCCGCTTCGGGGATCATCGGCAGGTAGATGGTGACGCGATCACCACGCTTGACGCCGAGGTTCGTCAGCGCGTTGGCCAGCCGGCAGACGCGGGCGTGCAGCTCGCGGTAGCTGATGTGCTGCGCTGCTTCGGTCGGGTCATCGGGCTCGAACAGGATCGCCGTTTTGTCGCCATGGGCCGCGAGCTGGCGGTCGAGGCAGTTGGCGGCCACGTTCAATTCACCGTCGGCGTACCAGCGGATGCGGAAATCCTCGACGTGGAAACTCACATCGCTGGTTTCGGTGGGTGCGCGCGACCACAGCAGGCGCTCGGCGAGCGAGCGCCACCAGGCCTCCGGATCGCGCTCGAAGCAGGCGCGCGCTTGCGCGAGGCCGGCAGCATCGTAGTGCGCGCGCGCGGCGAACTCGGCGGGAACCGGCAGGTGGTCGGCGGGCGTGGCCATGGGCGGCTCCTTCGGGGCGATGGCGGCAGTGTGCGGCTGACGCCACGCCGCCCGCGTTCGACTTTGGGCGAAGGTCGGTACCGGCTTCGACCAAAGGCGAATGGTGGGCGCCGTGGCATGGGTGGAGCCTCAGCCGTCGGGAAACGTCCCGGTAGGAAGGGGAAATCCGAATGCCACGCCAACGAAACGATGCGACGAACCTGGCGACCCGGCTGCTCATGGCCGGTGCCCTGTTGCCCTTGCCCGCGCTTGCGCAGGCCCCGCCCGAGGCCCCACCCAGCCCGCGCGAACAGGCGCTCGAAGCCCGCGTCGCCGCGCTCGAGGCGGTGATCGCCACGCTGAAGGCCGAACGCCCGCCGGCCCCTGCACCGGCTCCCGCCGCGGCTGCTGCGCCGGCGCCGGCCACGCCTGCGGCACCGGCGATCCAGACCACGCCGATCAACACGGCGGGTTTCCCCGGCACGCGCTTTTCGTTCGGCGGGTTCATCAAGATGGAGGCCCTGGCCACCGCCACCGACGGTGGCGAACTGCCCGACGGCGGCGCGGCGCGCCTGCTCTACCTGCCCGGTGCCATCCCGGTGGGTGCGGCCGACGAGGGCACCGACCTCGACAGCAGCGCGCAGTTCTCGCGCTTGTGGTTCGCCAGCGACGCCACGCTCGACGATGGCACGCCGCTGCGCGCCTACATCGAGCTCGATCTGTTCGGTTCGGCGCTCGGCAACGAGATGGCGACGAACACCTACGGCGTCTCCCTTCGCCACGCTTGGGCGAGCTGGGGGCGCTGGATGGTCGGGCAGAACTGGAGCAACTTCCAGGACCCCGCCTCGATGGTCGACAGCATCGATCTGGTCGGCGCCACCGATGCCACGGTGTTCGTCCGCCAGCCGCAGGTTCGCTACACGCACGGGGCCTGGTCGCTGGCGTTGGAAAACCCGGAGACGGTGTTCAGCCCGCGCGGCGGCAACTTCGCACGGATCAGCAGCGACGACAACGTTTTGCCGGACCTCACCGCACGCTGGACCCATCGTGGGGCTTGGGGGCATGTCAGCGTCGCCGGCCTGCTGCGCGAACTGCGCCACGAGACCACCACCGGCATCGACGATGCCAGCACCGGCTTCGGCCTCTCCGTCACCGGTCGGCAGATCATCAACCCCGCCAACGACCTGCGCTACGGCGTCACCCTGGGCCGTGGCATCAGCCGCTACATTGGTTTCGCCATCGGCCCGGACGCCATCCTCGACGGCAACCGGCTGGAGGCGGTCGATACCCAGGCGGTGTTCGCCGGTTGGCGGCATGTCTTCTCGCCGCAGTGGCGCGGCAACCTCTACGCCTCGGCCTCGTTCTTTGACAACGACCCGCTGCAGACCGGTGGTGGCGCCATCGAACGCGTCGGCTCGGTGGCCGGCAACCTGATCTACAGCCCGCACCCGCGCATCGACGTCGGCCTCGAAGGCCGGCTTGGCCGGCGCTGGCTGGAGAACGGCAGTGAGGGCGATCTGTCCCGCCTGCACTTCCACGTCCGCTACAACTTCTGAGGGGAAGGCCCATGAGCACACACCATGAAGGGCAGCCACTGGCGTCCGGCGAAGGCATCGACGATGCCGGCGTCAAGCGCAAGCGCGGTACCGCGATCAAGCTGCTGCTGATCTTCTGCGCCATGTATTTCACCGCTGCAGTGATCGCCACCCGCGAGTTCGCCCACATCGCCGGCATCGAAATTTTCGGCATACCGCTGGCCATCTACACCGGGCTTCTGGTGTTCGTGGTCGGCATCGTCGTCACGCGCATGTGCCTTACGCAAGACAAGGGGGCCTGAGCATGGACAATCCCATTGCCTTCGCCATCCTCGCCGTCAGCCTGCTGGCCGTCGTCTACATCAGCTGGTGGGGACGCAAGTTCACCAGCAGCACCAAGGACTTCTACGTTGCCGGCGGCAAGATCTCGCCTCGGCTCAACGGCTGGGCCATGTTCGGCGACTACTGCAGCGCCGCCAGCTTTCTCGGCGTGGCCGGCGCCATCGCGCTGGCTGGTGTGGACAGTTGGTGGGTCGCCATCGGCTTCTTCGGCGCTTGGATCTTCGTGCTGGTGGCGCTGGCCGGGCCGCTCAAGAGCTCGGGCAAGTTCACCGTCGGCGATGTGCTGGTGGGTCGTTTCGGTGGCCGCAGCCTGAAGTTCCTCGCGATGTTCACCACCGTCGTCATCGGCACCCTCTACCTCGTGCCGCAGATCGTCGGTGCCGGCCATCTGTTCGAGCTGCTGTTGGGCTGGGACTACATGGTCACGGTGGTCGTTGCTGCGGTCGTGATGGGCCTGATGGTGGTGCTAGGCGGCATGATGGGCACCACCTACAACCAGGCGATCCAGGGCGTGATCCTGCTGGTGGCGATGCTGCTGCTGTTCGTGCTGGCGGCGGCGCTGTATTTTGGTGGCAATCCGCTCGGCATCATCGGCAGTGCCATGGACACGGTGCCACCGACCGAAGCCGTCAAAGTGATTGGCCAGGTGGTGGTGCCGCCGCCGGCCGAGGGTGTCGCGCACGGGCCCTTCGTGCTGGCCGAGGCGGTGCGGCAGGGTTTTGCCGATCTGCCCAACGCCCTGACGCCGGGTGTCGGCGTGCCGGACGTGTGGAGCCAGCTCAGCCTGGTGCTCGGCCTGCTGCTCGGCGTGGCCGGCCTGCCGCACATCCTGATCCGTTTCTACACGGTCAAGGACGCCAAGGACGCCAAGAAGGGTGCCGAGATCACCATCATCGGCCTCGCGGTGTTCTACATCGCCGTGCTGTTCGTCGGCTTCGCCACGATGATGATCCTCTACGACGAGCTGATCCAGATGCTGGCCGCCGGCGAGCGTGGTCGCGCCACCAACATGGCGATCCCGCTGCTCGGCATGGAACTGGGCGGCGAGGTGGTGCTCGGCATCATCGCTGCCGGCGCCATGGCCGCCATGCTCAGCACGGCGGTGGGCCTGCTGATCTCGATGACCACCAGCCTCTCGCACGATGTCTATGCCGGCGTGCTGCGGCCGCAGAGCTCGGACCGCGAGCGCCTGGTGTTCGCCAAGCTCGGTGCCGTGGTGCTGACCGTGATCGCTCTGGCGGCCTCGGTCTGGCTGAAGGACCAAAACGTCGCGATCCTGGTGGCCATGTGCTTCGGTATCGCCGCCAGCACCTTCGCGCCGGTGCTCATCCTGTCGGTCTGGTGGAAGGGCCTGACCAAGGAGGGCGTGATCACCGGCCTGCTGGTGGGTCTGGTGGTCTCGCTGGTGTTCACCTTCGCCCGCTTCGCCGAAGTGCCGGAGCTGCTGGGCATCCGTGTACTGGGCAACCCGGCGCTCTACGGTGTGCCCGCAGCCCTGTTCTCGATCGTGGTGGTCAGCCTGCTGACCAAGACCACCGGCAACGCCCGCGAGTTCATGGCCTTGGCCCACCGCGACACCTGAATCGGCCGCGCCCGCGGCTCTTGGAACGGAGGCGGCGCCCGACCGGCGCCGCCTTTTCCGTGCTCAGGGCCGCGGTTGCGCCTGTGACTGCACCGGCCGGCGGTGGCGGATCTCGAACGGTGGGATCGCATCGGCCGGTGCGAAGCCGAACACCGCCCCGTAGAAGGCCAGTTCCGCCTCTTGGGCGCGGATGATGTTCTCGGCCTTGCGGAAGCCGTGCTGCTCGCCGGCGAACTCGAAGTAGGCGTGCATCACGCCTTGGGCCTCCAAGGCGGCGACGATGGCGCGGCTCTGCTCCGGCGGCACGATGCGGTCCTCGTCGCCCTGGAAGGTGATCAGCGGCTCGGTGAAGCCCTCCAGATGAAACAGCGGCGAGCGGGCGCGGTAGAGCGCCTCGTCCGGCGGGCCGACCAGCGAGACATCGTAGAGCCGTTCGAACTTGTGGCTGGTCGCCGCCAGCGCCTGGATGTCGCTCACGCCGAAGTAATTGGCGCCAGCCTTGAAACGGTCGGTGAAGGCCAGCGCGGCCAGCGTGGTGAAGCCGCCGGCGCTGCCGCCACGGATCGCCACCCGTGCCGGATCGGCCTTGCCCAGCGCCACCAGGTGATCGACCGCCGCCACCGCGTCCTGCACATCGACCACGCCCCACTGGCCGTTGAGGCGTCGGCGGTAATCGCGGCCGAAGGTGGTGGAGCCGCCGTAGTTCACGTCGATCAGGGCGAAGCCGCGAGTCGTCCAGAACTGCCGCGAGAGCGCGAAGGTGGGCTTGGACACCGAGGTGGGGCCACCGTGGATCAGCACGATCAGGATCGGCTTCTCGCCCTCGGGGCCGCGGAAACCCGGGTTCAGCGGCGGGTAGAAGGTGGCGTGGGCGGTGCGCGCCTCGCCGTCGGGGCCGGGCGCGGTGGGAAACTCGATGCGCTCACCGATCGAGACGAAGGCGCGGTCGAGCGTGCGCTGGGCAGTGCGGTGCAGCACTTCGAAGCGGCCATCGGCCGGGTCCACGGCGATCAGCGCGGTCTCGTCATCGACCGGGGTGGCCAGGGTGATGATCCGGCCGCGCGCGTCCAGCCGGACATCGCCGAAGGCCACGAAGGGCAGGTCGAGCCGGCGGTAGCTGCCGCGGGCCAGGTCGATGACGCCTAGGGTGTCGACCGCCTTGTGGCTGGTGCGGACCACGGCATGGCCGTTGCCGGTCAAGGCGTAGGTCTGCATGCCAAGCTGCCAGAGCGGCCCGCCGAACTCGCGCTGCATCGGCGCCACCGCCCGCACCGAGCGGCCGTCCCAGGCGTAGAGGTTCCACCAGCCGCTGCGCTCGTCGATGAAATACAGGCTGCCGTCGCGGTCCCATTGCGGTTCCAGCAGGGCGCGGTCGCCGCCGAGCACCACCTGCGGATCGGTCGGGCGACCGTCTTCGCCCAGGGGAGCGATGTGGATGCGGGTGTGCTCCCAGGGCATCTGCGGGTGCTCCCAGCTCATCCAGGCCAGTCGGCGGCCGCTGGGATCGAGCCGTGGGTAGGCGACGAAATCGTGGCCGGTCACCAGCACGCTGCCGGCCGAGGCCAGGGCCTCGGCATCGTGCGCCGCGCCAGCGACGGGCACCGTCACCCGCACGATCTCGTTGCGCTCCTCGCCGTTGGCGCGGCGGGTGGACGGGGTGTGGTCCTCGCGCACGCAGATCAGAGCATGGCGGGCGGTTTCGACCGTGCAGTCGGCGTAGCGGAAGCCAGCCGGCGTGATCGGCCGCGGCGCATCATCGCCCCGTTGCAGGTGGAGCCGCTGGTCGGCGAACTGGACGAACACCGTGGCATCGCCAACCCGCCAATGGCTGCTGCCGCCGTATTCGTGGACGCGGCTGCGAACGCTGAAGCCCTCCGGGGTGAGCGTGCTCAGGCGACCTTGGGCATCGCGCCGCACCAGCACCTGCCGCCCGGCTTCGGCCGGCCGGCTCTCGCGCCAGACCAGGGCATCGCCCTCGACCCGCACATCGCTCATCGCCACCGCAGCGCGGGCGAGGTCGGCGGCGGCCACCGGACTGACCCAGCTGCCGTGCGGGGCGATCGTCGGCGCGGGGCTGCCGCTGGCGCCGGCCGTGCTGCCGAGGGCGGCGCAGAGGGCGAGGGCCAGGGGGCGAAGCGGGGTTCGGCGGGACGGGGGCATGGCGGGCGCTCGACAAAGGCGGGAAACGCACTCTGCCATCGAGTGCGGCTCTGCGGTACGGGTTGGCCGGCATCCCCTGCGCCGGGCTACCCGCATCGTATCGTCCGCGCTTTCCCCGCCGGGCCGGAAACCGCGACAATGGCGGTCCACGCTTTCCTTGGAGGCTTCATGTCGCACACCCCCACGCCGCCCGCCGGCGGCGAGAAGATCAGCATCCACGGCGGCAAGCTGCATGTGCCGGCGAACCCGATCATCCCCTTCATCGAGGGTGACGGTATCGGCCCGGACATCTGGCGTGCCTCGGTGCGCGTGCTCGACGCGGCCGTGGCCAAGGCCTACGGCGATTCGCGCAAAATCCACTGGATGGAGGTGCTGGCCGGCGAGAAGGCCTTCAACCAGACACAGAACTGGCTGCCCGACGCCACCGTCGAGGCCTGCCGCGACTACCTCGTCAGCATCAAGGGCCCGCTGACCACGCCGGTCGGCGGCGGCATCCGCTCGCTCAACGTCGCGCTGCGGCAGATGCTCGACCTCTACGTCTGCCTGCGCCCGGTGCGCTGGTTCAACGGCGTGCCCTCGCCGGTGAAGCGGCCGCAGGACACCGACATGACGATCTTCCGCGAGAACACCGAGGACATCTACGCCGGCATCGAGTTCGAGCCGGGCTCGGCCGACGCGCAGAAGGTGCTCGACTTCCTCGCGAAGGAATTCCCGAAGCCCTTCGACAAGATCCGTTTCGGCACGCAGGCGAAGAACGACGCGTGGACGAAGCAGCTCGAATCGATCGGCTCGCCGCCGCGTTCGCTGCCGGTGCAGGTCGGCATCGGCATCAAGCCGGTGAGTTACCTCGGCACCGAGCGCCTCGTACACAGCGCCATCGGCTACGCGATCCAGAACAAGCGCAAGTCGGTCACGCTCGTCCACAAGGGCAACATCATGAAGTTCTCGGAAGGCGCCTTCCGTGACTTCGGCTACCACGTCGCCCGTGAGTTCTTCGGCGCGGTGCCGCTGGACGGCGGCCCGTGGCACGTCATCCCGGAAGGCAAGCCGGGTGCCGGCCTCGTCATCAAGGACGCGATCGCCGATGCCTTCCTGCAGCAGATCCTGCTGCGCCCGAAGGACTACGACGTCGTCGCCACGCTGAACCTCAACGGCGACTACTTGAGCGACGCGCTGGCCGCGCAGGTCGGCGGCATCGGCATCGCGCCGGGGGCGAACATCAACTACGTCACCGGCCACGCCGTGTTCGAGGCCACGCACGGCACCGCGCCGAAGTACGCCGGCCAGGACAAGGTCAACCCGGGTTCGGTCATCCTCTCCGGCGAGATGATGCTGCGCTACCTGGGCTGGACCGAGGCCGCCGACGCCATCATCCGGGCGATGGACGGTGCGATCGCCAGCAAGCGCGTCACCTACGACTTCGCGCGGCTCATGGAAGGCAGCACCGAGGTGAAGTGCAGCGAGTTCGCCGACGGGATCATCCAGCAGCTCTGAACCCGAGAAAGGCCACCAGCGCGGCCAAGGTCGCGCCGGTGAGCAGCAGCACGGCAAGGCAGGCGGGCAGGGTGCGGCGCAGCAGCTCCGATTCGCGCCCGGCCAGCCCGACGGCGGCGGCGGCGGCGATCAGGTTGTGCGGGCAGACGATGTTGCCGATGGCCGCCCCAACACCCTGACCCGCCAGCAGCCAGACCACCGGCAGGCCAAGTTGCGCGGCGGTTTCCGCCTGCAGGGCACCGAACAGCAGGTTCGAGGCGGTGGCCGAGCCGGTGACGAAACTGCCGAGCGCCCCGAGTGCTGGCGCCACCCACGGCCAAGCGCCGCCGACGCTGGCGGCAAGGCCAGCCTGCAGGGCCTCGACCATGCCGGCGTGCAGCATCAGCCGCGCCAGCGCCAGCATGGCGAACAGGGCCAGCGCCACCGGCAGCAGGCGCCGTGCCGAGGCGGCCAAGGCGGGCCGCAGCGAAGCAAGCGGCCGAGCCTGCACGCGGCAGCCGATCAGCAGGGCGAGCAGCAGCAGGCTGCCCGGATGCAGCAGCGGGTGCAGTTCGGCAGCAAAGCCGCCCGGCAGCGTCCACGACCAGTGCAGTTGGCGCAGCAGGGCATCGAGCTCCGGCAGGCCGCGCAACAGCAGCACCAGCACGATCAGCACGAGATAGGGTGCCAGCAGCCGGCCAAGGCCGGGCCGGTCGAGCGCGGCCGGGCTTGGCTCGCCGCTTCTGGCGCTGGCGCGTTGGCCTCGCTGCCAGACCGCGAACACGGCGAGGCCGAAGCCGGCGGCGGCCAGCGTGGCCAGTTCCGGCCCGAGCGTCAGGGCAAGACCGATCTGCGGCAGCAGGAAGGCCAGCAGGGCCAGCAGGGCCGCACCCGCCGGCACCCGCAGGTCGAGGCCGGCCGTCGCCGTCGTTCCGGCCTCTGCACCCTCGCCGGCGACCCGGTACAGGGCCAGCATCAGGGCGGCCGCGGCGCCGGCATTGAGCAGGGCGGTGGGGCCGGCCAGGCTGGCGACCGGCAGGCCGGTGACCGCCGCCTGCGCAACCAGCGGCGTGCCGAGTGCTCCGAACACCACGCCGGCGGCATGGCCGAGCAGGGCGATCACCACCGCCTGCACGGCCGGCACGCCCAGCGCCAAGAGCAGCGGCGCGACGATGGCGGCCGGTGTGCCGAAGCCGGCGGCACCCTCCAAGAACAGGGCGAGAAACCAGCCCAGCAGCAGCACCTGCACACCGGGCCGCGGACTGATCCGGGCGAGTTGGCCCTGCAGGGCGTCGAGCACGCCGCCCGACTGCTGGTGCTGGTACAGGGCCAGCGCCGGCCAGAGGATCCAGAGGATGCTGGCGGTGTGGAACAGCGCCTCGGCGCCGACCCCGAGCAGGGCCGGCAGGGCGCCGTGCTGCGCACCGAAACCGAAGGCCGTGAACGCCAGCAGCAGGGCCAGCGCCAAGCCAAGGGCACCGGCCTGCGCCGCCGAGCCGCCGCGTCGCAGCATCAGTCCGAGGGTGAGGGCCAGCGGCAGGGCAGCCAGCAGGGCCTGGCCGGTCGCTCCTTCAGGCATGGCCGACCGGATGCAACGGCCGGCCATCGCGTTCGAAGGCCAAGGCATTGGCCAGCGTGGTCTCGGCGATGGCGGTCAGGGCCTGCACGGTGAAAAAACCCTGGTGCCCGGTGATCAGCACGTTCGGGAAGGTGAGCAGGCGGGCGAACACATCATCGTCGAAGCCTTCGGCCGAGAGGTCGCGGAAGAACAGGTTGTCTTCCTCCTCGTAGACATCGAGCGCCAGCCCGCCGAGGCTGCGGCGCTTGAGCGCACCGATCAGCGCACGGGTGTCGACCACCGCGCCACGGCTGGTGTTGATGAGCAGCGCGCCGGGTTTCATGCGGCGCAGCGCGGCCTCGTCGATCAGATGGCGGGTGGCCGGCGTCAGCGGGCAGTGCAGGCTGACCACATCACTGGCGGCCAGCAGTTCGGCGAGCGGCACGTAGCGCACGCCGGATTGTTCCAGCAGCGCGTCGGGCTCGGGGTCGAAGGCCAGCACCCGCGACCCGAAAGCCAGCAGGATGCGGGCGAAGCAGCCGCCGATCTTGCCGGTGCCGACCACGCCCACCGTGCTGCCGTGCAGGTCGAAGCCGAGCAGGCCGTCGAGCGCGAAATTGCCTTCGCGCACCCGCGCCCAGGCACGGTGGATCTTGCGGTTCAGCGCCAGCAGCAGGGCCACCGCGTGCTCGGCCACGGCATGCGGCGAGTACTCCGGCACCCGCGCCACCACCAGCCCGAGCCGGGCGGCGGCGTCGAGGTCGACATGGTTGAAACCGGCACTGCGCAGCAGCACGAGGCGCACGCCGGCCGCCTGCAGGGCGGCGAGCGTTTCGGCATCGAGCGGATCATTGACGAAGGCGCAGACCGCCTCCGAACCGCGGGCCAGCGGTGCGCTGCGCGGGTCCAGCCGCGCCTCCAGAAACACCAGCCGATGCCGCCCCTCGTGGTTGGCGCGGCTGAAGAACTCGCGGTCGTGCGGCAGGGTCTGGAACACGGTGATCTGCATCGGGGGCTCCGGGCGACTCGGGCCCCCACCATAGCCTCAGGCCGCGGCCAAGAAATTGACCGGCGCCCAATCCGCCGCTCACCAGCCGAAGCCGACACCGACGCCGATGCTTTCCTCCTCGTCGGTGAACGAGCCACCGAGGCTGATCGTCGCCCGATCCCCGATGGCACGTTGATAGCCCAGAGCCAGCGCGGACTCGCCGCCGTGGAAGCCGGCACCGATGGCGAACCGGTTCTCTTTGCGGATACCGGCGGCCGAGGCCGTCATCTGCGCCATCGCTGCGGTCATCGCACCCATCCGGGAAAGCCGCTGGTCAAGAACAGCGACCCGGCCTTCGACCGCGGTCAGACGGTCATCCAGCAGGGCCACGCGGGTGGCAGCGGCGGCGAAGCGCTCATCGGTATGGCGGATGGCATTGTTCTGCGCCTGCAGGGCCTGTGCCTCGGCGACGCGGTTGGCGCGGGCCTCGGCCTGCACCACCTCCTGGCGGGCGGTGTTGGCCGTGGATTGCAATGAGGGCGGCAACGGCAACCACCGCAATGGCCGCAGCGGCAAGACGGTGCTGACCGACGACGGTCCGCTGCGCATCGATGTGCCGTGCGACCGGTCCGGGAGATCCAGGGCCACTTGGCCGAGATGTACCGCGTCGAGGTGCATCCTGATCCGCAACAGCCTGGACTATGCAAGCTGGAAGGACCGCAAGGCGCTGGCGGCGGCGATCAAGCCGATCTACACCGCGCCAACCGCCGAATCGGCCGAGGCTGAGCTGGACGCGTTCGAGGCCGGCCCCTGGGGCGAGCGTTTCCCGACCGTGGTCGCCGCCTGGCGCCGCGCCTGGACGCGCGTGGTGCCGTTCTTCGCGTTTCCACCGGACGTGCGCCGGGTGATCTACACGACCAACGCGATCGAGAGCGTGCATGCGCGCCTGCGCAAGATCATCAAGACCCGTGGTCACTTTCCCAGCGACGAAGCGGCAACCAAGCTGATCTGGCTGGCCCTGCGCAACATCACCGCCGAATGGATCCGGGCCACCCGCGATTGGAAGGCGGCGATGAACCAGTTCGCGATCATCTACGAAGACCGATTCACGCAGGCTCGCTGATCAATGCGTGGGCTCAACAGGATCTTCGACACCCCCCTCGGCGGAATGCGCCGCCCCGGACGGGGCGGCGTTGGCGCGAATCCCGGGCGCTCAGGCCTTCGGCTTGCGGAAACGCAGGGTCATCCGGTCCGACTCGCCGATGGCGCGGTAGACGGCCGGGTCCTCGCCTTCCGGCACGTTGAGGGTGGGCGGCAGGGTCCAGACGCCGTTCGGATGATCGCGGTCGTCGCGCGGGTTGGCATTGATCTCGCTGCGCGCTTCCAGCACGAAGCCTGCAGCCTCGGCCAGAGCGATGACCTGGGCCTCGCTGACGTAGCCGTCGATCTCTTCGACCGGCACATCGGCCAAGGCGCGGTGCTGCTCGATGCCGAGCAGGCCGCCGGGCCTGAGCACGGCAAAGAACGCGGCCATCTGCTCGTCGGCCTGACCGTTGCGCATCCAGCCGTGCAGGTTGCGGAAAGTGAGCACGGCATCGGCCGAGCCGGGCTCGCCGTAGACCGGCGCAGCCGGATCGACCTCGATGATGCGCACCTGGTCGAACAGCGCCGGCTGGGCCGTGAAGCGCTCGCGCAGGGCCTGGTTCTGGCGGGTGAAAAACGCGGCCGCTCGCTCATTGGCGAGCCCGTGCCGGATCGTTGACGGCGGCCACCAGACGGCCTTGGCCGCGCAGCCACGGGGCGAGGATCTCAGTGTACCAGCCACCACCCGGACTCACCTCGACCACGGTCATGCCGGGCTGGACGCCGAAGAAGCTCAAGGTGGCGGCGGGGTTACGGTGAGGGTCGCGGGCCACGTTGGCCGGTGAGCGCCACTCACCGGCGACCGCGGCGGCCAGGCCGGGATCGATGGCCACGGCGGCCTCGGCGGCGGGCTTCGCAGCCGAGGCGCTGCCGGCATGGTGGGAAGCCGACACGGGCGGCACCGCCAGCGCAGCGGCCAAGGCGAAAGACAGGGCAACAAGGCGCATGAAGCTCTCCAAAGCAGCGGGGTGAAGGGCGCAGGCTGCGCGGCCCAGTGTTACGGTAGTGCCAAGACGCTCCGGAAACCTTCTCCGCCGGCAGCCGTGCTGGCACAGTGCGATGAGGCTTTCGCGAGGCGCATTCATGCAGCCCCCGAACCATGACGTCACCGTGTTGCTGCAGCAGTGGCGGCGAGGCGATGAAAGCGCACTCGATGCCCTGCTGCCACTGGTCTACGACACCCTGTGTCATCCGACCCGTCCGATGTCGTCGGGAGGCGGTCGCTCGCGCGCTGCGAAGGGGCGGACATGGCCAAAGAGCCTGCACCGGCTCGATACACTGCGGTACATGCTGATCGCCTTCCACAAGCCGATGAACGTGCTCTGCCAGTTCACCGACCGCAGCCTGCCGCCGCGACCGACGCTGGCTGGCTTCGGCCTGCCGAAGGGCGTCTACGCGGCAGGCCGGCTCGATTTCGACAGCGAGGGCCTGCTGCTGCTCACCGACGAGGGTGCGCTGGTGGCCGCGATCGGGTCGCCGAAGTTCGACTGGCCGAAGACCTACCTCGTGCAGGTGGAAGGCACACCCAGCGAAGCTGCCCTGCGGCGTTTGCGCGAGGGTCCGGTGCTCGGCGACGGCCCGACCAGGCCCGCCGAAGTGGCGTTGGTCGATGCACCGGCCTGGCTGCCGCCGCGCGATCCGCCGGTGCGAGTGCGGCAGACCGTGCCGGAGGCTTGGCTGCGGCTCACCCTGCGCGAGGGTCGCAACCGTCAAGTGCGGCGGATGACGGCGGCGGTCGGTCTGCCCACCCTGCGCCTCGTCCGGATCGGCATTGGCCCCTACACACTCGACGGCCTGGTGGCTGGGCAATGGCGCGAGGTGGACCCTCCGGTTCGCCTCAGCGCGGCTCGCGCCACCAGCGGGCGAGGCGATCGAGGCCTTCGGCCACGCTGATCTTCGGCACGTAGCCGAAGTCGCGCTGTGCGGCCGAGAGGTCGTACCAGTGCGGCGTGGCGAGTTGCTCGGCGACGAAGCGGGTCATCGGCGGCTCGCCCTTCAGCGGCAGTGTGTGCCAGAGCAGTTCGCAGAGCGCGCCGGCGGCGTAGGCCACACCGAACGGCAGGCTGGCCTCGACCCGCGGCTCGCCGGCCGCCACCAGCAGGCCGTTGATGATCTCGCGCACCGGCTGCGGCTCGCCGTTGCTGATGAAGTAGGCGCGGCCAGCGCAGGCGGCACCGGGCCCCAGCGCAGCGAAGGCTTTGAGGTGGGCGTCGGCGGCGTTGTCGATGTAGCTCGTGTCCATGCGGTTGTGGCCGCCGCCGATGAAACGCAGCCGGCCGGCGCGCGCACGTTCGACGAGGCGCGGCAGCAGGTTGGTGTCGCCGGGGCCCCAGATCAGCCGTGGCCGCAGCGCGACCGTGCTCAGCGAGCCGCCAGCCGCGACCGATGCGCCGTTCGCCGCCAGCACCGCCTTCTCGGCAATCTGCTTGGTGCGCGGGTAGGGCGCCTTGAAGTGCGGGGCATAGGGTGTGTTCTGTTCGTTGCCGCCCTCGCAGGGGATGCGTCCGCTGTGCGCCACGCTGGGTGTGGAGGTGTAGACCAGTCGCGTGATGCCCTGCTCGCGGCAGGCCGCCAGCACATTCATCGTGCCGCTCACGTTGGCGTCGAGGTAACTCTGCTCGCTGCCCCAGTGCCCGGCCTTGGCGGCGTTATGGAAGACCGCGTCGACGCCTTCGCAGGCGCGCAGCATCTGGGCGGCGTCGGCGAGGTCGCCCAGGCGCTGCTCGATGCCCTGGGCCTCGAGCGCCTTCGAGAAGCGGCGCTGCGTGCTGATGACGGTGTAGCCCTGGGCCCGTAGGCCGCGGCAGAGCGCTTGACCGAGAAAACCGGCACCGCCGGTGACGAGGATCTTCATGCTGCAAGGCCCGCTCGGGTGGAGTGGTGGCTAGTGGAGGACGTCGCCCAGTTGGCCCTTCGCCCACACGGCGAGTTTCTCGCGGCCGATCTTGGCGTTGTGGCGGATGTCCACCGGAAAGCCCGGATGACGCAGGAAATGGTGGATACGCGCGGTTTTCGGCTCGCGCAGGGCGATCCGCTCCAGCTCGGCCTGCACGTTCGGCCATTCGGCCTCGGCCACGCCGGCCTTGAGTTCGACGCAGAGCACCGGCGTCTGCATGCCGCGGGTGCCGACACCGACCAGCGCGGTGCGCGCCACGCGGCGGTGGGTGTTGAAGATCGGCTCGACCTGCTCGGTCGCCATCAGCCCGCCGGCGGTTTCGACGCGGTGGCCCTTGCGGCCGCAGAACCACAGGCGGCCCTGCTCGTCGAACCAGCCGAGGTCGCCCATGCGGTGGACGATGCGTTCGTCGCGGGCCCCGGTGCGCTCGCGGATCTTGGCGAGCCGCGTCGCCTCGGGTCGGGCGAAATAGCTGTCGGTGGCGCTGGGGCCGGCCACGGTGATCTCGCCGATCGTGCCCGGGGGCACCACCAGGTCGTCGCGCCAGTAGGCGATGGCCTCGTCGGTGATGCGGATGATGCGCACCGTGTTGCCCGCCACCGGCCGGCCGACGCAGGTGCCGGCCCCGGTTTCGGTGGCGGCGCGGGTGGATTCCAGCTCGGCGGCCTCGATCACCGCCACCGGCAGGCATTCGGTGGCGCCGTAGGGCGTCCAGAACTGCGCGTTCTCCGGCAGCAGGCGGCGCATCGTGGCGACGACATCCGGCGGCACCGGCGCGCCGGCCGAGGTCACGCGTGCCAGCGTGGGCAGCGGCTCGCCGTGCTCGGCCAGCACCCGCATCAGGGCCGGCGAGCCGAACAGCTGGCTGACGCCGAAGCGGCGGATGGCATGGTGCAGCTTGCGCGGGTCGGCGCTGGCCGGCCGCGTCGGGTCCATGTCGGGGATGATCGAGGTCAGGCCCAGCGCCGGATCGAACAGGGCGAAGGGCGGGAAGGTCGGCAGGTCGACGCCGCCCGGCTCGATGCCGAAGGCCGTGCGCAGCAGCTCGATCTGCGCGACGAAGTGGCGATGGCGGTACACCACGCCCTTGGGCACGCCGGTCGAGCCGGAGGTGAACAGGATCGCCGCCGTGTCCTCGCCCTGGGTGTCGGCGAGCATTCCGGTGGCTTCGCCGCGCGCGGCCTTGGCCGCCAGCAGTGCAGCCCCCTTGCGCTCCAGCCGCGCCAGGGTCTCGCCGCGCCACAGTGGCCAGGCGCGCCAGCCGACGGTGACCACCCGGCGCACCGAGGCCAGACCCCAGCGGAACACCCGGCGCGCGAACTGCGCCAGCGGGATGCCGATGAAGGCCTCGGGGGCGGCCTCGTCGAGACAGGTCTTCAGCGCCGAACGCTCGATGCCCGGATCGACCAGCACCGGCACCGCGCCCAGCTTGAACAGCGCGAACATCAGCAGAAAGAACTCCGGCGAGGGTCGCACCATCACCACCGTGCGCATGCCGCGGCCAATCCCATAGGCGGCAAGGCCGGCGGCGATGGCGTCGGAGCGCGCATCGAGCTCGCCGTAGCTCAGCACCACGTCGTAGGCGGCGAAGCCGTCGCTGCCCCGGCTGCCGGGGCAGCGCATGGCGGGTTGTCCGGGGCGTTCGGCCGCGATCCGCGGCAGCACGGCGGCGATGTTGGTGGTGGTGCTGGCGTCCATGGGCGCGGCTCGGCCTTCAGCGCGGGATCGGGTGGGCGTCGAGGAAGCGCCGGATCGCCGGCACCAGCACCGCGTGCTTGTCCTCCAGCACGTAGTGATGGGCGTCTGCGAAGGCCATCACTTCGGCCTTCGGCAAGGCATCGGTGAAGCCCTTGAGGAAATGCCGGTCGAACACGAAATCCTGCAGGCCCCAGCCGATGAAGGCCGGACGGTCGGCGTACTGGCCAAGCGTGCGGCCGGCTTCCTCGACCAGGGCCCAGGCCTTGTCCTTCGGTGAGAGCGGGATGTCCTGCACGAAGCGCAGGGTGCTGATGCGGTGCTTCCAGCTGTCGTAGGGCGCGACGTAGGCGGCACGCACCGCGGGCGAGACCTTGTTCGAAACGCACTGGTCGATGGTGCCGGCGGCGAAGGCGTTGAAGCCGCGGATCAAGAGCGCACCAATGTTGTAGTCGCGGCCGAGCTGGATCTGCCAGGGCAGCGGCTTCGCCGCCGGCAGCGGGAAGGCGGCGGTGTTGGTGATGATGAGCCGCTTGACGAGATCGCGGCGCTTGAGCGCCCAGCCGAAACCGATCATGCCGCCCCAGTCGTGCACCGCCAGCGTGATCGGCCCATCGATGCCGAGGTGTTCAAGCAGGCGCTCGATGTCCTCGACACGCGATTGCAGGGTGTAGCGGTACTGCGCATCGCCGGGCTTGTCGGAAAGCCCCATGCCGACGTGGTCGGGCACGATGCAGCGGTAGCGCTCGCGCAAGCCGAGCACCAGATGCCGCCAGTAGAAGCTCCACGAGGGGTTGCCGTGCAGCATCAGCACGACCTCGCCGTCGCGCGGGCCTTCATCGAGGAAGCTCATCGCGATGCCGGGCCGGACGTCGAGGTGCTGCGGGGTGAAGGGGTAATCGGGGTAGGTAGGCAAGGTGGGTTACCAGTGGGCTGGTTTGTCGATGGGCTTCTTGCGGGTTGGAACGCGCAGCGGCAGTTGCGACTTTTCAAGCTCTTCGTCGAGGATGTGGCGACGCGTCCAGTCTGCAAGGTTCGACAGAGAAGAGCTGACGCTTCGGTAGCCCTTGCCGTCCTGTGGTCTGGGGCGAACAGGCGTAATGACCCCGATCATCAGCCCGGGGCAGTCCTGCCGGATGGCGGAGAGAACGGGCTCCGCGTCACTGTCGTTGGAAACAATGACGACCTGATCCAGGCCACCTCGAATGGCGTCCCGATACATCTCGATTGCGATGTTCACATCTGTCTTTTTTTCTTCGAGCTTCCAGACGCGATGCCGGTCGGACTTGTCGAAGGGGACGCCGGCCCTGTAGGCGGGGAGCAAGGTCCCGCTTTCGTCAATGCTGTGCGTGCCATAGATCAGCTCAATGCTCGGATTGCATGCCTTCAGGGCCCGATGGTAGCGCTCCTGGGCCGCAACGCTTTGCTGGCCGTGAGTGGCAAAGCGAGCGAGTGCAGGCGCGGTGAAGTACTTGATTCTGACCAGATTGGACGAAGGGTTTTGGACCTTGAGGATCAAATCGGCGAGCTTCATGACGTCCAACCACTTGAATGCCGTTTGCCGAAGGCACCCGTAGTAGAGGTTGTAACCGTCGATATAGACCGCTGTTCTCACGGCATGCTCGATGCATCGAAATGAAAAGACCGCCTTGCGGCGGTCTTTTCGTCCCCAGTCACAGCCAACTCAATGACGCGAAAAGGGAGGAGTGGTTTCACGATTGAAGCGAGTCGGGTCGATTTTGTCAAGACTGACTGCCGGTGACGGCTCTTACCAGACCACTTCCGCCATCGAGCAGTTCAGGCCGGAACCGATGCCGAGCAGGGCGATGCGGCTGCCCTTCTTCAGTCGGCCCATTTCCTTGAGCTTGGAGAGCACGATCGGCACCGAGGCCGGGCCGATGTTGCCGTGTTCGTGGAAAATCGTCAGCACCTTGGCCGGGTCGATGCCGAAGGTCTTGAGGAAGGCCTCGGTGTGGGCGCGTGAGATCTGGTGGATGACGAATTCGTCCATCTCCTCCACCGCCCAGCCGAGTGCCAGCTTGGCGGCGGCGAAGGTGAGCTGGGCCAGCTTGATGCCCTCGATCAGCAGCATGCGCGTGTCGGTGACCATGCGGTCGAGGTTGCCGCGGCAGAGGTGGCTCCACTGCGTGGCCGCACGGGTGACGCCGCCACGGTACTGCGGGGCGTCCGGCACCAGTTCGCGGCGCGCCAGCACCATGGCGGCAGCACCGCAGCCGAGCGTCAGGCTGGCGAACTCGTTGCGGAATTCCTCGTGGGTGATGTCGTCGCGGTTCAGTCGCTCGATCGTCTTCTGGTAGACGATGTTGGCGTTCTCGGCGTTGACGATCAGGGCGTAGTCGATCTCGCCGCGCTCGATCATCCGGCCGGCGATGTCCATGCCGTTGATGAAGGCGAGGCAGGCGTTGGCGACGTCGAAGTTCTGGCAAGTGTCGGCCAGGCCGAGCTGGCCCGAGACAATGCTCGCGACCGAAGGCTCCAGGAAGTCGCGCGACACCGAGGTGTTGATCAGGATACCGACCCGTTCCGGGCCGATGCCGGCTTCATTCAGTGCCTTGCGGGCGACGTCGGTGGCGGCATCGGCGGTGGCCTGGCCCTCGTCCCAGAGTCGGCGGGAGTTGATTCCGGCCACATCGCGCAGCACGTCGGTCTTGATGCCGAGGCGGTCGAGCGTGGGCTTGAGGCGCAGGTTGATCTCGTCGGAGGACAACGCATGCGGCGCATCGACGTGCGACAGGCCGGCGATCGAAACGTGCTGGAACAGCATGGGCAGGAGACCCGGACGGGGAACGAACCCGGAAGTGTACCCCAGCCCGGCTCAGGGGTCGCGCAGGGGCAGTGTTTCGGCCTCGGTCGCGGGTGTGCGGGGCGCGTTGGCCGGGGCCGGCACCGCTCCGGCCGGGCCACAACGCCAGGCCCGGAAGCGCTGTTCGCCGTCGATTGGTTCGTTCAGCGCCTGCACGGTGTCGGCACCCAGCGCCGGGGCCTCGTTGCGGGCCAGCACTTCCAGCTCGTCGCGCACCTTGAGCTCGTTGCGGGCGATCGGGCCGAGCCGGTCCTTGACCGAGACGGTGATCTCGCCACGGCGCTCGCAGGCGAGCGGCTGGCCGGGTGCTGCCACGCGCACCTGCACGCCGGCCGCTTGGATCGGGACGAAGGTGCAGGCCGACAGGCCGGCGGCGAGCACGGCGGTGGCGAGCAGACGGGGGCTTCGGCGCATCGCGGCTGACTCCAAAGGAACACGAAAGACCCGATCATAGTGCCGATGGCCGGCTAAATCGGCGATGACCCCACACCCGGCATGTTCCGGTCTTGACGCCCGCACCACCGTCCGGGTTCCATCGTCAGACCATGAAACCTCCTTCCCGTCGTGTCCTCGTCACCGGCTGCTCGCGCGGCATCGGTCTGGAATTCGTCCGCCAACTGCTGGCCCGCGGTGACCGCGTGCTGGCCACCTGCCGCGATCCGGCGCAAGCCGATGCGCTCAGCGCGCTGGCGGCCGATGCCGGTGCCGCACTTGGCATCGCGGCCCTTGAGGTCACCGATCCGGCCTCGCGGGCGGCGGTGCTGGCCGCCGCTGAGGCTCGCTGGGGAGCGCTCGATGTGCTGATCAACAACGCCGGGGTGCTGCGCCGTGGCGAGGTCTTCGGTGCGCTCGACGCTCATGACTTCCGGGCCGCTTTCGAGACCAACACCCTGGCCCCGCTGCTGTTCACCGAGGCCGCTGCGCCACTCTTGGCGCGGGGCGAGGTGCCCCGTGTTGCCTATCTCAGCTCGACGCTCGGTTCCATCGCCAACACCCAGGGCTTCTACACGGTGAGCTACGGTGTGACCAAGGCCGGTCTCAACATGGGCGCACGCCACCTGGCCGCCCCGCTCGCAGCACTCGGCATCCGTAGTGTGCTGCTGCACCCGGGCTGGGTGCAGACCGAAATGGGCGGCGCGGGCGCCACGCTGACCCCGACCGAATCGGTGCGCGGCCTGCTCGCGGTGATCGACGGCCTGTCGGATGAGGCGCGCGCGCCCTTCCTCGACTGGCGCGGCGAACCGCTGCCGTGGTGAGGTCGGCGGCGGCCCTGCTGCTGGTTCTGCTTTCGGCCTTGCCTTGGTCCAGCTTGCGGGCGGCCGACACCCGTTACCTCACCGACACCGCCTGGGCGCGCGATCCGGTCGATCAACGCCTGCTCTACCGCGAACAGCACGGCCTGCGCCTTGCTCCCGACGGCCGCCTGCTCGAACGGCGGGTGCTCTACCGCTGCGCCGACGGCACCGCCTTTGCGCGCAAAAGGGTCGATTACCGCGCCGATGCCGAGGCCCCGGCGTTCGCCCTGGACGACGCCCGCAGCGGTTACCGCGAGGGTCTGCGCCTTCGCGAGGGTCGCCGCGAGGTCTTCGTGCAGAACCCCGGCGAGACCGAACGCAGCGCGTGGCTGGACGATGCCCCGCTGGTGGCCGATGCCGGTTTCGACCAGTGGACTCGCGCCCGCTGGGATCAGCTCAGCGCCGGTGAACGTCTTCGTCTGCGTTTTCTGGTGCCCTCGCGGCTGAGCGCCTACACCTTCTCGGTGCAGGCCCTGCCAACCCGCCCGGACTCTGGCGAACAGCGCTTCCGCCTGCGCTTGAGCGGCTGGCTGGGTTGGCTGGCGCCCCACATCGACGTGAGCTACGCCACCCGCGATCGCCGCCTGCTGCGCTTCGAGGGCCTCTCCAACCTGCGTGACGATCGTGGCGAGCGGCCCTTGCTGGTCCGCATCGATTTCCCCGAACCGGCGCAGCCGGCCAGCGCTGCCGATTTTGCCGCGCTCGATGCCGAGCCCTTGCGCGCCTGCCGGGTGAGTGGCTGAGCCTTCTTGAGGCTCGCCCAGCCGCAATAGGCCTGCACCCGAGCCCTCAGGCGTGCTGCCCGGCTGCGAAGCCGGACGCCCACGCCCACTGGAAGTTGTAGCCGCCAAGCCAGCCGGTGACATCGAGCACTTCGCCGACGAAATACAGCCCCGGCACGCGGCGGCTTTCCATGGTGCTGGACGACACCTCGCGGGTGTCGACGCCACCCAGCGTGACCTCGGCGGTGCGGTAGCCCTCGGTACCGCTGCACACCAGCGCGAAGCGTGCGAGTTGCGCGGCGATCGCGGCCAGGGCCTTCGGCTCGTACTGGCGCATCGGCCGGCTTTCGAACGCCGTCTCGCATAGCCTCTCGGCGAAGCGCTTGGGCAGCAGTTCGGCGAGCACGGTACGCAGCTGCGCGTCGGGCCGCGACTGGCGCAGCGCGCTGAGCGTGGCGAGCGCGTCCTGGCCCGGCAGCAGGTCGAGCTCGAGCGGCTCGCCCGGTTGCCAGTAGTTCGAGATCTGCAGGATGGCCGGCCCGCTGATGCCGCGATGGGTGATCAGCATCGCATTGGTGAACGCGGTCTTGCCGGCACGCGCGGTGATGGGCAGCGCCACACCCGCCAGTTCGGCCATCTGCTCGGCCGGCTTGCCGGTCTGGGTGAGCGGCACGAGGCCGGCGCGGGTGGGCAGCACGGCGTGGCCGAACTGCCTCGCCAGCGCGTAGCCGAAGCCGGTGGCGCCCAGACTGGGGATGGAAAGACCACCGGTGGCGACCACCAGCGAGTCGCACTCGATCACGCCCTGCGAACTGGCGACGCGGAAGCGCGGGGCGCCGGCGGGTGCATCCGGCATCTGCCCGAGGCCCGCATCCGGCGCGGGGCGATCGGCTTGGGTGGTCGCCGCTCCGGTCGCCAGTGCCGCCACCGATTCCACCGAGCATGAGGTCCGCACCTCCACGCCGGCCTGCTCGCACTCGGCCAGCAGCATCGCGACGATCGGCTTGCTGCTGTCGTCGCAGAACAGCTGGCCCAGTTCTTTCTCGTGGTAGGCGATGCCGTGGCGCTCGACCATCGCGATGAAATGCGCCGGCGTGTAGCGCGCCAGCGCCGATTTGCAGAAGTGCGGATTGGCCGAAAGGAAGTGGTCTGGTCGCGTTCCGGTGTTCGTGAAGTTGCAGCGCCCGCCGCCCGACATCAGGATCTTTTTGCCGCAGCGATTGGCGTGCTCGATGACGCGCACGCGGCGACCGCGCTGGCCGGCGTTGAGCGCCGTCATCAGCCCAGCCGCGCCGCCGCCGATCACGCACACCTCGACGCGCTCCACGTTCGTTCGCCGCTCCCTCATTAGCTTGCCGCTACGCCGCTCGCTGGTGCCACACCGGCGTCACGGCCACGCTGCCGCTTTCGCCCAACAGCTGCACGTCGCCTTCCTCGATCAGGCACTGCAGGTCCATGCCGCGCGCCAGCAGCGCGGCCAGCGCCTCAGCACTGCCGGCCGGCAGTTCGACCACGCCCAGGTTGGCGCAGCGGGTGAGCGCAGCGGCGTTCTTCTCCCACCAGAGGCCGAAGCCGCGGCCGCTGTAGCCGACCACGGTGACGCGACGCGAACGCCCGCAGGCGCGGCGCACATCGGCTTCGTCGGGCTGGCCGAGTTCGATCCAGTGCTCGATATCGCCGGTGCGCGAGCGCAGCCAGAGGTCGGGTTCGCCCTCGCTGCTCAGGCCGCGGCCGAACTCGAGGCGCTCGTCGGCGAACAGCCCGAAGGCGAGCAGGCGCACCATCAGCCGCGCATCGGTTTCCGACGGGTGCTGGGCCAGGGTCAGCGTGTGCGAGGCGTAGTAGTGGCGATCGAGGTCGGAGACCTGCAGCGTCGCGCGGTGGACGGTGGCTTTGAGCGCCATGAGGGGGCCGTTCGGGGGTGGCGGCCATTCTAAGGGCCGATCGCGTCTTCGATGAGGCGGGTCACGGGTCGGGCTGCTGCATTCGCGCTTCGAGTTGATCGATGGGCAGGTAGTGGACGCGACGCCCCACGCGCACTTGACGCAACCAGCCTTTGGCGACAAGGCCGAGCAGGTCCGTGCGCGCCGTAACGCCACTGATGCGATGTGATGTGGCGTGGGAGTCGTGCGTGTACTCGGCCTCCGGCCGGCGCAGTGCATGATCGAGCAGTGCAAGCTGGCGATGGTTGAGATCGCCACGGTCGACGAGCCGGCGCCGCAGCGACAGCTGTGCGCGCCCCTTCCGCTCGACGTAGGCGAACAGCTCCGCTACCGCCTGGTCGAGCACTTCAAGTTGCTGGATCAGGAAGTAGGTCGCGTCCTGGGCATCGCTTTCGACTTGCTGGTAGGCCAGCTCGTAAGGCCGTCGGTTGCGATAGAGCAAGCGCGAGATCGAGAAGAACTCGGCCAGCCAATAACCACGGTGCAGCATCGACCAGTAGAACAGCGCACGTGCCGTACGCCCATTGCCGTCGTAGAAGGGGTGGTCGTAGGCCAGCTGGAAGTGCAGCAGGATCGAGCGGATGACCGGATGCAGGTACTGGCTGTTCTCGATGTCCGGCGCATTGGCGAACTCGACGAGCGCCGCCATCCGATCCGGCAGCTGCTCGGCCGGCGGCGGCGTGTGCACGACCCGGTTGACGCGGTGATCGATCACGTCGACGCGCACCTCGCCCGGGCGCTGGACCCTGCCGGCCTGCCCCGGATCGTCCAGCGTGCCGTCGGTGAGGATGCGGTGCAGCTCGAGGATGCCTTCCAGACTCAGCGGTGCGGCCGCCATCTCTCGCAGGCGCTCCATCGCCCGGAAGTTGTTGAGGATCATCCGCTCATCGCGGTTCATCGGCTCGCGACGGGAGCGAAGCATGTCTTTCGCCGCCTCGCGCGTGCTGACCGCGCCCTCGAACAGGCTGGAATGGATCGCTTCCTCCATTAACGAGCTGGCCAGGTATTGATCGCGGGTCGCGGGATTCGCTGCGGCCTGCGGCAGCGCCTGCCGACCCGCCAGAAGGCGGTCCATCTTCGATACGCCCAGCTCGACCCGCGCGTGACGGGTGTAGGTGAGCGGCGTGTCGTTGGTGGCTCGCAGCAGCGGCACGCGGACTGCGGCGCTGGAGCGGCGCCACTTCAAGGCGAACCACCACTCCCGATCGGACAGGCCGCCCGGTGGCTTCCGGTGCCGAAGCGATTCCCAATGGAGGTAGGCCGAATCGTCCAGCCCGGCCGAGCGCTCGAGAACTGCGGCGACCCGATCCGGCAGCAGGCGGAACAGGTCGTTAAGTGCCGGGGTTGGCGGGAGCGGCTTCACAGAACAACTTTTAAGTTTTAAGAGAACTTAATTCAAGCTTTGTTCGTCCGGGTTGCCGTCAAGGTGCGTGAATCGGGTTCCAAGCCTCTGATTCGACTGACGTTTATCTGCGAGCCGGCGTCATGGCGTACATGGCGCGCTGAGGATCAGCGCCGGTCGGGATGGCCTCGAAGGGGTCCGTCGCAGCCCATGCGACGCGAGCGCGCAAGTCTGCGGCCCCGACCCGATCGCCGAGGGCGCCATGAACCGCCGACAGTTCCTGCTGACCTCGCCCGTCGCCGCTGCCGGTGCCGCCATGCACACCTTGGCGAGTGCAGCGCCCGATACGGCCCCGCTGCTCGATCCGGTTGTCCAGCGCAGGCTGCTTCATCAGGCCGGTGCCGACTTCACCGCGCTCGTCGACTTACGCCATCGCTGGTGGTTGCACCCGGATGCCCGCGCCAAGGCGACGGCGATGGTCAATGCGCTGGCCGAGGTCTGGTGCCGACGCCGTGGCATCGCGCAGAGCGAGCCCGGCTACCCGGACTGGCTGTACCTCGCGCAGCTGCAGAAGGACGAAACCAGCGGTGTGCCGTGGCGGGCCGCGCACCTCGCCCTCAGTGGCTTGAACAAGCACGCCGACCACCTGCGGAACTGGCACGCCGAGGCGAAACGAAAAAACCGTGAGGTGTTGTACTCGAGCATCGAGCACTCGCGTCGCGAAGTGAACGCCGTGATCGATGCCTGCGGCGCCTGCATGGAAGCCGTGCATCGCAGGATCTCCGCCGAATGCAGCGTATGAATCGCTGGCTGTCTACAAGCGGAACATTGAGAAGTGCGGTTGGGGCGCCATGCCGATCACGTTGTCGATCCACGCTTCGCACGCGGCTTGGTGGGCTTCACCGCCGGCAGCAGCGAGGTGAGCGCCTGGTAGCGCTCGAACAGGAAGGCCACGCGCTCGGCATCGCTGCCGAGTTTCGGTGCCTTGCGGCCGGCCGCCTTCTCGGCGGCGAGGTAGGCGGCGTCCACCGCGCGGTCGAGCTGCTGGTGGGCTTTGACCAGCGCCGGCGGCATGGTCAGCGGGTCGTAGAGATCGGCCAGCGTGCTGCCGGGGAAGGCGGCGCGGGCCTCGAGCACGGCCTGCGCAGCGGCTTCGATGGCGGCGCGTGCCTTGGCGTCCAGCGGCTCGGGCCAGGGGAAGTTGTTGTAGACGATGCCAGCGGAGTAGCGGTAATCGCTTTTCAATCGGCCACCAACGTTCCGTAGCCAAGCCATGTGCATCGAGGATTGCACCACGCCGAAGTGCAGTGGCGTTGCCTCCGACACGATGAAGACCAAGTCACTGCTCAGTGTGCTGGGTTGCTCGAACCCGATTGGCACGAACAACCGTCGTTCCGAAGACACTTTCGGGACGACGAGGTAAGGCGACTCCGGGGCGTTCTCAACGTGGAAACGCGTCGGAGTTTCTGCGATCTTTCTGGTTGGTTCGCTGGTGCTATTCAGCCGGAAAGACTGCACGGCCTCCACTCGCTCCAGCACGGTCGGCATCGACCTCAGTGTGCTCGGTGGGCAATCTCTCAAGTACAGACACCACCGCTGCCAACCGTTGATGAACTCATCGGAGCCGAGCCAGCGGCGAAACCAAGGTGCTGAACCTGGCTCTTTGGCAATGAATGCCTCTTTCTCGTCATCGGTGAAGAGGTAGTAACCGCCGTCGATCGGCTTGTTGCCGATACCGATTTCCGGCACATCGCAAAGCGGCTTGCTGCGATTGGGCAGCAGCACATCTGGCGCATCCACGAGGTAGGGATTGATGTTGGTCGCGGCGATCTCCTGCGGCTCGCCGCCCACCGTCTCGTAATCGAACAGCCGCCGCGGATGGGGAGGCGTGCGGCTCATGCCGACGATGATGCAATGCACCGCCGCCACACCCTTGGCCTCGTTGTTCCAGCGGAACGTGCGGTGGGCGAAGGCGATGTGCCAGCCGCGCGCCAGCAGCTCGCCCCACAGGATGCCGACCTGCTCGCCCTGGCAGATGGAGTTGGTGGAGACGAAGGCGATGCCGATGGCCGTGCCGGCCGCATAGGCCGTGGCCTTCAGGTGCCAGGCGCAGACGAAGTCCAGCACGCCAGCCCCTTTCAGCTTGCCGGCCACCGCCAGCAGGTCGGCGCGCTGCTCTTCGCTCATCAGCTTGGAGCCGCCAAACGGCGGATTCCCGAGGATGTAGCTCAGCTTCTCCTTCGGCACCACCTCGTTCCAGTCGATGCGCAGGGCGTTGCCGTGGACGATGGTCGGGCTCTTCACCAGCGGCAGCCGGGCGAAGTACTCGCCGAACAGTTCGGCCACCTGCAGGTTCATTTGGTGGTCCATCAGCCACAGGGCCACCTGGGCGATCTGCGCCGGAAACTCCTCGATCTCGATGCCGTAGAACTGATCGACGTCGACCAGCACGTGCTCGCCCACGCGGGTGAACACGCTGCCCTGCGTGGCGTACAGGCGCTTGAGCACCTCCAGCTCGATGAGCCGCAGTTCGCGGTAGGCGATGACGAGGAAATTGCCGCAGCCGCAGGCCGGGTCGAGGAGGCGCAAGGTCCCGAGTTTGTTGTGGAACTCGCGCAGGCGCGCCTCGTGCGTGCCGATCTTCGCCAGCTCGGCCTTCAAGCCATCGAGAAATAGCGGCCCGATCAGCTTGAGGATGTTCGTCTCGCTGGTGTAGTGCGCGCCGAGGTTCCGCCGCGCCTTGGCGTCCATCACGCTCTGGAACATCGAGCCGAAGATGGCCGGGCTGATGCGGCTCCAGTCGAGTGCCGCGGCCTCCAGCAACTGCTGGCGCATCGCGGTGTTGAAATTGGCCAGCGGCAGCGGCTCGCCGAACAGCTTGCCGTTGACGTAGGGGAACTCGGCGAGCTGGGCGTCGAGCGTGCTCTGGCGCTTCTCGCTGGGCGTGTTGAGGGTCTGGAACAACTGCGCCAGCCACGGGCCGAGGTCGGCGCCGTCCGCACTGGTGCGCTGCGCCACCAGCTCGCTGAAGGCGTGGCGCGGGAAGATGCCGGTGTCATCGGCGAACAGGCAGAACAGCAGACGCACCAGCAGCACTTCGAGCGCGTGGCCATCAAAACCGGCGTCTTTCAGCGCATCGTGCAGGCGGCCCATGCGTTCGGCGGCCTGCACATTGACCGGGTCTTCGTCCTTGTAGCGGCGCGCCTGGTAGCCGGCGATGAAACCGAAATGGCGCACGTGCCTGTGCAGCTCGCTCAAGCCGAACTCGACCGGTGGCTCGCCGGTTTCGAGGTCGTAGAGCCGCATGCGCGCGAAGTCGGAGACCAGCAGGTACTTCGGCAGCTCGGCATCGGTGAGCCCGGCGAAGTAGTCGCGGGCCTGGGCGTGCGCGCGATCGAGGTCGCGCCCGCGCGACTTGTGTTCGACCAGCAGCACGCCCTTCCAGAGCAGGTCGATGAAGCCGTCCTTGCCGTCGAGCTTCTTCACCCGGCGCTCGAAGGTGCCGACGCGCCGGCGCGGCACGCCGAACACCTCGAAAAAGCCGTCCCAGAAGGATTTGGCCTCGGCGTCCTCGCTGGCCTCGTCGGCCCACTCGCGGCTGAACCGCAGCGCCCGGTCCTTGATTTCGTTCCAGCTCAGCGGCATCCGGCCCCCCACGTCGAGACCCCAAGCATAGCCGTGCCGCCCGTGGTGCCGTTAAATTGCCCCACCTCAAGCCGCGGTCAGGATCCACCGGTGTTCCATGTCGTCCTGTTCCAGCCCGAGATTCCGCCCAACACCGGCAACGTCATCCGGCTGTGCGCCAACACCGGGGCGACGCTGCACCTCGTGCGTCCGCTCGGCTTCGAGGTGGACGATGCGCGCCTGAGGCGTGCCGGCCTCGATTACCACGAGTTCGCCACGCTGCAGGTGCACGCTGATCTTGCCGCCTGCAGCGCGGCGATCGGCCCGACCCGCTGGTGGATCGTCGAGACCGGCGAGGCCACGCGTTTCGATCGGGTCGTCTACCGCGCCGGCGATGCCTTCTTGTTCGGTCGCGAAACGAGCGGCTTGCCGCCCGAGCTGCTTGCGCGTTTCGACACCGCAGCCCGCATCGCCCTGCCGATGCGTGCCGGCAACCGCAGCCTCAATCTCTCGAACGCGGTGGCGGTGACGGTGTTCGAAGCCTGGCGACAATGCGGCTACGCCGGCAGTGCCGATGAGTCCTTGCTGACCGGCGCCATCCCTTCGCTGCGCTGAATGTTCAGCCGCCGTAGGGTTGTGGGCTGTGGCGCTGGGTGGTTCCCTGTTCCTGCCGCGTCGCTGCTTGGCGTGGCTCCCGTACCCGTAAAGAGGAACACCATGAAGAAGACCCTGATCGCCTTTGCCCTGGCCGCCGTCCTGCCGCTGTCGGTCCACGCCGCGGAGCGCAGCTCCACCTTCGTCGAGGCCACCTACGTCGACATCGATGGCAACATCGACGGCCTCGGCATGCGTGGCCAGGTGGCGTTCGCCGACACCAACTTCTACGTGCTCGGTCGCTACGTGGGCCTTTCGAGCCGGAGCTTCGACACCGATTTCTGGGAGCTGGGCCTCGGCTACACCATGAACCTGTCGAGCACCCTCGACCTCGTCACCGAGGCGGCCTACAACGATTTCGACGCCGCCGACGGCTACCGGGTTTCGGTGGGCGTCCGCAACAGCTTCACGCCGAACCTCGAAGGTCTGTTGAAGGCCAATTACCGCAATGCCGATGGCCGTCTGCCCGGCCTCGCTTTCGGTGCCGACCGCTTTGGCGCCTCGGCGGGCCTGCACTACCGCTTCGGCAAGACCTTCGGCGTTTCCGGTGAGGTCGAGTTCTTCGACGGCGCCGAGATCTACACGCTCGGCCTGCGCGCCAGCTTCTGATCGAAGCCGGGCGGTGCCGCGATGGCACCGCCCGGGCCTCAGTCGTATTCGGGTTTCTGTTCGCGGGCGAGCAGTTCGCGCAAGCCTTCCACCGGCGTGATCTCGCCGTGCAGTACGCGCTGCACCTGGCGGCTGATCGGCAACTCGATGCCATGCGCATCGGCCTGGCGCATCACCTCATCGGCGGTCTGCACCGATTCGACCACCTGGCCGATGGCGGCCACGGCCTCGGCCAGGGTCTGGCCACGGCCGAGGGCCAGGCCCAGCCGGCGGTTGCGCGAAAGATCGCCGGTGCAGGTCAGCACCAGATCGCCGACACCCGCCAGCCCCATCAGGGTTTCCGGGCGGGCACCCAAGGCGGCACCGAGCCGCAGCATCTCGTTCAGGCCGCGGGTGATCAGGCCGGCCCGGGCATTCAGCCCGAGGCCCATGCCGTCGGCCACGCCGGTGGCCACGGCCAGCACGTTTTTCATCGCGCCGCCCAGCTCGGCGCCCAGCATGTCGGTGCCGGTGTAGGCGCGGAACGCCGGACTGTGCAGCACCTCGGCCACGGCCTGGGCGAACTCGGCGTTGTCGGAATGCACGGTGACCGCCGTCGGCAGGCCCTGCGCCACTTCTTTGGCGAAAGACGGGCCGGTGACGATGGCCAGCGGCACATCGGGGCCGAGCCGATCGCTGGCCACCTCGTGCAGAAAACGGCCGCTGCCCGGCTCGAAGCCCTTGGTCGCCCAGGCCACGCCGCAGCCGACCGGCCGCAGCGGCGCGAGGCGCTGCAGGGTTTCCGTGAAGGCGTGGCTCGGCATCACCACCAGCAGCAGCGAGGCCGCCTCGACGGCGGCGGCGAAGTCGGTGGTGGCGCGGAGGCCCTCCGGCAGGCTCACGCCCGGCAGGTAGCGCGGGTTCTCGCGTTTCGCGTTGATCGCGCCGATCTGGGCCGGGTCCCGGCCCCAGATCCACGTGTCGTGGCCCTGCCGCGCGATCTGCGCGGCCAGGGCGGTGCCCCAGGAGCCGGCGCCCAGCACGGTGACGGTGGAACCCATGGCAGGGCTTCGTCGCGGCGGGGCGGGCGTGCTCAGGCGTTGCCGACGGCCGGCGCGGTGGCCGACTTCAGCTGCTCGGCACGGCGACGCAGGCTCTCGGCGTAGATCGCCTCGAAGTTGATCGGCTGCAGGTAGAAGGGCGGGAAGCCGCCGGCCTGGATCAGCTCGGAGGCCAGCTGCCGGGCGTAGGGGAAGAGCACGTTCGGGCAGTAGGTGCCGAGCATGAAGTCGAGGTTGCGCTCATCGAAGCCGGTAAGGCCGAAGATGCCGGCCTGCTCGACCTCGACGATGTAGACCACCTTGTCGCCCAGCTTGCAGCTCAGGTTGATGCCGAGCACCACCTCGTACACGTCGTCGGCCAGCTTGGCGACTTTCTGGTTGAGGTTGAGGTTGAGGTCGGGGTTGCCCTGCTCGTTGAACACCATCGGCGTGCCGGGTGCCTCGAAGGACAGGTCCTTGACGTAGATCTTCTGGATCGCGAACTGCGCCTGCGGGGCGGCGGCATCGGTGCCGGCGACGGCGGGGGTGGTTTCATCAGCCACGGGGCAACTCCAAAAAACGGGACGGGAAAGTGAGCGCCGCAGTATCGCATGCGCCGGAAAACGGGGTGGGGGCGGCCGTGGCCGGGCACAAGGCCCGGGGCCGGGTGCATCAGCGGCCCTTGGTCACCGGCAGGTCGGCCTGGCGCCAGCCGGCGATGCCGCCGTCGAGCAGGGAAACGTCGGTGAAGCCGGCTTTCTTGAGCTTCTTGGCGGCGTCACGGGCGCTCATGCCGGCGCGGCAGACCACGATCACCGGCCGCGCCTTGGCCTTGGCGAGCAGCTTGTGGCGCTCCGGATCGAGGTCGACCAGCGGCACCGAGATCGAACCCAGGATGTGCGCCTTGGCGTAGTCGGCGGCCGGCGAGACATCGACCACCAGGGCCTCGTCGCTGTTCATGCGGCGGGTGGCGGCGGCCGGGCTCAACACCGGGATGCCGGAGAGCCGCAGCCGGGTCTCGTTGATGATGACGGCCAAGGTCAGGCCGACGAAGGCCAGGCTGAGGATGGGCGAGGATTGCGCGAAGGCGGACAGCTGGTCCCAGGACATCGGGCGCTCGGTCGGGGGTGGGCCGGCATTATCCGCCGGTCCGGCGGCGGCGGCCAGTCGTCCGGGCGACGGTTCAGCCGTCGCGAGCGAACCGGGGCAGCCCCTCGGTCTGCAACCAGCGCCGGCTGGCATCGTCCCAGCGCCAGGTTTCGCGCACCCGCAGCACCCGTTCGACCTGAGTGTGGATGTTGACGATCCGCAACTCGACCTCGCGGACCACCCCGCCGTCGGTGCTGGGCCGGCTGGCGATCACCTGGTAGCCGGTGATGCGGTTCTGCTGCAGGCGCTCCAGCTCGAAAGCGGTGAGCGGTTGGCGGGCCAGCGTGGCGGGGTCGATCGATTCGGCCGCCACCTCGAACTGGTTCCAGCGGATCGCCGCCGAGTAGGCGTAGAGGGCGCGGTCGAGGGCCTCGGCGCGGGTGCCCGGCCCGCCGGCGCAGGCGGTGAGCAGCAGGCAGCCGAGGGCGAGCAGGAGGGCGACGCGACGCGGCATGGGCGGGAGGTCCCGGAGGGTGGCGCGCAGGAGTATGTCAGCCGCGCCGGACGGCGGCATAGCGGCCTTCCAGCCGGGCCACCAGGCGACCGCTGGCGTCGCGCGCTTCGGCCTGCAGGTTCAGCCCGCCGCGTCCGCGCGCCGCCAGCTTGGCGCGCAGTCCTTCGAGGGCGGTGGCGTCCGGCAGGGCCGCGGTGGCGCGCAGGTCCTCGTAGAGCGGCGCCAGGTACTCGAGCCGGCTGTCGGCAATGAAGAGGTCGGTGTCCTCGCCGGCCCGGTGCAGGGCGGTTTCCAGCGCAGCCCAGGCGGCCAGCGTCAGCAGGGCAGCGAGGCTACCACCGAAGGCGCAGCCCTTGTCGTTGAGATTGAGCGCCAGCGGCGCGCCGATCTGGATGCCGGCGGCATCGAGCCGTTCGATGCGCAGGCCGAGCGCCCGCGCCGGCGGCATCCGGTCGAGCAGGTCCTGCAGGCGGTGGATCTCGGAGTCGGCGGCGATCGGCATGGGGGACGGTATGCGAGAGTAAGGCGATGGCAGAACAGAACGACCGGCCGCCGATGTTCTGGTCGCTGCGACCGGCCGGCGAGCATGCGGCGCTCAGGCGGGCGGCACAAGCCGCCGGCTGGCGGCTGCGCGTCCTGCCGGTGCTGCGCACCCGCGAGCGCGCGGTCGGCGCGGCGCTGGACCGGGCGCTGGCCTGCAGTTGGCGGATCAGCACCAGCCCGGCGGCGGTGCGGGCGGTGGCGCGGCGTTCGCCCTGGCCGACGCAGGGCCTGGATCTGGCGGTCGGTGCCGGCACCGCGGCCGCCCTCGCCGCCGCCGGTGCGCACCGGGTGTTTCACCCGGCGCGGATGGACAGCGAGGGCCTGCTCGCCCTGCCGGAACTGGAGGCGCTGGGCGAGGGTCCGGTTGGCCTGCTCACCGCTCCGGGTGGCCGTGGCCTGATCGCCCGTGCGCTGGCGGCACGCGGCGTGCACCTGCATCGGGCCGAGGTCTACGAGCGCCTGCCCCTGCATGGCGCGGCGCGTTGCTACGCCGCTTTCGCCGCCGATCCGGCTGCGCCTTTGCTGTTGAGCAGCAGCGAGGCCCTGGCCCGCTTGTTGGCCCGGCTCGGCAAGGCCGCGGCGACCAGCCTGCGGGCACGGCCGGTGGTCGTCCCCAGCGAGCGGCTGGCGGCGCGATTGCGCGAACTCGGCGTGGGTGAACTGCGGATGGCCGAGAGCCCGCGCGCCGCGGCGATGATCGACGCCCTCGGCCCGCCGAAGCCGTAAACTCCAACGCACCGCTTGCTGCCCCTGACCCGTCGATGGATCGCACCGTGTCGCTCTCGTACCGTCCATGGTTCGCGCTGCTCCTGTTGCTCGCCGTGCTGCTGCCGGTGCTCGGCTGGTGGGTGCTGCGGCCAGCACCGCAGGCGGTGGCCGATCCCTTCTCGCCGCAGGCGCTGGACCAGCGCCTGCTGGCCGTCGAGCAGGCGCTCACCGCCCTGCAGCGCGGCCAGCAGCGCAGCGAGCAGCGCCTCGCCGATGTCGAAGCGCGCAGCATCGTGCTGCGCGACGAGGTGCTGGGCCTCGGCCAGCGCGCCGCCCTGATCGAGGACAGCGTGCAGCAGGCGATGACGGTGGCCGGCAGCGATCCGGGTGTCAGCCTGCGCCTCGACGAGATCGATCTGCTGCTGACCCACGCCGAGGCCCGGCTCGAACTCTCCGGCGACATCGACGGCGCCCGCCGCGCCTACGCCCTGGCCGATGGCCTGCTGGCCGCACTGACCGCCCCGCAGTTCGTCAACCTGCGGCAGTCGCTGGCGCAGGAGCAGGCCGCGCTTGCTGCCCTGCCGCCGGACCCGCGCACCATCGCCCGTGGCCGGGTCGATGCCGTCGAGGCGGCACTGGCCGAGCTGCCGGTCCTGCCCGAGCCCCCCCCGACGCCGGCCGATGCCCCGGTGGCGACGCGCCTGCTGGCGGCGCTGGTCGATGTCCGCCCGCGGGGCACCCAGGACCTGCTCGCCCCGGCCGACCGCCAGCGCGGCGAGGCCGCCTTGCGCCTTGAGCTGGCGCTGGCACGCATCGCCATCGAGCGCCGCGACGAACTCGGTCTGATCGCGGCCAGCACCCGTGCCGAACGCTGGATGCGCCGGCTGTACGCCGCCGGCCCGCCGCTGGAGGCCCAGGCCGTGGCGCTGCAGGCCCTGGGCCAGACGCCGCTGGCACTCGATGTGCCCGTGCTCGGCAGCACGCTGGCGCAGATGCGCGCCCTGCGCCGTGGCGGAGGGCTGCCGTGAAGCCTTTCCCCGCCCTGCTGGCCGCCCTGCTGCTGGTGTTGCTCGGCGCGGTCGGCTGGCAACTGCTGCGCGAACAGGACGGACTGGTGGTGATCCAGTGGGGCGAGCACCTCGCCAGCTTGCGCGCCGAAGTGGCGGTGCTGCTCTGGCTGCTGCTCACGCTGGCCGTGCTCGGCCTGTTGGCCTTGCTGCGACTGCCGTTCCGGGCGATGCGCCGCTACTCGCAGCGGCTCGCCCGGCAGCGCCTCGGTAACGGCCTGCTGGCCCTGCAACAGGGTCGCCCCGAGCGCGCCGAGACCCTGCTCTCGCTGGCCGCCAAGCGGGCCGGCAGTGACCGCGTGCCGGCCCTGCTCTACGCCATCGTCGCCGCCCGCACGGCGGGGTTGCCGGGCCGCTTGCGTGAACACCGCATCGCCCTGTCGCGGCTCGATCCTCTGGCCAGCGCCTTGGAGCTGGCCAGTGCGGCCTTGGAGGAAGGCCGTGGCGTCGAGGCGCTGGCCACGCTCGAATCCGCCGCCGTGCGCGGGCCGCTGCCGCCGGCCGGTCTGCGCCTCAAGGCCGAGGCTCTGGCCCGGCTCGGCCGTGCCGACGAGGCCCTGCCGATGGTCGCCCGCTTGCGCAGTGAGCGCGGCCACGACGGGCCGGCCCTGGCGGCGCTGGAAATCCGGCTCGCGGTCGCTTCGCTGGCCGATGCGGCCGAGGCCAGCACCCTGTTGATCCGCTGGAAAGGTCTGGCCGCCGGCTTGCGCGCGCAGACACCGGTACTGCTGGCCCTGGCCCGTCGGGCCGGCCAGCTGCATGTCGAAGCCCAGGCCGAACAGGCGCTGGCCGAGGCGATCGAGGCGCGCTGGGACGAGGCGGTGGTGGAGGCCTGGGGCTCCCTGCCAGCCTTCGTCAACGATGCCCGGCTGGCCCGTGCCGAGGCCTGGCTGCAGGCCCATCCGACCTCGCCGGGCCTGCTGCGGGTGCTCGGCCGGTTGAGTGCCGCCAGTCAGCCGGCCCGTGCCGAGGCCTACCTCCACCGCGCCCTCGCCCAAGGGGCCGGCAGCGCGGCCTGGGAGGACCTGGGCGATCTGCTCGCCGCCGCGCAGGACCCGCGTGCGGCCCTGGCCTACGCCAATGCCCTGCGCCTGGGCCGCAGCGAACCGGCCAGCGAGCTGCCGGGCCGCGGTCTGCGCGAACGCATCGGCGATGCCGCCACCGCCGAGGAACGCGACGCCTTCGGCCACCCCCGCCTGCCAGCGGCCTGAGGCGGCCTGAAGCCATGAGCATCGCCCCGCCCTCGCGTCCGCCTTTGTCGATCCCGGAACAGGAGCTGGTCGAGCGTTTCGTCCGTGCGCCGGGGCCGGGTGGGCAGAACGTCAACAAGGTCGCCAGCGCGGTCGAACTGCGCTTCGACGTGCGCGCTTCGCAGGCCCTTCCCGAGGCGGTGCGCGAGCGCCTGCTGGCGCGCCGCGACCGGCGCCTGAGCGAGGACGGCGTGCTGGTGATCCAGGCCCGCCGTTTCCGCACCCAAGAGCGCAACCGCCAGGACGCCCGCGAGCGTCTGCAGGCCCTGGTCGAAACCTGCCGCGAGGCCGCCAAGCCGCGTGTGCCGACCAAACCCAGCCGCGGCGCGATCGAACGCCGGCTCGGCAGCAAGCGCGAACGTGCCCAGGTCAAGCGCGAACGCAGTTCGCGGCGCTGGGAGCGGGATTCGTGATCGCCCGGACCCGGCTCACGAGCCCGGTCGAGGGTCTGCCCGGCATCCCGGCCTGCGCTCCCCGCGCCGGCATTCCGGCCTGGCTGCAACGCCTGTGCTGGTGGTTCTTCCGGCGCGTGGGCGGCTGGCGCTTCGAGGGCGATTTTCCCGAGTTGCCGCGCCTCGTCATCATCGTCGCCCCGCATTCCTCGGCCTGGGACGCGGTCTGGGGACTCGCCGCCAAGATCGGCCTCGATCTCGACATCAGCTTCATGGCCAAGCGCGAGGCTTTCATCGGCCCGCTCGGCTGGTTGCTGCACTGGGCCGGCGGTCTGCCGGTGGATCGTACCGCGCCGGGCGGCATTGCCGCCCAAGTCGCCGCCGATTTGCAGCGGCCCGGCCAGGGCTGGTTCCTGCTTGCCCCGGAGGGCACCCGTCGCCAAGTCACCGAATGGAAGAACGGCTTCTGGAAGATCGCCCGCGCCGCCGAAGCCCCGGTGCTCTGCGTGGCCTTCGACTACCCGTCGCGGACCATCCGGATCGGCCCGCTGCTGGTCATGGGCGAGGATCTGGCGGCCGAGATGGCGCGGGTGCGGGCCTGGTACCGGCCCTTCGTCGGCAAGAACCGCGGCACGCTCTGAGGCACCGGCGTTGCGCCGCGGGAACCCGGCGTTGCGCGGCACGCCTTGAGGCCGACCGCGCCCGGCACAACCATGGCGGCATGAACGCCATGCCCCGCCCCATCGCCGCGCCCCGCCAACTGCTGCGCCTTTCCACCGGGATGCCGACGTCCGACGGTGCCGGCGTCAAGCTGGTCCGGCTGGTCGGCACGCGCCAGCAGCCCTCGATCGATCCCTTCCTGATGCTCGATGCCTTCGGCACCGATCGCCCCGAGGACTACATCGCCGGCTTCCCTCCGCACCCGCACCGCGGCTTCGAGACCGTGACCTACATGCTCGCCGGGCGCATGCGCCACCGCGACAACCACGGCGGCGAAGGCCTGCTGGTGCCGGGCAGCGTGCAGTGGATGACCGCCGGCCGCGGCATCGTCCATTCCGAGATGCCCGAGCAGATCGACGGCGAGATGCGCGGCTTCCAGCTCTGGGTCAACCTGCCGGCCAAGGACAAGATGCAGCCGCCGCGCTATCAGGACATCGCCCCGGAGCGGCTGCCGGTGCTGGAACTCGATGCCACCGGCACGGTGCTGGTCCGGCGCAGCGGCGATGCCGCCCCGGCACTGCTCACGCCCGGCGCCAGCGTCGCCGCCAAGGTGATCGCCGGCCATTTCGCCGGCAGCGACGGCCCGGTGCAGGCCGAGGCGACCCAGCCCTTGTTCCTCGATCTGCTGCTGGCCGCACAGGCCCGTGTCGAGGTGCCGCTGCCGCCCACGCATAACGCCTTCGTCCATGTGTTTGCCGGCACGGCCCGGCTGCCCTCGGCCGAAGGCCCGGCCGAGGTGCAGCCTGGCCAGCTCGCCGTACTCACGGCGGGCGACCGTGTGAGCCTCGAAGCCGGCCCGCAGGGTGCCCGCCTGATTCTGGTGGCGGGTCGCCCGATCGGCGAGCCGGTCGCCTGGCACGGGCCGTTCGTGATGAACACCGCCGAGGAGATCCGCGAGGCGATCGCCGACTACCAGGCCGGGCGGTTCTGAACGCAACGACATAAGCAAAGCCGCATGACGGGGTAGTCCGTTACCGTCTTCGTCTTTTCCGACACCACTTTCTTTTGTGCCAAACGGGCATGTGCCACACGAAAATGTGTGGGTTGAAGAGGCGCCGCAGCGACGAGCGCGAGGTGGTGTTCGAGGTGCGGTAGGCCGTCCGAGGACGGCCTGAGCCTCGGAGCGCGCTGTCGCAGCGCTGTCGGGTCCGTGTCGTCCTGCTGTCGTCACGCCCCGTCGCCCTCGGGCAGGATGCTTCCGGGATCCCATCCGGTTCCCGAGGAGCACCCCATGCACATCGACAGCACCCGTCTTCGCGAGCTGCGCACCGCCAAGCGCTGGTCGCAGGAGCAGCTGGCCGAGCTCAGCGGCCTGAACCTGCGAACCATCCAACGGCTGGAAACCGGCGCCAAGGTCTCGACCGAATCGCTGCGCGCCCTCGCCGCGGTGTTCGAGGTGCCGGCCGAGAGCCTGCTGGTGACGGCACCGACGCCGGCCACGGGCTCGCAGCCGGCGCTTGCCGCGATGCGCGAAGGCGTTGTCCGCGGCCTCGACTTCGTCGGCACGACCCGTCGCCCGGACTACTGGTGGTTCTTCCTCGCCGTGGTGATGGTGCTCGCCGCCGCCCAGCTGCTGGCCGAGTCGTTCGGCGCCCTGATCTTCCGGTTCACGCAGTTGGTCGTGCTGCTGCCCCTGGGTGCCGCCAGCGCGCGCCGCCTGCGCGACGCCTGCGCGACGCCGGACTGAGCCCGTGGTGGACGTTGATCGCCTTCGCGCCGGTGGCGGGGATCGTGGTGCTGCTCTACCTGCACACCTTCCCGAGCAAGGCCGCCGAGGTCCCGGCGGACGCAACCGCGGCATGAGGCCCGCGCTCAGCGGCCTTCGGCCTCGAAGGCCCGCACGTCCGTCAGCGCCAGCTCGGCGCGACGCACGCTCTGGCCGGCGGGGTCGGCCCGCATCGCCGCCGCGAGCCGCGGGTGGCGATACACCCAGCGCAGGCCGGCGCCGATCAGCGCGGTGAAGACGATGCCGGAAGCGATCCATGCGCCGACGAGTCCCGGTCGTTGGGTCCAGAGGTCGACACCGGCGGCGGCGAAGCCCATCAGCAGCAGCGGCACCCAGATCACGCCGCCGGCGAGGCCCAGCACCCAGCCGATCGTTTCGCGCCAGCGCCGCAGCGCGGCGAGGGCGCCCTGCATGTCGAGCACCGCACCGGTCATCCGCACGCGGCGGATCAGCGAGAGTTCCTGGCCGGCGGAGGCGATCAGGGCGATGGCGTAGAGCTGCACCGCGATCCCGCTGGCGACGAGGCTGACGCTTCCCGTTTCGCCGATGCGCGATCCCCAGAACGTCGCGGCGACGACGAGCAGGACGGCGCCGATCACGGCCTGCACGCCCAACCCGATGGCCAGCGGGCGCAGCGCCCTGCGGCTGGCGAGTTGTCCGGCCTTCGCGCGCGCTTCCGCATCGCGGGCGCGCTCGAGGTCGTTCGTTTGCGCCTGCAGCGCTTCGATGCGGGTCAGCCGCTCGTCCAGCGCTTTCCACGTGGTCTTGAGGGTGTCGAGGTTCATGGCGGTCTCCATGATCAGGGGGCCAGTTCAGTGCGCAGTCGCGCCTTCAGTCGGTTGAGGCGGACGCCGACGTTGCTCTCGGAGAGGCCGAGCACGTCGCCGATCTCGCGGTAGGGCAGGTCGTCGAGCCAGAGCAGCAGCAGCGCGCGGTTCAGCGGATCAAGCGCGGCGATGACGCGGTGCAGGTCGCGCTGCTGGGCGATCTGTTCCGGCGTGGCACCGGGGTCGACGAGGTGATCGATCGGGTCGTGTGCGTCGTCGTCGAGCGAGTCCGTCGCGCCCGAGGTGCCGCGCCCCGGGGCACGCATCGCGCGGCCGCCTCGGGCCTGCGTCGCGCGCCGCCCACTCAGGCAGACATTGAGCGCCACGCGGTAGGCCCAGGTGGCGAACGGCCTCTCGCCGTCCCATGCGGGGAACACGGCCCACAGCTGCGCGGCCATGTCCTGCTCGAGGTCGGCGCGGTCGGCCGGGCAGTCGCTGAAGCCCCAGGCGATCTTGCGCAGCAGGCCGCGGTGCTGGGCGAGCAGCATCGCGAAGCGTTCGCGGCGGAGGTCGATGGTGTCGGTCATCGGGGCGGTGAGGGCGTCCATGCCGGGGTGATACGCCCCGGATGCCGCCATCCTTACATCGACGGGTTCAGGACACCCCGACGATCGCCACGAGGGTGGCCCGAGGCGTCGAAGACGGATGCAGGGCGATATCCACCACCACCACGGCCCCTTCGGGACACCGCGCTTGCAGCGTCCGAAGCGCTTCGTCGCCGCCTTCGCCAAGGATGTGCAAGGGCCCCTGTTGCGGGACGCCACCCACGATCTCCCAAGAGGACAGGGTCAGCTGCATCGACCAGAGCGAGCCGTCGACCCGCGTCGCACAAGGTCCGGGTCGGGCGACACGGCCACGCACGCGGAGCGGCACGGTCGCCGACGATCCTCGCCGAAGCCACCCCCATCGCTTGAACCAGCGGGGCATGCGCGGGTCCTCTCCTTCGTCGTCAGTAGGACGGGTGTGCCACAACCCGCGTCACCCGGAAGCTCGTGGTCCGGCCGCCGGGCAGGGGCCAATCGATGGACTGGCCGACCGACAGCCCGATGAGGGCAGCACCCGCCGGCGAGAGGATCGAAACATCGCCGGCGACCTGTCCGGCTTCTTGCGGATAAACCAGGCGGACCTCATGCGTTGCGCCGCTGATCTCGTCGAGGAAGCCGACGCGCGAATGCATCGTGACCACGTCGCCCGGCATCGCCGACGGCTCGCGCAGCTCGGCGCGAGCGAGTTCCTCCTCCAGCTTGGCGACGACCTCCTCGCTGCCCTCGGGGGCATGTTCGAGCAAAGCCTCCAGGCGTCGGGCGACATCGGTGGCGATCAGGATCGGGGGTGGCAGGGCCATGGCGGTTCTCCAAAGCGAAAGGGCAGGCGCCGGAGCACCTGCCCTTGGACCGATAAATTATGTGAGGGCACGCTAGCCCCTTGCCGAGGGAAGGTCAAACCCGAGGTCCGCTCACCGCTCCGAATGCCCCGCCTCGAACCAGTCCTTGCGCTTGAACAGGCCCGGCTTGATCAGGTCGACAAACGCACGCGCCGGGCCGGACAGGGACTTGCCCTTGCGCACCAGCACGCCGTAGGTGCGCGAGGGGAAGTACTCGCGCAGCGGCCGGGCGACGAGGCGCGATTTATCGGCGTCGGTGAGGCACAGCGCGGAAACGACCGAGATGCCGAGGCCCTGCGCGACGTACTGCTTGATGACCTCCCAGCCGCCCACTTCGATGGCGACGGTGTAGGGCAGGCGGCGCTGCTCGAAGACGGTGGTCACCATGCGCCAGGTCGAGAGCTGTTTCGGCGGCAGGATCAGCCCGTGCGGCGACAGGTCTTCCAGCTTGATCGTGGACTTCTTCGCCAGCGGATGCGTGGGTGCGGTGATCAGCATGGCGTCGAAGCGCTGCAGCGGCGCGTAGTCGAGGTCGTTGGGCACTTCCCACATCGCACCGACGGCGAAATCCACTTCGTCGGCGCGCAGCTTCGCCAGCCCTGCCTGCCCGGTAACGCTGTGCAGGTGCAGGCGCACCTCGGGCCGCAGTGCGCGGAAGGCGGCCAGTGGCTCGGGCAGCAGGTGCAGCAGGGTCGATGAGCCGGCGGCGATGTGCAGTTCGCCGCCGTCGAGGCCGTCCTGGCTGCCGCGAAACGCCTCGTCGAGGCCCTCGAAGCTGTCGATCAGCGGACGCGCGAGGTCGTACAGCGCTTGGCCCTCGCGGGTCAGCGACAGGCGCCGGCCGACGCGCTCCAGCAGGGCCACGCCGTAGTGGCTTTCCAGCGCCTTGAGCTGCAGGGAAACCGCTGGCTGGCTGAGGAACAGGGCTTCCGCGGCGCGGCTCACCGAGCCCAGTCGTGCCACTTGGCAGAAGGCCTGCAAGGGCTTGAGGCGGCTGCCCTTGTAGTAGAAGCGGCCCGATTCCGACTCGGTCTTCCGCTCCAATGCCGGTTTTTGGCTGCGCTTTCGCGTCATGTTGGCCATGGTTTCCGATGGATATTTGAGGAACTAATACATCGTATCCACAGATTTGCTTTGTCAACAATCATTGGCAGGGTGAGTTTGGGCTCATGAACACCGCCACCGAGCCCACCCGCACCCCCCCTGCACAGGCCACCTGCGGCTTCCGCCGCGTCGGCCGCCCGGTCGAGGGCGAGGCCGTGATCCTCGTGCCGGAGCTGCAGGCCCTGCTCACCGACCTGCACCGCCTGTTCGAGTCGGCCCGCCGCCAGCGCCTGGCCGCCCGCGTTGCCCGCCAGGCCGAATTCGATGCCGGGATGCTGCCGGACTTCCGCGCCGACACGCGTTCGATTCGCGAAGAGGACTGGACCGTGGCGCCGATCCCGGCGGCCCTGCAGGACCGTCGCGTCGAGATCACCGGCCCGGTCGACCCGAAGATGGTCATCAACGCGCTGAACTCGGGTGCTTCCTGCTTCATGGCCGACTTCGAGGACAGCAACGCGCCGTCCTTCGCCAACCAGATCACCGGCCAGCGCGCCCTGCGCGACGCCGTCGACGGCATCCTGAGCTTCACCGCGCCGGAGACCGGCAAGCGCTACGCGCTCGACCCGGCCAGCCGCACCGTACTGATCGTCCGCCCGCGCGGCTGGCACCTCGACGAGGTGCACGCGACGGTCGACGGGGAAGCGATCGGCGGCGGCCTGTTCGACCTCGCCAGCTTCGCCTTCCACAACGCCAAGACCCTGGCCTGGCGCGAGCGCGGGCCGTACTTCTACCTGCCGAAGATGGAGTGCATGGAGGAGGCGCGCCTGTGGGACGAGGTGATGGCCTTCCTCGAAGTGCGCTTGAACCTGCCGGTGGGCACGATGAAGGCGACCGTGCTGATCGAAACGCTGCCCGCCGTGTTCGAGATGCACGAGATCCTGCACACACTGCGCGGCCGCATCGTCGGCCTGAACTGCGGGCGTTGGGACTACATCTTCAGCTGGCTGAAGACGCTGCGCCGCCACGCCGACAAGGTGCTGCCGGAGCGTGGCCAGGTGACGATGGCCCAGCCCTTCCTGAAGGCCTATTCCGAGCTGCTGATCCAGACCTGCCACCGCCGCGGTGCGCATGCGATGGGCGGCATGGCGGCGCAGATCCCGATCAAGGGCGACCTTGATGCCAACGAGCGCGCCATGCAGCGCGTGCGTGCCGACAAGCTGCGCGAGGTCACCGCCGGCCACGACGGCACCTGGGTGGCGCACCCGGCGCTGATCCCGATCGCGCGCGAGGTCTTCGATGCGCACATGCCCACGAAGCACCAGCACCACGTCCAGCGCGAGGACGTGCAGGTGACGCGCGACGACCTGCTGAAGCCCTCGCTCGGCACCATCACCCGCGCCGGCTTCGACAACAACGTCGAGGTCTGCGTGCGCTACATGGCGGCCTGGCTGGCCGGCAGCGGCTGCGTGCCTATCCATCATTTGATGGAAGACGCCGCCACCGCCGAGATCAGCCGCACCCAGCTGTGGCGCTGGCTGCACCACCCGACGATCGCAGCGAAGCACGGCGTTCCCGCCGAGCCGCTGCATCTCGACGACGGCACGCCGGTGGATTGGGCGCTGTTCGAGCGCGCGCTGATCAATCTGCCGTCCGTGATCGGCGATCGCCGCGCGATGCCCGGTGGCGATCGCGTCGACGCCGCCATCGCCCTGCTCGACCGCCTCACCCACGCCGACACCCTCGAGGCCTTCCTCACCAGCGCGGCGTACCCGCAGCTCGTTGAGAGCGATCTTCGCGCCGCCTGACGCGTCGCACCGTCACTTGCTTCACCACTCGTTCCGCTCTCCCCGCTCCACGCCTCTCTCCTCTCTCCTCTCTGCTCGCCCCACCCCTCGTTACTCGCAAGGACACCGCCATGAGCACGCTGCCGACCGCCGACCAACTGAAGCACGACTGGGCCACCAATCCGCGTTGGAAGGGTGTCACCCGCAACTACAGCGCCCACGACGTCGTGCGCCTGCGCGGCACCGTGCCGGTCGAGCACAGCATCGCCAAGCTCGGCGCGCAGAAGCTCTGGCGCTCCCTGCAGACGGAGGACTTCATCAATGCGCTCGGCGCGTTGACCGGCAACCAGGCCATGCAGCAGGTCAAGGCCGGCCTGAAGGCCATCTACCTCTCCGGTTGGCAGGTCGCCGCCGACGCGAACCTCGCCGGCGAGATGTACCCCGACCAGTCGCTGTACCCGGCCAACTCGGTGCCGCAGGTGGTCAAGCGCATCAACAACACCCTCCTGCGCGCCGACCAGATCCAGTGCGCGGAAGGGCAGGGCGACATCGACTACCTGCAGCCGATTGTGGCCGACGCCGAGGCCGGCTTCGGCGGCGTGCTCAACGCCTTCGAGCTGATGAAGGCGATGATCGAAGCCGGCGCCTCGGGCGTGCACTTCGAAGACCAGCTCGCCTCGGTGAAGAAGTGCGGCCACATGGGCGGCAAGGTGCTGGTACCGACCCGCGAGGCCATCGAGAAGCTCAACGCCGCGCGCCTCGCCGCCGACGTGATGGGCGTGCCGACGCTCATTGTCGCCCGCACCGACGCCGAAGCCGCCGACCTGCTCACCTCCGACGTCGACGCCAACGACCGCCCGTTCTGCACCGGCGAGCGCACTGTCGAGGGCTTCTACAAGACGCGTCCGGGTGCCGAGCAGGCGATCAGCCGCGGCCTCGCCTACGCGCCCTACGCTGACCTCGTGTGGTGCGAAACCGGCAAGCCCGATCTGGCGTTTGCCAAGCGCTTCGCCGAAGCCATCCACGCCAAGTACCCCGGCAAGCTGCTGGCCTACAACTGCTCGCCGTCCTTCAACTGGAAGAAGCATCTGGACGACGCCACCATCGCGCGCTTCCAGAAGGAGCTCGCGGCGATGGGCTACAAGTTCCAGTTCATCACGCTGGCCGGCTTCCACAGCCTCAACTACGGCATGTTCGACCTCGCGCACGGCTACGCGCGTCGCCAGATGAGCGCCTTCGTCGAGCTGCAGGAGCGTGAGTTCGCTGCCGCCGATCGCGGCTTCACCGCGGTCAAGCACCAGCGCGAGGTCGGCACCGGCTACTTCGATGCCGTCACGCAGACCATCCAGGGCGGGCAGAGCTCGACCACGGCGATGAAGGGCAGCACCGAGGAGGAGCAGTTCCAGCAGGGCGTGAGCAGGTCACCGGCCACCGTTGCGGCCTGAGCCCCGCGCCACCGGTCGCGAGGAAAGCGGCGCCGGTCAACCGAATATCGAGCGGAAATCGAGCGCAAAAAGAACGGGCCCCGCGGGGCCCGTTCGCGTTGATGCCGTGGCCCGGAACCTCAGGGCGTGACGGTCAGGTTGACGCGGACGCTGGCCTGCGGACGGGCCGGATCGTTGCTGTTGACGCAGACGAAGCCGGTGTAGTTACCCGGGGCCAAGCCGGCCGTGTTGACCGTGAAGCTCACCGAAGCCGGGCTGCCGGCACTGCCGCGACCGCTGGCCGGGGCCACGCCGGCGATCCAGGGCGCACCACAGCCGACCGTGCCGGTGATGTTGAAGGCAAGACCGGCCGGAGCGTTGGCCGGCACGTTCCAGGTGTTGCCCGGCGGCGCCAGGCTGGGCTGGATGGTGCGCGGCGGGGTGCCGTTGCCCTCGTTCGAGGCGAACCAGGCGTAGCGGTTGGCGAACGTGGTGTTCACCTGCGGCACCAGCCAGTAGCGGCCGGGCGGCAGAGTCACGTTCTGCCCGGCAGCCACCAGGTCAAGCCGCAACACACCACCGACCAGCGAAACGCCCGGCCCCGACAATGGGGCGCTGAAGCGCCACACCGCGGCCCCCGGCGAGGTTTCAGGATTGCCCGCCGGCACACCGCCGGCATCCGGGAAGATCGACCACTGCACCACCGTGGCCGGACCGGCCAAGGCACCGACATTGAACAGGTCGGTGCTGATCCGGGTGATCCGGCTGGAGGCCGCCACCACGAAGTCATCGCCGGCGTAAAGCCCGATGCCAAAGTTGGTGAAAAAGCCGATCGAGAAGCCGCTGGTCGCGCCGAGGCTGCTCTGGCTGACCACGGCGCCGCTGCCGCTGCCGCTGGTGCTGACGTTGAAATCGACCGGGTTGCTGTTGCTCCAGATCGAGAAGCTGGCGCTGCGGCTGCTGTTGGCCGGGGCGGTGATGGCGATGGCCTCGGTGCTGAGCGTGAGTTCCGGTGCACGCACGGCGACCGCGATCGGCAGGCGCAGGTCGGGCGAGCGGCTGGCCGTGTCGTTGCCGGTGGAGGTGAGCGTCAGGGCCCCGAAGCGGTGGCTGCCGTCGCTCGGCTGACCGGCGGTGTTCACCGTCACCGAGAGCGTGGCGGTGCCGAACGGCGGCACGGTGAAGACCGGGTTGCTGACCGAACCGGTGACCCCGCCCAGGCTGGCGCTGAAGGTCTGGAAGGTGCCACGGGTGCTGCGGAAGGTGCGGGTGAAGGTGCAGCTGCTGGGGCCGCAGCCGCGATTGACGAGCGCGGCCTGGTTCAGTCCGGAGGGGTCACCGCCGGTCGTGGGGTTGGCGGCCAGGTAATCGGCGCGCTGTTCATCGAGCACCAGCCCAGCGCGGGCGGCACGGTCGATCTGGACGCGGCCGGCACCGGCGGCGAACGGACCGGCCGGGGTGGTGCCGTCCTCCAGCCGCACGGTTTGCACGGCGGTCATCATCAGCGCGGACTTGATCTCGGCCGGGCTCCAGTCCGGGAAGAGCTGGCGCATCAAGGCCGCCGAGCCGGCGAGCTGCGGCGAGGACATCGAGGTGCCCGACATCAGCCCGGCGATGTTGGCGCAGGCCGGCGTGGCCCACTGCGCCGGATCGGGGCAGGCCATCGGTTCGAGGATGTTGACGCCGTGACCGGTGATGTTGGGTTTGAGCAGCGAGAACGGCGTCGGACCACGTGAGCTGAAGGCCGCGAGTTGATCGGCGGTGTTGGCGATGCGGGTGGCCGGGAAGGGGATGCTGGCGGTGAGCGTCGTGTCGGTGGCGCTCAGGCCCTGCAGGGCCACGCCCTCGGCTTGAGGCATGCCGAACACCGGCACCGTGGTGCCGGGCACCGAGGGGGCGATCGCACCGGCCGCGTTGTTGACGATGATGACCGCACGCGCGCCAGCGGTGGTGGCGTTCACCGCTTTTTCGCTGAAGGTGCAGCCGCCGCGGCGGACCAGAGCGATGCGGTTGGCGAAGAAACCGGCCGGGAAAGCACCGCTGGCGGTGCAGCCGTCCGCCGCGCCGGCAAAGCCCGGGCCGGCCCGCAGGGGCAGGGCCGGCAGGCTGGCGCTGAGATCAACACCGCCGCTGCCGGCGTTCAGCACGACCCGTTGCAAATTGGCCGGCACCGCTGCGCCGCTGGTGTTCAGGGTGAACTCGAAGCCGGCACGTCCGGACTGGGCCGCCGCGACCGTCAGCACCCAGGGCTGGTTGTGGCCGTTGGTCGAGGGGCCGGGGCCGCTGTTGCCGGCCGAGGCGGCCACCACGATGCCGGCATCGGCCGCCGCCAAGAAGGCCTGCGAGATTGCTTCCGACCAGGGCTGCGCACCACCGCCGATCGAGTAGTTGATGACATCGACGCCATCGATCACCGCCTGGTTGATCGAGGCCAGGGTGGCCACGTTCGGGCAGAGGCCCTGGCCGGTGGCGATGACGGTGTAGCAGGCGTCGTAGGCGACCACGTGGGCGCGCGGTGCGATGCCGCTGATCTCCAGCGAATTGCCGCGGAAGCTGACGAAGCGGGTGTTGCCGATCGCGCTGCCGGCGGCGTGCGAGCCGTGGCCGTCGTTGTCGCCGAAGCTGGCTTCCTCGCGGAAGGTGCCACCGGGGCGGCAGGGGTCGGTGGCCGGCGTGTTGGGCGTGCAGACTGCATTGAACACGAAGTCATGGCCGCCGATCAGCTTGTCGTTGCAGCGCCCGGCATCGACGCCGCCAGCCCGGCACTGGCCGAGGTAATTGCCTTGACCGAGCGGGTTGCTGAAAGTGAAGCCGCTCAGCGGATCGATTTCGGCGAAGGAGGGGCTGCGCTGGTTGATGCCGGTGTCGATGATGCCGACCACCACGCCCTCACCGAGGGCGCGCCGGTTGAAGAAAGACACCCCCGTGCGCTCACGGGTCATGAAAGCGGCGCGGTGGATGCCGGTGCCGTCGGTCCAGACCGTTGGCGCACCGATCACGGCGGGGCCGGTGTCGTCGTCGAGAGCGTACTCCTTGTAGGGTTCGATCAGGCTCACGGCCGGGTCCTGGGCCAGCGCTGCCGCTTCGGCCGGGCTCAGGGTGGCGACGATGCCGTTGAAGGCATGCTGCATCCGGTGCGTCACCTCGAAGTTGCGGCCGACCGCTGACTTCAGGCGCGTTTCCTGAGCTTTCTGCCGCGACTCCAGGGTCTCGGCGTACTGGTTCATGCTCGCTTCGAGATCGACCGCCTTCTTGCCGCGCAAGGGCGGCAGCGAGGTTTTCAGCCGGGTCTTGAAGGTGATCGCGGGCAGGTCACGGAAGCCGATGATGTAGGGCTTCTGGCCGGATTCGGCGAAGGCCTCCAGCACCGGCGATGTGACTGCCGAAGCCTTGCTCTCCAGACGCGGTGCCTCGGCCGAAGCCGCCGCCCCCACCATCGCCGCCAAGGCCGCCGATACGGCCAAGGAACACGTTCTGCGCTGCAACCGGACCATCTGGATCTCCCCTGAAAACGTTCAACCGGCGATCGACCTCATGATGCGCACCGCGAACAGCCGGAAACGGACGCGGCGAATCGAAGTAGCGGTGTAGCGTGAAGTTCGCCGGCCCGCAAGTCCGGCGCTATGCCGCTCCACCCCGGCTTCACCGTCGCCGGGGCCACCAGCTCGGCAGGACGCCCGACCTCGCCTCAGGCAGCACGATGCCGACCTGCGCCGCGCGGCCGTCCTCGACCCGGCGCACCACCAGCGTGGTCGGACCGACCGGCAGGCGGTCGCCGATCTGGACCTCGCCCTCGAAGTGGTTGGCGAACATCTCGGCGGCGGTGCAACGGGCGTAATCCTCGGGGATCGGCAGGGCGTAGAAGGCCGCCAGCTCGCCCAGCGGCACGTCACCGGCCAGTAGGAACTGGCCGAAGGCGGCGTGTTCGGCCTCGCGGGCCTCGGGGCCCTCGGCGAACAGCCAATCCAGCCGGTAGACCTCGCCCGGAGGGGCAAGGTAATAGGCGATGTCGCCCGGTTGCAGCGCGCCGGCCTCGGTCGGCAGCAGCACGCGTTGCTCGCGCACCACCAGGGCGGGACGCGCCCAGCCCGGCACCTGGGCACGGTGTGAGAGCACGGCACTGGTCGGCCTCACTGGGTAGCCGACCAGTTCGAAGGCCAACTGCCCGGGCAGGTCCAGCTCGATGCGGCGAGCCTCCGCCGTGTTGCGCGGGAGCGCCAATCCGAACAGACGCGCCGCCGGCTTGAGGGTCCAGCCCTGCACCAGCAGCGAGACCAGGACCACGACAAAGGCCACGTCGAAATACAGGGCGGCGTTCGGCAGGTCCATCAGCACCGGCAGGGAGGCAAGGAAGATGCCCACCGCGCCGCGCAGGCCGACCCAGCCGATGAAGCCGACCTCCTTGCGACGGAAGTCGAAGGGTGCCAGGCAGACGGCCACCGCCAGCGGCCGCGCCACCAGCATCAGCCAGAACGCCAGCGCCAGGGCCGGCCAGAACACCTCGACCAGGGTCGAGGGCCGGGCCAGCATGCCGAGCAGCAGGAACATCACCCCCTGCGCCAGCCAGGTGGCGGCGTGCTGCACCGTGGTGATGGTGGCCAGGGCCCTGACCGGCCGCTGGCCCAGCACCAGCCCGGCGATGTAGACCGCGAGAAAGCCGCTGCCGCCCAGCAGGTTGGTGCCGGCGAACACGGCCACGGCACCGGCCACCGCCAGCAGGGCGTGCAAACCATCGGGCAGGGCGAGCCGGTTGAGCGCCAGCGCAAGCAGCCGGCCACCGGCCCAGCCGAGCACGGCCCCGGCGCCGAGTTGCAGCACAAGGCGGCCAAGCAGGTCGCCACCGCCGCCCAGCTCGCCGAGCGCCAGCCAACTGCAGAGCAGCAGCGTGAGGAAGACCGCGACCGGGTCGTTGGCACCGGATTCGATCTCCAGCACGCCAGTGATCCGTTTCGGCAGCCGCATCCCGGCACCGCGCAGCAGAAAGAACACCGCGGCGGCGTCGGTCGAGGCGATCACCGCCCCGATCAGCAGGGCCTCGGCCCAGCCGAGATCGAACAACCAGCGTGCCGCCAGCGCGGTCAGGCCGGCGGTGAGCAGCACACCGAGCGAGGCCAGCGTCGCGGCCGGCAGCACGGCGCTGCGGATCGGTGCCAGACGCGTCTGCAGGCCACCGTCGAACAGGATCACCGCCAGCGCCAGCACGCCGATGCCGTAGGCGGTCTGCGGGGTGATCGACAAACCCGCGCCCTCGGGGCCGAGGGCCATGCCCAGGGCGAGGAAGACCAGCAGCAGTGGCGCGCCGAAGCGGCGGGCGATCAGGGACGAGGCGATGCCGGCGAGTGCGATCACGGCGCCGCCCAGCAGCCAGGTGTCAATGCGCGTCAACCACTCCATGCCGTAACCGGATCATCCGTTGTCGAAGGATGCCCAGACTAGCGTTTCGTGGTCTGCCAGTGGCAGGGCAGGGACTGCGCCAGAGATCGGGATTCAGCCGCGGAAACCCAGTGCTTCGGCCATCACCGTGGCTTCCACGCTGGGGCTGTCGGCGAGATCGGCCAGCGTGCGGGCCACCCGCAGCACCCGGTGCAGGGCGCGGCCTGACAGGGCCAGGGCTTCGCCGGCGGTTTCGAGCAGGCGCAGCGCCGCCGGACTCGCCGCGGCGTGCTGGCGCAAGCCGGCGGCATCGAGGCGGGCGTTCGGCAGCCCCTGCCGGGCTTGTTGCCGCGCCCAAGCCGCCCGCACCTTCTCGCGGACCAGCGTCGAGGGTTCGGCGGTGTTGGCCTGGGCCATCGCCTCGGCCGGAAGTCGTCGCAGGTTGACGTGCAGATCGATGCGGTCGAGCAGCGGGCCGCTGACCCGCGCCTGGTAGCGGGCGATCGTTTCGGCCGGGCAGGCGCAGCGGCCGGACGGGTCGCCGGCCCAGCCGCAGGGGCAGGGGTTCATCGCCGTGACCAAGAGGGCACGGGCCGGAAATTCGGCCTGCAAGGCGGCCCGGGCGATGTGGACCTGACCGGATTCCAGAGGCTCGCGCAGGGCCTCCAGGCTGGCCCGCGGCCATTCGGGGAGTTCATCGAGAAACAACACGCCGTGGTGCGCCAGCGACAACTCGCCGGGCCGCGGCAGGGCCCCGCCGCCGACCAGGGCGACGGCACTGGCCCCGTGCAGGGGGGCGCGGAACGGACGTGCCTGCGGCCACACCGCCAGGCCGCGGGATGCCGGCGTCAGGCTGTGGATCAGGGCCACTTCCAGCGCCTCGTGCTCGTCCAGCGGCGGCAGCAGCCCGGGCAGGCAGCGCGCCAGCAGGGTCTTGCCGCAGCCGGGCGGACCGATGAAACGCAGGGCATGGCCGCCGGCGGCGGCAACCATCAAGGCCCGCTTGCCCTGCGTCTGGCCGACCACATCGGCGAGGTCCGGCCCTTGCCCGCTTGCCAGCGTGGGCGTGGGCGATACGGCGGGCGTTGGCGGCAGCCGCGCCTCGCCGCGCAGGTGGGCGACCACCTGGCAGAGCGTGCGGGCGGCGTAAACCGTGGCGCCGGTCGCGGTTGCCGCCTGAGCGGCGTCTTCGGCGGCCACCACCAGCGCACGCCCGGCTTCGCGAGCGGCCAGTGCCGCCGGCAGCACCGCGCCGACCGGTCGCAGGCCACCGCCCAGGGAAAGCTCGGCCAGCAACTCGACCTCGCACAGGGCCTCGATCGGCACCTGGCCGCTGGCGGCGAGCAGGCCAACCGCCATGGCGAGGTCGAAGCGCGCCCCCTCCTTGGGCAGGTCGGCCGGCGCGAGGTTGATGGTGATGCGCTGGCTCGGCATCTCGAACTGGCTGGCGACCAGTGCGGCCCGCAGCCGGTCGCGGGCATCGCGGCCGGCACCGCCGCCCAGACCGGCCACGGTGATGGCCGGCAGCCCGCCCGCGGTGAAGACTTCGACGCGCACTTCCGGCGCGCGCACGCCGCAGCGTGCACGGGCGTGCACCCAGGCCAGGCCCATGGCGGCCGCTCAGTGCGTTGGCGGAGGATCGGTGGCGGCTTCGAGCGCGGCGACCCGCTGCTCCAGAGCGACCAGCTTCTCGCGGGTGCGCCGCAGCACCGCCGCCTGTACCTCGAACTCCTCGCGCGTCACCAGGTCGAGCCGGGCGAGACCGGCCTGCAACCCGGCGCGCAGGTGCTTTTCGAGGTCGGAGCGCGCACCTTCGAGCTCCGGCGGCAGCTGGGCCGAGAGGCGGCGGGCCAGCTCGTCGATGGCCTTCAGGTCGATCATGGCGGGGGCTCCTTGGGCAGGTGGGACGAGCATGGCGGAGTGGGCGTGGCCGCGCTGTCAGAGGATAACGCGTCGGCCTGTCGGACGTGGTCGCGGCCGTGGCGTCGCCGCCAGCCGGCGTTTAGGCTTGCCGGAGGATCAGCGCACTTGGGATACCGCATGAAAATGGTCATGGCCATCATCAAGCCCTTCAAGCTCGACGACGTGCGCGAGGCGCTCTCCGAAGCCGGCGTGACCGGCATCACCGCCACCGAGGTCAAGGGTTTCGGCCGGCAGAAGGGCCACACCGAGCTCTACCGCGGCGCCGAGTACGTGGTCGATTTCCTGCCCAAGATCAAGCTCGAGGTCGCGGTCACCGACGACCAGGTCGAGCGCGTGGTCGAAGCCATCGCCAACGCCGCCAACAGCGGCAAGATCGGCGACGGCAAGATCTTCGTCTATGACCTGGAGCGGGTCCGGCGCATCCGCACCGGCGAGTTGGATGGCGACGCGCTGTGACGCTGGCGCCGCAACGCCTCGTTGGCCGGCGCTGATCGTTCTGGCTTACTCCGCCAAGGCCTTCTCGACGAAAGGCGGCAGGGCCAGCGCGGCTTGGTGGACGGCGGCGCTGTAGTACTCGGTCGGGAAGGACTTGGCCCGGGCATCGGCCTCGCGGAAGGCCCTCAGGTCACGCGACTCCCTCGAGGCGATCAGCGCGCTCCAGTAGCCGGTCGGGTAGCAGGGCTGCGGGAACGGCAGCACGCGGAAGTCCTTGAACCCGGCGTCGCGCATCGCGGCGCGCATGTCGAGGATCAGGTGCATCAGGGCCAGCGGGCTCTCGCTCTGCTGCACCAGCAGGCCGCCCGGCTTCAGCGCGCGCAGGCAGTCGGCATAGAACGCGCGGTTGAACAGGCCTTCGGCCGGGCCCACCGGGTCGGTCGAGTCGACGATCACCACGTCGATGCTCTCCGGGGCGGCGTTCTTCATGAAGGCGATGCCGTCGTCGAACATCACCGTCGCGCGCGGGTCGTCGTTGCTCTCGCAAAGCTCCGGAAAATACTTGCGGGCCATCACCGTGACCTGCTCGTCGATGTCGCACTGCACGGCCGAGCGCACGCCGGGGTGCTTCAGCACCTCGCGCAGCGTGCCGCAGTCGCCGCCGCCGATGATGACCACGTTCTCCGGCTTGGCGTGGGTGAACAGCGGCGCGTGCGCCATCATCTCGTGGTAGAAAAAATTGTCGCGCGTGGTCACCATCATCGCGCCGTCGATCAGCATGACCTTGCCCCAGTCGGTGCTCTCGTAGATCTCGATCTTCTGGAACGGCGACTGCACCTCGTCCAGCTTCGCCCTCACGCGCAGGCCGAAGGCCGAGCCGGTGGGGTCGAAGGTCTCGTGGAGCCAGGTCGGGGGAGAGTTCACTGTCGGTACTCCTCGAAGGAATGAAGGCGAAGCGTGGCAGGTGGGGCGCGAGCTTGGCTCCGGATGCCGGGTGCAAGCCCTGATCTGGATGCGCAGCGCGAGCGCTGATCGCCGCCGCGCGGGCCCGCCCGCCCCGGGGGCGCGCAGTCTACCCCCGTTTCTCCGGCGAAGCCCCGGCCATCGTCCCCCCGGCCACCCCCCGGCCGTACACTACGCGCCCTCCGCCTCCACCCGGCCCACGCCCATGACCGCCTGGACGCTCGACCGCGCCCGCCACACCTACTCCGTGCCGTACTGGTCGGACGGCTATTTCGACATCGACGGCCGCGGCCGGCTGGTGGCGCGCCCGCACGGCGAGGCTGGTCCTGCGGTGGCGCTCACCGATGTGGTCGAGCGGGCGCGTGGCCAGGGTCACAAGCTGCCTTTGCTGGTGCGGTTCTCCGACATCCTCGGCCATCGCTTGGGCAAGCTGCAGGAGGCCTTCGTCGCCGCCATGCGCGAGCTCGATTACCGCGGCGGCTACACCGCCGTCTACCCGATCAAGGTGAACCAGCATGCCGGCGTGGCCGGCGAGCTGGCGCGGGTCGGTGCGCCGGTCGGCGAGGCGCCCTTTAGCGCCGATTTCGGCCTCGAAGCCGGCAGCAAGCCCGAGCTGATGGCGGTGCTCGCCCTCGCGCGCCCCGGCAGTGTGGTGGTCTGCAACGGCTACAAGGACCGCGAGTTCATCCGGCTGGCGCTGATGAGCCGCAGGCTCGGCCTCGACACCATCCTCGTCATCGAGAAGCCCTCGGAAGTGGCGCTGATCATCGAGGAGTCGCGCGCGCTCGACGTGGCCCCGGTGGTCGGCATCCGCCTGCGGCTGGCCTCGCTGGGTGCGGGCAAGTGGCAGAACAGCGGCGGCGACAAGGCCAAGTTCGGCCTCTCGCCGCGCCAGGTGCTCGATGCCGTCGACAAGCTGCAGGCCGCGGGCCTCGGCGAGTCGGTCGCGATGCTGCATTTCCACATGGGCTCGCAGATCAGCAACGTCCGCGACATCGCCAGCGGCATGCGCGAGGCGGTCAATTACTTCGTCGAGCTGAGCAAGCGCGGCTGCCCGATCCGGCTGATGGACGCCGGCGGCGGCCTCGGCGTCGACTACGAAGGCACGCGTTCGCGCAGCTTCTGCTCGATCAACTACGGCCTCGACCAGTACGCCTACACCCTGTTGCAGCCGCTGGCCGAAGCCTGCGCCGAGCACGGCCTGGCGCAGCCGCGGCTGATCACCGAAGCCGGCCGCGCCATGACCGCACACCATGCGGTGATGGTGGTGAATGTCTCGGAAGTCGAACGCGCGCCGGAAGGCCGCGTGTCGTCGGCCAAGCCGGGCGAACCGGCGGTGATCCGTCATCTGCGCGAGGTGCAGGCCGAACTCGATGTGCGCCCGCCGGTCGAGCTGTTCCACGAGGCCCAGCATCATCTTGCCGAAGGGCAGACCCTGTTCGCGCTCGGCCAGTTGGGCGTGGAGCAGCGCGCCCAACTCGACGACCTCTTCTACGCCATCGCCCACGCGGTGCGGCAGCGCCTGTCGGCCGAGGAGAAGAGCCATCGCCCGGTGCTCGACGAGCTCAACGAGCGACTGGTCGACAAGTATTTCGTCAATTTCTCGGTGTTCGAGTCGATCCCCGACGTCTGGGCCATCGACCAGGTCTTCCCGATCGTGCCGGTCGAGCGCTTGAACGAGGAACCGACACGGCGCGGCGTGATCGCCGACCTCACCTGCGATTCCGACGGCCGCATCGACACCTACGTCGAAAGCGAAGCGCTCGATGCGTCGATGCCGTTGCATGTGCTCAAGCCCGGCGAGTCCTACCTGCTGGCCATCGCCATGGTCGGCGCCTACCAGGAAACGCTCGGCGACATCCACAACCTGTTTGGCGACACCGACACCGTGGCCGTGCATCTCGACGGCGAGGGGTATTCGCTGGCCACCCAGCGCCGCGGCGACACCACCGACGTGATGCTCGACTACGTCGGCTACAAGCTCGCCGACCTGCGCGCGCGCTATCGCGCCAACGTCGAAGCCGCCAACCTGCCGGAAGCGACGGCGGCCGAGTTCCTCACCGCGCTCGAAACCGGCCTGACCGGCTACACCTACCTCTCCGAAGATCCGCTGGAGTGAGCATGGGCAGCACGACCGCCTCGACCACCGGACCGGCAGCGACGACGCTGCCGCGCACTGGCTTCATCGGTCTCGGCGCGATGGGCGAGCCGATGGCCGGGCATCTCGCCGATCGCGGAATGCTGGCCGTGGTCGGCAACCGCAGCCTGGCGAAGGTGCAGGCCTTCGTTGCGGCGCGTCGCGCGGTGGCGGCGCGGCCGGAGACGGGTGCCGTGGCGACGGCAAGCAGCGTGTCGCTGCATGCGGCAAAGGCTTTCGCCGATTACGCCGGCTGCGACGTGCTCGTGCTTTGTGTCTCCGCCGACGCCGATGTGCTGGAGAACATTGACGGCCTCGCCGCGCACCTCGCGCCCGGCGCCATCGTCATCGACCACAGCACGGTCGCCGTCGAAACCGCGCGAGAGGCCGCAAGCCGGCTCGCCGCACGCGGCATCGGCTTTCTCGATGCCCCGGTTTCCGGCGGCGTCGAGGGCGCGAAGAACGGCCGGCTCTCGGTGATGGTCGGCGGCGAGGAAGCCACGCTGGAGCGCGCCCGTCCGGTGCTCGGGGCCTACGCGGCACGCATCGCGCTGATGGGCCCGACGGGTGCGGGCCAGGCGACCAAGGCGGTGAATCAGATCCTCGTCGCCGGCATCAACGAAGCGGTGTGCGAGGGCCTGGCTTTCGCCGAAAAACTCGGCCTCGACCCCGAGCGCCTGCTGCCCACATTGATGGCCGGTGCGGCGGCCAACTGGTTTCTCGACAAGCGCGGCGCCACGATGCTGCAAAGCGAGTTCCAGCCCGGTTTCAAATGCGCGCACATGGCCAAGGACCTGCGCATCGCGCAGGCGATGGCCGAGCGGGCCGGCATCCGGCATCCGGTGATCGACCGCGCGCTGGCCGACTACAGCGAGCTCGAAGCCCGCGGCGACGGCGAACTCGACACCTCGGCGCTGATCGCCTTGAAGCGCGGTTGAACGGGGGCTGGGCGTCGCCGGTGCTGCGACGGGGCCGGGAGTGACTTCTCCCGGCCCCGGGCCGAAACCAGCCCTTCCTATGGCTGACGCTTAACAGCAGCACGCTGCGCAGGCAGCGCAGCACGCCGCAAACGCGGCAGCGGAGAAGGCCGAGGCGCTGATTGCTACAACTGCCTTTGCGTAGATCGATCTCATGGAGCTACTCCAGTGGGTCATCGTGGGACGGGCCGATTGCCCACTCTGGAAAATGGCTGGGAGCGTATGACGATGGTGTGAGCCCCCCGGCTTTTCCGGAGGTCGTTTCGTCTGAGTCACGCCGCCATGGCGTGACCCGTGTTGCCGGCGCAGTACGCCGCCTCAGCGCACCACCGTGGCCGGAATGCCGGCTTCGGCCAGTGCCTGCTGCGCGGCCTGGCGTTCGGCGACATCGGCGAAGGGCCCCAGTCGGACGCGGTGCAGGGTGCGGCCATCGACCTGCACCGTCTCGATGCGGGCGACCCGGCCCAGCAGGGCCAGCCTGGCGCGCATCGCCTCGGCATCGGCCGCGCTGCTGAAGGCACCGGCCTGCAACAGGCCGGCCTGGCCCGGGCTTGGCGATGCGGCCGGAGCCTGCCCCGGCGGCAGCGCCGCGGCGGGCGGCGCGGCGGGCGTGGCCGGGCTTTCGGGTTCCGCCACGCCGGGCAGTTCGACCTGGCGTTCCGGCAGCAGGGTGTAGAAATCGAAACTCGGGCGCGCCGCGGCGGCGGGTTCCTGCGCCACCGGCTCGCTGTCGCGTGGCGTCGGCTGCGCCCGGGCCTGCGGGTCGGGGCGCGGCAGCAGGGCATCGAGCGGTTCGCGATCGCCGAAAACAAGGTAGGCCGCCGCCAGACCAAGGCCCAGCAACAGGCCCAGCACCAGCACCAACCCGTACTTCATGCCGCCACCGCGCCGGGCCTGGTGTTTGCCATGCCGGCCCGCCATCACATGCTCTCCGGAGCGCTGACGCCGAGCAGACCGAGGCCGTTGGCCAGCACCTGGCGGGTGGCGGCGGCCAGACCGAGCCGGGCGTTGCGCAGTTCTTCTTCGGCGCTGAGCACGGGCTGCGCGTTGTAGAAAGCATGGAGGTCCGCGGCCAGCTCGCGCAGGTAGCCGGCCATGATCTGCGGGCTGCGTTGCGCCGCCGAGACCTGCACCACCTCGGGGAAGCGCATCAGCTCGGTGAGCAGGGCCTGCTCCTGCGGCTCGACCAGCCGCGAGCGCGCGGCTTCGGCGGCGTTGCGGTGGTAGGTCAAGCCCTTCTCCGTCAGTTGACGGAACAGCGAGCAGATGCGCGCATGGGCGTACTGGATGTAGTAGACCGGGTTCTCGTTCGAGCGGCTCTTGGCGAGCTCGAGGTCGAAATCGAGGTGTTGCTCGTTGCCGCGCATCACGTAGAAGAAGCGGGCGGCGTCGTTGCCGACCTCCTCGCGCAGCTCGCGCAGGGTGACGAAGCTGCCGGCGCGGGTCGACATCTGCACGCGCTCGGACCCGCGGAACAGGATGGCGAACTGCACCAGTTCGATGTCGATCCGGGTCGGGTCGAGGCCCAGGCCCTGCGCCGCGGCCTTCAGTCGGGCGATGTAGCCGTGGTGGTCGGCGCCGAAGATGTAGAGGGCGCGCTCGAAGCCGCGCTCGAACTTGCTGAGCAGGTAGCCGAGGTCGGAGGCGAAATAGGTGCTGGCGCCGTTCTCGCGCCTGACCACGCGGTCCTTGTCGTCACCGAAGGTCGTCGCGCGGAACCACAGCGCGCCGTCCTGCTCGTAGAGGTGGCCGTTCGCCTGCAGGGTGTCGATGGCGCGCTGCACGTAGCCGTCGGTCATCAGCGAGCGTTCGCTGAAGAAGGTGTCGTGCACGACGCCAAAGCCCTTCAGGTCGTCCTTGATGTCGGCGAGGCACCAGTTCAGGCCGGCATCGAACACCCGGCGGTAATCGTCCTCGCCGAGCAGGGCCTTGGCCCGCGCGACCAGGGCGTCGACATGGGCTTCCTTGTCGCCGCCCTGCGACTCGTCGGCCGGCAGGCCCTCGGTCACTTCGCCGGGCGCGCGCTTCAGGGCGTCGCCGACTTTGCCACGCAGCTTGCGGGCGATCTCGATGACGTAATCGCCCTTGTAGCCGTTGTCGGGGAAGCGCAGCGTCACCCCGGCCAGCTCGTGGTAGCGCACCCACACCGAGACCGCGAGGATGTCCATCTGCCGGCCGGCGTCGTTGACGTAGTACTCGCGTTGCACCTCGTGGCCGGCGGCTTCGAGCAGGTTGGCCACCGAGGCGCCGTAGGCCGCGCCGCGGCCATGGCCGACGTGCAGCGGGCCGTTCGGGTTGGCCGAGACGAACTCGACGGTCACCCGCTCGCGCGAACCGGGTTCGCCGCGGCCGTAGTCGGCACCGCGCTCGAAGATCCGGCGAATGGTCGCCAACCGGCAGCTGGCGGCGATGTGGAAGTTGAGAAAGCCCGGGCCGGCGATCTCGACCTTGGCCACGTGCTGCGACTTCGGCAGGGCGGCGGCCAGGGCCTGGGCCAGTTCGCGCGGCGGCCGGCCGGCCGGCTTGGCCAGCAGCAGGGCGAGGTTGCTGGCGTAGTCGCCGTGCTCGACCGAGCGGGCGCGATCGACGGTGATCTCGGGCAGTTCGATGCCGGGCGGCAGTCGGTCGTTGCGGCGCAGGTCGAGCAGGGCTTGGGCGAGCAGTTCGCGGAGGTGGTCTTTCACGGAGGATCCGGCTGGGCGGGCACCGGCGGCGGGCTGCAGCAGCCTGCCCCGGCAAGGGACTGGCCAGTGTACCGGAAGGCCCTGAAGCCGACTGAAACCTGAATGTCATCGGATGGGTCGATGCTGCGCGGAACCGATCCCGGCCGGCCCGGCCCCCTCGTGCTCTTGGAGTCTGTGATGCGCCCGATCCTCCGCTTGTCCCGTCTCGCCTTGGCCACCGCCCTGGCCTTCGCTGCCACCCAGGCCGCCGCCTCGATCCGCTTCACCGAAGCCGTCGACGGCAACTGGTTCAACCCGGCCCAGGACGGCCGTGGCGTGTCGGTGGATTTCGTCCCCAACGCCAGCCGCACCGGCGGCACCTTTTTCGCCGCCACCTTCATTTACGACAACGCCGGTGCCCCGTTCTGGATCACCCTCCAGGACAACGACATCTCGGAGTTCCAGTTCCGCTCGACGACGGTGGGCATCTTCCGCGCCGCCGCCGGCACCTGGTCGACGGCGGCTCCGCTCACCAACGCCCGCATCGGCACCGCGACGGTCACGCTGAACCACTGCAACGAGATGGTTGTGGCCCTCGACATGGATGCCGCCACCGGCCTGGCCGATCAGAGCCTGACCCTGCAGCGCGTCGGTGCGCCGGCCGATGCCGTCGCCTGCGCCTGGCAGCAGCCTTTCACGGCCTGCCCGTCCTTCGCCATCCCGGAACCGGCCTTCGGCCCGCGCGTCTGCTCGCTGCCCCCCACCCTCACCGGCGACACCACCCTGACCAACAACATCACCTGGCTGATGCGCGGCAAGGTGCAGGTCGGCCGCGACACCGGGCAGCCGGGCGGCCAGGCGGCCACCCTGCGCGTCCAGCCGGGCACCCTGCTGGTCAGCACGGCGGCGGCGGCCTCCTTCGATCATCTCGCCGTCAACCGCGGCTCGCGGATCTTCGCCGAAGGCAGCCGCGATTTCCCGATCATCATGACCACCGGCAACGAACTGCCGGGCGCGCCGGCGGCCCCGGCCCCCGGCCAGGTCGGCGGTTTCGTGATCTACGGCGCCGGCCCGGCCAACTGCTTCCCGAACTGCTCGGCCGAATGGGAGCCGGCCACGCCCTCGCCCTTCGGCGGTGACATGAACTCGGCGGCGGCCCGCACCGACAACAGCGGCGTGGTCCGCTTCATGCAGGTGCGCTTCGCCGGCTTCGTGTTCACCGCCGGCCGCGAGCTGAACTCCTTCACCTTCGCCGGCGTCGGTGCCGGCACCACGCTGGAGTACCTGCAGGCCTTCCGCGGCCAGGACGATGGTCTGGAGTGGTTCGGCGGCAACGTCAACACCCGCCACGCCATCGTCACCTGCCCCGGCGACGACGGTTTCGACTGGGAAGAGGGCTTCACCGGCAAGCTGCAGTTCGGCGTGGTCGACATGCGCAACTGCGCCGGTTCGAACCACGGCTTGGAGATGTCGAACAGCCCGAGCAATGCCGACGCCCAGCCGCGTGCCCGCGGCGTGTTCGCCAACGTCACCGTGGTCGGCCAATCGCAGTCGGCCAGCAGCGACGCCATGCAGATCAACAACGGCACCGGCGGCAATTTCTACAACCTGCTGCTGGTCGGCTCGCCCCGCAGCTGCATCCAGATCGCCGGCGCGCCCACCGCCGCCGCCGCTGGTCCGGCCACGGCCCTGAGCGGCGTGCTGACCGGCGAGAACATCCGCACCTTCGGCTGCACGGCCAACACCTCCGAGGGCACGGGTGTCACCGTCGGCTACACCGCGGCCTGGTTTGCCGGCCAGAACGGCAACAGCGTGCTGAGCGCCAATCCGCTGATCGCCAACTCCGGCGGCCTGCCGAACGGCCTCGCCCCGACCGGCCGCTTCCCGCCGATTGGCGCCACCCTGCCGGCGCTCAACGACTGGTTCCAGCCGACCGATTTCGTCGGCGCCTTCCGCAGCAACGCGGCCGAGGACAACTGGGCCGCCGGCTGGAGCCGTCCGTTCAACCCGTAACACCCGCCGGGGCAAGGGGCTGGCACGCCGCCCCTTGCCCCCTCGGGCACCCGTCTTCCAGGCCGCCTCCGGGCGGCCTGGTCGTTTCCGCCGGCCTGCATCCCTGCGGCTCAGACCCAACCCCGCTCGGCCATCGATACCGCCCGGCCATCGCCCACCACGAAGTGGTCGAGCAGCCGGACATCGACCAGGGCCAGCGCCTGCTTCAACTGGACGGTGATTTGGCGATCGGCCGCACTCGGCTCGGCCACGCCGCTCGGGTGGTTGTGGGCGATCAGCACGGCGGCGGCGTTGCAGCGCAGGGCCTGCTGCACCAGCAGGCGCGGGTGTACGCTGGCGCTGTCGATGGTGCCCTCGGCGAGGATCCGTTCGGCAATCAGGCGATGGCGATTGTCGAGAAAGAGGGCGGCGAAGCGTTCATGCGGGGCATCGCGCAGCCAGCGGCTGAAATACTCGCCGGCGCTGTGCGGGTTCTCGAGAGCGGTGCCGCGCACCAGCCCCGCCTGCAGGTGCCGGCGCCCCAAGGCCAGTGCCGCCTGCAGCAGGGCGGCGCGGGCCGGCCCCAGGCCGGGCAGGGCCCGCAAGGCCTGGCTGTCGAGCTCCAGCAGCTTGCGCAGCCCCTCGCAGCGGGCCAGCAGGGCACGAGCGTGACTGACCGCATCGCTGCCGCGCGGACCGGTGCCGAGCAGCAGGGCGAGGAGTTCGGCGTCGGTCAGGGCATCGGCGCCCTGCCGCAGCAGGCGTTCGCGTGGACGTTCGGAGGCGGGCCAATCCTTGATTCCCATGCCCACATCCTGCCCGCCCGCGCCATCAGCAGCTGTCCGAAGCCGGCGCTTGCTGGGGTAAGCTTCCGGCTCGATCGCAGCAGGAGCGAAGCGTGTCGGCATTGCAGGGCCAGCGGGTGCTGCTGGGGGTCAGCGGCGGTATCGCCGCCTACAAGTCGGCGGATCTGGTGCGCCGCCTGCGCGAGGCCGGTGCCGAAGTGCGCGTGGTGATGACCGCCGGTGCGGCGCACTTCATCACCGCGACCACCCTGCAGGCCTTGTCCGGCCATCCGGTGCGCGAATCGCTGTGGGATGCCGCCGCCGAGGCGGCGATGGGGCACATCGAGCTGGCACGCTGGGCCACCCGGGTGCTGGTCGCCCCGGCGACCGCCGACCTGCTGGCCCGGTTGGCCCAGGGCCGGGCGGACGATCTGCTCACCACGCTCTGCCTCGCCACCGAGGCGCCCATCACCGTGGCGCCGGCGATGAACCGGCTGATGTGGGCGCACGCCGCGACCCAGGCCAACCTCGCCCTGCTCCGCCAGCGCGGCGTGGCGGTGTCCGGCCCGGACAGCGGCGGACAGGCCTGCGGCGAAACCGGCGAGGGCCGCATGCGCGAGCCGGCCGATCTGGTCGCCGAACTCGCGGCCGCACTGCTGCCGCCGCGCCTTGCCGGACGCCGCGTGCTGGTCAGTGCCGGCCCCACCTTCGAGGACCTCGATCCGGTGCGTTTCCTCGGCAACCGCAGCAGCGGGCGGATGGGCTTCGCCCTCGCCGCGGCCGCTGCGCGTGCTGGCGCTGAAGTCACCCTCATCGCCGGCCCGGTCAAGCTCGCCACGCCGGCGGGATTGCGCCGCATCGATGTCCGCAGCGCCGCCGAAATGCACGCCGCCGTGCTGGCCGAACTGCCGGGGCAGGACGTCTACGTCGGTGCCGCCGCGATCGCCGATTACCGGCCCGCCGCCGTCGCCGAACGCAAGATCAAGAAAAGCGAGGCGACGATCCAGCTCAGCCTCGAACGCACCGCCGACGTGCTGGCCGAGGTCGCGGCCCATCCCGCCCGGCCGCGCTGCGTGCTGGGTTTTGCGGCCGAAACCGACGAGCTCGCCGGCTACGCCCTGGGCAAACTTGCCAGCAAAAAACCCGACGCCATCGCCGCCAACCGGGTCGGCCTGCCGGGATCCGGCTTCGACAGCGAGGAGAACGCGTTGACGCTCTACTGGAACGGCGGCGAGCGCGTCTTCCCGAGCACCAGCAAGGCGCAACTGGCCCAGCAGCTGATCGACTGGATCGCCGATTGGCTGGAGCGTGCATGAGTGCCGCCGTCGCACCGGTCGAGCTGCGCATCCTCGACCCCCGGCTCGGCCGCGAGTTCCCCTTGCCGGCCTACGCCACCGCGCAGTCGGCCGGCATGGACCTGCGCGCCATGCTCGATGCGCCGCTCGTGCTGGCGGCCGGCGAGGCGGTTCTGGTGCCGAGCGGCATCGCCCTGCATCTGGGTGACCCCGGCCTCTGCGCCGTGGTGCTGCCGCGTTCGGGGCTGGGCCACCGCCACGGGCTGGTGCTGGGCAACCTCACCGGCCTGATCGATGCCGATTACCAGGGGCCGCTGATGCTGAGCCTGTGGAACCGCAGCGGTGTTGCCCTCACCGTGCAGCCGGGCGACCGCGTCGCCCAGCTGGTCATCCTTCCCATCGCCCGTGCCGACTGGCGCGTGGTCGAAGCTTTCGCCGCCAGCGAGCGCGGCGAGGGCGGCTTCGGCCACACCGGGCTCCGTTGAACGACCAAGGCATCGACGCATGACCGGGACGCCAGGCGCCAAGCCGAAAATCCGCATCGCCAACATCCTGATCGCGGTGTTCGCCATCATCGCCGGCGCGGCCCTGGCCTGGGGCGGCTGGACCCTGCGCGCGCAGCAGGCGCTGGGCGAGGCGGTGGCCGAGGCTCGCAGCTCGGCGAGCGCGGCGATGGCGGCCTGGATCGCCTCCGAGGTGCAGGGCTTCGACGACCGGCGCCGGGCGCCGGAAGTGGCGGCGGCGGTGCAGGCGGGCGACATCGCCGCCGCAAGGATCGCCATGGCCGACGCCGGGCAGGGCATCGCCGCCATCGAGATCCACCCGGCCGACCTTTCGGCCGCTTGGGCGGCCCCGGAACAGTTCGGCTACGGCAAGCTCGGCCTGCTCGCCGCCGCACTCGAGAACGATGCGGTGCAGGTGGCGGCGGTGCAGGACGCCGGCCGGCCCTGGCTGGCGCTGGCGGCCTCGATCCGTGACGAGCACGGGGTGATCGCCTTGGCCTACGCGCGCTACCCGCTCGAGGATTTCGCGGCGCCTTTGCGTGCCGACCCACCGCAGGGCGGCTACCTCGCGCTGCGGCAGGGCCAGCACACCCTGGTGCAGGTCGGCGATGCGCAGCTGGCCGGAGGGGCCGAACTGGGCGCCGTGCCGCTGCCGCCCTCGCGCCTGCGGGTGGTCGGTGCGGCGCCGTTCGCCGAAGCCGGCACCCTGGGCCTGCACGGTCTGGTCGAGCTGCTGGCCGGCCTGCTGGTGATCCTGGGCGGTCTGGCGCTGGTGCTGGTGCCGCGCGAGAAAGCCGCCGAATGGGCGCGCCGGCTCGCCGAGCGGCGGGCCGGACCGGCCCTGCCGCCCGAGCCAACCCTGGCCGAACAGATCCGCGCCATCGCCGGCGCTGCCGTCGAACGCCCCGTGCCGAAGCCGGTCGCCGCCGCCCCGGCGGCCGCGGAGGTCGTCATCGAGCGCAGCATCTTCCGGGCCTACGACATCCGTGGCGTGGTCGGCCAGACGCTCAATGCCGACATCGCCCGCCTGATCGGCCGGGCGGTGGGGGCCCGGATGCGCGAGAAAGGCCTGCGCGGCATCGCCGTGGGGCGCGACGGCCGGCTCTCCTCGCCGGAAATGGCCCGCGCACTGATCGATGGCCTCAGGATGTCGGGCATCGACGTCACCGACGTCGGCATGGTGCCCACGCCGGTGGCCTACTTCGCCGCCTACGAATTGCGCTTGGGCAGTGCCATTGCCGTCACCGGCAGCCACAACCCGCCCGATTACAACGGCTTCAAGATCGTGGTCGATGGCGAAACGCTCTCCGGCAGCGCCATCGCCGAGCTCTACGCACGCATCGTCGAGGGCCGCATGCCGGTGGCCGAGCGGCGCGGTGATCTCGAGGCACTCGATATCGGTCAGGCCTACATCGACCGCATCGCCGGCGACATCCAGATCGAGCGCCGCCTGCGCGTCGTTGTCGATGCCGGCAGCGGTGTCGCCGGCGAGCTGGGCCCGCGCCTGCTCGAGGCCATCGGTGCCGATGTCGAGACGCTGTACTGTGAGATCGACGGCAGTTTCCCGTTCCATCACCCCGACCCCAGCGACCCGCACAACCTCGAAGATCTGGTGCAGGCCGTGCAGCGTGCCGGCGCCGATCTCGGTCTGGCCTTTGTGGAAGACCGGGCATTCGCTGATCAAGGCCAAGATGAAGGAGACCGGCGCCGAGCTGGCCGGCGAGATGAGCGGGCATTTCTTCTTCAAGGAGCGCTGGCTCGGCTTCGACGACGGCCTCTACGCCGCCGCCCGCCTGCTGGAGATCTTGGCCACCCGCGCCGAGGAGCCCGAGGCGGTGTTCGCCGAGTTGCCGGCCTCGCTCAGCACGCCCGAACTCAAGGTGCCGATGGCCGAGGGCGAACCGCATGCCTTCATCGAGGCCTTCACCGCCGCCGCCCGCTTCGAAGGTGCGCGCCTCTCGACCATCGACGGCGTCCGCGCCGACTGGCCGGACGGCTGGGGTCTGGTGCGCGCCTCCAACACCACGCCGATCCTGGTGCTGCGCTTCGAGGCCGACAACGAGGCGGCGTTGGCCCGCGTGCAGGCCGAATTCCGCACCGCCCTGCGGGCGGTGCGCGACGACCTCGCGCTGCCTTTCTGAGGCCGCCGGCTCAGGGGGCTGCCGGAACCAGCCCCTTGGCCTCGCGCTGGTGGAACAGCACCACCAGGCGCTCCAGTTCCTCCTGCAGGGCCTGCTGCTCGGCGGCACGCAGCAGCACCGCCTGCTCCTGGTTGATGATCTCGCGGCGCAGCTCGTCGATGATCGCGGCGTTGCGCTCGGGCACCGCCCGTGCCGCCAGTTCGGCATCGCCGGCCAGCGCCAGTTGCTGCATCAGGCTCTCGCGCTGGGCGTCGATGGCGGCCTGCAGCGAGGCCAAGGTCGCATTAAGGATCGACGCGCGCTCGGCGTAGGCGGCGCGCAGTTCGTTCTCGCTGCGGAAGCTGCTGACCCTGGCCTCGTCGGCGCGCCGGGTGTTCTCGATCCAGGTCCGGCGCACCGCCTCGGCCTCGGCGCGAGCCGCGGCTTCAAGGCGCTCCTCGGCGGTCAGGGCGCGGCCGACGGCTTCCCGGACCAGGCCGGTTTGCGCGCTCAGTTCCTGGCGGGCTTTGTCGACCACCTCGGGCGGCAGCGCATCGGTGTAGTGGACCTTGCCGCTGGCGTCGGTCCAGCGGTAGAGCCGGCGCTCGGACGAGGCGGCCTGGCCGACGGCGACGCTAGCGACCGCGAGTGCCAGCACGGTGGCGATCAGGAGCATGAGCGTGGAGCGCGGTCGGGTCATGGCGGGTCCTCAATCCTCGTGGGAGCCGTAGGCGGCACGATACGCCAGCAGGCGCTCGCGGTGCAGGGCGAGGTCGGGGCGGTCGCCGACGAAGTCGAGCAGGTCGGCCAGCGTGGCCACGGCGACGACCGGCAGGCCGAGCCGGGCCTCGGTCGTCCGTGCCGCCGAGAGCGGGCCTTCGCTGCCGCGCTCTTGGCGGTCCAGCGCGATCACCACCCCGCAGGGGCTGGCACCGGCGGCGCGGATGATGCCCACCGACTCGCGGATCGCCGTGCCGGCGGTGATGACGTCGTCGACGATCAGCACCCGCCCCGCCAGCGGCGCGCCGATCAGGCTGCCGCCTTCGCCGTGGGTCTTGGCCTCCTTGCGGTTGAAGGCGACCGGCAGGTCGCGGCCGCGCGCGGCCAGCGCGATGGCGAGCGCGGTGGCCAGCGGGATGCCCTTGTAGGCCGGCCCGAACAGCATGTCGAATGCGAGGCCGTGGGCCAGCAGCGCCTCGGCGTAGCACTCGGCCAGCCCGGCCAGCGCGGAGCCGGAATGGAACTGGCCGGCGTTGAAAAAATACGGGCTGTCGCGCCCCGATTTCAGCGGGAAATCGCCGAAGCGCAGCGCGTCGCAGCGCAGGGCGAGCTCGAGGAAGCGGGAACGGTGGGCGGTCACGCGGGGCTCCGGGCCGGGCGCGCCGGCCTTGGCGCGCGGACGGCCAGCTTACCGGATGGCCCGGCCGCACCGCGCCCTGCGACAATGCGGCATCGACCCGCCGGGAGCGTCTGTGCGCATCTGCAGCTTCAACGCCAACGGCCTGCGCTCGGCCGCCAGCAAGGGCTTTTTCGAATGGTTCGCGGGCCAGGGCATCGACCTGCTCTGCGTGCAAGAGACCAAGGCGCAGGCGCACCAGCTGGACTCGGCGCCGTTCCAGCCGGCCGGCTACCACGCGGCCTTCCGCGACGCATCGACGAAGAAGGGCTACGCCGGTGTCGCCATCTACAGCCGGACGCCGCCCGATGCGCTGGTCACCGGCCTCGGCTGGCCGGCCTTCGATGAAGAGGGGCGCTGGCTGGAAGCGCGTTTCGGTTCGCTCTCGGTGGTGTCGCTGTACCTGCCCTCGGGCAGCTCGGCCGAAGAGCGCCAGGCCTTCAAGTTCGAGGTGATGGCCTGGTTCAGGCCCAAGCTCAAGGCCCTGCTCGACGCCGGTCGCGATGTGGTCGTCTGCGGCGACTGGAACATCGCCCACACCGCCATGGACATCCGCAACGCCCGGGCGAACGAGAAGAACTCCGGCTTCCTGCCCGAGGAGCGCGCCTGGATGACGGCGCTGTTCGAGGAGGACGGCTGGGTCGATGCCTACCGCCGTCTGCGCCCGCAGGGCCAGGACTACACCTGGTGGAGCCAGCGGGGTGGCGCCCGCGCCCGGAATGTCGGCTGGCGCATCGACTACCAGGTGGTGAGTCCGGGCCTCGCCGCCCGCCTTGCGGATTGCGCGATCCATCCGGAGCCGCGCTTCTCCGACCATGCGCCCTTCGTGGTCGATTATGTCGACTGAGCGCCGGCGCCCGGGCTGGCGCGAGGTCCTGCACGGACTGCGTCATCGCAACGTCGCCCTGCTGCTGCTGCTCGGCTTCGCCGCCGGCCTGCCCTTCATGCTGGTCGGCAACACGCTCGGGTTCTGGTTGCGCAGCGAGGGTGTCGATCTCGGCGCGATCGGTTTTCTTTCCTGGGTCGGCATCGCCTACTCGATGAAGTTCCTCTGGGCGCCGATCGTCGACCGCGCCCGTGCGCCGCTGTTCGGTCGATTCGGTCGCCGCCGTGGCTGGCTGCTGCTGGCGCAATCGCTGGTCGCCTGCGGCCTGCTCGCCATGGCCCTGGTCGGGCCGGACGGAGCGCTGATCCTGTTCGGGGTGCTCGCCCTGGTGGTGGCCTTCGCTTCGGCGACGCAGGACATCGTGATCGACGCCTGGCGCATCGAATGCGCCGAGAACGACGACCAGCTCGCTCTGCTCAGCACCGCCTACCAGTTCGGTTACCGCGGTGCCTTGCTGCTCACCGATGCCCTGATTTTCCTGATCGCCGCCGAGATCGGCTGGGCCTCGTCCTACATCGGCATGGCCGCGCTGGCCGCCGCCGGCATGATCGCCGTCTCGCTGGCCGCCGAGCCACGCTCCGGGGCGGTGTCGCCACTGCCGTTGTGGACGGCGCGCGGCCTCTACGACGCGGTGCTCGGGCCGTTCATCGCGTTCTTCTCGGAGCACCGGCAGCTGGCCTTCGCCATGCTGGCGGCGATCAGTGTCTACCGGCTCGCCGACTTCGTCATGGGGCCGATGGCCAACCCGCTCTACGCCGATCTCGGTATCGACTCGGCCACGGTCGGCGGCGTGCGCGGCAGCATCGGCCTCGTCGCCACCCTGTTCGGCACGGCGGCGGCCGGCATCGCAGCTCTGCGCTTCGGTCTGTTCCCGACTCTGGTGACCGGCGCGGTGCTCGGGCCTTTGTCCAACCTCGCCTTCGCCTGGCTGGCCCTGGCCGGCCCCGACACCGGGGTGTTCGCTGTGGCGATGGCGGTCGACAACTTCTCCGCCGGCTTCGCCGGCATCGCCCTGATCGCCTACATGTCGAGCCTCACGGCGATCGGTTACACCGCCACCCAGTACGCCCTGCTCACCTCGTTCTACGCCCTGCTGGGCAAGGTGCTGAAAGGTTTCTCGGGGGTCGCCGTCGAGACCCTCGCGGCGACCCGACCCTTGACCGAGGCCTACGCGCTGTTTTTCGCCGGCACCGCCGCGCTCGCCTTGCCGGCGATCGCGCTCTGCCTCTGGCTGGCGTGGGCCTCGCCGCCCAGCGTAAGCTCAAGGTCCTGAGTCCCAGCCCGGAGCGCGGCCCCGCATGGCCGATTTCCTTGTCCGCGACATCGACGAGCGCGTCGCCGAGCGCCTCAAGGAGATCGCACGCCAGAAAGGCTGGCCGCTCAACGACGTGATCCTGCACCTGCTCAAGCAGGCGCTCGGCCTGCTTGAGCCGGAACCGCCGCCGGTGCCCGGCGACATCGCGCGCCTGAGCGGCACCTGGAACGACGAGGAATCGCGGGCTTTCGAGGAGGCCATGCGGGCGATCAATGGCTTGCCCGACGATGCCCCGGCCTACATCGCCAAGCCGCCCTCGCATAGCGACTGAGCGGCCGACCTGCGACCGGGGATGATCGCGCCCAGCACGCGCGGGCCGACCGCGCCGGTGACCTCGGGGCAGTTGCCGGGCTGGCCGGCCAGGGTCTGGCGCGCCAGCCAGGCGAAGCCCGCAGCTTCGACGGCATCCGGGTCGAGGCCGTGCACGGCGCTTGATTCGACCCGCAGCTCCGGCAGCAGGGCGGCCAGCCGATGCATCAGTGCCCGGTTGTGCACGCCACCGCCGCAGGCGATCAGGCGTTGGGTGTCGGGCTGCTCGGCCCGCAAGGCCCGGGCGATGCTCTGGGCGCTGAATTCCAGCAAGGTGGCTTGCACATCGCGAGCGGACTCGCTGCCGTCCAAGCGTGTCGCCAGCCAGCCCAGATGGAACCGGTCGCGGCCGCTGCTCTTGGGCGGCGGCAGCGTCAGCCAGGGCTCAGTCAGGCAGGCTTCGAGCAGGGCCGGCAGCACGCGCCCACCGGCCGCCCAGGCACCCTCGCGGTCGTAGTCGGCACCGGTGTGGCGGTGGCACCAGGCGTCCAGCAGGCCGTTGGCCGGGCCGGTGTCGAAGCCGCGCACCGGTCGGTCCGGTGCCAGCAGGCTGAGGTTGCCGATGCCGCCCAGGTTGAGCACGGCCCGGGTTTCGCCGCGGTCCGCCAGCACGGCGGCATGGAAGGCCGGCATCAGCGGCGCGCCCTCGCCTCCGGCGGCGACATCGCGGCGGCGGAAATCGGCGACCACCGTGCAGCCGGTGCGTTCGGCGATGACATGCGGGCAGCCCACCTGCAGGGTGAAGCACTGCGGCGGCCGTGGGCGGTGGCGCAGGGTCTGGCCGTGCGAACCGATCGCGATCACCTCGTCAGCGCGGATGCCAGCATCGGCCAGCAAGGCCAGCGCGGCGGTGGCGAAGGCCTCGCCGATCGCGGTATCGAGCGCACCGAAGGCATCGAGATCGACCGCCGCATCCTGTTGCGAAAGCCCGAGCACCCTTTCGCGCAAGGCGGCCGGGTAGGGCGTGCTGCGGGCGGCCCGCACCTGCGGCTTCTCACCGGCGAAGTCGAGCAGCGCCGCATCGATGGCATCGGCGCTGGTACCCGAGATCAGGCCGAGGTAGAACCGGGTCATGCCGCTCAGCGCTCGGCCAGCTGCACGTCCCCGATGCGTTCGAGTTGGGCCAGCGCCGGCGCGGTGGCGCGGCGGAATTCGGCCAGCAGCGGCCCCTTGAGCGGCTCCGGCTTGGGCAGGGTGACCCGCAGTGGGTCCTTGTGGACACCGCGCACCCGGAACTCGTAGTGCAGGTGCGGGCCGGTGGCGAGGCCGCTCATCCCGACGTAACCGATGGTCGTGCCCTGGCGGACACGCTGGCCGACCCGGTAGGCGCCGAGCCGCGACATGTGGGCGTACAGGGTGGTGATGCCGTTGCCGTGGTCGAGGATGACGGTGCGGCCGAAGCCGCTCTGCCAGCCCGCGAACGTCACCCGACCGTCGCCGGCGGCGAAGATCGGCGTGCCGATCGGTGCGGCGTAGTCCACGCCGCGGTGCATGCGGATGCGGTTGAGCACCGGGTGGCGGCGTGAACCGAAGCCCGAGGTCACGCGGGCGAACTCGATCGGTGTGCGCAAAAAGTTCTTGCGTAAGGGGCGGCCATCGAGATCGAAGAATTCCCGGTTGCCGTTGCGTTCGAAGCGCAGGGCAGTGAAGGTACGACCCTGATTGGTGAAGCGCACCGCCACCACGCCGCCATCGCGCAGTCGCTCGCCCTCGCGCCAGAGTTCCTCGTAGACCAGCTGGAAGTGGTCGCCGGCGCGCAAATCCTGGGCGAAGTCGATATCGAACTGCAGGGCCTGCACCATGCTGTTCATCACCGGCGCCGAAAGCCCAGCCCGGGCACCGTCAGCGAACAGCGAGGAACGGATCTCGCCCGAGGCGACGACGGTACGGGTTTCCAGCGGGCGCTCGATGATCTGACGCTCGATGCCGGCCTCGGTGACCGCCAGTTCGATACGCCGGGTCTCGTCGGTGTCGAAGCGCAGGCCGCGCAGGCTGCCGTCGGGAGCGATGTCGAAAGCCAACTCGCTGCCGATCCGCAGCCGTGCGGCCAGTTGCCCCACCTCTGGCACCTGCAACACACGATGCATCGCGCTGGCCGGAAGGCCTAGGTCGGCGAACAGGCTGCCCAGGGTCTGGCCGGAGCGGACCTGGACGGTGCGCCAGTCCTCGGTCGGCGCGGTGGCGTTGACCGGTGCCGGCGGCAGGGCAAGGGCGATGGTGGTGGTGGCCGGCACGCTCTGGGCGTGCTGGGCGCGTTCCAGCGCCGGCACGATCGAGAGCACGCTGACCACCAGCACGCCGGCGGCGGCGACACCGAGCACGCGGGAGGCGGTCGGCGCGTAGCGAGAGGGGTTGGGCAAGGCGGGCTCCAGCGGCAGGACGCGGCTACCTTACCCACAGCGCAAAAGCAGCGTCAAACCCTTGTTGCGCTTGGATTTTTCGGCCTCCAGCGTTTAACCTGCCGTTAACGCCAAAGCCCTCTCCGGGGCACGGCCCCAGGACCTGCCGGCTCTCGCATGACTCTTCCCGATTCCGCCCTGGCCACGCTGGCCAGGGGCACCGACGACATCCTCAAGCGCGACGAGCTCGAAGCGCGCCTCGCCAGCGGTCGCCCGTTGCGCATCAAGGCCGGCTTCGATCCGACCGCGCCCGACCTGCACCTCGGCCACACCGTGCTGCTCAACAAGCTGCGGCAGTTCCAGGAGCTCGGCCACCAGGTCATCTTCCTGATCGGCGACTTCACCGGGATGATCGGCGATCCTTCCGGCAAGAACGCCACCCGCAAGCCCCTGAGCCGCGAGGAGGTCGAGGCCAATGCCGGCACCTACGCCGAGCAGGTGTTCAAGGTGCTCGATCGCGAGCGCACCGAACTGCGTTTCAACAGTGAATGGTTCGGGCGGATGTCGGCGGCCGACATGATCAAGCTGGCCGGCCAGCACACGGTGGCGCGCATGCTCGAACGCGAGGACTTCGCCAAACGTTTCGCCGGCCAGCAGCCGATCGCCATCCACGAGTTCCTCTACCCGCTGGTGCAAGGCTACGACTCGGTCGCCTTGAAGGCCGATGTCGAGCTTGGCGGCACCGACCAGCGCTTCAACCTGCTGATGGGCCGCGCCCTGCAAGAGCACCATGGCCAAGCACCGCAGGTGGTCATGACGATGCCACTGCTCGAGGGCATCGATGGCGTCCACAAGATGAGCAAGTCGCTGGGCAACTACATCGGCATCAGCGAACCGGCCATCGACATCGTCACCAAGACCATGAAGATCGACGACGCGCTGATGTGGCGCTGGATCGAGTTGCTGAGCTTCGAGATCTCGCTCTCGGAACTGGCCACACTGAAGACCGACGTCAGCGCCGGTGTGCTGCACCCGCGCACGCTCAAGCTTCGTCTTGCCCGCGAACTGGCCGCGCGCTTCCAGGGCGCGGTCGAGGCGGAGAAGGCGGTCGCCGGTTGGGAGGCGGTGGTGACCGGCAGCGGCGACACCGCGCAATTGCCGCTCACCGAACTCGCGGTGCCGGCAGAAGGCCTGCGCATCGCCGCTCTGCTGAGCCGGGCCGGGTTGGCACCCAGCAATGCCGAAGCGACGCGCAAGCTCAGGGAGCGTGCCGTACGCATCGATGGCGAGGTCTTCGATGACCCGCAGCGCCTCTTCGCCCCGGGCTTCGAGGCGGTGGTGCAGATCGGCAGGCGCAGCTTCGCCCGCGTTCGGCTTGTCGAGGCCTGAGGGCGCCTTGTCCGCTCGCGTGGCGCGGCGCAGCTCCCGGTGCGCCCCATCTGAACGGTGTCTTGTTTTGTGTGTGACTGGTTGGTTGAGGGCTCTTGCGGTTGAGTGTTGTGTTGCCTATAGTTCGCGGCCCTTCGCTGGGTGGTCTTTCGGGGCGGTCTGGCGGGGGGTGGTGCGGAGGGGGTGTGTTGGCGCTGCGGTGTTGACGTTCTTCGGAAGTGCTGTATAGTGTGCGGCTCCCTCGGGCGAAAGGCCCGGTTGCACGGAAGTGCAGGGATTGATCTTTGAAAGTACGCGCAGGTGTTTTGTGCGGGTGCCTGCAGGGTGGTGAGATCATCATCAATCTTGCAGACGCTCGATCATGAGCACTGTCAATTGTTTTTGTAGCAT
>JAGXTI010000037.1 GCA_018334015.1 Silanimonas sp.
AGGACATCCCCCGCTGGAACTGCACTCGATTGATGGGCATGACCGGCTCTCCTTCAGGAAGTCGAGCCAGCTTCCACCCCCACGGTCTCACCGGATGAGTCTGGCTGAGCTTCATGCCGAATCAGGTAGCTCCATAGTGCTCTCCGCTCAGATCGGCCTGATGAACACCAGCACGAGGATGCCGAGCAACAGAACCACCGGCACCTCGTTGAAAATCCGCAGCCAGCCAGCCGATCGCGGTGCGGCGCCGCTGGCGATGCCCTTCAGCATGCGGCCAGCCCAGATGAAATGGCCCAGCATCAGCAGCACGAGCAGGAACTTCGCGTGCATCCAACCGCTGTCGTAGGTGACATGCGGCCAGAGCGCCGGATCGATCAAGCGGCCGGCCCAGAGCAGCAGGCCAAGGACGAAAACGAAACCGAACAGGATGTGACCGAAGCGGTACAGCCGCTGGCCCATCAGCACGAGGCGCGAAACCACTGCCGCCTCGCCCCTGGCTTCGGCGATGTTCACGAGGATGCGCGGCAGGTAGAACACCGCCGCCATCCAGGCGATCACGGACAGCGTATGCAGCAGCTTGGTCCACAGGTAGGTGCTGCCGGGGTTGAACTCCATGGTCGGGCTCCGTGCAAAGAAAGAGCTGCCAGCATGCCATGCTGCCCCTGCGGTGATGCACCATGACCGGCCGATGACGGTGCGCTACCCTCGGCGGATGGACGCCGCCACCACCCAACTCGCCTGCCCGCATTGCCTCGCCATCAACCGCGTGCCGGACGCGCGGATGGGCGACGACCCGGTCTGCGGGCGCTGCCAGCAGCCGCTGTTCACCGGCCTGCCGGTGGCCTTGACCGCGGCGAATGCCGAGGCCCTGCTGCTGAAATCCGAGCAGCCGGTGATCATCGACGCGTGGGCGGGCTGGTGCGGGCCCTGCCGCAGTTTCGCGCCGGTGTTCGCCGCGGCCTGCCAGCGGCTGGAGCCGCAGTTCCGCTTCGTGAAGCTCGACACCGAGGCCGAATCGCAACTCGCCAGCCAGTTCCGCATCCAGAGCCTGCCGACCCTGATCGCCTGGCAGGGCAGCCGCGATGGCGGCCATGAAGTGGCGCGCAGCAGTGGCGCCTTGCCGATGCCGGCGTTCATGCAGTGGATCGCGCAGAGCTACGGCCTGGCCTGAGCCGCGCGGCCTCGTCGTCGCAGGGGCCGCGACGTCCGACCCGGTAAACTTGCTGCCCCCGCTCCACCGGCTTTGCGCGTTCCGATGACCGACCCCGCCCGCCCCACCTTCCACGGCTTCGAGCAGATCCCGCTGCACGAGTACGCCGAGCGCGCCTACCTCGACTACTCGATGTACGTGGTGCTCGACCGCGCCCTGCCCTTCCTCGGCGACGGGCTCAAACCCGTGCAGCGGCGGATCATCTACGCCATGAGCGAGCTGGGCCTGAGTGCCGGTGCCAAGCCGAAGAAATCGGCGCGCACGGTGGGTGACGTCATCGGCAAGTTCCACCCGCATGGCGATTCGGCCTGCTACGAGGCGCTGGTGCTGATGGCGCAGCCGTTCTCGTACCGCTACCCGCTGATCGAAGGCCAGGGCAACTTCGGCTCGCCAGACGACCCCAAAAGCTTCGCGGCGATGCGCTACACCGAATCGAAGCTGACACCCATCGCCGAAGTGCTGCTCGGCGAACTCGGCCAGGGCACGGTGGAATGGACGCCGAACTTCGACGGCACGCTCGAAGAACCCACGTGGATGCCGGCGCGGCTGCCGCACCTTCTGCTCAACGGCACCACCGGCATCGCGGTGGGCATGGCCACCGACGTGCCGCCGCACAACCTCAATGAAGTCGTCAGCGCCTGCGTGCGGCTCTTGGATGACCCCGACGCCACCACACGCGATCTCTGCGAGCACATCCGCGGCCCCGACTACCCGACCGCGGCCGAGATCATCACGCCGGCCGCCGATCTTCTGAACATGTACGAGACCGGCCACGGCAGCGTCCGCGCGCGGGCCACGTACAGCAAGGAAGGCCAGAACATCGTCGTGACGGCGCTGCCCTACCAAGTGTCACCGTCGAAGATCATGGAGCAGATCGCCGCCCAGTTGCGCGCGAAGAAGCTGCCCTGGCTGGAAGATCTGCGCGACGAGAGCGACCACCAGAACCCGGTGCGTCTGGTGCTGGTGCCGCGCAGCAACCGCGTCGACATCGACGCGCTGATGGGCCATCTGATGGCGACGACGGACCTCGAGAAGAGCTTCCGCGTCAACCTCAACATCATCGGTCTCGACGGCCGGCCGCAGATGCGCGGTCTGCGCTCGATCCTTGCCGAGTGGCTGGCGTTCCGCACCAGCACGCTGAAACGGCGGCTCAAGCATCGCCTCGACAAAGTCGAACGCCGCCTGCACCTGCTGGAAGGTCTGCTGATCGCCTTCCTCAACCTCGATGAAGTGATCCGCATCATCCGCAGCGAGGACGAGCCGAAAGCCGTTCTGATGGCACGTTTCGGCCTCAGTGACGATCAGGCCGACTACATCCTCGACACCAAGCTCAAGCAGCTGGCCCGGCTCGAGGAAATGAAGATCCGCGGCGAGCAGGACGAACTCGCCAAGGAGCGCGACAAACTCGCCGCCACGCTCGACAGTGCCGTCAAGCTGAAGAAGCTGCTGAAGGACGAGCTGCTGGCCGATGCCAGGAAGTTCGGCGACGCCCGCCGCAGCCCGCTGGTGGCGGCCAGCGCGGCGCAGGCCATCGACGAGACCGAGCTGGTGCCGAGCGAGCCGGTCACCGTGGTGCTTTCGCAGAAGGGCTGGGTGCGCGCCGCCAAGGGCCACGACGTCGATCCGACTTCCCTGAGCTACCGCGAGGGCGACGCACTGCAGAGCTTCGCGCGCGGCCGCAGCAACCTGCAGGCGGCCTTCCTCGATTCGACCGGGCGCGCCTACTCGACGCCCGCGCACACCCTGCCCTCGGCGCGCGGCAATGGCGAGCCGATCACCGGCCGCTTCACCCTGCCCGCCGGCGCGCAGATGGTCGCCACGCTGGCCGGCGAGAACGCGCAGCGCTTCCTGCTGGCCTCATCGTTCGGCTATGGCTTCGTGACCCGTTTCGAGAATTTCCTTGGCCGCAACAAGGCCGGCAAGGCGCTGTTCCATCCGGACGCCGGCGCGGCGGTACTGGCACCGGTGCCGGTCAACGACCCGGCCACGGACTGGGTGGTGAGCGTGACGAGTGCCGGCCATCTGCTCGCCTTCCCGCTGAAAGACCTGCCGGAGCTCGACAAAGGCAAGGGCAACAAGCTGATCCAGATCCCGCCGGCCAAGCTGAAAAGCGGCGAGGAAACCGTCGTGGCCGTGGCGGTGGTACGCAGCGGCGGCGAAGCCACGCTGTACTGCGGCGCACGCAAGCTCAGTTTGAGCTGGCGCGACCTGCAGGCCTATGAGGGCACCCGTGCCAGCCGCGGCCATCTGCTGCCGCGTGGCTTGCAGAGGGTGGATCGGATCGAGAGCGCCTGAAGGATCGCCTACATCCGGCACGCCGGCCGGCGGCCGCTTGCCCGCGCCTGCGCCGCGACCGGCTGCAGCAGGGCCACACGGGCCTGCAGGGCGACGATGCGGTTCTGCGGATCGGGATGGGTGGAAAGGATCTGCGGCGGACGGCCACCGCGGCTGGCGTTGATCATCCCCTGCCACAGGCGCACCGCACCGGCGGGATCGAAGCCGGCTTCGGCCATGATCTGCTGGCCGAGCACATCGGCCTCGGTTTCGTGGGCCCGCGAGAACGGCAGCATCACGCCGAGCTGGGCGCCGAGGCCCAGCGCCCCCATCAGCATCCGCGTGTTTTCCGGCGAGGTGCGCGAACCGGTGTAGGTCTGTGCGGCTTCGAGTGCCACGCCGGCGGCCATCTGCTGCGACACCCGCTCGGCGGCATGGCGCGAGAGCACATGCGCCAGCTCGTGCGCGAGCACCGCGGCCAGCTCGTCCTGGGTCTTGGCCACCGTCCACATCCCGGTGTTGACGCCAACCTTGCCGCCGGGCAGGGCGAAGGCATTCGGGTTCTCGTCGGCGAACACCTGAACCTCCCAGGCCATGCGCTGCGCCTGTGGCGGCAACGCGACCTTGAGCGCATCGACCACGCAGTTCGCAGTAGCGATTTTGCTGGGATCGCGGGAGAGCCTGTCGTTCTGCTTCATCTGCGCGAAGGCGGTCGCGCCGAGCTGGTCCATCTGCGCGTCACTGACGGCGATGAACTGGCTGCGGCCGGTGGGCGAGGTGGCGCAGCCGGCGAGCAAGGCAAGCACCAGCGCGAGCGGGACGCAGCGCGCGAGCGCGGCGAAGGACGAAACGGGCGAAATGCGGGGGGCGGCCATGGTGATCTCCTTCAAGCAGCGCCGAGTCTACTCCCGCCCCGCGCACGACTCGGCTAGTCTGGCGGCCCAGACGGAGGGAGGCGGGGCATGGCGCGTTGGCTCGTGCGTGGGGTGCTGGCGGCGTTCGCGCTGCTCGTGGTGGCGGCCGTGGCGCTGTGGCTGGCCCTGCGGGCCAGTGTGCCGAGCTACGAGGGCGAAATCGCCCTGCCTGGCCTCTCGGCGCCGGTGGAGCTGAGCCGCGACGCCCTCGGCGTGGTCACTGTGGACGCCGCCAACCCGCTCGACATGGCCCGTGCCCTGGGCTTCGTGCACGGCCAGGAGCGCTTCTTCGAGATGGACCTGATGCGCCGGCTTTCGGCCGGCGAACTGGCCGCCCTGCTCGGCGAGCGCGCCCTGCCCACCGATCGCCGCAACCGCCTGCACCGCCTGCGCGCCCGCGTCTCGGTGGCGATGCCGGTGATCGTCGGTCCGCATGCCGAACTGCTGGCGGCCTACACCGAGGGCGTCAACGCCGGGCTCGATGCCCTGGCCGTGCGCCCCTGGCCCTACCTGCTGCTGCGCCAGCAACCGCAGCCCTGGCGTACCGAAGACACCGTGCTGGCCGGGTACGCGCTGTTCTTCGATCTGCAGGACGAGCTCAACTCGCGCGAAAAAGCCCTGTGGCGGATCCGCCAGCACCTGCCGCCGGCACTGGCCGCGCTGCTGCTGCGCGATGGCACGCGCTGGGACGCACCGCTGTTCGGCGAAGCCCGCGGCGACGCCCTGCTGCCCGGCCCCGAGGTGGTGGACCTGCGGCAGCTGCCGCAGCCACCGATCGATGCCCCGGCAGCGACGCTGGCCGAGCCCGCAGCACCCGGCAGCAACAATTTCGCGGCGGGGCGCGGCGCCACCGCCGACGGCCGCGCCATCATCGCCGGCGACATGCACCTCAACCTGCGCGCACCGGGCATCTGGTTCCGCGCCCGCCTGCGCTACGCCGACCCGACCGCACCCGGGGGCCGCGTCGATGTCACCGGCGTCACCCTGCCCGGCATCCCGGGCGTCATCGCCGGCAGCAACGGCCATGTGGCCTGGGCCTTCACCAACAGCTACGGCGACTGGCTGGATTTGGTCGACGTGCGTTACGCCGATGCCCAAGGCCAACGCTACCGCACACCGGAGGGCGATTCGCCGGTGATGGTGCACGAGGAAACGCTCGCGGTGGCCGGTGGCCGGGACGAACGCCTCGAAGTGCGCGAGACGCGCTGGGGGCCGATCCTGCCCGAGACCTCCGACGAGTTGCCGGACGGCCAGGCCCTGGCCCTGCGCTGGACCGCGCACCTGCCCGGCGCGCTGGATTTCGGCCTACTGGGTTTGACCCGTGCCGGCGATCTCGAGGCTGGCCTCGCGGTGGCACGCGAGGCCGGCATGCCGGTGCAGAACCTGCTGCTCGGCGATCGCAGCGGACGGATCGCCTGGCGCCTGACGGGGCGCATCCCGAAGCGGGTCGGCGGCTGCGACCCGCAGATCCCGCTCGATCCGCTGGCCGGTTGCGACTGGTCCGGCTGGTGGCCGGCAGAGGCGCGCTTGCAACCCGAGTCGCTCGACCCGCCCTCGGGCCGGCTCTGGACCGCCAACGCCCGCGTGGTCGATGGCGAACTGCTGGCCCTGGTCGGCGATTCCGGCTACGCGCTGGGGGCCCGGCAAAAGCAGATCGCCGAGGCCATGACCGCGGCCGGGCCGATCGACGAACCGCGCCTGCTGGCCCTGCAACTCGATGACCGGGCAAGGTTTCTGGAACCCTGGAACCGCCTGCTGCGGGGGCAGATCGCCACGCTCCCCGAGGACATCGAGCGGACGGCGCTGGCCGAAGCCGCCGCCGACTGGGACGGCCATGCCTCGATCGATTCGGCCGGTTACCGGCTGACCCGCGCCTTCCGCCTGCAGGTGCTGGCGCGGATCCGCGACGGCCTGCTCGGCCCGGCCTGGGCCGCGCTCGGCGAGGATTTCGTCAAACCCGACCTGCCCCAGCTCGAGGGCGTGGCCTGGCCGCTCGTCGAACAGCGCCCCGCGCATTTGCTGCCGCCGCGCTTCGCCGACTGGGATGCCCTGTTGCTCGACGCCCTCCACGCCGCCGCCGCCGAGGTTCGTGGCGAGCAGGACGGCCCCCTGCTGGAGCGGACTTGGGGCGAAGCCAACACCGCACGCATCTGCCACCCGTTGGCCGCGGCCCTGCCCGGCCTGGTCAGACCCTGGCTGTGCATGCCGGCCGATCCGCTGCCCGGCGATGCCCAGATGCCGAGGGTGCAGGGACCGTCCTTCGGTGCCAGCCAGCGCATGGTGGTGGCACCGGGTCACGAGGCGAACGGTTTCTTCCACCTGCCCGGCGGCCAGGTCGGCCACCCGCTTTCACCCTACTGGGGTGCCGGCCACGCCGACTGGGTGGAGGGCCGACCCAGCCCCTTCCTGCCCGGTCCGATGCATGCCCAGCTGCGTTTACTGCCCGAACCGGCGGCGGTGCGGCCCTGAATACGGAAACTGTGCGCGAACCGGCTGGTACCCCCCGCGCTTCTGGCCCACCATGGCCGAGACCAAGTCAGGAGTCTCTGCATGAACACCGAAGACAGCCCCCGCGGTACCCGTGCCCATGCCCCGGGACCGGACTGGAGCCACCTTCGCGAGACGGTGCTGATGATGGAATTGGCCGTGGCCCAGGTCGAGGCGGCGATGACCGACAGCAACGCCTCGGTCGACACCCTCACCGGCATGTTCACCACCATGGCCAGCACCATCCGGCAGATCAATGCCCGCACCGCCGATCTGGACGAGACCGAGGAGAGCGCGCCGGTCAAGCGTGAACTGCTGGCGACCACCGCCCATGTCGCCGGCATGGTCAACCAGGCCATCATCGCCTTCCAGTTCTACGATCGCCTCACCCAGCGGCTCTCGCATGTCAACCACAGCCTGGCTTGGCTGGCCGAACTGGTGGGTGACGAGCAGCGCATCGGATCGGCTGCCGACTGGGCGGCCCTGCAGCAGCGCATCCGCGCCCGCTACTCCATGCCCGAGGAAATCGAGATGTTCGAGGCCGTGCTGCTGCGTGGCTTGAGCGTTGAGCAGGCGATCCGCGAGTTCATGGACAAAATGAACGAAAAGAGCGACGACATCGAACTGTTCTGAATCCTTAAGGCCTACCGTCATGACTGCACGCGCCAGCTTCGCCCTCGTCCTGCTGGCCGGCTTGGTCGCCACCGGCTGTCGGCCCGAACCGGTAAGCCCCGAGAACGGCGCAAGCGCAGAACCGGCAGCACCGGCCGCCGAGCCGCCCGAAAATGCCGACCCCGGCTTGAGCGGGTTCCGGGCCCGCGGCAACGAGCCGTTCTGGGCTCTGGAATTGGATGCCTTGGCCCTGGCCTGGCGACCGATGGACGGCGGCGAGCGGGTGTTCAGCCATCTCGTCCACGAAACACTGCCGCAGGGCCACCGGGTGAGTGGCTCGCTCGACGGTGGAGCGCTGGAGCTCGAAATCGAGAACCGCCTCTGCCGCGACAGCATGAGCGGCATGCCCTACCCGCAGCACGTCCGGGTCAAGGTCGATGGCCGCGAGTACCAGGGCTGCGGCGGCGAGGCGATCAGCCTGCTGAGCGCAAGCGGCTGGTTGGTCGCGCAGGTTTTCGGCACCCCGGTCAGCAACGACCCGCCGACCCTGAACTTCACCGTCGATGGCCGTGCCCAAGGCTTTGCCGGCTGCAACACCTGGATGGCGGGCACCCGGCTGACCGGCGAGGGCCTCGCCTTCGACCGTGCCGCCAGCACGATGATGGCTTGCCCAGACCGCCACATGGCGCAAGAGCGGGCCTTCCTCGATGCCTTGGCCACGATCACCCGCCACGATTTCGACGAGGCCGGCCAGCTGCTGCTGAAATCCGGCGACAACACCGTGATCGTGGCCTCGCCCGTGGCTGTTGCCGGAGCAGCGCAGCACCACTGACGCCCCACGCGCCCTCGTGGCTCAACCCGCGACGGCCTGCTCGTGCACGCCGGCGATGGCGCGTCCGCTCGGGTCGGCCGCGCTGGCGAAGGCGGCATCCCAGGCGATCGCCGCCGGTGAGGAGCAGGCGATCGACTTGCCGCCCGGCACCGTCGAGGCGGCCGCCGCACCGGGGAAGTGCGTTTCGAACATCCGGCGATAGAAGTACGCCTCCTTGGTCTGCGGCGGGTTGATCGGAAAGCGCCGCTCGGCCGCCGCGAGTTCGGCATCGCTGACCTGTGCCGCCGTGTGCGCCTTCAGGCCATCGATCCAGCCGTAGCCGACACCGTCGCTGAACTGCTCTTTCTGCCGCCACAGGATCGAGTCCGGCAAGCAGCCTTCGAACGCCTGCCGCAGCAGCCATTTCTCGATCGGCCGCCCGCCCGGCGTGCGCGGCCGCACGCGCTTGTGCTCGGCGTCGATGGCCATGGCGGTGTCGAGGAATTCAAGGTCGAGAAACGGCACGCGCGCCTCGATGCCGAAGGCGGCCATGCTCTTGTTGGCGCGCAGGCAGTCGAACTGGTGCAGGGCGTCGAGCTTGCGCACCGTCTCGGCGTGGAACTCGCGCGCATCCGGCGCCTTGTGGAAGTAGAGGTAGCCACCGAACACCTCGTCACTGCCTTCGCCCGAGAGCACCATCTTGATGCCCATCGAGCGGATCCGCCGCGCCAGCAGGAACATCGGCGTCGAGGCGCGGATCGTGGTGACGTCGTAGGTCTCGATGTGGCGGATGACCTCGGAGAGCGCATCCAGGCCTTCTTCGAACGTGAAGTGGAACTCATGGTGCGCGGTGCCGAGCGCCTCGGCGGCGATGCGTGCGGCGGCGAGGTCGGGTGAGCCTTCCAGCCCGATGGCGAAGCTGTGCAGTCGCGGCCACCAGGCCTCCGACTTGCCGTCGTCTTCGATGCGCTGCTTGGCGAACTGTGCGGCGCACCAGGCGATCACCGAGGAATCCAGCCCACCCGAGAGCAGCACGCCGTAGGGCACGTCGCACATCAGCTGGCGGCGCACCGCCTGCATCAGCGATGCCTTCAACGTGGCGGGCTCGATCGTCTGATCCTGCACCTTGGCGTACTCGCGCCATTCGCGCATGCGGTAGGGGCGGATCGTGCCTTCCGCGGAATCCAGCAGGTGCCCCGGTGGGAAAATCGCCACATCCTCGCAGACGCCGACCAGCGCCTTCATCTCCGACGCCACCCACAAGCGGCCCGCGCGGTCATGGCCGAAGTACAGCGGGATCACACCCATCGGGTCACGGGCGATCAGGTAGCGCGCTTGCGCGGCGTCCCACAGGGCGAAGGCGAAGATGCCGTTCAGGCGATCGACGAAACCGGCCCCGTGTTCGCGCCAGAGTGCGTTGATCACCTCGCAGTCGCTCTGCGTGGTGAAGGCGTATGGCGCGGCGAGCGCGGCCTCGAGCTCGCGGTGGTTGTAGATCTCGCCGTTGACGGCCAAGGCCAGCGCGCCGTCGGTCGAGCGTAGCGGCTGCGCGCCGCCGTGGATGTCGACAATCGACAATCGTTCATGCGCGAGCACCGCACCGGCATCGGCGTAAACGCCGCTCCAGTCCGGGCCGCGATGGCGGATGCTCGCCGCGGCCTGCACGGCCTGGCGGCGCAGGGGTTCGAGTTCGGTGGAGGCTTTCAGGCCGAAGATCGCGACGATGCCGCACATGGGAATCTCCTTGGGGTTTCGGAAGCGCAAAAAGGAGAAGGCCCGCGCTGTTGTCAGGCGGGCCTTCGGGGTTTCGGTGGGTTCGATGCTTGAACGCGCCTAGCGCCGCGGCCGCCTTTCGGCGTTGCGGTTGTTGGCGTTGTCGCGGTTGAACGGGCGAATCGGCATGGAGTGACGCTAGCCCAGGCCGCCTGACCTTGGCAAGGGCTTTCAGAACCTCGCGGTCAGCGTCAGCCGCGCATGCCGGCCGGGCTGCGAGAAACGTTCGAGGATGGTCGAAGTGGCCGGCAGGCCGACCACGTTGCGGCGCTCCCAGACCGTCTCGTCGCTCAGATTGAACACGCCCAGCTCGACCCGCAGGTGCTCGCCAAGATCGGCATCGGCGAGCAGGTCGAACAGCACGTGCCCATCAGGCAGGAAGAAGGGCGGCGAACCCGGCACGGCGGGCGGCAGGTCGCGAACCTCATCGACCGCGCTGGCCACCAGCTCCCAGCCCAGGCCGGCATCGCGCCAACCCAGGCCCAGCACGCCACGGGCCGGTTCCATGCCGTCCAGCCAGGTGTCGGTGGCGCGGTCGATGCCGCGACTGCGCGCCGCGGCCAGCCGTAGGAAACCGCCGTCCCAGCCCAGGACCGCCAGATCCAGCCGCGCCGAGGCCTCGGCACCCCAGATCTCGACCTCGCCGAGGTTCTGCGACTGGAACACCCTGAGACCGGTGGCCGGGTCGATGCGCACGAAACGCAGGTTCTCGATGAAATCCTGGTAGCGCGTCAAGTGCACAGCGAGGCTCCATTGCAGGGCCGTACCGCTGCCGCGCAGGCCGAGGTCGAGGCCTCGGCTGGTTTCCGGGCGCAATTCCGGATTGGAGATGGTGATGTAGCCGCCCGCCACGTTGGTGAACCCGATGTTGGCGTCCTGCGGCGGGGCGCGGAAGCCGGTCGCAAGGTTGGCGTAGGCGAGCAGGTCCGGCGTCAGGGAATAGCTGACCCCGAGCTTGGGGCTCCAGCGTGAGGTTTCGAGTTCGGTCAGCACCCGCCCCGGGTTGTCGGCGGTGAAAATCGCATCGGCCTTGGCCGTGAGCTCGTAACGGTCATGCCGCAGCGCGGGCAGGAAGCGCCAACGTCCGTCGACCGACGCGATGTCGTACTGGGCGAACATGCCCCGTTCGCGGATCGCGCTCAGCGGCAGGTCGCGCACCGGGAACACGTCCGGCCCGGCCCGGTGGTTGCGCACACCGGTGGCAAGGTCGATCTCGCCACCGTCGCGCAACTGCTCGATGTCGGTGTTGACCATCGTGGCGCCCCAGGTCCATTCACCGCGACCCATCGACGACTGCGCGATCAGCTCGAAGCCGGATTCCTCCTGCAGGAATTGCGAGAGGCGATCGCGGCTGGTGCGCTGCACGCGCCCGCCGGGCAGGCCGAGGTCGCGGCGCTGGAAGGTCTGCTGCACGGTCTCGCTCTCCTGCCGGTGCATCCGCCAGCGCAGCGAATGCAGCCAGGGCAGGCCGGTCAGGGCGTGCTCACCGTCGATCGACAGCCGCAGCCGATCCTTCCGGTCGTCGGCCCGCGATTCCAGCACCTGGAGCGGACGGCCGAACACGACCTGTGGCCCGAGGTCACTGGCGATGTCGATCATCGATTCGGATTCCCCGGCGTCCAGGGTCAGGCGCAGGCGCTGGCCCGCGGCGGCATCCCACACCGCCTTGGCGAGCAGGGCGCGGTGCTGGCGCTCGGTGGGATCGACCGCCGTGCGGCGGCGGTCGCGGGTCTCGACGGTGCCGGCGGTCGCGGTGCCCTCGGTGTCGCGGAGCTGCGCATGCACCAGCCAAGACCAATCCCCGCTGCGGGTGGCTGCGCTCAGGCCGAAGTGCTGACCCTGATCGACGCTGGAAAAGCCACTGCGCAGGCGCAGGGCGACGGCGGCATCGCCCATGAGGAAATCCTCGGGGTCACGGGTGACCAGGCTGACCGTGCCGCCCAGGGCATCCGAGCCGTAGAGCGCGCTGGCCGGCCCTCGCAGCACCTCGACCTGGCGCAGCAGGGAGACATCGACGAAATCACGACCGGCATTGGCGAAAGGCCCCATACCGAAGGCGTCGGGGATGTTGACGCCATCGAGGCGGATCTGTACCCGGTTGCCACCCAGGCCGCGGATGCGGATGTCGCTCAGATCGAAGCGGCCGCGACCGCCGACGGTGACGCCGGGTTCGTAGCGGAACAGATCACGCAGGTCCTGGGCCTGGATCCGCTCGATCTCCGGCGCGGCGATGACGGTCACGGTCGCCGGCACTTCGCTCAGCGGTTCGGCGGCCAAGGTGGCGACCACCACCACCGGATCGAGGATCGTGGTGCCGGCATCCGCGGCCGGTTGGTGGGTTGCGGCAAGCGGCGAGGGCGCCGAAGAGGACTGGGCGGAAACCGTCGACGCCAAGGCGAGGCCGATGGCGGCAGCAAGACAGCGGGTGCGCATGGAAAGCTCCTGAAGACAAGGCATGTCGGCGGAGCTGGCGGGCCGTGATCGACGGCGGCGGGCGACCGGGGGAAGGGAAAGAACGCCTCATTGATGTTAATGATTCGCATTCGTTAGTCAACAACTTCCACCCCATTCGAACAGGCAGGTTGCTGGACCGAGCGTTTCGCCGCGACGGCGCGAGGGCGCGATCCGGGCCGGAAGGGGCATCCCTTGCGCTGGGCTTGACATACCAATAGCAATGATTCTCAATAGCAAACAACAATCGCCATCACGCGCCACGGCCGTGGCCCGGCTGGCATCCCGCCCCCGAGGAGACCCCGTCCCATGTCCAGCACCGCCACCCTCCCGACCCGTCCGACCGCTTTCCAAGACCCGCAGGCCCTGCACCGGGCCTTCCAGCAACTGCGCCACGAACGCAAGCTGCGGCACCGTGACGCCGCCCGCCAACTGGGCATCAGTGAATGCGAGGCGGTGGCCGCCGCCATCGGCCAGAGCGGCACGATGCAGAGCCTTCGCCTTGCCACCCCGTGGCCGGAACTGTTCGAGCAGGTGCCGACACTGGGCACCGTGATGGCGCTCACCCGCAACGATTCGGCGGTGCACGAGAAGGTCGGCCGCTACGAGCAGATGTCGCACGAGGGCGGCATGGGCATGGCGCTCGGACCGGACATCGACCTGCGGATCTTCTACCGGCGCTGGGCCCACGCCTATGCCGTCCGCGAGGACGAGGGCAAGGGTGCACGGCACAGCCTGCAGATCTTCGATGCCCAGGGCGTGGCGATCCACAAGGTGTTTCTGCGTGACAGCAGCGACGAAGCGGCCTGGGCCGCCTTCATTGATGGCCATCGGCACCCGAACCAGGAGCCGGGGGAGGCTGTTGAAGCAGCCGGCGATGCGGAAAACGCCCTGCCGGACGAGGCCATCGACCACGATGGCTTCCGCGAGGGCTGGGCCGCGCTGGCCGACACCCACGATTTTTTCCCGCTGCTGCGCCGCTTCAAGGTGACCCGGACCCAGGCCCTGCGGCTTGCGCCGCTCGGCTTTGCCACGCCAGTGGCCGCCTCGGCCGCGCGCGAACTGCTGCGGGCCGCGGCCGAACGGCTGACGCCGATCATGTGCTTTGTCGGCAATCCGGGAATGATCCAGATCCACAGCGGCCCGGTGCGCCGGGTGGAAGTGATGGGGCCCTGGCTCAATGTGCTCGATCCGGGCTTCAACCTGCACCTGCGCGAAGACCGCATCGCCGATGCCTGGGTGGTGCGCAAGCCGACCCGCGACGGCATGGTCACCTCGCTCGAACTGTTCGATGCCGAGGGCCAGACCATCGCCCTGTTCTTCGGCGAGCGCAAACCCGGTGTGCCGGAGCTGCCGGCGTGGCGGGCGCTGGTCGAAGCCTTGACCGGAGTTTCGCCATGAACGGACCGATCGAGCTGCCGCAGCAGCCGAGCCGTCGCCGCCTGCTGCAATGCGCCGCCATCGCCCCGCTGCTGGTTTTCGCCAGCCGGCCCGGGGCGCTGGCCGCCGGGGGTTCGAGAGCGGCACCGCGCATCGTCAGCATTGGCGGTGGGGTGACTGAGATCCTGTTCCGGCTGGGTGCCGAGGCGCAACTGGTGGGCACCGACACCACCAGCCTCTACCCGCCGGCGGCGCAGGCCACGCCCAAGGTCGGCTACGCCCGCACGCTCTCGGCCGAGGGTGTGCTGGCCTTGCGCCCCAGCCTGCTGATCGCCAGCGCGGCGGCTGGGCCCCCGGTGGTGATCGAGCAATTGCGCCAGGCCGGTGTGGCCATGGTCCGGGCCGATCCCGCGCATTCGATCGAGGCCCTGATCGCGAACGTGCGCACGATCGCCCTCGCCATCGGCCGGCCGGAAGCCGGCGAACGCCTCGTCAGCGAACTGGAGGACGAATGGCGGCGCCTGCAGGCGGCCATGCGGGTGCCCGCGACTCCGCCCCTGGTGCTGTTCGTGCTCTCGCACGTGGCCGGCAACGTGCAGGTGGCCGGCCAGGACACCGCCGCCGACGCCCTGATCCGGCTCGCCGGTGCGCACAACGCCATGCAGGGGTTCCGGGGCTTCCGGCCACTGGCGGCGGAAGCGGTCATTTCGGCGGCCCCCGATCTCCTCTTGACCACCCGCCAAGGCATCGAAGCCCTCGGCAGCGAGCGGCAATTGCTGGCGCAGCCGGGCCTGGCCCTGACACCGGCCGGCCGCGCCGGCCGGGTACTGGCGCGGGATGCCCTGTTCCTGCTGGGCGGCGGGCCACGGCTGCCACAGGCGGTCGCCGAGTTGGCCCGGCACCTGGGCACCCTGGCATGACGACGGTCTCCTGCACCCCGGACGAAGCGGGCGCAGAAGCAGCCAATCGGCCGGCGCGGCGCTCGTTGCTGGTGCTGCTCGGGACCGTGCTGGCGGTGACGGTGGTGTTCGCCATCGGCCACGGCGCTTACCGAATTCCGCCGCAGGCGGTGCTGGCGATCCTGCTCGACGCCCTGCCCGGCATCAGCTTTGCGGTGGACGCCCAGCAATCCACCGTGCTGGCCGCGATCCGCGCCCCACGCGTGGTGCTGGCCGTGCTCACCGGCGCCGGGCTGGCGGTGGCCGGTGCCTTGATGCAGGGCCTGTTCCGCAATCCCCTGGCCGATCCGGCGCTGATCGGCGTTTCCGCCGGGGCCGCGCTGGCGGCGGCCTGCGTGATCGTGCTCGGTGGCCTGCTGTTGCCGGCCACGCTGATGGCCGGCGGCTGGCTGGCCGCTGTCGTCCTGCCTCTGGCGGCCTTCGCCGGGAGCCTCGCCGTCACCGTGCTGGTTTACCGCATCGGCATGGCCCACGGTGTGCTGTCCCTGCCGATGACACTGCTGGCCGGCATCGCGATCAATGCCTTGGTGGGCGCCTGCATCGGCCTGTTGCTGTTCATCGCCAGCGACGAGCAACTGCGCACGCTGACCTTCTGGAACCTGGGCTCGCTGGCCAGCGCGCATTGGATCGCGCTGGCCGTGGCCGGACCGCTGGTGCTGGGCGTGGTGCTGGCCGCGCTCGCTCTGGCGCGGCCGCTCAATGCCCTGTCCTTGGGCGAATCACGCGCGGCGCACCTCGGGGTCGATGTGGTGCGCACCAAACGCAGCGCCATCCTCCTGACCGCGCTGGCCACCGGCGTGCTGGTCTCGCTGACCGGTGTGATCGGCTTCATCGGCCTGGTCGCCCCACACCTGATCCGCCTCGTCGCCGGCCCCGACCACCGCATCGTGATCCCCGGCGCGGCCCTGCTCGGCGCCATCCTCGTGGTGCTGGCCGATGTGGCGGCGCGGACGCTGGTGACTCCCGCCGAATTGCCGATCGGCATCCTGACCGCCGTCCTCGGTGCGCCGTTCTTCCTGTTCCTGCTGCTGCACCGCAAAACCCACGGAGCCCGGTGACATGCTGAGCTGCCACGCCCTTTCTGTGCATGCCGGCCGCACGCCGCTGCTGGCCTCGGTCGATTTCCAGCTGGCGCCGGGCGAACGGCTTGCGGTGCTTGGCGAGAACGGTGCCGGCAAGAGCACCCTGCTGCGCCTGCTCGCCGGCGAATCGCCGGGGCCGGGGCTGCGATCCAGTGGCGAGGTGCACATCGCCGGGCGTCGCATTGGCGCATGGACGGCGCGTCAACTGGCGCGGCTGCGGGCAGTGCTGCCGCAGCAGACCGATCTCGCCTTCGCCTTCAATGCCCTGGAACTGGTGCAGCTGGCGCGCTACCCGCACGACGAGACCGAGGCCCGCAGCCTGACGATCGCCCGGCAGGCCCTGCGGCTCGCCGATGCCGCAGCGTTCGAGCAGCGCGAGGTGGCGACCCTCTCGGGCGGCGAACGGGCACGGGTGTTTCTTGCCGTCTGTTTTGCCCAACTCTGGGAGACGCAGGTCGAGCAGCCGCGCTATCTGTTGCTCGATGAGCCCACCGCCGCGCTCGACCTCGCCCACCAGCACCACCTGCTCGACACCGCCCGGCGCTTTGCCAACGAGCGCGGCCTCGGTCTGCTCGCCATCCTGCATGATCTCAATCTGGCAGCGCAGTACGCCGACCGGCTGCTGCTGCTCCGGCAGGGCCGGTTGCTGGCCCAGGGCCGACCGGACGAGGTCCTGACCGCCGAACGCATCGCCCAGGGCTTCGGGGTCTCGTCCTGCATCCTCGCCCACCCGCTGCGCCCGGGCCTGCTGGTGGCGACCGCGGCGCCGGCACGGGGCGCATCGGTTTGAGTCACCGTCACGCGCCCACGGAGACCGCCTCAGGTCTGGGCAGCGTGCCCCGTCCAGACCCGCTCAATCAGCTCGGCAAACAAGGCCGGCAGGGCGTCCAGCTCATCGAGCGGCACGCCCTCGTCGATCTTGTGGATGCTGGCGTTGCAGGGGCCCAGCTCGACACACTCGGCACCGAGTGGGGCAATGAAGCGCGCGTCCGAGGTGCCACCCCTGGTGTTCTCCTCCGGCACGATGCCGCAGCGCGCCAGGATGGCCGCACGCGCGGCGCGGCGCAGCACGCCTTCCTCGCAGTGGAAGGGCTCGCCGGAGACGCGCCAGCGGCAGCGCGCATCGACACCGTGGCGCGCCAGCGTGGCCTCGAATTCGGTGATGAGCGCGGCGGCGTGCCAGTGCGGGTTGAAGCGGAAGTTCGCGACCAAATCCAAGGCGCCCGGAATCACATTGTCCACACCGGTGCCGGCCCTGATGTTCGAGACCTGGAAGCTGGTCGGCGGGAAGCTGGCGTAGCCCTCGTCCCAGCGCCGCGCGCAGAGTTCGGCGAGTGCGGGTGCCAGCGCGTGGATCGGGTTGAGCGCCTTCTCCGGGTAGGCCACATGGCCCTGCACACCACGCGCCTCGACCGTGACCGAGAGCGAGCCGCGGCGGCCGACGCGCAACACATCGCCCAGACGCTCGCTCGACGAAGGCTCGCCGGTGATGCAGTAGTCGATGCGCTGGCCGGTGCTGCGGAAATGTTCGGCCACATGACGCACGCCATCGATGGCCGGGCCCTCCTCGTCGGAGGTCAGCAGCACGGCCAGCGTGCCGGGATGCTCGGGATGCACCGCCACCAGCCGCTCCATCGCCACCACGAAGGCGGCGACGCTGCCTTTCATGTCGGCCGCGCCGCGGCCGTGCAGCACGCCATCGCGCAGCGTCGGCACGAAGGGGTCGGAGGTCCAGGCCTCGCGTGGACCCGGTGGCACCACATCGGTGTGGCCGAGCAGCACAATCACCGGACTGCCCTGCCCGCGCGTGGCCCAGAGGTTCTTCACCGCACCGGCATCGAGCTGCTCGCAGGCAAAACCGATCGCCGCAAGCCGCGCGGCGATGAGCGCCTGGCAGCCGGCGTCCTCGGGCGTCACCGAGGGGCGTGCGATCAGGTCCTTGGCCAGGGCCAGGACCGGGCTGTCGTTACCGCTCATTTCTTCACCCCGAAACGCGCCTTGTAGGCTTTGTCGGTGAAACCCACCGACACCACGCCGTCGGCGGTCACCAGCACCGGCCGCTTGATGAGGGCCGGATGTTCTTTCAGCAGCAGCAGCCACTCCGGTTCGCTGCCCGGTGCTCGGCGTGCTTCGGGCAACTGCCGCCAAGTGGTGCTGGCCTTGTTGATCAACCGGTCCCAACCGCCGAGCTGCGTGGCCCAGGTCTTCAGGGTCTCGGCCGGCTGGCGTTCGGCGCGGTAGTCCACGAAGGCATGAGCGATGCCGAAGCGGTCCAGCCAGTGACGCGCCTTCCTGCAGGTGTCGCAGGCGCTGAGGCCGTAGAGGGTCGCGGAGGGGGGCGGGTTCATGCGCGGGGTCCGGTGCTTGGCTCAATGCCCACTGCGCAGCAGTTCGTTGATCGAGGTCTTGGCGCGGGTCTTGGCATCGACCTGCTTGACGATCACCGCGGCATACAGCGAGTACTTGCCATCGGCGGCAGGCAACTGGCCGGACACCACCACGCTGCCCGCCGGCACCCGGCCATAACTGATCTCGCCGGTGGCACGGTTGTAGATGCGGGTGCTCTGGCCGATGAAGACGCCCATGCCGATCACGCTGCCACGCTCGACGACCACGCCCTCGACCACTTCCGAGCGGGCACCGATGAAGCAGTCGTCCTCGATGATGGTCGGGCTGGCCTGCAGCGGCTCGAGCACGCCGCCGATGCCGGCACCGCCGGAGAGGTGGCAGCGCGCACCGATCTGGGCGCAGCTGCCAACCGTGGCCCAGGTGTCGACCATGGTGCCGGCACCGACGTGCGCGCCAATGTTGACGAAGCTGGGCATCAGCACCACGTCGCGGCCGATGTGCGCGCCGCGCCGCACCACCGCGCCCGGCACCACGCGGGCGCCCAGCTCGCGGAAATCGGCGGCGTCAAAGCCGGCGAAGCGCAGCGGCACCTTATCCCAGTAGGGTGCCGGCTCGGCCTCCACCAGTTCCATGTCGTTGCAGCGGAAATACAGCAGCACCGCTTTTTTCAGCCACTCGTTGACGCGCCAGGTGCCGTCGCTGTTCGGCTCGGCGACACGGGCCTGACCGGCTTCCAGTGCAGCGACCACGGTCTCCACCACCTCGCGCAGTGAACCCTCGACCTCGGCGGCCGAGAGCGTGGCGCGGCGCTCGAAGGCCGATTCGATGATGGGCTGCAGATCAGCCAGCACGGGGGGCTTGCGGCGGGGCATGCGGTCGTTCTCCTTCGAGGCAGGCGGTGAGCGCGGCACTGAGCCGGGCGATGGTATCGGGATCGACGAGGGCGCGGTCGGCTTCGTCGGAGATCAGAAAAAGATCCTCGGCGCGCTCGCCGAAGGTGGCGATGCGGGCATCGTGCACGCGCAGCCGATGCTCGCGCAGCACGCGGGCGACATCGGCGAGCAGGCCGGGGCGATCGGTACCGACCAGCACGAGCTGGGTGCGCAGGCCATCGCCCATGTCATGCAGCTCGACCCGCGGCGGCACGCGGAAATGCTTGAGCGCGAGCGACAGGGCGCGACGCGGCGGATGCAGCAGCGCAGCCGGCCGCGACAGCATCTCGGTCAGCACGCGACTGGCGTGTGCCGCCCGCAGCTCGGGTGCCTCGCCGGTGTCGTGCAGCGGCAGCAGCTGGAAGGTGTCGAGGCTCATGCCCGAGGTCGAAGTGAGGATGCGCGCCACCACGACTGAAAAACCGAGCCGGTCGAGAGTGGCGGTCAGGGTGGCAAACAGGCCGTCGCGGTCCGGCGAATGGACGAAGGCCTCGAAACCCTCGCCCTGCGGCTGCACCAGCACGAGCGGGCGGCGGCGATCGGCGTGGCCGAGGATGGCGCGGGCCTGGGTGGCGAGCTGTTCGGGCGGGTAGCGCAGGAAACTCTCGTCAGGGAACTCGGCGAAGGCGCGCTCGATGGCCTCCGCAGGCAATGCCGCCAGCAGGCCGCGCACCTCGCTGCGCGCCTCGGCGATCCGGGTCGCGGCCTCCGGGCGATTCTCCAGGCCACGCCGCAGGGCCAGCCGGGTGGCGTCGTGGAGCTCACCGAGCAGACGCTCCTTCCAGGTGTTCCAGAGCTTGGGGCTGGTGCCGGCGATATCGGCGCAGGTCAGCAGGTAGAGGAAGTCGAGCCGCGTGCGGTCGCCGACCGCGCGGGCGAAGCGCTCGATCACGCCGGGATCGCTGATGTCCTGGCGCTGCGCCGTCATCGACATCAGCAGGTGTTGCTCGACCAGCCAGGCCAGCAGAGCGGTATCGGCGGGCTTCAGGCCGTGCGCCTCGCCGAAGGCACGCACGTCTTCGGCGCCCAGCACCGAGTGGTCGCCGCCGCGGCCCTTGGCGATGTCGTGGAACAAGCCGGCCACCAGCAGCCGCCAGGGTGCCTTCAAACGCTCGTGGACGCCTCTCGCCTTCGGGAAGCGCGCATCGCCGCCTTGCGCGAAACCGGCCATCAGGCGCAGCACTTCGAGCGTGTGCTGGTCGACCGTGTAGACATGGAACAGGTCGTACTGCATCCGCCCGGAAACGCGCGCGAAGGCCGGCAGGTAGCGGCCCAGCACGCCCAGATGGGCCATCCGCGCCAGCGTCTCGACCGCCTGCGGCCCCTGCAGCAGGGCGAGAAAGGCGGCACGGGTCGAGACGTCCTGGGCATCGTAGGCCTGCACCTCCGGCAGGGCCTCGGTCAGGGCCCGGGCGGTTTCCGAATGCAGGCCCTTGGCCTCGGGGCAGGCCGCCCAGGTGGCGAACACGGCCAGCACCTCGGCCGTCGAACGCAGCGGCAGGGTGGCCTCGCGCTGCAGGTAGCCATTGACCAGACTGAAGCCGGCGGCCACGGGAACCCGCAGGACGCAATCAGCGAGTTGTTCCTCGAAGCGCTGCAGCAGGCGCTCGCTGATGCTCCGCACCCCCTGCGCGGCGCGGAACAGGGTCTGCATCATCTGCTCGACGGCGAGGTTGTCGCTGGCCTCATCGCGATAGCCAAGGCGTGCGGCCAGCAGCTTCTGGTGGTCGAAGCGCAGCCGCTCCTCGCGACGCCTCGCCACCAGGTGCAGGCCGAAGCGCAGTCGCGCCAGGGTGCGTCCGTCCTGCCTCAGCGTGGCCGCCTCGTCGCTGCCGAGCAGGCCGAGCGGCACCAGTGCATCGAGGCCCGGTACGCGGTAGATGCGTTGCGCCAGCCAGGCCAGCGTGTGCAGATCGCGCAGGCCGCCGGGGCCTTCTTTGAGGTTCGGCTCGAGGTTGTGGGCGGTGTCGTTGTGGCGGGCATGGCGGCTGCGCCATTCGGCGCGCTTGGCGGCGTAATAGTCGCGCGCCGGCCAGAGCTCGGCGGTGCGCAGGGCCTCGCCCAGAGCATCAAGGCCCTGCGGCGTTCCGGCCAACAGCCGGGTCTCGGTCAATGCGGTGAGGCTGCGCACGTCCTCGCGGCAGGCCAACAGGCAATCGGGCAGCGAGCGCACCGCCGTGCCCGGCTTCAGGCCGAGGTCCCAGAGTGCGGCGAAGAAATCGCCCAGCGCCGTGGCATGAGCCTGCTGTGCGGCCGGCTCGCCCAGCACCAGCAGGTCGACGTCGGAGAAGGGGTACTGCTCGGCACGGCCGTAGCCGCCGGTGGCCAGCAGGTCGAGGGCCGCGTCGGCCGGGACGGTGGCCGCCCAGGCCCGGCGCACCACCGCATCGACGGCCGCCGCCTGCGCCGCCAGCAGGCGTTCGATGGCCTCGCCGGCATCGAAGCGCGCGGCGACGCCCTCGCAGGCCGCGACGAAGGCCGCCCGCGTCGCCTCCTGCCAGCCCCGCGCGCCGTCCGGCGCCGCGACGGACGCAGGCGCCGGCACGGGCATGGCATCGCTCACGGCGTGTTGTCGTCGCCCGGCAGGCGGGTGAGGATCTCGACGCCGTCGCGGGTCACCGCCACCGTGTGCTCCCACTGCGCGGAGAGCGATTTGTCCCTGGTCACCACCGTCCAGCCGTCCGGCAGCAGCCGGGTGTGGCGGGCACCGGCGTTGATCATCGGCTCGATGGTGAAGGTCATGCCCTCCTGCAGGCGCAGGCCCTCGCCCGGCTTGCCGTAGTGCAGCACCTGCGGGTCCTCGTGGTAGGTCTGGCCGATGCCGTGCCCGCAGTACTCGCGCACCACCGAGAAACGCTCGCTCTCGGCATAGCTCTGGATGGCGTGGCCGATGTCGCCGAGCGTCGCGCCGGGGCGCACCTGGCGGATGCCGCGGAACATCGCCTCGCGGGTCACGTCGATCAGGCGCCGGGCCAGCACCGAGGGCGTGCCGACCACGTACATGCGCGAGGTGTCGCCGTGCCAGCCGTCCTTGATGACGGTCACGTCGATGTTCAGGATGTCGCCGTCCTTGAGGATCTTCGACTCCGACGGGATGCCGTGGCAGACCACGTTGTTCACCGAGGTGCAGACGGTCTTCGGGAAGCCCTTGTAGCCGACGTTGGCCGGAATGGCTTTCTGCACGTTGACGATGTGATCGAAGCAGAGGCGGTCGAGTTCGGCCGTGCTGACCCCCGGCCTCACGTGATCGGCGACCATGTGAAGCACCTCGGCGGCCAACCGGCCGGCCGCGCGCATCTTCTCGATCTGCTCGGGCGTCTTGAAGGTCACTTTCATGACTGCCGATTGTGCCGACTTGTCCACAAGCCCGCCAGCGGGCTAGAATAAAGGGCTTCACATTTCGGCTAACCATGCCGGCGTGTGGGCGCCGACCTCCGGCGGTTCAGGGCCCAAGGCCCTGCGCAAGCTGAGGAATCCACACCCGCGTGAACCATCCCGTGCCGGGGTGCCCCAGCCTTGCGAGGCGCGACGGGGTTCGGCCACGGACGCGCGGGGAGGCCCAACCCCGGAACCACGCCCCAACGGGCGACCGCGCCCACCTTTTTGCGCGGCGGTTCCTCACCAGGAGTCATGCAATGCCCCAGGTCACCATGCGCCAGATGCTGGAAGCCGGCGTCCATTTCGGCCACCAGACCCGCTACTGGAACCCCAAGATGGGCCCCTACATCTTCGGCGCCCGCGGCAAGATCCACATCATCAACCTCGAGAAGACGCTGCCGCTCTTCACCGACGCGATGAACTTCATTTCGGGCATCGCCCAGCGTCGCGGCACCATCCTGTTCGTCGGCACCAAGCGCTCGGCGCGCGAGTCGATCAAGGAAGAGGCGATCCGCTGCGGCATGCCCTACATGAGCCAGCGCTGGCTCGGCGGCACGCTCACCAATTTCCGCACCCTGAAGGGCTCGATCTCGCGCCTGAAGGAGCTGGAAGCCGGCGAGACCGACGGCAGCTTCGAGCGTCTGGTCAAGCATGAAGTGCTCTCGCTGCGCCGTGAGCGCGACAAGCTCGAGCTGTCGCTGGGCGGCATCAAGACGATGAACCGCCTGCCCGACGCCCTGTTCGTCATCGACATCGGCCACGAAGAGATCGCCGTCCAGGAAGCCCGCAAGCTGGGCATCCCGGTGGTGGCCGTGGTCGACTCGAACTACGACCCGAGCCTCGTCGACTACGCCATCCCCGGCAACGACGACGCCATCCGCGCCGTGCAGCTCTACACCCGTGCCGTGGCCGACGCCGTGCTGGAAGGCAAGGCCGCCGCGCCGATCCAGGCCAATACCGGCGACGACGAGTTCATCGAACTCGACGCCGAGGGCAATCCGGTCGCCAAGGAAGCCGACAACCGCCGTCCGCGCAACGACAAGCCGCGTGGCGACCGTCGTCCGCCGGCCAAGAAGGGCGCCCCGCGCCGTGGCAACGGCACCGGCCGCGCCACCGCCGAGACCGACAGCGAGTAAAGCCCTGCCGCCACGACGGCAACGGCCAAGTCCGCCGCCGTCGCTGGACCGCAACGCGGCCCGCGCATGATCGCGGGCTGCCATCGAGACATCCCGCGGCCGTCCTCCGGCCGGCCGCGCCCGCATCCCGAACACCACGAGGTCCGTTCCATGGAAATCACCGCTTCGCTCGTCAAGGATCTGCGCGAGCGCTCCGGCGCCGGCATGATGGAGTGCAAGAAGGCGCTCACTGAATACGGCGGCGACATCGAAGCCGCGATGGAGCATCTGCGCAAGACCGGGCTGGCCAAGGCCGACAAGAAGGCCGGCCGGGTGGCCGCCGAGGGCCGCATCGCCATGGCCGCCACCGGCAGCAAGGCCGTGCTGGTCGAGATCAACTCCGAGACCGACTTCGTCGCCAAGGACACCCATTTCGTCGCCTTCACCGAGGCCGTCGCGCAGGCCGCCCTGGCTTCGGGTGTGGCCGATGTCGAGGCGCTGAAGACCGTCAAGCTGGGCGAGGTCACCGTCGAGGAAGCCCGCGCCCTGCTGATCGCCAAGATCGGCGAGAACATCCAGGTGCGCCGCATGGCCCGCGTCGATGCCGGCCATACCGTGGGCGCCTACATCCACGGCGGCAAGATCGGTGTGCTGGTCGAACTCAAGGGCGGCAATGACGAGCTGGCCCGCGGCATCGCCATGCACGTCGCGGCGATGAACCCGCCCTACATGACCGCCGCGCAGGTCCCGGCCGAATTCCTGGCCAAGGAAAAGGAGATCGAGCTGGCCAAGATGTCCGACAAGGACCGCGCCAAGCCGGCCGAAATCCTCGAGAAGATCGTCAGCGGCAAGATCGCCAAGATCGTCAACGAGAACACCCTCACCGGCCAGGCCTACGTGATGGACACCAACCTGAGCGTCGAGGCCGCCCTCAAGGCCGGTGGCGCCGAGATGGTTTCGATGACCCGCCTTGCGGTTGGCGAGGGCATCGAGAAGGTGGTCGAGGACTACGCCGCCGAAGTGGCCAAGGCCATGCAGGTCTGAACTCGTGGCTTGCGCTGTCGATGGCCCGGCCGTCGACAGCGCCTCGCCCCGCCGTACAAGACAACCCGCCGCGAGGCGGGTTGTCTTTGGGCACTGCCTGAGCAAACCGGCCGGCCGGGTCATCATGCTGTCATCGGAGCGTGACGGGGCCGGCCTGTCACCGCTAGACTCCCGCTGTTTGCCTGACGGAGATCGCCCATGAGCGTGCCTGCACTGAAGTACAAGCGCGTGTTGCTGAAGCTCTCCGGCGAGGCCCTGATGGGGCGCGGCGACTACGGCATCGACCCCGACGTATTGACCTGGCTGGCCAAGGAGGTCATCGATGCGCAGAAAGCCGGGGCGCAGATCGGCCTGGTGATCGGCGGCGGCAACATCTTCCGCGGTGCTGGCCTGCAGTCGAAGGGCATGGACCGCGTCACCGGCGACCACATGGGCATGCTGGCCACGGTGATCAACGCGCTCGCCATGCAGGACGCGCTGGAGCGCCTCGGTGCCTACGCCCGCACCATGAGTGCGTTGAAAATCAACGAAGTGGCCGAGGACTACATCCGCCGCCGCGCCATCCGCCACCTCGAGAAGGGCCGCATCGTGATCTTGGCCGCCGGCATCGGCAACCCCTTCTTCACCACCGATTCGGCCGCCGCCCTGCGCGCCATCGAGATCGGCGCCGATCTGCTGCTCAAGGCCACCAAGGTCGATGGCATCTACGAGGCCGACCCGAAGAAGGTGCCGGAGGCCCGCCGCTTCGACAGCTTGAGCTACGACGAGGTGCTCACCCGCAACCTGCAGGTGATGGACACCACCGCCTTCGCCCTCTGCCGCGACCAGAACCTGCCGATCCGCATCTACGGCATGATGCAACAAGGCGCGCTGATGCGGATCCTGCGCGGCGAGCCGCTCGGCACCCTCGTCCACGCCGCCTGACCGCCAGCCTCGCAAGCGCCCCGGCTATACTTCGCGGCCAGCTCCGCGCCCGCTTCCCAGGACACCGCGCCATGCTCAACGACATCAAGAAGGACGCCCAGGTCCGCATGCAGAAATGCGTCGAGGTGCTGAAGACCGACCTCACCAAGCTGCGCACCGGCCGCGCCACCACAGCCATCGTCGACCACCTGCAGGTCAACTACTACGGCTCCAACGTGCCGCTCTCACAGGTCGCCTCGGTGGCGGTCGCCGACGCCCGCTCGCTGACCATCACGCCGTGGGAGAAGCCGATGGTGGCGGCGGTCGAGAAGGCCATTCTCGCCTCCGACCTCGGCCTGACCCCGAACACCGCCGGCACGGTCATCCGCATCAACCTGCCGCCGCTCACCGAGGAACGCCGCAAGGACCTCTCGAAGCACGTGGCGCACGAAGGCGAGAACACCAAGGTCGCCATCCGCAACGTGCGTCGCGACGCGATGACGCACGTCAAGGAACTGCTCAAGGAGAAGAAGATCTCCGAGGATGAGCAGCGCAAGGCCGAAGAAGACATCCAGAAGCTCACCGACCAGTGGGTGAAAGGCGTCGACGAGGTGGTGAAAGCCAAGGAACAGGAACTGCTGGCCCTTTAAAGCGCCAGCGCGATGTCCACGAGCCCTGCGCTGCCCCGCCACCTTGCCGTCATCATGGACGGCAACGGCCGCTGGGCGAAACAACGCCAGCGCCCGCGCACGCTCGGCCACCGCGCCGGCGCCCGCGCCGTGCGCACCATCGTCGAACACTGCCTCGAACGCGGCATCCCGGCGCTGACCCTGTTCGCCTTCTCCAGCGAGAACTGGAACCGGCCCGAGGACGAGGTCGGCGCGCTGATGCGCCTGTTCCTGCGGGTGCTGGAGTCGGAGGTCGAGGAACTGACCCGCCGGCAGGTGCACCTGCGCTTCATCGGCGAGCGCGCGCGTTTTCCAGAGGCGCTCCGCAGGCGCATGGCCGCCGCCGAGGCGATCCACCACAATGCGCCACGCCTCGTGCTGACCCTGGCCGCCGGCTACGGTGGCCGTGCCGACATCGCCGCTGCCGCCCGCCGGCTCGCCGAACGCGTGCAGGCCGGCACGCTCTGCCCCGAACAGATCGACGAGAGCACGCTCGGCCAGGCCATGAGTCTGGCCGATCTGCCGCCGCCCGATTTGTTCATCCGCACCGGTGGTGAGCGGCGGATCAGCAATTTCCTGCTTTGGCAGCTGGCTTACACCGAACTGTGGTTCACCGACGTGCTGTGGCCGGATGTCGATGCCGCCCTGCTCGACGCCGCCCTCGCCGACTATGCCCGGCGCGAGCGCCGCTTCGGCCTGCTGCCGGGGCAGTGCGAAACCGCCGCGGTGGAGAGCCGATGAGCCGGGTCCGCATCGCCAGCGGCCTCGTGCTCGGTCCGATCGCCATCGCCGCGGTGCTGTGGCTGCCGACGCCTTGGCTGGCCCTGGTGGCCGCCGTGCTGGTGCTGGGCGGCCTGTGGGAATGGACCCGGCTCACCGGCCTCTCGCAGCCGATGCCGCGGCTCGGCTACCTCGCCGCCAACGGCCTGGTGATGGCGGTGCTGGCCTGGGCCGCCGGCCCACAGCTGTTCGCGCTGAAAGCCGCCGTGCTGCTCGGCACCGGCTGGTGGGTGCTGTCGCTGGCCTGGCTGTGGCGTTTCGAGTTCGCCCAAGCCGATCGCGGCCGCTACCGCATGCTCAAGCTGGCCGCCGGCAGCCTGGCCGCCGTGCCGGCCTGGGCAGCGCTGGTGCTGCTGCACGAATCGCCCGAACACGGCCCGCGCTGGGCCTTGTTCGCGGTCGCCTTGGTCTGGGCCGCCGACACCGGCGCCTACTTCGTCGGCGTCCGGCTGGGCAAGCGCAAACTGGCCCCCAGCATCAGCCCGAACAAGAGCTGGGAAGGTTTCTGGGGCGGTCTGACCGGTGCCGGCCTTGTCGCCATCATCGGCGTGCTTCCGCTCGGGCTGGGCTGGACCGACCTGCCCGCCCTGCTGCTGCTGACCCTGGTGGCGGCCATGATGTCGGTGGCCGGCGATCTGTTCGAGAGCCTGCTCAAACGCCACTCCGGCCACAAGGACTCGGGGCGCATCATTCCCGGCCACGGCGGCATGCTCGACCGGCTCGACAGCATCCTCGCTGCCCTGCCGGTGTTCGTGGTGGGCAAGTTGTGGCTCGGTCTTTGAGGCGGATCGCGCTGCTCGGGGCGACCGGCTCAATCGGCGCCTCGGCGCTCGATGTCATCGCCCGCCACCCGGATCGCTACGTGGTCGATGCGCTCAGCGCGCATGCCCAGGTGGACGCACTGATCGCCTTGTGCGTCCGTTTCCGGCCACGGCGGGCGGTGATCGCCGAACCCGCCCGCTACGCCGCCTTGCGCGACGGTCTGGCCGCTGCCGGGCTGCCGACGGAGGCCATGGCAGGCCCGGAAAGCCTGGTCGAGATCGCCGCCGCTGCCGAAAACGACACGGTCATCGCCGCCATCGTCGGCGCCGCCGGCGTGGCTTCGACCCTGGCCGCCGCCCGCGCCGGCAAGCGCCTGCTGCTGGCCAACAAGGAATCGGTGGTGCTGGCCGGCGAGCGGCTGATGGCCGAACTGCGCGCCTCCGGGGCCCATCTGGTGCCGATCGACAGCGAGCACAACGCCATCTTCCAGTGCCTGCCGGCCGACGGTTCGCGGGCCGGCATCCGCCGCATCGTGCTGACCGCCTCGGGCGGCCCCTTTCGCGGCTGGGACCGCGAGCGTCTGACCGAAGTGACGCCGGAGCAGGCCTGCGCCCACCCGAACTGGTCGATGGGCCGCAAGATTTCGGTCGATTCGGCCACCCTGATGAACAAGGGCCTCGAGGTGATCGAAGCCCATCACCTGTTCGAGCTGCCGGCCGAGCGCATCGAGGTGGTGGTGCATCCGCAGTCCAGCATCCACTCGCTGGTCGATTACGTCGATGGCTCGATGCTGGCCCAACTCGGCCAACCGGACATGCGCACCACCCTGGCCGTGGGCCTGGCCTGGCCGGAGCGCATCGAGGCCGGGGTGGCACCGCTTGATCTGGTGGCGCTTGGCCGCCTCGATTTCCAGGCACCCGACACCGCGGCCTTCCCCTGCCTGCGGCTGGCCTACGCCGCCCTGCAGGCGGGCGGCAGCCTGCCTGCCGTGCTGAACGCTGCCAATGAAATCGCGGTTTCAGCCTTTCTTCAGCGCCGACTGGCTTTCCTTGGCATCCCCGCGCTGATCGAAGACACCATGGACCGGCTTCACGCCTTGCCCGGCGACACCCTCGAAGCGCGATTGGCGGCGGACGCCGAGGCCCGAAACGTGGCCAGCGAACGGCTCGCCCGCGGAGCCGTCTCATGAGCGAGGTGCTGGGACCGCTGCTCTGGTTCCTGTTGGCGATCGGCCTGTTGATCACCTTCCACGAGTACGGCCACTACTGGGTGGCCCGGCGCTGCGGCGTGCGCGTGTTGCGCTTCTCGGTGGGTTTCGGTCGCGCGCTGTGGTCGCACACCGACCGCCAGGGGGTCGAGTGGCGGATCGCCGCGATCCCGCTCGGTGGCTACGTCAGCATGCTCGATGAACGCGCCGGTGGCGTCCCCGAGGCCGAGCGCGAGCGCGCCTTCAACCGCCGGCCGGTGGGCGAGCGGATCGCCATCGTCGCCGCCGGCCCGGCCGCCAATGCCCTGCTCGCGGTGCTGCTGGTCTACGCCATGCTGGTGATCGGCAAACCCGACCATGCACCGGTGCTGGGCGAGCCGCAGGGCCTCGCCCTGGAGGCCGGATTCGCCGCCGGCGACCGCCTGATCGCAGTGGGCCAGCGCGAGACCCCGACCTGGACCGAGGCCACCCAGGCCCTGCTGGTGCCCCTGATCGACCGCGAGGCGGTCGAGGTGCGGGTGCGCGAGGCCGATGGCGACGAGATGCTGCGCCGCCTGCCGCTCGATCGCATCGACCCCGCCCTCGCCGAGCCCGAGGCCTTTGCCGCCACCGGCCTGCGTGGCCGCCCGCCGGTGCTGCCACCGGTGGTTGCGGCGGTGCTGCCCGGCGGCCCGGCCGATGGCCTGCTGCGGCCCGGTGATCGGGTGCTGACCATCGACGGTGAGCGCATCGCGGATTTCAGCGGCATCGGCGAGGCCCTGCGCCGGCATCCGGTCGATGGCCCGGCCCCGCAGCTGGCGCTGCGCGTCGAGCGCCGTGGTGAGATTCTGGACCTCCAGCTCGTGCCCCGGCTGGAGACGGCCGGCGAGGAGCGACTGTGGCGGCTCGGCCTGCGCGCTGGCGACGGCCGCGACGTCCTGCTGCGCTACGGCCCGATCGAGGCCGTGCCGCAGGCTCTGGCCGCCACCGCGAGGCTGGCCGGCGACACCGTCGGCGTGCTCACCCGAATGGTGACCGGCGAGGCCTCGCTGGCCAACCTGTCCGGGCCTTTGACCATCGCCCAGACCGCCGACAGCACCGCCCAGCGCGGTCTGGCCTGGTTCCTGTACTTCCTCGCCATGCTCTCGGTGAGCATCGCCATCCTGAACCTGCTGCCGATCCCCGTCTTGGACGGGGGTCACCTGCTGTATTACCTTATCGAGCTGGTCCGGGGGCGGCCGCTCAGCGACCGCACTCTGGTCGCCGGGCAGTACGTTGGCCTCGCTCTGCTCGTGTCCCTGATGGGGCTCGCGCTGTTCAACGACGTGCTTCGGCTCGCCTCCTAGACCGACCCCGCGGGCCCGCCGGACCCGTCGCCTTTGGACACCTCATGACGCATCGCCCGACCCGCCGCCTGCTCGCCCTCGCCCTCGCCGCCGCCCTTTCCGGTCAAGCCTTCGCCCAGCAGATCGGCGCCTTCACGGTGCAGGACATCCGCGTCGACGGCCTGCAACGCATCTCCGCCGGCACCGTGTTCGCCTACCTGCCCATCGAACGCGGTGAACGCATCGACCCGGCCCGCGCCGGCGAAGCGATCCGCGCATTGTTCCGCACCGGCTTCTTCAGTGATGTCTCGCTCTCGCGGGAGAACGGCATTCTGGTGATCAGCGTGGTCGAGCGGCCGGCCATCAACAGCATCACCCTCTCCGGCAACCGCGACATCCAGACCGACGAGCTGCTGCGCGGCCTGCGCGGCATCGGCCTTGCCGAGGGCGAGACCTTCAACCCGCTGGCGGTCGACCGGGTCACCCAGGAACTGATCCGGCAGTACAACAACCGCGGCAAGTACTCGGTCACCATCACGCCCTCGATCACCGCGCTGCCGCTCAACCGGGTCGATGTCGCCATTGCCATCGACGAGGGCGATGCCGCCCGCATCCGCGACATCAACATCGTCGGCAACACCCTGTTCAGCGACGCCGAACTGCGCCAGGGCTGGGAATCGAACACCAGCAACTGGCTGTCCTGGTTCCGCCGCGACGACCAGTACTCGCGGGAGAAGCTGGCCGGCGACCTGGAGCGGCTCACCAATTTCTACCTCGACCGCGGCTTCGTCGATTTCAATGTCGAATCCACCCAGGTCGCGATCAGCCCCGACCGCCGCGACATGACCATCGCCGCCAGTGTCGTCGAGGGCGAGAAGTTCACCATTTCCTCGGTGCAGATCAGCGGCGATACCGTGCTGCCCTTGACCGAGGTCGAAGGCATGGTGCTGGTGCAGCCGGGCCAGACCTTCTCGCGGCAGCTGCTGGAGATCACCTCCGACGGCATCGCCGCCGTGCTCGGCAACATCGGCCACGCTTTCGCCGAGGTCAACCCGGTCCCGACCATCGACCGCGAGAACAACGAGGTCGCCATCAACCTGGTGGTCAACCCCGGTCCGCGTGTGGCGGTACGGCGCATCGTCTTCCGCGGCAACAACACCACCGCCGATGAAGTGCTGCGTCGCGAGTTCCGTCAGTTCGAGGGCACCTGGTATTCGCAGGCCGCGATCGACCGCTCGAAGGTCCGCCTGCAGCGCCTCGGTTACTTCGAGACGGTCGAAATCGAGACCCCAGCGGTGGCTGGCCAGCCCGACCAGGTCGATGTCGTGGTCACGGTCAAGGAACGCCAGTTCGGCCAGTTCCAGTTCGGCCTCGGCTTCAGCCAGGTGTTCGGCGCCTCGATCCAGCTGGCGCTCTCGCAGAACAACTTCCTCGGCTCGGGCAACCGGGTGTCGATTTCGGCGCAGCGCAACAGCTTCAGCCGGGCTCTGAGCTTCTCCTTCCTCGACCCCTACTTCACCGACGACGGCATCTCGGTCGGTTACAACGTCGCCTTCAGCGAGAACGATTTCAGCGATTTCAACATCGCCAACTTCTCCAGCGACAACGCCAGCTTCGAGGCGGTGTTCGGCCTGCCGCTCTCGGAGACCGACTCGATCACCGCCGCTTTCGGCATCGACCGGGTCGATCTCACCACCACCGACGGCGGCACGCCGCCGGAACTGATCGACTTCCTGGTCGGCGCGCTCGGTGACCGTGCGCGTTTCCCGGAGTTCTGCATCGACGATGACAACGATCCGGCCACGCCCTGCGTGATCACCCCGGGCGCCAACCGGCAGTGGACGGTCAACGCCTGGCGTGCGCAGTTCGGCTGGGCACGCGACAGCCGCAACCACTTCCTGACCCCGACCGCCGGCACCTTCAACCGCATCGGTGCCGAGATCGCCCTGCCCGGCTCCGACCTCGAATACTTCAAGGTTTTCTACGACTTCTCGAAGTTCTGGCCTCTCCACCGCGCCCTGGTCATCGAAACCCGTACTTCGCTCGGCTTCGGCGACAGCTACGGCGATTCCGGCGACATCGGCCTGCCCTTTTTCGAGAACTTCTACGCCGGCGGCCCCGGCTCCCTGCGCGGCTTCGAGCAGAACACCCTCGGTCCGCAGTCCACACTGCAGTTCGCCTCCGACTTCCGCCAGTCGCTGGGCGGTGCCTTCAAGGCGATCGGCTCGATCGAGGCCTACTTCCCGACCCTGTTCGACGCCCGCGGTGCGCGTCTGTCCAGCTTCATCGACTTCGGCAACGTCTGGCGCAGCGCCAGCGATTTCGATGCCAACGATCTGCGCGCCTCGGCCGGCGTGGCCCTGCAGTGGCAGTCGCCGATGGGCCCGATCTCGATCTCTTGGGCGGCCCCGCTGCGCCAGCGCGAGGGCGACCGGATCGAGCGCCTGCAGTTCACCTTCGGCGGACAGTTCTGAAGGCCGATGGACGGCAAGGCCGCCGGCCACCGCCTCTCCGGACTGGCTGCGCGCTTCGGCCTCGATTGGCGTGGCGAGGACGTGCTGCTGCAGGGCGTGAGCACGCTGCAGGCGGCTGAGCCGGCACCGGGCTCGCTGGCCTTTCTCGCCAACCCGGCCTACCGCCGCCATCTCGCCAGCACCCGCGCCGCCGCCGTCCTGCTGCACCCGGCCGAAGCGGCGGTCTGCCCGGTGCCGGTGCTGCTGAGCGACACGCCTTACGCCAGCTACGCCCGCATCGCCGCGCTGTTCGAACCGAAGCCGAATCGCCCGGCCGGCGTGCACCCGAGCGCAGTGGTCGATACCACGGCCCAGATCGATCCCAGCGCCCATGTCGGTGCGCAGGCCGTGATCGGCGCCGGCAGCCGGATCGCTGCCCGTGCCGTGGTTGGCCCCGGCTGCGTGGTCGGCGAGGATTGCGTGCTGGGCGAGGACTGCGAACTGGTGGCCCGGGTCACCCTGGTCCGCCGCGTCCGCCTCGGCCGCCGCGTGCTGGTGCATCCGGGCGCGGTGCTCGGCGCCGACGGCTTCGGCATCGCGGTGGAGGGCGGCAGCTGGCTCAAGGTGCCGCAACTGGGCGGCGTGGTGATCGGCGACGACTGCGAGATCGGCGCCAACACCACGATCGACCGCGGCGCCATCGAGGACACCGTGCTCGAGGAGGACGTCCGCCTCGACAACCAGATCCAGATCGGCCACAACGTCCACATCGGCGCCCACACCGCCATGGCCGGCTGCGCCGCCATCGCCGGCTCGACGCGGATCGGCCGCTGGTGCCTGATTGGCGGCGGGGCGGGCATCGTCGGCCACATCAGCATCACCGACCGGGTCAGCATCGCTGCGATGAGCCTGGTCACCGGCAGCATCGAGCAGCCCGGCGAGTACGCCTCTGGCACGCCGCTGCTGCCCAAGCGCCAGTGGCGCCGCAATGCCGTGCGTTTCGGCCAGCTCGACCGGATCGTCCGCGCCCTCAAGACCCAGGAGTTCGTCCCGCATGACTGATCCCCGCCTCCCGCTCGATGTGCGCTGCATCGAACGCCTGCTGCCGCACCGTTACCCCTTCCTGCTGATCGACCGGGTGATCGCCTTCGAGGCCGGCCGCTCGATCGTCGCGCTGAAGAACGTCACCGCCAACGAGCCGCATTTCACCGGCCATTTCCCCGGCAACCCGGTGATGCCGGGCGTGCTGGTGATCGAGGCCATGGCCCAGGCCGGCGGCCTGCTGACCATCCTGACCGACGGCGCAGGCTGCGACGAGAACGGCCAACCCAACCGGTTCTACCTGGTCAAGGTCGACAAGGCCCGCTTCAGCCGGATGGTGGTGCCGGGCGACCAGTTGCGGCTGGAGGTGCAACTCAAGCGCAGCATCCGCAACATGGCGCTCTACGAGGGACGCGCCCTGGTCGATGGCAAGGAGGTCGCCAGCGCCGAAATGCTGTGCGCGGAGACCCGCTCGACATGAGCATCCATCCTTCGGCCCTGATCGATCCGGCCGCCCGCCTGGAGGAGGGTGTCTCGGTCGGGCCGTTCACGGTGATCGGTGCCGGCGTCGAGATCGGCGCGGGCAGCCGCATCGGCAGCCACTGCGTGATCGCCGGCCCGACCCGGATCGGCCGCGACAACACCATCCACGCCCACGCCAGCCTCGGCGGCGAGCCGCAAGACAAGAAACACAAAGGCGAAGCCACCCGGCTCCTCATCGGCGATCGCAACACGTTTTTCGAGTTCACCACCGTCTCGCGCGGCACCGTCGACGGCGGTGGCGTCACCCGTGTCGGCAACGACAACTGGATCATGGCCTACGCCCACATCGCCCACGATTGCGTGGTCGGTGACCACTGCGTGCTGGCCAACAACGCCACCCTGGCCGGCCATGTGGTGCTGGAGGACTGGGTGATCCTGGGTGGCTTCGTCGGCATCCACCAGTTCTGCCGGATCGGTGCGCACGCCTTCATCGGCATGGGCAGCCTGGTCAATGCCGATGTGCCGCCTTTCGTGATCGCCGCCGACCAGTACGCCGTGCCGCGCGGCATCAATGTGGAAGGGCTCAAGCGTCGCGGCTTCGAGCCCGAGCGCATCGCCACGATCAAGCGCGCCTACCGTGCGCTGTTCATGTCGGGCGCGCCGCTGGCCGCGGCCAAGCAGCAGCTCGCCGAGACCGCCGAAAGCTCGGCGGACGTGGCCCGGATGCTCGCCTTCATCGAGAAGAGCGAGCGCGGGCTGCTGCGCTGAAGGCCCGGCGATGAGCGAGGCCGCGACGCGAGCGCTTCGCATCGCCTTGGTCGCCGGTGAAGCCTCGGGCGACCTGCTCGGCGCGGCACTCGTGCGCGACCTCAAGGCCCTGCACCCCGAGGCTGAATTCGCCGGCATCGCCGGGCCGGAGATGCGCGCCGCCGGCGTGGTGGCCTGGCACGACTGCGAGGAGCTGGCGGTAATGGGCCTGGTCGAGGTGCTGAAGCACCTGCCGCGTCTGCTGCGCCTGCGCAAGGCCCTGCGTGAGCGCCTGTTGGCCTGGCAGCCCGATGTGCTGATCGGCATCGACGCGCCGGACTTCAACCTTGGCCTCGAAGCGTGGCTGAAGAAGCGCGGCATCCGCACCGTGCACTACGTCAGCCCGTCCGTGTGGGCTTGGCGCGAGAGCCGCGCGGCGACGATCGGCCGCTCGGCCGACCGCGTGCTCTGCCTGTTCCCGATGGAGCCCGCGATCTACGCGAAACACGGCGTGGACGCGCGCTTCGTCGGCCATCCGCTGGCCGCCATGCTGCCCCTGCGCCCCGAGCGCGAGGCCGCCCGCAGCGCACTGGGCATCGCCGGCGATGGACCGCTGCTGGCCCTGCTGCCGGGCAGCCGCGGCAGCGAGATCGCCCGGCTGGGGCCGGTCTTCCTCGATGCCGTGGCCCTGCTGCTGCACGACCAACCCGGCTTGCGCGTGCTGGCACCGATGGCCAACGCCCGCTGCCGCGAACGCTTCCAGCGCCTGCTCCTCGAGCACCCGGCCTCGCTGGCCCTGCACGCTGCCGTGCATCTGGTCGATGGCCGCGCCCGCGAGGCGATGGTGGCCAGCGACGCGGTGCTGCTGGCCTCCGGCACCGCCGCGCTGGAGGCCATGCTCGCCAAGCGGCCGATGGTGGTGGCCTACCGCATCGCCCCGCTCACGCATTTCATCGTCAAGGCTTTCGGCCTGCTCAAGGTCGATCGCTACAGCCTGCCCAACGTGCTGGCCGGCGAGGCGCTGGTGATCGAGCGCATGCAGGCCGACTGCCGGGCTGAGCAACTGGCCGAGGACATCGGCAGCCTGCTCCGCGAAGGCCTCACACCGGCGCAACTGGCGCGCTTCGAGGCCCTGCATGAATCGCTGCGGGCACCGGCACCGCGTGCCGCCGCGCTGGCGGTGGCCGAGGGCCTGCAGCGGTGAGCCGTCCAGCCGCCACGCAGCCTTGCTCGACGGCGGCGGGCGATGCCGGCTTCCTCGATCCGTCCTGGGACGGCAGCGGCATCGCCGGCGTCGACGAGGCCGGCCGCGGGCCACTCGCCGGACCGCTGGCGGTGGCGGCGGTGATCCTCGATCCGCGCCGTCGCATCGAGGGGCTGGCCGACTCCAAGCGGCTCAGCGCTGCCGCGCGCGAGGCCCTGTTCCCACGCATCCAAGCCCAGGCTCTGGCCTTCTCGATCGTTCGAGTGGACGCCCTCGAGATCGACCGCATCAACATCCTGCAGGCCACCCTGGCCGGCATGCGCCGCGCCGTCGAAGCACTCGCGGTCGCGCCGACGAAGGTGCTGGTCGATGGCAACCGCGTTCCGCCGGGGCTTGCCCTGCCGGCCTATGCCATCGTCCGGGGTGATGCCCGGGTGGCGGCGATCGCGGCGGCCTCGATCCTCGCCAAGGTCGCCCGCGACCGCTGGCTGCACGAGCTCGACGCGCAGCATCCGGGCTACGGCTTCGCGGCGCACAAGGGCTACCCGACGCCGACCCATCTCGATGCCCTGCGCCGGCTCGGACCCTGCCCGGCGCACCGGCGCAGCTTCGCGCCAGTGCAGGCCTGCCTGCCCACCGTCTCGGGCCTTGTCCGGCCGGGAACGGGCACGTAGCCTGCCGCACCCGCCCCGGACGCCGCCATGCCGCCCCGCTACGTCCATCTCCATGTGCACAGCGAGTTCGCGCTGACCGACTCGACGATCCGCCTGCCCGAGCTGGCCCAGCGCTGCGCCCAGCTCGGCCAGCCGGCGGTGGCACTGACCGACCCGACCAACCTGTTCGGGCTTGTGAAGTTCTTCAAGGAGGCCGAGTCCAGGGGCCTGAAACCGATCGCCGGCGCGCAGCTGCTGCTGGACGATGGCGAACACCTGAGCGGCCGCATCAGCGCCTGGTGCATTGACCGCCAGGGCTACCTGTCGCTTTCGCGCCTGATCACCCGCGCCCATGCCGAGGGCCAACGCGGCGACCTGCGGATCCACCCCGATGCCCTGCTCGCCGAACGCTCCGGCCTGATCGTGGCGCTGGGGCCGGACAGCCCGCTGGCGACCCTGCTGGCCGCGGGCCGCGACGAGCTTTCCGATCGCCTGCTGGACTGCTTCGCCGGCGCCTTCGACGACCGCCTCTACATCGAGCTCACCCGTACCGGCAAGCCGGGCGACGAAGCCTACAACCGCGCAGCCCTCGCGCTCGCCGCGACCAAGGGCCTGCCGGCGATCGCGACGAACGCGGTGCGCTTCCTTGACCGCGAAGACTTCGACGCCCACGAAGCGCGGGTCTGCATCGCCACCGGGCGGGTGCTCGACGACCCGAAGCGACCGCGCGAGTTCAGCCCCGAGCAGTACCTGAAATCGACCGACGCCATGCAGGCCCTGTTCCATGACCTGCCGGAGGCGCTCACCAACACCGTCGATCTCGCCGCGCGCTGCAATTTTGAACTGCAACTGGGCACCTACCACCTTCCGGCCTTCCCGGTGCCGAATGGCGAAACCCTGGATTCCTGGATCCGCTCGGAAGCCGAACGCGGCCTGGCCGATCGGCTCAGCACGCACGAACCAGCGACCGGCCTCAGCGCCCAGGACTACGCCGAGCGGCTGCAGCGCGAAGTCGACGTCATCGTCGCGATGGGCTTTCCCGGCTACTTCCTGATCGTGGCCGACTTCATCAACTGGGGCAAACGCAACGGCATCCCGGTCGGCCCCGGCCGCGGCTCCGGTGCCGGCTCGCTGGTGGCCTGGGCGCTCGGCATCACCGACATCGACCCGCTGCGCTACGGGCTGTTGTTCGAGCGCTTCCTCAACCCCGAGCGCGTCTCGCTGCCGGATTTCGACATCGACTTCTGCATGGACCGCCGCGACGAGGTCATCGACTACGTCAGCCGCAAGTACGGCGCCGATCGCGTCAGCCAGATCATCACCTACGGCACGATGGCGGCCAAGGCCGCGGTGCGCGACTGCGGCCGCGTGCTCGGGCACCCCTACGGCTTTGTCGATGGCGTGGCCAAGCTGATCCCCAACGTGCTGGGCATCGGCCTCGCCGACGCGCTCGGCGAAACCGAGAAGGGCAAGGCCGACGATACGGTGCGCTCGGGCGAACTGATCGAGCGCTACCAGAACGAGGACGAGGTGCGCGACCTGCTCGACTTGGCCCGCCAACTCGAGGACCTCACCCGCAACGCCGGCAAGCACGCCGGCGGCGTGGTGATCGCGCCCTCGCCGCTCACCGACTTCTGCCCGCTGTTCTCGGAGCCCGGCGGCAAAGGCGCGGTCACGCAGTTCGACAAGGACGACGTCGAGGCGATCGGGCTCGTCAAGTTCGACTTCCTCGGCCTGCGCACGCTCACCATCATCGACTGGGCGGTGAAGGCCATCAACCGCCGCCGTGCAGAAAAAGGCGAAGCCGCCCTCGACATCGCCCGCATCCCGCTCGACGACCGCGCGGTGTTCGATCTGTTCAGCCGTGCGCAGACGGTGGCGGTGTTCCAGTTCGAATCCTCGGGCATGCGCAACCTGTTGCGCGAGGCGCGGCCCGACCGCTTCGAAGACCTGATCGCGCTGGTGTCGCTGTTCCGTCCCGGCCCGATGGACCTGATCCCCAGCTTCAATGCGCGAAAGCACGGCAAAGAGGCCGTGGAGTACCCCGACCCGCGCGTCAAACCGGTGCTCGAGGAGACCTACGGGATCATGGTCTACCAGGAGCAGGTGATGCAGCTGGCGCAGGTGCTGGGCGGTTACTCGCTTGGCGGTGCCGACCTGCTGCGCCGTGCGATGGGCAAGAAAAAGCCGGAGGAGATGGCCAAGCACCGCGCCATGTTCCGCGAGGGGGCTTCGAAGAACGGCATCGACGAGACCCGCGCCGATGCGGTGTTCGATTTGATGGAGAAGTTCGCCGGCTACGGCTTCAACAAATCGCACGCGGCCGCCTATGCGCTGGTGAGTTACCAGACCGCCTGGCTGAAGACCCACCACCCCGCCGAGTTCATGGCCGCGGTGCTGTCCTCCGACATGGACCACACCGACAAGGTCGTCACCTTTCTCGAGGAGGCACGCGCCCTGCAGCTCACCGTGCTGCCGCCAAAGGCGAACGCATCGGCCACCCTGTTCGAAGCCACCGACGCGCGCACGATCCGCTACGGCCTGGGCGCCATCAAAGGCGTGGGCACCGGCTTGTGCGAGGCCATCGTGCAGGCGCGCGAGGCCGAAGGGCCATTCCGTGACCTGCTCGACTTCTGCCAGCGCGTCGACGCCGGCAGGATGAACCGGCGCGCCGTCGAGGCGCTGATCAATGCCGGCGCGCTCGATGGCCTGGCCCCGAACCGCGCCTCGCTGCTGTTGCAATTGCCGGAAGCGATGAAGGCCAGCGAACAGGCCGCGCGTTCGGCCGCCGCCGGGCAGGTGTCGCTGTTCGGCGGCTTCGCCGAAGCACCGATGGCGAAGCTGCAACTGCCGGCCTGCGAGGAATGGCCGCTCGAGCAGTTGCTGGCCGGTGAGCGCGAAACGCTCGGGCACTACCTCTCCGGCCATCCCATCGAGCCCTGGCGGGAGGCGCTAGCCGAATTGGTGTCGATCCGCCTGCACGACGTCGAGGCCACTTGGGCGCAGCGCAAGGACCGCCGTGGCGAAGCCACGATGATCCTCGCCGGCCTGGTCGGCCAGGTGCGCAAGCGTGGCGACGCCATGGCCTTCGCCCAGATCGACGACGGTCACGGCCAGATCGAACTGGCCTTCTTCCGCGAAGCCTGTGCCGGCTTCGGCCATCTGCTCTCGCGCGACCGCATCCTGCTGGCCGAGGGCCAGGTGGTCGCCGACCGCATCCACGGCACGCTCTCGATGCGGGTGCGCCAGGCCTGGGATTTCAAGGCCCTGATCGACACCCATGCACGGGGCCTCGTGCTCCGTCTGGACGGTCGGGAGCGCCGGCGCTGGGAGGTGGTGGCGGCACTGCTGGCCGAGCATCAGCCCGGCCCCACGCCGCTGCTGCTCGACCTGATTCGGCCGGGCGCCTGCGGGCGGCTGGAGTTGAAAGGCCGACTCGGGCTTCGCATCAGCGCCGAGCTGGTGACGCGGCTGCGTCGGCTGCCCGGCGTCGAAACGGCCCGACTCGCCCTGCATCGCCCCTGGCAGGGGGGCTGAACGCCCCGTCCGCTTGCTAGACTGTTTGCTCTAGTGCACCGCGCTCAGCGCGCCGTCCCCGTCCAGATCCGGCCGAATGAACCCGAACGTCCTCGATTTCGAACAACCCATCGCCGAGCTCGAGGCCCGCATCAGCGAGCTGCGGCATGCCAGCGCCGCACCGGGCGTCGATGTCGAGGCCGAAGTGCGCGGCCTCGAGGCCAAGCTCAAGGCGCGCACCGCCGAGATCTTCGCCCACCTCACGCCCTGGCAGGTCAGCCAGCTGGCCCGCCACCCGCAGCGCCCCTACACCCTCGACTACCTCGACCTGATCGCCGAGGAGTTCCACGAGCTGGCCGGTGATCGCGCCTTTGCCGACGACCCGGCGATCGTCGGTGGCCTGGCGAGGATCGCCGGCCGCAGCATCATGGTCATCGGCCACCAGAAGGGCCGCGACACCCGGAGCAAGGTCCGCCGCAACTTCGGCATGCCGCGCCCCGAGGGCTACCGCAAGGCCCTGCGCCTGATGCAGATGGCCGAACGCTTCGGCCTGCCGGTGTTCACCCTGATCGACACCCCCGGCGCCTACCCCGGCATCGGCGCCGAGGAGCGCGGCCAGAGCGAGGCGATCGCCCGCAACCTGCTGGAGATGGCCGAACTGCGCGTGCCCATCCTCTGCACGGTGATCGGCGAAGGCGGTTCCGGCGGTGCGCTGGCGGTGGGCGTCGGCGATGCCACCCTGATGCTCGAATACAGCACCTACTCGGTGATCTCGCCCGAGGGCTGCGCCTCGATCCTTTGGAAAAGCTCCGACAAGGCCAAGGACGCCGCCGAGGCCATGGGCCTGACCGCTTTGCGCCTGAAAGAACACGGCCTGATCGACACCATCATCACCGAGCCACTGGGCGGTGCCCACCGCGATCCGGCCGCGATGGCGCAGAACCTGAAAATAAGCCTGCTGCACGAACTCGCCAGGCTCGAAGCCCTGCCCACCGCCACCTTGCTGGAACGCCGCTACCAGCGGCTGCGCCGCTACGGCGCCTTCGCCGTGGCCTGAGGGGCATCGCCGGGCGTCGCCGTTTGCGGCCGATGGCGCTCGACAGGCAGGCTTGCGGCATGGACCTGCCCGCCCTGCCCGATCCCACCGCCCACCGGCTGCTGCTGGGCTTCAGCGGTGGCCGCGATTCGAGCGCCCTGCTGCACCGGCTGGCGGCGCTGCGATTCGAGCGCGGCTGGAGCCTGCGCGCGGTCCATGTCGACCACGGCTTGCACCCGGACTCGACTGAGTGGGCGGTGCAGGCCTGCGCCACCGCCGCTGCACTGGCGGTGCCCTGCAGCGTTCGGCGGGTCGATGTGCAGGCCCACGGCCAAGGCCCCGAGGCCGCCGCCCGTCGTGCCCGAATGGCGGCCTTCGCCGCAGAGCGCCAGCCCGATGAAGTGCTGGTGCTGGCCCAGCACCGCGACGATCAACTGGAAACCCTGCTGCTCGCCCTGTTGCGCGGTCGCGACCGCGGTCTGGCCGGGATGCGGCCCTGGACCGTGGACGCCCGAGGTCCGGTCTGGCGGCCCCTGCTTGATGTGGCCGGCGCGACCGTGGCCGCCTACGCCACCCGGCACGGGCTGGCCTGGATCGAGGACCCCTCGAACCGTGACCCGCACTTCGAGCGCAATGCCCTCCGGCACGAGGTACTGCCGGCGATCCACGCGCGCTTTCCAGCCGCGGCATCGGCCATGCTGGCCTTGGCCGAGCGCCAGGCGGCGGCCCAGCGGGTGCTGGCCACGCAGGCCGAGGCCGACCTCGCCCGGCTCTCCGAGAACGGCCATCTGGGCCTCGATGCCGCGGGTCTGCGCGCCCTCGGCCCTGATCGCGGCGGCATCGCCCTGCGGCACTGGGCGGCATCGCAGGGCGGAAGACTGAGCAGCGATGCGCTCCAGCGCGTGTTCGGCGAATGGGCCGCGCTGCCGGCCGGCCGCGCCACCCGGCACGCTCAAGGCCGGCATTGGCTGCGGCAATGGAAGGGGCGCCTGTGGTGGACTCCGCGCGGGTCGCCCGGCTTGGCAAGGCCCGGGCCGAGTGCTGCCTGGGATGGCCGTGCGCCCCTCGATCTCGGTGCTGGCGGCCGGCTGCAACTGATCGGGGCCGAGGCCCTGCCCGAGCCACTGCATCCACGCCGGCGTGACGAGGGCGACTGGCGGCTGGCCAGCACCGGGCAGCCTGCCCGACGCCTGTCGGACTGGCTGGCGCGCTGGCGGCTGCCGCCCTGGTTGCGCGACGAGGTGCCGGTGCTGGTGGACGAGCAGGGAACGGTGCAGGCGATCGCCGATCTCGCCTACGCGCCGCACTTCGAGGCCTGGCTGCAGGCCCGCGGCGCCCGCCTGCTTTGGCAGCCGGGGCCGGGCCTTGGGTAGACTGCTCCCATGCCCACCCCCCCGAATGCCCCGCAGGCTTTCGAGCAGGCCCTCGAAGAACTCGATGGCCTGGTGAGGACGCTGGAATCCGGCGACCTCAGCCTTGAAGCATCGCTTGCCCTCTACGAACGCGGCGTCGTCCTCTACCGCCAGTGCCAGGGCGCGCTGGAGCAGGCCGAGTTGCGCATCCGCCTGCTCGCCGATCCGGCCGACCCCGCCTCGGCCCGCGAGTTCCAGCCCGATGGCGGTTGAGGCCAAACTCGAGGCCTGGCGGGCACGCATCGACGCCTTCCTCGACGCCCGCCTGCCGCCCGCCGACGAAGCCCCCGAGGCCCTGCACGCGGCCATGCGCTACGCCGTGCTGGGCCAGGGCAAGCGCCTGCGGCCCTTGCTGGTCTACGCGGCCGCCGAGGCGGTCGCAGGCCCCGGCCCCGAACCGATGGCGGCCCTCGACCACGCCGCTGCAGCCATCGAACTGGTGCACGCCTACTCGCTGGTCCATGACGACCTGCCGGCGATGGACGACGACGCCCTGCGTCGTGGCCGACCGACCGTGCACATCGCCTTTGACGAAGCCACCGCCATCCTTGCCGGCGATGCCCTGCAAAGCGCCGCGTTCGAGGTGCTGGCCGCCGCCCCCGCCGCCCCCGAACGCGTGGTCGCGGCGCTTCGCGAACTTGCCCGGGCCGCGGGTGCTTCGGGCATGTGCGGCGGGCAGGCCATCGACATGGCGATGACCGGACGGATGCAGTCGGTGGATGCCCTCGCCGCCATGCACCGCAAGAAGACCGGTGCCCTGATCGAAGCCGCGGTGGTGATGGGCGGGCTGCTGCGCGGTGCCGATGAGGCCCAGCTTGTCGCGCTCCGGCGCATCGGCACGCTGCTCGGCCTCGGCTTCCAGATCAAGGACGACCTGCTCGACGCCGAGGCCGATTCCATGACGCTCGGCAAAACCGCCGGCAAGGACGCGGCGCAGGGCAAGAGCACCTACGTCACCCTGCTGGGCCTCGAGGGCGCTCGTGGGCGGCTCGAGGCCGTGGCCAGCGAACTCGACGAGGCCCTGACCCTGCTCGCGGCGCAACACCAGAGTGGCGATGCGCCTGCCACCAAGGACAGCGGCCAGGCCCTTTCGGACCTGGCCGCCATGGCCCTGCGGCGCTCGCGCTGATTACTTGATCAGGCGCAGCGTGAACGGGTAGCGGTAGCTGCGGCCCTCGTTGGCCCGGATCGCGGCGAGGATGGTCAGGATCAGCCAGACAAGGACGAAGGCGGCCACCAGCGGCACCACGATGATCAGGCCCAGCCCCAGCGTGATGACGGTGAACAGGCCGAAAAGGCCGGCCATGAGCAGCGCGATGATGGCCACCGTGATGTTGAAGTTCAGGGCTTCCTTGGCCTGGTCGTCGACGAAGGGCATGGTGTCTTTTTTGATCAGCCAGACGATCAGCGGACCGATGAAGGTGCCCCAACCGCCCGCCACGCTGGTCAGGAGGCCGCCGATAAGCGCGGAGAGGTGGGCGAACATCGCCCACTGACGCTGGTCGGCGGGGATGGCGGCGGGAGCCGGAGGCGGCGCATAGGGCTCGTTCACGGGAACTCCTGAGGGGGGGGGAACGCCCCACTGTCGTCAAAAGGTGAAGGCGCGTCAAGGACGCGCTCAGGCGCCTGCGCCCGCCACCGTCATCCGCCCCACCAGCAGGCTGCCGACGGCGGTGGCCGAGCGCGGATCGATGTCGGCGCCCACGGCCTCGATCGCCAGAAACATCTCGCGCAGTTTGCCGGCGATGGTGAGTTCGTCCACGGGGTACGCAATCGCGCCGTCCTCGACCCAGAAGCCGGCCGCACCCCGCGAGTAATCGCCGGTGACGGTGTTCACACCCTGCCCCATCAGTTCGGTCACCAGCAGGCCGCGGCGCATGCCCTTCAGCATCGAGGCGAGGCCCTCGGCATTGGCCGCGACCTCGAGGTTGTGCACACCACCGGCGTTGCCGGTGCTCTCCAGCCCCAGCCGCCGTGCCGAATAGGTGCCGAGCACGTAGCGTTGCAGCACGCCGTCCTCGATGAGGGCGGATTCGCGGGTGGCCACACCATCGGCATCGAAATCGCCGCTGCGCCATCCGCCCTTGAGGTGCGGGCGCTCGACGATGCGGAATCCTTCGGGGAACAGCCGCTGGCCCTGCGCACCAAGGAGGAAGCTGGCCTTGCGGTACAGCGCGCCGCCCGATACGGCACCCACCAGGTGCGCGATCAGCGAACGCGCCACCTCGGGGGCGAACAGCACCGGGAACTCGCCGGTCGGTGCAGGGCGCGGATCCAGCTTCTCCAGCGTGCGCAGGGCGGCCTTGTGGCCGACCTCGACGGCCGATTCCAGCGCCTCGGCGCGCAGTGCCGCCGTGTACCAGTGGCCACCCTGCATGGCATCGCCGCCGCCGGCGATCAGTGCAGCGCTGATCGAGTGGCTGGTGTTCTTCTCGCGACCGATGAAGCCGTGCGAATTGGCGTAGACCGACAGGCCCTCGTTGGTCGAGACGGAAGCCCCTTCCGAATTGCTGATGCGCGCATCGAGGCCGCGACCGGCGGCTTCCGCCTCCAACGCCAAAGCGACGGCAGCATCGGCCTCGATCGCCCAGGGGTGCCACTGCTCGAAATCACGCGAGCTGCGGGCCATGCGGGCTTCGTCGGCCAGGCCGTTGGCGGCATCGGCCTCGGTGTGCTTGGCGATGGCGCAAGCCATCTCGACCGTGCGGCGCAGGCTCTCGGGCTTCAGGTCGGCGGTGCTGGCATGGGCCTTGCGCTGGCCGAAATACACCGTGACAGCGATGCCGCGATCGCGGGTGCGCTCGACCGACTCGACCTCACCCACTCGCACATTGACCTCCAGACCGCACTGATCGTGAGCGCTGGCTTCGGCTTGGCTGGCGCCGAGGCGGCGCGCTTCAGCCACAGCAAGAACGGAAAGCTCGGCCAGACGGTCGAGGGTGGTGTCGGCATCGGAGCGCGGCGCGGCGCTGGTGCTGGGGTTCACTGCGTTATCCTGTGCATTGTTCATCTGTACGGCCCCGGCGCATGCGCGGACGCGACCCCGAAACCGGCGAATTTCTCGACGAAAGCCGCAGCCAGAAACGGCGCGAAGCCCTCGATGTGCTGACCATGGCCGGCAAGCTGATGGACACCGGGCCTGCGACGCTGGCTCTGCTGCCGATGCCGGAGGAACTGCGCGCGCTGGTGCTCGACTCGCAGCGCATCAGCTCGCACATCGCGCGCAAGCGGCAGATGCAATGGCTGGCCAAGCAGATGCGCCGCGAAGACGACGAGGTGCTGGAGGTGCTGCGCGCCGCGCTCGAACACACCAAGGAGGACGCCCGCCGCGAGGCCGCCGCCCTGCATCGCGTCGAGCACTGGCGGCTGAAGATCGTCGACGGCGGCGATGAGGGGCTGGCGGCGTTCGTCGCGCTCTACCCGCTGGCCGACCGCCAGCAGCTGCGCACACTGGCGCGCAATGCCAAGGCGGAGCGCCTGGCCAACAAGCCGCCGCACGCCTTCCGCGAGCTGTTCCGGGTGCTGCGCGAGCTGATGGACGAGGCCGGATCGCGGTCGCCGGGTGCGGGCACCGACGAGGACGGCCTCGAGCCCGACACCGGCTGAAACTGCGGCACTCACGCCCCCACGGGGCTTGGCCCCGCGCATCAGGCTTTCGTCCCACCCACCGTCATCTGCGCGATCTTGAGCGAAGGCTGGCCCACGCCCACCGGCACGCTCTGGCCGTTCTTGCCGCAGACGCCCACGCCGGCATCGAGCTGCAGGTCGTTGCCGATCATGGTGACGCGGTTCATCACTTCGGGGCCGTTGCCGATCAGCGTGGCGCCCTTCACCGGCGCGGTGATGCGGCCGTTCTCGATCAGGTAGGCCTCGCTCGCCGAGAACACGAACTTGCCGGTGGTGATGTCGACCTGGCCGCCGCCAAAGTTCGGCGCGAACAGGCCACGCTCGACCGAGGCGATCATGTCGGCCAGCGTGTGCGAACCGGCGGCCATGGTGGTGTTGGTCATGCGCGGCATCGGCAGGTGGGCGAAACTCTCGCGGCGGCCGTTGCCGGTGCGCGCCACACCCATCAGGCGGGCGTTGAGGCTGTCCTGCAGGTAGCCCTTGAGGATGCCGTCCTCGATCAGCACGGTGCGCTGCGTCGGTGTGCCTTCATCATCGATGTTCAACGATCCTCTGCGCGCGTCGAGCGTGCCGTCGTCGATGACGGTGACGCCTGCGGCTGCGACGCGCTCACCGATGCGGCCCGAATAGATCGAGGTGCCCTTGCGGTTGAAATCGCCCTCCAGACCGTGGCCGACCGCCTCGTGCAGCAGCACGCCGGGCCAGCCGGGACCGAGCACCACCGGCATCGCACCGGCCGGGGCATCGATCGCTTCGAGGTTCACCAGCGCCTGGCGCAACGCCTCCTTCGCGAATCCTTCCGCACGGCCGCCCGCGAACAGTTCGATGTAATCAAAGCGCCCACCGCCGCCGGCATAACCGGATTCGCGGCGACCGTTCTGCTCGACGATCACCTGCACATTGAAGCGCACCAGCGGGCGCACGTCGGCGGCCAGCGTGCCGTCGGCGCGGGCGATGAGCACCGTGTCGACCGCGGCCGACAGCGAGGCGCTGACCTGCACCACGCGCGGGTCGGCGGCGCGCACCCAGGCCTCGATCTCGCGCAGCTTGGCGAGCTTGCCCTCGGGTGCGTAGCACTCGATCGGATCGATCGCCGGGTAGAGCGCGTGCCCATGCACCGAGACACGCTGGCCGCGCGGCGTCTTCAGGCCCTCGCGGCTGATCGCACGGGCGGCGCGGGCCGATTCGAGCAGGGCCGGCAGGTCGATTTCATCCGTGTAGGCGAAGCCGGTCTTCTCGCCGCTGAGGGCGCGCACGCCCACACCCTGCTCGATGCTGTGGGCGCCGTCCTTGACGATGCCGTCCTCGACCGTCCAGCTCTCGCGACGGCTGTGCTGGAAATAGAGGTCGCCGTCGTCAACACCGGGGCCGAGCAGTTCGGCCAGCGCGCGGTCGACGTCGTCGAGGCCGAGGCCGGTCGGGGTCAGCAGGGTGCGTTCGGCGAGTTCGAGCGGGGTCATGGCGGATCCGGGGGGCGCAGGGCGGGCGAGACAACGGGGGGTGCGGGCACCGTTGTCGGAGTGCTGCGGGCCGTGACCGCCGGCAGCCCCGGCAAGGTGATGGGGGCGGCTGCGGTTTCCGGCAAGGGCCGTGCTGTTGGCCGGCCCGGGCCGCGTTCGAGCACCCGCACCTCGGGATCGGCCCACGGCCCCTGCACGCTGTAGACGGTGCGGGTGGCCTGCTTGAGCGGCAACTGGAACACCGCCTGCGCCACGGCGCCGAGGGCCGCGCCGGCCGGTCCGCCGGTGAAAGCGCCGAGAGCCGGCAACACCCCGCCGGCCTTGGGCAGCACCTCGACGCGCTGGTCGTACTGGCGTGCTGCCAGCGCCGTGGTGCCGCTGATGCGGATCTCGGCAGCCGGCCCATCGATCCACAGGTTCTCGGTGCGGGCGGCGCCGGCCTCGAACTGGAAATCACCGCGCATGGCGTTGAAGGCAAAGCCCTTGGCGAAGAAATCGCTGAAATCCAGCGCCAGTCGGCTCGGAATCTCGGCGATCGAAACGAGACCCAGCAACCGACCGGTGCCCGGCTCGACATCGAGCAGGCGGCCCTTGCCGACCTCGACCCGCAGGCTGCCCTCGTAACGGTCGAGGCGGAAACTGCCGGGCGAGCCGGGCCAGCCGCCGACCATCCGCGCATTGATCGGCCCGTCCTCGACCATGCCGACAAAGCCCAGGGCATCCAGCATGCTGCCCAGACTCGCGGCCTCGAAATCGAGCACGAAGCGCGAGCGCGTGCGATCACCGATCCGCGTCCAGTGGCCGCTGGCGGCCAGGTCAAAGGCTTCGGATGCCGTGCTGAAACGGTCGATGTGCAGGCCCTCCGGGGTCGGGAAGGTCTGCAGCACGGCACGTCCCAGTCGGGCCTCGCCGAGCCGGAGGTCCTCGATGCGGAAATCCATCGGCGGCAACCGTGCCGGGTCGGCGTCGTCCACCGCCGGGGCGTCGCCAGCGCGGCCGGTCATCGCCTCGGTGTCCATCGGCGGCCAGTGGAGCCGCGCGAAGCGGCCCTGCACTGTCGCGCCCTCGCCCAGCGGTACCCGCACCGTCCCGGCGATGGCCGCGCCCTCGAAGGCCACGTGCAGGCCCTGCAGATCGCGGCGGAGTTCGACCCGGCCGTCGCCGAAACTGCGATCCAGCACATCGATCGCACCGACCTCGACATCGACCGAGCGCAGGCCGCCCTGACCGGCACCCCCGGCCGCCGCGGCCGCCACCCAGCCAGCGATGTCGAGGCTCGGCATCCGACCGTGCACGGCGATACCGGCCTCGGGCAGTGCCATCGGCCGGGCAATGCCACCGAACTCGGCCACCGCCGCGAACGGCCGGACGCCATCGCCCAGCTGACCGCGCAGGCGCATCAGACGCCCGAGGTTGAGCTGCATTTCGCCGGCGTTCACCGGCAACGGCAGCTCCAGGCGCAGTGGCAGGGCGGTGGCGGCGCTTTTTCGCAGCGGGGCCGGCAGGCCGAGCCGGGTGCCGACCAGGTCGGAGGCCAGCCGCAGTCGCGCCGGCGGCAGACGACCATCGGCCGCGCGCTCGGGCACCGTCACCGCGACCCGCCAGGCACTGCTGCCCTGCAACCAGCTCTCCAGCCAGGCCAGCTCGGGTGCCCGGCGCAGCAGCACCGCGGGGGGCAACTCGGCCTCGACATCGAACTCGGCGGCGTTGGCTGCATCGGTCACACGATCGCCCAAGCGCAAGCTGAAACGGGCCGGATGCTGCTGGTAGAGCACCGGCAGCGCGTCCACCGACATGCCGCGCTCAGTGAAGGGCACCGTCCCGCGCACGTCATCAAAGCGCAGGTCCCAGCGGCGATCGGCCAGGCGGGTGCCGTCGAGGTGCAACTCGCCGGTCACCTGTTCTTGACCGAGGCCCCGCACCAGGGGCAGGCGCAGGCGCACATCCGCCCGTGCCGGGCCACTGATCGAAAGCGCATCGAGGTGTTCGCCGAGTTCCCGCCGCAGCGGCGAGGCCAGCAGCAAGCGGCGCAGCCCGGCGGCCTCCTCGCCGCCGCGCAGTTCGAGGTCCAGCCAAGCGCGACGGAAATCGGTGATGCGGCCCTCGGCCGCGGCCACCGGCACCTCGAGCAAACGCCCCTGCAGGCCCTCCAGACGCAGGCCCGGTCCGTCGAACACCACCTCACCCGAAAGGTCGGTGGCCTCAGGCCAGTCGGGGTTGAACCGCAGCCGCACATCGTCGAGCCGGACCCGCGCCTCGAAGAGCCCCTCGCCGGTGCGGAACGGCCAGTCTCCGAACGCCCCGGCCATGACCAGCCGCGCCGAATCGGCACGGCCGGCCAACAGAGCCTCGTCGAGCCAGCGCCGGGTCGGTTCGGGCATGGCGGTGTGCGGCCAGTAGCGGCGCAGAGCCTGCAGATCGAAAGGCTCGAAAGCGGCCGCCAGCTCGAGGCGTGGCGCGGCACCGGCACCGGGCAGCTCGAGCGCGAAACGCGGCTGTAGGCGCAGGCCCGGCGCATCGATCTGCAGGCCGCCACTGCCGAGACCGAACCCCGCCGAAGCTTCGCTACCGGTGTCTGCCGACTCGCGCCAGAGCACCAGATCACCATCAAGACGGAGCGGCAGCGGCACCGACCATTCGCTCGGCCAGTCGAGTTGCAGGTCCTGCTGGCGCAGGGCCAGCACAGCACCCGCGCCATCGAACTGCAACTCACCCGCAAGGCCGGCGAGACCGGGCTTGCGCCCGACCGCAACGAAGCCGGCCGATTCCAGGCGTGCCCGGCCGTGCAGGGCACCGCTTTCGCCCGCGAGGGCGAGCTCGCGCAGGGTGCCAGAGGGTCGCGCCGCGGCCAGCCAGCCGGCCAGCGCGGGCGACAGCGGGCCGTTGAGCGCGGCCAGCGCCAGCAGGGGTGCGAGATCGATGCGATCGGCCTCGACCGCGCGGACCGGACCGCCGGCCATCCAGAACCGCTCGATCCGCTGCGAGGCACCGGCATGGCGGAAGCGCCCCTCCGGCACCGACAACTGCCAGCCGCCCTCGGCACCGGCGCTCCAGCGCGCGGCAAAACGCGCTTCCTCGAAGCGCAGTGCCGGACCGCCCTCTTGCCGCGCCAGATCGAGGCCGCGCAGATCGGCGTCGAACTGCAGGACGCTGACGCGGTGCTCCTGCAGCCGTCCCCAGACCTCGAGGCGGCCGGCACCGGCCGTCCATTCCAGTTGATGGCCGGCGAGCAGGCCGCGCCAGTCGGCCAGGCCCTCACCCTCGGTGCCGAGCCAGAACGCCCCTTCGCTGCCGTCGCGGGCCAGCCGCACGGCCAACTCGAGCGGTTCGCCGCCCTGCGCCGGCCAGAGCCGGGCACCGCCCCGCAACTGGCCGCCATCGACCCGCAGCCGCAGGTCGGCGCGGGGCAGTGTCTGCTGCATGCCCCAGCGTTCGGCCGCGATCACGAGCCGGGCGTTCTGCACCCGCAACTCACCAAAGCCTTCGAGCAGATCGAGTGGATCGACCCGCGGCAGCCGCGGCCTCGGCAGGCCCTCGATCCGCCAGCGGCCCTCGTCGTCCTGGTGCAGGGTGAGGGCCAAGCCAGAGATGCTCAACTCGGTGAAGGGCATGCCGGGCAACAAGCCGGAATAGACCGAGAACTGCAGTTCAGCCGTGCCCACCACCAGCGCTGCCTCGCCCTCGCCCACCACCAGATCGTGCAGGCGTAGACGCGGGCCGCGCCGGGTCCAGCGGGCATCGAGGGCGGAAAAAGCCACCGGCTGATCCACCCGTTCCGAGAGCCAGGCCGCCACTTCGTCGGGATGCCGATCGACCACCGGAAGCAGCTGGTTGGCGAGCCCGACCAGCGCGGCCAGCAGGATCAGCGCGACCAGAGCGCCATAGGTCAAGCTCCGGCGGAGACGACGCCAGCGGCGGCGGGGACGGGCATGCACGGGTGCGATCCGGGCCGCCTCAGAGCAGGACCACGTCGTACTGCTCCTGGCCGTACTGCTCGTCGGCCTGGAAGCGGATCGACTTGCCGAGGAACTCCTCCAACTCGGCCACCGCCACCGACTCCTCCTCGGTGATGCGGTTGACCACCGCCGGCGCGGCGATCACCAGCAGCCGCTCGGCCTCGAACTGACGCACGGCGCGGGTGCATTCGCGGAACACTTCGTAGGTCACCGTTTCCGGCGACTTGACCACCCCGCGGCCGTTGCAGGCCACACAGGGCTCACAGAGCTGGCGCTCCAGGCTCTCGGTGGTGCGTTTGCGGGTCATCTCGACCAGGCCAAGCGGCGAGAAGTCGTAGACCGTGGTCTTGGCATGGTCACGCGCCAGCCCCTTCTCCAGCGTGCGCAGCACCTGGCGGCGGTGGTCGGCATCGTGCATGTCGATGAAGTCGATGATGATGATGCCGCCCAGGTTGCGCAGTCGCAGTTGCCGCGCCACGGCCTGGGCGGCTTCGAGGTTGGTGCGGAAAGCGGTTTCCTCCAGGTTGCGCTGACCGAGGAAGGAGCCGGTGTTGACATCGACCGTGGTCATCGCCTCGGTCTGGTCGAGCACCAGGTAGCCGCCCGACTTCAGCGGCACCTCCTTCTGCAGGGCGCGGGAAATCTCGTCCTCGACACCGTTCAGGTCGAACAGTGGCCGTTCGCCAAGGTAATGTTCGATGCGGCCGGCCAACTCGGGCATGAACTGGCCGGTGAAACGCAGCAGCCGTTCATGCGTCTCGCGGGAATCGACCAGCACGCGGTCGATCTGGCCGCACATCAGGTCGCGCAGGGCACGCAGCGGCAGCGCGAGGTCCTCGTAGATGCACGCACCGACCGCGGTGGCGGCGCTGGCCTCGCGGATCAGTTGCCAGGCCAGCCGCAGGTAGGCCACATCGGCCTCGAGGGCTTCCCGCGCCAGGCCCTCGGCATTGGTGCGGACGATGAAGCCCATGCCGCTGCCGTTCGCGAGCTCGGCGACGACGGCCTTCAGTCGGGCACGCTCGGCGTCGTCCTCGATGCGGGCGGAAACGCCGATCACCTTCGAGTAGGGCAGCAGCACGAGGTAGCGCGAGGGAATGCTGACCTGCGTGGTGAGCCTGGCCCCCTTGCCGCCGATCGGGTCCTTGACCACCTGAACGACCAGTTCCTGACCCTCGTGCACCAAGGCCGTGATCGAGGGCGGTGGCGACGGTGGGCCGGCGTCTTCACCGTCGGCCGGTGCCCCTTGAGGAGGACGCACGATGTCGGAGGCGTGCAGGAAGGCGGCCCGCTCCAGCCCGACATCGACGAAGGCCGCCTGCATGCCCGGCATGACCCGCTGCACCCGGCCCCTGTAGAGGTTGCCGACCACCCCGCGACGCAGGCTGCGCTCGAGGTGCAGCTCCTGCAGCATGCCCTGCTCGACCAGAGCGACCCGCGTTTCACGCGGGGTGACGTTGATCAGGATCTCGGCGCTCAAACATTGACTCCATGCTGACGCAGCAGTGTGGCGGTCTCGAACAGCGGCAGGCCCATCACCCCGCTGTAGCTGCCGGACAGGTGGGCGATGAAGGCCGCCGCCCGGCCCTGGACGGCATAGGCCCCGGCCTTGCCGCGCCACTCGCCGGTGGCGAGGTAGGCCTCGATGGCGGCGCCATCGAGCGGTGCGAGGGTGACTTCGGAAACGGAACAGGCGCTCGTCTCGCGGGCCGAGGACACCGCCCAGACCACGGTGGCCACGCGGTGGGTGCGGCCGGCGAGCCGGCGCAGCATCGCCGCAGCCTCCTCGGCGTCGGCCGGTTTGCCGAACACCGCGCCGTCGAGGATCACCTCGGTGTCGGCGGCCAGCACCACCACCCCGGGCCGCGAGGCCACCGCCAGCAGGCCGGCACCGGCCTTCTCGCGGGCGACCCGGTGCACGTAGTCGAGCGCCGGCTCACCGGCGCTGCGAAGCTCGGGCACATCGACCTCCAACACCAGCGAGTCGAGACCCAGTTGGCGCAGCAGGTCGAGGCGGCGGGGGGATTGGGAGGCGAGCATCAGCATGCCCCAAGCATACCCAGCCCTGCGCTATCCTAGGCGGATGGTCTGGGCCATCTCCCGCGCCGCGTTGTGGCTCCTGCTGCTGGCCCTGACGGCTGGCCCTTTGGCCGCGCTCGATCCGCAACGCCGCTTCACCGATCTCGCCCTCGACCAGTGGACCGCCGCCGACGGCCTGCCGCAGAACGCCGTGCTGGCTCTGGGCCAGGACCGGCACGGCTACCTCTGGGTCGGCACCCAGGCCGGGGTGGCGCGCTTCGACGGCGTGCGCTTCGAACGCTTCGATCGCCGCCGCACCGGCGGAATCGATACGGCGGCCCCGGAATCCCATTTCCGCGACAGCGCTGGCCGGGTCTGGTTCGGTACCCGCAACGGTGCACTGCGCCTGTACGGCGACGCCATCCATCGCCATGCCGCTGCCGGCACCCCGCAACCGGTGCAGGCCATCGCCGAATGGCCGGCCGGGCGCCTGCTGTTCGGCACCCCGACCGGTCTGCTGGCCAAGGCCCCGGACGGCGCGCTGCTGCCGGCCGCCCTGCCTGGCTTTGACATCACCGCCCTGCTGGCGGCGGACGAGGGCCTCTGGGTCGGCACCCCGGGCCGACTGTTGCGTCTCGATGACCACCGGCAACGCAGCATCGAACTGCCCGGCCAACCCAGCCCACGCATCCAGCACCTGCTGGCGGAAGGCAGATCCCTCTGGATCGGCACGCCCACGGGCCTGTGGCGGATGGAGGGCGAGGCCGCTCCGCAGAAGCTGGCCGACACCCCCGGACTGGCCGGCCAGCCGATCAGTGAACTGTGCGCCGATGCCGGCGGCAGCCTCTGGGTGGCGACCCCACAGCGCCTGTTCCGGCGACCGCCGGGCGGGGGCTTCGAGCCGATCGCCGACCGCGATTTCGTGCGCAACGCTTGGATCAGTGCCTGCTTCGAGGACCGCGAGGGCCATCTCTGGCTGGGCAGCCACACCGAGGGCCTGTTCCGGCTCTGGGACGGCCTGATCACCCGGATCACCGAGCGCGACGGCCTGAGCGAGCCCTTCGTCTGGTCGCTCGAACGCGCCCCCGACCGGGCCGTGTTGATCGGCAGCAACCGCGGCCTCTTCCGCTGGCAGGCCGATCGCGTCGAACGTCTGGTGGCCCCCGAAGCCCTGCCCGATCCGGCGGTCTACGAACTGGCGCGGGTCGGCCCAGCGGCGGTCTGGGTGGGCACCCGCGGCGGCCTGCGCGCCTGGCAGGACGGTCGCCTGCAACGCCCCGCCGGTGCCGAGGCGCTCGAGGGTCTGCAGATCAACACCATCGTCGAGGACCACGGCTCGGTCTGGGTCGGCAGCAGCGGCGGCCTGTTTCGCGCCCAAGCCGGCGGGCCGCTTGCCGCCGTGGCCAGTGCCGAACTGGACGGAACGCTCGCTCGCGTCCGTGCCCTGTTGCCGCTCGACCCCGACAGTGTGCTGGTCGGGACCGAATCCGGCCTGCGCCGGCTCGACGGCGAGGTGCTGAGCAAACCGGTCTGGGCCCGGCTGCTGCGCGAACGGATGGTGACGAGTTTCCTGCCGCTCGACGACGGCCGCCTGCTGGTGGCCGGCCTCGATGCCGGCATCGTGGTGGTGGCCAGCGACCGGGCCGTGTTGCTGGAGCCGGGCCTGCAACTGCCGGAGGCCAGCCTCTGGGCCATGCGCCGGATCGGCGATTGGATCTACGTCAGCTCGACCGAAGGCCTGTTCCGGCTGCCGCTCGCCGCCCTGCCCGACCCGCGCACTGCCGCACCGGCCGAAAACCTGCTCGCCGAATGGGTGGTGTCGATGGACGGTCGCAGCCAGAGCGGTCAGCGAGCCCGCTGCTGCAACGGTGGCGCGCGTTCGCGGATGCTGCTGGTCGACGACCAGTTGTGGCTGCCGTCGATCTCGGGCGTGCTCAAGATCGATCCGGAGGCGGCGAGCCGGACGCGGGTCGAGCCGCTGGTGCGCATCGAGGCGGTGCAACAAGGCGAACTTCGGCATTTCGCCGATGCCGGCGAATTCGTGCTGCGCGGCGAACACCGCGACCTGCGCATCGACTACACCGCACTCTACTTCCGCAACCCGGCGGCACTGCGCTTCGAGTACCGGCTGGAGGGTTTCGATCGCGACTGGATCGATGCCGGCGTGCGGCGCAGCGCCTTCTACACCAACCTGCCGCCCGGCGATTTCCGCTTCCGGGTACGCGTCCTCAACGGCCGAGGTGCGCCGATCGAGGCCGAGTCACCGATGCCGATCCGCGTGCTACCGCACTGGCACGAACGTGGCGATGTGCGGCTGCTGCTCGGCCTGTTGGCCCTGGGCCTGGTCGCCGCCGGCGTGCTGCTGGCCCTGCGCGCCCAGCGCCGGCAGACGCTGCGCCTGCAAGCCCTGGTGGCCGAACGCACCGCGCAATTGCAGCGCGTCAACACCCGGCTGCAGCAGGCCAACGAGTCGCTGGCCATCGAAAGCCAGACCGATCCCCTGACCGGACTGCCCAACCGCCGGGCCCTGTTCCGGCAAATGCCGGAACTGCTGGCCCGTCATCCCGAGGGCGTGGTGCTCGCCCTCATCGACCTCGACCACTTCAAGCGGGTCAACGACCATTTCGGCCATGCCACCGGCGATGTGGTGCTGCGCGAGTTCGCCGGCTTCCTGCGGCGCACCATCCGCGACGGCGACCTGGTCGGGCGCTGGGGTGGCGAGGAGTTTCTGGTGGTATTCGCCGGGCTGAGCGTGGCCCAAACGCCGGCACGTTTGTCGCGGTTGCTGGAGGACGGCAACGCCTTGGTGCTCGAGATCGAAGGCCAGCGTCTGCAACCGGGGTTCTCGGTGGGCTGGACCTGCCACCCCCTGGGCCGTACCGCCACCAGCGATTGGGCGCACGCTTTGGAACTGGCCGATGCCGCCCTCTATGACGCCAAGCACCGGGGCCGTGCCACCTGGTCCGGGCTGGTGGCCGGGCCGGCTGCCGCCCAGTTGGCGCTGGAGCCCAACTGCGGAACAAAAATCGAGACGCTGGTGGCCGAAGGCCGGCTGGCCTGGGTGCGGCCCCGACGTTCGGCTCAGACCCGGTGATAGGGATGCTTGCCGAGGATCGAGCAGGCCCGGTAGAGCTGCTCGGCCACCAGCAGGCGCACCAGCATGTGCGGCAGGGTCATCGGACCGAGGGCCCAGCGCTCATCGGCGCGTGACCACGGTTCGGGGGCGTGCCCTTCCGGGCCGCCGATCAGCAGGGCGAGGTCGCGCCCCTGCAGCCGCCAGGCGGCCAGGCGTTCGGCCAGCTGCTCGGATGAATACAGCTTGCCGCGGCCGTCCAGGGCCACGACCCAGGCGTTTTTCGGCAGCGCGGCGAGCACGCGCTCGCCCTCCTCGTGCAGGGCGCGCGCGGTGTCGCGGCCCTTGCCACGCCAGCCCGGCGCCACTTCGACCAGCTCCAGTGGCAGCTCGCGCGCGAGCCGCTTCGAGTACTCGGCGAAACCCTCGGCCAGCCAAGCAGGCGGGCGTTCACCGACGGCGATCAGGCGGGCTTTCATCCACACCACACGGCGACGACGCGAACGCGCCGGCGCGCTGCGATCAGGCTTCTGGCGGCTGGTCGCCGACCGTCCACAACCGCTCCAGCGCGTAGTACTCGCGGATCCGTGGCAGCATGACGTGGACCACGACATCGCCCAGATCGACCAGCACCCACTCGGCCTCGCGCTCGCCCTCGACGCCGAGCGGCAGGTAGCCGGCCTGCTTGGAGGCCTTCACGACTTCATCGGCCAGCGACTTGACGTGCCGGGTCGAGGTGCCCGAGGCGATCAGCAGGTAGTCGCAGATCGAGGTCTTGCCGCGCACGTCGATTTCGACGAGGTCTTTGGCCTTGATTTCCTCCAGCGCGCCGATGGCGAGTTTCAGGAGGTCGGCGGGGGCCGGCAGCGGGTTCGGGGGCTGCGGCTTGATGACGTGCTGCGGCTGCGACAACGGGGCGGTCCTGGGTGGGGTGGCTGGCAGTATACCCGCGCCCTCTCGACTCAAGCCGGCGGCCGGTCGCGGTACAGGCCCAGCGCCGCGATGCGGGCCACCACGGCGGCCGGCAGGCCCTGGGGCGTCTGGCCCTGAGCCAGGGTTTGGCGGACCGCCGTGGCGTTCTCCGGCTGCAAGGGCAGATCGACAATGAACACCCGACCGGCTGGCTCGGCATGCAAGGCCGCCGGCTGGTCGGTCCAGCGCCCGCTCGTGGCCGCGCGCAGCGAAGCACAGAGACCCACGGCGGCGGGGGCGTCGTGGAGAGGCCCCAGGGCATGGCCGGGGCGGCACGCCACGACGAGGTGCGCGAGATCGAACAGGGCCGTCCAGGCCCGCCAGCCCGGCAGGCCGAGAAAAGCGTCGGCCCCGAGCAGGAAACCGAGCGGGCGGCTGGGACCGTGCTGGGCGCGCCAATCGCGCAGGGTGTCGACGGTGTAGCTGGGGCCGCTGCGACGGCTTTCCCGCAGGTCGAGGCCCCAGCCGCCGAGCGCCGGCGGCGCTTCGCTGGCCAGTGCGGCGTCCAGCAGGGCCACCCGTTCGGCGAAGCTGGCACCGGGTGCGGCGCGGTGCGGCGGGTCGGCGGCCGGCACGAAATCGAGACGCGCCGCGGCGGTGGCGGCCAGCGCTGCGCGCGCAACGGCGAGGTGGCCGAGGTGGACCGGATCGAAGGTGCCGCCGTAGAGCAGGTGCAGCGGCGCGATGGCGGTGATCGCGCCCATGCCGGCTTCAGCGGGCCAGCAGGACCGCGGCGGTGCCCGGCCGGGCGATGGCCAGCAGCAGGCGCTCCAGGGCCAGCCAGGCATCGCCCTTGGCCCGCCCCTTGGCGATCCGCTCGACCTGGCCCGCGGCCAGCGCGAAGCGTTCCCAGTCGGCGACCGGGTGGCGATCGAGCGCCCGCCGGATCTGGACCATCTTCGACTCCCAGAGCTTGGCCTCGCGCATGGCCGCCATCAGGTTGCCGCCCGTCGCCTGCACCGCTGCAAAGCCGGCGATGCGCGGCAGTTCCAGCAGGATCCAGCCCAGCAAGCCGGCCACCGCCTCGCCCTCGCCGCGCAGGCCGGCGAGGATGCGCGGCACGCGGGCGGCATCGCCGGCCAGGGCGGCGTCCAGCAGTTGGAAGACGTCGTAGCGCGAGGCCTCGGCCACCAGCCGTTCCAGGGTGTCGACCTCGATCGGCGGGGCGTTCGGGCCCAGCAGCAGGCCGAGTTTGTCGATCTCCTGAGCGGCGGCGAGCAGGTTGCCCTCGACCCGTTCCACCAGCCGCAGAAGCGCCTCGGGGCGGGCCACCAGGCCGTGCCTGCGCAGGCGGGCGGCCAACCAGTCGGGCAGGTCCTGCGGCTTGAGCGGCCAGACCGGCACGAACCAGCCGGTTTCGGCGATCGCTTCGCTCCATTTGCCGGCGTGCTGGCGGCTCCAATCCAGGCCGGTGATCAGCAGCACGGTGTCCGGTGGTGGATGGGCGCAGTACTGGCGGATCGCCTCGCTGCCGTCCTTGCCCGGCTTGCCGCTCGGCAGCCGCAAATCGAACAGCCGGCGCTGCGCGAACAGACTGAGGGCGGCAAGGCCCATGCCCAAGCGGCTCCAGTCGAAGTGGGTGTCGGCCTCGAAAACTTCGCGCTCACCATAGCCCTCGGCCCGGGCCCGGGCGCGCACGGCATCGGCGCACTCCTGCACGATCAGCGGTTCATTGCCGGAAATCAGCAGCACCGGCGGCAAGGGGCCGCTGGCGGCCCGGCGCAACAGCAGGTCGGGGCGCAGTTCCACGGTGCCTCAGTCGGCGCGCAGGGCGATATCGACGCGGCGCAGGATGGCGGCCTGCATGTCGCGGCGCAGTTCGTCCTGGACGATCTCCTGCTCGCCGGGGTTGCCGAAGGCCTCGACCACGTCGTAGAGGTAATCGCGCGAAAGCTCGATGCGCTGCTGTTCCAAGCGCCGCCTGCCGTTGGCGTCGATCAGGTCGAAGCTCACCGCGTAGCGCGTTTCGACCTCGCGGGTGGCGACAAAGGCATCGACCGCAAGCGCCCGCGTGCTCCAGACCTCGGCGGTGATCACGAGTTTTGCTGCACCCTCGGCATCGGCCGCCTCCAGCACCGGGGCACCGGCCCGGCGCAGCTCGCGGCGCAGGCCCTCGGCCAGCGGGCTGTGGGGGTCGGCGGTGCTCACGGCGATGGCGCCGAAACCCTCCGGCAGCTTCAGCGCGCCGCGCGGGGCGAAGCCGCAACCGGCCAGCAGCACCGCCACAGCGAGCGCGAGAGCCCAGGCACCGTGTCGTGCGAACCGCAGGAGCGGGCGGGAACGGCTAGACGTGTGCATGCGATTCACCCAACGACGAGGTTGACGATCTTGCCCGGAACGACGATCACTTTCTTGAGCGCCAGCCCGTCGATGAACTTCAGCACGTTCGGCTCGGCCAAGGCCATCGCCTCGATGCTGGCCTTGTCGGCGCTGGCCGGCACCTCGATGGTGCCACGCAGCTTGCCGTTCACCTGCACCGCCAACGTCAGCGAATCGCGCACCCGCGCAGCGGCGTCCACAGCCGGAAACGGCAGCGTCTCCAGCACCGTCTCGGCATGGCCGAGCGCCTGCCACAGCGAATGGCTCGTATGCGGGGTGATCGGGTTGAGCAACAGGGTGACGGCCTCGAAGGCTTCCTGCCGCAGCGCGCGTGCCGCAGCGCCGGCCTCGTCGAACTTCGACAGCGCGTTCATGAGCTCCATGACCGCCGCGATCGCGGTGTTGAAACTGTAGCGGCGGGCGTAGTCGTCGGTGACTTTCTGGATGGTCTCGTGCAACTGGCGGCGGAGGGCCTTGGCGGCCGGCGAGAGTGCGGATGCATCGAGGCCTGAGCGCGGGAACGCCGTCGCAGGACCAGCCTCCACATGCTTCTGCACCTGGTTCCACAGCCGGCGCAGGAAGCGCGCCATACCCTCCACGCCCGACTCGTTCCAGTCCAGCGACTGTTCCGGGGGTGCTGCGAACATCGAGAACAGGCGCACCGTGTCGGCGCCGTAGCGGTCGACCATCAGCTGCGGATCGACGCCGTTGTTCTTCGACTTCGCCATCTTCTCGACGCCGCCGATCTGCACCGGCTTTCCATCGCTGCGCAGCGTCGCGGCGACGACGCGGCCGCGCTCGTCGCGCTGCACCTCGACGTCGGCCGGATTGTGCCAATCCTTCGAACCGCTGGCGTTCTCGCGGTAGAAGGTCTCGGCCACCACCATGCCCTGGCACAGGAGGTTCGTCGCGGGCTCGTCGCTGTCGACGTAGCCGGCATCACGCAGCAGCTTGTGGAAGAAGCGGAAGTACATCAGGTGCATCACGGCGTGCTCGATGCCGCCGATGTACTGGTCAACCGGCAGCCAGTACTTGGCGCGGTCGTCGAGCATGTCGGTGGCACCCGGGCAGCAGTAGCGCGCGTAGTACCAGCTCGACTCCATGAAAGTGTCGAAGGTGTCGGTCTCGCGCTCGAAGCGCTGGCCGGTGGCCGGGTCGATGAATTCGCGCCAGGCCGGGTTCGACTTGATCGGCGAGGCCACGCCCTCGAAGCGCACGTCCTCCGGCAGCACGACCGGCAGCTGCTCTTCCGGCACCGGGTGGGCCTGCCCTTCAGCGTCGTAGAGCATCGGGATCGGGCAGCCCCAGTAGCGCTGGCGCGACACGCCCCAGTCGCGCAGGCGGTAGTTCACCCGGCGCGTGGCCCGGTCAGCCAGCAGCGCGGCAGCCTTGTCGAAGGCGGCCTTGTAACCCAAGCCGTCCATCGCGCCGGAGTTGACGGTGCGCAGGGTGGGCGCGGTCTTGTCGCCGTACCAGTCCTGCCAGCGCGTCGCGTCGTAGCTCTCACCATCGACCGCGATGACCTGGGTGATCGGCAGGCCGTACTTCGTCGCGAACTCAAAGTCGCGCTCATCGTGGCCGGGCACGGCCATGACGGCACCGGTGCCGTAGCCCATCAGCACGAAGTTGGCGATCCACACCGGCACCTTATCGCCGCTGATCGGGTGGATGGCGAACAGGCCGGTGGCGATGCCGCGCTTCTCCTGCGTCTCGAGTTCCGCCTCGGACACGCCACCCTGTTTGCAGCCCGCCACGAAGGCCGCAACCTCGGGATTCATCGCCGCGGCCTTGACGGCCAGCGGGTGCTCGGCGGCCACGGCCACGTAGGTGACGCCCATCAGCGTGTCGGGGCGGGTGGTGAACACCACCATCGGCTCGGCTTCGCCTTCAACGGCGAACGCGATCTCGAGGCCTTCCGAACGGCCGATCCAGTTGCGCTGCATGGTCTTGACCGACTCCGGCCAGCCCGGCAGTGCATCCAGCCCATCCAGCAGTTCCTGCGCGTAGTCGGTGATCTTCAGGAACCACTGCGGGATCTCGCGCTTCTCGACCAGCGCGCCGGAGCGCCAGCCGCGACCGTCGACGACCTGCTCGTTGGCCAGCACGGTCTGGTCGATGGGGTCCCAGTTCACCACGCTGTTCTTGCGGTAGACGAGGCCCTTGGCATACAGGCGGGTGAAGAACTGCTGCTCCCAGCGGTAGTACTCGGGGGTGCAGGTGGTGAGCTCGCGCGACCAGTCGTAGGCGTAGCCCAGCGACTTCAGTTGCGCTCTCATCTTGTCAATGTTGGCGTAGGTCCACGTCGCCGGTGCGGTGCGGTTCTTGATGGCGGCGTTCTCGGCCGGCAGGCCGAAGGCGTCCCAGCCCATCGGCTGCAGCACGTTGAAGCCCTGCATGCGCTTGAAGCGGCTGATCACGTCGCCGATCGTGTAGTTGCGCACGTGGCCCATGTGCAGCGCGCCCGAGGGGTAGGGCAGCATGCACAGCGCGTAATACTTCGGCTTGGAGGGGTCTTCGACGACCTCGAAGGCTTTTGTACGGTCCCAGCAGGCCTGGGCGGCTGCTTCAAGGGCGTGCGGCTGGAAGCCGCCCGTCTCGGCGGCGTCGGTCGGAGCGGTCGGGTCGGCGGAGGCGTTGGCGTTGTGCATGGGTCCGGGGCGAGACTGCCCGTTGGTGATTCAGCCGGAAAGAGTACCGCACGCCCGAGCAGGCGATCCGGCCTTCGCAGCTCAAGACATACGGGGTCCGGGCTGCTCAAGATAGGACGCGCCCAGCCCGCGAGGGCATCCCTGAAGGTACGTTTTCCGGAATACAGCGAACGTGCTAGGATGAATCATCCTAAAAAAGATGATTCCGCCATGCCGATCAGCATCAAAGACCCGGACACCGACGCCAAGATCCGCGACCTTGCCGCGCTGACCGGCGAGTCCATCACCGTGGCGGTGCGCACCGCGATCGAGCTGCGCCTGCGCCGCGAGTCGGCGCGCCGCCGTGCCGGCGTCGCGCAGCGCCTGCTGGATCTGTCGCTGGCGAAGCGTGCGACCAAGCGCTTCGAGGAGAGCGCCGAGGACGCCATCGGCTACGACGACCAAGGGCTTCCGCGATGATCATCGACACCTCGGCGGTTGTCGCGATCCTGGCCGGTGAGACCGACGCCGAACACTTCGCCCGACTGATCGAGCAGGACCCGACGCCGCGCATCGGCACGCCGGCCCTGCTCGAAGCCTCCATCGTGCTGACGCGCTGGTTCGGCGAGACCGCCGAGCCGGCGCTGGACGCCTTCATCCGCGAGTCGGGCGCGGAAGTCGTGCCCTTCGATCTGCCGCAACTGCGGCTCGCGCAAGAGGCCCACCGCCGGTTCGGCAAGGGCCACCACCCGGCCGGACTGAACTTCGGCGACTGCATGAGCTACGCGCTGGCACGCGCCTGCGACGAACCCCTGCTCTTCAAAGGCGAGGACTTTTCACGAACGGATATCGCACGGGCGACCACCACCTGAGCGTCGTCCTTGGGGAAGCGCATCGAGCCGGCACGCGGCATACTTCGAGCCACCCTCACCCGACGCTTGGAGAACGCCCGATGACGCTTCGCTTCAGCCTGCTGGCGGCTTCGCTCAGCCTCGCCCTGCCGGCCCACGCCGCCACCACCGCCCTGCACTGCGGCAATCTCTTCGATGCCGCCAGCGGCCGGCTGCTCGGGCCAAGCACGGTCCTTGTCCAGAACGAGCGGGTCCAGGCCGTGCGCCCCGGCCGGGTCGAGGTGGCCGGTGCCACCGTCATCGACCTCGGCGACCACACCTGCTCGCCGGGTTGGATCGATCTGCACGTGCATGTGGGCCAGCAGTCCAACCCGAACAGTTTCAGCGAGGGGTTCCGGCTCGACGACGTCGACTTCGCCCTGCGTGCCACCCGCTACGTCAGGCGCACCATCGAGGCCGGTTTCACCACCGTGCGCGACATGGGCGGCGAGATCGCCCCGCACCTGCGCGACGCCATCAATCAAGGTGTCATCCCCGGGCCGCGCATCTTCGCCGCCGGCAAGTCGATCGCCACCACCGGCGGCCACGGCGACCCGACCAACGGCTGGAACCGCCGGCTGTCCACGCTGGCCGGGCCGCCCGGCCCGACCGAGGGCGTGATCAACGGCCCCGATCAAGCCCGCCAAGCGGTCCGCCAGCGCTACAAGGACGGCTCCGACACGATCAAGATCACCGCCACCGGCGGGGTACTGAGCTATGCCCGCAGCCCGGATGCGCCGCAGTTCACCATCGAGGAGATCCGCGCGGTGGTCGAGACGGCCAAGGACTACGGCTTCACCGTGGCCGCCCACGCCCACGGCGACGAGGGCGCGCGGCGGGCCATCGAGGGCGGGGTGACCACCATCGAGCACGGCAGTTTCATGAGCGAACGCACCCTGCGGCTGATGAAAGACCGCGGGGTGTGGTACGTGCCGACCCTGAGCGCCGGCCGGTTCGTGACCGAGAAGGCCGAGATTCCGGGCTATTTCCCCGAGATCATCCGGCCCAAGGCCCGCGCGGTGGGCGCACGGATGATGGACACCTTCGCCAAGGCCTGGCGGATGGGCGTGCCGATCGCCTTCGGCACCGATGCCGGGGTCAGCCCGCACGGCGACAACGCCCGCGAGTTCGAGTTCATGGTCGAGGGCGGCATGCCGGCTGCCGCCGCCCTGCAGTCGGCGACCTTGCACGCGGCCACCGTGCTCGGCCAGACCGACCTCGGGCAGTTGGCACCCGGCTTCCGCGCCGACCTCGTGGCGGTGGCCGGCAACCCGCTCGAGGACATCAGCGCCACTTCACGGGTGGTGTTCGTGATGAAGGACGGCGCGGTGGTGCGGCCGTTGGAGTCCACGCCTTGATCCGGCTCGACAGCCGGCAGCCCGGCCCGACCAGCGCCGCGCCGGAGGCGCCTTCGCCACATGTCTTCGACGCCAGCCTTGCCAGCTTCGAGCAGGACGTGCTGCTGGCCTCGCGCCAGCAGCCGGTGCTGGTCGATTTCTGGGCGCCCTGGTGCGGCCCCTGCAAGACGCTCACGCCGATCCTCGAAAAACTGGCCGCCGAACACCATGGCGCTTTCCGGCTGGCCAAGGTCGATGTCGACAAGGAACAGCAGCTCGCTGGCTATTTCCAGATCCGCTCGGTGCCGACGCTCGTGCTGGTCAAGGACGGCCAGATCGTCGACGGTTTCCCCGGCGCGCTGCCCGAGGGCCAGCTGCGTGAATTCCTGAAATCCCACGGCATCCAGCCCGCCGCCGTACCGCCGCCCGAGCTCGAAGCCATCGTCGAACCGCCGGACCCGGAGACCGAGGTGGTGCGCCTGCGCCAGGCCGTCGCCGGCCAACCCGACGACGAGGCCTTGAAGCTCGATCTCGTGGTCGCCCTGCTCAAGGTGGGTGGCGCCGCCGAAGCGGAGCGCCTGCTCGACGCCCTGCCCGCCAAGTTCGCCACCGACGAGCGCGCGGTGCGGGCGCGGGCCCGGCTCGGTTTCATCGCCCTGCTGAAGAACGCCCCACCTGCCGCCGTGCTCGAACAGGCCATCGCCGCCAACCCCGGTGATCTGCGCGCCCGCCACCTGCTGGGCGCCCGCCACCTCATCGAGGGCGATCCGGAGGCCGGCCTCGCCCAGTTCCTGGCGATGCTCCAGCGCGACCGCGGCTTCGAGGACGGGCTGCCGAAGAAAGCCCTGCTCGATGCCTTCCGGGTGATCGACGACGAGGACCTGGTCGGCCGCTACCGGCGCAAAATGGCCTCGGTGCTGTTCTGATCCATGCCGCCCCGACTGCTTCGCCACGTCTTCAACCTCTGGCCGCCTTTCCTGTTCACCGGCATCCACGTCACCCGGCTCGCCGCCGATTGGCGCAGTGCCGAGGTTGAACTGCGGATGCGGCCGTGGAACCGAAACTACGTCGGCACCCATTTCGGCGGCTCGCTGTTCGCCATGACCGATCCGTTCTGGATGATCCTCGTGATGCGTGCCCTCGGCCCGGATTACCTGGTCTGGGACAAGGCCGGCGAGATCAGCTTCGTCAAACCCGGACGCGGCACGGTGCGCTGCCGCTTCGATCTCGACACCGCCGTGATCGAGGCCTTGAAGGCTGCAGCAGCCGATGGCAGCCGCGTGCTGCGCTGGTTCGATTGCCCGGTGTTCGATGCCAGCGGCGATGTCGTGGCGCAGGTCCGCAAGCAGCTCTACGTCCGCTTGAAGCCGCGCGCCCGGCCAGCCGCCTGAACCGCGGCCCGGAACCGGGCGGCGCCGGCGCGGCCCGAGGCTGGACAGGCGCGCCCGCCCGGCCCAAGCTGGCAAGCCTCCCCCGCCCGCCCCGCCACGTCCACGCCGCCCCATGGCCATCCTGCGCTTCACGCCGTCGCCGGACGAGGAGATGTCGCCGGAGGAACTCGCGGCCTACCTGACCTCGATGATGCCGGAGATCCCCGGCTACCGGGTCATGCGCCGGATCGGCAAGGGCGGCATGAGCTTCGTCTACCTCGCGGTGCAGGAATCGCTCGACCGTCAGGTGGCGATCAAGATCACCGCACCCGAGATCCTCCGCGACGAGGTCAGCAAGCAGCGCTTCGAGCAGGAGGCGCGCACCATCGCCAAGCTCGAACACCCCTGCATCGTCGGTATCTACGAGGTCGGCCGCTCGCCGCAGGGGCTGATGTACTACGTGATGCCCTACCTCTCGAAGGGCCACCTCGGCCAGCGCGATCTGCGCAACGATGAGATGCGGATCGTCGCGGTGCTTCGTTCGCTGCTGTCGGCGCTCGGCTACGCGCACACCCGCGGCATCGTCCATCGCGACGTCAAGGCCGAGAACGTGCTGTTCGACAACGCCGACCGGCCGGTGCTGGCCGATTTCGGCATCGCCCTGCCGTTCCGCAATGCGGCCCGCATCACCAACGTCGGCTTCGCGGTCGGCAGCGCGGCCTATATGGCGCCCGAGCAGGCGCGCGGCGACAACGTCGACGGTCGCGCCGACCTCTACGCGGTCGGCGTGCTGGCCTACGAAATGCTCACCGGCCGGCTGCCCTTCCAGGGCAACGACGCGCTGGCTCTGGCGGTGATGCACGCCCACGATCCGGTCCCGCCGCTGCCGATCGAGCGCCGGCACTGGCAGCCTTTCCTCTCGATCGCCCTGGCCAAGTCACGCGACCAGCGCTTCCGCAACGCCGAGCAGATGCAGAGCGCCCTCGACGAACTGGAGCGCAAGCTGCGCGGCCAGCCCTCGGCGCGCCTGCCGGCGGCGCCTGCCGGTGATGGTGCGCTGGCGGGCGAGCCGCCCGACTCGTCCAACCCGAGGGCCAACACCGCCGTCGCTGCAGTGGCACCCGCTGACCCGGAGGTTTCCGCAGCCGCCACCAGCAGCGCCTTCCGGCCCTGGCCCTGGGCGGCGGCCGGTGTCCTGGCGCTGGGCCTGGCCGCCGGCACTTGGTGGCTGGTTTCGGGCCTGACCAGCGACGGCAGCGGGCGCATCGTTCTCGATCCGATCCTGCCGCAACCGGATCCAGCCAGCGTCGATGATCCGATCGGCGCGGTGGCGGCCGCGGTCGGCGCCATTGCCACCGAGGCTCCGCTCCCACCCGCCGACGCCGACACCCCGGTTGCGGCTGCCGGCGAGCCCTTGCCTGCGGGCGCGGCCGGCCGGCTCGAGTTCCACACCGCGCCCCTGCCCTACGACCCGCGCATCCCGGCGGCCCGTGAACTTGTGGCGGCCGAGCACCAGATCGCCCGCCTGCGGCTCAGCCTGCCGCCTGGCGACAACGCCATCGACTCGCTGCGTGCCGCGCGCGGTCTGGCACCGCGCGACCCGGCCCTGCCCGCGCTCGACGACGCGCTGCTGGCCGCCTTTGCCGGGCAATTCGACCGGCTGTTGGCCGAAGGCCAGCGCGAGGCCGCCGGCGCGGCCTGGCAACGACTCGGTGCCTACGCCGATGAGGCCGGGCTGCGCACACGGCCAGCCTGGGCGAGGCTGGTCGCCGCTCGCGAGGCTGGCATCCGCACTGCGCTGGCCGAGGCCGCCCGTCGGCGCGACCCTGCCCTGCTGGCCAACGCCGAGGCCGACATCGCCCGCTTCGGTCTGGATCCCGCCGTCTTCGCCGCGCCCCTGCGCGCCGCCCGGCTGGCCCTGCTGCCGGGTCCCGGCGCCCGGCTGGCTGGGCCGGGTCCGGCGATGCGCCTGGTGGTGGCCCCAACCGAAACCCGCAGCGGCTGGGCGGCGATGGAAACCGAAGTGAGCCGCGCCGACTACAGCGCCTTTGCCAGCAGCACCGGCCGTGCCGCCTCGCGCTGCCGCGGTGGCTTTCTCGAGCGCCGCAGCTGGGAGGCACCCGGCTTCCAGCAGGCCGGTGACGAACCGGTGGTCTGCGTCACGGTTGCCGATGCCGAGGCCTATGCGCAATGGCGCGGGCAGCGCCACGGCCAGCGCTACCGCTTGCCGAACGCCGCAGAATGGCAAGCCATGGCCCGCGGTGCGGCGAACAGCTGCTCCGGCACCCGCCTCGACTGCGACCGCCGTCCCGGCACCGTCCGCGCCGGTACTGGCCAAGCCTCACCGCTCGGCCTGCGCGACATCGGCGGCAACGTCCGCGAATGGCTGGCCGGTGGCCGCGAGGCCGGCGGCGGCGGCTGGCGCACCCTGCCCGGCAGCGCCCCCGAGGCCATCCAGACGCTTGCCGATCCGCGCGGGCAGGACGACCTCGGTTTCCGCCTCGTCCGCGAGGTCACCCTCGACGAATTGCTGGCGGCAGGGAGCCGCGACTGATGCGCAAATTGCGACGCTGGTTCATCGCCGGCCTGCTGACCCTGTTCCCGCTCTGGCTCGCCTGGCTGGTGGTCAGCGTGCTGTTCGGGCTGTTCTCCGACCTGTCGCGGCCCTGGGTCGAACCTTTGCTCGATGGCCTCGCCGGCCGCTACCCCGAAACCTTCGGCTGGGCCGGTCACAACGCGGCCATGGCCGTGTTCGGCCTGATCGGCACCTTCGCCATCATCGTCGCTGTCGGTGCTCTGGTGCGGCGGGTGATCGGCCAGACCCTGCTCGCCGGCATCGAGAACCTGATCGCCCGCCTGCCGCTGGTCAACATCGTCTACTCCAGCGCCCGCAAGCTGCTCGATCTGTTGCAGCAACCACCGGGCAAGGCACAGCGGGTGGTGCTGATCGAGTTCCCGCACCGCGACATGAAAGCGGTCGGCTTCGTCACCCGCATCCTCCGCGAGGAAGGCAGCGGACGCGAACTGGCGGCGGTCTACGTGCCGACCACGCCCAACCCCACGTCCGGCTACCTCGAGGTGGTGCCGGTCGATCGTCTGGTGGTGACCGACTGGACCGTCGACGAGGCGATGGCCTTCATCATTTCCGGCGGCGCGGTGGCGCCGGCCTCGATGCCTTTCGAGGTCAAACCCCCAGGCCGCACGGACGGCGGCAGCGCCATGCCATGAGGCGGGAGCGACCCGAATCGAGCCGCCATCCGCTGCTGCAACGCAGCGTGCTCATCGGTTTGGTGATGGCGATCCTGCTCGGCGTCTGGCTGCGTGATCTGCCTGCCTTGTTCCGCCAACCGCCGGTCGAAACGGTCGCGCTGGAGCGGCCGCGCGTCGACGCCCTGGGCACGCCGCGCCAACTCGCCGAGTGGCAGGGGCGGCCGGTGTTGGTCGCCTACGGCGCCGCCTGGTGCCAGGATTGCCCGGCACTGGTGGCCGCCGCCGAGGCGGCCGGACAGCGCGACGGGCTCGTCGTCCTGCACATGCTGACGAGCACCGTCGCCGGCTACGGCCACCCTCCCGGTGCCAGCGACGCCGCGACCTGGGCCGAACGGTTCGGCCTGCCGCCGGAACGGGTCTGGGCCGCCGACCTCACGGCCAAGCCGCTGCCGGCCTGGACCCTGTTCGACGCCGAGGGCCGGGTGCGGGCCGAACACGAAGGCCCGATCGACCCGAGGCGTCTGGCCGCGGCCCTCGACCGCCTGCCGGCGGAGACGACCGCCCCCTGAAGCTCAGTGGTGGTGGCCGCCCGGGCCGTGGACGTGGCCGTGCAGCACCTCTTCGACCGAAGCCTCACGGACCTCGACGATCTCGATGTCGAAGTGCAGCGGCATGCCGGCAAGCGGGTGGTTGGCATCGATGGTGACGGTGTCGGCCTCGACGGCGGCGACCACTACGGTGATCGGCCCCATCGGTCCCTGTGCCTCGAACTGCATGCCCGGCGCCAGTTCGGCATCCGCCGGGAAAGCCGAGCGCGGCACCGCCTGCAGCATTTCGGGGTTGTGCTCGCCGTAACCCTCGCTGGCGGGCACGACGACCTGGAAGCTGTCGCCGACGACCCGACCGGCCATGGCTTTCTCCAGCCCCGGCACGATCTGGCCGACGCCATGCAGGTAAGGCAGCGGCTCGCGGCCGCGTGAGCTATCGATGACCTGACCCTCGGGGCTGGTCAGGGTGTAGTGGAAGGAAGCGACGGTGCGCTCGGCGATCTGCATCGGGTTTCTCCTCTCCAAAGAAAAACCCCGGGCGCAAACCCGGGGTTCGTCACGCTCACGCGTGGTGCGGCTTCAGAGCGCCTGGACGGCGTCGGCCTGCAGGCCCTTCGGGCCCTTCACGACGGTGAAGCTGACCTTCTGGCCTTCCTTCAGCGTCTTGAAACCCGCGCCCTGGATGGAGCGGAAGTGCACGAACAGGTCTTCGCCACCATCGCGCGAGATGAAGCCGAAGCCCTTGGCGTCGTTGAACCACTTGACGGTGCCGGTCTGACGATCGGACATGAGTTGTCTCCTGAAAACAGTTTGAAAGAAATACACCGGGGGGCCGGCGGCTGTCTGCTGGGAGGCAACACAAGGGCGATGTAGCGGATCAACGATCTACCGCATCGGGACACAATTCACCGTGACCCGGCAAGCTCAGCACCGCCATCGTAAGCCTTTCCAAGCCGCTTGCCAACCGTTTGTCAAGGCCGCCCACAAAAAAGGCCGGGGTGGTGCTAGACTGGGCCGGTGAAACGCTCGTCCCGCCCCCTGCTGCGCTGCATCGGCCATGGCCTGCTGACCCTGCTGCTGGTGCTGCAGGCGAGCATGGTGCTGGCCCTCGGGGGCGCTGGCTGCGCCACGGCGGCGGTCACCGTGACGGCCAGCGAAGCCGCGGCCACCCCGCCCTGCCACCCGGCCACCCCGGCGTCTGGCCTGCCCGCCGGTAACCCGGCTGCCGGCGAGGACTGCCTCGCGGGCGGCGGCACCTGGTGCGCCTGGGCCTGCTCGCTGGCGGCCAGTGCCCTGCCCCTGCCGATCGTGCCGGTGGCCCTGCCGCCGCCCGGCGCGCCCGATGCGCCCCCCACCCTGCTCGCCAGCCGCGCCCTGCCGGTTCCCCTGCGCCCACCCGCGGCCTGATTCCGTTGCTCGATACCCCGCCGGCACCCCCGGCGGAATGTCCCGCGGGCTTCAGCCCGCTTGCGCGGAATCCCCATGATGAACCCCCGTTTGCTGATGGCCACCCCGGCCCTCTTGGCGGCGTTGTTGCTGGCCGTGCCATGCCGGGCGGCCACTGCCCGTGTGCCGGCGACCGCACCCGGAGCCACGCTCGACAGCCTGTTGGCGATCGCACGCGAACAACACCCCGAGTTGCGCACGATGCAGCACGAGGCCGAGGCCGCCACCCAGCGCCTCGACGCCGCCGGCACCCTTCCCGACCCGATGTTCGGCATCGAATTGCGCGACGTGACCAATGCCGCCAGCAACGGCGACTTCAGCCTGTCGCCGGCCCGCGTCGGCAGCACCCGTTACCGGGTCGGCCAGACCTTCCCGCCCTGGGGCCAGCGCAGGGCACAGCGTACGGCAGCGCAGGCCGGAGCCGACGAGGCTGCGCACCGCGTGGACTCGACCTGGGCCGATCTGGCACTGCGCATCAAAACCGCTCATGCGCGCTGGCAGCAGGTGCATGCCACGCTCGAGCAGACGCGGGAGATCGTCGCGCTGACCGAGCGTCTGGAGGCCCTGGCCCAGACCCGTTACGCGAGCGGGCTGGCACCGCAGCAGGACGTGATCCGAGCGCAGGTCGAACGCACGGCAATCGCCACCGAGATCGCAATGCTGGAAGCGGAGCGAGGGGCACTGAGCGCACGCCTGAACGGCCTGGTGGCGCGCCCCGCCGATGCACCGCTGGCAGCACCGCAGGCCGAGCCGGCCCTGCCGCCGGCTGCGCCGTCTGATCCCGCCACGCTGCGCGAGCGCATGCTGGCGCGCAACCCGCAACTGGCCGCCGAGGACGCGCGCATACGCGCCGCCGAGGGCAACAGGGAGGTCGCCCGCAGCAGGCGCTACCCGGAACTGACCATCGGCGTGGCTCCGATGCAGATGCGCAACCGCATCGACGAATGGGAGCTAATGCTCGAAATCAGCATCCCCTTGCAGCGGGGCAGGCAGCGGGCCGAGGAACGCGAAGCACAGGCGCTGCTGGCGGCGGCGCAGGCGCGCAAGGACAGCGCCGCCAATGAACTGCTGGCGCAACTGGGCGAGCAGTGGGCGGCACTGGCTGCGGCCCACCACATCGAATCACTGACCCGCACCCGCCTGCTGCCGCAGGCGAGCCTGACGCTGCAGGCCGCACTTGCCGGCTACGAGACCGGCCAGGTGGACTTCGCCACCGTGCTCGATGCCCTGCGCCAGAACCGCCAGGCGCAACTCAAGCTGATCGATACCCGTACCGAAGCACGCATACGGGCTGCCGAAATCGAGCGCCTGCTGGGAGAACGTCCATGAGCAACGAAATGCAAGGCGCAAAACGCACGCCCTCCGTTCATCGCCTCGCTGCCATGGCCACCATCGGTGGGCGCACCGGCGTGACCCTGCTGGTGTTGCTGGCCGGGGTGGTGATCGCGGCGGCGGCCGGCTACTGGTTCGGTCAGCGCAGTGGGCAAGAGCAGGCCGCGGCCGCTCCGGCCGGGGACGAGGGCAGGAAAATCCTTTACTACCGCAACCCGATGGGGATGCCCTCAACCTCGCCGACGCCGAAGCAGGACTCGATGGGAATGGACTACATCCCGGTCTTCGAGGGCGAAGACGACGCGGGCGGCGGCATCAGGATTTCGGCCGAGCGCGTGCAGAAGCTCGGCGTGCGCGTGGTGCCCGTCGAGCGCCGCGCGCTCGACGAGACGGTGCGTGCCAGCGGCCGCATCGAGGCCGACGAGAGGCGCTTGGCCACCGTCACGGCGAAGTTCGACGGCTTCATCGAGAAGCTGCATGTCAACGCCACCGGCCAGCCGGTGGGTCGCGGCGCGCCCCTGTTCGATGCCTTCAGCCCCGAGCTCCTGGCCGCGCAACGCGAGTACGCGGTGGCAGCGCAGGGCCTGGCCCAGCTCCACGAGGCCGATGCCCAGGCGCGTGCGGGCATGCAGCGGCTGGCGGAGGCTGCGCTGGCGCGGCTGCGGCTGTGGGATGTGACCGAGGAAGAGATCGCCCGCCTGGTGGCCAGCGGTGAACCACGCCGCACACTGACCTTCCGGGCACCGGCAGACGGCGTGGTGGTCGAGCGCAAGGCGGTGCAGGGCATGCGCTTTGTGGCCGGCGAGACGCTGTTTGGCATCGCCGATTTCTCCAGCGTCTGGCTGATCGCCGATGTCGCCGAGCAGGACATCGGCCGCGTTCGGGTCGGCATGCCGGCGCGCGTTCGGCTCGACGCCTATCCGGGTGAGGTGCTCGACGGCCGCGTCACCTTCATCGCCCCGACCTTGCGTGCCGAGACCCGCAGCGCCCAGGTGCGCGTCGAACTGGACAACCGCGATGGACGGCTGAAACCGGCGATGTTCGCGCAGGTCGAGTTGCCGGTCACCACCACCGACCTGCCACTCGTGGTGCCGAGATCGGCGGTCATCGACAGCGGGGTTCGAAGCGTGGTGATCGTCGATCGGGGTGCCGGCCGCTTCGAATCGCGCGAGGTCAAGACCGGCCGTCGCGGCGACGAGTCCGTCGTCATCAACGAGGGCTTGAGGGAGGGCGAGAGCGTGGTGGTGGCCGCCAATTTCCTGATCGACGCCGAAAGCAATCTGCGGGCGGCACTCGCCGACCTGAAGGGCGGCAGCAATACCAACCCGGACGCGGTGCCGGTGGTGCATGTCGCCATCGGCACGCTCGACGATATCGACATCACGACCGGCACCTTGCTGATCACGCACGATCCGGTTCCGAGCCTGAATTGGCCGACCATGACGATGGAGTTCGTTCCGGCCGATGAGGCCGTTGCCAAGGCGGCACAACCCGGCGACGCGATCCGCTTCGAGTTCATCGAACGCAAGCCGGGCGAGTGGGTGGTGACCGCGATCGAAAGGCGGGAGGAGCAATGAGCGCGCGAATCCCACCGTCATCGAATCGGAAGCCTAGCCATGATTGAAAAACTCATCGACTGGTCGGTCCGCAATCCGTTCCTGATCGGCCTGATGACGCTGGCGCTGATCGTCGGCGGCACCTTGGCGCTGCTGCGCACGCCACTGAGTGCGCTGCCCGACCTGTCGGACGTGCAGGTGATCGTCTATACCGAGCTGCCGGGCCAGGCACCGCAGGTGGTCGAGGACCAGGTCACCTACCCGCTGACGACCGCGATGCTGAGCGTGCCGAAGAGCCGGGTGGTGCGCGGTTTCTCGTTCTTCGGCGTGTCGTTCGTCTACGTGATTTTCGACGATGGCACCGACATCTACTGGGCGCGCTCGCGCGTGCTGGAGTACCTCGATGCGGCCAGCGCCCGGCTACCGCCGGGTGTCGCACCCACGCTCGGCCCGGATGCGACCGGCATCGGCTGGGTCTACCAGTACGTGGTGCAGGCCAAGCACCTGACGCTGGCCGAGCTGCGCACGCTGCAGGACTGGTTCATCCGCTTCCAGCTGACCAAGGCGCAGGGGGTGAGCGAGGTGGCTTCGGTCGGCGGCTTCGTCCAGCAATACCAGGTGATCGTCGATCCGGCACGGTTGCGCGCCTATGGCATCCCATTGGCACGCGTGGCCGAAGTGATCCGGGCCAGCAACCGCGATGTCGGTGGCCGGACGATCGAAATGACCGGAACCGAGTACATGGTGCGCGGCCGCGGATTGCTGCGCGACAAGGCCGATATCGAGAACCTGGCACTGATGGCCGCCGACGGCACGCCGGTGCGGGTGCGCGACGTCGCGCGCGTCGAACTCGGCCCGGACGAGCGCCGGGGACTGGCGGAACTCGATGGCGAAGGCGAGGTGGTCAGCGGCATCGTGGTCGCGCGCCACGGCGAGAACGAGCTGGAGGTCATCGACAACGTCAAGCAGCGCATCGAGGAGATCAAACCGGGATTGCCCGAAGGCGTCGAGATCGTAACGGTGTACGACCGCTCGCAACTGATCCACGCGGCGATCGGCACCTTGAGCAGCACCCTGGTGCAGGGCTCGATCATCGTCGCACTGGTATGCGCGCTGTTCCTGCTGCATGCGAGAAGCGCGCTGGTGGTGATCGTGGTGCTGCCACTGGCGGTGCTGTTCTCGTTCATCTGCATGTACCTGCTCGGTATCAACTCGAACATCATGAGCCTGGGGGGTATCGCGATCGCGATTGGATCGTTGATCGACTCCGCAGCGGTGATGGTCGAGAACGCGCACAAGAAGTTGGAACGGCGTTTGGACCGATCAAGCGACTCGACGCGCATCGAAGCACTCATCGATGGTTGCCGTGAGGTCGGCCCTGCGCTGTTCTTCTCGCTCTTGATCACCGCGGTCAGCTTCCTGCCGGTCTTCACGCTGGAGGCCGAGGAAGGGCGTCTGTTCTCGCCGCTCGCCTACACCAATACTTTCGCGGTGCTGGGCGGTGCGCTGCTGTCGGTGACGCTGCTGCCGCTGCTGATGGTGTGGTTGATCCGCGGCCACATCCTGCCGGAGAGCGAGCACCCGGTTTCGCGCTTGCTGATCGCCGCCTACCGGCCAGTGGTCGACTGGGTGCTGCAGCGGCGCTGGCTGACGATCAGCCTGGCGCTGCTGGTCACGGCGGCGTCGATCTGGCCAGCCAGCCGGCTTGGCAGCGAGTTCATGCCGACCCTGAACGAGGGTTCGATCTTCTTCATGCCGACCTCACTGCCCGGCATGTCGGTGACCGAAGCCGCCGAAATGCTGCAAACGCAGAACCGGATCATCAAGAGCTTCCCGGAAGTGGATTCGGTGATCGGCAAGGCCGGTCGCGCCGCCACCGCCACCGATCCGGCACCGCTGGAGATGTTCGAGACGGTGATCAACCTGAAGCCGGAGGACCAATGGCGGCCGGGAATGGACATCGACCAACTGATCGCCGAAATGGATGAGGCATTGCGGTTTCCTGGCGTGGCCAACAGCTGGACCATGCCGATCCGCGCTCGTATCGACATGCTGGCCACCGGCATCCGCACCCCGGTCGGCATCAAGGTGTTTGGTGCCAACCTCGTGGACATGGAGAGCGTGGCCCGCCAGATCGAGACCGTGGTGCGCAAGGTGCCAGGTGCCTCGAGCGTCTTCGCCGAACGCATCACCGGCGGCTTCTATCTCGACATCGAACCGGATCGCGAGCAACTCGCACGCCACGGCCTGACAGTGGGCGACCTGATGGATGTGGTGTCGATCGCGATCGGTGGTGAAGTGATCACCACCATCATCGAAGACCGCGCACGCTTTGGCGTGATCGTGCGCTACCCACGCGATGCACGCTCCACTCCGGAGGCGATCGAACGCGAGGTGCTGATCGACCTGCCCGCAATACCCGGGCGTCCAGCGGCCACGATTCCGCTCGGACAGGTGGCCGAGGTGAACGTCGTGCAGGGCGCACCGGTGATCCGCACCGAGAACGGCCTGCTGGCGGCCTACATCTACGTCGACATCCGCGAACGCGACATCGGCGGCTTCGTGCGCGAGGCGCGGCGCGTCGTCAACGACAACATCGACTTCCCGCCGGGCATGTTCGTGACCTGGAGCGGGCAGTACGAGTACCTGGAGCGCGCGGTCGACAGGCTCACGCTGATCGTGCCGCTGACCCTGGCGATCATCTTCGTGCTGCTGTACCTGGCGCTGTCGCGGTTGACCGAAACCATCCTGGTGATGCTGTCGGTGCCGTTCTCGCTGGTCGGCGGCGTGTGGCTGCTGTGGGCGCTCGACTACCACCTGAGCGTGGCCGTCATGGTCGGCTTCATCGCCTTGGCCGGCGTGGCGACCGGAACCGGCGTGGTGATGCTGGTCTTCATCGACACCGCCTGGAAGGACATGCAGGCGAAATGCCGGGGCGAGGGCCGGCTGCCGACCAGGGACGAGCTGCGCTCCACGGTGGTCTATGGCGCGGTCGCGCGGGTTCGGCCGGTGGCCATCACCGTGGTGACCACCCTTGCCGCGCTTGGCCCGCCGATGTGGAGCATCGGCCCCGGCAGCGAGATCATGCAGCGCATCGCCGCACCGATGTTCGGCGGCATGGCCAGCTCCGCCATCCTCACCCTGATCGTGATCCCAGCGATGTACCTGCTGGTGCTGGAGCGACGCCTGGCGCGCGACGCGCATTCGGCAAGCACCGCAAGCACCGCAAGCGCCTGATCCATACCACTGCACTGCTTTTGTCAGAACCCGCTCCGCCCGACTTTCCACCCGAACGAGGATCCCCCATGAAGCTCCGCCTTGCCCTTGCCACCGGCACCCTCCTGGTCCTGGCAGCCATCGCCACACCGTCCTTCGCCCAACACCGGCACGGCGTAGACCTGCCGGCCACGTCAAGCACACAGGAGCTGGCCGACGGTGAAGTGCGCCGTATCGATCCCGCCAAAGGCACGGTCGTTCTCAGGCACGGCGAGATCAAGGCCATCGGCATGGGCCCGATGACCATGAGCTTCAAGTTCAAGGATCCGACAATGGCAACCGGCCTCCAGGTCGGCGACCGGGTGCGGTTCCTGGTCGAACGGCAAGGCGACGACTTCGTGATCACGCAGATCCAGAAAGCCAAGGAATCCTGACCATGCCTTGCCTGAAATGCATCGTCCGCGTGGCGCTGGCGCTGTACCTGCTACTGGCGGCAACCCAACTACTGGCCCATGCCCAACCGGAAGGCTCGCTGCCCGCGCACGGCAGCACCGTCAACGGCAGCCCGAACCGGATCGCGGTCTGGTTCGATCACCCGATGCGGCTGACGCTGTTCGAAGTCAGCGGCCCGCGGGGCGCAGTGCCCTTGAGCCAAAGCCCGGGCCGCGACGCGCTCACCCGCTTCGAGACCAGCCCGGCCACACCGCTGGCACCCGGCAAATACACGGTGCGCTGGCGCGGCTTGGCGTCCGACGGGCACGTCATGGCCGATGAAATTTATTTCACCGTGCGCTGAGGTGGACGCAGGCCTTGGCTTGACCGTGCTTGCGGCATGAGCACCGCCCTGTCGCTGCTGCAACCCCTACTGGATCTTCTCGCGCAGACCGATGGCTGGGCCTGGCTGCGCGTGCTGGTGGCGGCAGCCTTCTACGCCAGTGCCTTGGTCGCCGTGGGCGGGGTGTGGTTTGGCTTGGTTTTCGGCGGCAATCCAGCGCTGGACCGGGCCGCCGGGCTGCGCACGCTGGTGCCCGCCGCCGCCGGCTTGGCGCTGGCCCTGCTGCTGCTGCAGTGGCCCTTGCAGGCGGGTTTCCTGGGTGGGGGCACCTGGGCGGCGGCCTTCGACCCCGGTTTGCTCGCGCTGGTGTTCGACGGCGCAGCGGGGCAGCGCATCCTGCTCGCTGGCAGCGGCTTGCTGCTGTTGTTCGGCGTATGGATCGAATCGGACCGCTGGCGTGGGCTCGGTGCGGCAGCGAGCCTACTGGGCGCGGCGCTGGTGCTGCTGGCCTTCACGCAAGTCGGGCACAGCGCCGGTGCACCGCGCCTGCTGCTGGCCAGCCTGCTGCTGTTGCACCTGGGCGCGGTGGCGTTCTGGGTCGGTGCCTTGCTGCCCTTGTACCGCATCAGCGGCCCGCCGCACTTGAGCCAGCCGGCGGCCCGGGTACTGCGGCGCTTTGGTCGGCTGGCTTCAGGAGCGGTGGCCGCCTTGATCGCGACGGGGCTGTGGCTGGCCTGGCACTTGATGGAGGGTTGGTCGTCTCTGCTGCACAGCGCTTATGGGCAAGTCTTGTCGCTCAAGCTCGCCGCGCTGCTGCTGCTGTTGGGCTTGGCTGCGCTCAATCGCTGGCACCTGGTGCCGGCCTTTGCGGCCAGCGCCCCGCGCGCACGGCAGCGGCTGCGCGCCAGCATCGCTTGCGAAGGATTTTTGGTGGCCCTGATCCTGCTCCTGACGGCTTTTTTGACCACCACCACCTCGCCGACGGGCTGATGTGCGCCTGCTGCCTGGTTCGCCACGCCGCCGCATACATCGCTGGACAAGACGCGCACTTGACCGGCCCATGCGGCACTGCTAGCATCCCGGGATGACCACGCTGCCACCCCGCCGCCTGCGCGCCTGCCTGCACCTGATCCTGGTGCTGGTGCTGCTCGTGCAGTCGGCAACGGCGCTGGCCTTGGGAACCGGGCATGCACGCGCCCTGGCCCAGCCCGATGTGCCCGAGTCCTCCGCCGTGCTTGCTGCAACCGCAGCCGAACCCGACGCCGCGGCCCTCCCCTGCCATCCAGCCGTGCCCGACGCTGCACCCGAGCCCGTGAAGGGCTGCTGTCCGCTGGCGGCCTCCGGCCTGTGCACGTGGGCCTGTACCTTCGGCTCGGTGCCACTGCCCGTGCTCGATCACACGCCACACGCTCCTTGGGCTGTCTCGTCCTCGCTGCCACCGATGACCACCTTCCGGTCCATCGCCCTGCCCGTCGAGTTGCGGCCGCCGATCGCCTGATTCCGCTGCACCGCCCGCTGCCACCACGCCTGCGCGTGGTGGCTGGATCGCAGGCCTCATGGCCCGCCCTGCACGGAATCCTCCCATGACACTTCGTTTCCCACTGGCCGCTTTGGCCATTCTGGCTTCGTCCTTCGCCACCGCTCCTCAAGCCCGCCCCGTCACCTACGCCGGCGGCCATGTGCTGGTCCTCAGCCACCAGCCCACGCTCGACCAGTGGCGCTACACCCACTCCCCCAGCTTCCGCTGGTCGGTGAGCGTCGGCGGCCTGCGTGCCGATCATCTGGGCGAGACCCAGTCGCTCGATGTCGACTACCTCCGCGCCGCCCGCCTGCTGCATCGATGGAACCTGCCCGAGGCGCAGGCCAACGCCTTCCTCTGGGGCGGCATCGGCCAGACCCGCAGCGGAAAAGGCGATGGCCTCGGCCGTCATGTCGGCCTGCAACTCGACTACGAGACCCGGCGCATCTACACCGCCCTGGTCAGCGAACTGCACGAGGGCGATGGCTGGTCGCATCGATTCGACACGGTCATGCTGGGTTGGTCACCCCACCCGCACGATGTCGACCGCATGGCCAGCTGGGTCGTGCTCAAGGGCATGCACACCAGCAATACCGACGACAGCCGACTCAAGGGGGCGCTGGTGCTGCGCTTCTTCACCACCCGCTGGTGGCTGGAGGCCGGTGCCGACGAGGACGGCCGCCCGCTCGCCAACCTGATGGTCAATTTCTGAGCCGTTCTGAACGGCCCACCCACGAGGAGAACCCCATGAACATCCGCACAACGCTTGTCCTGCTCGCCCTGGCGCTCACCACCGTGTTCGCCAGCCCCCGTCTCGATGCCCGCAGCCTGCGGGTGGAAGTCAACGGACTGGTCTGCGCCTTCTGCGCCCACGGCATCCGCGCCGCCTTCGCCCGCCAGCCGGCCGTCGCCGAGGTGTTCGTGAGTCTGGAAGACCGGCTGGTCGCCATCGCCCTGAAACCCGACCAGGACATCAGCGACGCCATCACCAAGGAGCTGCTCACCGACGCCGGCTACACCGTGGTGCGCATCGAGCGCACCGAGGCCACGCTGGCCGAGATCCGCGCCGAGGCCGATCGTGACTGAAGCCGGCGATTCGGCCCAGGCCCTGCTGACTCCGGTCCGGCAGAGCCTGTGGGGTGCTGGTGGCGCACTGCTCACCAGCACCGGCACCCTGATCTGCTGCGTGCTGCCGGCGGTGATGGTGAGCCTGGGGGCCGGTGCCGCGCTGGCCGGGCTGGTCAGCGCCGTGCCGCAGATCGTCTGGCTGTCCGAACGCAAGGGGCTGCTGTTCGGCATCGCCACGGTCGCCCTGCTGCTGGCCGGCGCGCTGCTGTGGCGGGCGCGCTCGGCGCCCTGCCCGGCCGATCCGGCACTGGCACGGACCTGCATGCGGCTGCGGCGCTGGTCGAACGGGCTTTACCTCGCCTCGGTGCTCGCCACGATCACCGGCGCGCTGTTCGCCTTCGTGCTGCCAGCGCTGGGCTGATCCGGCGAAACAACGGAAGTGGAAACGGCGGCCCGAGGGCCGCCGTCATCCCGCCTCACCTCGCAGCGCGCGGACGCGCGGCGATCACCACTCGGCGCGGTTCGGCAGCAGGCCTCTGAGCTCGGCATCGGTGAGCTTGCGCCACTGGCCCGGCTTCAGATGCCCGATCGGGATGTTGACGATGCGGCTGCGGAACAGGCGCTTCACCCGGTAGCCGAAGTGCTGGCACATCAGCCGGATCTGCCGGTTCAAGCCCTGGGTCAGCACGATGCGGAAACCGACCGGGCCGATCTTGCTGACCTTGCAGGGCAGCGTGGTCTGGCCGTGCATGGCGATGCCGCCTTTGGCCATCCCGCGCAGGAATTGATCGGTCACGTCCTTGTTGACGCCGACCAGGTACTCCTTCTCCTTGCTGTTCTCGGCGCGCAGGATCTCGTTGACGATGTCGCCGTTGCTGGTCAGCAGGATCAGCCCCTCGCTGTCCTTGTCGAGCCGCCCGATCGGGAAGATGCGCTGCTCGTGGCCAATGGCCTCGACGATGTTGCCGGCCACCTCGGCCTCGGTGGTGCAGGTGACCCCGACCGGCTTGTGGTAGGCGATGTAGACGTGCTTGCGCTTGTTGGGCGCACCCGGTGTGCGCGGTGCGACGGTCTGGCCATCGACGGCGACCTTGTCGGCCTCGCCCAGTTCGGCACCGACGCGGGCGCGCAGGCCGTTGACGGTGACCCGGCCCTCGCCGATCAGGCGGTCGGCTTCGCGGCGCGAGCAGTAGCCCGCCTCGGAGAGGTACTTGTTCAGGCGCATCGCTGCGTGCCGAAAGGGGAAGGGCGCGCAGGATAGCGCCCGCCGGCGTTTTCGGCGATGCTCCGTTTTCCGCCACCGCCCGCCAAAGCCCGTATGCGCCTGCTCCGCCCTGTCCTTGCCGCCGCCCTGGCCCTGGCCGCCCTGCCGGCGGCCTTGGCGAACGGCCGACCGATCACCCACGAGGATGTCTGGACCTTCGCACGCTTGTCGGCACCGGCACTGTCGCCGGATGGCCGGCAGAGCGCCGTGGTGGTGACCCGGCCGGCCTACGACCCGGCCGAACAGAGCGCCGACCTCTGGCTGCTGCCCACCGACGGGCGCGGCGAACCGCGCCAGCTCACCTTCAGCCGCGCCGCCGAGGCCGGGCCGGTGTTCAGCCCGGACGGCACGCGACTCGCCTTCACCGTGCAACGCGAGGGCGACACGGTGCCGCAGGTCTACCTGCTCGATCTGGCCCAGGGCGGCGAACCGCGCCGCGTCACTTCGATTTCGACCGGCGCCCGCACCCCGCAGTTCTCGCCGGACGGCTCGCGCATCCTGTTCGTCAGCAGCGTCTTCCCCGGCACCGCCAACGATGCCGACAACGTGCGCATCGCCACCGAACGCGCCGCCCGCCGCGACAATGTGCGCATCTACACCGGCTTCCCGATCCGCAACTGGGACCGCTGGCTGGACGACCGCCAGCAGCGCCTGTTCGTGGTGCCGGTGGCCGGCGGCGAGCCTCTCGACCTGCTGGCCGGCAGCGAGCTGGTGAAGCAGCCCGGCTTCGGCGGCCGCTTCACCGACACCGGCGAGGAGATCGACGCCACCTGGACCCCGGACGGCACGGCGGTCGTGTTCTCTGCCACCGTGAACCGCCACCGTGCGGCCTTCGCCGAAACCCACGCCGACCTCTACCGGGTTCCGGCCAGCGGCGGTGAGGCCCAGCGGCTCACCGGCAACGGTTCGCTGGAAGGCCAGGACAGCTTCGCCCGTCCGCAGTTCAGCGGCGACGGCCGGCACCTGCTGGCCCTGGTCACGCCGCGCAGTGAGCGCGTCTACAACGCCACCCGGCTGGCCAGCTTCGCCTGGCCGACGATGGCCGCCGTCTCGACCCTGACCCTGCCCGAGGCGCTGGCGGTGTCCACTTTCGGCATCGACGCCGACCACCGTACGCTGTGGATGAGCGCCGAACAGGACGGCCACGAGAAGATCTTCACCGCCCGCATCGGCGACAGCACCGGCCGCCGCGCCTTCGCCATGGAGCGCGGCGTCTACACCGGCCTGCAGGTGGCCGATGCGGCGCGTGGCGTGCTGGTGGCCAACTTCGACAGCTCAGTGAATCCGCCCGAGGTTGTGCGCATCGATCCCCGCCGTGGCGGCCACACGCCGATCAGCGCCTTCAACCGAGACCGTGCCGCGGAACTCGATCTCGCCCCGATCGAGCATTTCTGGTTCGAAAGCGAGCGCGGCGCCCGCATCCACAACATGATCGTGCGCCCGGCCGGCTTCGACCCCTCGCGGGAGTACCCGCTGTTTGTGCTGATCCACGGCGGCCCGCACATCATGTGGCGCGACACCTTCTTCGTGCGCTGGAACTACCACCTGATCGCCGGCACCGACCGCGTGGTCCTGCTCACCAACTACACCGGCTCGACCGGTTTCGGCGAGGCGTTCGCGCAGGGCATCCAGTTCGATCCCTTCGAAGGCCCGGCCAAAGAGATCAACCAGGCCGCCGATGTCGCCATCGAGCGTTTCGGCTTCATCGACGGCAACCGCCAGTGCGCCGGCGGCGCCAGCTACGGCGGGCATCTGGCCAACTGGCTGCAGGGCACCACCACCCGCTACCGCTGCCTGGTCAGCCATGCCGGCCTGATCAACCTCGAATCGCAGTGGGGCAGTTCGGATTCGATCTTCCACCGCGAGCAGAATGCCGGCGGCCCGGTCTGGGAGCGCGGCCCGGTGTGGACGGCGCAGAACCCGATGCTCAAGGCCGCGAACTTCCGCACCCCGGTGCTCGTCACCATCGGCGAGCTGGACTTCCGGGTGCCGATCAACAACGTGATCGAGTACTGGTCGCTGCTGCAGCGCCAGCAGGTCGAGAGCCGGCTGGTGGTGTTCCCGGACGAGAACCACTGGATCCTGCGCGGCGAGAACAGCCGCACCTTCTACAAGGAACTGGAAGCCTGGCTGGATCGTTGGGAGGCGGCACCAGCCCAGTGAATGAAGCGCGGATCAGTTGGCCAAACCATCCGCCTGCAATAGGCAGTACACGGAGACCTGATGCGATGAATATCGATGAAGCCACGGAGCTTTTTTTTAGCCGCCACTGGGTCAGAAGTGCGATCGGAAGCGAGCCGCCGCGCTGGGTGGAATGGAAGTCGTTCCTTTTTGGCCCTGTCCCAAACCACGACAAGGCTGGTTGCTACGCACTATTCAGAAATACCGAATTGGTTTACGTCGGATTGGGTGCGAGCAAAGGAAGCGGAATTTACACCGAGCACGGCCTGGCTACTCGATTGATGAAAAACGTGCTGTGCAAGGACTGGTCGAAAGAAGGTGATTGGGCAAAACTTAATCCCAAGTGGGATTACATCACGAGCCTTCGAACGATCGGTTTTGCTGCCGACACGGCATATTTGGCTGCCTCTCTAGAATCTTTCCTGATTCGTCAGCTTCGCCCCCCAGAAAACAAAAAAGTCTAGGATCTCCTGCCCCGTCAACACAGGGCCACCGTTATTGCCTCGGTGAGTTCAACCCCGTAACGCAACACCCAAGGTGCTGAAGTGATTCAGGCGGCCTAGGGATGGTCTGAACAACCCGCCGAACCCTCGTGATTTCGCGGCTTGAAGGCCGAAATCGCGCCCATCCGGTCGGAATTCCACGTTTTGCCGCGCCGCCAGACGGGTTTCCCCGTCCAGCGGA
>JAGXTI010000038.1 GCA_018334015.1 Silanimonas sp.
AGGGCTTGCGCTGGATCGAGGAGCGGCTGAACAACCGGCCGCGCAAGACGCTAAGCTACCGGACACCCCTCGCGGTTTTCGCCGAGGGCTACATCAACCCCGTTGCGAATCGGAGTTGAACTCACCCCCGTTATACCGGCACGCGCAGCCAGCTGCTGCTGCGTGGCCGCGCCGTGCCGGCCGATGCCTGAGCTCAGGCTTCGAAGCGGCCGTCCGGCGCAGCGGTGCCGAGACTGACGCCGCTGGTCGCACCGGGATCGCAGGCGGCACGCCAGCCCTGCCAGAGAAAACCGTAGAACACGGCACTGAGCAGCACCGTGATGCCGAGGATCAAGAGCGCGGTCACCATCGCGCCGATCGTTGCGCCGGCCAAGCCGGCCAACGCGCCCAGACCCCCCAGCAGCAGAGCCAGCAGGCCACCCAGCAGCAGGGCGGGCAGGGCCAGCACCAGCACGAACAGCAGCACCGCCGGTGCGCTCATCAGGGCCGCACGCAGGCCGAGCAGCAGCGCCGCCAGCGGCCCCAGGCCGCGCAGGGCCACGCCGATCAGGGCCCAGGCGTTGGCGAGGCCAGCCAGCAACAGCACCGGGGAGAAGGCCAACAGCATGAGCATCAGGCTGGACAGGCCCTCGGGCAGCGCTGGGAGGCGATCCGGCGGCACCGGCGTGCCGGCTCCGGCTTCGGCCTGCAGGGTCTGGACCTGCTGCATCCAGGCGGCGATCGCCGGCCAGTCGCCGGCGGCACCGCTGAGCCCGGCCACCAGCACCATCACCGCACCGATGCCCAGAAACAGCAGCAGCCCCAGCGCCGTCACCCCGACCAGGGCCGGGTAGCGCCCGTTGCTGAAGCCGGCGAACACGGTGTCGAAGCCCATGGATTGGCCGCGCTCACCGGCGTCGATCAGGGTGTAGACACCGGCCTTGGCCACCGGGGCCACCAGCAGGCCGATCAGCAGACCCAGGCCCTGCATGAGCGCCAACGTGCCGCCGGAAGCCGGACCGCCGGCCTGGGCCAGCAGGCCGGGGCCGAGTTCCAAAAGAACCACGCAGGCCACCGCACCGAGCAGCAGGCCGGGTTGGTGGCGGCCGACATCGAGTGCGGCCAGCAGCCAGCGGAAGGGAGCAGTGAGACCGACCCAGCGGGGATTCATGGCGGAAGGGCTTGGCGAAGGAGAGGGGAAGAAGCCTAGCCGTGGCGCTGGGCCAAGGCATGGCGGACGAAGCGGCGCAACAGCGAGCGCGCCACCGGGGCGGGGCGCACCGACTCTAGCATCCGCACATGGCAGCGACCCTCGCGATGCAGCGCCTCGCGCCGCGCCGTGATGTAACCGCGCATGTGGGCGGTGCTGAACTCGGGGTGGAACTGCAGGCCCCAGGCCGAACGCCCCCAGCGGAAAGCATGGCAATCGTCCAGTGCCGAACGCGCCAGCACGGCCGCACCCGGTGGCGGCGCGGTGACCGATTGCAGGTGCGTGGTCTGGGCATGGAAGCGCGTTGGCACGTTCTCGAACAAAGGGTCGTGGCGGGCGCTGTCCTGCAGTTCGATGGCCACCGTGCCCATCTCGCGGCCGCGAGGGTTCCAATCGACACGACCGCCCAGGGCGTGGGCGAGCAGCTGGTGGCCGTAGCAGATGCCGAGCATCGGCACATCGTGCTGCGCGGCTTCGCGCAGCCAGTCGGTGGCGCGTTCCGACCACGGTTCGCGGTCGGTCACCATCGCGCCCGAGCCGGTGACGATCACAGCAGCGAAAGCGTGGGCCGCGGGCGGCGTCGCGCCCTCGAGCACGCGACTGACCTCGACCTGACCGCGTGGCAGGCCAGCAGCGGTGCGGATCCAGTGGGTGAAATCACCGTGCCGGCGCAGATCGGGCAGCGGCCGGCCGGTTTCGAGGATGAGGAAGCGGGGTTTCTGCGTCACCCCGACATGGTGCCGTGCTGCTGCTTGGCCGTCGAGCCCGTGCCGGCCGGGCCGTGGAGGCCGGTCGCTATACTGCGGACTTGCATTTGACGCATTCGAGAGCCATGCCTGCGCCCACCTTCCAGGAACTCATCACCCGCCTCAACGCTTACTGGGCTGAGCAGGGCTGCGTGCTGATCCAGCCGCTCGACCTCGAGGTCGGCGCCGGCACCTTCCACCCCGCCACCTTCCTGCGCGCGCTCGGCCCCGAGGCCTGGAACGCCGCCTACGTGCAGCCCTCGCGCCGCCCGGGGGATGGCCGCTACGGCGAGAACCCGAACCGCCTGCAGCACTACTACCAGTACCAGGTGGTGATGAAGCCGAACCCGGACAACATCGTCGAGCTGTACTTCGGCTCGCTGAAGGCGCTGGGCATCGACCCGCAGGTGCACGACCTCCGCCTCGTCGAGGACAACTGGGAATCGCCCACCCTCGGCGCCTGGGGCCTGGGCTGGGAGGTCTGGTTGAACGGCATGGAAGTCACGCAGTTCACCTACTTCCAGCAGGCCGGCGGCCTCGAGTGCAAGCCGGTGACCGGCGAGATCACCTACGGCCTCGAGCGCCTGTGCATGTACCTGCAGAGCTGCGACAACGTCTACGACCTCGTCTGGACGCGCGGCCCGCAGGGTGTGGTGACCTATGGCGATGTCTTCCTGCAGAACGAGCGCGAGCAGAGCGCGTACAACTTCGAGCATGCGGACGTGGCGGAGCTGTTCCACCGCTTCGACGCCTGCGAGAAGGAGGCGCTGAAGCTTGTCGAGCTCGGCCTGCCGCTGCCGGCCTACGACCAGGTCTGCAAGGCCTCGCACAGCTTCAACCTGCTCGACGCGCGCCGCGCGATCTCGGTGACCGAGCGCCAACGCTACATCCTGCGGGTGCGCACGCTGGCTCGCGCGGTGGCCGAGGCCTACTTCGCCCAGCGCCAGAAGCTCGGCTTTCCCGGTGTGAAGGACGCGGGGGAACGCGCTCGGCTTGGCCTCGACGTGCCGGAGCCCGCGGTATGAGCGCCTCCCTGCTGATCGAACTCGGCACCGAGGAGCTGCCGGTCAAGGCCCTGCCCGAACTCGCGGCTGCGTTCGCGAACGGCATCATTGAGGGCTTGGCCAAGCGCGGTGTGGCGATGGGTGCCACGCGCTCTCTGTACTCGCCGCGGCGGCTTGCCGTGCTGATCGAGAGCGTCGCTGCTGAACAGCCCGAACAACGCTCGGAAGTGCTGGGGCCCTACCTCAACATCGGGCTGGATGCGAACGGCGCGCCGACCAAGGCGCTGGAAGGCTTCGCGGCCAAGTCCGGCGTGGCGTGGAACGCTTTGGAGCGCACCACGGATGCCAAGGGCGAGCGCTTCGTGCATCGCGCGGTGCGGCCGGGTGCGCGCACCGTCGACCTGCTGCAAGCGGTGCTCGACGAAGCCCTCAAGGCCATGCCGATCCCGAAGCCGATGCGTTGGGGCGCGCACGAACATGCCTTCGCCCGTCCCGTGCTGTGGCTGGTGGCCCTGTACGGTGCCGAGGTCGTGCCGCTCACGGTGTTTGGCAAGACCGCCGACCGCATGAGTCGCGGCCACCGCTTCATGCACGACAAGCCGGTCTGGATCGCCGATGCCGAGGCCTATGTCGAGGCGCTGCGGACGGCCAAGGTGCTGGTCAACGCCGACGAGCGCCGCACCGCCATTGCTCGCGAGGTCGAGGCCGCCGCGGCGCAGGCCGGTGGTACGGCGCGCGTCACCGAGGACAACCTCGAGCAGGTCAATGGCCTCGTCGAATGGCCGAAGGCCGTGCTCTGCGGCTTCGAGCAGGCCTTCCTGCGCGTGCCGCAGGAAGCGTTGATCAGCACCATGGAAGCGAACCAGAAGTTCTTCCCGGTGCTGGACGCGCAGGGCCGCATCACCGGGGCCTTCATCGGCATCGCCAACATCGTGTCGACCAACGAAGCGGAAGTGCGCAAGGGCTACGAGCGGGTGATCCGCCCGCGCTTCGCCGACGCTGCGTTCTTCTTCGACGAGGACCTGAAGCAGGGCCTGTCGGCGATGAACGAAGGTCTCGCCAGCGTCACCTACCAGCAGAAGCTCGGCTCGTACGCCGACAAGGTGGCGCGCATCGCCCAGCTCGCCCGCGCGATTGCTACCGCACTCGACGACGATGCCGACCTCGCCCAGATTGCCGCGCTGCTGTGCAAGGCCGATCTGCAGAGCCGCATGGTGGGCGAGTTTCCCGAATTGCAGGGCATCGCGGGGCGCTGCTACGCGGCGCACGACGCGGGATTGGACGATCTGCCGGCCGAGGCGCGTGCCGCCGTCGCCGTGGCGCTCGACGAGGTCTATGCGCCGCGCTTCGCTGGCGATGCGATTGCCTCGACACGGTTGGGGCAGATCCTTGCTATCGCCGAGCGCCTCGACACCCTGGCCGGTGGCTTTGCCGCGGGCTTGAAGCCTTCCGGCAACAAAGACCCCTTCGCCCTGCGTCGCAACGCGCTGGGGCTGGCGCGCACCCTGATCGAGGGTGGGCTCGACCTCAACCTTCTCGGCTTGTTGCGCTCTGCACTTGAGAGTCTCAGACAGCAGGTCGAATCAAATGCTGCAGATAAGACCGTCGTGATGATGCTGTCCGCCCATGAGCGTGGCATAGACATCAAGAGTGCGCCGGTCAATGCACTGCTGATCCCCGTCGATACCACGGCTGACGATCTCCACGACTTCATCCTCGAGCGCCTGCGCGGCTACTTCGCCGAACGCGGTGTCGGTACGGCACTGTTCGATGCGGTCGCTGCCGCCAAGCCGGTTTCGCTTGCCGATTTCGCCGAGCGCCTGTCGGCCCTGCAGCGTTTCGCTGAACGGCCTGAAGCCGCCGCGCTCGCCGCCGCCAACAAGCGCGCGCGCAACATCCTGAAAAAAGTCGAAGGCGCGCTGCCGGAAACCATCGACGCCTCGAAACTCGTCGAGCCGGCCGAGCACGAGCTGCACGCCGCGCTCGTCACCGCGCTGGCCGACACCGACGCCACGCTCGCCGCGCGCGACTACGTGGCCGTGCTGAGCCGGCTCTCGGCCCTGCGCGCGCCCGTCGATGCCTTCTTCGACACGGTGATGGTGATGGCCGAAGATCCAGTTGTCCGCGCCAACCGCCTCGCCCTGCTCAAGGTGCTCGCCGACCGTTTCGCCGCAGTGGCGGCGATCGAGCAGTTGGCCGGCTGAGGCGGATGCCGGGCGCCCTGCTGCCGCTGGCGCTCGTCCTGCTGGTCGGCGCCGGCGCATCGCAGGCGGCGATGGCGGTCGATCCTGCACCCGTGGCCACTTCGGCGGCGCCGGTCGTGCGTGTGCTCGCGGTCGAAATCGAGGGGCTGGACGACACCAGCGCCGAGGCCGTGCGTGCCGCGCTGAGTCTGGCCCGGCTCGCCGATGCGGCCATGCCGGAGCTCAGCGAGGCACGGCTGCGTTTTCTGTTGCGGCGAGCACCTGCCGAGGTGGCGGCTGTGCTCGAAGCCTTCGGCCTCTACGCCCCGCGTGTCGAACTTTTTCGCGAGCCGCTGCGCGGTGGCGAACGCATCCGCGTGCAGGTCGAGCCCGGTGAGCCGGTGCGGGTAGGCAGCGTCGATGCGCGGATGATCGGTGCCGCCGAGGACGACCGTTTCATCCTTGGCGAACTCGAGCGCCTGCGTCCGCGACCCGGCGAGGTGTTCGTGCACGCCACCCACGAGGCGGCCAAACGTCGCATCGATCGCCGCTTGGCCGAGCGCGGCTACCTCGCGGCCGGCCGCACGCTCTCGCGGGTCGAGGTGGACCGAGGCGAACGCAGCGCGAACATCCAGCTGCACTGGGATTCCGGCCCGCGGCATGCTCTGGGCGAGGCACGATTCGCGCCCGGCGTGTTGCAACCGGGTCGGCTCGATGCCCTCATCGACTGGACGCCCGGAACGCCCTTCCACCAGGCCCGGCTCGAACGCCTGCAGCAGCGCCTTGTGCAACTCGACTATTTCGCCCTGGTCGAGGTCGTGCCCGACGAGGAAGGCATCGGCTCCGATCTGCAGGTGCCGATCGATATCCGCACCACACCGGCCCGGCGCACCCGTTACACCGCGGCCCTCAGCCTCGGCAGCGACAGCGGGCTGGGCCTGCGCGGCGGCATCGACCGCCGTTGGGTCAACGACCGCGGCCACAAATGGCGGGCCGACGCCGAGGCTTCGGAGCGGCAGCGCGCGCTGTCCACGCAGTACCGTGTTCCGGCCCTGCAGACCCTGCCCGGCTGGTACGCGTTGGAGGCCGCCTGGCGGGAGGAACAGCCGGTGGATGCCCTCGGCTTCCAGCGCCGTGATCTGCGCCTGGGTTGGCAGGGTCGGCGCGAACCCTGGACGACCGCCGCCGCCCTCGTGCTGGCCCGCGAGGACGGTCGTTCGCGGCTGCGGGGTAGTGCCTTCGACGGTGCCCGCCAGACCCTGATCTACCCGGAGTTTTCGATCGGTCACCGTCGTCTCGATGAGCGGCTGGTGCCCGAGGATGGCGGTCAGTGGTCGGCCACCCTGCGCGCTGGCCGCATCGAGGCCCGCGGCCAGCAGCAGCGCTTCGGCCAGGCGGAGCTGGCGGCGCAGTGGCGGACCGGCAGCGAGGAGCGCCACGGCTGGCTGGCCCGGATCGCACTGGCCACCACCGCCTTCGAGGGCGATCCGGCTTCGCCCGAGTTCCCGGCCTCGCTGCGTTATTTCGCCGGCGGCGACCGCAGCGTCCGCGGCTACGGTTACCGCGAGATCGGTCCACGCTTCGATGGCGAAGTGATCGGCGGCCTGCACCGCGTCGAAGCCAGCCTGGAGTACCAGTTTTTTCCCGTCGAGCGCTGGGGGACGGCGTTGTTCGTCGATGTCGGCGATGCCTTCAACCGCCGGGCGGAGTTCGATTCCAAACCGGGTGTGGGCCTCGGTCTGCGCTGGCGCTCGCCGGTCGGACCGGTCGGTCTCGATCTTGCCCGTGGTCTCGATCGTGAAGCCGGCGGCGGCACCCGCCTGCATCTGGCGTTCGGGGTGGCGTTCTGATGCCTTCCACGCGACGGCGCTGGCTCTGGCTCTGGGGTCTGGTGCTGGCGGTGAGCGCCGGCCTGCTCGTCGGCCTGCTCGGCCTGGGCTTCGGGCTGTGCACCGAAGCCGGTCGCGACCGCGTGCTCGATGCCCTGATCGCGCAACTGCCCGAGGGCCGCCTGCGGATCGGAGCCCGCGAAGGCACGCTCACCGGTGATCTGCGCCTGCACGACGTGGTCTACACCGACGAGCAGCGGCGCATCGAACTCGAGCGGCTCGATCTGCGGTTGGGCCGACCGGATGTCAGCTCCCGAGTGCTGCGCTTGCGCCTGCTGGCCCTCACCGGCCTGCGGATCGAACCTCGGGCCGATGCCCCCGAAACACCGCCAAAGCCTTGGCCGGAGCTGCTGCAGGCTTTCGAGTGGCCGTTCGCCCTGCAGATCGACCGGCTGCAGGTGGAGGCCGCGGCCGGGCGCTTGGACGGCTCGCTGCGGGTCGATCCGCGGCGAGGTTTCGCCAGCCGCCTGCACCTCGACCTCAGCCACCGCGGCGGTCCGCAGGGCCGGTTCTGGCTCGAGGGTGACCTCGATGCCGGTCAGGCCGGCTTCGAGGGCCAGATCGAAGGCCCGCTGCAGCTTGCCCTGCGCTGGCGCGATGCCACCGACCCGGCTGGCCTGCCGTTCGAGCTGAGCGGCCGATTCGAACACGAGGCGCTGGCGGTGGAGCTGCTCGATTCGCAGCTGCGCTTGGGTGATGGCCTGCTGCAGGTCGAGGCGATGGCGCTTTCCCTGCTCGACGGCCGGCTCGATCTGCGCGGGCACTACCGCCTCGACGACGGGCACCTGCAACTCGAAGCCCGGGCCGAGGACCTCGGCTGGGGCGAGGGCGAGGCGCAAGTCCGTGCCGAGGGTCGCGCCACGCTGCAGGGCCGCTGGAGCGACTGGCAGGGCGAACTGGCCCTGACCCTGCGCCGCGCCGGTGAAACGGCCGAGCTCAGCGGGCAGGCCCGAGGCGATGCCGCCGGCATCGTGCTGGCGCCGTTCGAACTCGCCACCGCCGCGGGTCGGCTGAGTGGCGAGGCCCGCCTGCAGCACGATGCGGACCGCAGTCTGGCGGTCGATGCCCGCCTGCAGGGCTTTGATCCGGGCTGGCTGCTGCCGGACTGGCCGGGCCGGCTCGACGGTCGGCTGCGCTTGCAGGCGGCCCTGCCGGAGTCCGCGCCGCCGCGTTACCGGCTGGCCCTCACCGGTCTGCGTGGTCCCTTGCGCGGCCAGCCGGTGGCTGCCGAGTTGCACCTCGAAACCGATGCCCAAGGCCAGCAGCTGCGGCTCGAGCTCGAAGCCGGCACGGGCCGGCTGGCCCTGAACGGTCGGCTCTCGCCCGTGCTCGATGGGCAGGTCGAGGCGCGCGATTTTGATCTCGGGCCCTGGGTCGAGGGCCTCCGCGGCCGTCTCGATGGCCGGATGGACTGGCGCTCCGGCACCTTGCGGCCGCAAGTCCGCATCGATGCCCGGCTGCGGGATGCCGGCTGGAACGAGCTTGCCCTGCGCCAGCTGTCTGCGCAGGGCGAACTGCCGGGCCGTGGCCCGGGCCATCTGCTGCTGCAGGCCGAGGCGTTGAGCGGTCTGGCCGGGCTGCCGCCCACCGACGGCCGGCTGCGTCTGCAGGGCGACTGGACCCGACCCGGCCCCGGCCGGCAAGCCTTCGACCTGAGCGATATCGACCTGCAACTGGGCCGCTGGCCGGCCCTGCATCTGCTCGCCCCGGCGCTTCTGCACCATGACCGCGCCGGCTGGCGTCTGCCGCGGCCGGCCTGTTTCGCCCTCGGCGAACCGGGACGGCTGTGCATCGAGGGCGATGCCGGCGATCTGCGACTCAGCGGCGAAGCGCTCGAACTCGCCACCTTCATCGCCCTGTTGCCCGACCCCGAAGGCCTGCCGGTCGAGCCGCAGGGCCGGTTCGATCTGCAGGCCCGGCGGCTGCAAACAGCGGCCGGCCCGCGTCTTGAACTCGAATTGCAGTCCGACGAGGGCCGCTTGCGACTGGACGAGGCCGAAGCCGGCACCGGAGAACTGGAGCTCGGTTGGCGGCAATTGCGCTTCGGGCTGGTGCAGGACGGTGGCTGGCAGACCCGTTTGGGGGCCGATCTCCAACCGCAGGGCCGCATCGATGCCGAACTCGCCATCGACCCTGCAGGCGCCCTGGCCGGCAGTGCCGCCTTGCGGATCGACGATCTGGCCGTGCTCGAACTCTTGAGCGCCGATCTGGCCGCGCCGCGCGGCCGCATCGAAGGCCGGCTCGTGCTCTCCGGTCGGCGCGAAGCTCCGCTGTGGAGTGGCGCCATGACGGCGGCGCCCTTGTCGGTCGAACTGCCGGCCTTGGGCATCGCCATCCGCGACGGCAGCCTGCAACTGGCCGCCGATGAAGCCGGCCGCTTGCGCCTCAGCGGCCATTTGCCGAGCGGCGAGGGTGCCTTGCGGCTCGAAGGCGAATGGCGCCAGGCCAGTCGCGAAGGCCGGCTCAGCCTGCAGGGCAGCGAGGTGCGTGTGCTCGACACCGCCGAGGGCCGGGTCTGGGTCTCGCCGGCGCTGGAACTGGCGGTGGGTGCCGAACGCCTGCGCCTGCGCGGACGGGTCGATGTGCCGCGGGCGGTGCTCAACCTCGATCATCTGGGCGGCGACACCCGTCTCTCGCCGGATGTGGTGGTGCTCGATGCCCCGGCCGCCGCCGATCGACCGGCCGAGCGCCTGCAGGCCGATGTGCGTTTCGTCTTCGGCGAAGACGTGCGCCTGCGCGGGCAGGGTTTCGAGGGCCGGGTCGGCGGCGAATTGCGGGTGCGCGATCGCCCCGGTCGCGAGCCGAGGGGCAGCGGCACCCTGAACCTCGACGGCACGCTGCGCGCCTACGGACAGACCTTGGAGTTGACCCAAGGTGCCCTGCGTTGGGCGAACAGCTCGCTCGATGCCCCGCAGCTCGATGTCCGGGCCGAGCGCCCCGACGCCGATCCCCCGGTCGGCGTGCTGCTCACCGGCAACGCTCGCGCGCCAGTGGTCGAGCTCTGGTCGCAGCCGCCGCTGCCGCAGGCCGAGGCCCTGTCCTGGCTGATGTTCGGCCGGCCCTTGGCCGCCACCGACGGCCGCGACGCGGCCCAGCTCGAACAGGCCGCCACCGCCCTGGGCGGCAGCGCATTGGCGCAGGCCCTGGCCGGCCAGATCGGTTTCGACAGCGCCAGCCTCGGCCCTTCGCGCGGGCTGGACGGCACCGTGCTGACCGTCGGCAAGCGCGTCACGCCACGGCTTTACCTGAGCTACGGCATGGCCCTGTCTGGCGCCGGCCAGGTGGTGTCGGTGACCTGGACCCTGCGGCGTTGGCTGGCCGCCCGGCTGGAGGCCGGCCGCGAGCAACGCCTCGAGCTGGAAGCCACCGTCGAGCGTGATTGAGCCGCGTCGAGCACGCGCGCGCCGAGCTCGATGCGGTGCACGAGCTGGGCATGCAGCCCTTCATGCACGAAACGCTCGCGGGTGTAGTAATCGTGCAGGGCGGCACGACCCACCAGAAAAGCCGGCTCGTCGGGGTGGCGCTGGCAGCGCACCCCGGTGCTGAAACAGGCGGCGAAGGCCCCGGCATCGCGGGCGTTGTAGGCCTCGAGCTGGCGCTGCACCAGGGCGGCGAAAGGCGGGTGGTTCGTCATGCCGGGGAGCATGCCCGCTTTTCGCCGCTCTGGGGTGTGGGCTCAGAAGCGCAGCGAAAGACCGAGATTCAGGCTGTCGCGCTCGACCACATCGTCGCCGAAGCGGCCGGAGTAGCCGAGGTGGCCATCCAGGTTCTCGCCAAAGACGAAGCCAAGCCCGATTTCGGCGCTGGTCCAGGACTCGCCGGGAGCGAAGCCGGTCATGGCGAAGCGGCCACCCATGCTGTTGGAGCCGGCGATCACCGAGGTGGCGTCGGTCTCCTCCTCACGGTTCCAGGCGACCCGGGCGAAAGGCTGCACGGCATCGAAGTTGGCGCGGAACTGGTAGCCGGCGCGGGTCACCATCGACTCGCGGCTGAATTCGCCGAAGTTCATGCTGGTGGCGGAGATGGCGTCCTCGGCGAAGGCGGCCGTGGTGGCTTCCTGCCAGCTCAGCCCGACGAAGGGGCCGTGCTGCAGGTGCTCGCCACCGAACACGTAGCCGACGTTCAGCTCCAGCGCGCGGTGGGCGACGTCGGTCTGACCGTTCTCGACGCGCTGGCTGGCGCGCAGGTTGATGCTGCGATTGATGTCGACGTTGCTGTTGCCGGCGCTGGCGATGGCCTGGGCGTAGAAGCCGCTGAAGTCGAACACCGCATAGGCCGAGAACAGGGCGGTGTTGCCGTCCAGTTGGCCGCCGTTGGCGTCGAGGTTCTGCTGGCCGATGCCGGCGGCGAGGCCGAAGCTGAAGGTCTCGCTGAGGCGGTAGTTGGCGCCAGCCGTCATGTGGAAGCCCGAGCTGTCGCCGCCCGGAGCCGTGGCGCTGGGGGTGAGGCTGCCGCTGCTGCCGCTGGCCGTGAACCAGCCGCGCACGCTGCCGGCTTCACGGTCGAGGCCGTACTCGGCGAACAGGCCGTCGGCGATGGCGCGGCGGTGGTCGTCGTAGGCGGCGATGGCGGTTTCGGGCGCCAGCGAGACGATGGCCGGGGCCTCGATGGTGGCGACCACGACGTTGGCCAGCAGGGCATGGGCGCCGCCGGTCGGGTGCACGCCGTCAGCGAACAGCCAGGTGTTGTTGGCTCCGGCAGCAACGAGCTGGCCCGGGCCGCAGCCCAGCGAGCTGGTGGCACCGCAGGCGGTGCCGGTGACGTTGGTGAAGCCGAAGGCCGCCGGGTTGGCACGCACCTCGTTGACCAGGCCGAACACGTTGATCGGGATGATGCCGGTGCCGAGCTGCGAGAGGCCCTGGCTCAGCGCGCCATTGAAGCTGAGGGTGGCGAGGGTGGCGAGCGGCGCGGCGGGGGCGAACGGCGAGCCCGGGCCGAACTGCGGGGTGGCACCGAGGTCGGGCAGGTTGAGCACCAAGATGTTGCGCGCCCCGGCGGCCTGCAGGCGGCCCACCTGCTGGACCACCGCGCTGGCCACCGGAATGCCGCCCACCTGGGCATTGGCCTGGGCGGTGGCCGGGGTGGTGGCCCAGACCGGGATGCGCTGGAACAGGTCGTTGGCACCGATCCACACGGTGTGCAGGGCGTTCGGGTTCGGCACCGTGGTGCCGGTGCCGAGGTGCTGGCTGATCTGCGCATCGAGGCGGGTGATCGGGTTCGGGTTGTTCTGGCAGGTCGAGGCCGCTGCCGACAGAGCGCAGGCACCCCCCCAGGCGAAGTTGCGGCCGTTGGCCAGCGAGGGCGCCAGAGTGAAACCGAAACGCTGGGCGAGGATCTCGACCAGCACCGGGTCGGGGTTGGTGGTGAAGCTCTGGGACGGTCCGAAGGCACCGCCCAGGCCGCCGGCAGCCGCCGGCGCCAGACCGATGTTGCCGCCGTCGGAGAGGCTGTCGCCAAAGGTGACGACACCGCTGAAGCGCTGGGCGTGGACACTGGATGCGGCGAGGGCCAGCGCGACGGCGCCGACGAGAATACGGGTGCGGGGCATGCGAAACTCCTGGATCGGAATGGGTGCAACGGCCGAGGCGCGCGCCCTCGTGCGGGGCACAGCCAAGCCACATTAAGGCAAAGTTACGGCCCATGCCATACGCCGCCGTGCGCTCGCGGACGCCGAAAATCACGCCATGACGACCCCATCGCCGACCGCGCCTTTCGCGCAGCTGCTCCCGCTCGCCTGGCGGCCGCGCTACGACGCCAGCTGGCGGCTTTTGCGCGGCGATCGGCCGATCGGCGTGCTGCTGCTGCTCTGGCCGACCCTGATCGCGCTCTGGGTGGCGGCCGAGGGTTGGCCGGGTCTGCACCTGCTGCTGGTGTTCGGGCTGGGGGTCTGGCTCTGCCGCTCGGCCGGCTGCGTGATCAACGACTACGCCGACCGCTGGCTGGACGGCCGCGTGCAACGCACCCGCGAGCGGCCGCTGGTGGCCGGCCAACTCTCCGGCCGCTTTGCCCTTGGCCTGTTCGCGGCCCTGATGGCGCTGGCCTTTCTGCTGGTGCTGAGCACCAATGCCAAGACCGTGGCGCTCAGCGTCGTCGCCCTGGGCCTGGCCGCCGCCTACCCCTACATGAAGCGTTGGACCGACCTGCCGCAGGTCTGGCTGGGCCTCGCTTTTTCCTGGGGCATTCCGATGGCCTTCACCGCGGTGCACGACCGATGGCCGCCGCCGGAAGCCTGGTTGCTGCTCTGCGCCAACCTGCTCTGGACCACCGCCTACGACACCTGGTACGCCATGGTCGATCGCGAAGATGACCGCCGCGCCGGCTCGCGCAGCATCGCTTTGCTGCTCGGCGACCTCGATGTGCCGGTGATCGCTGTGCTCACCCTGCTGTTCCTCGCCGCCATGGCCCTGCTCGGGCTGCGGCTCGATTACGGCATCGGCTGGTGGCTGGGTTTCGGGCTGGCGGTGGTTTTCGCCCTGCTGCCCTTCCGCTACGGCCGCTCACGCCATCCCGCCGACTGCTTTCGTGCCTTCAAAGCCAATCAGACGGTGGGTGCCGCTTTGTTCGGTGGCGTGTTCATGCAGCACCTGTTCGTGGCCTGAGCCAAGGCGCGCTGTAGGCCGGCCCGGCGCACGCGCCAGCACCCAGACCTGGATCCCATCGACGCCGGCCGTTCGCAGGGCCGCCGCCGCCGCCCGCACCGTGCTGCCGGTGCTCAAAACGTCATCGACCAGGGCGATGCTTGACGGCAATCCGGCCCGGGCGACGAAGGCGCCCTGCAGATTACGCCGCCGCTGCGCCGCCGAAAGCCGGGTCTGCGGGCGGCTGTCGAAGACCCGTCGCAGGGCCTCGGCCGCGACCGGCAGGCCGAGTTCGCGGCCCCAGAGCCGCGCCAGTTCCAGGGCCTGATCGTGGCCGCGCCGGCGCAGCCGTGCCGGGTGCAGGGGCACCGGTATCAGCAGTTCGGGGCGGGCGGCTTGGCGCAGCTCGGGCAGGACGAGGCGGGCCAGGGCGGCACCGGCGGCCAGGTCGCCGTGAAACTTGTAGCGCCGCAGCAGGGGTGCGCAGGCCGGGCTCCAGCACAGGCCGGCCCGGACCGGTGCCGGGTCGTCGGCCGCCGCCGCGGGCAGCGGGAAAGCCCGCAGGGCGTCGACGCAGGCCGGGCACAGGCCGCTGTCGGCCGGCAGCCGGCAGCGCACGCAGGCCGGTTCGAGCAGGCGCAGCCAGGCGGCGAGCAGGGGCGTGAAGCGATCGCGCATCGCGGTTGACAGGCGGGGGGAGCGGTTTCCAGACTGCCCGGGCTCACGGCCTTTCGCCGTCGGAAAATTCCCATGCCTGCCGTCATCCGCCACGACTGGACGCGCGAAGAAGCCCTCGCGCTGTTCGAGCTGCCCTTCCCCGAGTTGCTGCACCGCGCCAGCCTCGTGCACCGCGAGCGCTTCGACCCCACCGAAGTGCAGGTCAGCACCCTGCTCTCGATCAAGACCGGCGGCTGCCCCGAGGACTGCGCCTACTGCCCGCAGAGTGCGCGCTACGACACCGGCCTGAAAGCCGAGAAGCTGATGGCGCTGGAAGACGTGATCGCCCGCGCCGCCGCCGCCAAGGCCGCCGGCGCCACCCGCTTCTGCATGGGTGCGGCCTGGCGTTCGCCCAAGGACAAGGACGTGGCGGACGTCGCGAAGATGGTCGGCGCGGTCAAGGCGATGGGCCTCGAGACCTGCGCCACGCTTGGCATGTTGAAGCCCGAGCAGGCACAGACGCTGAAAGTGGCCGGCCTCGACTACTACAACCACAACCTCGACACCGCGCCGGAGTTCTACGGCGACGTGATCAAGACCCGCGAGTACCAGGATCGTCTGGACACGCTCGAAGCCGTGCGCGATGCCGGCCTCAAGACCTGCTGCGGCGGCATCGTCGGCATGGGCGAGACGCGCGAGCAGCGCGCCGGCCTGCTGCAGACGCTGGCCAACCTGCCCGAGCACCCGGGTTCGGTACCGATCAACCGTCTCGTGCAGGTGCAGGGCACGCCGCTCGCCGGCACGGCGCTGCTCGATCCGTTCGAGTTTGTGCGCACGATCGCGGCGGCGCGGATCATGATGCCGGCCTCGATGGTGCGGCTCTCGGCCGGTCGCAACGAAATGAGCGAAGAGCTTCAGGCCCTGTGCTTTCTGGCCGGTGCCAATTCGATCTTCTACGGCGAGAAGCTGCTGACCACCGGCAACCCGGAGGTCGAGGCCGATCAGGCCCTGTTCGCGAAGCTCGGCCTCAAGCCCATGGCTGTCGTCGAGGCATCGAAGACGGTTCACGCCGAGATCGCCTGCCCGGCGCCGCAGGCGGCCTGAGCAGCATGCTGCGCCCCTGCTGGGACGAGCGGCTGGCGGCCGCAGCGGTGCGGCGTGAGGGCGAGCAGGCGAGCCGTCGCCGGCGACGGGTCGAGCAGGTCGAGGGCCGTCGGGTGCGGGTCGAGGGTCGTGAGCTGCTCAACTTCTGCAGCAACGACTACCTGGGCCTCGCCGCCTCCCCCGCTGGCGTGGCCGCCCTGCAGCAGGCCGCCGCCCAGCACGGCCTCGGCAGTGCGGGTTCGGCTCTGGTCTGCGGTCACCATGCCTTGCATGCACGTTTTGAACGCGAGGCCGCCGAGTGGCTGGCCTACGAGCGTGCCTTGTTCCTGCCGAGCGGCTACCAGGCCAACCTGATGGTCCTGCAGGGCCTGCTCACCGCCGGCGATCTGTGTGTGCAGGACAAGCTCAACCATGCCTGCCTGATCGACGGCGCCCGGCTGGCCGGTGCCGAGCTGCGCCGCTACCGGCATGCCGATACCGAGGCCGCTCTGCGGCAGTTGCAGGCTCGGCCCGAGGCGCTAGCCTTGCTGGCCAGCGACAGCGTGTTCAGCATGGATGGCGATCTGGCACCGCTGCGGGCACTGGCGGGGATCGCCGCCGATGAGCAGGCGTTGCTGCTGATCGACGAGGCGCATGGCGTGGGCGTGTTCGGGCCGGAGGGACGCGGCGCCTGCGCCGCTGCCGGCCTTTCGGCGCAGCAGGTGCCGGTGCTGACGGTGCCGCTCGGCAAGGCCTTTGGCGCGCAGGGCGCGCTGGTGCTGGGCGAGGCCGCGCTGATCGATCATCTGCTGCAATCGGCCCGGCCCTACCTGTTCAGCACGGCCGCGCTGCCGGCCCTGGCGGCGGCGCTGTCGGCGAACCTGCACAGCCTGCGTCAGGCCGATGACCGCCGCGAGCAGTTGCAGCAACGGGTGCGGCACTTCCGCGAGGGCGCCAAACGGCGGGGCCTGCCTGTGCTCGACAGCACCAGCCCAATCCAGCCCCTGCTGCTCGGCGCCAACGCCCGGGCCTTGGCACTGGCCGCCGCTCTGGAGGAGCGTGGCTATTGGGTCAGCGCGATCCGCCCGCCCAGCGTGCCGACGGGTCAGGCCCGTTTGCGCATCACGCTCACGGTCCAGCACCGTCACGCCGACATCGACGGCCTGCTCGATGCTCTGGCCGCCAGCCTCGATACCCTCGGGACCGGGCCATGAAAGGGCTGCACTTCGAAAGCCGGGGTCAGGGCCCGTTGCTGCTGCTGGTGCACGGCTGGGCCATGCACGGCGGCATCTTCGCCCCGCTGGTGGAGGCCCTGGCCGGATCGTTCCGGGTGCTCAGTGTCGATCTGCCCGGCCACGGCCTCAGTCGCGCCAGCACGCTGCCGCTGCAGGTCGAGCGCCTGGCCGATGCGCTGGCCGATCTGCTGGTCGCCCACGAACCCGCCCCCGGCGCGGCACCGGCCTGGGTTGCCGGCTGGTCGCTGGGGGGCCTGATCGCCCTAGCTCTGGCCGCCCGCCACCCGCAACGTGTGCGTGGCCTCGTGATGCTGGCGGCCAGCCCGCGTTTTGTCGCTGCCAGCGATTGGTCGATGGGCATGGACCCGGCCGTGTTCGCGGCTTTCGGTGCCGAGCTCGACCGTGATTTTGCCGGCACGCTGGACCGCTTCCTGATGCTGGAGGCGCAGGGCTCGATCCCGCTGCGTGAGACCCTGCGCTTCCTGCGCGATGCCGTCCACGAGCGCGGTGGGCCGACGCCCGAGGCCCTGCACGCCGGTCTTGACCTGCTTCATTCGGCCGATCTGCGGCCGCTGCTGCCGAGCTTGGCCGTGCCCAGCCTGTGGCTCGCCGGCCGCCGCGACCGTCTGGTCGGGCCCGGGGCCATGCAGGCCGCCGCCGCCCTGGCACCGAAATCGCGCCTGCAGGTGTTCGAGCATGCCGGCCACGCCCCCTTCCTCACCGAACCTGTCGCCGTGGCCGCGGCCATCACCGCCTTCGCGGCGGAGGCTCCGCCCTGAACGGTTCCGCCCAGTCCGACGTCCTGCCATGAATGTTTTTGATCCCCGTGCCGTGCGCCGGGCCTTCGGTCGCGCCGCGTCCACCTACGCGCAGGCTGCGGTTCTGCAGCACGAGGTCGAGGCGCGTCTGCTCGAACAGTTGGTCTACCTCGACGAGCGTATCCCTGGCCGTGCGCTCGACCTCGGCTGCGGACCGGGCAGTGCCAGCCGCGCCCTCAAATCGAAATGGGGTCGGCATTGCACGGTGGTGGCCGTGGACCTCGCCCTGCCGATGCTGCGCGGGGTGCGAGCCTCCTCGCGGTTCTGGCGACCGGTCCATGCGGTGCAGGCCGACGCGGCGGCGCTGCCCTTCGCCGATGCCGCCTTCGATCTGGTGTTTTCCAACCTCTGCCTGCAATGGGTGGCCGATCTGCCGCAGGCCCTGGGTGGGCTGCGCCGGGTGATGCGCGAAGGTGGCCTGCTGCTGTTCAGCACCTTCGGCCCGGACACCCTGATCGAACTGCGCGAAGCCTACCGGCAGGCCGGGATCGAGCCGCCGCTTTCGTCGTTCGCGGCGATCCAGCAGGTGGGCGATGCCCTCGTCGCGCAGGGCTTCCGCAACCCGGTGGTGGAGCGCGAGTGCTTCACCCTCCACTACCCCGACTGCGCCGCCTTGATGCGCGAACTCAAGGCGATCGGCGCCACCGATGCCCGGCCCGATCGTCCACGCGGGCTGGCCGGCCCGGCCCGCCATCGTGCGGTGGCGGCCGTCTACGAGCCGCTGCGCCGGGAGGGCCGTCTGCCGAGCACCTGGGAAGTGGTCACCGCCATGGCCTGGGCACCGCCGCCAGGTGCCGCCCGGCGCGAGGCCGGAGCCGACATCGCTACCTTTCCGGCCAGTGGCCTGCGCATCCGCCGGCGCTGAGCGACGGCGGTTTCAGGGCGGCGCCGCGAGCGCGAAAAGGTCGGGCAGGGCGTCGAGATCGACATTGCCGCCCGAGAGCACGATGCCAACGCGCAGGCCGGCGAAGCGTTCGCGGTGCTTCAGCACGGCGGCCAGCGGCACGGCAGCACTCGGTTCGACCAGGGCTTTCAGGCGTTCCGCGAGCAGGCGCATCGCCGCCACCGCCTCGGCATCGCTGACCAGCAGCACCTCCAGACGATGGTCTTGGAGGATGGCGAAGGTGAGCGGGCCGAGTTCGGCGCGCAGGCCATCGCAGACCGTGTCGGCACGACGGCCGCGGATCAATGCACCGTTCTTGAGCGAATCGTGACCGTCGCAAGCGCCCTCCGGTTCGGCGGCGAGGGGGCGGATGCGGGGATCGACGCCCCGGGCGGCGATCGCCGTGCCGCTCATCAGGCCGCCTCCAGAAAGTGGGGCCAGCACCACATCGAGGGCAGGCCGCCCGTCCGCCGGGTGACCGGCCTGCTGCAGCATTTCCAGCGTGGCCGTGGCCTGACCGGCAATCACCCGGGCGTCGTTGTAGGGGTGCACCAGTTCGCCGCCGGTCTCGGCCAGCACGCGGGCAGTGGCGGCATCGCGCGCGCTCTGCGCCACCTCGCAATCGACGATGCGCGCACCCTCGCGGGCGATCGCCGCCCGCTTGATGTGCGGCGCACCGTGCGGCACCACCACGGTGCAGGCGATGCCGCGCAAGCGACAGGCCAGCGCCACGGCGGCGCCGTGGTTGCCCGAGCTCTGCGTCACCACACCTCGTGCGGCCTGATCGGGCGTGAGCGAGAACACCGCATTGGCCGCACCGCGGAACTTGAAAGCGCCGGCGCGCTGCAGGTGCTCGGCCTTGAAGTGCAGTTCGCAGCCGGCCAGCGCATCGAGCGAGCGCGAGCGCAACAGCGGCGTCAGGTGGGCATGGCCGGCAAGCCGGGCGGCGGCATCGCGCACATCCGCGAAGCAGGGCCTATCGTCGGCGCGCAGTGTCCTGCCCTCCGGTCGGAGCAGGGCGGGGGCGGTCGCTGGTGTCATCGTGGTCAATCCGGCGGCAGGTCGATTTCGATGCGGTTACGACCGCCTTCCTTGGCCCGGTAGAGGGCGTCGTCGGCTCGGCCCAGCCAGCCGTCGCGGTTCTCGCCGGCTTGCAGGATCGCCCCGCCGACCGAGGCCGTCACCGGTTCACCACAGGCCTTCAGTTCGAGCAGCGCCTTGCGCAGCTTGACCATGGCGAATTCGAAGCCGATCTCGTCGGTGGCCGGCATCAGCAGCACGAACTCCTCGCCCCCGAAGCGGAACAGGCGATCGGTACGGCGCACCGAGGCCTGCACGATGCGGACGAAATCCTGCAGCACGCGATCGCCGACACCGTGGCCATGGCGGTCGTTGACCCGTTTGAAATGGTCGAGGTCGATCAGGGCCAAGGCCACCGGCCGGCCGTCACGGCGGGCGCCGGCGATGGCGATCTCCAGTTCGATCTCGAGCGCGCGGCGGTTTTCTGCACCGGTCAGGGCATCCAGCGTGGCCATCTGCTCCAGTTGGGCGCGGCGGGCGCCGGCATGGCGGGCGAACACCGAGGCGAACACGCCATTGACGAACAGCGCCCCCAGCATCGCCAGCGGTTGGCCGCCTTCCAGCAGAGCATTGCCTTCCCAGAGCAGGAAGCCGATCAGGGCAAAACAGGCCGGCAGGGTCAGCCAGGTCGGGGCGAGGAAGCCGCTGGCGGTGACGATCGGGAACAGCCAGAACAGGCCGACCGGCGAGACGGCGGTGATCAACGCGCCACCGCTGGTCATCAGCAGGGTGACGAGGATGCCGAGGCGGTCGAGGTTGCCGCCGCGCCAGGCGTGCCGGACCATCAGCAGGATGGTGGCGATGATGACCAGCTCGATCACCGCGAGCAGGGTGTGGCCCTGGGCGAAGCGCAGCGCCGTGATCGGCAGCAGCACGGCCACGGTCAGGCCGCCGAAAACGAAGTAGACTCCGAGTCGGAAGTCGGCGCGCACGCGCTGGCGCAGCGTGTCGAGCAGTCTGGCGGACGGGGCGGGCAGGGCCATCGCCGCGACGATACCCCAGTCGGACCGGCGCGGACAGGTGGCCGGGCTGGGCCATTACAATCGCGACATGGACGTCTCCTTCCTCCTCGACGGGCTCAACGAAGCCCAGCGCGAGGCCGTTTCCGCACCGCCCGGCCACTGCCTCGTGCTGGCCGGTGCCGGCTCCGGCAAGACCCGCGTGCTCACCCACCGGATCGGCTGGCTGCATGCGGTCGAGGGCGTGCCGCTGCACGGCGTGCTGGCGGTCACTTTCACCAACAAAGCCGCGGCCGAGATGCGCCAGCGCATCGCCGCCGCCCTGCAGGTCGAAACGCGTGGGCTGTGGGTCGGCACCTTCCACGGCCTGGCCCACCGTCTGCTGCGCCTGCACACGCAGGAGGCCGGCCTGCCCGAGAGCTTCCAGATCCTCGATGCCGACGACCAGCTGCGTCTGGTCAAGCGCGTCAGCGCCGATCTCGAGCTCGACGAGTCGCGCTTTCCGCCGCGGCAGCTGGTCTGGTGGATCAATGCCCGCAAGGACGAGGGCCAACGCCCCGGAAGCATCCAGGTGGCCGGTGGCGACCTCATGGGTCGCGAGATGCTGCGTGCCTATGTCGAGTATGAGCAGCGCTGCCGTCGAGCCGGTCTCGTCGATTTCGCCGAGATCCTGCTGCGCGCCCACGAGACGCTTCGCGACCACGCCGCCCTGCTGGCGCATTACCAGCGCCGCTTCCGGCACCTGCTGATCGACGAGTTCCAGGACACCAACACCATCCAGTACGCCTTCGTCCGCCTGCTGGCCGGCGAGACCGGGCAGGTGTTCATCGTCGGCGACGATGATCAGGCCATTTACGGCTGGCGCGGTGCTCGCGTCGAGAACGTGCAACGGGTGCTCACCGATTACCCCGGCACGCGCACGCTCAAGCTCGAGCAGAACTACCGCAGCACCGGCACCATCCTTGCCGCCGCCAACGCGGTGATCGGCCACAACACCGACCGTCTCGGCAAGCGGCTGTGGACGGAAGCCGGCGATGGTCATGCCATCGAGGTCTATGCCGCCTACAACGAGATCGACGAAGCCCGCTACATCGTCGAGCGCATCCGCCAGCACGCGGCGGCCGGTGGCCGGCTTGCCGACTGCGCCGTGCTCTACCGCAGCAATGCACAGTCGCGGGCCATCGAAGAAGAACTGCTGAAATCGCGAATGCCCTACCGGGTCTATGGTGGCCAGCGTTTCTTCGAACGGATGGAGGTGAAGGACGCGCTGGCCTACCTGCGCCTGTTCGCCTCGCGCAGCGACGACGCCGCCTTCGAGCGCGCGGTCAACACGCCGACCCGCGGCATCGGCGAGAAGACGCTCGACGAAGTCCGCCGTGCCGCCCGTGCGGCCGGTGAGCCGCTCTGGACCGCCGCACAGCGGCTCGCACAGAGCAGCAGCCTGGCCGGCCGCGCCCGCAACGCGCTGCAGGGCTTCCTCGACCTCGTCGAACGGCTGGCCGCCGAAGCCCGCGACCTCGATCTGCCGGCCCAGACCGAGAAAGCGATCACCGACACCGGCCTGCGCGAGCACTACGCCAAGGAAGGCAAGCACCCGCTCGAATCACGCATCGACAACCTCGATGAGTTGGTCTCGGTGGCCAGCCGCTTCGCGCGCAGCGAGGACATCGATACCGAGTTGCCCGAGCTGATCGCCTTCCTCGGCTACGCGGCACTGGAGGCCGGCGAGTCGCAGGCCGAGGTCGGCAGCGATGCCGTGCAGTTGATGACCCTGCATTCCGCCAAGGGCCTGGAGTTCGTCTTCGTCGCCCTGGCCGGGGTCGAGGAGGGCCTGTTCCCCTCGCAGCGCTCGACCGAGGGTGATCGACTTGCCGAAGAGCGGCGGCTGGCTTATGTCGGCATCACCCGCGCCCGCGAGCGGCTGCTCATCACTTGGGCCGAGACGCGCCGCCTGCACGGGCAGGAGCATCTGGGCGCGCCTTCGCGTTTCCTGCGCGAGATTCCCGCCCCCTTGCTGCGCGAACTGCGGCCGCGGGTGGCGGTGTCACGCCCGTCCTCGGCCGGATGGCAGGCCGAGGCGGTGGTGCAGTACGCCGACAGCACGCCGCTCAAGGGGTTCAAGCTGGGGCAGCGGGTCAAGCACCCCAATTTCGGCGTCGGAATATTGAAGAATGCCGAGGGCAGCGGCAGCCATGTGCGGGTGCAGGTCGATTTCGAAAGCGGCGGCGCCAAATGGCTGGTGCTGGCCTACGCCCCGCTCAGCGCGGCTTGAGCCGGCCCACGAGGGCATTGTTGACATCAAAGCCGAATCAGGACCAGGCCCCCGCGCCTGCCGACGCACGACCTGCGGACGCGACGGCTCAGGCTCCGCGTCCCGCTCCGCATTCGCCGCCGCTCGCCCTCCATGGCTCGCTTCGCTGTCCACGAGGCCGCGCTGGCACGGCGCTCGATGACGGGCATCGGCCGGATGCGAAGCGAAAATGGCTTCGGAAGACGAACTTCGTGCCGCTCACTTCATCACCGCCGCAGCCGCGAAGCACCCCGCCAGGCAGGCTGGGGGCCGGCGGCGGATTTCGAGGGCCAGCTAAGCGATCAGACGCGAGGCCCGCAGGGTGCGCCCCGGACGGGCGCACCGACCGAGGGCGCCAAGGATGCGCCCTTCGGTCGGCCCGTCGGGTTGCTTGCCACACCGCTACCGGCCCGAGTCCGCCGCAGGCCCCCGGCCTGTCGTGGCGGGGGTACTGCTCCCGGCTCACGGCCTGCTGCGGTGTGGGTGCAGCTCCGGGCACGTCCCGGCCTGCCGGATCGCAACGACCCAGCACGCTTCGCGCCTGCCGACGCGCGACCTGCGGACGCGACGGCTCAGGCTCCGCATCCCGCTCCGCATTCGCCGACGCTCGCCCTCCTTGGCTCGCTTCGCTGTCCCTCAGGCCGCGCTGGCGCGGCGCTCGATGACGGTATCGGCCGAAGGATGGGAACCAACGAAGGATGCGAAGCGAAGCCAAGATCGTGCTACTCACTTCATGGCCGCCTCAACCGCGAAGCACCCCGCATGGCAGGCTGGGGCCTGCGGCGGAATTCGAGGGCCGGCCCGGTGATGAGACGCGAGGCCCGCAGGGTGCGCCCCGGATGGGCGCACCGACCGAGGGCGCCAAGGATGCGCCCTTCGGTCGGCCCGTCGGGTTTCTTGCCGCACAGCAGCCGGCCCGAGTCCGCCGCGGGCCCCGGCCTGTTGCGGCGGGGTGCTGCTCCGTGTGCGTCCCGGCCTGCTGGAGCACGGCAGTTAGGCCACGCCCTCGCGCGAGCTGCGGGCGCGACGGCTCAGGCTCCGCGTCCCGCGGCGCTCGCTGATGGCCTTACCTGAGGTGTCGGCTCCGAAATGACCGTTAAACTCGAAGCCCTCTCGACGGGAACACCGATGAAGCGCCGCCATCTCCTCAAGGGTGTGGGGGTGGCCGCCGCCGCCGCCGGCCTCGCTGCCTGCCAACCCCGGACCACCGCCGGCACCGCCACCGGCGACGAGGCCCCGCGAGCATGGACGATGGTGACCAGTTGGCCGACCCACTTCCCCGGGCTCGGCACCAGTGCGGCGCGGCTGGCCGAGCGCATCACGCGTGCCAGCGCGGGCCGCATCACGGTACGGGTGTTCGGTTCCGGCGAGCTGGTGCCGCCCTTCGAGGTGTTCGACGCGGTCAGCCGCGGTACCGCCCAGATCGGCCACAGCGCTGCCTACTTCTGGCGCGACAAGGCTGCGGCGGCGCCATTCTTCTGCAGCGTGCCGTTCGGCCTCAATGCACAGGAGATGGCCGGCTGGCTGCGCTTCGGCGGCGGCCTCGAACTCTGGCGTGAGCTGTACGCGCCCTTCAATCTCGTGCCGTTCGCCGCCGGCAACACCGGCGTGCAACTGGCCGGCTGGTTTCGCCGGCCACTCACCGGCACCGCCGACCTCCAGGGCCTGCGCATGCGGATCCCGGGCCTCGGCGGCGAGGTCCTCACCCGACTCGGTGCGGTGCCGGTCAACCTGCCCGGCGCCGAGATCGCCAGCCGCCTCGCCAGCGGCGCCATCGACGCCGCCGAATGGCTGGGGCCCTACAACGACCTCGCTTTCGGCCTGCACCGTGCGGCCCGCTTCGCCCACTACCCCGGCTGGCAGGAACCCGGTACCACGATCGAGGCGATGTTCCACAAACCAGCGTTCGATGCCCTGCCGGACGATCTGAAAGCCCTCCTCGAAGCCTGTTGCGCGGCGGAGAACGACGCGATGCTGGCCGAATACACCGCCCGCAACCAGCAGGCCCTCGATGTGCTGATGCGCGAGCACAGCGTGCAGTTGCGACGCCTGCCCGACGATGTGCTGGCGGCCCTGCGCCGTGCCGCCGACACCGTGCTGGAGGATCTGGCCGCCAGCGATCCGTTCGCACGCCGCGCCCACGACTCGATGCGTGCGTTCCGGGCGCAGGCGCAGGCCTGGCATTCGATTTCGGAAGAGGCCTTCCTCCAAGCGCGACGCTGAGCCGCCGCTTCGCTCAGTCGAGTTCGACCAGCACAGGCGCGTGGTCGCTGGGGCGCTCCCAGCTTCGCGGTTCAAGGTCGATCGAGGCTGCACGGCAACGCGGCAAAAGCGCCGTAGCAAGCAGCACAAGATCGATGCGCAGACCAAGGTTGCGGCGGAAGCCGGCGGCGCGGTAGTCCCACCAGCTGAAGGCCCCGCCGGCCTCGTGCTTCAGCCGGTAACTGTCGTGCAGGCCGAGCGCCCGCAGGCGCTCGAAGGCATGGCGCTCGGCGGCCGAGCACAGTACCTGGCCTTCCCAGGCCTTGGGGTCGTGCACATCGCGGTCGTCCGGCGCGATGTTGAAATCACCCAGCACCACGAGCTGCGGATGCCGACGGATCTCCTCGGCCAGCCAGTCGTGCAGCGCGTCGAGGAAACGCAGTTTGTAGTCGTATTTCTCGCTGCCCACCGCCTGGCCGTTGACCACGTAGAGGTTGACGATACGCAGATCGCCCACGGTGGCGGCGATGGCGCGTTTTTGCGGGTCCTCGAAACCCGGGATGCCGATCTGCAGCTCGCTGAAAGCGGGGACGGCGTCGGCGCGAGCGAGCAGGGCGACGCCGTTGTAGGTCTTCTGGCCGGCGAACACCGAGCGGTAGCCGGCGGCGGCCAGCTCGGCATCGGGGAAACGGTGGTCCTCCAGCTTGGTTTCCTGCAGGGCCACCAGATCGGGCCGGCGCGAGCCGAGCCAGGCCAGCAGATGCGCTTGCCGGGCATGCAGTGAATTGAGGTTCCAACTGGCGATCTTCATGGCCCGGCCTTTGCTCTGGCGGGTTCACCCGCCGCAGGAATCGAGCGGCAGAGTAGAGCAGCAAAGCGGCGCGCACCGGAACCCGCCCGCGACCGTGCCTGCATCACCCGCCTTGATCGGTCAGGCGCTACAGTCGGCCACCCGCCCTGCTGGAGCGCTCCGATGCCTGCTCGCCACCGCCGCCACGCCCCGCTGGCCGCCCCACTGTTCGCCCTGACCCTCGCCGCGCCGCTAGCTCTCGCCGCCGACCGCCTGACCGGCCGCGAGTTCGCCACCCGCTCCGAGGTCTACGCCCCGCAGGCGATGGCCGCCACCTCGCACCCGCTGGCGACCCAGATCGCCCTCGAGGTGATGCGGCGCGGCGGCAGTGCGGTCGATGCGGCGATCGCCGCGAACGCAGCCCTCGGCCTGATGGAGCCCACCGGCGGCGGCATCGGTGGCGATCTCTTCGCCCTGGTCTGGGACCCGGCCAGCGGCCGCCTGCACGGTTACAACGGCTCGGGCCGCTCGCCGATGGGGCTCAGTCGGGCCTGGTTCGATGCCCAGGGCATCACCAGCATCCCGGCCTTCGGCCCCTTGCCGGTGACGGTGCCCGGCGCCGTGGACGGCTGGTTCGCCCTGCACGAGCGCTTCGGTCGGCTGCCGATGGCCGCCCTGCTGCAGCCCAGCATCGACTACGCCCGCCGCGGCCACCCGGTGCCCGAGACCATCGCCTGGCACTGGGAGCGCAACATCACCCGCTTCCGCGAGTTCCCCGGTTTTCTCGAGCAGTTCAGCATCGATGGCCGTGCCCCGCGCCGGGGCGAGTTCTGGCGCAACGAGAACCTGGCCCGCACCTACGAGCGGATCGCCGCCGAGGGCCGCGCCGGCTTCTACGAGGGTGAGATCCCACGCATCGTCGAGGCCCACATGAAAGCCCAAGGCGGCTTCCTCACCGCCGCCGACTTCGCCGCCCACCGCGGCGAATGGGTCGAGCCGATCAGCATCGATTACCGCGGCGTGCAGGTCTGGCAGTTGCCGCCCAACGGCCAGGGCCTTGCCACCCTGCAGATGCTCGAGGTGCTGGAAGGCTTCACTTTCGCCGCCGACGAGTTCGGCAGCGCCCGTCACCTGCACCTGCTCACCGAGGCCAAGAAGCTGGCTTTCGCCGACCGTGCACGGTTCTACGCCGACCCGGCCTTCCATCCGGCGCCGGTGGCGGAACTGATCAGCGAGGCTTACGCCGATCGCCAGCGCCAGCGCATCGACCCGAACCGCGCACAGGCGGTGGTGGCGCCCGGCTTGCCGGCCGCGCTCGATCGCGGCGATACCGTCTACCTGACCACCGCCGACGCGAACGGCATGATGGTCTCGCTGATCCAGAGCAACTACCGCGGCATGGGCAGCGGCATGGTGCCGCCGGGGCTCGGTTTCATGCTGCAGAACCGTGGCGAGCAGTTCGCCTTGCAACCCGGCCACCCCAACGAGTACGCCCCTGGCAAGCGGCCCTTCCACACCATCATCCCCGGCTTCCTGAGCCGCGACGGCAAGCCCTGGGTGAGCTTCGGGGTGATGGGCGGAGCGATGCAGCCGCAGGGTCAGGTGCAGATCGTCATGAATCTTGTCGATTTCGGGATGAACCTGCAGGAGGCCGGCGACGCGCCGCGCCTGCACCACGAGGGCTCCGAGGAGCCGGTGGCCGACGTGGCGCCGATGCGGGACGGCGGGGTCATCCAGCTGGAGAGCGGCTTTCCGCAGGAAACCATTCGCGCCCTGCTGCGCAAGGGCCACCGCGTCGAGTTCGCCGACGGCCGCTTCGGCGGCTACCAGGCCATCATGAGGAACCCCCACGGCGGCTGGATCGGCGCCAGCGAGAGCCGCAAGGACGGGCAGGCGGCGGGCTACTGAGCGCCGCGCCTGTCACGCCGCGACCGGGCTTGCTACAGTCGTGGCCAGACCGGGGCGGAGGGCCTGCATGCAGACGATCCTCGTGGCCAGTTCCAAGGGCGGTGCCGGCAAGACCACGCTGGCCACCCAGTTGGCCGGTCATTTCGCGGTGGCCGGCAAGGCCACGGTGCTGGTCGATGCCGATCCGCAGCGCAGTGCCACCCGCTGGTGCGAGCGCCGCGCCGACCTCGATGCTGCCGTGCTGCCGCTCGACGGCCACGCCCGCGCCTACCACCGGCAGCTTCCCGAGGGCGTCGGGCGGGTCATCATCGATGCCCCGGCCGGCGCCATGGCCGATGATCTGGAGCCCTTCCTCGACGCCGCCGACGCGGTGCTGGTGCCGGTGCTGCCCTCCACCATCGACCTCGAGGCCACGGCGGGCTTCCTCAACGACCTGGGCCGGGTCGGCCGGGTGCGCAAGGGCAAGCTTCCGGTCGGCCTCGTGGCCAACCGGGTCAAGCCCTGGACCGCGCTCGGCCAGCAGGCCCTGGAACAACTCCACAGCTGGCCCTACCCGCTGCTGACCACCCTGCGTGATTCGCAGGCCTACGTGCTGCTGGCGGCCTTGGGCCGTTGCGTCTTCGATTACCGCTCCGAGCAGATGCGCGGTCACCAGGAGGATTTCGCCCCCCTGCTGCGCTGGCTCAAGAAACACTCCTGAAGGATCCCCATGCGCGAACTCATCCTGTTGCGCCACGCCCACGCCGAGCCGGCCATACCCGGTCAGGCCGACGCCGACCGCCCTTTGTCGATGCGCGGCCAGGCCGAGGCCGAGGCCGCGGCGCGCTGGCTCAAAGCCGAAGGCCTGCTGCCCGAGCGCGTGCTGTGCTCACCGGCACGCCGCACCCGCGAAACCCTGGCCCGTGCGCTGGAGGTGCTGGGCTACAGCGATGTGCGCTACGAGCCGCGCATCTACGATGCCCTGCCCGGCACCCTGATGACCGTGCTCGACGAGCATGTCGAGGTCGGACGGGTGCTGATGGTGGGCCACAACCCCGGCTTCGAACAGACCGTCGCGCTGCTGCACAGCGGCCAAAGCAGCGACTTCCGCGGTATGCCGACGGCCGGCATCGCTGTCCTGCGGCTGCCGCCGGAGGGCGCGCTGGAGCCCGGCATCGGCACCCTGACCCGGTTCTGGTGGCCCTGAACCGACGGCCCCTGCGCGATTGACGTCGTCACGGGCGCGGCCTAGGCTGCGACGATCCCGCTTTATCCTTCTCGCAATCCCCCACCATGCCCCTGACGCTGACCCTCACCCTTTCCGAGCGCGATCTCGCGCACTTCGCCACCGCCATCGACAGCGCCCGCAGCGGCGTCGCCGGCAAGCCGCCCGCCGAGGTCGCCGCCGCTGCCGGTGCCCTGCTGGCCCGCGCCAAGGCCGCCGTGGTGCCGGATTTCGTCGCCGAGCGTCTGGGCCTCTTGGAAACCCTGGTGGCGATGATCGGTGATGCGGCCTGGTCGCTGCCGGCCGAAGACCTGGAGCGCGTCGTCGGTGCCTTGGCCTACTTCAGCGACCCGCGCGATCTGATCCCCGATCAGCTGCCGGTGCTGGGCTTTCTGGACGATGCCATCGCCATCGAGCTGGCGGCTCGTGAGTTGCACCACGAAATCGAGGCCTACGACGATTTCTGCGAGTTCCGCCAGCGCGAAGCGGCTCGCCGCGGTCTCGACCCGGCCCAGCTCGGCACCAACGACTGGCTCGAAGCCCGCCGTGGCGAGTTGCACGATCGCATGCATCAGCGCCGGCAGCGTGACGCGGGCGTCGGCTACGGGGCCAGCTCCGGTTACGGCCGCCGCAGCTACCTCGCCAACGTCTGGCGGCCGAGCACTTACCTGCGCTGAACCTGATGCGGTTCTCAGCGAAGGGTGGCTGATGCGCGGCCTGCGTCTGCTTTTTCGCCTTCCGCTCCTGATCCTGCATTTGCTGCTGGGGTTGCCGGCCACCCTGCTGATGCTCGCCCTGCCTTGGCCCGGTGCCGGTGCGCCCGGCGGCCATGGGCCGCGCGGCTGGGCGGTGCGGACCTGGTCGGCCGGTCTGCTGCGGATCTTCGGCCTGCGGGTACGCCGCTTCGGCACGCCCTTGCCCGGCGCGGTGCTGTTCGTCGCCAACCACGTCAGCTGGATCGACATCACCCTGATCCACAGCCAGATCTGGGTCGGTTTCGTCTCCAAGGCCGAAGTGGCGCGCTGGCCCCTGATCGGCTGGCTGGCCGACATCAGCGGCACCCTCTACCACCACCGCGGCAGCCCCGAGTCGCTGCACGGCGTGATGCAGCAGATGCTCGCCCGGCTGCGGGCTGGTCGACCGGTTGCGGTCTTCCCCGAGGGGCGGGCCAACAGCGGCGAGGCACTCGGCGTGTTCCACGCCCGCATTTTCCAGCCGGCCGTGCTGGCGGCCGCGCCGGTCCAGCCGGTGGCCCTGCGTTACGGCCACGGCGGCGAGGCCCAGGCCGTGGTCGCCTTCGCGCCGGGTGAGGGCTTCCTCGGCAATTTCCTGCGCTTGCTGGGCGAGCCGGGCCGGGTCGCCGAGGTGCATTTCCTCGAACCGGCGCAGGCTACCGAAGACGGCCGCCGCCGACTCGCCGAGGCCTGCCGCGAGCAGGTCGCCAGCGCCTTGGAGTGTTGAGCGGCCGGCCATGCTGACCGCCGCCGACTACCGCCCGCCGGTCTGGTTGCGCAACGGCCACCTGCAATCCCTGCTGGCCTCGCTGCCACCGCGCCGTTACGCCGGTGAACAGGCCTTGGCCGCGTTGCAGCCGCGGATCAGCGAATGGCGACTCGCGGCCGCCGGCGCCACCCTGCAGGCTTTCCACCTCGCCCCGGCCGCTGGTCCGCCGCGGGCCGCCGCCCTCTTGCTGCACGGCTGGGAGGGCAGCCACCGCTCCAGTTACCTGCGCCACACCGCCGCGGGCCTGCTGCGGCAGTCTTTCGCTGTGGTGCTGCTCAATTTCCGCGACCACGGCGACACCCACCATCTCAACCCCGAGCCCTTTCACAGCGCCCGGCTCGACGAGGTGCTGGCCGCCGCCCTCGCCGTGCAGGCGAGGCTGCCGGGCTTGCCGCTCGGTCTTGCCGGTTTCTCGCTGGGCGGCAATTTCGCCTTGCGGCTGGCCCGGGCCGCACCGGCCGCCGGCTTGGCCTTGGCCCATGTCGCGGCGGTCTGTCCGGTGGTGCACGGCGCCAGCGGACTGCGTTCGCTGGAGACCGGCCTGCCGCTCTACCACTGGTACTTCATGCGCAAATGGCGGGCCTCGCTGCGGCGCAAGCGCGCGCTTTTTCCCGAGCGCCACCGCTTCGATGCGGCGGTGCTGCGCCACGACATGCGTGCCCTGACCGCTGAGCTGGTGCGCCGCTACACCGATTTCCCGGACCTCGACGCCTACTTCGAGGCCTACGCCATCGCCGGCGACCGCCTTGCGGGGCTCACCGTGCCGGCATCCATCCTGATGGCCGCCGACGATCCGGTGATCCCGCTGGACGACTTCGCCGGCCTGCAACTGCCACCCAGCGCACGTTTGGAGATCAGCCCCTGGGGTGGCCATTGCGGCTTCCTGCTGGAAGGCGGCCGCCAGGGGTTTGCCGAACGCTGGATCGCCGACCGCTTCGCCGCCGCGCTTCAGTAGGGCAGAAACAGCAGCAGCCCGGCACCGAGCACGATCCGGTACCAGGCGAAGGGCGCGAAGCTGTGGCGCTTGATCCAGTCCATCAGCCAGCGCACCACCGCGAAACCGGTGATCGCCGCCGCCACGAAGGCCACCGCCAGCCCGTCCCAGTCCTCGCGTGGCGCGGCCGGATCGGCCAGGTATTCGAGCACCGCGAAGGCACCGGCCGCGAACATGGTGGGGATGCCGACCAGGAAGGCGAACTCGGCCGCCGCCGGTCGCGCCAGGGCGCCGGCCAGCATGGCCGCGAAGATCGCCGCCGCCGAACGCGAGGTGCCCGGGAACACGCCGGCCAACACCTGCGCCAGCCCGACCCAGACCGCCACGTTCCAGCCGATCGTGGCGCGGGTGGGGCGGGCGGCGAGGAAGCGCTCGATGCCGAGCATCAGCACCCCGCCCACGATCAGGGCGATCGCCACCGGGGCCACGGTTTCCGGCAATTCCCAGCCGAGCAGGCGCACCGGCAGGCCGACCAGCGCGGTGATGGCGAAGGCGAGGCCCAGTTTCAGCAGGTAATCGACCGATTCCGTTTGCCGCCAGCCCAGCGCCAGAGCGGCCAGCCGCTCACGGAACACCAGCACCACGGCAAGGATGGCGCCGCATTGGATGACGATGTTGAACAGGTCGGACTTCGGCCCGAGCCAGTGCTGGGCGATCAGCAGATGGCCGGTCGAGGAGATCGGCAGGAACTCGGTCAGGCCTTCGATGACGCCGAGCAGCAGGGCGATGAGCAGGTCGTTCAAGCGGGGTCGGAACGGCGAGGGATGGTGCAGTGTACGCGGGCCCACGGGGAGTCTGGAAATGCCCTGCACGGATGCAAATAACGCACCGTGATGAAGCATGGGGCGCGTGCTGAAGCGGCCAAGATCTTGATTTTCTTAGGTGCACGGTCGCCGAGCGGCTTGGCACGAGGCTTGCTCTGATAAACCCCGAACCCACCCCTGCCCGGAACCCCCCCATGAGCCTCGAATCGATCCAGAAGCTGATCAAGGACCACGCCATCGAGTTCGTCGACCTGCGTTTCGTCGACCTGCGCGGCGTGCAGCACCACGTCACCTTCCCGGTGAACATCATTGAGCCGGCGCTGTTCGAGGACGGCAAGATGTTCGACGGCAGCTCCATCTCGGGCTGGAAGGGCATCAACGAGAGCGACATGGTGCTGCTGCCGGACGCCGGTACCGCCTTTGTCGATCCTTTCTTCGCCGACCCGACCCTGGTGCTGATCTGCGACGTGCTCGACCCCTCGACCATGCAGGGCTATTCGCGCTGCCCGCGCGGCGTCGCCAAGCGCGCCGAGGCCTTCCTCAAGGCCAGCGGCATCGCCGACCAGGCCTTCTTCGGCCCGGAGCCGGAGTTCTTCATCTTCGACGGCGTGCGCTTCGCCAACGAGATGGGCAAGGTCGGCTACGAGATCTTCTCCGACGAGGCCGCCTGGGCCACCAACCAGAAGCAGGACGGCAACAACCACGGCTATCGCCCGACGGTGAAGGGCGGTTACTTCCCGCTGCCGCCGACCGACGCGCTGCACGACCTGCGCGCCGAGATGTGCAAGGTGCTGGCCAGCGTCGGCCAGGAAGTGGAGGTGCACCACCACGAGGTGGCAAACGCCGGCCAGTGCGAGATCGGCGTCAAGTTCAACTCGCTGGTGAAGAAGGCCGACGAGCTCACCACGCTCAAGCACATCGTCAAGAACGTGGCGCACCGCAACGGCAAGACGGCGACCTTCATGCCGAAACCCATCGTTGGCGACAACGGCTCCGGCATGCACGTGCACCAGTCGCTCAGCAAGGGCGGCATCAACCTGTTCACCGGTGACGGCTACGGCGGCCTCTCGCAGATCGCACTCTGGTACATCGGCGGCATCTTCAAGCACGCCCGTGCGATCAATGCCTTCACCAACTCGACCACCAACAGCTACAAGCGCCTGGTGCCGGGCTTCGAAGCCCCGGTGATGCTGGCTTACTCGGCCCGCAACCGCTCGGCCAGCTGCCGCATCCCCTTCGTCAGCAACCCGAAGGCGCGGCGTATCGAGATCCGCTTCCCCGACCCGATGCAGTCGGGGTATCTCACCTTCGCCGCATTGATGATGGCCGGCCTCGATGGCATCAAGAACCAGATCGATCCGGGTGCCGCCAGCGACAAGGACCTCTACGACCTGCCGCCGGAAGAAGAGAAGATCATCCCGAAGGTCTGCCACTCGCTCGACATGGCGCTCGAGGCGCTGGACAAGGATCGCGAGTTCCTCAAGGCCGGTGGCGTGTTCTCCGACGACTTCATCGACGGCTACATCGAACTCAAGATGCAGGAAGTGACCAAGTTCCGCGCCGCCACCCATCCGCTCGAGTACGCTATGTACTACGGCATCTGATTCATCCGCCACGCCGGATCGAACGTCCCCCGAACAAGGAAGACCGCATGTCGACCGTCTGGCGCTGGTTGTCCCGTCTGCTGCTCATGCTGCTGTTCGTCGTCGCGGCGATCGCCGCGATCTGGGGCTACGGCCGCCTGACCTCACCCACCGCCGCCCAGCAGGCGGCGCTTGACCTGATGCAGCTGCCGCCCCCGCCCGACGGCGACAACGGCTGGGCGATCCTGATGGCGCTTCCCGAAGCGCCAGCGGCCGCGCTGCCGTCGGCGGTCGACTGCGGCGATGGCATGGACTGCATCGCGCACATCGAAACGGCGCTCGAGGCCAATGCGGCGACGCTGGAGGCGTGGCGGCCTCGCCTCGAAGCCGCCACCCGCGCGCTGCGTGCGCCGGCGTTCCGCAGCCCCGAGGACTTAGGGCCTTTCGACGCGCTACCGCCGTTCCAGCCGCTGTTGCGGCTCGACGGCCTGCGGGCGCTCGACTTCCTCCGCGGCGACCCCGCCGCAGCGCTGGACGCCGCCTGTCGCGATGCGCAGGGCGCCATCGTTCGCGTTGTTCGGCCGGGAACGCTGATCGAAGCGATCATCGGCGTCGCCGTGTTCCGCCAGCATGCAACCTTGATCGCCGACATGCGTCGCCGTGCGCCGATGGATGCGCTGCCGGCGAGTTGCACCGCGCTTGGCGAAGCCCCCGATGCCGCGGCGGAAGGAACGCTGTGCGCCGCGATGCGCGGCGAGTTCCAATGGCTGAGCCAGCAGCTGCCTGCGATCCTTGACCCGCTCCCCACTGGCTACGGCCCGCAGAGGATGGCGCCGCTGCTGCACGATATCGATTGGCTTCTGGCCCATACGGCGGAGCGCTACGCGACAGCCTGCGGCCCCGAGGCCGAAGCGATGGCGCGCAAGGATCGAGCGGTCGTTTACGAGCACATCGATCTGCGGTGGGTTGACCGTGTCGCCTTCCCGGTGTCGGTTAATCTCAACGAGATCGCCGTGCCCGCTCTCTTTGACTATACCGAGCGCCAGCTCGACTTCGTTGCCCAGCGTCGCCTGCTCGCCGCGCTGCTGCAGATGGACACGATGGCTCCCACGCTCTCGAACGCCGAGCGTTTCGCAGCGCTGCCGGCCGCGCTGCGCGACGGGCCGCGGCCTTTGCAACTTGCCGAGGATGGCAACAGCCTGTCGGTGCCTCTGCGTTCACCCCGCAGCCAAGAGCAACCGGCCGAGGCGCGGCTTCCGCTGCCCCAGCGTCCGGCGGCTGGGTCCGAGGCAAAGGCGGGCGGTCCCACGGTCGGTCTCGATTAGACCGCACACGACAAGCCCTCTTCGCTGACAGTTCGATGCCCGAAGCACGAATCGTCACGCAGTGAGGGAACACAGCACAGCTCGACGACCAGCCTGCGCTTGTGGCGATAGCGAAGCAGCCGGGCCGCTTTGGCGTTTGGCGAATTGCTCCAATCGGGTGCGATAATCCCCTCATGCCTGCCGACCTCGCTGCCTTCGAGCGCCTCGCCACGCCGTTGTGCTGGTTGGATGCGAGCGGCCGGATCCGCGCGCTCAATCCGGCGTTCGCCAGTTGGCTGGGCGTGAGCGCACGGCGTTTGGGGGGCCTGGGTTTCGATGCACTGGACGGCGGGGCGCGCGTCATCGCCGCACTGCCGCGGGTGCCGGTCGATGGCCAGCCGCTGCGTCTGCAGCGTGTCGGCCTCGGCTTCGGCGGCCTGCCGGCGCGCTTCGCCGACGTCTGGTGCCTGCGCGAAGGTGAGGGATGGCGGCTTGAGCTGCACCCGGTCGAGGAGTTCCCCGGCGAAGACCCGGTCAGCGCGCTGCCGCAGGCCTTGAGCGCCTCGCTGCGCGGCCTCGCGCACGAGTTGCGCAATCCGCTGGCCGGGCTGAAGGGTGCCGCACAGTTGCTCTCGCGCCGCACCAGCGATGCCGACAGCCGCGAACTCGTTGGCTTGATCGCCGGCGAGGTCGAGCGCCTGAACGGTCTGGTCAACCGCATCCTGCACCCGGCCGCGCCGCGGCCCTTCGAGCCGACCAACATCCACGCCGTGCTGGAGCGCGTGCGCCAGCTCGCCGAGGCCGAGGCCGGCTGGTCGGTGAAGCTGATCCGCGACTACGACCCCAGCCTGCCCAATCTGGCCGGCGATGCCGACCGGCTCACCCAAGCAGTCTGGAACCTCGTGCGTAACGCGCTGGAAAGCGGTGCCGGCACGGTGGGCCTGCGCACCCGCGCCGAGCATCAGGTGCTGATCGGCGACCGCAGCCATCGCCTCGCCGTGCGCGTGGAGGTGAGCGACGACGGCCGCGGCGTGCCGGAGGACCTGATCGAGCGCCTGTTCCTGCCGCTGGTCTCGGGCCGCGCGGACGGTACCGGCCTTGGCCTGCCGCTGGCGCAGCAGATCGCCCGCGAGCACGGCGGTTCGCTGGCCTACCGCTCGCGTCCGGGCCACACCGTGTTCACCGTGCTGCTGCCCGTGCCGGAGTCCGAGGACGATGCCGCAGCACCGCCCGCTCTCGCCACTGGGCCGGGCGGAGCGCTGCCATGAGCGCTGGCATCTTCGTCGTCGACGACGACCGCAGCGTGCGCTACGTGCTCAGCGAGGCGCTGCGTGAGGCCGGCTTCACGGTGCAGGCTTTCGACAGCGCCGACGCCGCCCTCGCGGCACTCGCCGCTGGCACGCAGGTCGAGCTCGTGTTCACCGATGTGCGTATGCCCGGCACCGGCGGCCTCGATTTCCTCGAGGCCCTGCGCCGCCACGATGCCCAGCTGCCGGTCGTGGTGATGAGCGCCTACACCGATGTGGCGACCACCGCCGGGGCCTTCCGCGGCGGTGCACGCGATTACCTGGCCAAGCCCTTCGATCTCGATGCGCCGGTGCGGCTGGCCCGCGAGCTGCTGAAGGCTGGCGGCGCCGGCGCGAGCTCGCGGCACAAGGCCCGAGCCGGCAGCAGCGCGAACGGACCAGCCAAGCTCGAGGAGGTGGCGCCGCTGCTCGGCCACAGCGCGCCGATGCGCGAGTTGTTCCGCGCCATCGGCCGTTACGCGCAGCTGCCACTGGCGGTGCTCGTCACCGGCGAGACCGGCACCGGCAAGGAGCTGGTCGCCCGCGCCCTGCATGCCGAATCGCCGCGTGCCACGCGGCCCTTCGTCGCGCTCAACACGGCGGCGATTCCTTCCGAGCTGCTGGAATCCGAACTGTTCGGCCACGAGGCCGGGGCCTTCACCGGTGCGAACAGGCGTCAGGTCGGCAGGTTCGAGCAGGCCGACGGCGGCACCTTGTTTCTGGATGAGATCGGCGACATGCCGGCCGGCTTGCAGACGCGATTGCTGCGCGTGTTGGCCGAGGGCGAGTTCTTCCGCGTCGGCGGCCGCGAGCTGATCCGGGTCGATGTGCGGGTGATCGCGGCGACGCATCAGGACCTCGCGGCCCGTGTGCGCGAGGGCCGCTTCCGCGAGGACCTGCTGCATCGCTTCGATGTGCTGCGCATCAGCCTGCCGCCGCTACGCGAGCGCCGAGAGGACATCCCGCTGCTGGCCGAGCGTTTCATCGACGAAGCCGCACAGGCGATGGGCCTTGACCCGCGCCGGCTTGACGCAGCGGCGGTGGAGCGCCTGCAGCGGCACCCCTTTCCCGGCAATGTGCGGGAGTTGCGTAACCTGTGCTTCCGTTTGGTGGCGCTGGCCGCCGGCGAGCGCATCCCGGTCACTGCGGTTGATGCCGCCCTGCGCGAGGCCGGCGCGGCAAGGCCCGCCCTCAGCGTCGGTGTGGGCGATGATCCCCGTGACACGGCCTGGCGGCTGGGCCTTGAAGCCGCGGTGCAGGCGCGGCTTGCGGCGGGTGAGCAGGGCTTCGCCGAAAGCCTGCGCGAGGCCTTCGATGCCAGCGTGCTGGCCACCGCGCTGGCGCACCATCACGGCCACCGCCAGCGCGCCGCCGCGCAACTCGGCATCGGTCGCAACACCGTGGCCCGCAAGCTCGGCCCCGGGCGGCGTGGCCGCAAGCCGGCTGACGGGGTCTAGTCGCTGCGCAGGATGGCGCGCGCGTCGCGACCGACCGGGCAGTGGTCGAAGGTCACCTCGATGCCGTGACTGCCGAGCACGGCGGCGATCTGCCGCTGTCGGGCGCCGAAGCGTTCGAACAACCACTCCAGCCGATCGGCATCGCCACCCTCGAGGGCAAAGCCGCCCAAGGCCCAGGCGTCAGCATCAAGCAGGGCGACCCGGGCTCGACCACCGACATAGCGCACCAGCGGTTCGGGTGGTGCGTCCAACCATGCCTCATCGGTATCACCGAACAGCGCGCTCTCGATCATCGGCCACAGCGCACCGATGCCGGCGTGCTGGTACTGCATCGCCATCATCGCCATCAGATCGTGCAGGGTGAGGTAGCGCATGTGCTCGATACGCAGGCCGAAGGCCGATTGCGTGGCCAGCGCGGTGCCGGCCCCGGCCATGCCGGCATCGAGCAGGCGGGCTTCGAGTTCGGTGCCCACCGTTGCCACTTGGGCGGCCGGACCGCGCAGCAGAAACGGCAGCACCCGCAAGGGGCCACCCCGCAGACCGGGATCGGGCCGCAGCCGTGGTGGCGGGCCGTCGCTGGCGGCACCGAAGGCCAGCACCCGGCCGCCCGCCAGGCCCGGCGCGCGGGCGGCGAGCGCATCGAGTTCGGCATGCAGCGGAAAATTCGGCCGCAGCAGTTCGGCCGGATCGTAGAGCACCGTCGCCAGCACCAGGTCGAGGTCGCCGCTGGCCGGCACGATGCAGGCGAGATCGGCCGCCAGTGCCGCCGCCCATTCACCGGCCTCGGCCTGCGGCAGGGCCTCGCGGCCAACCGCCGTGCCGGGAGCGCATTCGATGGCGATGGCGCCGAGGGTGGTCAGCCCTTCGGAGGGCGGGGAGGGCGGCATGGCTTGGGCCTCGGACGCGAGAGGTCTATCCTAGCGCGCCCAACACTCGCACCGGCCCGATGAGCGCCCCCGACGACAGTTACAAGGCCACCTGGAACGCCCGCTCGACCAGCCTCGCTGACGGCATGCTGGCGGTCGATGGCAGTGCCGACGAGGACGTGCTGGCCCGAACCGGTGCTTACGCCGCGGTCCAGTTGCGCGCGGCCTTGGCACCCGGACCGGGCCAGCATCTGTTCGAGATCGGCTGCGGTGTCGGCCGGCTTGGTGCCCAACTCGCGCCGGAGGTGGCCTCCTGGACCGGCCTCGACATCGCCGAGAACATGGTGGCCCTGAGTCGCCAGCGGCTGGCTGGCGTGCCCGGTGCGCGGGCCTTCGCGCTCGCTGGTCCGAACCTTGCGCCATTGGCCGAGGCCAGCATGGACAAGGGCTGGTGCGTGGCCGTGTTCATCCACATGGACAAGGAGGACATGGTGCTCTACCTGCGCGAGGTGGCGCGGGTGCTGCGGCCCGGCGGCCTGTTCTATTTCGACCACTGGAACCTGGCCCATCCGGTCGGCTGGCGGCGTTTCGCCTACGAGGTCGACGAGATCGGCCGCAGCGATCCGGCACAACGCAAGGACGTGGCCCGCAACCAGTTCTGCACACCCGAGGAGCTGCGCCTGTACGTGCGCCATGCCGGCCTCGAACTGCTGTTCGAGCACAGCGATTCGCCCTGGGTGCAGATGGTGGTGCGCCGCCCGGACGGCGACGCCGCCGCCGCCCTGACCGAGCAGGCACGGCTCGAGGCGGCCCGCACCGCGATCGCCTGCACGCCGCTGTGGACGCGCCTGTTCGCCGAGGCCTGCGAGGTGCTGATCGAGGGCGTGCACCCGGCCACCATGCTCGCCCGCTGGCGGAGCTTGCCCGAGACCGGGCCGGAGCTGCCGATGTTCATCGCCTGGCTGGCGGCTGTCTGGCAACGTCAGCCGCAACGCTGGCCGGCCCTGCCCGCCTGATCCCTTTCCCGCCCCTCGACGCCTCTGGAGCTCCGCCCCATGACCCCCCGCCCCGTCCGTCGCGTCGCCATCCTTGGTGGCCAACGCATTCCTTTCTGCCGCAACAACACGGCCTACCACGATGCGGGCAACCTCGGGCTCTCGATCAAGGCACTGGGTGCCGTGGTCGAGAGGTTCGGCCTGCATGGCGCGCAGCTGGGCGAGGTGGCGATGGGGGCCGTGCTCAAGCACAGCAGCGACTGGAACATCGGTCGCGAGGCGGCGCTGAGTTCGGGCCTCTCGCCCTACACGCCGGGGATCACGATGCAGCGCGCCTGCGGCACCTCGCTCGACACCATCATCAGCGTGGCCAACAAGATCGCGCTGGGGCAGATCGAGGCCGGCATCGGTGGCGGTTCCGACACCACCTCCGACGTGCCGATCGTGCACAGCAAGGCTTTCCGCCGCCGCCTGCTCGACCTCAACATGGCCAAGACCGCCGGGACCCGGATCGGTGCGCTGCTGAAGGGGTTTTCCTTCAAGGAGCTGGCCCCCGAGTTCCCCGGCGTGGCCGAGCCGCGCACCGGCAAGAGCATGGGCGAGAGCTGCGAGATCATGGCCAAGGCCTGGGGCATCAGCCGCGCCGAACAGGATCAGCTCGCCTACGAATCGCACGCCAAGGCGGCAAAGGCCTGGGACAGCGGTTTCTACACCGATCTGGTGGTGCCGTTCCGCGGTGTCGAGCGCGACAACATCCTGCGCCCCGAGACCACGCCGGAAAAGCTCGCCACGCTCAAGCCGGCCTTCGACAAGAGCTCGGGCCAGGGCACGCTGACCGCCGGTAATTCCACGCCGCTCACCGACGGTGCGGCGGCCTGCCTGCTGGCTTCGGAGGACTGGGCCGCCGCGCGCGGGCTGGAGGTGCAGGCCTACCTGCGCGATGCCCAGGTGGCGGCGGTCGATTTCGTGCACGGCGACGGCCTGCTGATGGCGCCGGCCTGGGCGGTGGCGCAGCTGCTCGCACGCAACAAGCTCAGCCTGCAGGACTTCGATTTCTACGAGATCCACGAAGCTTTCGCCGCACAGGTGCTGTGCACGCTCAAGGCCTGGGAGTCGGCGGAGTTCTGCAAGGACAAGCTCGGCCTCGACGCGCCGCTCGGCAGCATCGACCGCGCCAAGCTCAATGTGGTCGGCAGTTCGCTCGCACTCGGCCATCCCTTCGCTGCCACCGGCGCTCGCATCGTCGCTACCGCCGCCAAGCTGCTCAAGCAGAAGGGCTCGGGCCGCGTGCTGATCTCGGTCTGCACCGCCGGCGGCATGGGTGTGGTCGCCATCGTCGAGCGCTGAGCGCAGCGGCCGAGATGCCGGCCGGGACGCGCCAGGAGCAGCACCCCGCCGCGACAGGCTGGGAGCCCGCGGCGGACTCGGGCCGGCTGGTGTGCGGCAAGAAACCCGACGGGCCGACCGAAGGGCACATCCTGTGCCCGCGGTCGGTGCGCCCGTCCGGGGCGCACCCTGCGGGCCTGGCGTCTGATCACCGGGCTGGCCCTCGAAATCCACCGCAAGCCCCCAGCCTGCCTGGCGGGGTGCTTCGCGGCTGCGGCGGTCATGAAGTGAATAGCACGATCTTGGCTTCGCTTCGCATCCTTCGGTGGATCGCATCCTGCGGCCGATGCCCGTCAGCGAGCGCCGCGCCAGCGCGGCCTCGCGGACAGCGAAGCGAGCCATGGATGGCGAGCGGCGGCGAATGCGTAGCGGGACGCGGAGCCTGAGTCGTCGCGTCCGCAGGTCGCGCGTCGGCAGGCGCGAGGGCAAGTGCGGGCAGGCGCGAGGGGTGGTCCTGAATGCGCGCCCCAGCAGGCCGGGACGCGCCCGGAGCAGCACCCCACGCTGCGACAGGCCGGGGGCCGGCGGCGGACTCGGGCCGGTTGGTGTGCGGCAAGAAAACCGACGGGCCGACCGAAGGGCGCCTCCCTGCGCCCTCGGTCGGTGCGCCCATCCGGGGCGCACCCTGCGGGCCTGTCGTCTGATCACTGGGCTGGCCCTCGAATTCCGCCGCCAGCTCCCAGCCTGCCATGCGGGGTGCTTCGCGGCTGCGCCGGTGATGGAGTGAGCGGCACGAAGTTCGTCTTCCGAAGCCATTTTCGCTTCGCATCCGGCCGATGCCCATCAGCGAGCGCCGCGCCAGCGCGGCCTGAGGACAGCGAAGCGAGCCAGGGAGGGCGAGCGTCGGCGAATGCGGAGCGGGACGCGGAGCCTGAGCCGTCGCGTCCGCAGGTCGCGCGTCGGCAGGCGCGAGGGCGTGGTCTTATTCCGCGCCCCAGCAGGCCGGGACGCACACGGAGCCGCATCCCCGCCTGCCTTGCGGGGTGCTTCGAGGCTGCGGCGGTGATGAAGTGAGCAGCGCGAAGCCCATCTTCCGAAGCCCATATTCGCTTCGCATCCTTTGGCCGATGCCCGTCAGCGAGCGCCGCGCCAGCGCGGCCTGATGGACAGCGAAGCGAGCCATGGAGGGCGAGCGTCGGCGAATGCGGAGCGGGACGCGGAGCCTGAGCCGTCGCGTCCGCAGGTCGCGCAAGGCAGGCGCGAAGGCAGGCGCGAAGGCAGGCGCGAGCAAGTGTCCATGTTTCTCGCTCCAGCAGGCGCGAAAAACGCCAGCGTCGTTCGCGCTTTCAGCCCGCGCGAGATGTCAAAGCGGCCTGCCAGCCGAAGCCCTCGATCACGCGCCCGAATTCGCGATCCAGCGGTGCCTCCACGCAGAAGCGCTCGCCCGTGACCGGGTGGTCGAAGGCCAGCCGCCAGGCGTGCAGCAGCATGCGGTGCACACCGAGGTGGATGCGGAACAGACGGTTGCGCGCCCCATCACCGTGGCTGGTGTCGCCGATCAGGTGATGGTGGCGATGCTTGAGGTGCCGGCGGATCTGCCGGAAGCGCCCGGTCAGCGGCCGGCATTCAAGCAGCGCGAAGCGCGACTCGGCATGCTCGCCGTAGGGCCAGGGCATGGCACCGGTGGCGAGCACACGGCAGTCCGTCTGCGCCGGTTTTTTCTCGGGCTTGCCCGGGCCGCCATCGAGCGGATGGTCGATCAGGAAGGCAGACGGCTCCGGCCAGCCTCGACAGACCGCGAGGTAGCTTTTTTCGACCTGGCGCGCCATGAACTGCTCACCGAGGGCACGGGCCGTGTCGCGGTCGAAGGCGATAAGGAGGCAGCCCGACGTGGCGCGGTCGAGGCGATGCACAAGGCTCACCGGCCGGCCGAATTGCACGCGCAGACGATCACTGAGGAAGTCGTTCTCGCCCCGCGCCAGCGCGCTGTCGTGGGCCATCAGGCGGGCCGGCTTGTCGACCACGGCCAGCCGCTCGTCACGGTAAAGAAGCGGCAGGGTGAGCGCGTCTTCCAGTGCGCTACCAGCGGTTGATCGGACGGCGTTGTCGATGGCCAGTGCGCTCACCGCCGCCGCGGCCAGGCGGCGACGAAGCAGGCCAGAGCACCAGCGCCAGCGATCCAGGTCGCGGTGCCGATGCCGAACCATTGCGGACCACCGGCATCGAGCCCGGCCAGCACGGCGGCGGTGATCATCAGACCGGCACCGAGGATGGCGTACACCGCGGCGCGCTGGTTCACCGCCGAAATACGGACCAGCTCGGCGATGTCGCGGGAATCGATGTGGACACGGTGCTTGCCTTCGACCTGCTGGGCGAGGAACCCGTGGATCAGGCGCGGCACATCGGGCGCCCGGGTGATCAGCTCGGGCAGGCGCTTGCGGAATTCCTCGGCCAAGCGCTGCGGGCTGTAGCGTTCGCGCAGGATACCCTCCAGCACCGGCTGGGCCACCGCCCAGATGTCGAGTTTGGGATCGAGGTGGCGGGCCACGCCCTCGATGTTGAGCAGGGTCTTCTGCAGCAGGATCAACTGCGGCTGCAGGGTGAGCTGGTACTGCTGGGCGGTGCGGAACAGTTTGACCAGCACCTCGCCCAGCGAGATCTCGGCAAGCGGCCGGGTGAAGTAGGGCTCGCAGACGGCGCGGGTGGCGGCTTCCAGTTCATCCAGCCGCAGGTGCGCCGGCATCCAGCCGGCTTCGATGTGCAGCTCGGCGATGCGCCGGTAATCGCGCCGGAAGATCGCCATGAAGTTCTCGGCCAGGTAGTACTGGTCGGCGTCCGAGAGCTGACCCATGATGCCGAAGTCGAGCGCGATGAAGCGCGGGTTGTCGCGTCGGGCCGGGTCGTCGTCGACCCAGATGTTGCCGGCATGGGCATCGGCGTGGAAGAAGTTGTCGCGGAACACCTGCTGGTAGAACACCCGCACGCCCTTGGCGGCGAGCCGGCTGCGCGAGATGCCGGCGGCACGCAGCGCCTCGATGTCGTCCGAGGGAATGCCGCTGACGCGCTCGAGCGTGAGCACGCGCTCGTGGCTGTGGCTCCAGAACACCTCGGGCACGTAGAGGTCGTCGCTGTCCAGCCAGAAACGCCGCAGCAAGGAGGCGTTGGCACCCTCGCGTTGCAGATCGAGTTCGCCGCGCAGGGTGGCTTCGATCTCGGCCACCACCTCGTGCGGACGGATCTTGTCGGCGCGCGGGTGGGTGCGGGCGGCGACCTCGGCCAGGGCCTTGAGCAGGCGCAGGTCGGCGTCGATCTGCACATCGATGCCGGGGCGGACGACCTTGACCACCACCGCCCGGCCGGGCGAGCCGTCGGCCTGGCGCAGGCGCGCCGCATGCACCTGGGCGATCGAGGCCGAGGCCAGCGGGGTTTCGTCGAACTCGGTGTAGAGCGTGTCGATCGAACGCCCGAGCTGCGATTCGATGATCTGCCGGGCTTCGCGGCCGTCGAAGGGCAGCACGCGGTCGCGCAGCAGGGCCAGCGCATCGGCCACATCGGGCGGCAGCAGGTCGCGGCGGGTGGAGAGGATCTGCCCGAACTTGACGAAAATCGGGCCCAGTTCCTCCAGTGCCGCACGCAGGCGCTCGCCACGCGGCACATCAGCCGTCTGGAGGCCGAGCGGCCGCAGCAGCCAACGCAGCCTGGCGAACGGCGTGCCCTCCAGCAGGGCATCGAGCCGGTGCTTGTAGAGCACGCGGACGATGCGCAGGGCGCGCAGGGAAGCGGCGATCATGCCGGCGCTCCGCCGCCGCGCGCCGCATCGAGGCGGTCGATGCGCGCCGCCAGCCGCTCGACGGCATCGCGCAGGGTGTCCACGTCTTCGGCGAAGGCCTGCTGTTCGGCGCTGGGCACGAGGTCGCGGGATTCTTCGGTGAGGTATTCGACGGTCGCCCGGGCGAGGTGGCTGGCCTGATGGCGAGCTTCGCGCAGGGCGCTGCGCAGGGCCTTGGCCAGCTGCGGACCGAGCAAGGGGCCGAAGGCTTCGACGAAGGGCCGCTCCCAGTCCGGGTCGAAACCCTCGGCCAGCCGTTGCAGGCGGCGGGCCAGTTCGGCATCGCCGCTGATCCGCACTTTGCCGACCGGCGCAGCGCTGCCGCTCGGCTTGAGGAAGGGCAGCGCACTCAACAAGGCACCGATCCCGGCGCGTACCGCCAGATCCGGCTCGCTCTCACTGGGCGGCCCCACCCGCAGGGCCTCGCCTTGCACGGCGAGTTCTAGGGCCAACGGCGGCGATTCCAGATCGAGCCGCACCCGCTGCCCGTCCAAGGCAAGCAGCGCGGCGCGGGTGTCCGGGTCGAGGGCCAGCGCGCGGTTCAAGGCGGCTTCGAGCAGGCGGCCGGCCAGCGGCTTGAGGGTGTCGAGCGGGGAGCGGGGCGCGGTCATGGTGGCATTCTAGCGAGCGTGGCGTTGCGGTCCCGACCAGCTCAGGCCGACAAAGGCCTGGCGGCCGGCACCGGGGAAGCTGCGCACTTGGCCGAAGGCGAGGTCGACACGCTCGGCGTAACGGCGATCGAGCAGGTTCATCAGTCGGGCTTCCAGCGTCCAGCCCTCGGACCACGGGCGGGTGGCGCGCAGGTGAAAGAGCACATGACCGCCGTAGCGGCGGGTGTTGGCGGCATCGATCGCGTAGCCGCCCTGCCAGACGCCCTCCAGTTCCAGGGTGTTGGCGCCAGCGGCAAAGCCGGCACGCAGGCCGCCCAGCCATTCCGGCGCGGTGTCGATGCGGGCACCTCGACGGATCACCTCGTTGCCGGCCAGCACACGGTCGAAGGCGTAGCGCTGTTCGCTCCAGGCCAGTTGGCCTTCGATCCAGGCGGAATCAGAAAAATCGCGGCGGCCGGCCAGCTCGATGCCGTGGTGCCGGGTGGCCGCGCCGGCCACCGACAGGCCATTGGCATCGCGCAGGATCACATCGCGCTTGTCCATCGTGTAGACGCTGGCTTCGAACTGCGCGTTCTGACCGGCATGGCGCAGCACCGCCTCGAGGCTGTCGGCGGTTTCCGGGCGGAACCCCTCGACCGACTGGCCGCGCTGCAGGCGGTACAGCTCGGTCGCCTGCGGAAAACGGAAAGCCCGCGCCGCCCGCGTGGCGAAGGTCCAGTCGCCCGCCAGTTCGCGGGTCCAGCCGAGTTGCAGGCTACGGCCAGTGAAGGCGTCGCTGCGGTCGCCGGGGCGCAGGTGCAGGCAACCACCAAAACCGCAGGGCTGGCCGTCACGGGCCGCGTTGTTGCCGTCGGGCAGGCGGTTGTCGTAGCGGTAGCCGAGCCACTCGATGCGGGCGCCAGCGCTCAGCCGGTGCGCGCCCCAGTCCCAGACATGCTCGCCGAACAGCGCGGCCTGGCGGGCCTCGACCCGGTAGTCGTAATGCGGCCCGGCCGGGCGGATGGCGTTCTGCGCCGGCGTGCCGGTGAGCAGGGGCCGCGCCTGGGTCTGCCGCAGCCAGCCCCGGGCGCCTTCCAGATCGAGCCCGGCCCGCCAGCCGGCCTGGCTCCAGACGAGCTGCAGGCCGAGCGAGCGACTGCCGTTCTCCTCCAGAGGTTGACCGAGCGCGAAATGCTGCAGGAAGGTCTGCGACTCGTCGCGGGCGTAGGGCCGTAACAGCAGCAGGCCGTCGCCAAGCGGGCGTTCGTGATGAACGATCAGGCGCAGGGCATCGGCATTCCGGAAGGCTTCCGGGTTGGCGTTGCTCGAGCGCCGGGCATCGCGCCAGGCACCCTCGCCAACAACGAAGCCGGCGGTCTGCTGGCGCAGGCGGTGGCTGGCCAGTGCGATCCGGGTGTCCGCGTTGAGCTGCCATTGCGAGGTGCTTTGCAGCAGGCGGTGGCTTTCTTCGGCACGGAAACTGCCGGCCTCGCTCAGCGCGGCATCGAACCGCGCCTGCTCGCCATCGACAGCAAGACGCAGGCGGCGGAAATCCTCGGCACCGGCCTCCAGACCGAAGCCGGAGCCTTCGCCCGGCCGGCGCGGAAACACCGCCACCACGCCGTGCAGCGCATTGCTGCCGTGCACGGCGCTGCCCGGCCCACGCAGCACCTCGACCCCACCGGCGGCGGCGAAGTTCAGTTCCGAGAGCTGGTTGACGTTGCAGAACCCGACCGGTCGCGTGGGCACGCCATCATCGAGCACCAGGAAAGCCCCGCAGGCGCCGGGGCCGGTCAGCACCGGCGAGCGCAGGGCCAGCAATTGCTCCTGGCCGCTGCCACGGCTGGCCCAGGCACCGGGCACACGCGCCAGCACCTCGTTGGCGTGGGTCGGCCGCAGGCGGTCGAGCTGGGCGGCATCGAGCCGGTGCACGGATTCGGCACGGCGACTCGGGTCTTCCGGCAGGCGGGTGCTGACACTGATCGCCGGCAACCGTGTCGATCCGGCATCCCTTCCGGCACTGGGCGCGTTCGCAAGCGCGGGCTGGGCCAGCAGGAGCAGGACAAAAGCGGACGGCAGACGGCAAAGCATCGGCGAAGGCTCCCAAAACCATGGAGCCTAGGCGGAGGCCCGGCAGCGTGCCGTCAAGGCCGCGTCATCGGCTCGGCGCAGTAGATCGCGTGCAGGGTTTCCAGAACCGCCCGGGCCGGGCTCTCGGCCATCGAATAATGGATGGTCTGTGCTTCGCGGCGCGTCTGCACCAGGCCCTGGTTGCGCAGCACGGCCAGATGCTGGGACAGCGCCGACTGCGAGAGTGCGACCTCGGCATTGATCTGGCCGACCGAACGCTCGCCCTCGACCAGCAGGCAGAGGATGCGCAGGCGCTGCGGGTTGCCGAGGGTTTTCAGCAGTTCGGCGGCGGCTTCGACCTTCGCGGCCATGGCGTCGGCCAGACGTGGGGCGGGCGTGGGCTTAGGCTTGGGCATGACGGGGTGCGCGGTGGCGGAAAGTCCAGTATCGCCGCAGTCCCGCCGGATCGCAGCCCCCGGCCGCCGGCTTACACTGCGCGGCCCGGACCGTCCGCCCGATCGCATGCCCGACGCCGCTGTGCCCGTCCCCGATCTCATCGACATCGGCGCCAACCTCACCCATGAGAGCTTCGCCCACGACTTGGACGCCGTGCTGGCCCGGGCCGCGGCCGCCGGCGTCGGCCGGATGGTGGTCACCGGCGCCTCGCGGCAGGGTTCGGCGGCCGCCCTGGCGCTGGCGCGGGCGCACCCCGGACGCCTGTTCGCCACCGCCGGCGTGCATCCGCACCATGCGCTGGAGGTCACCGTCGAGGCCTTAGCCGAGTTGCGTGAACTGCAGGCACAGCCGGAGGTCGTCGCGGTCGGCGAATGCGGGCTGGATTACTTCCGCGATTTCGCCCCGCGCCACGCCCAGCAGCGTGCTTTCGAGGCGCAGCTTGAACTCGCCGTGGCCTGCGGCAAACCCTTGTTCCTGCACCAGCGCGAGGCCCACGACGATTTCCTCGCCATCCTCAGGCCTTTTCTCGACCGCTGTGGCCCGGCAGTGGTGCATTGCTTCACCGACGATCGCCGTGCGCTGTTCCAGAGCCTCGATGCCGGCTGTTTCATCGGCATCACCGGCTGGCTCTGCGACGAACGCCGCGGCCAGCACCTGCGCGAACTGGTGCGGCACATCCCGGTCGATCGCCTGCTGGTCGAAACCGACTGCCCCTACCTGCTGCCGCGAACGCTCAAGCCCACGCCGAAGGATCGCCGCAACGAACCGGCCTTCCTGCCGCACATCGTGGCGGAGCTGGCCCGCGACCGCGGCGAGAACCCGGTGGTGACAACAGCGAACACCACCGCCGCCGCGCAGACCTTCTTCCGGTTGCCGGAGGCCGGCCCGGCCTGAGTTCTCAATGCCGGTTTTTCAGCTCCGCAGGCCGGTGCCGCGTTGCAGCAGCCACAGGGCCAGCCAGGTCAGTGCGGCGGTGAGCCCCAGCATCACGGCATAGGCGCTCCACAGGGGCACGTCGCTGACCCCGAGCAGGCCGTAGCGGAAGCCGTTGACCATGTAGAAGACCGGGTTGGCGTGGGTGGCCGCCTCGGCCCAGCCCGGCAGCAGGCTCACCGAATAGAACACGCCGCCCAGGTAGGTGAGCGGGGTCAGGACGAAGGTCGGGATGATGCTGATGTCGTCGAAGGACTTGGCGTAGACGGCGTTGACGAAGCCGGCCAGCGAGAAGATCACCGCGCCCAGCAGCACCGTGCTCACCGTCGCGAACCAGTCGTGCACGCGCACTTCGGTGAACAGCATGGCCACCGCCAGCACAATGGCGCCGACCATGAAGCCGCGCAGCACCGCGCCGCCCACGTAGCCGGCGAGAATCACGTGGTTGGGCAGCGGGGCTACCAGCAGTTCCTCGACGTGGCGGCCGAACTTGGCCCCGAAGAAACTGGAGCTGATGTTGCCGTAGGCGTTCTGGATCACCGCCATCATCACGAGGCCCGGCACGATGAAGTCCATGTAGCGCAGCGTGACGCCATCGATGCTCATGCCGCCGATCTTGCTGCCGATCAGCGAGCCGAAGATCAGGAAATACAGCGTCATCGTGATGGCCGGCGGCACCAGGGTCTGGCCCCAGATGCGCAGGATGCGCGCGACCTCGCGGCGGATCAGGGTAAGAAAGGCCGTCCAGTTTGGATGGCTCACGGCCTTGCTCCCGGATGGGCCGAGGTGGCAGGTGCGGCCGTGTCGGCGCTGCGCGTCGGGTTCGGCCCGGTGAGTCGAACGAACAGTTCCTCCAGGCGATTCACCTCGTTGCGCATCGAGCGCACCGTGATGCCTTCCTTGGCGAAGGCGGCGAACACGCGGTTCAGGTCCATCTCGCGCGGCATCTCCAGCTTCAGGGTGTGGCCGTTCTCGGCCTGCAGCTTGACGCCGTCGATCACCGGCAGCGTGGCCGGCAATGTGCCTTCGATATCGAAGAGGAAGCCCTCGACATCGAGCTTGGCCAGCAGCTCGCGCATCGGGCCCTGCTCGACGATGCGGCCCTTGTCGATGATGGCGAGGTTGCGGCAGAGGTTCTCGGCCTCTTCCAGGTAATGCGTGGTCAGGATGATGGTGGTGCCGGCCGCGTTGATCTCGCGCAGCAGCTTCCACATGCCGCGGCGGATCTCAATGTCCACCCCGGCGGTGGGTTCGTCGAGGATCAACAGCGGCGGCTGGGTCATCATCGCCCGCGCGATCATCAGCCGGCGCTTCATGCCGCCCGAGAGCGTGCGGCTCATCACCTGCGCCTTCTCCCAGAGCTGGGCCAGTTTCAATTGCCGTTCGGCGCGGACCTCGGCCTCGGCGCGCGGCACCCCGTAGAAGCCGGCGTAGTTCACCAGGATGCTGAACGGGGTTTCGAACATGTTGAAGTTGATCTCCTGCGGGACGAGGCCCAGCAGGCGCATCGCCGCCTCGCGCTCCGCGAAGCGGTCGATGCCGAAGATCGAGACGCTGCCGCTGGTGGCATTGACGAGCGAGCTGACGATGCCGATCAGGGTGCTCTTGCCGGCACCGTTGGGGCCAAGCAGGGCGAAGAAATCGCCGGGCTGCACGGCAAGCGAAACGCCCTTCAGGGCTTCGGTCCGGTTGCCGTAGGTTTTGCGGAGGTCGGTGACGCAGAGCGCGGGAACGGGTGCGGCGGCCATGGGCCTTCAGGCGGCGGGCGGGAATGCGTGTGTCAAGTATAGGTGGCGCGCCCCCACAGGCTCGCAGAATGCTCTGTGCCGGCGCTTGCAACGCCGCGCTCAGCCGGTGGCGCGGGCCTCGGCCACGAGCAGGGCGCGCTTGCGTTCAAGCCCCCAGCGGTAGCCGCCAAGGCCACCGTCGCCGCGCAGCACGCGGTGGCAGGGCACCAGCAGCGCCACCCGGTTGGCGGCGCAGGCGGCCCCCACGGCGCGCACCGCCTTGGGTGCGCCAATCGCCGTGGCCACCTCGGCATAGGTGCGCGTGGCCCCCGCCGGGATGCCTTGCAGAAAGCGCCAGACCCGCAACTGGAAGGCCGTGCCGCGCAGGTCGAGCGGCAGCTCTGGCCACGGCCCCCGGCCGTCGAGGCCGGCGCAGAGCGCATCGAGCCAGGCTACGAGTGGCGCACCCGAGCGCGCCGGAATCAAGATCGCATCGGGGAAGGCGTGGCCGAGCCGGCTCCGCAGCGCGTCGAAGTCGGCGCTGAAGTGCAGCAGGCAAAGGCCGCGCAGGCTTGCGGCGATCGCCACCGGGCCGAGAACGCTGTCACCGATCGCCCAGGCGATGGCGGTCTGCGGGTCTTCCGTCCGACCCGCCGTGTGCGGGGGCGCGGCGGAGCGGGGCGATGGGGTGGATGCGGTGGCAGTCCGGAGCATCGACGCAGCGTATCAAACCCGATCCTGCGCGAAGCCGCTTGCAGCCCATGCCCGGCTCGGCGCGGGCAGTCATAATCGCCGGGCCTTTTGGAGTGAGCGCCCTTGACCCCGCCCTTTCCCCTTCGCCTGGTCGGCCAGCGCCGTATCGCGCCGAGCGTCGCTCACCTGAGCTTTCTGCGTGCCGATGGGGCCGCGCTCGATTTCATCCCCGGCCAGTTCATTCAGATCCATCTGAGCGGCCGCGACGGCCAGCCGACCAAACGCAGCTACTCCCTGGCGACGATCCACGACCACGCCCTGGGTCCGGGCGAGGCGGTGGACATCGCCGTCGCCTTCGTGCCGGGCGGCGTGGCGACGACGCTGTTCGAAGGCCTGCGCGAGGGCGACGCGGTGCAGGCGAGTGGGCCGTACGGTCGCTTCTGCCTGATGCCCGGCGATGCCAACCGCCGCTACCTGCTGATCGCCACCGGCACCGGCGTCACGCCCTACCGTTCGATGCTGCCTCTGCTCGAGCAGGCCATCGTCGAGCGTGGCATCGAGGTGGTGCTGCTGTTCGGTGCGCGTTCCGAGGCCGAGCTGATCTACGCCGACGATTTCCGCGCGGTGGCCGCACGGCATCCGGGGCGCTTCCGCTTCATGCCCTGCTACTCCCGCGAGTTCTTCGATGCTGCCGGCCCGGATGCGCGGCGGGGCTACGTCACCGGCCCTCTGGCCGAACTCGCTCCGGGGGCCGATGGCGACATCGCCTACCTGTGCGGCAACCCGAACATGGTTGACGCCGCCTTCGAAGCCCTGAAAGGCTACGGCCTGCCGGTGCCGCAGATCCGCCGCGAGAAATACGTCAGCGGTAAATAAGCCGAGAGCACCGCCCATGGACTCCACCGCGCTGCACCCCCCGCCGCTGCCGCCCGAGTCGAAGCCGAAGACGGATTGGCGCAGCCTGATCGCCAATGGATTGATTTACGCAGCAGCAGGTGCCGCAGCCGGCTGGCTGGTGATGCGGCACCTCGAACTCGATGGCTTGGCCGCCCTCGGGCTGTTCGCGGTTTTTATGGTCTCGATCTGGTTGCACATCCTGATCCATGAGGCCGGACATGCCATCGCGGGCATCGCCGCCGGATGCAAGCCGCTAGCGTTCGGCGTGGGGCCGCTCCGCCTCGAGCGCGGCGAAGGCGGCTGGCAGCTGCGCTGGGGTGGCGGCATCGCCGGGATCGGCGGCTTTGCGATGCTGCTGCCGCCGGCCGATGCGGTGCCGCGGCGTCGCGAGCAGGCGCTCTACTTGCTGGGCGGTCCGCTGTCGAACCTGTTGGTCAGCGTGCCGGTGTTGCTGCTCGCGAATGCGGCCACGCCCGGCGCATGGACGATCGTGGGGGTCGGCTTCGGCGCTGCGGGCGTCATGCTCGGGCTCGTGAACCTGGTGCCGTTCAAGACGGCCGGCTGGCTCAGCGACGGTGCCGGCTTGCTGCTGCTGCTGCGTGATCCGGAACGCGCGATGGATGGCTTCCGGGTGCAGCAGCTGATCCAAGCCAGCATGAACGGCCAGCGGCCGCGTGACTGGCCGCTCAGCCTGCTGCCGGAGCGCCCACTGCCCGCGTCCGACACCGACTTGCCATGGGCGCTGGCCGAAGTCCTGATGCGACTCTCCTCGGCTATCGATCGCGGCGAGCACGCGTCTGCCCGTGTTCACGCGCGCTGGATGGTGGCGCACTGGCCGCACGCGGCACCGGCCGAGCGCCCCGGCATCGCACTGGCGATGGCGGTGCATGCAGCGCTTGTCGAGGACGATCTCGATCTGTTGCGCGCCTGGCGACCGCTGGGTAGTTGCAACATCCTCGATCAGAGCTGCCATGAGGCCTGGCTGGATGCGGAGATCGCCCTGCGCGAGGGCCGCGAGGCCGAAGCGCGCTCGCTGTTGGCGACCGCCCGTTCGGCTTTGCCGCGGGTGCTCGATGGCGGTACCCGCGCGGCCGTGGCCGAGTGCCTCGATGCACTCGACATCCGCCTGCTCGCCGAGCCCATCGAATCCCGCTTCGACGATCGTGGCGAATAGCCCATGCCGGTAGCCCGCAACATCGCCACCCTCTCCATGTTCTTGCCGATCTTCGGAGCCGCCATGAAACGACTGCTTCCGCTCGCCCTCGCCGCGGTCCTGCCGCTGGCCGCGCCCGCCGCCGAGGCGCGTCGCCTCGGCACGCTCGACTTCGAGCCCTGCACCCTGCCGGGGTCGGGTGCTTTTGCCGCGGTCGAAGCGCAGTGCACCAGCTTGTCCGTGCCGGAGAATCGCGCCGAGCCGGAGGGCCGTCGGATCGAGCTTGCCATCGCTTGGGTGCCGACCGAGGGCGAAGGCGAGCCCGATCCGGTGTTCCTGCTCGCCGGTGGGCCGGGCCAGGGCGCACGCGCATCCTTTCCGCTGCTGGCCGGCGGTTTTCGCGATGTGCTGCGCAGCCGCCACGTGATCCTCGTCGACCAGCGCGGCACCGGCGGCTCGAACCCGCTGGCTTGTCGCGATGCCGAGGGCAACAATGCCTTCGGCGATCCGTTCGACGAGAGCCCGGAGGCCGCCCGCCGCTTCGCCGAAGGCTGCCTCGCCGAGCTCTCGAAGATCGCCGATGTGCGCCACTACACCACCACCGACGCGGTCGCCGACCTCGACGCCGTGCGTCAGGCGCTGGGTGCGGAGCGCATCAACCTCTACGGTGGCAGCTACGGCACCCGCGTGGCGCAGCAGTACGCCAGAACCTTCCCGGCGCACACCCGCAGCGTGGTGCTGGACAGCGTGGTGCCGAACGAGCTCGTGCTCGGCGCCGAGCACGCGAAGAACCTCGATGCCGCGCTCGAGGCGCAGTTCGCGCGCTGTGCCGCCGATGCCGCCTGCGCGGCGGTCCTGCCCGATCCGGCGGGAGCCATCGAGCGCGTGCGCGCGGCGCTCGCGGCGCCGGGGCTTGCCCGCGTGCGCTACCGCGACCCGACCAGTGGCGAGTGGCGCGAGGAGATGCCGACCAGTGCCCACCTCGCCGTGGTCCTGCGCTTCTTCAGCTATTCGCCGCTTACCGCGACCTTGTTGCCGGTGGTGCTCAAGCAGGCCCTCGAGGGCGACCATGCGCCGCTGCTGGCGCAGGCGCGCTTCCTGATGGGCAGCGTCGGCGAACAGATCATGCACGGCATGCAGCTCTCGGTGATCTGCAGCGAGGATGCCGACGAGTTCGCGGCCCGGCCCGAGGACGCCGGCACCCTGCTCGGCCAGGCCTTCATCGAGATCACCTTGGCGCAATGTTCGGCCTGGCCGCGTGGCCAGCGCCCAGCCGACTTCCGCGCCCCGCTCACCGGTGATCTGCCGGTGCTGGCGATCAGCGGCGAATTCGACCCGGTGACCCCGCCGCGTTACGCCGATGCCGCCATCGCGCAACTGCCGAACGCCCGCCATCTGGTCCTGAGAGGCCAGGGCCACACCCCGCTCAATGTCGGCTGCATGCCGCAGTTGTTCGCCCAGTTCATCGAGACCGCTGACGCGAAGGCGCTCGACGCGTCCTGCCTCGATCGCCTCGCCCCGCTTCCGCCCGGCACCGGCCTGCACGGCTGGGAGCCCTGAGAAGGACATCGCCATGATCGAACTCACCGACCTGCACAAGCAGTTCAAGACCAAGTCCGGGCCGGTGGCCGCGGTGGCCGGTGTCGGCTTCACCGCCCGCGATGGCGCCATCACCGGTCTGCTTGGCCCCAACGGCGCCGGCAAGACCACCACCCTGCGGATGCTCTACACGCTGATGAAGCCCGACCGCGGCAGCGTCCGCGTCGATGGCCGCGATGCCTACACGGACGCTGAAGCCGTGCGTCGCAGCCTCGGCGTGCTGCCGGATGCGCGCGGTGTCTACAAGCGGCTCACGGCGCGCGAGAACATCAGCTACTTCGGCCGCCTGCACGGCATGGACGAGGCGACGATCCGGAAAAGCACCAACCGCCTCGTCGAAGCGCTCGGCATGGCGGACTTCATCGACCGCCGCAGCGAGGGTTTCTCGCAGGGCCAGCGCACCAAGACCGCGATCGCGCGGGCGCTGGTGCACGACCCGAAGAACGTGATCCTCGACGAGCCCACCAACGGGCTCGACGTGATGACGACCCGCGGCCTACGCGAGTTCCTGCTGCGGCTGAAAGGCGAAGGCCGCTGCGTGATCCTGTCGAGCCACATCATGCAGGAGGTCGGCGCGCTCTGTGACCACATCGTGGTCATCGCCAAGGGCCGCGTCACCGCGCAGGGCTCGCCCGACGAGCTGCGCGCGCAGACCGGTGAGGCCAACCTCGAAGACGCCTTCGTCAAGGCGATCGGCTCCGAGGAGGGCCTGCAGGCATGAACACCTTCAAGACCCTGTGGACGGTGGCGGCCAAGGAACTGATCGAGATCTTTCGCGACCGCAAGATCATCATCAACGGCCTGCTGCTCTCACCGTTGCTGTTCCCGGTGCTGATCCTGGGCATTGGTGCACTGGCCGAGAACCGTGCGCGAACCCAGCTGGAGGCGGAGATCAAGCTGCCGGTGATCGGCGCCGAGATCGCGCCCAGCCTGGTCGCTTTCCTCGCCACCCAGAACATCAGCGCCGAGCCCGCGCCGGAGGACCCCGATGCGATGATCCGCAATCAGGACAAGGCCGTGATCCTGCGCATTGCCGAGGACTTCGCCGACGACTGGCGGCAGAGCCGCGCCGCGACGGTGGAGATCCTGCACGACAGCTCGCGGCAGGACTCGGCCATCCCGCTGCGGCGTGTCGAACGTGCGCTCCAGGCCTATTCGCAGCAGGCCGGTGCCGTGCGGCTGCTGGCCCGTGGCATCGATCCGCACTTGGGCAGTGCGCTGCGCATCACCCACCGCGACCTCGCCACGCCAGAGGCCCGGCGCGGCATGCTGCTCGCCTTCCTGCCCTACCTGCTGATCCTCTCCGCCTTCCTCGGTGGCGCCTATCTGGTGATGGACGCCACCGCCGGCGAGCGCGAGCGGCAATCGCTGGAGCCTTTGCTGGCCACACCGGCCGGACGCGGGGCGATCATGAGCGGCAAGATCGCCGCCGCCTGCGTGTTCGGCATGGTCGGGCTGCTGCTCACCCTGCTCAGTTTCAAACTCAGCTTCGGCTTCGTCGACAGCGGGCCGTTCAAGGGCGTCGATGTCTCGATGCTGGCCATCGCCAAACTGCTGCTGATTCTGCTGCCGATGGTGCTGATCGGGACCACGCTGCTGACCCTGATCTCGGCTTCGGTGAAGACGCTCAAGGAAGCGCAGAGCTACATGGCCTTCCTGATGCTGCTGCCGATCCTGCCGACCATCATCCTGCTGGTGAACCCGGTCAAGAATCAGCTCTGGATGTTCGCCACGCCCTTTCTCGCGCAGAACCAGCTGATCCTGATGGTGCTGCGCCAGGAGACGATCAGCCCGCAGCAGTGGGCCGTCTATCTGGGCGCCGGCCTCGGTCTGGGGGCCCTGCTCTGGATGATCGCGGCGCGGCTCTACCACCGCGAGCAGCTGGCGATATCGGCCTGAGCCGATGCGAGAGGAAGCGCGGCGGCATCGCCGCCGCGCCATGAGCGCTTACATGCGGAACTCGAAGGTGCGGGTCATCGTCACCGGCTCGCCCGGCGGCTCGAAGCGCCAGGTCCGCACGGTGTCGATCACCGCATCCTCGAACAGGCCACGCGGCCGGGCGCGGATCACGGTGACCTCGCTCACCCGACCATCGGCGCCGATGGTGAACTGCGCCACCACCGTGCCCGAAGCGCGCGTGCGCGCCGCCTCGCGCGGGTAGGGCGGCTGCGGGGTGCTGATCGCCCGCGGCGGGCCGGTGCGGACCGGAGCCGGTGCGGCCGCCACCGGGGCGGGCGGGGGCGCGGCGACCTGAGGGGCCGGTGCGGGAGCCGGCTGGGCGGCCACCGGGGCGGGCTCGGGCGTTGCCGCCTGCACCGGTGTGGGGGCGGTGATCACCGGGGCCGCCGGGGCGACCGGCTGCGCAGCGGCGGCTTGGCGTTGCGCTTCGGCCTGGCGGGCACGCTCCTCGGCCAGACGGGTGCGTTCGGCCGCCGCGCTCCGGCCGGCGGCGATCGCCTCGCGGATGCGCGGCAGCGAGGGCGCTTCCGCGTCGGTGCGGGCCATCAGTTCGGCCAGGCGTTCGGCCTCGACGAAATCGCCATCGACGATGGCCTGTTCGGCACCGATCAGGGCGTAAGGCATCAGGTCCATCAGCGCCGATTCGGCGACAACGTTGGGCGTGGCCGATTTCTCGCGGATGGCGAGGTAGTACTCCATCGCGTTGTCGCCGACCGGGCCGTAAAGCCGCTGGTCGCGCAGCGCCACGCTGGCGCGCTGGCGCAGTTCATCGACGCTGAGCGCGGCCAGGGCATCAGCGGCGGCGGCAGCGTCCGGGGCCACCGCGGCCGGGGTGGCGGGGGCCGCGGCCGGGGGCGCGGCTTCGTCAGGGGCGGGCGAACAGCCGGCCAAGAGCAAAGCGAACACGAGGGCGGCGGCCAGGGCCGTGGGACGAGCGTGGAACACGGGCGCGGTCATGTCGATCACTGCCGGGAGGGGAAGCGGCAGAGTCCAGCGCGTGTTCACTTTTTGTCAAGCCGGCAGGACGCCGCCTCAGGCCTCCGGCTGGCGGAAAGCGACCGCCACCCGCTCCGTGCTGGTCGCCGGGGCCGGCGCGAACCGCCAACGGCGGGCGGCCAGCACGGCTTCGCGTTCGAACATGGCATGGCTGCTGGCGACCACTTCGGCGGCCAACACCGTGCCGTCGGCGGCCACCTGCAACTGGAGCTGCACACTGCCTTCCAGTCGGCGTCTGAGCGCCTGCTCGGGGAAGCGGGGTGCGGTCTGTGCGACCAGAGGCCGGGCGGCCGGGGCCGGGCGAGCGGTGATCGGCGCGGGTGCGGTCGGCGGCGGCGCCGCCAGCGGCGCAGCGACCGGAGGCGGTTCGGGGGTCGGAGCCGGCGCGGCGGCAACCGCCTCGATGGGGCGGGGTGGGGCGGCGGCGGCCCGTGCCGCGGTGGCGCGGGCGGCGGCCTCGCGTGCGGCACTGGCTGCGGCAGCGGCCTCGGTGGCCTGACGGTCGTTCTCGATCTGAACCTCTGCGGCCTGGCGCGCACTCAGCAGGCCCTCGCGCAGCCGCGGTACGGCCGGGGCCTCGGCGTCCATCCGCAGCAGCAGATCGATCAGGCGTTGCGCCTCGTCGAATTGCCCCGCCATCTGGGCCTGTTCGGCGCCGATCACCACGTAGGGCGCCAGATCGAGCAGGGCGGTCGCCACCGCGAGGTCCTCGGGCAGACGCTCGCGCAGTGCCAGGTAATCTTCGACTGCGTTGTTGCCGGCCGGTGCGAACAGGCGATTCACCGCCAGGGCCTCGGCGGCACGCTGGCGCAGGGCGTCGGTGTCGAGCCGGTCCGCCTCCGGCACGTCCACCGCTGCGACGGCTCTTGCCGGTGCCGGCGAGGCAGGTGCGGGAGCTTCGCCGCAGGCGCTCAGCGCCCAGGCCAGCGAAAGCAACAGGGGAAGACGGAAGTGAACGCGCATGGGCAAGCCAAGAAGCCGAGCATTGCAAGCTAGAGCCCGTCGGTGACAGGTCGATGGCGAGAGCGCGGCGAGCGCCCAAACTGTGGCCGAGCGCACGGATTGCGGCACACTGCTGCGCCTTTGGCCGCGCCCGCCCTGCCGTGACCGCCGCTTTTCCGATCGCCCCACTGCTGCCGGCCCTGCGCGAATCGCTGCGGGTGCAGCCGCGCCTCGTGCTCGAAGCGCCACCCGGTGCCGGCAAGACCACGCAGGTGCCGCTGGCCCTGCTCGACGCGCCGTGGCGGGCCGGCGGCAAGATCCTGATGCTCGAACCACGCCGCGTCGCCGCACGCGCCGCAGCCGGCTTCATGGCGAAGCAGCTCGGCGAGGCCGTCGGCCACACGGTCGGCTACCGCATCCGCTTCGAGGCGAAGGTCTCGGCGGCAACACAGATCGAGGTGGTCACCGAAGGCATCCTCACCCGCATGATCCAGGACGACCCGACGCTGGAGGGCATCGGGGCGATCCTGTTCGACGAGTTCCACGAGCGGCACCTCACCGCCGACCTCGGCCTCGCCCTGGCCCTCGATGTGCAGACGCAGCTGCGGCCCGATCTGCGGATCGTGCTGATGTCGGCCACGCTGGATGGCGAGCGGCTGGCGCGCTTCCTTGATGCACCGCGGCTCACGGCCGAAGGCCGCGCCCATCCGGTGACGGTGGCGCACTTTCCGGCACGCCGCGACGAGCCCGCCACGACCCAGCTGCGGCGCTGCGTCGAACACGCGCTGGCCAAGCATCCCGGCGATCTGCTGGTGTTCCTGCCGGGGCAGCGCGAGATCGCCGAGGCGAAGCGTGCGCTCGACACCGCGCAAGCGGACGGATCGATCCCCGTCGACCTGCGCCTGCTGCCCCTGCACGGCGAGCTGTCGGTGGAAGCGCAGAGCGCGGCGCTGAACCCCGACCCCGACGGCCGCCGCCGCGTGGTGCTGGCGACGAACGTGGCCGAATCCAGCGTCACCCTGCCCGGCGTGCGCGTGGTGATCGATGCCGGCCTCGCCCGCGAGCCGCGCTTCGAGCCGAATTCCGGCTTCTCGCGGCTTGATACCGTGGCGATCTCGCAGGCCAGCGCCGATCAGCGTGCCGGCCGCGCCGGCCGCGTGGCCGAGGGCTGGTGCTACCGCCTCTGGCCGGAATCGCAACGGCTCGAACCGAACCGCCGCGCCGAGATCGCCCAGGTCGAACTCTCCGGCCTCGCGCTCGAACTCGCGGCTTGGGGTGCTGCCGAGCTGCGCTTTGTCGATCCGCCACCGCGCGGCGCACTGGCGGCCGGCGTCGATCTGCTGAAAAGCCTGGCCGCGCTCGATGCCCGTGGAAGCATCACGACGTTCGGCAAGCGCATGCTGGCGCTCGGCACCTACCCGCGCCTCGCCGCGATGCTGCTTTCGCCGGAGGATGCGAGCGAAACCGCGCTGGCCTGCGACCTTGCCGCCCTCATCGAGGCCCGCGACCCGCTGAAAGGCCCTCGCCGCGACGATGTGGCCGCGCGCTGGCAGGCCCTCGCGGCCTTTCGCAGCGGCCGCACACCGCCCGAAGCCTCGCGTTCCGCGCTGGCCGCGATCGACCAGCAGGCCAAGGCCTGGCGCCGTCGCCTGCGCTGCGAGGCCACGCCGCCGAAGGAGGCGCCCAACCACCGGCTGGGCGATCTGCTGCGGCACGCCTTCCCCGATCGCATCGGCGTGCAGCACCCCACCGACGCGCGCCGCTACGCGCTGAGCAATGGCCGCAGCGCGCGCGTGTTCGAGGATTCGGCGCTCTACGGCGAGTCGTGGGTCGTCGCCAGCGAATTGCGCTTCGAGGCGCGCGACGGCTTGATCCTGCGCGGTGCACCGCTCGACGAAGCCCGCCTGCAGCGCGAATCCCCCGAGCGCTTCATCGAGGAGGACACGGTGCGCTGGGACGCCAACGCCCGCGCGCTGGTCGCCCGCCGCGAGCGGCGCTTCGAGCGCATCGTGCTGGAAAGCAAACCGGCCGGCCGCCCCGACCCGGCGCGCGCGGCGCAGGCGCTCACCGATGCTGTGCGCGAACTCGGCCTCGATGCCCTGCCATGGACCGAAGGCCTGCGCCAATGGCTCGAACGCCTGCGTTGCCTGCGCGAATGGTTGCCCGAACTCGGCTGGCCCGAGGCCAGCGACGAGGCGCTGCTGGCCACGCTCGACGATTGGCTGAAGCCCGCCTTCCAAGGCAAGACGCGGCTCGATGCGCTCTCCGAAGAAGAGCTGGGTGACGCGCTCAAGTCGCGCCTCGACTGGTCGCTGAAATCGAAGATGGATGCCCTCGCCCCGCGCCGCATCAGCGTGCCCTCGGGCATGGAGCGGCCGATCACCTACACGCAGGGGGAGCGGCCGGTGCTGGCCTGCAAGCTGCAGGAGCTGTTCGGGCTTGCCGACACGCCGCGGATCGCCGACGGCCGTGTGCCGCTCACCCTGCACCTGCTCTCGCCCGGCGGCGCGCCGCTGGCGATCACGCAGGATCTGAAAAGCTTCTGGAACAACGCCTACCCGGACGTGAAGAAGGACATGAAGGGCCGCTACCCGCGTCACCCTTGGCCCGATGATCCGTGGACCGCCACGGCGACGCATCGGGCCAAGCCACGGGGCACCTGAGGGCGGAGCCGTCTGTGCGTCTGCCACGCTGCCTTTGCGCCTGCCATGCTGGGCCAAGGGTCACGGTCAGTGCTGGACGCCCGCCTGCATGCGCGGGGTCTGCGGACGCGGCCGGCGCGGATTCCGCGTCCCGCTCCATACGCGCCGTCGCTCGGCGTCCTGCCTCGCTCCGCGTTCCCTCAGCCCCCACGCGCGCGGCGGGCTGGAGATCGCCGTGCTGCGCCTTCCCCACCTTGCACCACCACTACGCACCCCCCCCTGGGCCGAGAGACTGGCATCGAGCGCCGCGCCCGCGGGCCATGGGGTCACAAAGAGGCGCACAGGACGTGCGCCGTCCGGCGACTGCGGAGCGGGACGCGTAGCCGTCGCCGGCTGTGACCCATGGCCCAGCGTGGCAGGCGCGAAGGGCAGGCGCACAGCCAACTTCGCACCTCCGCCGCCGATTCAGCCCCGGCACGGCACAATGACCACCCTCAACACCTGCCGCGCCGCCCACCGGGCGGTCCTCGCCATGACCACGCCCTTCCACGTCTTCGAGATCATCGTCGTCGGTGGCGGCCATGCCGGCACCGAAGCCGCACTCGCCGCCGCCCGCTCCGGCGCGCGCACCCTGCTGCTCACGCACAACATCGAGACCATCGGCCAGATGAGCTGCAACCCGGCCATCGGCGGCATCGGCAAGGGTCATCTGGTCAAGGAGATCGACGCGCTCGGCGGTGCCATGGCGCGTGCGACCGACCGTGCCGGCATCCAGTGGCGCACCTTGAACGCATCGAAAGGCCCGGCGGTGCGTGCCACCCGCGCTCAGGCCGATCGCGTGCTCTACAAGGCCGCCATCCGTCGCATGGTCGAGACGCAGCCGAACCTGTTGGTTTTCCAGCAGGCGGTCGATGACCTGCTGTTCGCCGGCGAGGCGGTCACCGGCGTACGCACGCAGATGGGCCTCGTCTTCCATGCACCGGCCGTGGTGCTCACCGCCGGCACCTTTCTGGCCGGGCAGATCCACATCGGCCTCGCCAACTACGCCGGCGGTCGCGCCGGCGATCCGCCCGCCAGCGCGCTGGCGATGCGTCTTCGCGAGGCCGCGCTGGGTGTGGGTCGCTTGAAGACCGGCACGCCGCCGCGCATCGACGCGCGCAGCATCGATTTCTCGGGGCTCGAAGAGCAGCCCGGTGACTCGCCGACCCCGACTTTCAGCTTCGACAACGATGCGTCCGTGCACCCGCGCCAAGTGAGCTGCTGGATCACCCACACCAACGAGACCACCCACGCGCTCATCCGCGGCGGTCTCGACCGCTCGCCGATGTACGCCGGGGTGATCGAAGGCGTGGGCCCGCGCTACTGCCCGAGCATCGAGGACAAGATCAGCCGCTTCGCCGACAAGGCCTCGCACCAGATCTTCATCGAGCCGGAAGGACTCGACACCTTCGAGATTTACCCGAACGGCATCTCCACGTCCTTGCCTTTCGACGTGCAACTGGCGCTGGTGCGCTCGATCCGGGGCTTTCAGAACGCGCACATCACCCGCCCCGGTTACGCCATCGAGTACGACTACTTCGACCCGCGCGGGCTCAAGGCCTCGCTGGAAACCAAGGCGATCCGCGGCCTCTTCTTCGCCGGCCAGATCAACGGCACCACCGGCTACGAGGAGGCCGCCGCGCAGGGCCTGCTCGCCGGGATCAACGCAGCGCGCTTCGTGCAGCAGAAAGATGCCTGGACACCGCGCCGCGACGAGGCGTATCTGGGCGTGCTGGTCGACGATCTGGTCACCCACGGCACCACCGAGCCCTACCGCATGTTCACCTCGCGCGCCGAATACCGGCTGCAGCTGCGCGAGGACAACGCCGACCTGCGGCTCACGCCGACCGGCCGCGAGCTGGGCCTCGTCGATGACGCGCGTTGGGCCGCCTTTGAGGCCAAGCGCACCGCCATCGCGGCGGAAACCGCCCGCCTTGGCGCGATCTGGGCCGCCCCCGGCAATGCGCTCGGCCGCGCGGTCGAGGCCAGCACCGGCCAGGCGGTCTCGCGCGAAACCAGCGTGCTCGACCTGCTCAAGCGCCCCGAGCTCGGCTACACCGCATTGATGGCCGTGCCGGGTCTCGGCCCCGGCGTGGCCGATGCGAAGGTGGCCGAGCAGGTGCAGGTCGCCGCGAAATACGCCGGCTACCTCGACCGCCAGCGCCAGGGCATTGACCGCCAGCGCCACCACGAGACCACGCGCATCCCCGCCGACTTCACCTACGCGGGCATCAGCGGGCTGTCGGCGGAGGTGGTGGCCAAGCTCAGCGCCGTGCGTCCCGAAACCCTGGGTCAGGCCCAGCGCATCCCCGGCATCACCCCGGCGGCCATCGCCCTGTTGCTGGTGCACCTGAAACGCGGCGGCCCGCGTGGCATGCTTCAGGCTCTCTAGACGCCAGCCAGAGGCATCGATGCACGACGAGATGCTGTTCGCCCACGAAGGGTCGGAGCCGGCCCCCGATCCTGCGGCATTGGCCCCGTGGAAAGTGGCGGTGGTCGATGACGACGAATCGGTGCGGACGATCACGCGTATCGCCCTGGGGCCGTTGCGGATCGACGATCGGCCCCTGGAACTGCTGGAGGCCACGACTGCGGCCGAGGGCATCGCCCTGTTCGCTGCGCATGGCGATATCGCGCTTGGCCTGATTGACATGGTGATGGAGGAGCCCGCCGCCGGGCTCAAGGTGATCGATGCCGTGCGCAATGTGCAGGGCAACCACAAGGTGCGTCTGGTGGTGCGTACCGGCCAACCCGGTCATCTGCCGGAGGAGCGCATCGTCCGCGAGAACGAAATCAACGACTACCGCGAAAAGACCGAGCTTTCGGCGCAGAAGCTGCGCTCGGTGACCACCAGCGCCATCCGCGCCTACCGCGATCTCGACCGTCTCGAAGCCGATTACCACGCGCTGGCCGTGATGCTTGCGGAGCTGGCCGAGCGCTGCACCACCGGGCAGAGCGGCCATGCCACGGCGGTGGCGGCGGTGGCGAAGGCCCTGGCGGGTCGGGCCGGCTGGCCGGAAGCGCGCATCGTCCAGCTCCAGCACGCTGCCTTGCTGCACGACCTCGGCCTCGCCAGCCTGCTGGAGTCGGGCGATACCCGCCTCACCTTTGGCCACCCGCTCGACGCGGCAAGCCGCCAGCGCATTCGCGAGCATGCCCTCGAGGGTGCTCAACGACTGGCCCTGCTTGGCACCGTCGAAGGCCGCTTGGCGGCGCGACTGGCCCGTGAACACCACGAACGCTGGGACGGCGGCGGTTACCCGCAAGGCCTGGCCGGCACCGCCATCGCCATCGAGAGTCGCCTCTTGGCGATCGCCAATGCCATCGATGTGCGGCTCGTCCCGCCCGAGGGCCGTGCCCCCGACGATACCGATGCCTTGCGAGAGCACCTGCAGGCCGAGGCCGGTCACGCCTACGACCCGGATCTGGCGGCGCTGGCGATCGAACACCTGCCCGGCCTGCTGGCGGTCCATCGCGCCGCCATCGGCGCTTCCAACGGACGCCGATGAGCCGCTGGCGCGAACGCCTGCTGCTGGAGCTTGGCCGCTCGACGCTGATCGACGAGGGCGATCCCGCCGCCGCCGCCCGGGCCCTGTGCGAGACCGGTGCTCATGGCCTGGAAGTGGAGCGCATCAGCCTCTGGTTGCTCGAGAACGAGGGTGCAGCGATGCGCTGCGTCCATCTGTTCGATGCCGGCGCCGGCGGCCATCAGTCGGAGCCGGAGCTGCGGCTCGATGCCGAGCACTACCCGCGTTACTTCGCGGCCCTGCGCCGGGCCCGCAACATCGTCGCCGAGGATGCCCGGCAACATCCGGACACCGCCGAGTTCGCTCACGGCTACCTTGAGGCCTGCAGGATCGCCGCCCTGCTCGATTCACCGGTGCGTCAACACGGCCGGATGGTCGGCATCATCTGCGCGGAGCACCGTGGTGAGCCCCGGCGCTGGACCCGCGGCGAACGCAATTTCGCGGCCAGTCTCGCCGATCTCTACGGCCGCGCGCTCACCGCCGCCGAGCGCCGCGTGTACCACGACCGTCTGCAGGCCCTGAACCAGAATCTCGAAACCCGGGTGCAGCAACGCACCGAGGAGCTGCAGGCCGCGCTCGACCGCCTCGACGAGGCCCGTCAGGCCCTGATGGAGCGCGAGCGCTTTGCCGCCCTCGGCGAACTGGTGGCCGGCATCGCCCACGAGATCAACACACCGGTCGGCGTCATCGTCACCGCCACCAGCCACGCTCGCGGCCTGCTCGCCGAAGTGCAGCAAGCCCACGAGCGCGGCGAGCTGACCCGCTCGGCCTTCGGCAGCGCGCTGGCCGGACTGGCCGAAAGCCTCAGCATGGCCGAGCGCAACGCCGAGCGCGCGGCCGCTCTGGTCGAGAGTTTCAAGCGCACCTCGGCCGACCGCTCGCACGATGTTCGCAGCCGCTTCGACCTTGCGGCGGTGATCGGCGATGTGCTCACCACCCTGCAGCCGCTGCTGCGCCGGCGCAAGATCGAGGCGGTGTTCGAGCCTTCCCCACCGCTGCGCTGCGACAGCCACCCCGGCGCGGTCGGCCAGGTGCTGACCAACCTCATCGTCAATGCCTGCGTCCACGGTTACGGCAGTGAGCCTCCATCCGGAGCCAGGATCCGGGTGCAGAGCTGGGACGAGGGCGACTGGGTGGCGCTGGAAGTCGCCGATGACGGTGTCGGCATGGCCGAAGGCGTGCGGGCGCGGGCTTTCGATGCTTTCTTCACCACCGCGCGCAGTCGGGGCGGCACCGGTCTCGGTCTCGGCATCGTGCGCAGCCTGGTGGTCCGCAATCTGGGTGGCGAGGTCAGCCTCGACAGCGCGCCCGGCGCCGGCACGCGGGTGCGGGTGCGGTTTCCGCGCAGCGCACCGGACTGAAGGCCCCCGCCGGATCGCCGCCGCCGCCGCGAACGGGTACACTGTGCGGCCGGGTCGCTGCGACCCGCGGCTTACGCGCCTGTAGCTCAGCCGGATAGAGTAGTGGCTTCCGAATCCACTACTCATAAAAAAGCGGCGGCGGGTAAAGTGTCACAAGGCCTCCACTCATAAAGTCGGGCCGGAACGGAAAAAGTCCTTACAAAACGCGCCTGTAGCTCAGCCGGATAGAGTAGTGGCTTCCGAAGCCATTGGTCGGGGGTTCGAATCCCTCCAGGCGCGCCATTTTCCCCTGTGACAAATCTGGGACAGGTCTGGGACAAAACGCTTTTCCCAGACCGGCCGAAATGAGTAGAGGCGCGTG
>JAGXTI010000039.1 GCA_018334015.1 Silanimonas sp.
ACTGGTCGAACACCTGATAGCGCACGGTTTGCAGCAGCACCGGATCGGTCACCAGCAGCAGCAGGCCCAAGGCCAGCCCCAACAGCGACAACCAAAAAGCCATCGCGCGCTGGTAGAGGTGTTTCATCGCGGGCGAGGTGGCTGGGTTTCAGTTGGTCGGCATGGCAGCTGGGTCAGGCGCGTAGGATGCTCAACTGATGCACGTCAATTGGTGGTGTTGGCGGCCTGACGGTTGCAGCCCGGCAGGTTGTGGTTCCAGTTTCTGAGATCGGGGGCGCATTTGCGGATGATAGCCTGACCCTCGACCATGCACGTCACCCGCAGGCCCAAGGGCAGCGCCTCGCAGGTGAATGGCGCCGGAGCAGCCGCAGCGGCAGGGCTGGGCGGCGGTGGTGGAGCCGGTGCCGGGGCGGGCGGAGGCGGGGCGGGTGGTGGCGCGGGAGTGGCCAGCGGTGCCGGCACCGGAGCCGGCAGGGGGCGAGGAGCCGGAGCAGGGGGAGTCGGGGCTGGTCTGGGTGCGGGAGCAACGGTCGGCGGCCGCGGGCTCGGGGCCGTTTGCGGGGCTGGGGCCGACACAACCGGGGCCGGTGCTGGAGGAGGGGGCGCGGGAGGGGGAGGCTGCAGCGGCTCGGGGGTGGCGGGGGCAAGGGGTTCGGTGGCCGAGGCGGGCGCTGGTTCGGGGGCGATTGCGGCTGCTGCCGCAGGGGCTGGGGCTGCGCTTGCAGGCGGTTCGGCCGCAGGGGCCGGATCCGCTCCTCCGTGTTGGAGGTACCAGTATGCGCCGCCAACTACCGCGACCAAGCCCACCCCGAGCAAACCAAGCAGGGCCAGTTTGAGGTTGCGCGGTTTCTGCCCGACTTCATTGACAGGCGCTGGCGACAGATCCCGAGGGCCTGAATCCACCACCGGTATGGCGATAGGTGCTGGTGCTGGTGCTGGTGCTGGTGCTTCGGGCTCAGGTGGAGCAGGCGCGGGGTCGGTATTGGGCTGGGTAGTGAACTTGATGCCGCAAGCCGTGCAAAATTTCAGACTCTTGGATTCTGCCTTGCAGGCTGGACAAATCGTGGGAGCGGCGAGTTCGGTGCGGCATTGCTTGCAAAATTTTGCGCCAGGGGAATTATCGGTTTGGCAAGAAGGGCATTTCATTGGCATTCTCCAGTCGGGCGCGCTTATCTGACGCGTGTCAGGCGGATGTCGAGGCCGCCCAATTCTGCACGCAGGTTGTTGCTATCGATGACACGCACGCTCAACAGGACTTGATTGTGTTCGGTGCTGTAAACCAAGACGCGGTTGTCTTTAATCTCATAGCGAACCGATGCTTGACCGGTTGGAGTGGTCATGGTGTGACGGTCAAACTCAAAACGGCTGGAAACTCCAGGAATCATTTCAAACGACCAGACGCCCAAGATCGGGTTGGAAGGGCCAAAGCCAAACAGCGCCGCCAAATTGGCAAAAAAGCCCGCACCTTCTTGGGTGCGCTCGGACTTCTGTTCCTGCTCCCGAGCCTGCGTCCGAGCTTGCGCCAAGGTGCTTTGATTGGCCTGCACCCACTTTCCATCTTGCCGCATCAAAATAAATTCATTGCGCGCCGATTCGCTGTGTGCGTTCTCCAGTGTGCGCTCGAGTTGGCGCGCCTGCGCTGTGTTGGTCCAAGGCATCGGGTTGCGCAGCGCCAGCCGCACGGTGACCAGCGAAACCTCTGTTTGCCCAACCTGCTGCGGCGGGGTAAAGTGGAGCACCTCGGCCACTTCGAGCCCATCTGCGATGCAGAGCGCATTGTTGTGGGTGGCCTTGCGCCCAGCTTCGGTTTTGCTGAATCTGAGCCGTGTTTGCGTAAAGAATCCGTGCTGGGTCGTGATTGTCTCGGGCCCGCTATACAGTCCGGCTTCGGTGAGCAAAGCCATCCAGGATTGGGTGCGCCGATCCGCTGTACTGATCAGCACCGTGTCTTCGCGGTAATTCATGTTTTGCAGGCAATACTGCTCGCGCAACAAGTTGGGGTCGGCCAGCAGCAGCCGGTCGATAGCCTTGCCGAAGGATTCGTTGGAAGCGCGTTCCGGTGCCAGCAGAAATGCCAATCCGGCACCCAGTATCACCAAGCCCACCAAGCCCGCTGTCAGCATCATGAGCAAGCGCTTGCTTGGCCTGCTGGCAGAGGAGCTGGTGGCGTGCAGGGTGCCTTGGGCGTTGGGCTGGGGTGCTGTGGCTGCAGTAGCCGCTGGTTCGGTGTGCTGGGGTTCGCCACAGGCTTCACAAAACCGCGCATCGGCGTCGTTTTTGTGGCCGCATTTTCTGCAAAATGCCATGATGATTCCGTTATTTCAGTTTGTGACCGCAATTGCCGCAGAACACGTCGTCGGCGCCAGCAGGGTGGTTGCAACTGGGGCAGGCCAGCGCGGCCGTAGCCACTGGGGCGGTGGCGGGCGGTGTTGTGGTGGCGCTTTGCACTTGTGCTGAATGGGCCGCTTGTTTTGCCGCTTGTTTGAGTGCTTGCTCTTTGGCTTCCTTGGCGCGGCGCTGCACGTCTGCGATTTTTTCTTGTATGGCCTGCTCGGCGTCTGCCAATGACAGATCGGCAATGGCAGCGCGGTGAATGATGGTCGCTCCCTTCATGCCCACCAGCATGCCGGGAGTCACCCCCAGCAGAAACAGGGTTGCGGCACCAAAGCCCAGGGCCCACAGGTAGCCACTGCCCATATTGCCTCCCATGCCGCCCATCGTGCCCATGACCAAGCCGCCTAGGCCGTCCAAGCCGCCCAAGGATGAGCCAATGATGGATGCCGACAGCCCCAAGGTCATGGCGGTGCCAGTGCTTATGATTGCCGTGATGATCAAGGTCACGAGCAGCAGCAGCAAACCCAGCAACAGGGTCATGACCACCACGAACAGCAGGCGCTGGCGCGCAATTTCAGCGAGCATGGCCAAGGCGTTCATCACGGTGGCACCATTCCAGACCGCCGGGGCCGCCAAAGGAACGGCGACGTAGAGCAGCGTAAACAGAATCACGCCCGTCAGGATGGAGCCGGCCGGGAACACCACGGCGTACAGCAGTGGCCCGATGCCGGGGATGCTGCAGATAAACAGAATGATTGCAAAAACAATCAGGTAGAGCAAAAACAACAGGCCTTGGAGGAGCAAAATCCCGATCAGCCGGTGGCTGGTGAAAAGCGAGGCGAACAACGCCTCAACCATGTTGCGCTGTGGCCGCTCCCAGGTGTCATCAGACAACAGGATGCCGGCTGCATTGACGCCGACCAAGGCGGTGACCATGACCAGCAGCAGGGTCACGACCCCCAGCAGACCGGCCACGAAACCCGAGTGGCGGGCCATGGCTGCGCTGACCCCTCCGAGCACCGCCATCAGGATCATGCATGCCAAAAAAGTCAAGACCAGCATGGCAAAAGGCCGCCAGCGTGTGATCGCATCGAGCGCACCGAGCAGGGAGCGCGATTCGGCCAGTTTGTGGTGCAGCGACGGAGCGGCGGTAGGGGATTCGGGTGCGGCTGTGGTCATGGCTTCTACTTCGTGTCGGAATGAGAGCTTTGTGTAAAACCACCGACCCGATGAAAGCTGCAGCACACGCGGTCGGCTACCAAGGTGCCAAGCGATGACTGCCGTCGCTAACCAATGCGCCAACACACAATCCCCCGCCTGAGCAAAGGGATGCTAACACAGCTTTATTACTTCGCACGCCTTTGCCGCAAGGGGGCATGCGCAAGCTCGAATGGACCTAGGGAGTCGTAGGCGGAGCGCTTCGCCTGCGCCAGCGCCGGCGTTCATGTATCATTCTAAGCAATGAGCTGGGTCTGTGTGCGGATTGTTCTTATACGTGCCGGCTTTGGCCTTGTGCGCCGTTCGATAACGCTGCGAGCTTTTTTAGGAGCTTAGTGTGATGCCACCCTTCAAACCCCTAGGGCTTGCCCTTTGTTTGGCCGCGGCAGCGGCCAGTGCGCAGCCTTTGCCGGCTCCTTTGGTGCAAGCCACCCAGGCGGCGGTGTTGCACAGCC
>JAGXTI010000040.1 GCA_018334015.1 Silanimonas sp.
ATTCGCCGCCGCTCGCCCTCCATGGCTCGCTTCGCTGTCCCTCAGATCGCGCTGGCGCGGCGCTCGGTGACGGTATCGGCCGCAGTAGGCGATCCACCGAGCAAGACAGGCTGGGGGCCGGCGGCGGGTTTCGAGGGCCAACACGGCGATCAGACGCCAGGCCCGCAGGGTGCGCCCCGGACGGGCGCACCGACCGCGGGCGCCAAGGATGCGCCCTTCGGTCGGCCCGTCGGGTTTCTTGCCGCACGGCTGCCGGCCCGAGTCCGCCGCAGGTCCCCGGTCTGTCGCGGCGGGGGTGTTGCTCCGGGCGCGACCCGGTCTGCCGAAACGAAACGCCCCAGCACGCTTCGCGCCTGCCGACGCGCGACCTGGGGACGCGACGGCTCAGGCTTCCGCGTCCCGCAGCGCTCGCTGACGGCCCTGTCTGAGGTGTCGGTTCCGAAATGTCCGTTAGGATCGTGGTCTCCCCCGCCCACCACGACCCCGCCCCCATGCCGACCGCGCCCCGCCGCCGCACCCCGCCCCCGACCGCGACCGCGCCGGTTCCGCCGCCCTTAAGCGCCACCGACTACGGCGGCGAAGTGGCGCTGGCCCGCGGCAAGGCGGCCCGCCAGCAGACACCGCGCGAGGATCTCGGCCCATGCCGCATTCCCCGCCGCGACCCGGTCGCCCTGCTGGAGGCCAGCCATGACGGCCGCGTGCCCGAGCTGAAGGCCATTCGCTACGGCCGCATGCTGGCCAGTCCGTTCGCGTTCTTTCGCGGTGGTGCCGGGTTGATGGCCCACGATCTGGCCCGCCTGCCGCGCAGCGCAGTGCACACCCAGCTCTGCGGCGATGCCCACCTCAACAACTTCGGGCTGTTCGCCAGCCCGGAACGCACCCTGCTCTTCGACATCAACGACTTCGACGAGACCCTGCCCGGGCCCTTCGACTGGGACCTGCGCCGCTTGGCCGCCAGTTTCGCCGTCGCCGCCGATGTGCAGGGCCACGACGAGGCCACCCAGCGCGGTCTGGTCGATACCCTGGTCGATGCCTACCGCGACCGCATGCGCCGTTTCGCGGCGATGGACCTGCTCGATGTCTGGTACTACCGGCTCACCTCCGAGACCCTGCTGGAGATGTCGGGCGACGACGATTACGAGCTGGAGGTGATCCGCAAGGCGAGGCGCAAAACCTCGGCGGTGTTCGCCACCGAAGCCACCGAACGCCTGCCGGACGGCCGCTGGAACATCCGCGACGCGCCGCCCTTCGTCTACCACTGCGATGCCGCGACCGACCGCGAACTGGCGCGCTTCCGCGCCAACGAGGCGCAGCTGCTGGCCGACTACCGCGGCTCGCTGGCCAGCGAACGGCGGATGCTGTTCGACCGCTACGTGCTGCAGGACGTGGCGGTGAAGGTGCCGGGCGTGGGCTCGGTCGGCCGGCGCTGCTACATCGCCCTGTTCGTCGCCTCCGGCCAGCATCCGCTGTTCCTGCAGTTCAAGGAAGCCGCCGATTCGGTGCTGGAACGCCCACTTGGCCGCAGTCGCGAGGCCCATGACGGTGAGCGCATCGTCAACGGCCAGCGCCTGCTGCAGGCAGCCTCCGACATCTTCCTCGGCTGGGCCGGCAGCGCCGCACTCGGCGTGGAGTTCTACGTCCGGCAACTGCGCGACATGAAGGCCGCCTTCGATGTCAGCGCCTTCCGCCGCCGCGACTTCCACGAATACGCCGAAGCCTGCGGCTATGCCTTGGCGCGCGCACACGCCAAGGCGGGCTGCCCGGACGAACTGCTGGGCTACATCGGCAAGTCGGAAGCACTCTCGACCGCGATGCAGGATTTCGCCATCGCCTACCGCCGACAGAACGAAGCCGACTGGAAGGCCCTGCAGCGCGCCGCCCGAGCCGGACGGGTGCCGGCCGAAACGAGCAGCGAAAACTGAGCAGGGCGGGCGGCGCTGCCCCTTGCCGGGGCAGCACCGCTTGACCGGTTCAGCTCACCGTCGGCAGGCGCTGGCCCTGCAGATCGCGCAGGGCCTGGATGCGCTCGGCCAGCGGCGGATGGCTCATGAACAGCTTCTTCATGCCGCTGGCGACATTGCCGGAGATGCCGAAGGCGCGCACCTCGGAGGGCAGGCTGCTCTGGCCGTAGCTCTGGGCCAGACGCTCCAGCGCGGCGATCATCTTCTGGCGGCCGGCCAACTGCGCGCCACCGGCGTCGGCGCGGAACTCGCGGTGCCGCGAGAAGGCCATGACGACGGTCGAGGCGAGGATGCCGAAGATGATCTCCAGCACGATCACGGTGACGAAGTAGCCGATGCCGGGGCCTCCCTCGTTCCTGAACACCACGCGGTCGATGGTGTGGCCGATGATGCGGGCGAGGAACATCACGAAGGTGTTGACCACACCCTGGATCAGGGTGAGCGTCACCATATCGCCGTTGGCGACGTGGCTCACTTCGTGGGCGAGCACGGCCTCGACCTCGTCGCGGCTCATCGCCCGCAACAGGCCGGTGGAAACCGCCACCAGGCTGTTGTTGCGCGAAGCACCGGTGGCGAAGGCGTTGATCTCGGGCGCGTCGTAGATGCCGACCTCGGGCATGCCGATGCCGGCCTTCTCGGCCTGGCGCTTGACGGTGGCCTGCAGCCACTGCTCCATTTCATTGCGCGGCCGCTCGATGAGCACGAGACCGGTCGAGCGCTTGGCCATCCACTTCGACATGGCGAGCGAGATGAAGGCGCCGCCGAAGCCGAAGATGGCGCAGAACACCAGCATGCCGGTGAGGTTGATGCCGTACTGTTCGGTGAAGGTGGAGAGACCGAAGAAAGTGCTGAGCACCATCCAGACCACCGAGAACACGAGGATCACGGCGAGGTTGGTGGCGAGAAACAGGAGGACGCGCTTCATGGGAGCCTGGCCGGTGTGGGGGGACACCGGTTAGTGTGGCAGAGAACGGTAAAGTTCAAGCGATGACCGCCCCCGCCCGGCTCGTGCCATGACGCTGCTTTCACCCGGCCATGTCGGGCGTTTTGCTCCCTCCCCCACCGGCCCCTTGCACGCCGGCTCCCTGCTGGCGGCACTGGGCAGTTGGATGTACGCCCGCCGGCACGGTGGCCGCTGGTTGCTGCGGATGGAAGACCTCGACCCGCCACGCGAACCGCCCGGGGCCGCCGAAAACCAGCTCGCCACCCTGGCCCGGCTGGGCCTGCACGCCGACGGCCCGGTGCTCTGGCAGAGCCGGCGCCATGCGGCCTACGCCGAGGCCTTGGCACGCCTGCAGGCCGAGGGCCTGGCCTTCCCTTGCGCTTGCAGCCGCGCCGATCTGGCCGCCACGGCCGGCATCCATCGCGGCTGCGTCGTGCCCCCGCCGCAGGATCCCCGCACCGGCAGCGTGCGTTTGCGGGTCGATGATCGGCCGATCGCCTTCGACGACGAGGTGCACGGCCGCATCGTCCAGCGCCTGGCCAGCAGCGTCGGCGATGTGGTGCTGCGTCGGGCCGATGGGCTCTGGGCCTACCAGCTCGCCTGCGTGGTGGACGATGCCTTCCAGGGCGTCACCCATATCGTGCGCGGGGCCGACCTGCTCGACTCGACACCCCGACAGATCGCCCTGCAGCGGGCACTCGGCCTGCCCACCCCGCACTACCTGCACCTGCCGCTGCGCCGCGACGCCCGGGGCCGCAAGCTCTCCAAAAGCGAGGGGGCGGCGGCGATCGACGGGCAGAACCCGCTCGAGCTGCTGCGCGCCGCCTGGCTCGCGCTGGGTCAGGACCCGGCGCATTGGCCGGGCGCTGCCACGCCAGAGGCGGCGCTGGCCGCCGCGGTGCCGGCCTTCGACCCCTCCCGCATCCCGCCCGACCCTGTCGGCGGTGCCATCGATCCCGCCCGGCACTGCGATGCCCAGCACAGTTCGGAACTTGCAGACAAGGGTTGACAGGGCCGCACTTGCCGAGCTGCCCGGCAAGGCGGAGCCTGTGGGCATTGCCGCCGGCCGGGAAGCCGCCATGGACGCTCCACGACTGCTGAAGAAATACCCCAATCGCCGCCTCTACGACACCCGGATCTCCAGCTACATCACCTTGGGCGATGTCCGCCAGCTGGTGCTTGACGGCGAAAGCTTCGAGGTGCGCGAGGCCCGAACCGATCAGGACATCACCCGGCTGGTGCTGCTGCAGATCATCATTGAGCGCGAGGAGGAAGGGCAGCCGATGCTGTCCGCCACCGCCTTGCAACTGATGATCCGCTTCTACGGCGACCCGCTGCACGGCTTCATGGGCCGCTACATCGAACGCAGCCTGCAGTTGTTCCTCGAACAGCAGCATGCCCTGCGCAAACAGCTGGGCGGGCTGATCGGCGCCTCGCCTTTCGCCCTGCTCAACCAGATCGCCGAGCGCAACCTCGATCTCTGGAAGAACCTGCAACAGGGCATGGGCAAGGCGGCCCGGCCGGCCGCCAAGCGCAGCGCCAAGCGCACCGGCAAGACCGCGAAACCCGCCCCCAAGCCCAAGCGCTGAGCCCGCAGGGCCCGGCCTAGAGGTCGCGGGCGACGCGAAAACCGACCCGCGCCGAACGGAGTTCGACCGGCACCTGCAGGCGGAAGCTGGAGCGCGCCTGATCCAGGGTGCTGGCCCAGGAGCCACCGCGCACCACCCGCTCGGCGCAACCGGGGTTGACCCAGGCGCGGCCATCGTCGGGCGCCCGGCGGTAACTGTCGTGCCAGCAGTCCTCGACCCACTCCGAGACATTACCGATCAGGTCGAAGGTGCCGAAGCCCTCGACCGGATAACGCCCGACCGCCACCGGCCCCCAGGCGCCATCGTTCCAGCCACGGATCGGCTGCCCCCAACGCCGGCCTTGTGCGGAGCGATCGCCGTCACCGGTCAGGTTGCCCGGCGCCGCGCCGACCGGCACCGTGCGCCCCCAGGCCCAGGGGGTCGTGGAGCCGGCGCGCAGGGCGTATTCGAACTCGGCCTCGGAAGGCAGGCGATAGCTCTGCCCACTGCGCACCGCCAGCCATTCGGCGTAGGCGGCGGCATCGGCAAAGGCGACGTGCAGCACCGGGTCCTCGGCGGCGGCTTCGCTGCGGCCATCGAAACCACGCCGCCAATCAGCACCGCGCAGATCGACCATCCGCCCGCTGCGCTCGTCGTAGGCGGTGGAACGACCGCGCCGTTCGGCGACGGTGATGTGGCCGGTCGCCGCGACGAAGCGGGCGAACTCGGCGACCGTGGTTTCGCGCACCGCCAGCGCGAATCCGCGCTCGAAGCGCACCGGGTGCGGCGGCCCCTCGTTGTCGCGGGCGCCGTCCGTGCCGGGCACCGCGCCCATGGTGAAGCGGCCGTGCGGGATCACCACCATCTCCGGCCCCGAACCGCCACCGACCAGCGCATCGGCGAACCGCTGCCCCGGCTGGAAATGCCCGTAGCGGCGGGCCAGAGCGAGACGCTGGCTGCGCTCATCGAGACCCGGTGCCTGCGGGTCGATCCGCTCGGCCTCCGCCAGACGGCGGCTGGCCAGCTGGAGGTCGAGGCGCTGGAGTGCCGCATCGACCTCGGCCAGCGCCAGCGCGGCCGCTTCGGCCCGCTGCTGCGCCAAGGCCGCGCGCGCGTTCTGCAGGCGCACACCATCGAGACCCAGCCTTCCGGCGCGGGTGAGATCTTGGGCAGCCTCGTCGAAACGCCCGGCAGCAGCGGCGGCGGCAGCGCGAGCCAACAGGGCGGTCTCGATCGACTGCAGGCCTTCGCGGGCCGGCAGCAGGCCGGGCACCCGGTCCTGGGCCTCACGGAAGGCTGCCACCGCACTCGCCCCGCGCGGCGCCAGCCAGTTGCCGGCGGCCTGCCGCTCGTGGCCGAGCCGCACCAGCGCGAGAGCATCCTGCAGATCGGTAAGGGCCTGCTGACGGTCAGCCTGATCGTCGGGATCGGCCACCGCGAGAACGGCGGCCAAACGCTGCGCTTCGTCGGACCGGCCCTCGCGACGGGCGGTATCGAAGGCGGTCGCCAGGGCCGCACTCACGCGCTCGCGGCCGGCGGCCGCGGCGACGTCGTCAGGATCGCTCGCCAGCAGGGCCAGGTGGAGATCGAGGGCCCCCGGCGGATCGCTACCGATCCAGCGCCCGGCGGCTTCGGCGGCGAGGGCCTCGGCGTGCAGGCTCGCACGCACCTGCGGGTCGGCCGGCACCACGATCGGAGCGGCTTGCCAGTTTGGCGCCGGCAGCGGCGTCACCGCCGGCGGCGGGTCGGCTTGCACCGGCCCGGCTTCGGCCTCCGGCACCGTGGCGACCGGCGCGGGCTCGACCGACGCCGGCTCGCTGCAGGCGACAAGCACCAGCAGACAGGCGAGGGCGAAGGGCGCAGCGCAGGAAGACGGCACGGACTGACCTTGAAGCGCGGGCGGCGCGGGCCAGACGTTAGGCTATGCCCCCCAACCCTGCAAGGACAGGCATGAGCCTCACGCCGATCGAGACCAGCACGGCGCTGGCCGAGGCCCGCAAGCAGCTGGTTGCTTCGCCTCTCGCGCTCGACACCGAGTTCGTCCGCGAACGCACCTGGTACCCGCAGCTGGCCCTGGTGCAGGTGGCCGATGCCGCCGGCACGGTGCTGCTGGTCGATCCCCAGGCCGAGGGCCTGCGTGACGAGCTGGCCGGACTGGTCGCCGGGGCCGATGCCCTGATGCACAGCGCCAGCGAGGACCTGGTGGCCTTCCGCCACGCGCTGGGGGTGCTGCCGGCCGGCTTGTTCGACACCCAGATCGCCGCCGCCTTCGCCGGATTGGGGCCGGGTCTCGGTTACCAGAGCCTCGTACAGCAGCTGCTTGGCCATGCCCTCGACAAGGGTGAGACCCGATCGGACTGGCTGAAGCGCCCGCTCACGGCGCGCCAACTGACCTATGCCGCCGAGGATGTGCATCATCTGCACGCCTTGGCCTCGGTCCTGCGCGAGCGCCTGCAGGCCCGTGGCCATGCCGAGCGAGCCGCCGCCGACATGGCGCGTCTGCTCGATGCCGCACGCGAGGAGCGCGACGACCCGCAACCCCACCTCGCGGTCCGAGCCGCCGCCGCGCTCGACCGCCCGGCCCAGGCCCGCCTGCGCCGCCTGCTGCGCTGGCGTGAAACCACCGCCCGGCAACGTGACCTGCCGCGCCGCTGGCTGCTCGATACCGATTTGGCGCTTGATCTGGCCCGCCGCCCACCGGCCACATCGCAAGCCTTGGACGCTGCGCTGGAGGCCGCCCGCTCGGCCCGCCGCCTGCGTGAGGAGATCGCCGCCCTGCTCGCCGCACCGCTCGATGCCGACGAGGCGGGCATGCCCCTGGCCATCGACAGCGAACGCGCCGACCGCGCCCGGCTCAAGGCCCTGCAGGCGGAGGTGGCCGTGCAGGCCGCCGCCCTCGATCTGCCAGAGGGCCTGCTCTGTGCCCGCAAGCACCTCGAAAGCTTGCTGGCCAACGGCCACTGGCCGACCGCCCTCGAGGGCTGGCGCCGCGAGGTGCTGGAGGCTCCGCTGCGCCGGGCGATGGCCTGAAACCCCGCCACCCGCCCAAGGCGGCTGGCTTGGCAAGCCCGCGCTTCGCGGCCTATACTCCAAGGCTTGCGTGGGGGGGTAGCTCAGCTGGGAGAGCGCGTCGTTCGCAACGACGAGGTCGTGGGTTCGATCCCCATCCTCTCCACCAAAACGCAGTTTCGCGCGACGAATCAGATGCAGGCGCGAATGTCGCTAGGTCAACGTCACCAGGACCTGGCCTCCGTTGGCTTTGACCATCGTGTCCACCTCCGGGTCTCCGACCAGCGAGCGCTCCTCCACGACCGTAGGACGCTCGGTGATGTCGCGGCGGTGCTTGATCTGCCTCAACAGCGTATGCAGAGTACCATCGCGTCGACGACCCGCCGCGATGTGCTGGTAGACCCGCTCGCGGTTTGCCAGCCCCGTGGCGCCGGCGATCTGCTCAGGGCTGTGATCCCCGCGTAGCAGCGCCTCGATACGCGGTCAGTGCGAAGGATCGATCCGCGGACGTCGGCTGGTCTGATCGTGCTGGCGGACCGAGCCATCCGATTGCCGATCGCGCAAGCTCAGGCCCGCGTCGCGCGAGGCATGCGCCTGATATCGTTCCACTTGGATCAGTTGACCTCTGGACATGGGCAACTCCGCTTGCAGGTAGAGGAGCTCAGGCTACGTCACCTGGCCCACTACGCTCCGAAGGAGAGTTGCGTTTCAGGCTTGAGGCGGCCGTTCCACTGAATCGGGGTGGAACTCACCGCCACATTCGAGTCAGCGCTGTTCACCCCGCGGGAATCCATCGTACGGAAGGCATGGACCACACCACCCTCTCCACCCTGCGCGACCGCCACCCAGCCTGGCGCCTGCTGGCATCAAAGCACGCGCCGCTGGTGGCGAGCTTCCTGCACCGGATATTCGTCGCGCCCAACGTACGCGCGATGAGCGAGGCCGATCTCGCCGAGGCGCTGGAGGACGAACTGTTCGCCCTGCGCGAGCAGTTGGGATCGGAGGCGTACCCCAAGGGCGCGCAGGATTACCTGAACGACTGGGCCGCGCCCGACAAGGGCTGGCTGCGCAAGTTCTACAAGCCGGGCACGGACGAGGCGCAGTTCGACCTGACGCCGGCCACCGAGAAGGCCATCGCCTGGTTACTGTCGCTGACCGAGCGGCCGTTCGTCGGCACCGAGTCGCGCCTGCTGACGCTGTTCGCGCTGCTGGAGCAGATCAGCGCCGGCACCGAGGCCGACCCGATCAAGCGCGTGGCCGACCTGCGCCAGAAGCGCGACGAGCTCGACGCCGAGATCGCCCGCGTGCTGGCGGGCGACGTACCGCTGCTCGACGACACGCAGGTCAAGGACCGCTTCCAGCAGTTCCAGCAACTGGCGCGCGAGCTGCTGGCCGACTTCCGCGAGGTGGAGAACAACTTCCGCGGGCTCGACCGCAAGGTGCGCGAGAAGATCGCGTTGTGGGAAGGCACCAAGGGCTCGCTGCTCGACGAGATCATGGGCGAGCGCGATGCCATCGGCGACTCCGACCAGGGCCGCAGCTTCCGCGCCTTCTGGGACTTCCTGATGTCCAGCCGGCGGCAGGATGAACTCTCCGAGCGGCTGGATCAGGTGCTGGCGCTGCCCGCCGTAGCGGCGCTGAAGCCCGAACCGCGCACCCGCCGCGTGCATCACGACTGGCTGGAGGCCGGCGAACACACGCAGCGCACGGTGGCCCAGCTGTCGCAGCAGTTGCGCCGCTTCCTCGATGACCGGGCCTTTCTGGAGAACCGCCGCATCCTGGAACTGCTGCACGGCATCGAGAGCAAGGCGCTGGCTCTGCGCGGGGCGACGCCCCTCGGCACGGTGATGCACATCGACGCGATGGCGGCTGACATCGAACTGCCGCTGGAGCGGCCGCTGTTCATGCCGAGCGTGAAGCCGCTTCTCACCGATCTGGCGCTCGTGACCTTTGATGACGACATCGACACCGCGCGCCTGTTCGACCAGATCGTCGTGGACAAGGCGCGCCTGCGCTCAGCCGTCCAACGCGCACTGCGCCGCCAGCCGCAGATCACGCTGCGCGAGCTGCTGGAGGCCGAGCCGCTGCATCAGGGCCTGGCCGAACTGGTGGCCTACCTGGAGCTGGCCCATGCCGAGGATGGCGGCGACGCCCTGGAGGGCCTGCGCGCGCTGGTCGACGAAGCTGTGGAAGAGCCGATCCGCTGGCCGGCCAGCACCGCAGCGGGCGAAGCCGTGACGCGCGAGGCGCGCTTGCCCCGCGTGATCTTCACGCGCTGACGGTTTCGGGCACAGGGAGAGAAGAGCATGAACGACGCGCTGCACGAAAACGAGCGAAGCGAGTTTCGGCGAAGCCAGAACGATACGGTGGAGACGCCGCCCAGCGTGCTGCCGCCCGTACCCGAGCTTTCGCAGCTGATGGTTTACCTGCTCAAGGGTGTGCTCTACCGCGACGATGACGAGCGGCTGTGGGCCAGCCTGCTGCGCCTGCAGGCGCGGGTGCGGGAACAGGCCGCCGTGCTGCTGCTCGATCTGGTGCTGGACGAGGCCGAGGGCCACGCCTTCCTGAAGAGCCGTCCGGACCCGGACGAGGCTTCAGGGGCGCCGCGCCTGCCAAGGCTGGTCGTACGCCGGCCGCTGTCCTACCCAGTGAGCCTGATGCTCGCGCTGCTGCGCAAGCGCATGGCCGAGTTCGACGCCGGCGGTGGTGATACCCGGCTGGTGCTCTCGCGCGACGACATCGCCGAGCTGATGCGGGTGTTCCTGCCCGATGGCACGAACGAGGCCCGGCTGATCGATCAGGTGGACGCGACGATCACCAAGGTGGTCGATCTGGGGTTTCTGCGCCGGCTCAAGCCTGCTGCCGGCAGTGCGCAGGACCGAGGGCACTACGAGGTGCGGCGCATCCTGAAGGCCTTTGTCGACGCGCAGTGGCTGGCGGAGTTCGATGCGCGGCTGGAGGTCTACCGCACGGCGCTGTCGGGCGGCGCGGGTCCTGGTGCCGGCCAGGAGAAGGCCGATGCTTGAGGCACCGATGGACGCCCGCACTTTGGGGCTGGACTTCGTGGCCGACGACAGCCGGGTGGGCTTTCGGCTGCAGCGGCTGGAAGTGCTCAACTGGGGCACCTTCGACCAGCGCGTCTGGCGCTACGCGCTCGACGGGCGCAACGGCCTGCTCACGGGCGACATCGGCTCGGGCAAGTCGACGCTGGTCGATGCCATCACGACCCTGCTCGTGCCGGCGCATCGCGTGGCCTACAACAAGGCGGCCGGGGCGGATTCCCGCGAGCGGTCCTTGCGCTCCTACGTGCTGGGCCACTACAAGAGCGAGCGCAACGAGGTCACGGGCAGCGCCCGGCCCGTGGCGCTGCGCGATGCGTCGAGCTACTCGGTCATCCTCGGCGTCTTCCGCAACGAGGGCTACGACCAGGCCGTGACGCTGGCCCAGGTCTTCTGGCTGAAGGACCCGCAGGGCCAGCCCGCTCGTCTGTTCGTGGCCGCCGAGCGGGCTCTCACCATTGCCGACGACTTCAGGGTCAACGGCGGCGACATCACCGCCCTGCGCAAGAAGCTGCGCGGCGCGGGCTGCGAGCTGTTCGACAGCTTCCCGCCCTACGGTGCCTGGTTCCGCCGGCGCTTCGGCATCGAGCACGAGCAGGCCCTCGAGCTGTTCCACCAGACGGTCTCGATGAAGTCGGTGGGCAACCTCACCGACTTCGTGCGCAGCCACATGCTGGAGCCCTTCGACGTGGCCAGCCGCATCGAGGCCCTGATCCGCCACTTCGACGACCTGGACCGGGCGCACCAGGCCGTGCTCAAGGCCAAGCGGCAGGTGGACTTGCTGACGCCCCTGGTCGACGACGGCAAGCGCCACCAGGCGCTGGTGGCCGAGATCCAGGGCTGGCGGGATGCGCGCGATCAGCTTCGGCCGTATTTCGCGCGGCTCAAGGGCGAGCTGCTGGAGCGCCGCCTCGGCCTGCTGGCGGACGATGCGGCCCGGCTCGATGCCCAGATCGAACGCCTGGACGCGCAGCGTGAGACCGAGCGCGTCGAGGTCGGCCGCCTGGAGCGGGCCCTGCGCGACAACGGCGGCGACCGCCTGGAGGAGCTGGCCGCGGAGATTCGCCGGCTGGAGCAGGACAAGGAGCAACGACAGAAGAAGTCCGACCGCTTCCAAGAGCTGCTGGCCTGCATCGACGAGGCGGCGCCGGCCGATGAAGCGGGCTTCCTCGCCCAGCAGCAGGGCATTGCCCAGCGTGCCGAGGGCTTGCGCGAGCGCATCGCCGACCTGGACAACCGCGAGCGCGAGGAGGATTTTGCGTTCCGCAAGGGCCGTGAAGAGCACGCCGCCCTGTCCGACGAGATCGAAAGTCTCAAGCGGCGCAAGAGCAACATCGACGCCGCCCAGGTCCGCATCCGCGACGCGCTGTGTGCGGCCCTCTCGATCGGTGAGGACGAGCTGCCCTTCGCGGGCGAACTCATCCAGGTGCGTGAGGACGAGCGCGATTGGGAAGGCGCCGCCGAGCGGCTGCTGCGCGGCTTTGGCCTCGCGCTGCTGGTCCCGGATGCGCACTACAAGGCCGTCGCAGACTGGGTGGACCGCCAGCATCTGGGCGCCCGGCTGGTGTACTTCCATGTGCGTCCACGAAAGACTGCGCAGGGCGCGGCCCTGCATCCGCAGTCACTGGTGCGCAAGCTCGTCATCAAGCCGGATTCGCTGCATTACGAGTGGCTGGAACAGGAGCTTCGCCAGCGCTTCGACGTCGCCTGCTGCGACAGCGGCGAGCAGTTCCGTCGCGAGGCCCGCGCCATCACGCGCGCAGGGCAAATCAAGGATCCGGGCGGGCGCCACGAGAAGGATGACCGCAGCCGTATCGACGACCGCAGCCGCTACGTGCTCGGCTGGAGCAATGCCGACAAGCTCCGTGCCTTGCGCGATCAGCGGCAGCGCCTGGAGGCCAAGCTGGCCCTGCTGGGGCAGCGCATCGGCGAGATCCAGCAGGCGCTCAAGGAACTGCGGGGCCGGCTGGACGCACTCAGCAAGCTGGAAGAGTTCACGCGCTTTGCCGACATCGACTGGATGAGCCTGGCCCGCCGGATGGCTGCACTCACCGAGGAACGCGCGCGGCTGGAAGCCGCATCCGACACACTGCAGGAGCTGGGGCGACAGCTCAAGGCTGTGCAGGATCGGCTTGGCGAACTGGACGTCAAGTGGCGCGACACGTTGGGCAAGCAAGGCGAAGTCAGGAACAAGCGAGAGGTCGCGCAGGCGATGCGGGATCAGGCCGGCAGCGTTTGGGACGACGCGCCATTGACCGATGCGCAGATCGAGCGTCTCGATGGTTGGCGCTCGCAATCGCTGGGCGAACATCAGCTGTCGGTCGAGTCCTGCGACAACCGCGAGCAGGAAGTGCGCAAGTGGCTGCAGGAGCGCATCGATGCAGAGGACAAGCGCCTGGCCCGTCTGACCGAGCGCATCGTCAATGCCATGCGCGGCTTCAAGGAGGAGTTCAAGGCCGAGACGGTCGAGATGGACGTGAGCCTGGCGGCGCTGCCGGAGTACGAGCGGATGCTCACCGGCCTGAAGGGCGACGACCTGCCGCGCTTCGAGGCGCGCTTCAAGGATCTGCTCAACGTCAACACGATCAACGAGATCGCCAACTTCAACGCCCAGCTCGCCCGCGAGCGGGAGACGATCAAGGAGCGCGTCGCCTTCATCAACCAGTCGCTCCAGGTCATCGACTACAACCCCGGCCGGTACATCCTGCTGGTGGCGCAGCCGAGCCCGGATGCCGAGATCCGCGACTTCCAGCAGGACTTGCGCGCGTGCACCGAGGGCGCGCTGACGGGCTCGGCCGACGAACAGTATTCGGAGACCAAGTTCCTGCAGGTCAAGGCCATCATCGACCGCTTCCGGGGCCGTGAAGGGCTGTCGGACACCGACCGGCGCTGGACCGCCAAGGTCACCGACGTGCGCAACGGGTTCCTGTTCTCGGCCAGCGAGCGCTGGCGCGCCGACGGTGCCGAGCACGAGCACTACTCGGACTCGGGCGGCAAGTCGGGCGGTCAGAAGGAGAAGCTGGCCTATACCGTGCTGGCCGCGAGCCTGGCCTACCAGTTCGGGCTGGAGTGGGGGGCGGTGCGTTCGCGGTCGTTCCGCTTCGTCGTCATCGATGAGGCCTTCGGGCGCGGGTCGGATGAGTCGGCGCAGTTCGGGCTGCGCCTGTTCCAGCAGCTCAATCTGCAGTTGCTAATCGTCACGCCACTGCAGAAGATCCACATCATCGAGCCCTTCGTGGCCAGCGTCGGCTTCGTGCACAACGAGGGCGGGCGCGACTCGCGGCTGCGCTGCCTGTCGATCGAGGACTACCAGGTGCAAAAGGCTGCAGGGATGGCCGAAGCCAAGGCTGCCGGAGACGGCGCAGCAGCATGAGCTGGACCACGCCGGCAGACCTGCACGCCCAGGTCCAACGCTTGTGGGACCGGGGCGACCTGCTGCGTACGACGGTAACGGACGCCATTTCGTGGCCGCTGCGCCTGAACCTGAAGACCCCCTCGGCTTCCGACCTGTCCGCTCGCTTCGAAGCCGTTCGTGAGTGGGTGCGCACCGTCTCCGACACCCCGCATGTACGACTCGATTGGCGGGAATGGAACCATCGGGTTCAGGGAACGCAGCGACTCCCGGCAGCCGTCTGGCTCGACACCCTGCAGGACGCTGTGACCTTCATCGGCAAGGGCCGTCAAGCGCAACGATTCCAGGCCTTGTGGCAAAAGACAGTCGCCACCCAGCCAGCGCTGCTGGCATGGCTGTCCCGGCGGCCGCTTCAGGCGCTGGATCTGGCTGACCGGTGGGAGCGCCTCCTGGCCGTCGTCGCGTGGCTGCAGGCCCACCCGCGACCGGGCGTGTACCTGCGCCAAGTCGATGTGCCAGGGGTGGACAGTAAGTTCATCGAGGCTCACCGCGGCGTATTGGCGGAGCTGCTGGATCTGGCGCTGCCACCGGAGGTCATCGACAACGCCGGAGCGACCGGCGTCGCGCAGTTCACACGCCGATTCGGCTTCCTGGACAAGCCCGTGCGGATTCGGTTTCGTCTGCTGGACCCGGCTTTGCCCAGTCTGCCGGGCTGCCCTGCCTCTCCGGGTGTACTGCCCGACATCACGCTGGACGCTGCGAGCTTCGCGGCGCTGGCCTTGCCCGTCGAGCGCGTCTTCATCACCGAGAACGAGACCAACTTCCTCGCCTTCCCGCCGGTGCCGCATGCCATCGTCGTCTTCGGCGCCGGCTACGGTTGGGAGGCGCTGGTGCGCGCCGCGTGGCTGCATCGATGCCAGCTGCACTACTGGGGCGACATCGATACCCACGGATTCGCCATCCTCGACCAGCTGCGCAGCTGCTTTCCCCGCGCGGCGTCCTTCCTCATGGACCGGGATACTGTGCTTGTCCATCGCTCGCACTGGGGCGAGGAACCCGATCCGGTGCGCCACGACTTGTCACGTCTCACGACCGAGGAGACGGCCGTCTATGACGACCTCCGATTCGATCGGCTCCAGCCCGGGCTGCGGCTGGAACAGGAGCGCGTGGCGTTTGGATGGGTGAACGAGCGGCTGCGCAAACTTGCTGAACGTTGCACGCCATAGAGGTTGTGCCCATACGGTAGTTCGGCGCCAGTGGGCGACAGTGTGCGGGTGAAGCAGACGCTGTGCCGTATGACAGCCAGCTTTGATCTGCTGATGCCGATTCAAACGGGCTTGAATTTTGAGCGAGCGGTCAGACCCCCATCATTCGGGGTGACACGGCGGCATGTGTTGATTTTGTATATACTTACTACGTACTTTCTTCCCGGAGCCGGACATGTCCAAAGAAGCCGTGTTCACCATGAAGCTGGAGCCTGAGTTGCGCGACGCGTTCATGGCCGAGGCCGAGGCCAGCCGCCGCCCGGCTTCGCAGATCGTCCGAGAGATGATGCGCGAGTTCGTCGAGCGTCAACAGCAGGCACGCGAGTACGACGCGTTCCTGCGCGGCAAGGTCGACTCAGCACGTGCGAAGATTGCTTTCGGCCAGATCGCAAGCAGCGCTGAGGTCGAGGAGCGCTTTGCTGCCCGTCGTGCCGCGCTGCGGGCCCGAGCGGGTGGCGCTGACACATGAAAGTTCTGTGGGCCCTCTCCGCCGAGCAGGACCGCGCCGACATCGTCGACTTCATCGCCCAGGACAACCCGCTCGCTGCCATCCGAATGGATGAGCTTTTCGGATCAGCGGTCAGCAGGCTTGCCGAGCACCCTTTGATCGGACAGCCCGGGCAGATCCAGGGCACCCGTGAGTTGATCGCGCACGAGAGCTATCGACTCATCTACGAGGTGCAGGCCGACACCGTGTGGATCCTGGCGCTGGTGCACACCGCACGCCTGTGGCCGCCCGCCCGATCATGAACGAGTACGACAGTCGAAGGCGCTCTGCCCGCAAATCCACCGATGCCCGCGGCATTGTTCACTGAACCACCGCGGGTTTCCGCGCTGATGGACAAGACGGGTTCGCAGCTGGGGCGCACGCCGCTGCCTCGATAGAAAGCCGAGTTCGCCCAGTTTTTTGCGATACTGCAGCGCTTCGTCCCCGTAGCTCAGATGGATAGAGCGTCCCCCTCCTAAGGGGAAGGTCGCACGTTCGAATCGTGTCGGGGACGCCATTCGCGGACTTCCCAAAGAGCCTCTCCCCATGACCCACCCCGTTCTCGCCGCCCTCGGCCTTTCCGACCACGAATCCGGCAGCTACCTCGGCCACGGCGAATGGTCCGCCACCCGTGATGCCGGCGTGCTCGAGCCGGTCAACCCGGCCACCGGCGAGGTGCTGGGCCGGGTCTACGCCTCCTCGGAGGCCGACTACGCGACGATCAAGGCGCGCGCCAAGGCCGCCGCCGCGATCTGGCGCACCACCCCGGCGCCGAAGCGCGGCGAAGCGATCCGCCTGTGCGCCGAAGCGCTGCGGAAGCACAAGTCGGCACTCGGTGCCCTGGTTTCGCTGGAGATGGGCAAGATCAAGGCCGAAGGCGATGGCGAAGTGCAGGAGATGATCGACATCGGCGAGTTCGCCGTCGGCCTGTCGCGCCAGCTCTACGGCCTGACCATGCACTCGGAGCGTCCGGGCCACCGCATGTACGAGCAGTGGCACCCGCTCGGCATCGTCGGCGTGATCAGCGCCTTCAACTTCCCGGTCGCCGTCTGGGCCTGGAACAGCTTCATCGCTGCCATCTGCGGCAACATCACGATCTGGAAGCCCTCGCCGAAGACCCCGTTCTGCGCCGTGGCCTCGATGAAGATCTGCAACGAGGCCCTGCGCGCCGGCGGCTTCCCCGACCTGTTCTTCCTGTTCAACGACGCCGGCACCGAGCTGGCGAGCAACTTCGTCGACGACCACGACATCGCACTGGTGAGCTTCACCGGCAGCACCAAGGTCGGCCGCCAGGTCGGCGAGCGCGTCGCCCGCCGCATGGGCAAGTCGCTGCTGGAGCTCGGCGGCAACAACGCGATCATCGTCGATGCCACGGCCGACCTGAAGCTGGCCATCCCGGCCATCGTCTTCGGCACGGTCGGCACCGCCGGCCAGCGCTGCACCAGCACGCGCCGCCTGTTCGTGCACGAGTCGATCTTCGACGAGGTCATCGCTAAGCTGATGACCGCCTACAAGCAGGTCGAGGGCAAGATCGGCGACCCGAACGCCGAAGGCACCCTGATGGGCCCGCTGAACGACAAGGGCGCGGTCGCGGCCTTCCTTTCGGCCATCGAGAAGGCCAAGGCCGCCGGGGGCACGGTGCGCAGCGGCGGTGCCGCACTCGACCGCCCGGGCAACTACGTGCTGCCGACGCTCATCACCGGTGTTGCCAACTCGGCCGAAGCCGTGCAGACCGAGACCTTCGCCCCGATCCTCTACGCCATGCCGTTCAAGACGCTGGACGAGGCCATCGCCATGCAGAACGCCGTGCCGCAGGGCCTCTCCTCGGCCATCTTCACCCAGAACCTGAAGGCGGCCGAAGCTTTCCTGTCGGCGGCGGGTTCGGACTGCGGCATCGCCAACGTCAACATCGGCACCTCGGGCGCCGAAATCGGCGGGGCCTTTGGCGGCGAGAAGGAAACCGGCGGCGGCCGCGAGTCGGGCTCGGATGCCTGGCGTGCCTACATGCGCCGCCAGACCAACACCATCAACTACTCGGACGCGTTGCCGCTGGCGCAAGGCATCAAGTTCGAACTCTAAGGTTTTCGGCCTACACTGGCGCGGTCCAAGCCTCTGGGGGAGATGGCGATGCGCAAGACGGTTGATTGGGTACTGTTCCTGGCCCTGACGCTGGGCATGGCGGGCACGGCCAGCGCCAATGAACGTGACTTCGTGGCCGGCGACGGCACCGCTTTCACGCTGCCGCTGGTCGATGGCCTGCCCGGCCGGGCCGAAGGCGAGCGGGCGGTGTTCGAGTCGGCGGGCTTCAGCACCGACACCGCCGCCCTGACCCTGACCGACCGCTTCGGCTTCATTTTCAAGGGCGGCGAAGCGCCCGTCCGGGTGCGGGTCGAGGATGTCACGCTCGCCACGCCGGTGCTGCTGGTCGAGGCCGCCGTGCCGGACGACCTGGAAGGCGTCGGCTTCCGCCGCAGCCGTTTCGAGCTGGCGGCCGCGCCCTGCGCCATCGCCCGCGGCGAAGCCTGCAGCGCCTGGATGTTCGGCCCGCAGGAATACCGCATCTACCGCGCCACCCTGAGCTACGCCGACGGCAGCACGGAAACCCTGCTGCAAGCCGAGCCCTTCATGATGGCCGCTTTCATCGCCCGACTGGGCGATCGCATCCCCACCCGTCAAGCGGAGGCGGCGCAGACCGCGCAAAGCCCATGAACTACGACTCCCGCAGCGTCTCGGTGCTGGCCATCACCAGCTTTACTTTCGGCCTGCTCGGCTGGACCCTGCTGCCTTGGCTGGGTGCCATCGTCGCCATCGTCACCGGCCACCTTGCCCGCAGCTCGATCCGCCGCGACCGCGACCAGCTCGACGGCGACGGTTTCGCCATCGCCGGCTTGGCTTTGGGCTACAGCATGATCGGCCTGTCCTTGCTGGCCGTGTTCCTGATCGTGCTGTTCTTCGGTGGTCTGGCCGCCGCCCTGATGTGGGCGGCCACCCTGACCGCCTGATCGACCACGAGGATCGCCGCAACCCATGTACGGATTGGCCCGCGCCCTGCTGTTCCGCCTCGACGCGGAGCAGGCCCACGACTGGGCGCTGAAAGGCATCGATGCCGCCTGGCGCGGCGGCCTGAACCCTTTGCTGGCCCGTCGACCCGAGGCCTTGCCGACCACCGTCTTCGGCCTGAGCTTTGACAACCCGGTCGGCCTGGCCGCCGGCCTCGACAAGAACGGCGACTGCATCGATGGCCTCGCCGCGCTGGGTTTCGGCTTCATCGAGATCGGCACCACCACGCCACGGCCGCAGGCCGGCAATCCGAAACCGCGGATGTTCCGGCTGCCCGAGCACCAGGCGGTGATCAACCGGCTCGGCTTCAACAACGAAGGTGTCGATGCTCTGGTGCGCAAGGTCGAGGCCTCGAAGCTCAAACGTGTGGGCGGCTCGGTGCGGCTGGGCATCAACATCGGCAAGAACCGCGACACGCCCAACGAGCAGGCCCTGGGCGATTACCTGCACTGCCTTGGTCGCGTTTACCCGCTGGCCGACTACGTGACGGTCAACGTCTCCTCCCCCAACACCGCCGGCCTGCGCGAGCTGCAGGAGGAAAAGGCCCTGCGCGCGCTGGTCGCCGGCCTGCTCGAGGCCCGCGAGCGCCTCGCCGGCCAGCACGGCCACCGCGTGCCGCTGCTGGTCAAGATCGCTCCGGACCTCTCCGAGGACGACATCGATGCCTCGGCGCGGGTGCTGGGCGAACTCGGTATCGACGGGGTGATCTGCGGCAACACCACCACCGACCGCCTCGCCATCGAGGGCCACCCGCTGGCCGGCGAAACCGGCGGGCTTTCCGGGCACCCGCTGTACGGCCGCTCGACCACGGTGCTGCGCCGCCTGCGCTCGCGCCTGCCGGCGACGATCCCGCTGATCGGCGTCGGTGGCATCCTGTCGGGCGCCGATGCCGGCGGCAAAGCCACTGCCGGGGCCGATCTCGTGCAGTTCTACACCGGGCTGATCTACCGGGGCCCGGCTTTGATCGGGGAATGCGTGGAGGCGCTCCGCCACCGTCGCGACGGCATTCCGGCATGAGCCCGGCCGGCTACCGGCTGGCCGAGGGCGTCTCGCTGGCCGGCCGCAACAGCTTCCGGGTCGAGGCACAGGCCGAATGGCTGGCCGATGTCCACGACCCCCACGCCCTGCCCGCCCTGCTCGGCGAGCCTTGGGCCCTGTCCGTGTCGCTGCTGGTGCTGGGCGAGGGCAGCAATGTGCTGCTGGCCGGCGATGTGCCGGGCCTCACGCTCTGCCTGACCCGCGCCCGCATCACCCTGCTCGAAGACGGCCCCGAGACGGCTCTGGTCGCCGCCGATGCCGGCGTCGGCTGGAACGACTTCGTGCACTGGACGCTCGGCCGCGGCCTCTGCGGGCTGGAGAACCTCGCCCTGATCCCCGGCACGGTCGGTGCCGCGCCGATCCAGAACATCGGCGCCTACGGCACCGAAGCGGGCGAATTCATCGCGTCGGTGCAGGCCTTCGACCGCGACACCCTGCGGCTGCGTAGCTTCGAGCACGAGGACTGCCGCTTCGGCTACCGCGACAGCCTGTTCAAGCGCGAACCGGAGCAATACATCCTCACCGAGGTGCGTTTCCGGCTGCCGAAAAAGCGCGCGGTCAAGACCGACTACGCCGGTGTCGGCGAGGAACTGGCGGCGATGGGCATCACCGGCACACCGACGCACCGGCAGGTGGCCGAGGCGATCGGCCGGCTGCGCAGCCGCAAGCTGCCAAACCCGGCCGTGCTCGGCAACGCCGGCAGTTTCTTCAAGAACCCGATTGTCGATGTGGCCGTGGCCGATGCGCTGAAAGCCGCGCATCCGGGCCTGCCGGTGTTCGCCGGCGATTCACCGCTCAGCCGCAAGCTCTCGGCCGGCTGGCTGATCGAGCAGGACGGCTGGAAGGGCCATCGCGAGGGCGATGCCGGCGTGGCCGCGCAGCACGCGCTGGTGCTGGTCAACCACGGTCGGGCGACAGGCGCCGAGTTGCTGCGCCTTGCCGGCCGGATCGCCGGATCGGTGGCAACGCGTTTCGGCGTGGCGCTCGAACCGGAACCCCGCATCCTCGGCGGCCATTTCCAGCCTCTCGCGCCCTCCACAAGCCCGGCATGAGCGCAACCGAGCGCCGCGAACTGCTGCGCGCGGTCGGCATGATGGTCGGCAGTGCGGCCATGTTCGCCTGCATGGCGGTGATGATCCGGCTGGCCTCGGCGCAACTGCATGCCTTCGAGATCGCCTTCTTCCGCAACCTGTTCGGTCTGGTGTTCATCCTGCCGCTGCTGCTGCACCACGGCACCGGCATCCTCAAGACCGACAAGCTGCACCTCTACACCGGGCGCTGCCTGATCGGCATCGTCGCCATGCTCTGCGGCTTCTGGGCCATCGTCCACCTGCCGCTCGCCAAGGCGGTGACCATCAGCTATTCGACGCCGATCTTCGTGACCATTCTCGCCGTGCTGTTCCTGGGCGAGATGGTGCGGGCTCGGCGCTGGGCGGCGGTGGCCGTCGGTTTCATCGGTGTGCTCATCATCATGCGGCCCGGCGCCGAGACTTTCGACGGCAACACCCTGGTGGCACTCACCGCCTCGGTACTGAGTGCGATCGTCGCGGTCAGCATCAAGGTGCTTTCGCGCACCGAGAAGCCCGACGCGATCGTGCTCTGGACCACCCTGCTCTGGGTGCCGATGTCGCTACTGCCGGCCCTGTTCGTCTGGACCGGCCCGAGCGGCATCACCTGGCTGTGGGTGGTGGCTGCTGGTTTTTTCGGCAGCGCCGGGCACATGTTCTGGACCCGGGCGCTGAAACGCGCCGACGCCTCCCTGCTGACGCCGATCAGCTTCATGCAGGTGCCCTTCGTCGCCCTGCTCGCCTGGTGGCTGTTCGCCGAGACCGTGACGGGATGGACGGCACTGGGCGCGGCCATCATCTTCGCCGCCAACGCCTACATCGCCCACCGCGAGGCCAGGATCGCCTCGCGGACGGTGACCGACCCCGAAATCAACCGGGAAACGCAGAAACCCTGAGCGCCGCAGAGGGTGAAGATGGCGTGAGAACAGGACCTTCGGCACATGCCGGGTTGTCGCCACCGACTAGTCTGCTGACTCCGCCGCCCGCCCGGGCATGTCCGCTTCACGAAGGTCCGCCATGAAGAAAGCCTTGCTGTCCCTGAGCCTCGCCCTCGCCCTTGCCGTCCCGCTCGCCAGCGCCGCCGACGGTCGGCCGGAACTGGGCAGCTTCGGCATCGAACTCGGCAACCGCGACACCAGCGTCCGCCCGGGTGACGATTTCAACCGCCACGCCAACGGCGCCTGGTACGACGCTTTCCAGTTGCGCGATTACCAGACCCGTTTCGGCTCCTTCAACGAGTTGTCGGACCGCGCCGAGGCGCAGGTGCGCACGATCATCGAGGAACTGCAGCAGCGCCAGGATCTCGCAGCCGGCAGCAATGAACAGAAGATCCGCGACTTCTTCGCCAGCTACATGGATCTGGCTGCTCGCGATGCCGCCGGGATCACGCCGCTTGCGCCCGTTCTCAGCCGCATCGCCGCCATCGAAGACCATGCCGATCTCGTCGCCGCTTTCGGCCGTTCCAACCGCGACGGCAGCGCCAGCCCCATCAGCGTCGGCATCGGGCTCGACCGCAAGGACCCGAACCGCTACCTGGTCGGCATCGGTGTCGGCGGGCTGGGCCTGCCGGATCGCGACTTCTACTTCAACCCGGCGCCGCGTTTCGTGCAGATCCGTGAGGCCTACGTGGCCCACATCGCGACCATGCTGGGTTTCGCCGGCAAGGACAACCTGCAGGCACGCGCCGAAGCGGTGATGGCGCTGGAAACGGCCATGGCCCAGCACCACTGGGAGCGCGCCGCTCTGCGTGATCGCGAACGCACCTACAACCTCAAGACCCTTTCGACTCTGAAAGAAGCCCTGCCCGGCCACGATTGGGTCGCGCACTTCGAGGCCCAGGGTTTTGCCGTCCCGGCCGAGGTCAACGTGACCACGCCCAGCGCGGTGGAGCCGGTGATCGGGGTGATCCGCGACACACCGATCGCGGTCTGGCGCGACTACCTCGCCTTCCACACCATCGACAACCACGCGCCTTTCCTGTCGAGCGAGATCGACGCCGCCGGTTTCGCCTTCAACGGCACCGTGCTCAACGGCCAGCCCTCGCAACGCGAACACTGGAAGCGAGGCGTGGCACTGGTCGGCGGCATGGGCGGCCTGGGCGATGCGGTCGGCCAGATCTACGTCGAGCGGCACTTCCCGCCGGCAGCCAAGGCGGCGATGGACCGCCTGGTCGAGAACCTGCGCACCGCGCTGCGCCAGCACATCGACCAACTCGACTGGATGAGCCCGGCCACCAAGGTCGAAGCCCACAAGAAGCTCGAGAGCTTCCGCGCCAAGATCGGCTACCCGAGCCAATGGCGCGATTATTCCTCGGTCACGATCGTGCCGGATGACCTGATGGCCAACCTGCTCGCCCTGCGCGAATTCAACGTGCAGGACCAGAACAGCCGACTGGGCACGGTGCCGGACCGCGAGGAGTGGTTCATGACCCCGCACACGGTCAACGCCTACTACAACGCGGTGTTCAACGAGATCGTGTTCCCGGCCGCCATCCTGCAGCCGCCCTTCTTCGACGTGAACGCCGACCCGGCCGTGAACTACGGCGCCATCGGCGGCGTGATCGGCCACGAGATGGGCCACGGCTTCGACGACCAGGGCTCGCGCTCCGACTGGCAGGGCATCCAGCGCAACTGGTGGACCGACGAGGACCGCGCCCGCTTCGAGGCACGCACCGCCGCCCTGGTGGCGCAGTACAACCGCTTCTGCCCGCTCGAGGGGCATTGCGTTAACGGCCAGCTTTCGCTGGGCGAGAACATTGCCGACCTGGCCGGCCTATCGATGGCCTGGACGGCTTACCAGATCAGCTTGGACGGCCGGGAAGCCCCGGTGATCGACGGCGTGACCGGAGCGCAGCGCTTCTTCCTCGCCTGGGCGCAGATCTGGCGCTCCAAGCACCGCGAGGAGGCGCTGATCAACCAACTCCGCGTCGGGCCGCATTCGCCGCCGGAGTTCCGCATCAACGGCGTGGTGCGCAACATCGACGCCTGGTACGAGGCCTTCAACGTGCAGCCCGGCGATGATCTCTATCTGCCCGAGAACGAGCGCGTGCGGATCTGGTGATCAGCGGTACTTGTTCGCCACGTAGCCGTCGATGATGCCGATGAACTCCTGCGCGATATTCTCGCCGCGCAGGGTCATCGCCTTCTCGCCGTCGATGAACACCGGTGCGCTCGGGGCCTCGCCGGTCCCGGGCAGCGAGATGCCGATGTTGGCGTGACGCGATTCGCCGGGGCCGTTGACCACGCAGCCCATCACCGCAAGCGTCAGGTTCTCCACGCCGGGGTGCTTGAGCTTCCACACCGGCATCTGCTCGCGCACATGCTCCTCGATTGCTTTGGCCAGCTCCTGGAAGAAACTGCTGGTGGTGCGGCCGCAGCCGGGGCAGGCCGTCACCATCGGCGTGAAGGCGCGCAGGCCCATGGTCTGCAAAAGCTGCTGGGCGACGATGACCTCGTGGGTGCGCGACTGGCCGGGCTCGGGCGTGAGCGAGATGCGGATGGTGTCGCCAATACCCTCCTGCAGCAGCACGGCGAGTGCGGCGGTGCTGGCCACGATGCCCTTGCTGCCCATGCCGGCCTCGGTGAGGCCGAGGTGCAGGGCGTAGTCACAGCGCGCGGCGAGGTCGCGGTAGACGGCGATCAGTTCCTGCACGCCGCTCACCTTGGCCGAGAGGATGATGCGGTCCTTGGGCAGGCCGAGCTCGACGGCGCGCTCGGCGGAATCGAGCGCCGAACGCACCAAGGCCTCGCGCAGCACGCGGGCGGCGTCCCAGGGTTCGGCGCGCCGGGCGTTCTCGTCCATCAGCACGGCGGCCAGGTTCTGGTCGAGCGAACCCCAGTTGGCGCCGATGCGCACCGGTTTGGCGTACTCGAGGGCTTTTTCGATGATGGCCGCGAACTGCGTGTCCTTCTTCTTGCCGAAGCCGACATTGCCGGGGTTGATGCGGTACTTCGCCAGCGCCTCGGCGCAGGCCGGGTGCGCTTCGAGCAGGCTGTGCCCGTTGTAGTGGAAGTCGCCGATGATCGGCACCTCGACGCCCATCATCGCCAAGCGGTCGCGGATGTGCGGCACGGCGGCGGCCGAGGCCTCGTTGTTGACGGTGATCCGCACCTTCTCCGAGCCGGCGCGCCAGAGCTCGGCGATCTGCTGGGTGGTGGCCTTGATGTCGGCGGTGTCGGTGTTGGTCATCGATTGCACCACGATCGGCGCATCACCGCCCACGGTGAGCTTGCCGACACGGACGGGAATGGCACGGCGACGCGGCGCCGGAAGGGCGGAACTCATGCGGGGGCTCGACGAAGGATTCAGGCGGGCGCGGCAATGACCGGCGCGTGGCGGTAGAGGAAATAATCACCCAGCACCTGCAGCAGGCGCAGATCGACGAGCAGGCCATCCGGTCGGCGGTCGAGCGTGTCGGCTCCGGGTTCGATGTCGCGGGCCACACTGATCGTCTCGCCCTGCGGCAAGCGTTGAGCGGAGAGGTAGAGCCAGTCGTCGCCGCCGTAGGTGGGGCGAAGCTCAAGCGCGCGCATCGGCGCCCGGTCCGCCGTCGACGAGGCCAGCACCACCGGCACAGCCTCCCGCGACAGCAGTTCGACCCCGGCCATCACCTGGCCGTCGGCTTCGTAGCGCAGCCAGCGCAGCAGACCGATCATCCACTCGCCGCCCTCCTCGTCGGGCAGACGCAAGCCCACCAGCTCACCCACCCGCAAGCGCAGCGCATCTTCGCCACTCCAGCGCACGCGGTAACCGCCCAGGCTCTGGTCGACCGCGATGGCCGGCATCGGGCGGGTCCGTGAGCTGGAATCGCCGCTGCCGGCCGCCCAGGCAGCACGGCTGGAAACCGCGCCGGATTCGCCGAGCAGGTCGCGGGCGAAGTGGTCGAAATCGCGCTCACCGCTGGCGAGGTAATGCAGGCCGGAGAGGCCAATCACGGTCTCCAGGGCATGCCCACCATCGAGGCGGATGAATTGCCGCGCAGCGGCCTGCGAGAAGGCCCGCCGCAGCTTGCGCAGGGTGTCGGTGGCGAACTCCACCGGCATGCCCTGCTCCGGCACGACGATACCTTTTTCGATCTTGCTGGCCGAAAGTGCCGATTCCACCGCAGCGGCGAAACCGACCAGATCCAGCCACTGGCGCGGCGGTGTCCGGCCGCCCGGCCCCTCGTCGGCATCGTCGGGCACGCCGACCGACGTGGCGGTCGGCGAATCGCGCAAAGGCGAGGCTTCGACAAAGCTTGCGCACAAGGCCCAGAGCCGGTCCTGTTCGGCCTGCGCATGGCCGCGCGGATGCAGCACCGCCATCAGCAGCACCTGCACATGGCGGTGCTGCAGACTGGGGGCCCCGGGGATCAGCGGGTCGGCCGCGGCGCGGCTTTCCAACTCGCGGGCGACCGCGAAGTGGTAGCAGCGGTGCAGGCCGCGCCAGGCCTCGGCCGGATGCCCGGCGTAGACCCGCCAGGCCGTGCGCAGGGCCTCGACGTAGTGGTGGGAAGCGATCTGCAAAGCCACCGCCACCTGCCCGCCGCGCAGCCAGGGCAGGCTGCCCGAGGGTGCGCAGAGGTCGGCAGCGGCCAGCCGGTAGGTGTGCCCGAGGAGCAGGTGCAACTGCGCCAGTTCGGCCGGCAGCAGGCCCAGCTCGCCGCTCAAAGACAAGGGTTTGCCGGCATAGGCGCGCTGGGTGGACACCGCCACATCGAGCACCTCCGGGCGCAGGATGTCGGCGATCTCGCGGCGTGTACCACCCTTCATGCCACCCGCTGTGGCCAAGCCCGAAAGGGCCTTGAGCAGGGCGCGGCGGGTCGTGGTGGCGTCGGCGCGCGGCAGCGCCTCGACCCAATCCGCCGCACGCCGCGCATCCGCCGCGAACGGCAGGGTGTCGCGCTGCCCGGAAGGCAAGCCCTCCGCCAAACGTCGATACACTTCGGTCATGCCCTGCCGTCCCGTCCAAGTGCGCCCAGTGTACCGCTGCCCCCATGCGCCGGAACCGGCCGGAGCCCGTCGTCCATGAGTGCCCCCGCGCCGACCGGCCGGCCGGCGCTGCGACCGGCTCAGCTCAACGCCCTGGCCCGCGACCTGCTGGAGGGCAGCTTCCCGGCGATCTGGGTGGAAGGCGAGCTCTCCGGGCTGGCCCGGCCCGGCTCCGGGCACCTCTATTTCATCCTGAAGGACGAACGCGCCCAAGTCCGCTGCGCCTTGTTCAAGCCGAAGGCGCAGGGCCTGCGCTTCGTCCCCCGCGACGGCATGCAGGTGCTGGTGCGCGGCCGGCTCACGCTCTACGAGCCGCGCGGTGACTACCAGCTGGTGCTGGAGCAGATGGAGGAAACCGGCGAAGGCGCGCTGCGTCGCGCCTTCGAGGCCCTGAAGGCCAAGCTCGCCGCCGAAGGCCTGTTCGCGTCGGAGCGCAAGCGCGCCTTGCCGCGCTTCGTGCGCCGGCTGGGCGTGCTCAGCTCGCCAAGCGGTGCCGTCATCCGCGACATCCAGAGCGTGCTGGCGCGACGCTGGCCGCTGCTCGAGGTCGATCTGCTGCCGGTGCCGGTGCAGGGCGCGAGTGCCGCCGCGGCGATCGTCCAGATGCTGCGCGCCGCCGCCGCCGCCGGGCGTCACGACGTGCTGCTGCTGGCGCGCGGCGGTGGTTCGCTGGAGGACCTGTGGTGCTTCAACGACGAGGCCGTGGTGCGGGCGATCGCCGCATCGCCGGTGCCGGTGGTCGCGGCGATCGGCCACGAAGTCGATGTCACGCTCAGCGATTTCGCTGCCGACCTCCGCGCCCCCACCCCCTCGGCCGCCGCCGAGTTGCTGGTGCCCGACCGCGTGGCGATGCAGGCGCGACTGGCACAGGCCAGGGCACAGATGACCCGCCAGCTCGACCGCCAGCTCGAACGCCACCGGCAGCGCATCGACCAGCTCGGTCTGCGCCTGCAGGCGACCCGCCCGCAGCAACGGCTGGAGCGCCAGCGTGAGCAGCTCGTGCAGCTTGCCGCCCGCCGCGACCAAGCCCTGCTCGGCCTGCTGGAACGGCGGCGCGCCCGACTGCGCGAACTCGGGCGCGGCCTGCACGTGTCCAGCCCGCTCGCCACGCTGGAGCGCGGCTACGCCATCCTGCAGCGCCGTGATGGCCAAGCGGTGCGCAGAGGAAGCGAGATCGAAGCGGGCGAGGTGCTGCGCGCCCGTCTCGCCGAGGGCGAGCTGTGCCTGCGGGTCGAGGCGGAAGACGACCACGGCGGAAACCCCGGGCCATGAGCGAATTGATCTTTATCGCCCTGGGCGTCACCTGCGCAGCCATCGGCGGCGATTTGTTCGTTCGGGGTGTCGTTGGTCTGGGCCACTGGGCACGAATCTCACCGGGCATCGTTGGGGCCACCCTCGCCGCATTCGCCACATCGAGCCCGGAGCTGTCCGTTGCGCTTCACTCGGCGACGGCGGGAACACCGGAAATCGCCCTTGGTAACGCCCTGGGCGCCAACGTGGTGAACATCTCGCTGATCCTTGCCATCGCTTTGGTACTGACCAGCATGCGCAGCACCCGCGAGGCCATCCGCCGTGAATACATCGTGGCGCTTCTCGCTCCTTTGCTCACCGGTCTGCTGATCCTCGATGGCGAGCTGTCCGCCTTCGATGCGCTGCTGCTTCTGCTGCTGTTCGTCGTCTGGTTGGCCAAGGCCGCGAACAAGGCCAAAGAGCAACGGATCGAGCCCGCGACGGACGGCACCCGGAACCGGCAATGGCCGGTGGTTCTGTACTGCCTGTCCGGTCTTGTGCTTCTGATCGCGGCCGGGCATTTCTTCGTCTCCGGCGCAAGCGGCCTGGCCGCGCAGTTCGGGATCGACGAATTCATCATCGGGGCCACCTTGGTCGCACTCGGCACCACCATCCCTGAGCTGGCAACCACCCTGATCGCCCGCCTGCGTGGCCACGATGAAGTCGGATTGGGCGCCCTGCTCGGCAGCAACATCTTCAACGGCCTTTTCATCGTCCCGCTGGCTGCCAGCATCCACCCGATCACGGTGGCTTGGTACGAGGCGGTCCCGGCCCTGATTTTCGGTCTGGTCAGCGTGGCCCTGGTCTTGCCGGGCAGGAACGGCATGATCAACCGCTGGCGAGGGCTCCTGCTGTTGATGCTGCTCTTGGCGTATTTCGCTGTTCTTGGTGCCGGCGCGATCTGAAGCGCCGGGAGCAGCGAATGGCCGCTCAGCGCAGCCAACCCTTGCGCTTGATGTAGGCCAGCGGCAACAGGGCCGCGGCGAAGGTCAGCGCGATCGCCGCCGTGAACCCGTGCTGCCAGCTCAGCTCCGGCATCACCGCGAAGTTCATGCCGTAGAAGGTCGCCACCAGGGTGGGCGGCAGGAACACCGCGGTGATCACCGTGAACACCTTGACGATCTGGTTCTGCTTGATGTTGAGCAGGCCGACCACCGAGTTCTGCAGGTAACGCACCTTGTCGTGCTCGAAGGCCGCGTGTTCCTTCACGCCGTTGATGTCCTGCATCAGCTCGGCGATCAGCAGTTGCAGTTCCGGCTCGCGCCGGCCATCGACCTCGCCGTTGAGGTAGCGTGCCACCCGCGCCAGCGCCAACTGGCTTTCGAGGCAGTTCGAGATCAGCGCCTCGCTGTCGTTGAGCTTGAGCAGGGTCTCGCTGAGGTCGGCCACACCCAGTTCGCGACCGTCACTGCCGGCGGCGCGGGAAAGGCTGGCGATGGCATCCGCGCTGGCTTCGAGGTCGGTGGCGATCCGCTCGATGACCTGGCTGGTGCTGTCGTTGATGCCGGCCAGGATCATCCGCATCAGTGAGCGGGCGTCGGTGGCCTGCTTGGGATGACGCATCAACCGCTGCATGGCCCGGTTGAGCGGCGTGAAATCGGCGGTGTCGTGCAAGGTCACCAGCAGGCGATCGCCGAGGACGAAGGTGACACGATGAACCACCGGCTCGCGCTGCTCGTTCATCGAGACCAGTTCGGCGAACAGGTAGACGTACTCCTCGTCCTCGTGGACGCTGGTGCCCTGCAACTGCGGGTCGACGCGGAATTGCAGGCGCAGTTCGGCCATCGTGGCCTCGCCGGGCTGGCTGGCCGCCAACCAGAGGAAGCCGGTCTCGGGCAAGTCGACGATGCCCGGCCGGGTTTCGAGCTTGGACTCGTTGTTGCGGAAGATCGAACGGATCATGGTCGCTGCTCCTGGCGGGCCGTTTCAGCGGGTGGGGACGGTGGCGAGGGGTGTGGCGACGATCACCGGGCGTGGGTCGATCTGCAGCGCCCAACGCTGCCCGTTCTTCAAGGCGGTGGCCCGCCAACCTTGGCCGTCCCACTGCAGATCGCGCACCTCGGTGTAGCCGGCCTGCGCCAGCCAAGGCCGAGGATCGTCCGGCTTGGCCTGCGCCCCGACCGCGGCTGCGGTACTCACATGGAATCCGGCGTGCGAGGGCGAAGGTGAGGAGGTCTGGGTGACCGCGTCCTCCGGTTGCAGGTGGTGGATCAGCAGCAGGGCCGATGAAATGACGAAATACAGCAGCACGACCGAGACCAGCACCTCGTTTTCCAGGCTGGCCTTGGGGGTCGGTGGACGGACGATTTTGTTGTTCATGCAAGCGCTCCCCGGGCCGGCGACGCGCACGCGCCGGCCCAGCGTCCACCCCGGACGGGGCGGGTTGATCGGAATGGGGAAAGCGGCGCGGCACCTTGTTGGAGTGCCGGAGGCCACCACCCGCCGGTTCGGCAGGGCAGTGGCACGAGAAATCCCGTGGTTACCTTGCCAGTGAGGGGCCGGTCGAGGACCGACGACTGCAACTGTCCACAGGGCTCTTCGGAAACGGAGAAGGTGCGCATGCTAGCGACCGGGCAACGCCGCGGTCAAGGCATGCCGATGGCGGCCACCGGGCATGGGACAATCCCCGCATGAGCACCCCCGCACCGACCCTCGCGACCGAGCCACGCGGCGCCGAGACCGTGACGCCGCGCCAACGACTCAACTCGCTGCGCGGGCTGCTGCCCTTCCTCGCCCCGCACCGGCGCTTGCTGGCGGCCTGGTTCGGCGCTCTGGCGCTTTCCTCCGCCGCGACACTGTCGTTGCCGGTGGCGGTGAGGCACATGATCGACCAGGGTTTCTCGGCCGGCGGCGACATCGACCGCTGGTTCCTGCTGATGTTCGGTGTGGCCCTGCTGCTGGCCTTCGCCACCGCGCTGCGCTTCTACTTCGTTTCGATCCTGGGCGAACGCGTGCTGGCCGATCTGCGTGGCCGGCTCTACCGCCACCTGCTGGCACTCGACCAGCGCTTCTACGACCGCTCACGCTCGACCGAGCTGATGTCGCGCCTGTCGGCCGACACCGAACTGCTGCGCAGCGTGGTCGGCTCCAGCATGTCGGTGGCCTTGCGCAGCGTGGTCATCGTGGTCGGCAGTCTGGTGATGCTGGTGGTGACCAGCCCGACGCTGGCCAGCCTCGCGGTGATCGGCATTCCGCTCGCGGTGTTGCCGATCGTGCTGGGTGGCCGGCTCGTGCGTAAAGCCAGCGAACAGACCCAGGATCGCGTGGCCGAGGCCAATGCCCGCGCCGGCGAGACCCTGGGGGCCATGCACACCGTCCAGAGCTACGCCCGCGAGGCGCACGAATCGCGGCGCTTCGATGCCGCACTGCGTTCAACCCAACAGGCCGCGGCGCACCGCATTCGCATCCAGGCGATGCTCACCGCGGTGGCCATCGTGCTGTTCTTCGGCGCCATCGTGCTGGTGCTCTGGAGCGGTGCGCAGGCGGTGATCGAGGGCCGCATGAGTGCTGGCGCGCTCGGCCAGTTCATGCTCTACGCCCTGATCGGTGCCGGCTCGGTGGGCGCCCTGGCCGAAGTCTGGAGCGAGGTGCAGCGCGCCGGTGGCGGCATGCAGCGGATCGCCGACCTGTTCGCCGAAAGCCCGGTGGTGGCCGCGCCGGCGGATCCTTTGCCGCTGCCGGTGCCGGTGCGTGGCGCGATCCGCTTCGAGGGCGTGCGCTTCGCCTACCCCTCGCGCCCGACCGACCCGGCCCTGCTGGATTTCAACCTCGATGTGCGACCCGGCGAGACCGTCGCCTTGGTCGGCCCATCCGGGGCGGGCAAGAGCACCGTGCTGCAACTGCTGCTGCGTTTCCACGACCCGCAGCAGGGGCGCATCACGCTGGACGGCATCGACCTGCGTGCGCTCGACCCGGCGGCGCTGCGCGGCAGCATCGCTCTGGTGCCGCAGGATCCGATGATCTTCGCCGCCTCGGCCGCCGAGAACATCCGCTACGGTCGGCTCGAAGCCAGCGATGCCGAGGTGGAGCGCGCCGCAGCACTGGCCGAGGCCGACGAGTTCATCCGCACCCTGCCGCAGGGTTATGCCAGCGAACTGGGCGAACGCGGTGCCCGCCTCTCCGGCGGTCAACAGCAGCGCATCGCCATCGCCCGCGCCCTGCTGAAGGACGCGCCGCTGCTGCTGCTCGACGAAGCCACCTCGGCGCTTGACGCGCAAAGCGAGCACCTCATCCAGCAGGCGCTGGAGCAGCTGATGCGCGGCCGCACCACCCTGGTGATCGCCCACCGCCTCGCCACCGTGCTCAAGGCCGACCGTATCGTGGTGTTGGATGGCGGCCGCATCGTCGATGCCGGCAGCCATGCCGAACTGCTGGCCAAGGGCGGCTTGTACACCGAACTCGCACGCCTGCAGTTCGCCGCGCCGGCGGCCGCGGCGGCACCGGCCGTCCCCGTGCCCTGATCTCAGGCCGGCGGCAAACGCAGGGCGCGCAACAGGCCCGGCAGCGGGGTGATGGCGGCGGCCATGTTGGCCAGCACCTCGTCGAGCGTGATGGTTTCAGCGCTCGGTGCGCGACCGGCGGCCCAGTTGGCGACGATCGCAAGGCAGGCGTAGTCGAGGCCGAGTTCGCGGGCGAGCGCGGCCTCCGGCATGCCGGTCATGCCGACCAGATCGCAGCCGTCGCGGCGCAGCCGCTCGATCTCGGCCCGGGTCTCCAGCCGCGGCCCCTGGGTGGCGCCGTAGCAGCCGCCGTCGACCACGGCCACGCCACTGGCTTTCGCGGCCTCGAGCAGCGCATGCCGCAAGGCGGGCGTGTAGGGCTCGCCGAAATCGACGTGCAAAGGCTCGCCTTCGCCATCCCACAGGCTCAGGGTGCGGCCGTGGGTGTAGTCGATGAGCTGGTCGGGCAGACCGATGACACGCGGGCCCCAGTCCGGTGTGATGCCGCCCACCGAGTTCACCGCCACGATGCGGGTCGCGCCGATCGATTGCAGCGCCCACAGGTTGGCACGGTAGTTGATGCGATGCGGCGGCATCGCGTGGCCCTCGCCGTGGCGGGCCAGAAAGGCGATGCGGTGCGGCCCGAAGCCCCCCACCCGCAGGGGCGCCGAAGGACTGCCGTAGGGGGTTTCGATGCGGTGGCTCTGCACGCCTTCGAGTTCGGCGAGCTGGTACAGGCCGGTGCCACCGATCACGGCGAAGTCGATGCCTGCGTTCACGGCTGGGGGGTCCAGGCGTAGATGGCCGGCAGGTTGCGGCCCTGCTCGTAGAAGTCCATGCCGTAGCCGTAGACATAGAAATCCGGCACCTCAAGACCCACATGCTCGGCATGGGCACCGGGCGCACAGCGATGGTGGCGTTTGCGGCAGAGCACGGCCACCCGCACATCGATGGCGCCCTGATCGCGGCACCACTGGGTGACTCCGACCAGGGTGTTGCCCTCGTCGAGAATGTCGTCCACCACCAGTACGCGCCGGCCTTTCAGCGAAATCTGCGGGCGATGCAGCCAGACCAGCTTTTCGCCGCTGGTCTTGCCGCGGTAGCGGGTGGCGTGCAGGTAGTCGAACTCGAAATCGATGCCCGATTCCAGGGCCAGACCGCTGGCGAACAGCATGCCGCCGTTCATCACCGTGAGGAACAGCGGCGGTGCCAGTTCGCGGCCGTATTCGCTGCGCAGTTCTTCGGCGATGCGGACGATGGCACGCTGGATGGCGGCACGGTCGTGGACGATGCGCGACTCGCGCAGGGCGTCGGCCAGCCTGGGGGTGCTCATGCGTAAGACTCCAGGCCGGCGAGAGCCTGCTGGATGGCGGGTCGGCGGGCATCGGTCTGCAAGCCCGGCCAGGCGATGTGGCCACGACCACGCAGGATATCGAAACGGCCGGGCGTGATCGTGGCGGCTCGCACATCCATGGCGGCGAGGCTGTCGGCGACCAGGGCCGGGGCACAGACCAGCACCGCATCGCAACCGGCATCGAGGTGAGTGTCGATGCGTTGCTTGACGCCACCGATCGACTCGGCGGCCGCCATGCCGATGTCGTCGGAGATCACCACCCCACAGAAACCGAACCGCCCGCGCAGGATCGGCCCCAGCCAGCGCGGCGAACAACCGGCCGGTTCAGGCGCAACGGCGGGGTAGCGGACGTGGGCCAGCATCACCGCCTCGGCCCCGGCTTCGATGCCGGCGACGAAGGGCACAAGGTCCTCGCGCTCCAGCACATCCAGCGGACGCGGGTCGATGGCTTCATCGAAGTGCGTGTCCTCGAGCACCGAGCCGTGGCCCGGAAAATGCTTGAGCGTGGCCGCCATGCCGGCGGCGTGCATGCCCTGCACGTAGGCCCGGGTGAAGGCCGCGACCACCTGCGGGTCGGCATGGAAGGCGCGCTCGCCGATGGCACGGTTGCCGCGGCCGAGATCGACCACCGGCGCGAAACTCAGGTCGAGCCCGATCGCTCGGATCTCGCTGGCCATCAGCCAGGCGTGCTCGAAGGCCAGGCGCAGCGCGGCGCCGGGATCGCGCCCGTGCAGCAGGCCGAGCGGCGAGAGCGCCGGCAGGCGGGTGAAGCCCTCGATGAAGCGCTGCACCGGCCCGCCCTCCTGGTCGACGCAGAGCAGTTGCGGACGTGGCGCGGCGGCACGGATGGCGGCTGCCAGTTCGGTCACCTGCTGCCGCGAGGCGAAGTTGCGCCGGAACAGGATGACGCCCGCCACCGCAGGATGCTGCAGCCAGCCATGCTCCTCGTTCGACAACTCGTGGCCAGCCACACCGATGATCAGCATTGCGCCTGCGATGCCCGGCTTGTTCGAGATCAGGGACTTGCGTCGTGAATTGGTCGGGACGGCGGGATTCGAACCCACGACCCTTTGCCCCCCAGGCAAATGCGCTACCAGGCTGCGCTACGCCCCGACCGAAGAAGGGCTCGCTGCTTCCACAGCGAGGCCACGCAGTATAACCGAGGCGCGGGCCGGATGACCATGGTCGCACCTCAGCGGCGCAGCAATTCCAGCAGCGCCTCCAGTTCCTCGCGGATCGACGCGAGCAGCTGCGCATCGGCCGGTGCATCGGCGGCGCTGGCGGTCGGACCACTGCGGGCGAGGGCGGCCGAGGCCTGTTTTTCGGTCTCGATGCGCAGGCGCGCACCGCCGATGGTGTAACCCTCCTCGTAGAGCAGGCCGCGGATCTGGCGGATCACCAGCACGTCCTGGCGCTGGTAGTAGCGCCGGTTGCCGCGCCGCTTGACCGGCTTGAGTGTCGGGAACTCGGTTTCCCAGTAACGCAGCACGTGCGGTTTGACGTCGCAAAGCTCGGCCACCTCACCGATGGTGAAGTAGCGTTTCGCCGGGATCGGCGGCAGCTCGCGGTTACTGCCCGGGTCCAGCATAGGCGTCCACGCGCTCCTTCAGTTTCTGCCCGGGCCGGAAGGTGACCACGGTGCGGGCAAGGATCGGGATGGCCTCGCCGGTCTTCGGGTTGCGACCGGGACGCTGGTTCTTGCGGCGCAGGTCGAAGTTGCCGAATCCGGAGAGTTTGACCTGCCGCCCCTGCTCCAGCGAACCCCGCAGGGCGTCGAAAAAAGCATCGACGAACTCCTTGGCCTCACGCTTGTTGAGGCCAACCTCGTCGAACAGTCGTTCGGCCATTTCGGCCTTGGTCAGTGCCACGCGCCCTCCCGATCAACGCAGGCGGGCGCCGCAGTCACGCTCCAGGGCCGCCAGCGCGGCCTGGACCGCCGCTTCAGCGTCCCGGTCGGTCAGGGTGCGCGAAACATCCTGCAGAATCAAGCCCATAGCGAGGCTTTTCACCCCGGTTTCGAGGCCCTTGCCGACGTAACGATCGAACAGCCGGACTTCACGCAGCAGCGGCCCCAGGGCGGCCTTCAGGCTGGCCTCCAGCCGCGCCCAAGGCAGGTCCTCGACCACCAGCACGGCCAAGTCGCGGCGCACCGAGGGGAAACGCGAGAGCTCGCCGGCTTTCGGGACGGCGCGGGCTTCGAGCAGGCCGAGCTCGAGTTCGGCCACGACCACTTCGCCGTCGAGGTCGAGCGCCTTGGCCAGTGCCGGGTGCAGGTGGCCGACGAAGCCGAGGGCCTCACCGTCCAGCGAAACGGTGGCGCTGCGGCCGGGGTGCAGCCAGGGCGTGCCGCTCGCGGCTTCGAAGACGAGCCTTGCCGCAGCCGGCCCGGCGAGGGCCTCGAGGTCGCCCTTGAGGTCGTGGAAATCGACCGGCCGCGCGGCCACGCCCCACTGTTCGGCCTTGGCGGGGCCCGTGGCGGCGAAGGCGATGCGGCGCGTTTCGATCGGCGCAGCGCCGGCGGTGGCCGGGGCGTGGAAGACGCGACCGATCTCGAACAGCCGCACCCGCGTCTGCTGGCGGGCAAGGTTGCGCCGGATCGCCTCGACGAGGCCCGGCAGCAGGCCGGTGCGCATCGTGCCGAGGTCGGAGGCCAGCGGATTGAGCAGCGCGACGGCGTGATCGTCGAGGCTCCAGCGCTGCAACAGGGCGGCATCGACGAAGGCGAAGTTGATCGCCTCGTGGAAACCGCGCGCGGCGAGCTGGCGGCGCAGGAAGGCTTCCGGCTGCTTCGTCTCGGTGTGGTCGGCCAGCGGAATCTCGCCGGCCGGCAAGGCCGCGGGCACGGCGTTGTAGCCGTGGATGCGCGCGACTTCTTCGATGAGATCCTCTTCGATGGCGATGTCGAAGCGGCGCGGCGGTGGGGTGATGCGCCAGCCGGCGCCGTTTGCGCCGGCAGCTGCGTCGTCCGAGTCAGCGTCGGTCGCGTGCAACGTTTCCACCCGCATCCCGAGTGCCACGAAGATGCGCGCCACTTCGGCGTCGTCGATGCGCTGGCCCAGCACGCGGGCGAGGCGCTCGCGGCGCAACGACACCGGGGCGCGCTGCGGCAGATCGGCCTCGCGCAGCGCTTCGACCACGGGGCCGGCGCTGCCGCCAAGGCTATCGAGCACGAGCTTGGTCGCGTATTCCAGCGCCACTCGCGGCAGTTCCGGATCGACGCCGCGCTCGAAACGGTGCGAAGCGTCGGTGTGCAGGCCGAGCTTGCGGGCCCGGCCGATGATCGCCGAAGGCGCGAAATGCGCCGATTCGAGGAACACCCGCGTCGTCGCGTCGGTGACGCGGGTATCGAAGCCGCCCATGACGCCCGCCAGCGCCACCGGCCGGTCGGCGTCGGTGATGACAAGGAAACCCGCATCGACCGCGGCCTCGCGCTCGTCGAGCAGTTTCAGCGATTCGCCGGCGCGGCCATGGCGCACGCCGATGGGGCCCGAAAGCCGGTCGGCGTCGAAGGCGTGCATCGGCTGGCCGAGTTCAAGCATCACGAGATTGCTGATGTCGACCAGCGGGCTGATCGGCCGCAGGCCACAGCGCTTCAGCTTCTCGGTGAGCCAGGCCGGCGAGACGGCGTTAGGGTTCAACCCCTCGATGATGCGACCGCAATAGCGCGGCGCGTCGGCGCCCGCATTGAGTTCCACCGGCAGCGTGGCCGACGCGGTCGCCGCGACCGGCGCGGCGTCGAAGGCACGCACCTGTGCGCCGAGTGCCGCGGCCACATCGAAGGCGATGCCGCGGATCGAGAAGCAGTCGGCGCGGTTCGGCGTGAGCTTGATCTCAATGCGCGCGTCCGGCAGGCCGAGATAGGCGCTGAGCGCCGTGCCCACGGGTGCGTCGGCCGGCAGTTCGAGCAGGCCAGACGCGTCGGGATCGATACCCAGTTCCTTGGCCGAGCAGAGCATGCCGAAGCTCTCGACGCCACGGAGCTTCGCCGCTTGGATGGCGAGGTCGCCCGGCAACAGCGTGCCGACAGTCGCCAGCGGCGCCTTCAGGCCCGCGCGCGCATTCGGCGCACCGCAGACGATCTGCACATGCTCGCCGCCGCCGACGGCGACCTTGCACACCTGCAGGCGCTCGGCTTCCGGATGGCGGACGGCTTCCACGATTTCAGCAACGATGACGCCCGGCAGCTCGCCGCCGATCGGCTCGACGCCTTCCACTTCCAGACCAATCGCCGTGAGGGCCGCGCACAGCGCGTCGCGGTCGGCCTCGACGGCCACGTGCTCGCGCAGCCAGCTTTCGTTGAACTTCATGCGAACTGCCCCAGGAAGCGGACGTCGTTGTCGAAGAAGCTGCGCAGGTCGTTGACGCCGTAGCGCAGCATGGCAAAGCGTTCGACGCCGAGGCCGAAGGCGAAGCCGGTGTATTGCTCGGGGTCGATGCCGCAGCTCTTCAGCACGTTCGGATGCACCATGCCGCAGCCCAGCACCTCGAGCCAGCGCGTGCTGCCGTCCGGCTGCTGCCAGGCGATGTCCACTTCGGCCGAGGGCTCGGTGAACGGGAAGTAGCTCGGGCGGAAGCGCATCTCGAAGTCACGCTCGAAGAAGGCGCGCACCAGCGCCTTCAGCGTGCCCTTCAACTCCGCGAAGCTGACGTTCTCGCCGACGACGAAACCCTCGATCTGGTGGAACATCGGGGTGTGCGTCTGGTCGCTGTCGCTGCGGTAGACCTTGCCGGCGGCGATCACGCGCAGCGGCGGTGTGGCGCCCTTCATCGCGCGCACCTGCACCGGCGAGGTGTGGGTGCGCAGCAGGCGGCCGTCACCAAAGTAGAAAGTGTCGTGCATGGCTCGCGCCGGGTGATGCGGCGGAAAGTTCAGGGCTTCGAAGTTGTGCCAGTCGTCCTCGATCTCGGGGCCATCGGCGAGGTCGTAGCCGAGGCCGCGCAGGATGCCGGTGAGGCGCTCGATGGTGCGCGACACCGGGTGCACCACGCCCATCTCGCCATCGCGGCCCGGCAGCGTCACGTCGATGCGCTCGGAGGCGAGACGCGCATCCAACACGGCCTGCTCCAGCACGGCCTTGCGGGCGGCGAGCGCCTCGCCAATGGCGTCACGCGCCTTGTTGATGCCTTCGCCGACGACCTTGCGCTCGTCCGGCGGCAGGGTGCCCAAGGACTTCAGCTGCGCGGTGATGCGGCCCGACTTGCCGAGCAGGCCGACGCGTAGCGCCTCGAGCGCCTCCAGCGTGGTGGCGGCGCCGATGTCGGCCAGCGCGGTGGTGGTGAGGGTTTGCACGTCGCTCATGCGAGGCAGGCCTGTCGATTCTTGTCGAGGGCCGGATCACGAATCCCGGCCCGAAAAAACAAAAGGGAAGGACTTGCGCCCTTCCCTTTCGCGTTCGCTTGCCGCATCAGGCCACGCCGAGGCGTCGCCGATGCAGTGTCCGCTTTAGGCCGCGAGAGCGCGCTTAGCCTGCTCCGACACCGCGGTAAACGCGGCGGCGTCGTGGATGGCGAGATCCGCCAGGGCCTTGCGGTCCAGCGTGATGTTGGCTTTCTTCAGGCCGTTCATCAGGCGGCTGTAGCTCAGGCCGTTGATGCGGGCCGCCGCATTGATGCGGACGATCCACAGCGAACGGAAATCGCGCTTCTTGCGCTTGCGGCCGATGTAGGCGTACTGCAGGGCCTTGGTGACGGCCTGCTTGGCGACGCGGAACACCTTGCGGCGGGCGTTGTAGTAGCCCTTCGCCTGAGCGATAACTTTCTTGTGGCGGCGGCGCGCCGTGACACCACGCTTGACTCGTGCCATGGGTCAGTCCTCCTCAGAGATAGGGCAGCATGCGGTCCAGACGGCCCGCATCCTCGGCACGAACATGGTTCGTCTGCCGCAGGTTGCGCTTCCGCTTGGTCGCCTTCTTGGTGAGGATGTGGCTGCGGTTGGCGTGGCCGCACTTGTACTTGCCAGAAGCCGTCTTGCGGAAGCGCTTGGCGGCCGCCCGGTTGGTCTTGATCTTGGGCATAACGGGTCCTTTCGGGGGTTTTTTGACTGGCCGGGCGACGGCGTGAACCGTGCTTTCCTTCCTGCCCGGACCGGCGGTGTCCGGGCCACGCTCGACGCGCGGCTCCGGGGGATCCTCAGGCCTTTCGTTGCCGATGGCTGGACGCCGATCGACCCCGGAAAACCTCCCGCAACGCGGGAATCGCGGATTATGAAGCAAAAACGCCCGCCGTGGCAAGGCGGGCGTACCGCGTTCAGCGCCGACCGGGGCGCAAGCACCCGCTGCAGGGGCCTCAGATCTTCTTCTTCGGCGCCAGCATCATGACCATCTGCCGGCCTTCGAGGCGGGGCCGCGACTCGACGATCACTTCCTCGCGGAGGTCGTTCTCGATCTTGGCGGCCATCGCGATACCGAGTTCCTGGTGGCTCATCTCGCGGCCACGGAAGCGGATGTTGATCTTCACTCGGTCGCCGTCCTCGAGGAAGCGGCGGATGTTGCGCAGCTTGACCTCGTAATCACCGACGTCGGTGGTCGGCCGGAACTTCAGTTCCTTGATCTCGACCTGCTTCTGCTTCTTCTTCGCCGCCGAGGCTTTTTTCTGCATCTCGAAGCGGAACTTGCCGAAATCCATGATCCGGCAGACCGGCGGGTCGACGTTGGGCTGGATCTCGACCAGATCGAGGCCCAGATCCTCGGCCATCCGAAGCGCTTCATCGCGCGAGAGGACGCCGACGTTTTCACCTTCGGCACCGATCACACGGACGCGCGGCACGCGGATTTCGAGGTTCTTGCGGTTGGGTTTTTCAGTGCTGATGGGGCAGTCTCCGGGGGTGTGGGGGTCCGTCGATCAGGCGACGGGGCCGTTCTCGGCGGCAAGCTTGGCGGCGAACGCCTCGAGCGGCATCGAGCCGAGGTCGAGGCCTTCGCGGGTGCGTACCGCGATGGTGCCGGTTTCGCGTTCGCGATCACCCACGACCAGGAGGTACGGCACTTTTTGCAGCGTGTGCTCGCGGATCTTATAGCCGATCTTCTCGTTCCGCAAATCGGATTCGACCCGGAAGCCTTGATTCATAAGGGTTTTCCGCACTTCGGCGACGTAATCGGCCTGAGCATCGGTGATGTTCATCACCACCGCCTGCACCGGGGCCAGCCAGACCGGGAAGGCGCCGGCATGGTTTTCGATCAGGATGCCGATGAAACGCTCCATCGAACCGACGATGGCCCGGTGCAGCATGACCGGGTGGCGCTTGGTGGACGTCTCGTCGACGTACTCGGCGCCGAGCCGCTGCGGCATCATGAAATCGACCTGCATGGTGCCGACCTGCCAGCCGCGGCCGATCGAATCGCGCATGTGGTACTCGATCTTCGGGCCATAGAAGGCGCCTTCGCCGGGCAATTCCTCCCACTGCACGCCAGCGGCGCGAAGGGCTGCTCTGAGGGCATTTTCGGCCTTGTCCCAGGTGGCGTCGTCGCCGAGCCGTGACTCCGGGCGCAGGGCGATCTTCATGGCGATCTCGCTGAAGCCGAAGTCGGCGTAGACCTTCATCGCCTGCTGGTGGAAGGCGGTGACCTCGGCCTCGATCTGCTCCTCGGTGCAGAAGACATGGCCGTCGTCCTGGGTGAAGCCGCGCACCCGCATGATGCCGTGCAGCGCGCCCGAGGGCTCGTTGCGGTGGCAGGCGCCGAATTCGCCGTAGCGGATCGGCAGGTCGCGGTAGCTGTGGAGCCCTTGGTTGAAGACCTGCACGTGGCCCGGGCAGTTCATCGGCTTCAGCGCATAGGTGCGCTTCTCCGATTCGGTGAAGAACATGTTGTTCTGGTAGTTGTCCCAGTGGCCGGACTTCTTCCAGAGCGTGACATCGAGCACCTGCGGGCAGCGCACTTCCTGGTAGCCGGAATCGCGGTAGACGCGGCGCATGTACTGCTCGACCACCTGCCACAGGCGCCAGCCCTTCGGGTGCCAGAACACCAGGCCCGGCCCCTCCTCCTGCACATGGAACAGGCTCTGCGCCTTGCCGATCTTGCGGTGGTCGCGCTTCTCGGCTTCTTCGAGCTGGGTGAGGTAGGCCTTCAGGTCCTTGTCGTTCAACCAGGCCGTACCGTAGATGCGCGAGAGCATCGGGTTGTTCGAATCGCCGCGCCAGTAGGCGCCGGCCACCTTCATCAGCTTGAAGGCGCGCAGCTTGCCGGTGTTGGGCACGTGCGGGCCACGGCAGAGGTCGGTGAACTCGCCCTGCGAGTACAGCGAGAGGTCCTCGCCGGCCGGGATCGATTCGATGATCTCGGCCTTGAAATGCTCGCCCAGGCCACGGAAGAAGGCGATGGCTTCGTCGCGCGATTTGACCGTGCGCGCCACCGGCAGCTGCTCGGCGACGATCTTGGCCATCTCGGCTTCGATCTTCGGCAGATCGTCCGTGGTGAAGGGCCGCTCGAAGGCGAAGTCGTAGTAGAAGCCCTTGTCGATCACCGGGCCGATGGTGACCTGCGCGCCCGGGTACAGGCGCTGCACGGCCTGCGCCAGCAGGTGGGCGGTGGAATGACGGAGCACGTCGAGCGCGTCGGCGTGCTTCTCGGTGACGATCTCGAGCGCGGCATCGGCCTGCAACGGGAAGCTGGCATCGACCAGCCGGCCGTCGACCTTGCCGGCCAGGGTGGCCTTGGCGAGGCCCGCGCCGATGCTGGCGGCAACCTCGGCGACCGTGGTGCCGGCCTCGTACTGGCGCTGCGATCCGTCGGGGAGCGTGATGGCGATCATGGTGGGGACTTCTGTGCAAAAAGAAAAAGGGCGCAAACGCGCCCTTTTCGACCACAAACCGAGAGGACGACGCGGAGAATCAGGAGTGGGGTCCGTTGCGCGTCATGGTGATCGTGTTCGTTCGAACTACGCCTCTCGAGTTTCGACATGTTTGGTGGGCGGTACAGGGTTCGAACCTGTGACCCCTACCATGTCAAGGTAGTGCTCTACCACTGAGCTAACCGCCCGCGCCGCGCCAGTGAAGCAACGGCCGAGTTGAGAACTATACCGGGGCCGGCGGGGCTGGGCAAGCCTGCGGCCACGCGGCTGAAGGCAGGGGCAAGGCGCGCCGGAGCCGCTCAGACCGCGATCATGCGGGCCTTGAGCGCGTGGATGCGGTCGCGCATCTCGGCCGCCTGCTCGAACTCCAGGTCGCGGGCATGCTGGAACATCCGCGATTCGAGCTCGGCGATGCGCTTGGCCAAGGCATCCGGGTCGGCGTAGCCGGCCGGCTCCTCGGCCAGGGCCCCGGCAGGCGCGAGCGCCCTGCCCTTGCCGCGACCGCGGGCCTTCGGCGCGTCGACCTCGGCGCGCGCCCCTTCCATCACGTCGCGGATGGCCTTGCTGATGGTCGTCGGCACGATGCCGTGCTCGAGGTTGTGGGCCGCCTGCTTCTCGCGGCGGCGCGCGGTCTCGTCGATCGCCGCCTTCATCGAGGGCGTGATCCTGTCGGCGTAGAGGATGGCCTTGCCGCGCAGGTTGCGGGCGGCGCGGCCGATGGTCTGGATCAGGCTGCGCGTGGCGCGCAAAAAGCCCTCCTTGTCGGCATCGAGGATGGCCACCAGCGAGACCTCGGGCATGTCGAGGCCCTCGCGCAGCAGGTTGATCCCCACCAGCACATCGAAGGCACCGAGTCGTAGGTCGCGAAGGATCTCGACCCGCTCCACCGTCTCGATGTCGGAGTGCAGGTAGCGCACCTTGATGCCGTGTTCACCGAGGTAATCGGTGAGGTTCTCGGCCATCTTCTTGGTCAGCGTGGTGATCAGCACGCGGTCGCCCCAGGAGACCCGCTCACGGATCTCCGAGAGCACGTCGTCGACCTGCGTCGCCACCGGGCGCACCTCGACCTCGGGGTCGAGCAGACCGGTCGGTCGCACCACCAGCTCGACCACCTCGCCCTGCGATTTCTCCAGCTCGTAGCTGCCGGGCGTGGCCGACACGTAGATCGAACGCGGCGAGCGCCGCTCCCACTCCTCGAAACGCAGCGGCCGGTTGTCGAGCGCCGAGGGCAGGCGGAAACCGAAGTTGACCAGGGTCTCCTTGCGCGAACGGTCGCCCTTGTACATGCCGCCGATCTGCGGAATGGTCACGTGCGACTCATCCACCACCAGCAGCGCATCGGCCGGCAGGTAGTCGAACAGGCAGGGCGGCGGCTCGTCGGGCATGTGACCGGTGAGGTGCCGGCTGTAGTTCTCGATGCCTTTGCAGAAGCCGATCTCGGCCATCATCTCGATGTCGAACTGCGTGCGCTGCTGCAGGCGCTGCGCCTCGACCAGCTTGTTCTGGGCGTAGAACCACTCCAGCCGCTCGCGCAACTCGGGCTTGATCGTCTCGATGGCATCGAGGATGGTCCGACGCGTGGTGACGTAGTGCGATTTCGGGTAGAGCGTGAAGCGCGGCAGGTCGCGCTGCACGGCACCGGTCAGCGGGTCGAACAGCGACAGACGCTCGACCTCGCCGTCGAACAGCTCGACGCGCAGGCACTCGTCCTCGACCTCGGCCGGGTGCACGTCGATGGTCTCGCCACGCACGCGGTAGGTGCCACGCCGCAGCTCCATGTCATTGCGGGTGTACTGCATCTCGGTGAGGCGGCGGATCAGCTCGCGCTGGTCGATGCGGTCGCCGCGCACCAGGTGCAGCACCATCTTGAAGTACTCGTTCGGGTCGCCAAGACCATAGATCGCCGACACCGAGGCCACGATCAACGAATCGCGCCTTGAGAGCAGGGCCTTGGTCGCCGACAGCCGCATCTGCTCGATGTGCTCGTTGATCGCGCTGTCCTTCTCGATGAAGGTGTCGGTCGAGGGCACGTAGGCCTCGGGCTGGTAGTAGTCGTAGTAGCTGACGAAGTACTCGACCGCGTTGTCCGGAAAGAAGGACTTGAACTCGCCGTAGAGCTGCGCCGCCAGGGTCTTGTTCGGCGCCAGCACCAGGGTCGGTTTCTGGATGCGCTCGACCACGTTGGCGATGGTGTAGGTCTTGCCCGAGCCGGTGACACCGAGCAGGGTCTGCGCGGCAAGGCCCGACTCGAAGCCGGCGACGAGGCGCTCGATCGCCGCCGGCTGGTCGCCGGCGGGGCGGTATTCGGACTTCAGGACGAAGCGTTCGGACATGGCCGCGGGGTCGGGTTCAACAGCCGAGTATAGGTCGTGCAAGCGCCCACACCGGATGACGGGATTTTCCTACGCCGGCACCGCGCTTTGCTGACGGCGGGGCTGGCCTGCGGCGGGGAAGCTGGAGGCCCACCCAGCGGAGCATGGCCATGCGCAAGCCCAACCCAGGTTTCAGCTTGATCGAGTCGATGATCGTCGTCGGCATCCTGGCGATCATCAGTGCCATCGCCTTCCCCACGTTTTCCGCGCTCATCGAGGACGGCCGCGCCACCCGCGCCGCCAATCAGGTCCATGCCCTGCTGATGGGCGCACGCACGCATGCGGTCACCCAGCAGGCACGGGTCACGCTCTGCCGCACCCTGGATGGCGGCTCCTGCGTGTTCAGCGGGGCCTGGTCGGGGCGCACCATCGTCTTCATCGACCAGCGCCCCAACGGCGTTCGCGATGCCGACGAGCCGATCATCGGCCACTTCTCGGGCCCGGATGTAAGGCCCTACCACGTCGTGTCGGTCGGGCACCGCCCGCACATCGGTTTCAATCCCGACGGTCGGATGGCCGGCACCAACCTGACCCTGCGCATCTGCGACCCGAAGCTCAACACCCGCCGCTTGGTGGTGGTGTCGGTCTCGGGGCGGGTGCGGGCCACCCGCGATGTGGCCGCCCACCCGCGTTGCGGCAACGACCCGCCTTCACCAACTTGACAGCCCGGACCGGGATCCGCATCATTCGCGGCCTGCCCGAATAGCTCAGCCGGTTAGAGCACTTGACTGTTAATCAGGGGGTCCTTGGTTCGAGTCCAAGTTCGGGCGCCACAAGCAACAAAACAACCCGTGCCCTGCACGGGTTTTTTGTGCCTACCAGCAGGCACCACCGCCCGGCGTGGCGCCGACGAAACGCTGACCCAGTTGATCCAGCACCAGAGTGCCGCAAGCGGTGTCGCGGGCAGCCTGCTGCCCGACCGCAACGGCCCGCACCCGGTAAGCCCGCTGCGTCAGCGAGCCCGATTCAATCTCGATCGTGTAGAAAGCCGCCAGATCGTTGCGGCACTGCACGCCACTCAGGTCGGCCCCGACATAGGTCATGCGGGTGGTGTGGAATCGCTCCAGCCGCTGTGCGGCCTCCAGCAGGCAGGCGGTGGCGGCCTTGCGCCGGGTTTCCACCACATTGCGCTGGTAGGAGGTCAGGGCGATCGCGGCGAGGATGCCCACGATCAGCACCGCAATCATCAGCTCGATCAGGGTGAAGCCGCGGCTTCGGTGGGTTCGCATCGGGCTCTGCTCCACGTTCATTCGTTGACGATCTCGCGCCAGGACACCCGGCGCGGCAGACCGGCGCCAGCGTCGGTCAGGAAGGTCTCACGCGAACGATCGTCCATCGAGACCTGCATGACCCGACCCAGAAAGGTCGGGCTGTTGGGCGCACTGGCAAAGCCGATGCCGCTGACCGGAACCCCGTTCAGGTTATCGCCGGCATTGATCGTCAGATCGCGGTTCACATCAAAGAAGTTGCCGGGGCGACGCCCGCCGGTGAAGGGATCGATGGCCATGATGAAACCGGTTCCGCCCGGCGCGCAGACGTCATCGGCGTTGGGAATCCGGCTGGTGCCCAGCAGGGTGAGGCCCTGGAACTGGTTGGATTCGACCATCCGCTCGCCCGCAGGCGTGCCGGAAGGGCCGACCAGATCAATGAACCAACCACGCCGGCCGACCATGGCACTAGGCGGCACCAGTTCGATGGCACGCGCCAAGCGACCGCCCACCACACCCTCGTCGATGATCCGCACACGATTGAGCTCGGCGCGACCGGCGATGGTGCCGCCGTCATCGCGAAGGCCGTACCAGGTCTGCACGGTCCTGTCGCCGAGGTCGTTTTCGTTCAGGTAACTGCCGGTGCCAAAGAACACCCACAGCGCGTTGTCGATCGGGTTCTTGGCCACGCGCGGTGAGGCCGTGATCGGCTGTACCTCGTTGGAGGGGGATCGGGCGGTGAACAGGCGGGAAGCGACCGGCGAATGGGCAAGCCCGGTGAAGCGCCAGAGGTTGCCCTTGAAGTCGCCACCGTAGACCGCGTCGGCGATGAAATCGCCATTGGTGTCGGCCACGGCGACGCCGGTCAGGCCATTGGCGGTGTCCGCGCCAGTGGTGACGACGGTGGCCCGTCCGGGGTTGGTTCCCATCACGTCGATCATGATGAGGTCGGCCCGACCGCTACCGTTGATGCCGTTGCCAAGGAACACCCGCCAATCGCCACTTGCCACTTGGCCGATGACCGGGCGGTTGAGGGCATTGCCCAGCTCGGGGATCTGGACCTCGGTGCGCTCCCAGAGGAACTGCACACTGTCGGGGTTGGTCACATCGAGTGCGAACACGCTGCGCCCGCCTCGGCCCATGGTGCCGACCAGAATGGTGCGCCAGGTGTTGCTGACGGTATCGAAGACCTCGGCCACCACCGGGTCACCATCGACCTGGTAACGGTGGGTGTAACCGGGATCGGCCAGCGTGCCGATCTGGTTGCGCAACACGCCATTGGGCATGAAGGCGAACTCCTCCACACCGGTGTTGGCATTGAACCCGTGCAGGAAGCCGCCGTTGGAACCCAGGTACACGATCGGCTTGCGGTTCACCCAGGTCGTGGCGAAAGCACTGTACGCGGCCGCGCCAGCAAAACTGGCCCCCTGGAACTGGCGAGGGTCGGGCCGGCCGACAAAAATCGGCTGGGAGTTGACAAAAGTGCCCAGCATCGACTGCCGGACCCGGAAGTTCGCACCATTGGGGGCTTCATTGCTGCGATCGCCACGCAGGTAATCCATGCGGGCCGCCGTGCCGAGTGCCGTCTGGTCGGCCGCCGCCAGCGCCGAGAAGCTGTCGAAGCGCCGGAAGCCGTTGCTGTTGACCCAGAGGTCGCGGGCATTCCAGACCGGCACCACGTTACCCGCACTCCACACCGGCGAATTCGACAGGGCCCCGGTGGCGGGGTTCACGCTGTAAGCGTCCAGTTCACCGCGCCAAGCACCGCTGAAAAAGCTGGCCTGGAAGACCCGGGCATTGGCTTCCAGCCTGGTGGTGTTGGTGGCGAAGGAAACGCCGGAACCTTCCACCGAAGCGACGATATTGTCGAAAGCGCGACTCAAGGCTTCCACCATGCGTGTCGCGTCACCGGCCGGGAAGAAGTTGTCCGGACGGCGATCGCCGGTGGAGAGGATTTCACCCGTGCTGTTCCATTGCGAGACCGGGATGGCCGCGGTGTTGGTCAAGGGATCGAAACCCGGCGAGGGTCGGAAGCCGCCGTACTTGGCCGCCAGCCAGTACATGTTGTTGCGGCGGTTGGCGAGCACCCGGTTTTCCAGGACATCGACCCAGAAGGTTTGCGCCGTCTGCTTGCCCGGCAGATCAGGGCGCAGGTCCTGTGTGTTGGCGTGGTAGGCGAGTGCGGCGATGTAGGCCGAGTTGTTACGCCCGGAAAACGAAGCAACATCGGCTGCGGGCAGAACATTACCCTCCTGCCGCTCCATGTCGTTGATCAGCCCCATGAAACGCACCACATCGACCGTGGTGTCGGCAGCCACCAAGGGCGGCTTGGCCGGCTCCTGGGTCGAGTTCGTGTTGCCGGGAAGGTTCTTGTCCTGCCAAGTGTTGGTATCGCCGATGCCGAGGAAGACGTTCGACTGGCAATGGAAGGCGATCGGATCCCGCCAGTTGGTCAGCACCGGAAAGCCGTCGGCAGCATCGAAGCGGTCGGCTGGCGTAGCACCCAGATTGTTTGAGAATTCAGGTACTGGCGGCTGGTTCTTGACGTAACGCAAGGCGGCATAGAACAGCTCACTCACCGGGTCCTGCGATTTCATCTGCCGGCGCGTGGCCACCTCGCCAAACAGATTGAGGTAGTTGATGACACCGCTGTGCTGGATGAGATCAGGGGCCGTCGTCAGGCCCAGAGCCGTGTTGGTGGCGGCAGCATCTGCCGGATTGGGATTGCGGTGCAGCACGCCGGTGACCGGATCCCACTCGACCTCGGGATTGGGCACCATGGCACCGGTGTTGTCGACAGCGAAGGGACCCACGAACTTGGAGTTGGCCCGCATCACACCGCCGTCTCGAGACATTCCCGAGATGTTGGTGTAGCCGAAGATCGAAAAGCGCAGGCGCGGCCGAGCAGCCGGACCCACCGAGCCACGCCCGGCATGCTCCTGAATAAGGCCCTCGGGTTTGTAACCCTGTGCGTACCGCACACAGTTGGGCTCAAGCAAGCCCGGCACGCACACCGCAACCCGCACACTGACCTCGAAAACTTGGCCGGAATCGGCATCGTCCTCATCAAGGGCATGAACAGCCGGGTCGAAGGGCACGACCGACCCCGAAGTCAGGGAACCGCTCGCCGTGAACCACATCCGATGACCGAGGCCATCGATGCGCATATTGAAAGTGTCCCACTCTTCAGCCGGAGTGACCGATTCAATCAGGGATTCGCCGCTCAGCGTCCGCCTTGGGAAGTTACCCGTGGCAACTCGATCCGCTCGCGCCTTCTGCAGCCAGGTCTCGGTTGGGGTGTCGCGCACGCGTTTGCCACCGGTCATGGCCAAACGAAAGGCATCGATGGTCTGGGTGGCCGCCCAGTTGAGGAAATGACCGCTCCACTCCCCCTCGCCTGTGCACAGCCGATTGGCGGTGAACCGTGTCGGGTAGAAGTGCCGCTCGGCCTCGATCGAACTGAAGTGGTAGCGGTAGCACTTGCCGGGATCGAAATAGCCGGTTGCTCTGAAACTGGCCGCCGTGCTGTAGGTTGTCTGGATGTTGGCGACACTGATGACCGTGGGAAACTCCACCGAGGGGGTGAGCACCAGATTGCCCGGCACGTTCGCCCCCAGGAACAAGGGCCGCTGGGCGACGTCCACGGCCGCCGATGCAGGCGAGGCCAGCAGGGTGAGCCCAAACGCCAGCAGGCCGACCAGCAAAGGGCTTTGCCGGGCCGGTGCGGCTTGGGTGCCGGGGGTGAATCGAGTGCCCATGGAAAGCTCCAGAGGGCCGCTTCAGATGCGGCTGATGACGAAGGTTGATTGCAAGGTGACCACGGCGCGGCCTTCCCCAAGCACGGGGGCGGAACGGGGGTCGGCGCTGCGGGCGTAGACGCGGTAGTTGAAAAGTGTCATGTCGCCAGCCCCCGCCTCGCCCAGCTCCGCCGAGAGGCGTTCGGTGGCCATGCTGCTCATCCCGGTGAACTCGATGCAGAACTGTGCCGTACCCGCCGCATCGACCGCGGCGGCCAGAGGTGCAGCCGTCCGCCAGAGTGCGGTGCCGAAAGCACAACCGCCGGTGGACACCGACGAGCCAGCCGGCAAAGCGAGGTAGGGGTTGCTCTCACACACCACACCGGTGGCCGTGCAATCGAAAGCGGTGCCCAGCAGGTTGCGTGCCTGGGCGTCGCTGACGATGTTGACGGCCTGAGCGTTGACGAAAGCCTCGCCCTCACGCAGAGCCGCCTCGGCCGCCTGGAAGGCCAGGCTGCGGTCGAAAAGCGCGCCGGTCATGCGCTCCTCGAGCAGGGTGGCGCGCAGGCTGGCCAAACCCAGCAGGGTCATCACCAGCAGAAGCAACAGCACGATGACGAGAGCGGCACCGCGTTGTTGCCGGGGGGCTTGCGTTGATGGGCTCATGGCAGTCGGCTCCGGATGGCGACGACACTGGTGAAGCGGCGCTCCAAGGCCGTGCCGTCCTCGCTGACGCGACGGCCTTCGGTGCCTACCCCGCCTTGTCCGCTGTCGACCACGACACCAAGGCGCACGGCGGTGACATCGGCCCAATCGGTGACCGCAGCGGCGTCGACGAAATCGGTGCCGCCATCCACAGCAAAGGCCAACTCCAGATCACGCACGCCCTCGATCATCTCCTCGCGCAATGGCTGCGGGTTGTTGCCGGCCGTCAGTGTCTCGCGGAACAGCGAGCGTCCGCCCCGGGCATTGACGCCGATGTACCAGCGCACCGGCACGTAGCGGGCGACCCGTACCCTGGGCTGGGCACGCGCCGCCGCTCCCCAGAACGGCGCCGGTTCCCAGAGCAGCCGGTTGCGGTTGCCGGGCGTGAGGCCGGTGTAGGCCAGAGTGAGCTGCGGTCCGTTCACCGCCACCTGGGCCAAGGCCGCCCAAGGCACAAAATCGATCTGGTCCTGGGCCTCGACCGCCGGCACGCCACTGCCCACCGGAGGCAGGGCATTGGCGCAGACCAGCACCAGGCTGCCGGTGACCAAGCCGTGCCCGCCCACCCCCGTGGCCGGTGCATTGAGGTCGATGCGGGCCGGCTGGGTCGCTGGATTGGCCGGCGCCACGAATTGGCCATCAAACTCCCGGTGGCCGGCATAACGCACCTCGATGGCGGCAGTCCCGGCCACCCGGTTCGCGGTGGCCGTGCCGAACGGCGTGCCGGCAGAAGCTTGTCCCGGTGCAAAGGCGCGCAAGCCACCCCGGGCCTCGGCGGTGGGCAGGGCCATGGTCCAGGTTGACCACCAGGTGGTGTTGGCATTGAGCAGGGCATTGGACACCGCGTAATCGGCTGCCGTGTTGCGCGAGCCGGAATCGCCAACCCCGGCCTCGCGGCCGCAGCTGAACCCCCCGGTCTGGCGCACGTCGCGGGCCACCAGTTCGAAGGCGACCCGGGCGCTTTCCTGCATCCGTCCGAGGCTGTCGGTGGATTCGCGGATGCGGCTGTTCATCATGAAAACCGCCGTGGCCGCGGCAGCCACCAGCACGCCCAGCAGCAGACCGATCAGGAGTTCGATCAGGGTGAAGCCCGCGGCGTGGCGGCGACCGCCCTTGGGGTAGTGCAGGTTCATAGACGGGACACCGTCTGGATGACTTGGACGGCTTCGCCACCGGTACCGCGACTGTCGTCCCATTCGATTTCGATCTCGCAGCGGTCGTTCAAACAGGCGATGCGGGCGCAGGCGGCCTCGCCGAGCGAGGCCTGCAGGTTGGCGATCCAGGCATCGCGCTCCACATCGGCCCGGCCGGTACCGCCCAGTGGCGAACAGGTGCGCGGCATGTTGTATTGCCCGGCGCGGGCGGCGATGGAATTGGCGCGCATCATGTCGAGGATGGCGTAGGACTCCATGACCGCCTGGCTGCGCTCCAGCGCGCTCTGGCTGTTGCGCAGGGCAGCCGCCTGCATCGCACCGAGGCCCAGCATGCCGATGGCAAGGATGAGTGCGGCGATCAAGACCTCGATCAGCGAGGCGCCGGCCTGCCGGGATGGATGCGGTGTCGGCTGCTGAGGCATGGCCATGGGATCAGGTGTCGGCAGGCTGGGTGCAGGTGCCACCGCCGGAGCGGCGCACCAGACTGGCGCGGCTGCCGGAAGCCAGCACCAGGTCACGGACGTTTTCCTCAGGGCGGCTGACCGGTCGGCAGACGGCGATCCGGGCGGCCAGCAGGGCGCCAGTGACCGGTTCGCGGGCAAAACCATCAGGGCTGAAGCGCAGGCGGTTCTCGGTGGCGATCGCCGGACTGGGCAACAGGCGGGTGCCGGTGCTCGGCACGCCGGTGGTGATCACCGCCTCGCCCACGGATACCAGGTCGTCGCGGTTGTTGTCCTGGAAGCTGAGCCAACCGAGGCTCCAGTCGCTGCCGCAGCTCGAACCGTCGCTGCTCGGGCAGACCACCACGCGCTGGTTGCGGCGGACGGCCTCGATGCGAGCCTGCTGGACCACGGCGAGCAACTCGTTGCCGGTGGCAACCAGGTGGTTGCCGTTGACCATGGCCGTGTAGTTCGGCGCGGCGATCGCCAGCACCACGCCGAGGATCACCACGACGATGACGATCTCGAGGAAAGAGAAGCCTCGCTGCAAAACGCCTGGGGATCGGGGCGGCGGAAAGGACATCGGTTTCAGCTTGGGCCAGAATGAAGCTCGACATTACGGCCCGAAGGCTGCGAGGTCCATCGATGACCGATCAACGGCCCGTTCCGGGGTATGAAAGGCAGGCCGAGCCGAGTTCGCCGCCGCTGCCGGCCCGTCCCTCGCCCTTGCAGGCCCTGCTGGCCGAAGAAACCGTGCTGGCCCTTGTGCTGGTGGGCATCGCCTTGGCCGCCGTGCTGAGCCTGGTGCCGGGTCGCGGTCCTGCCGATCTGGAGTTCTTCGGTCTGGCCCTGCTGCTGATCGTCTGGGTGATCGCCCTGAGCCTCGGCACCGTGCACCTGTTGCGCCATCGCCTGCAGACCCTGGGGCTGGGCGGCCTCGCCCTGGTGCTGACCGGGGTGCTACTGGGCATTGCACTGGCCAGCGCCACGGTCGGTTGGGCATTGCTTGGCAACCCCTCCGACCGGGCCGGCCTGATCGATTTCCTGCTGCGCTCGGCCGGCATCAGCCTGGCCGTGGCCGGAGCCGGTATCGCCCTGGTCGGAAACACCCTGCGCTGGCAGCAGAACCGCATCCGCCTGCAGCAGGCCGAGTTCGATGGCCTGCAAGCCCGGGTCCGGCCGCACTTCCTGTTCAATGCCCTGAACACCGCCACCGCCCTGCTGCCCGACCAGCCGGTCGAGGCCGAGCGGGTGCTGCTCGGTCTGGCGGACCTGTTCCGCAGCGCGCTGGGCGATCAGCGAACCCGTACCGAGACTCCAGGTGCCACCACTGTGCCTGCAGGCCCTGGCTGAAAACGCCATCCACCACGGCATCGAACCCGATCCCTTGGGCGGCTGGATCCGGATCGAACTCCACACCGACAATCACGGCACCCGCGTCGAGGTGAGCAACTCACTGCCCGCCCAGCCGGCAACCGGCAGCCGCGCTGCAGGCACCCGGATGGGCATCGCGGGCAACCGGCTGCGCCTTGGCAACCTGCTCGGGCCGGAGGCCCGGCTCGATGCTTGGCGGGATGGGCAGCGTCACATCGCCCGCATCCAGCTGCCGCCTCAAGCCACCACCCGGTAGCAGGGCTTGTAGTCGCCCGACATCTTCATCCGGCGCTGCTCGACGAAGGCCCGCAGCAGTTCGTCCAGGCTTTCCATGATGGCGCGGTCGCCGTGGATCTGGAACGGACCGTGCCGTTCGATGCGGCAGATGCCCGATTCCTTGACGTTGCCGGCGACGATGCCGGAGAAAGCCCGCCGCAGGTCGGCGGCGAGCGCGTGCACCGGCCGGCCGAAGCGCAGGTCGAGCGCGGCCATGCTGGCGTGGTCGGGCTCGAAGGGCTGCTGGAAGTCGAAGGGGATTTTCAGGGTCCAGTGGAAGAAGAACGCATCGCGTTGGGCGATGCGGTGCTCGCGCACGGCCTTCATGCCCGCCTTCATCGCCTTGGCCACGGCCACCGGGTCCTCGACGATGATGCGGTAGCGGCTGGCCGCCTCGTCGCCGAGCGTGAGGCGGATGAAACGGTCGATCTGCTGGAAGTAATCGGCCGAACCCTCCGGCCCGGTGAACACCAGCGGGAAGGGCACGCCGGCGTTGTCGGGGTGCAGCAGGATGCCCAGCAGGTAGAGGATCTCCTCGGCGGTGCCGACGCCGCCGGGGAAGACGATGATGCCGTGGCCGAGGCGGACGAAGCCTTCGAGGCGCTTCTCGATGTCCGGCATGATCACGAGCTGGTTGACGATCGGGTTCGGCGACTCGGCGGCGATGATGCCGGGCTCGGTCATGCCGATGTAGCGCGGGCTGCGCTGGCGCTGCTTGGCATGGGCGATGGTGGCGCCCTTCATCGGCCCTTTCATGGCGCCCGGCCCGCAGCCGGTGCAGATGTCGAGCCCACGCAGGCCCAGCTCGTAACCCACTCGCTTGGTGTAGAGGTATTCCTCGCGACCGATCGAATGCCCGCCCCAGCAGACCACGAGGTTCGGGTCCTGGTGCGGGCGCATCACCCGGGCGTTGCGCAGGATCTCGAAGACCACCGAGGTGAGGCCTTCCGAGGTGTCGAAATCGAACTGCCCGCCCTGCACATCGATGGCGGTGTAGGCGATGTCGCGCACCACCGCAAACAGCAGGTCGGCCACGCCACGGATCAGCTCGCCGTCGACGAAGGCGATGGCCGGCGCGTTCTTCAATTCCAGCCGGATGCCGCGGTCCATCTGCTGGACCTCGATGTCGAAATCCGGGTAGCGGGCCGAGGCCGCCCGCGGGTCGTCGGAATCGGAGCCGACCGTCAGCACGGCCAGCGCGCAGCGGCGCAGGGTCTCGCGCAGGCTGCCCTGGGTCGCGTCGGTGAGGCGGGCGATCTCGGCGCGCGAGAGGATGTCGAGACCACCGCGCGGGGTGACACGGGCATTGACGGTGGACAGGGGGGCGTAGGTGTCGCTCATCGCGGGGCTGGGTGGTTCTTCGTTGTGGACCCACAACTCTAGCATTGCCGGGCGGCCATGCCGACGATACAGCCTGGGCCAAAACAGCGACGGCCGGGTTGCCCCGGCCGTCGATTCAACTCACCCACTGGGCCGCGATCAGAAGCGGTAGCGGAAGGTGATCTGCGCCGCCCACTGCGATTCACCGCGAGCCTGGCGGGTGATGAAGTCCTCCAGACCGCCCGACTGCAGACCGTAGATGTAGCGGCCCTGGGCGTCGCGACCCAGGTAGTTGACGAAGCTGCGGGCCTGCGCGCCCTGGGCTTGGAAGCCGATCTCGTCGATGCGGCCCCAGTCCTTGTTGATCAGGTTGCCGACGTTGAGGATGTCGAGCACCAGCTCCGAGCGGTGTTCCTTGAAGAAGCCCGGCAGCTCCTGGCTGATGCGCAGATCGAAGCTGTTGGTCCACGGCGAGAAATCGCTGTAGCGATCGACCACGCCACCGGCGAAGCGGTTCAGGCCGTTGGCATTGACGATGTTCCAGAAAGCCTGCTCCTCGGCAGCACCGCCGCGGAACACCACCTCGCCCGAACCGAAGGCACGCGGGATGTACATCAGGTCATTGGTGACACCGTCGCCGTTCAGGTCGTTGCCGAAGATCCAGCTGTAGGGCTTGCCCTTGCGGCCCTCGTAGAACAGACCGAAATCGGTGGCGAAGCCGTCGAAGAAGAAATGCCGGTAGGCCAGCGTGCCGATGATGCGGTCGCGCACCAGGTAGGGCGAGCGGGCCAAGGTGTCTTCGTTGGTGTTGAAGACCGCCACCGCCTGCCAGTTGGAATTGGCCACCGACGAGGTCAGTGGGCTGACTTCCTCGGCCTCGGTGAAGGAGTAGGCCAGCGACCAGGACCAGCCATCGGCCTGACGCGGACGGGTCAATCCGAGGGTGAAGTTCTGGCCGCCGCCCTCGGAGGTGGGCAGGGCGATCACGGCGTTGTTGAAGGCCGCGTTGTTCTGCCAGCGAGCAACCGGCGCGTTCAGGCCGGCGCAGGCACCGGTGGTGATCGGCGCACCGCCATCGGTCCAGCAGTTGGTGTTCTGGCCGCCGGGGCTCCAGAACAGCGCGCGGCCGTCCGAGCCGGTGGCGGTCGGGGCACCGATGTTCAGGTGCTGGAACCAGATCGCGTCTTCCACCCGGGTGAGGATCACTTCGGCCGAGAAAATGGCGCCCCAGAACGGCAGCTCATGCTCGAAAGCCAGGTTGGCCCGCCAGACCGAGGGCTGGTCGAGGTTCTCGCCCAGGAAATCGACGTTGGCTGCCGGCGGCGTACCCGGGAGGGCGGTCGGCTGGGCGGCAGGGTTGGGGCTGAAGATGCCAGGACCGGTGGTCGGGCAGGCCGGCAAACCACCGGTGCCGCAACCGATGATCGAGGTGGCGCGACCGGTGTTGGAGTAGGGGTTGGACAGCCAGACGTTGGCCGCCGAGCCCTGGAACAGGCCAAAACCACCGCGAATCTGGGTCTGGCGCTCGCTGTCGAAGGTGTAGTTGAAGCCGAAGCGCGGCTGCCAGAGGATCTCGCCGTCCAGGGTGTTGCTGTTGTTGAGACCAAAGCCTCCGGTGGCGCGCGGACGGCCCGGACCCGGCACCGCCGCCACGGCCGGAGCGGCGGCCAGCGGATTGAACAGCGGCGAATCGGGCATGCCGGTGCGGTCGACGCGGAAGCCGGACACCAGGGTCAGGTTGTCGTTGACGAACCAGGTGTTCTGCAGGAAGAAGCCGAGGTTCTCCAACTGCCACTGCGCCACGCCGTCGTTGAGCGAGCGACCCGGCTGCGGCACCTGGGCCAGGAACTGCAGGGGACGGCCGGCCTCGAAGCTGTTGGCGCAGGTGGCGGTGAGCAGGCAGCCGAAGGTGTAGTTGCCGCGGGTGTCCTGCAGGAAGGCGTTGAAGAACTCGATCCGCGACCAGTCGACACCGGCCTTGATCTCGTGGTCGCCGAGGAACAGGTTGCCGGCGAAGAACAGATCGTCGGTGGTGGTGGCGAGCCGGTTGAAGTGGCGGCTGCGCTCGGTGCCAAAGTTCAACGAGCGGATACCGCCTGCCACGCCCGGCGGCGGGGTGCCACCGGTGAAGCGCACAGCGATGGCCGGCAGGTTGGAGGCGTTCAACGGCGCGCTCTCGTACTCGCGGCGCGAGGCGCGGAACTCGGTCGAGAAGGTGTCGGTCCAGTCAGCAAACCACTGGCCAACCAGGCTCTCGAAGGTCTTGTTCTGGATGCGGCCGTGCGAGGACAGGGCGAGCGAGGTGGCACCGAAGCCGTCGAAGATCGGCATGCTCTCGTCGGTCTTGGTGTAACGCAGGTTGGCGCGGTGGTTCTCGGCGATGTTCCAGTCGATCTTGACCAGGGTGTCCTCGACGCGCAGCTCCTGCTGCGGCCGGGCGATGGTGCCGGCATCGATGCCCCAGCGCGACTGCGCGAGCTGGCGGGTGGCGTCGATCTCGGCCGGGGTGATGAAAACCTGACGGCCGTCCCCACCCAGCGGCACGAAGTCGGTGCCGAGGCGGGTCGAGGTGAAGTCCTCGTAGGCGATGAAGAAGAACAGGCGGTCACGCAGGATCGGGCCGCCAAAGGTGAAGCCGGTGGTGGTGTCTTCCGATTCCGGCGGCGCGAAGAAGGTGCCGGCAGCACGGTTGAAACGGTCACCGGCCATGGAATCGTTACGGAACACGTGGAACACGCTGCCGCGGAACTCGTTGGTGCCCGAGCGGGTGACGGCGTTGATGTTGGCGCCGGTGAAGCCACGCTGGGTCACGTCGTAATTGGAGATGTTGATCTGCACTTCTTCGATCGCGTCGATCGAGATCGGCTGCTTGGCCGTCGGCAGGTTGTTGGCTTCGAGACCGAAGGTGTCGGAGACGCCAACGCCGTCGATGGTGATGCTGTTGAAGCGCGAGTTCTGGCCGAGCACCGAGATCTCGCCGCGGTCCTTGTCGGTCTGCGCGAGGCGCGGGTCGAGGCGGGCGTAATCCTGCAGGTTGCGCTGGATCGAAGCGAAGGAGTCGAGCTGGTCGCGGGTCACCGTGGTGCCGGCACCGATGGCGGTGGCCGAGAAGGGCGAGTGGGCGAGGTTGTCGGCCGTCACTTCGACCACTTCAAGCATCCTTTCGGCGGGCACCAGACTGGCATTGACCGTGGTGGTCTCGGCGAGCCGCAGGAACACGTTCTCGATGACTTCGGTCTTGCCGTCCTTGGTGATGGTGACCCGGTACGGGCCACCGACGCGCAAGCCGCGCGCCGCGAATCGACCGCCCGAATCCGACAGGGCCTGGGCCGAGGTGCCGGAGGGCAGGTGGGTGATCGTCACCTGGGCGCCGACCACGGCGACATCGCCCAAGCCTGTGACGCGGCCACCGATGTTGGCCGTGGTGGTCTGGGCAAACGCCGGCGCCGAAGCGAGGGCAATGGCGAGGCCGAGGGCGAGCTGCGAGTAACGCACCTTGCTGCGGTAATTCATGGGTAGGAACCTGCTTGAGGGAGGGATGACACCAGATGGCCGACCACCCCCTTGGCGGTCAGCTAACCATGTCTTAACAGCTTAGTTCAGCCTAGTGACACTTCTGTGACTCGGCAAGCACCTTCGTGGATCGTCTCAAACTGAGAAGAGACGGCTCACTCGGACGCCGGCGAGGGCGCATGGACGGTGCCGCGATGGACCCGCCCCTCGGGCGAAAGCAGGCTGACGCAGGCGGCGGCATAGGCGGCGGCCGCGGGCACCCGCAGGGCGGCCTCGTCGACGAAAGCACGGGCGCGCAGTGCGCCACGCATCGGGCCGGGTTGCAGGGCGGCCACGCGGACACTGGAGGCGGCGGTTTCCTCGTGCAGCATCCGCATCAGGCCCTGGTTGGCCTGCTGGGCCAGACCGTAGGCGCCCCAGTAGGCCCCACCCACCCGCTCCGGTGCATCGACCACGAAGACCACGGCCGAATCCCCGGCGCGGCGCAGGGCCGGCAAACAGGCCTGCGTCAGGAACCAGCGTGCCGTCAGGTTGACCTGCCATTGCCGGGCGAACTGCTCGGGCGGGGTGTTCTCGAGCGGGGTGAGACCAGCAAAGTCGGCGGCGGTGTGCAGGATGCCGTGCAGGCCGCCCAGTTCACGCTCCACGGTGTCGGCCAGGGTTTCGTAGTCGGATGGGTCGGCACCGGCCAGATCGATCGGGTACAGGGCGGGCTCCGGGCCCAGGGCCTTGACCGCGTCGTAGACCCGGTTGAGTTTCGGCACCTTGCGGCCCAGCAGTACCAGACGGGCACCGGCCCGGGCGCAGGCCAGTGCGGCGGCCTGCCCGAGCTCGCCGTGGGCGCCGGTGAGCACGATCACCCGGCCGGCCAGAGGCCGCGCCGGGGCGGCAGGAAAAGGCACGAACTCGCTCATGCCGACTGCGCCTCGGCGACGATCCGGGCCAGCTCGCCGGCTGCGGCCAGCTCGTCGACGATGTCGGCACCACCGATCAGTTCGCCCTGCACGAACAGCTGCGGGAAGGTCGGCCAGTCGGCAAAGCGCGGCAGGTTGGCGCGGATCTCGGGGTCGGCCATCACATTGACCGTGTGCCATTGCTGGGCGCCGGCTTTGCGCAGGGCCTCGACGGCACGCTGCGAGTGGCCGCACATCGGCAGCTCGGGCGTACCCTTCATGAACAGCACCACCGGCCGGTTCGCCAGTTCGGCCTTGATCCGCTCCATCACCGCCATCGCACACCCGCTCCCGTTCGCTTTGTCCGACGCATTCACGACACTGGCACCGGGGGCCGGTGCTGCTCGGTCTACAATTCTACCCCCTGCCATCCGAACCGGAGAGCCCCATGGCCATCACCCTGCCCGCCCTGCCCTACGCCCGCGATGCCCTCGCGCCGCACATCTCGGCCGAGACGATCGACTTCCACTACGGCAAGCACCATCAGGCCTACCTCGACAACCTCAACAAGCAGATCGCCGGCACCGAGTTCGAGACCCTCGACCTCGAGGCGATCATCCGCAAGTCGCAGGGCGGCATGTTCAACAACGCCGCGCAGGTGTGGAACCACAGCTTCTACTGGAACTGCCTGGCACCGGGCGGCGGTGGCGAGCCCAAGGGCAAACTGGCCGAGGCCATCAATGCGGCCTTCGGTTCGTTCGCGGCCTTCAAGGAGCAGTTCACCCAGACCGCGCTGAGCACCTTCGGCTCGGGCTGGGCTTGGCTCGTGCAACGCCCAGACGGCAGCCTGGCGCTGGTGTCCACGTCCAATGCCGCGACCCCGCTGACCGGCAGCGACACCGCCCTGCTCACCTGCGATGTCTGGGAGCACGCCTACTACGTCGACTACCGCAATGCGCGGGCCAAGTACGTCGAAGCCTTCTGGAATCTGGTGAACTGGGACTTCGTCGCCCGCCAGATGCGCTGAAGCGGTCCGGCAGCGATGCAGACCACGCCCTCGACCGCGCCCACCACGGCCACCAGCCTGCTGGCCGTGGACAGGCTGGCTGCCGCCCACGAGGGCCGGCGGGTGTTCGAGGACGTGTCCTTCACTCTGGCGCGCGGCGAGATCGCGGCCCTGCTCGGGCCCTCGGGCACCGGCAAGACCACCCTGCTGCGGGTCATTGCCGGCCTGCACCCCGCCGCCGCCGGCCGGGTGCTGCTGCGCGGTGTCGATGCCACCGGCCTGCCACCGGAACGGCGGGGGCTGGGCTTCGTGTTCCAGGACCTCGCCCTGTTTCCGCACCGCGATGTGGCGGGCAACTTGGACTTTGGCCTGGCGCACTGGCCGCGGGCCGAACGCGAGGCCCGCGTGGCCGAGCTGCTCGCCCGCACCGGCCTCGAGGGCCTGGCCGGCCGGATGCCGCATGAACTCTCCGGCGGTCAGCAGCAGCGGGTGGCGCTGGCCCGTTCGCTGGCCCCCCGGCCCGATCTGCTGCTGCTCGACGAACCGCTCTCCAGCCTCGATGCCGACCTGCGCCCCCGGCTGCGCGACGAACTGCGGGCCTTGCTGAAAGTCGAAGGCACGGCGGCCCTGCTGGTCACCCACGACCAGGACGAGGCTTTCGCTTTCGCCGACACGGTGGGCGTGATGTTGGGCGGCCGGCTGGCCCAGTGGGACGAGGGCTACGCGCTCTACCACCAGCCGAGCAGCGCCGAGGTTTCACGCTTCGTCGGCGATGGCCGCCTGCTGCCGGTGCACGGTCTGGGCGAGGGCCGCATCGGTACGCCGTTCGGCCCGCTCGAGGGCAGCAGCGGCATGGGTGGCCTGCCGGAAGGTGGCGAGGGCCTGCTGCTGGTGCGGCCCGATGACCTGGTGCTGGGCGAGGGCGAGATCGAGGCCACCCTCACCGGCCTGGTGTTCCACGGGGCCGAATCGATGCACCGCCTGCAGCTCGACGACGGCACCGAACTGGCGGCCCTGGCCCCCAGCCACCGCCGCTTCGCGATCGGGCAGCGGGTGAGGTTGCGCCCGGATTTCGCCCATGTGGTGGTGTTCCCGCGCTGAGCCGTGGCGAATCGCCTCGGCGCGGAGCCTGCCGGCGAGGATCAGCCGCTGTCGCGCAGCCGCGCCAACACCGGGGCGAATTCGTCCTGCCGCTGCAGGGCCACGGCGACCTCCTGCAGCGCATCGGCGAGCGCGGAACAGCCCTCGGCGCGCAGGGTGGCATGGCCGACCTTGCGGCCCGGCCGCGGGCTCTTGCCGTAGTCGTGCCAATGGCCGGCCGGGCTGGCGAGTACCGGCGTGGCGGCGGGCATCGCGCCGACCCAATTGAGCATCACGCTGGCACCGACCGCGTCGGTGCTGCCGAGCGGCAGGCCGAGCACGGCGCGCAGGTGGTTCTCGAATTGCGAGGTCTCGGCGCCCTCGAGGGTCCAATGCCCGGAGTTGTGCACGCGCGGGGCCATCTCGTTGGCCAGCAGCTGGCCGTCGCGCACGAACAATTCCAGCGCGAACACGCCGACGTAATCGAGGGCCTCGGCCAGCTCACGGGCATGGTCGAGCGCCCGGGCCATGAGCGCGGCAACGCCAGCGGCCGGTGCCATCGAGGCCGAGAGGATGCCGTCGCGGTGCCAGTTTTCGGTGAGTGGCCAGGCGCGGAAAGCGCCGTCGCGACCGCGCACCGCCACCACCGAGAGCTCGCGTTCGAAAGCGACGAAGGCTTCGAGGATCAGCCCCACCTTGCCCGCCTGCGCGCCGAGGGCCGCCCAAGCAGCGTCGAGGTCGGCCGGCGTCTTCAGCCGGAACTGGCCCTTGCCGTCGTAGCCCAGCCGCCGCGTCTTCAGGATGCAGGGCAGGCCGATACGCGCCACGGCAGCCTCGAGATCGGCGCGCGTCTCGACGGCGGCGAAGGCCGGCGTGCCGATGCCCAGCTCATTGAACAGGGTTTTCTCGGCGAGCCGGTCCTGCGCGATCCGCAGCGCGCGCGGCGCCGGGAACACCGGGATGCGCGCCGCCAACCATTCGGCACTTTCGGCCGGCACGTTCTCGAAATCGAAGGTGGCCACATCGACGCGCGAGGCGAACTCGGCGAGCGCCTGCTCGTCGCGCCAGTCGCCGACCACCATCGGCACGAACTGGCCGGCACAGGCTTCATCGCTGGTGTCCATCACGAGGAAGCGCAGACCGAGCGGGGCGCCGGCCAAGGCCATCATCCGCGCCAACTGGCCGCCGCCGAGGATGCCGACGGTGGTCACGCGCGCGGATCCGGCTGGGCCAGCACGGCGTCGGTCTGCTCGCGGCGGAAGGCCTCGAGCGCGGCGGCGATCCCGGCATGGTCGTGGGCCAGCAGCGCGGCGGCGAACAGCGCGGCGTTCGCCGCACCGGCCGCACCGATGGCGAAGGTGGCGACCGGGATGCCGGCCGGCATCTGCACGATCGAAAGCAGCGAGTCGAGGCCGTTCAGGGCCTTGCTCTGCACCGGTACGCCGAGCACCGGCACGGCGGTTTTGGCGGCCAGCATGCCCGGCAGGTGGGCGGCACCGCCGGCCCCGGCGATGATGGCGCGCAGCCCGCGCGGGCCGGCCTCTTCGGCGTAGCGGAACAGCAGATCGGGCGTGCGATGCGCCGAGACCACCTGCACCTCGTGCGGCACGCCGAGGCGGGTGAGCCGCTCGGCCGCGTGCTGCATCGTCTCCCAATCGCTCTTCGAGCCCATCACGATGCCGACACGGACCATCCCGCCCTGCGCGGCACCACGCGCCCCATCCTTGCTTTCCTGCGCGCCAGACTGCATGGGAGCCTCCCCGGCAAAAGCGTATTCTACGCAGCGTTTCCGCTGCCCGGCATAACCCCCATGGACCGCAAGCTGCTCGACCTGCTCGTCTGCCCGGCGACGCACCAGCCCCTGCACCGGCTCGACGCCGCCCAGCGCGAGCGCATCAACGCCGCCATCGCCCAGGGCGAACTGCGGCGCGGCGACGGCGCCATCGAGAACCGCCCGCTCGACGATGCCCTGGCCCGCCGCGACGGCAAAGCGGTGTACCGCATCGAGGACGGCATCCCGGTGCTGCTTGTCGACGAGGCCCTGGACACCCGCGGGATCGACGCGCTCGGCCTGCGCTGATGGTCGACCGGGACAAGGCCCCGCCCGCGCCACCGCCGGCGGCGGTGGTCAGGGCCAACGTGGCGACGGCGCTGGCCGAGGATCTGGGCAGTGGCGATGCCAGTGCCGCTCTGCTCGATGACCTGCCGGCGCGGGCCTGGGTGCTTTGCCGCGAGGCGGCGGTGATCGCCGGGCGGCCTTGGTTCGACGCCTGTTTCGAGGCCCTCGATCCGGCCGCACAGATCAGCTGGCGAGTGGCCGAAGGGCAACAGGTCGCCGCCGGCAGCGTGCTGTGCACGATCGCGGCGCGCACCCGCGCCCTGCTCTCGGCCGAACGCAGCGCGCTCAATTTCCTGCAACTGCTCTCGGCCACTGCCACCACCACGGCCGCCCATGCCGCTGTGCTCGCCGGCAGCAGCACGCGCCTGCTCGACACCCGCAAGACCCTGCCCGGCCTGCGCCTCGCGCAGAAATACGCGGTCCGTTGCGGCGGCGGCCACAACCACCGGCTCGGCCTGTACGACGCTGTGATGCTGAAGGAAAACCACATCGCCGCGGCCGGATCGATCGGCGCCGCGGTGGCGCGGGCCCGGGCACGGTTCCCGGCCCTGCCGCTGATCATCGAGGTCGAATCGCTGCCTGAACTCGACGAGGCGCTGGCGGCCGGCTGCGACCGTATCCTGCTCGATGATTTCGATGCCGACAGCCTGCGCGAAGCGGTGCTGCGCGCCGGCGGGCGGGTGCCGCTGGAGGTCTCCGGCGGGGTCGCGGTGGATCGGCTGCCGCAGATCGCCGCGAGCGGCGTCGATTGCGTGTCGGTGGGTGCGCTCACCAAACACCTGCGGGCGATCGACCTGTCGTTGCGGCTGGGCGATCCGCCCGGCTGAAGCGCAGCGAGTTTTCAGGCGCACAGCATTTAAGCCTCAAAGGCCTTTCTGTGGATATGAACGAGGCCGGGGCCTTGTCGCCAGCGCCCGGCGCCTCCATTTGACAAGAATGGACGCTTTGCTGCCGCTTGCCCTGCTGATCGCCGCCGCCGGCGTGGTCTGGAATTTCATTGCCGACCGCCGCGCCGCGGAACAGGCCACCGCCCTCGCTCGCCGAGCCTGCGAAGAGGCCGGGGTGCTCTGGCTGGACCAGAACGTGCAGGTGGTACGCAAGCGGCTGGCGCGCGACAGCCGCGGCATGCTGAGCTGGCGGCGGGATTTCGACTTCGAGTTCTCGAGCACCGGCGACGAACGCCAGCTGGGGCGGGTCAGTCTGGTTGGACGCGAGCCGGTCGGACTCATCGGGCCGCCACCGCGGGTGCCGACGGTGTTCGGGTTCCCCGGCAGCCGGTGAGTGGTACGGTTACTTGATGATCCGCAGGTGGCCGCCGCGCTTGGGCGGCTCCGGCGAGGCATCGGGCCGCTCCGGGTCGTCAAGCGGGGGGGCGACCTCGCCTTCGTCCGGGGGGAGGCCCATGCCTTGCCCGGTCTCGTGGGCGTAGATGGCGAGCACGGCCGCGATCGGCACCCGGACCGACTGCCCGACCCCGCCGAAACGCGCCATGAAAGCCACCTCGCGGTTGCCGAGTTCGAGCTGGGCCACCGCGCGCGGCGCGACATTGAGCACGACCCGGCCGTCTTTGATGGCCGACGCCGGCACCTGCACACCGGCCTGCTGGGCATCGACCATCAGGTAGGGGGTGAGGCCGTTGTCGACGATCCACTCGTAGATCGCCCGAAGCAGGTAGGGGCGGTTCGAGCTCATCGGCGGCGGACGGGCTTCGCTCACACCGGCAACTCGCGCAGGTTTTTTTCTTCGGCGGTGAGGCTGCGGACGAAACCGGGGTTGCGGAAAATCCGCTGACCGTAGTCCTCGATCGGCTTGGCTTCTTTCGGCAGCACCACGCCCAGCGCCGGCAAGCGCCAGATGATCGGCGCCATGGCGCAGTCGGCCAGGCTCATCTCGGGGTTGAGGAAGAACTTGCTGGCCTTGAACAGGGGCAGGGCCGCCAGCGCCAGATCGCGGAGCTGTTTGCGCGCCGCCTCGGCCTGGGCCTTGGTGCTGGCCTGCTGGGCTGCCTGCACATGCGGCACCCATTCATGCTCCAGCCGCAGCATGGCCAGTCGAAGCCGCGCCCGCGAGAGCGGGTCGATCGGCATCAGTGGCGGGTGCGGGTAGCGCTCATCCAGGTATTCGGTGACCACCGAGGCCGAATACAGCACCAGCTCGCGCTCCACCAGGGTGGGCACCGAGTGGTAGGGGTTGAGGTCGATCAGATCCTCCGGCGGCTGGGTCGGATCGACCGCCACCAGATCGTATTGGACACCTTTGGCCGCCAGCACCAGGCGGACCCGGTGGCAGAGCACGCAATCGCGTGCGGAGAACAAGGTCAAGGTGTTGCGTAAACGCGGGCTTACGGCCATCGGCACTTCCCTTCGACGCGGCCGCCGACCCCGCGTCGACGGCTCACCAATCCCTAACGTGCCGCAAACCGACCGTCGACCGCAAGTGGCCTTCAGTGGACGTCTTTCCAGTACTCGCGCTTGAGCAGCCAGGCGAGCAGGGTGAAGAAAGACAAGAACAGGATCACCCAGACGCCCAAGGTCTCGCGCTGCAGCCGTGCCGGCTCGGCCACGTAGGTGAGGAAAGCGGTGAGGTCGAGGATGGCACGGTCGAACTCGGCCGGGCTCAGGCGGCCGGCCTCGTGCGGCTGCACCACGAAGCCGGAGATGCAGTTGTCGCCCACTCGGGCGATGGCGCAGCCGTCCTCACCCGCCGGTTCGAAGGTGGCACGCTGGATGCCCTGCAGCTCCCAGAGCACGTTGGGCATGCTGGCACCGGCCAATACGGTGTTGTTCCAACCCATCGGCCGCGATTCATCGACGTAGAAGGAGCGCAGGAAAGTGTAGACCCAGTCCTCCTGCCCTTTCTTGCCGCGGACCGTGGTGGAGAGGTCGGGCGGGGCCTTGCTGAACCAGGCGGTGCCGTCGGCCTTGGCCATGCCGGTGATCATCGGCTCACCGATCTTGGCATCGCCCTTGATGATGAGTTGTTCGACCTGCTCGACGGTGAGGCCGAGGTCTTCGCCCACACGCGAGTAGCGCATGAACTGCAGGCTGTGGCAGGCCGCACAGAAGTTCATGTAGAGACCGAGACCGCGCTGCAACGAAGCACGGTCATGGACATCGATCGGGGCGTCGAGCAGGTTGACGCTACCCAAGGCGCTGACCGGGACGAGGGCCAGAAGAAGGGCGAAAAAACGCGACTTAAGCATGCGAGGTCACCCGCTCCGGTACCGGCTTGGTGTTGTCGAGGGCCGTCCACAACGGCATCGTGAAGAAGAACAGGAAGTAGAAGGCGGTGCAGATGCGAGCGACCAGGGTCTGCAATTCGGAGCCGGGCTGCAGACCGAGCCAGCCGAGCACCACGAAGGAGACAACAAACAGGGCCAGCATCATCTTGCTGAACCAGCCGCGGTAGCGGTAGGAGCGGACCTTGCTGCGATCGAGCCAAGGCAGCAGGAAGAAGATCATCACCGCGCCACCCATCACCACGACGCCGAGCAGCGTACTGGGGATCGCCCGCAACATCGCGTAGTAGGGCGTGAAGTACCAGACCGGCTTGATCTGCTGCGGGGTGACCAGCGGGTTGGCCTCGTTGAAGTTGTCGAACTCGAGGAACAGGTTGCCGAAGGTCGGCGCGAAGAACACGATGAAGGCGGCGATGACGAGGAAGACGCCGGCGCCGAAGATGTCCTTGACGGTGTAGTAGGGGTGGAAAGGGATGCCGTCGAGTGGGCGACCCTTCTCGTCCTTCTTCTTCTTGATGTCGATGCCATCAGGGTTGTTCGAGCCAACTTCGTGCAGGGCGCCCAGATGAAGGACGATCAGCAGCAGCAGCACCAGCGGCAAGGCCACCACGTGCAAGGCGAAGAATCGGGTGAGGGTGGCATCGGAGACGAGGTAGTCGCCGCGGATCCAGATGACCAGTTCCGGACCGATCACCGGCAGCGCCGAGAACAGGTTGATGATCACCGCCGCGCCCCAGAAGGACATCTGGCCCCAGGGCAGCACGTAGCCGAGGAAGGCCTCGGCCATCAGCACGAGGAAGATCAGCATGCCCAGCACCCAGACCAGCTCGCGCGGCTTCTGGTAGGAGCCGTAGAGCATGGCGCGGAACATGTGCAGGTAGACCACCACGAAGAACAGCGAGGCGCCGGTGCTGTGCATGTAGCGGATCAGCCAGCCCCATTCGACATCGCGCATGATGTATTCGACCGAGGCGAAGGCACCGGCCGCGGTCGGCACGTAGTGCATCGTCAGCAAAATGCCGGTGATGATCTGGTTGGCGAACACGAGGATCGCCAGCGAGCCGAAGTAGTACCAGAAGTTGAAATTCTTCGGCGCGTAGTACTCGGTCAGGTGCTTGCGCAGGAAGGGCGCGAGGCCCGGCGTGCGCTCGGTGACCCAGCCACTCACCCCGTTCACGGCCTTGTCGATTTGGGCGTTCATCAGGCGACCTCCTCCGGCGCAATGCCAATAATCACCAGATTAGGGTTGCCCGGGTCGAAATGGTGTGGTGGAACCGGGAGGTTGGCTGGCGCCGGCACGCCGGCGAAGACGCGACCGGCGATGTCGAAGCGCGAGTTGTGGCAGGGGCAGAAGAACCCGCCCCGCCATTCGCTGTCGAAGGCCTGAGGCCGCAACTCGGGCACGTACGTGGGCGAGCAGCCCAGATGGGTGCAGATGCCGACCAGAACGCCGATCTCGGGCTTGATCGAGCGCGCCAGATTGCGCGCGAAAGCCGGCGTCTGGTCGGTGTTCTCGGAATCCGGGTCGGCCAGCCGTTCGGCCAGACCCGGCAGCACCGCCAGTTGCTCTTCGTTGCGGCGGAAGATCCAGACCGGCTTGCCGCGCCATTGCACGGTGAGGCGCGCATTCGGCTGGAGATCAAGGCGACTGATGTCGACCTCGACCGGCGCGGCAGCGCTCTGCGCCCGGGCGCTGGGCTTCCAGCTGCTCAGGAACGCATAGCCGGTCGCAGCCACGCCCACGCCTCCCACCACCGCGGTGGTCGCGGTGAGGAACCGGCGACGCCCGTTGTTGACCCCTTCGTTGGCCATTCGGCACTCCGAATTTCACTGTAGCTGTGGACACGGCACCGTTTCCGACGGTGCCGCTGCAAGGCCGGATTGTAGCCGAAGGCGGAAGACTCGGACAACGCCGGTGTCGCGTCTTTCAGGGGGCCGCGACGGCACCCGTGGTCGGCGCCGTCGCTGTCGCGGCGGCGGCCAGGGCCTGGCGGTAGCGGGCCTTCAGGATGGCAACCCGTTCGACGTAGCGACGGGTTTCCTCGAACGGCGGCACCCCGCCGTGACGATCGACATTGCCCTCGCCGGCGTTGTAACCGGCGGCGGCCAGGGTCACGTTGCCATCGAAGCGGTCAAGCAGCCAAGCGAGGTACTCGACGCCACCGCGGATGTTCTGCACCGGATCGAAGACGTTCTCGACGCCGAAGCGATCAGCGGTGGCCGGGATCAGCTGCATCAGGCCCTGCGCGCCCTTGTGCGAGACGGCGTTCGGGTTGAAGGCCGACTCGGCGTGGACCACGGCGCGGACCAGGGCCTCGTCGACCCCGAACTCGGCCGCTGCCGCCCGGATCTCCTCGGCCCAGGCCGTGGTGTTGAGGCGGACGTTGGAGAAATCGACGCCGGGCAGGGGAGCGCAGGCGTAGCAGGTCTCGACATAAGTGAACAGAACCCGAACCGGCACACCGCGATCACGCGGTCGGACATTGGTGTAGTGGGTGACACCGTCGATGACGTAGGTGTAGACCGCGCCACGACTCACCCGCGCACCGCGCGGCGCGGCCGGGAGCGACCCGGTGGCCGCACCGGGGGTGGCACGGAACTCGACGCGACGGGCCGAATCGGCCGGCGGCACGGCCACGGGTGTGACGGGCGGCCGCGGCGAGGGCACGATGGCGGGTCGCGACTCGGGACGGAAACGGGCCGCCACCGTGCAGTTCGTGTCGGGCAGGCGCTGGTTGCCGAAATGCGAAACCCCATCGGCACCCACGCAGCGGTACAAGGTTCCGGCCGAGGCCAACCCTGCTGCGAGGCTGCCCGCGGCCAGCGCGAGCAGCACCCCAAGGGTGCGCAGGGCGAACGGCGGCAGAGCAGCGCGGGGCGGCATGGCGCGCAGTGTCCCCCAGCGGAGGCGGGCGTACAATCGCCGGCCCATCCACCGGAACGGAGTAAGCACCGTATGCCCGGCAAGCTTTTCATCAAGACCCACGGCTGCCAGATGAACGAGTACGACTCGACCCGGATGGTTGACGTGCTCGCCGCCGAGCACGGCCTCGAACTCACCGAGAACGAGGCCGAGGCCGACGTCATTCTGGTCAACACCTGCTCGATCCGCGAGAAGGCCCAGGAGAAGGTGTTCTCCCAACTCGGCCGCTGGAAGGAACTCAAGAAAAACAACCCGAACCTGGTGATCGGTGTGGGTGGCTGTGTGGCCTCGCAGGAAGGCGAAGCCATCATCAAGCGGGCACCCTATGTGGACGTGGTGTTCGGCCCGCAGACCCTGCACCGCCTGCCGCAGCTGATCGAGGCCAAGCGCCAGACCGGCCGGCCGCAGGTGGACATCTCGTTCCCGGAGATCGAGAAGTTCGACCGGCTGCCCGAGCCGCGTGCCGACGGCCCGACCGCCTTCGTCTCGATCATGGAAGGCTGCAGCAAATACTGCGCTTTCTGCGTGGTGCCCTACACCCGCGGCGAGGAAGTGAGCCGCCCCTTCGAGGACGTGCTGGTCGAAGTGGCCCAGCTCGCCGACCAAGGCGTGCGGGAAGTGACGCTGCTCGGCCAGAACGTCAACGCCTACCGCGGCGCGACCGGGGACGGTGGCGTGGCGGATCTCGCGGATCTCATCCGCGCCATCGCCGAGTTCGAGGGCATCGGCCGCATCCGCTTCACCACCTCGCACCCGATGGAGTTCACCGATTCGCTCATCGAGGCCTACCGTGATGTGCCCAAGCTGGCGTCCTTCCTGCACCTGCCGGTGCAGTCCGGCTCGGATCGCGTGCTCACGGCGATGAAGCGCAACCACACGGTGCTGGAGTTCAAGGCCAAGATCCGCCGCTTGCGCGAAGCGCGGCCCGGCATCTGCATCAGTTCGGACTTCATCGTCGGTTTTCCCGGTGAGACCGAACGCGACTTCGAGCAGACCCTGAAGCTGATCGAGGACATCGGCTTCGACCAGAGCTTCAGCTTCGTCTATTCCAAACGCCCCGGCACACCGGCGGCGAACCTGCCGGACGACACGCCCGCCGCAGTGAAAAGCGCCCGCCTCGCCCGTCTGCAGGACGCGGTGACGGCCAACGCGCGAAAGATCTCGCAGGCCATGATCGGCACCGTGCAGACCGTGCTGGTGGAAGGTGTGTCGAAAAGGAGTGCGGCGGAGGTGACCGGCCGCACCGAGAACATGCGCTTCGTCAACTTCGCTGCCCCGGCGCGCTTGATCGGGCAGTTCGTGGCGGTCGAGATCACCGAGGCGATGAGCAACAGCCTGCGCGGCCGGATCCTCACCCGCGAATCGGAGGCGGCGTGAGCGGCGACCGCCGTCACCCTGGCGAAACGGCTCGATGAGCGCCCTCGCCCACCGCGACTTCGCCCTGACGCCGGAGGATGGCGAGCGTCTGGCGAACCTGGCCGGCCCGCTCGATGCCCACCTGCGGCAGATCGAGCTGCGGCTCGGCGTGCAGATCGCCAACCGCGGCGGCGTGTTCCGCGTGAGCGGCCCCGAGAAAGCGGCCAGCCTGGCCGAGCGCCTGCTCCGTGAGCTCTGGGCCGACAGCGCCGACGAGGTACTGACGCCGGAAGCTGTGCATCTTCGCCTCGGTGCCGACGACGCGTCCGCCACGGAGCGCGAGCTGGGTCACACGCCGCAGGATGTCGCCATCAAGGTCAAGCGCGGCACGGTGCGCGGCCGCGGCGCCAACCAGGCAGCCTACCTGCACGCCATCGCCACCCACGACATCAACTTCGGCATCGGTCCGGCCGGCACCGGCAAGACCTACCTCGCGGTGGCCAGCGCCGTCGAGGCGCTGAACGATGCGCGCGTGCAGCGCATCCTGCTGGTGCGTCCGGCGGTCGAGGCCGGCGAGAAACTGGGCTTCCTTCCGGGCGATCTCTCGCAGAAGGTCGACCCCTACCTGCGCCCGCTCTACGACGCGCTCTACGAGATGCTGGGCGTGGAGAAAGTGGCCCGGCTGATCGAGCGCAACGTCATCGAGGTCGCACCACTGGCCTACATGCGCGGCCGCACCTTGAACGACGCCTTCGTGATCCTCGACGAGGCGCAGAACACCACGGTCGAACAGATGAAGATGTTCCTGACCCGGATCGGCTTCGGCACGACCGCGGTGGTGACCGGCGACCTTTCGCAGATCGACCTGCCCAAACACCAGAAAAGCGGCCTGCGCGATGCGGTCGAGGTGCTGCACGGGGTGGAGGGCATCCGCTTCACCTTCTTCGAGGCCAAGGACGTGGTGCGCCACCCGCTGGTGGCGAAGATCGTGCGCGCCTACGAGCGCCGCGACGGGGATGCCGCGGCGAACGTGCCCTGAGCCGCGCCGATGCCTGGAATCACCGTCCACGTCGCTTACGCCCTGCCCCGCCGCGGCCTGCCCGCTGCCGCCAGCGTGCGGCGCTGGGCCAGTGCGGCCCTGGCCGGGCATCGCCGTGCCGCCGAGCTGTCGGTGCGCTTCGTCGGCAGCGAGGAGGGCCGCGCCTTGAACCGCGACTACCGCGGCCGCGACCACGCCACCAATGTGCTGAGTTTCCCGGTCGAGCTGCCGCGCGGCGTGCGCTCGCCGCTGCTTGGCGATCTGGTGATCTGCGCGCCGGTGGTGGCGCTGGAGGCCCTCGCCCAGGCCAAGCCGCTCGTCCACCACCACGCCCACCTGGTCGTGCACGGCGTGCTGCACCTGCTGGGCATGGACCACGAGCGTGGCGAGGCCGAGGCGCAGGCGATGGAGGCCCGCGAGCGCCGCATCCTCGCCGGGCTGGGCATCCCCGACCCCTACACGGCGCGCGAGCCCCATCCCTGAAACGGCGATTTCACGGTGATCGGCTAGTATTGGATGTTCGCGCCCCTCCATCGGGGGCATACACGCCGCATCGATGTCCGAGGACGACCCTAGTCCGCTTCCCGAGAAACGCTCCTGGCTGGACCGCCTGTCGCATGCCTTCTCGGGTGAACCCGAAACCCGCGAGGATCTGGTCGAGATCCTCCGTGATGCCCGCAGCAACCGCATCATCGAGGGCGACACCCTGCGCATGCTGGAAGGCGCGCTGGCGGTGTCGTCCATGACCGTGGCCGACGTGATGGTACCGCGCGCCCAGATGGTCTCGCTGCCCGGCCAGGCGCCCTTGCTCGACCTGATGCGGGCCGTGGTCGAGAGCGGCCATTCGCGCTTTCCGGTGCACGGCGAGGACCGCGACGAAGTGCTCGGCATCCTGCTCGCCAAGGACCTGCTGCGTGGCATCGTCGCCGACAACGCCATCGGCGACGTCCGCGAGCTGCTGCGCCCGGCCGTGCTGGTGCCGGAAAGCAAGCGCCTCGACATGCTGCTGCGCGAGTTCCGCAGCCAACGCCAGCACATGGCCATCGTCGTCGACGAGCACGGTGGCGTGGCCGGCCTCGTCACCATCGAGGACGTGCTGGAGGAGATCGTCGGCGAAATCGACGACGAGCACGACGATGAGACCCCGGCCGGGGGGGCGATCGCCGCCCAGGAGGACGGCCGCTACGTGGTGCCGGCGCTGATGCCGATCCCCGATTTCAATGCCCGCTTCGATGCCCGGCTGCCGGACGACGAGTTCGACACCCTGGGCGGTCTGGTCACGGCCGGCATCGGTCACCTGCCCGAACCCGGCGAGCTGCTGCGGGTCGGTCGCTTCGAATTCACCGTCATCGAGGCCGACCAGCGTCGCCTCCGCACCCTGGGAGTGACCCTGCATGCGCAGGAATGAACGTATGGCGCGCCGCTGGCTCGGCATCTGGGCGGCAGCCTGCCTGTTGCTGGCGGCCCTGCTGGCCAGCACCGGCAGCGAGGCGGCAGCACGGATCGGCGTGATCACCATGCAGCCGGGTGAGGTGTTCTTCGAACGCTTCGGCCACAACGCCATCCTGGTCGACCGCGGCGACGGCAGCGAACCCACCAGCTACAACTTCGGATTCTTCGATCCCACCGAACCTGATTTCGTTTCGCGCTTCATCGCCGGAACCATGCGCTACCGGCTGGTTGCCCTGCCGCTGTCGCGCGACCTCGCCCAGTACCGGGCGAGCGGGCGCGGCGTCAGCGTGCAATGGCTGGACCTCGATCCCACCGAGGTGCAGGCCCTGATCGCCATGCTCGAGGTCAATGCCCGGCCCGAGAACGCGGTTTACGACTACCAGTACTTCACCGACAACTGCTCGACACGGGTGCGCGACGCCCTCGACGCCGCCACCGGCGGCCTGCTGCGTCGGCAGTTGATGGTCAGCTCGCAGGGCATCACCCACCGCATGGAAGCGGTGCGGCTGGCGCTGCCGGCACCGTGGATGGCCATCGGCTTCCATCTGGGTCTTGCCGCCGAAGCCGACCGGCCGCTGTCGCGCTGGGACGAAAGTTTCATTCCGATGCGCTTCGCCGATGCCCTCAATGGTGTCCGCCGCGCCGACGGCCGTCCGCTGGTGGTGGCCGAGGAAACCCTGCTGCCGCACCGGCTGGCCCCGCCACCGCGTGAGTACCCGCTGCTGCGCATCGAGGCCATGCTGCTCGGCTTCGCGCTGGCGGTGGGCCTGATCGTGCTGGGGCGGCGTGCGCCCCGGGTGCTGGCCGGGGTGGCCGGCCTGTTCTGGCTGTTTGCCGGCACCGCCGGCCTGCTGATGGCCTTCCTCTGGTTGGGCACCGGCCACCATTTCGCCTGGGCCAACGAGAACCTGTTCCTGCTCTCGCCGCTGGCCCTGGTCCTGCTGCCCGGTGCCGTGCGCGCCCTGCGCGGTCGGCCACCAGGAAGGGTGTTCGAGACCGTGCTGATGCTGGTGCTGGTGCTGGCGGCCTTCGGTGCCTTCCTCAAGCTGATGCCGTTCATGCGGCAGGAGAACGTCGAATGGGTGTTCCTGCTGCTGCCCGTGCACTGGGCCCTGGCCCGGCATTTCCGTTTGCTTGCCGGAGCCAGGCCTGCGGATCGATGATCCGCGCATGAGTCTGCCGATCCCCGCCCTGCCCGCCGACCGCGCCGCCATGGTGCGGGCCTGCGTGCATTACCGCGACGGCCGCAAGGTGGCCGACCTGCCGCTGACGGCCATCAGTGACGTGCTGGAACGGCCCGATGACGGTTTCGTCTGGGTGGCCTTGCACGAGCCCGATGCCGAACTGCTGCACGGCGTGCAGGAGGAGTTCGGCCTGCACCCGCTGGCGGTCGAGGACGCCCTGAAGGCGCACCAGCGCCCCAAGATGGAGACCTACGGCGAGGTGCTGTTCCTGGTGCTGCACACCGCCCAGTCGCACGACTGCCGGATCGCCCTAGGCGAGACCCACATCTTCCTCGGCCCACGCTACCTGCTGACGGTGCGCCATGGCGCCTCGCTGCCCTACGCCAGCGCCCGCGAACGCTCCGAGCAGCACCCCGAACTGCTGCGCCTCGGCGGCCCGGCCTTCGGTCTGTACGCGGTGCTCGATTACGCGGTCGACAACTACTTCCCGATCATCGAGCAGCACCGCGCCGCCCTCGAGGCGCTGGAGAAAGACCTGTTCGATGGCGATTTCAAGCGCGACAACGTGCGCCGGCTCTACGAGCTCAAACGCGACCTGACCCGCCTGCGGCTCTCCATCTCGCCGCTCGGCGACATGCTGCAACACCTGACGCGCAGCCCCACGCCGCTGATCGACGAAGCCATGCTCCCCTACCTGCGCGACGTTTTCGATCACGTCGTGCGGGTCAACGAGGCCATCGACACCATGCGCGAAATGCTGGGCGCGGCACTTTCGGTCAACCTCGCGCTGGCCACCGCGCAGCAGGGCGAGGTGGTCAAGCGGCTGGCCGGTTGGGCCGCCCTGCTGGCGGTGCCGACCCTGATCGCCAGCTGGTACGGCATGAACTTCGAGCACATGCCGGAACTCGGCGGCACCTACAGCTATTTCATCCTGATGGGCGTGGTCGCGCTGATCGCCGGCCTGCTGTTCCGGGTGCTGCGCCGCGCACGCTGGATCTGAACCGTCCGCCCCTCACACCGGGCCGCCAAGCAGGTTCCAGCGCGCCATCTGCCAGATGGCGAGGGCGAAACCGACCAGCGCCAGCGGATACAGCAGCCGCAAGGGCCAGGACCAGGCGCTGCGCCAGGCCAGCGGCAGCAGGAAGGCCTGCAGCAGGCTCAGGGCGACCGGCAGCGGGGCCAGCAGCAGCAGCCACTGCCAGAGCGGGGTCGGGTAGACGAACATCCACTGCTCGCGCTGCGCATCGAGTTGCAGCCAGGCGCAAGCCGCCAACACCCCGAAGGCCAACCAGCCGAAACCGGCCAGCAGGCCGGCACGCGCCGCCCAATCGGCCCTCGCCATCGCCGCCGGCTGCCGGCGCGAACGTCGAAGGCCCAACGTGAAAGCCAGCAGCATCGCCAGCCCGAGCAGGCTGGCAAGGGGCAGCAGCAGCAAGGGTGTTTGCGGGTGGCCGAAGAAGCCGATCCGGTCGGCGGTGTTGATGCCGCTGCCGAGGATGAGCCGCTCGATGCGGCCATCCTCGCCGGGAACGAAGGCGAGCAGGCCATGCCCTTCCGCCTCGCGGAACCGGTGGTTCCCCAAGGGGACGAAGCGCAACAGCTCGTTCGGCGTGCTGACCAGCAGATGCCCGTCGGCGGCCTCCACCTCGGTGACCACGCTGCGCTGCGCCACCAGTAGGGCATCCGCGCTGCGCCAGGACCGGCGGTTTCCGAGGTACTCACCGGCATAGGCCTGCAGATCGATGGTCTCGGCAGGAGCCACCGGCAGCTGCGGACGCGCTGAAGCATCGAGGAACTCCACCAGCATGGCGGGAAACTCGCGGGCGAAGCGCCGCCCGGTGCTGGTGTTGGTCGAGATGAACACGCCGAGCGACAGCGAGGGCACCAGCACCATGTTGGAATGGAAATACAGGGTCGCTCCGCCATGGCCGAAGGCGAAGTGCGGGCCGATGCGATCGGTGATGAAGCCGTGCGCGATGCCGTTCACGCCCTCGTGGTTGCGGAACGAGACTTCGCGGAACCGTCCGTTGGATTCCGGCGAAAGCACGCGCTGACCCTGCAAGGATCCGTCGCCGAGCAGGGCCAGCATCCAGCGCGTCATGTCGGCCGCCGTGGCCGAGGCGCCACCGCTGGCCGCGGTCTGGGCGATGTGCTCCAGGGGCATGGCGACATAGGCCGCGCGCTGGCGGCTGAAGCCGGTGGCGATCCGCGCGGCGAGGCCGGGGTCGATCAGCCGCGGATCCCCCTCGAGACCCGGCTCGCGGAAGGTGGTGTCGTGCATCCCGAGCGGCTGGAACAGATCGCGCTCGAGCAGTTCCTCGAAGGGGCGACCGGCCACCCCGGCAACCAGAGCGCCCAGCAGGGCGATGCCGTAGTTCGAGTAGACCGCCTGCTCGCCCGGCGGCCGCACCCGCTGCGGCCGATGGCGGGCAAGGTAGTCGGCGGCTGTAAGAACCTCGGCGGGCTCATCGACGAACAGATGGCCGAGGGCCAGATCCTCGAAGCCGGCGGTGTGGTTCAGCAGGTGGTGGACCCGGATCGGCTCAGGAAAGCCCTGGTCGGGAATCCGCAGGGCTTCAGGCAGGTGCGTGTTGATCGGGTCGTCGAGCCGCAGCCGGCCCTGCTCGACCTGCTGCATCAGGGCGGCGTAGGTGAAGGTCTTGGAGATCGAGGCGATCCGGAACAGATCGCGATGGGGATCAACCGCCTGCAGCGGGTCCTGCCGTGCATGGCCGTAGCCTTCGAGCAGCACCACCTCGCCGTGGTGGACGATGCCGACGACCACGCCCTTGATCCGATCGCGCTGGCGGAAGCCCTGCACCACGCCCTCGACGAAGGCCGCGATCCGCGCCTGCTCGAACCCCGGCGTTGGCTCGGAGGGGGTCACCGGCAATGCCGGCTCCGAGGCCAACACGACGTGCGCAAACAGCAGGGCCTGCGTGAGAAGCAGCAATCGGGCAAGCCGGGCGAAGGCGATCATGGGCGTTCTCCTGTCCGGCCCCTAGCCTAGACCGGCGGCGGCACCCGGAAAAGCCGTGTCAAGCCGGGGGAGTCCGATCCTGCACGCGGGCTTCACATGAGGCCGGCCTCCAGCCGCGCCGCCTCGGACATCATCGACTGGTTCCAGGGCGGATCGAAGACCAGCTCGACCTCGGCCTCGGCGACCGTCGGCACGCGCTCCAGCTTGCTGCGCACATCGTCGACCAGGATCTCGCCCATGCCGCAGGCGGGTGCGGTGAGGGTCATCCGCACCTCGACCCGGCGCGCGCCGTCCTCGCGGCGCTGCACATCGACCGCGTAGACCAGGCCCAGCTCGACGATGTCGACCGGGATCTCGGGGTCGAAGCAGGTCCGCAACTGCGCCCAGACCAGCTTCTCGACCGCCTCGTCGCCGGCCCCCTCGGCCAGTTCGAGCGGCTCCGGTGCGGTCTTGCCGATGGCGTCGGCATCGCTGCCGGCGAGTCGGAACAGGTTGCCCTCGACGAACACGGTGAAGGAACCGCCCAGCGCCTGGGTGATGTAGCCGACACTGCCGGCCGGCAGGGTGACGCGCTCGCCCTGCGGCACCAGCACGGCGGCGCAGTCGCGGGAGAAGGACACGGGCTCGCTGGAGCGGCTGTACATCGACGGCGGAATCAGGACTGGAATGACCCTATTTTAGCCGAGGTCGGGCCGCTCAGTGTCCGCCGCCGTCGACCTCCTTCAGACCGGCCACCAGCCGGGCAATCGCGCCGCTGGCATCGCCGTAGAGCATCCGCGCGTTGTCGGCGTAGAACAGCGCGTTTTCGATGCCGGCGAAACCGGTGCCCTTGCCGCGCTTGACGACCACGACGTTGCGGGCCAGCGAGACGTCGAGGATCGGCATGCCATAGATCGGCGAGGCCGGGTCGGTCTTGGCCACCGGGTTCACCACGTCGTTGGCGCCGATCACGAGGGCCACGTCGGTGATCGGGAACTCCGGGTTGATGTCGTCCATGTCGGTGATGATGTCGTAGGGCACGCCGGCCTCGGCAAGCAGCACGTTCATGTGGCCGGGCATGCGGCCCGCGACCGGGTGGATCGCGAACTTCACCTGCACACCGCGCTTCTGCAGGGCCTGCGTCAGTTCCCAGACCTTGTGCTGGGCCTGCGCCACGGCCATGCCGTAGCCCGGCACGATCACCACGCGCTCGGCGTAGGCCATCATCGCGGCGACGTCGCTGGCTTCGATGGGCTTCTGCGAACCGCTGATCGCCTGCGCCGGGCCGGCGGCGCCGAAACTGCCGAACAGCACGTTGCCGAGCGAGCGGTTCATCGCCTTGGCCATCAGCTGGGTGAGCAGCATGCCGGCCGCACCCACCACCATGCCGGCGATCATCAGCGCCTCGTTTTGCAGCACGTAGCCCTTGAAGGCCACGGCCAGGCCGGTGAGCGCGTTGTAGAGCGAGATCACCACCGGCATGTCGGCGCCGCCGATCGGCAGGGTCATGGTGACGCCGAGCAGCAGGGCCAGCGCGAAGAACAGCGCGATCAGCCAGAGCAGCGGCGTGCCCTGCGCCACCAGCAGCACGCCACTGATCACAGCGGCGACCGTCAGCAGGGCGTTGACCGCCTGCTGGGCCGGGAAGACGTAACGCCGGTCCATGCGGCCGTCGAGCTTGGCCCAGGCGATCACCGAACCGGAGAACGACACCGCGCCGATCAGCGCACCCAGCACCGCGAGGCTGGCTTTGGTTGGATGGAGGCAGGCGTGCGCGGCCATGGCCTCGGCCGTGCAGGCACCGCTGTGCGCCGAAGCCGAGACCAGCGCCACCGCACCGATCGCCGCCGCCGAACCGCCGCCCATGCCGTTGAAGATGGCGACCATCTGCGGCATGTCGGTGAGCGGCACGCGCCGGCCCCACACCCAGAAGGCCGCGCTCAGGGCCAGCGCCAGCAGGATCAGGCCAAGATTGAGCGGGTCGACGCCGGCCGGGCCCCAGGTCGCGGGCGCCACGAAGGTGACCACGGTGGCCAGCACCATACCGACGCCGGCCCACTGGATGCCGCGCCGCGCCGTCACCGGCGAGGACATGCGCTTCAGGCCGACGATGAAAAGGACGGCGGCGATGAAGTAGCTGGCCTTGGCCAGCAGGTCGAGGGTCGCCTCCATCAGCTCTTCCCCCGGCTCGACTTGAACATCTCGAGCATGCGCTCGGTGACCACGTAGCCGCCGACCGCATTGCCGGCACCGAGCAGCACGCCCAGAAAGCCGATGACGCGCTCGGTGCTGGTGTCGGCGTGGGCTAGCGCCACCATCGCGCCGACCACGACGATGCCATGCACGAAGTTCGACCCCGACATCAGCGGCGTGTGCAGGATCACCGGAACCCGCGAAATGATCTCGTGCCCCGTGAAGGCGGCCAGCATGACGATGTACAACGCGATGAAGCCGTCCATCCTTTTCCCCTTGCGGCCGATGTCCCATCTTAACCACGGCGGCAAGGCTTGCCGAAGTCGGGTGTTGTGTCGGGGGATTTTCAGGGGATCGCGACCCGGCACCCCGGGTCGGCGCTTTGTGGGCGTTCTGCCCGATAATGGCGCAGGCCGATTCCACGATGCACCGCGACGCAGGACGAGGAACCGCATGGATTACCCGCACTGGCTGCTTGTCGGCTTCACCCTCTTCTGGTTCGTTCTCGCCTTACGCCCGCACGACCGCACCGTCTGGCTGGCCGAAAACGCCCTCAGTGTCACCGCCATTGTCGTGCTCGCCGTGAGCTACCCCGACTGGCCGCTCAGTGCGCTCTCGTATGCGCTGATCGCCGTGTTTCTGGTCCTGCACACGGTGGGCAGCCACTACACCTACGCCCGCGTGCCCTACAGGGCCCTGATCAAAGCCTGCATCAGGCAAGACCGCAGCCCGGCCAGCGGGCGCAACCACTACGACCGCGTGGTCCACTTCGCCTACGGTCTGCTGATCGCCTACCCGCTCTACGATCTGCTCGAACGCTACGCGCAGCCGGTCGGTATCTGGAGCTACCTGCTCTCGCCGGCCCTCATCATGGCGAGCAGCATGGCCTTCGAGGTGGTCGAATGGTGGGCCGCCGAGTTGCTTGGCGGCAGCGCCGGTTCGGACTACCTCGGCGCGCAGGGCGACCCCTGGGACGCGCAAAAAGACATGGCTCTGGCGACGGCCGGGGCGATCATTGCGATGGTGCCAACCGCCATGCTGTCCTGAGCCGGGGCCTCAGCCCTGCGGCCGCCGCCAGCAGCTGCCGGTGAGCAGGTCGTCGTTCCAGTCGAAGGCGAGAGTGCCGTCCTTCAGGAACAGGCCGACGAAATTAAGCAGGTTGCGGGCGTACATCTCGCTGGCATGGAGCGCCCCGGACGAGGCCAGGTTGAGCGGCCCGGCCAGCACCACGCCGGCATGCTCGATGGTCTCGCCGGGTCGGGTGAGTTCGCAGTTGCCGCCGGTCTCGGCGGCCAGATCGACCACCACGCTGCCCGGCCGCATGCCGGCCACCATGGCGGCATCGATGATCCGCGGTGCCGGACGCCCCGGCACGGCGGCGGTGCAGATCACGGCATCGACCCCGCGCAGGTGCTCGGCCAGGCGCTGCTGCTGCAGGGCCCTCTCCTCGGCGCTCAGTTCGCGGGCGTAGCCGCCACGGCCGGCGGCCGAGACACCGAGGTCAAGGAAACGGCCGCCCAGCGATTCGATCTGTTCGCGGGTTTCCGGCCGCACATCGAAACCTTCGACCTGCGCCCCCAGACGGCGGGCGGTGGCGATCGCCTGCAGGCCGGCGACCCCGGCCCCCAGCACCAGCACCTTCGAAGGCCGGATCGTGCCGGCAGCGGTGCTCAGCATCGGAAAGAAGCGCGGCGAGAGCTGGGCGGCCAGCAGCACGGCCTTGTAGCCGGCCATGCCGGCCTGCGAACTCAGCACGTCCATCGACTGCGCGCGGGTGGTGCGGGGCAGGCGCTCCATCGCGAAGGCGGTGAGCCGGCGCGCATCGAGCACGGCCTCACGCTCGTCCGCCCGGTACGGTGCGAGCAGGCCCACCAGGGTGGCACCGGGTTTCATCCGTGCCAGCTCGGCGGCCTCGGGCGATTGCACACAGAGCAGCAGGTCGGCAGCCTCGAGGATGGCCTCGCGCGGACGCCGTTCAACGCCGGCGTAGTCGGCATCGGCAAAAGCGGCGGCCTTGCCGGCACCGGGCTCGATCCAGACCGAGGCACCCAGCGCCGCGAACTTGCGGGCGGTCTCCGGGGTGAGGGCGACACGGCGTTCGCCGGGCGCTCGCTCCTGCAGGCAGGCCAGGACGGTGGGCATGAAAAACTCCGGAACGGGGAGGGCCCGATCCTAGCGGAAGCCTGGCACCCACGTCGCAGACGCCGGCATCGACTTCCGCTATCGAGGTCGAGAACGGTCATGGGGATAAACTCCGCCCCCATGGATGCCCTCGACTTTCTCAATCGCCGCCGCTCGGTGCCCAGCCGCCTGCTCACCGAACCCGGCCCCGACGACCGGCAACTCGATGCCCTGCTCAACGCCGCCCTTCGCGTGCCCGACCACGGCAAGCTCACCCCGTGGCGTTTCCTGACCCTTCGCGGCGAAGCGCGTCACGTGCTGGGGGAGCGCCTCGTCGCTCGCGCGCTCGCGCTCGATCCGTTGGCTCCGGCCTCGACCATCGAGAAAGATCGCGCCCGCTTCAGCTTCGCGCCGCTGATCGTGGTGGTGGTGGCCACGCCGGTGGCCGGCCACAAGGTGCCGGTGGTCGAACAGCTGGTGTCGGGCGGCGCGGTGTGCTTCGCCCTGCTGCAGGGCGCGCAGGCGCTCGGCTTCGGGGCGCAATGGCTGACCGGCTGGGCAGCCTACGACCGCACCATCCTCGACCAGCTGGGTCTGGCCGCCCACGAGCAGGTGCTGGGCTTCATCCACATCGGCACGTCGCAGGGCGAGGCGCCCGAACGCCTTCGCCCGACGCTGGAAAGCAAGCTCTCGGACTGGACGCCGTGAGCATGCCTTACGCCGTATCGCCTGCCACCGGCCGGGCGGGGCCCGCCGGCGCGAACGACAGCGTCTACCTCGTCGATGCCAGCCTCTACGTCTTCCGCGCCTGGCACGGCACGCCCATCGAGGTGAACGACGCCGAGGGCTGGCCGCTCAATGCCGTGCACGGTTTCGCCCGCTTCCTCTGCGACCTGCTCGAACGCACCCGTGCCGAGCGGCTGGCGCTGGCCTTCGACGAGGCGCTCGATGCCTGCTTCCGCAACGCCCTCTACCCCGCCTACAAGGCGCACCGCGACCCGGCCCCGGAGGAACTGAAGCAACAGTTCGCCCATTGCAAGGCCCTGGGCGGGGCGCTGGGCCTGCCGGTGCTGGCCGACGCCCACTACGAGGCCGATGATCTGATCGGCAGCGCCGCCGTGCGGGCACGGCGCGCCGGCCACGCGGTGGTGATCGTCTCGGCCGACAAGGACATGGGCCAATTGCTCGATGCCGGCGACGAACAGTGGGATTACGCTCGCGGTGAACGCTGGGGCCCGCAGGGCGTCAAGGCGCGGATGGGCGTGCAGGCCCACCAGGTGGCCGATTACCTCGGTCTAGCCGGTGACGCCAGCGACAACATCCCCGGTGTGCCCGGCATCGGCCCGAAGACCGCCGCCACCCTGCTCGGCATCTACGGCTCGATGGATACGCTGCTCGAAAAATTGCACGAAGTGCCGCTGCTCAAGCTGCGTGGTGCCGCCCAGCACGCCAGCCGCCTGCAGACGCACCGGGAGGCCGCGCTGCTGTCACGCCGGCTGGCGACCATCGCCTGCGATGCTCCACTGCCGGAGGGTTTCGACTCCGCCCGCCGCCGCGCACCGGACGCCGAAGGCCTCGACCGCCTCTGCGAACGCCTGCGCATCGGCCCGCTGACCCGGCGCCGCCTCCTGGAGTGCAGCCCTCCCGCCACCCGCGCCGAACCCGCCCACGAGAACCACCGATGAGTCGCCCCACCGATGCCCATACCGGCCCTGCCACCACCGCCTGGGAGGGGCGCTGGCTGCGCATCCGCACCCGCGGCAGTTGGGAGTACGCCGAACGCACCCATGCCGAGGGCAAGGCGGTGATCATCGTCGCCGTCACGCCGGAGGCCAAGCTGCTGTTCGTCGAACAGTTCCGCGTGCCGCTGCAGCAGCGCAGCATCGAGATGCCGGCCGGCCTGGTCGGCGACAACGAGGGCGAGGACACGCTGGAGAAAGCCGCCGCCCGCGAGCTGCTGGAGGAAACCGGCTGGCAGGCCGCTCACGTCGAGGTGCTGATGGAAGGCCCGACCAGCTCCGGCATGAGCAGCGAGACCATCGCTTTCTGCCGCGCCACCGGCCTCTCCCGCGTGCACGCCGGTGGCGGCGATGCGAGCGAGGACATCACCGTGCACGAGGTGCCGCTTGACGAGGCCCCGCGCTGGCTCACGCAGAAGATGGCTGAGGGCTACGCGATGGACCCCAAGCTCTGGGCCGGACTGTGGCTGGTCGAGCGCAATCCCGACGGCAGCCCGGCCCGCTGAGCGTGCTGGCGGCTCAGCGCCGGTAGCGATCGGTCGCTTCGACGAGCGCGCTCGTGATCTCCGGCTCGAAGGCGGAATGCCCCGAGGTCGGCGCGATCACCAGTTCCGCCTCTGGCCAGGCCTGCTTCAGGTCCCAGGCGTTCTGAACCGGGCAGACCACGTCGTAGCGGCCGTGAACAAGGGTGCCGGGGAGGTGGCGGATGCGGTGGGCGTCGCGCAGCAACTGGCCATCGCACTCGAAGAAGCCGCCGTTGACGAAGTAGTGCGACTCGATGCGGGCGAAAGCCAGCGCGAAGGCCTCTTCCTCGTGCCCGGCCATGAAATCGGGGTCCTGGCGCAGGAAGCTGGTGGCGGCCTCCCACACGCTCCAGCGCCGCGCGGCGGCAAGCCGCACGGCGGGGTCCTCCGAGGTGAGCCGGCGATGGTAGGCCGAGATCAGATCGCCCCGCTCGACCGCCGGGATGCCCTCGAGGTAGGGCTGCCAGGCCTCGGGGAACAGTCGCGAGGTGCCCTCCTGGTAGAACCACTCGAGCTCCCAGCGGCGCAGCAGGAAAATGCCGCGCAGCACCAGCGCCGTGACGCGCTCGGGGTGCGCCTGGGCGTAGGCCAGCGCCAGGGTCGAACCCCAGCTGCCACCGAACACCTGCCAGCGTTCGATGCCGAGATGCGTTCGCAGTTTCTCGATGTCAGCGACAAGGTGCCCGGTGGTGTTGTCGATGAGATCGGCATGCGGCTTTGAACGGCCAGCGCCGCGCTGGTCGAACAGCACGATCCGGTAGTGCCGGGGATCGTGGAAACGCCGCATCTTCGGGCTGCAACCGGCGCCGGGTCCGCCGTGCAGGATGACCACCGGCTGACCGGTCGGGTTGCCGCATTGCTCGTAATACAGGCGATGCCGGGCATCAACCTGCAGGGTGCCGGTGTCGAAGGTTTCGAGTTCGGGGTAGAGGCTGGCCATGCGTTGCTCCCTTTGGGCGGCCAAGAATACGTGAGGTCGGCACGAAGGCCATGCTTGCACTGTCATGCCGGCCGGGTATGCTCAAACGCAGATGGAGTCTGCCCCGCCGCATCCGGCAAACGCGCAGGCCAGGGGCACCCCCTCCCTGGCGCGGGTTTCTGCTCCCCAGCGCTTTCCGAAGGGTCCGGCCCCGCGCCTGCTTGGCCTCGATGCCCATGGCCGCATCCTCAACTGGATGACCTGGCAGGATGCCGCCTGCCTCTACGCCCGTGGTGCGGTGGCCTGGACCCTGGGCGAGCCCTGCCTCACCGTCCACGGCGGGATGAACCGCTGGACCGGCCGGCGCAGCGTCATCGAACTGGCGCCGATCATCGCCGCCCGCGGCCATGCCGGCCCGCGCATGCCCGAGCCCACCCCTGCCCTTACCAACGCGGCGCTGTTCGCCCGCGACCAGTGGCTCTGCCTGTATTGCGGTGCCGATGGCCGACGCAGCACGCTGACCCGCGACCATGTGCTGCCCACCTCCAAGGGTGGTCGTGACGTCTGGGAGAACGTGGTCGCCGCCTGCCTGCACTGCAACTCGAAAAAAGGCGGCCGCACGCCGCAGCAGGCCGGTATGCCGCTGCTGGCGGTGCCGTTCCGGCCGAGCTGGGTCGAACACCTGATCCTTTCCAACCGCCACATCCTGGCCGACCAGATGGCCTTCCTCACGGCCCATCTACCCAAACGCCGCGCCCGGTCCTGAATCGGGGCCTGCACTTGGCTTGCCGCCCCGCCCACAGGGGCGGACAATCGCCTTCTGTTTCGTGCCGATCCTCCGATGGACGCCCAGCGCTACCCGCGCCTTTCCCGCATCACCCTGCCCGCCGACCTGCGCCAGTTCCCCGAGAGCGAGCTGCCCGCCATCGCCGATGAACTGCGCGCTTACCTGATCGAATCGGTCGGCGTCAGCGGCGGCCATTTCGGTGCCGGCCTGGGTGTCATCGAACTCACCGTCGCCCTGCACTGGCTGTACGACACGCCGAACGATCGGCTGGTCTGGGACGTCGGCCACCAGACCTATCCGCACAAGATCCTCACCGGCCGTGGTGCGCGCATCACCACCGTCAAGAAGAAGGGCGGCGTCGCCCCCTTCCCGAAGCGCAGCGAGAGCGAGTACGACAGCTTCGGCGTCGGCCACAGTTCCACGAGCATCTCGGCCGCGCTGGGCATGGCCACCGCCCTGCAACGCCGGGGCGATGCGCGGCGGGTGGTGGCGGTGATCGGCGACGGCGCAATGACCGCCGGCATGGCCTACGAGGCGCTGAACCACGCCGGTGGCATGGACCCGGAGCCCGACGTGCTGGTGGTGCTCAACGACAACCGCATGTCGATCTCCGAGAACGTCGGCGGACTGACCCGGATGCTGGGCAAGCTGATGGCCTCGGAGACGCTCAACGCCATGCGCGAGGGCGGCAAGAAGATCCTCGGCGACAAGCGCACCAGCCCGGCGGCGCGCTTCATCAAGCGCTGGGAGGAGCATGCCAAGGGCATGTTCGTGCCCTCCACCCTGTTCGAGGAGATGGGCTTCCACTACACCGGCCCGATCGACGGCCATGACCTGCCGGCGATGCTGCAGGCCATGAAGCTGCTGAAGATCCGCAAGGGCCCGCAGCTGCTGCACGTCATCACGACAAAGGGCAAGGGCTACGAGCCGGCCGAGGGTGACCAGATCGGCTACCACGCCGTCTCGCCCTTCGACCCGGACCTCGGCATCGTCAGCAAGGGCGGCACTAGGAAGCCAACCTACACCGATGTTTTTTCCGACTGGCTCTGCGACGCCGCCGCCGCCGAACCGAAGCTGATGGGCATCACCCCGGCGATGCGTGAGGGCTCGGGCCTGGTGCGCTTCAGCAAGGAATTCCCGGATCGCTATTTCGACGTCGCCATCGCCGAACAGCACGCGGTCACCTTGGCGGCCGGCATGGCCTGCGAGGGTGCCAAGCCGGTGGTGGCGATCTACTCCACTTTTCTGCAGCGCGGCTACGACCAGCTCGTGCACGACGTCGCCACCCAGAACCTCGACGTGCTGTTCGCCATCGACCGCGGCGGTGTGGTTGGCCCCGACGGCGCCACGCACGCCGGGAATCTCGATCTGAGCTTCCTGCGCTGCGTGCCGAACCTGCTGCTGATGGCACCGGCCGACGAGGCCGAATGCCGCGCCATGCTGACCACCGGCCTGCGGCACAAGGGCCCGGCGGCGGTACGCTACCCGCGCGGCAGCGGTCCCGGCGTCGCCATCCCGACCACACTCGACACGCTGCCGATCGGCAAGGCCGAGCTTCGCCGGCGTGGTAGTCGCGTGGCTCTGCTCGCGGTTGGCGCGCTGGTGCCGGTGGCCGAGCAGGTCGGTGCCGAACTGGGCCTCACGGTCGTCAACCTGCGCTTCGTCAAGCCGCTCGACCGCGAGCTGCTGCTGGACCTCGCCGCCAGCCACGAGGGCTTCGTCACCCTCGAAGACAATGTGGTGATGGGCGGGGCCGGCTCGGCCGTGCTCGAACTGTTCGCCGCCGAGGGTGTGCTGAAACCGACCCTGCAGCTCGGCCTGCCCGACCGCTTCCAGGACCACGCCAGCCGCGAAGAGCTGCTTGCCGAAGCCGGTCTTGATGCCGCCTCGATCCGCACCGCCGTGCTGGAACGCTGGCCGGCGCTGCTCAATCCCGAACTGAAAGCCGCCGGTTAAGCGCGCTGCCCCAACGTGACCCGCTCGCGGCCTTCGAGGTCGCGGGCGGTGGCGATGCCCTCCAAACCGGCCTTGGCAAACAGCATGCGCAGCGCCTCGCCTTGCCTCCAGCCGTGCTCGAGCAGCAGCCAGCCGCCGGGGACGAGGTGGGCCACGGCCTGGTCAAGGATGGCGCGCAGATCCTCCAGACCGTCCGGGCCGGCCACCAGTGCGCTGCGCGGCTCGAAACGCAGATCACCACGATCGAGGTGCGGATCGGCTGCCTCGATGTAGGGCGGATTGCTGGCGATCAGGTCGAAACGGGCACCGGCCACCGGCGCGAACCAGTCGCCCTCGAGCACCTCGACGCGTCCGGTCAGCTCCAGTTCGGCCGCATTGCGCCGAGCCACCGCGGCCGCAGCAGGGCTTTGCTCGACGGCCACGACGTGGGCCAGCGGGCGCTCGAAGGCCAGGGCCAGCGCGATCGCACCGCTGCCGGTGCCGAGATCGAGCAGATGCAGGGGCCGCGTGCTCGGCAGGCGTTCCAGCGCCAGCTCGACCAGCCGCTCGGTGTCGGGGCGGGGGATCAGGGTGGCGGCCGACACCGCCAGGTCGAAACGCCAGAAGCCGCGCCGACCGGTGAGGTGGGCGATCGGCACGCCGGCCTGCCGTTGCGCCACAAGCGCCCGGAAACGGTCGATGGTGGCCGCGTCGGCGCTTTCGTCACCGTGCGCCCACAGCCAGGCGCTCGATCGGTCGAGCACCCAACCGAGCAGAAGGCTGGCCTCCGCCCGGCCTTCCTCGCCGAGCTGGGTGGCGGCATCGCGCAGCAGATCGGCGAGGCGCATCGGTGCTGGCATGGGCCGTCGCCGGTTCAGGCGAGGGCGGATTCGGCCACGGGCGTGGGTGCGGCGCGGATCAGGTGGTCGAAGGCCGAGAGTGCCGCCGTCGAGCCGCCGCCCATGGCGACGATGATCTGCTTGAAAGGCTCGGTCGTGGCGTCGCCAGCGGCGAACACACCGGGCAAGGAGGTGTGGCCGTGAGCATCGATGACGATCTCGCCGCGCGGGGTGAGCGCCAGACTGCCTTTCAACCACTCGGTGTTGGGCAGCAGGCCGATCTGCACGAACACGCCCTCCAGTTCGATGCGCGTCGAAGCGCCCGTGCCGCGATCGGTGTAGACGAGGCCATTGACGCGCTGGCCATCGCCGCTCACCTCGGTGGTCTGGGCATTCGTGATCACCACGACGTTCGGCAGCGAGCGCAGTTTGCGCTGCAGCACCTCGTCAGCCCGCAGTCTGGCATCGAACTCGATCAGCGTGACCCGCGAAACGATGCCGGCCAGATCGATGGCCGCCTCGACACCAGAGTTGCCACCACCGATCACCGCGACCCGCTTGCCCTTGAACAGCGGACCGTCGCAGTGCGGGCAGAAGGCCACACCCTTGTTGCGGTAGAGGTCTTCGCCCGGCACGTTCATGCTGCGCCAGCGCGCACCGGTGGCGAGGATGACCGTCTTCGACTTGAGCGATGCGCCATTGGCGAGCTGCACTTCGATCAGGCCATCGGCAGCGGCCGGCAGCAGCCGCTCGGCGCGCTGCAGGTTGATCAGATCAACACCGTTGGCGCGGACGTTGCGCTCCAGCTCGGCGGCGAGCTTCGGGCCCTCGGTTTCGCTCACGGCGATGAGGTTTTCGATCGCCAGGGTGTCCAGCACCTGCCCACCGAAACGTTCGGCGACGATACCGGTGCGGATGCCCTTGCGTGCCGCGTAGATGGCCGCCGCCGCGCCCGCCGGGCCACCGCCGACCACCAGCACATCGAAGGGCGCCTTCGCCTTGAGGGTTTCGACCTGACGGGCCTCGGCGCCGGTGTCGAGCTTGGCGACGATCTGAGCCAGCTCCATCCGGCCCGAGCCGAAGGCCTCGCCGTTGAGGAACACCGCCGGCACCGCCATCACTTCGCGCGATTCGACTTCCGTCTGGAACAGCGCGCCGTCGATCGCGGTGTGGGTGATGCGCGGGTTCAGCACGGCCATGAGGTTCAGGGCCTGCACCACGTCCGGGCAGTTGCCGCAGGACAGCGAGAAATAGCTCTCGAAGCGGAACTCGCCCTCGAGGCCTTTGACCGCGTCGATCAGGGCCTGCTCGATCTTCGGCGGGTAGCCGCTGACCTGCAGCAGGGCCAACACCAGCGAGGTGAACTCGTGGCCTAGCGGGATGCCGGCGAAGCGCACGGCCACCGAGGCGTCGTCGGCGCGCTGGATCGCGAACGAGGGCGTGCGGGCATCGGTCAGCTCGCGGAAGGTGATCTTCGGCGACAGCGATGCGATGGTTTCGAGCAGAGCGCGCAATTCGTTAGAAGCATCGCCCTGATCGAGCGATGCGAGCAGCTCGATCGGAGCGACCAGGCGCTCGAGGTAAGCGGCGAGCTGGGTTTTCAGGGCGTCGTCGAGCATGCTGTTCTCCGATTCAAGGTGCTTGCCGAAACCGCGCGACGCGGCTTGGGCAAGCACCCGGGCCGCCGCGCAGGACGCGGCGACCGGGGGGCCGTGCGGCTTAGATCTTGCCGACGAGGTCCAGCGACGGGGCGATCGTCTTGGCACCCTCGTTCCACTTGGCCGGGCAGACCTGGCCCGGATTCTTGGCAACGAACTGCGCAGCCTTGAGCTTGCGCAGCGTCTCCTTCATGTCACGGGCAATGGCGTTGTCGTGGATCTCGGCGGTCTTGATGACGCCCTCCGGGTTGACGACGAAGGTGCCGCGCAGGGCGAGGCCTTCTTCCTCGATGAGGACGCCGAAGGCGCGGCTCAGGGTGTGGGTCGGATCGCCGACCAGCGGGAACTTCGCTTTGCCGACGGCCGGCGAGGTCTCGTGCCACACCTTGTGCGAGAAGTGGGTGTCGGTGGTGACGATGTAGACCTCGGCGCCCAGCTTCTGGAACTCGGCGTAGTGCTCGGCGGCGTCCTCGACCTCGGTCGGGCAGTTGAAGGTGAAGGCGGCCGGCATGAAGACGATCACCGACCACTCGCCCTTGAGGCTTTCTTCCGTGACCGGCACGAACTTGCCGTTGTGGAAGGCGGTGGTCTTGAACGCGGGGATGCGGGTGTTGATCAGGGACATCGGGAGGTTCCTCAGGGCTTGGGGGAAAAGGATTTCGGGGCCGCGCAGCGAAGGGCGGCTCGTCGCAGAAGTGGGGGCACGGCAGCGGGGCGCAAGCCCGGTCAGCACTGCATTTTGGATGAGGTCAGATCATTCTTGAAGTTGATTGATTGGATTGCCACGATAGTCGACATCAATCATCAACCCCTCACCCGCCCCATGAACCTGCGCGACCTGCGCTACCTGATCGCCCTCGCCGACCACCGGCATTTCGGCCGTGCCGCCGAGGCCAGCCACGTCAGCCAGCCCACCCTCTCGACGCAGATCCGCAAACTGGAGGGCGAGCTTGGCATCGCCCTGGTCGAGCGGGCACCGCGCAAGGTCATGCTCACCGATGCCGGCACCGAGATCGCCCAACGCGCCCGCCGGGTGCTGGCCGAGGTCGAGCAGATGCGCGAGATCGCCCGCCAGGCGCTCGACCCCGAGGCCGGCACCCTGCGGCTCGGCCTGTTCCCCACCCTCGGCCCCTACCTGCTGCCGCATGTGGTGGCCCCGCTGCGGGCGCGTTTCCCGCGCCTGGAACTGTTGCTCGTCGAAGAAAAGACCGAGCTGCTGCTGCAGCGCCTGCGTGACGGTCGCATCGATGGCGCGCTGCTGGCCCTGCCGGTCGATGCCGAGGGGCTGGAGCACAGGCTGCTGTTCGACGAGCCTTTCGTGCTGGCGGTGCCCGCGAAGCATCCTCTGGCTCGCCAGCGTGGCGCCCTCGGGCTCGATGCCTTGCGCGACAGCGACCTCTTGCTGCTGGAGGACGGCCACTGCCTGCGGGCGCAAGCCCTCGAGGTCTGCCACCTCGCCGGCGCCGGCGAAAAGGCCGGGTTCCGCGCCACCTCGCTGGAGACCCTGCGGCAGATGGTGGCGGCCGGGGTCGGCATCACCCTGCTGCCGGTGCTGGCGGTGCGGCCGCCGGTGGCGCCGCTGCCCGATCTGCGCCTGCTGCCGTTCGCGGCACCGCCCAGTCGCCGGGTCGCCCTGTTCTGGCGACGCAGTTCGGCACGGGCGGCGATACTCGGAGCCCTGGCCAAGGTACTGGCCGATTTGCCCCCGGGCCTGCTCTCGCCCAAGCCCTGAGCACCGCCGGCTGGCTCAGCGGGCGACCGGTGGCGGCCGCGCGGGCGCCCGCAACCCGGCAAGAAAAATACCGGCCAGCGACAAGCCCACGCCCAGCCACTCGTGCAGCGCCGTCGGCCGATCGAACAGCAGCACATCAAGCAGGAAAGCCAGCAAGGGTTGCAGCAGCAGCAAGAGGCCGACGGTGGCGACGCGCAAGCGCGGCAGGGCGCGACCGATCAGCACCCAACCCAGACACTGACCGATCAGGCCGAGCGCCAGCAGGGCGAGCAGGGAGCGCGAATCGGGGATGGCAAAGGAGGCACCCTCGACCAGCCCGGCAAGCGCCAGCAGGGCCGCGCATTGCAGGGTGGACACCAGCAGGATGACCTCGCCGGCACGCGGATCGGCCGTCGTCTGCGCACGCTTGAGGCCCAGGTTGTAGGCCGCATAGGCGACCCCGGTGGCGAGGCCCATCCAGACCCCCAGCCGGGCCTCGGCGGCCAGCGAGGCCCAGCCGTCGCCCAGGATCAACACGAGGCCGGCGAAAGCCAGCAGCACGCCGAGGAAAAAACGCGGGCTCAGCCGCTCGCCGAACAGCAGCACCCCGGCGGCCACCATGAAGAACACCTGGGTGTTGGCGAGCAGGGTGGCGAGGCCCGGGCCGATGGCGTGGATGCTGCGGTGCCAGAGCCAGAGGTCGGCAGCGAAGGCCGCGGCCGGCCACAGGCAGACCCACCAGGCCACCGCCGGGATCGAGCGGGCGCGCCGCAGCAGGAACAACAACGCACCCAGCATCAGCCCGCCGAACAGCATGCGGTACATGCCGGCGATGGTCGGCGGCACGTCGGCAAAGCGCACCAGGATGCCGGTCAGGCTGATCAGGCTGGCGCCGCCGGCCATCGCCAGCACGGCGCGGGTGTCGGTGCTCATGGTGCTTTCAATGCTGCGCCGGCACGACCGCCTGCACCGCCGCCGCACCGGGCACGCGGGCCCGGGTGATGGCTTCGCCAGCGCGCTCGATCATCGGCCGGGGCACCCGCTCGCCGGGCTGGATCGCGGCAAGCCCCAACACCCAGTCGGCCGCAACCGGCCGGATGCCGGCCGGCAACAGGCCGGACACCATTACCGGGGGCGCCACCTGGCGGTGCAGGGCCTCGGCGAAACCGCGTGCCGCCGGCACATCGAGACCCGGCAGGACCAGCCAGAGTTCGTCCGGGCCGGGCCGGCCGAGCAGGTGCGAGGGCGAGGCCTCCAGTGCCTCGAGCGCCTCGATCCAGCGCCGTGCGCGGGCCTCCACCCCACCCTCGCCCGTCAGCGGCAGGCGCAGCAGAGCAATCGGCTCACCGGCATCGCGGCAACGCTCGAAGCTGCTGCGCAGTTCGCGCTGCAGGGCCTCGGCCTTGAGCACCTGCAAGTTCGGGTCGAGATCGGCCCGCAGCGCTTCCCGCCTCGCCGTCAGGGCGCTGCCGGCGGCGAGCCGGGCGGCCTGGGCGAGGGCGGCGAGCCGGGCCAGCTCGGCGAGTTCGAAACCCTGTTCGCGGCGCTCGACCAACAAGGCGCTCCAACCCTCGTCCTCGACCGCGAAAGGCAGCAGGGCGACATGGCTGGGCGCTTCGCCGGAGAGCGGCATCTGCACCTGCTGCGGCGTGCCGAGCCGCAACAGCGAGCGCAGCATCCGCGTGCGTTCGCGCATCAGCAGGGCGTAACCGGGCTCGGCCTCCGCCGGCTCGGCCACCACCTGGTGCTCGCGGTGCGGCATGGCCCGCACCACCGCTGCCGAGGCCGCGCCGGAGAGGGCCAGCACGGTGTCCACCAGCCGCCGCGAGACCACCCAATCGGCCTCGGAAGGATTGCCGTAGCGGAGGGCACCATCGATGGCCACCACCATTCGCACCTCGGCCCGCCGCCAGAGTTCTTCCGGCGCCAGTGGCGGCGTAATCGGCACCGGCTTGGCGGCCTCGACCGGCAGACCACGCAGCCAGGGCAGCAGCACCAGCACCAAGAGCAGCAGGGCGATCAGCAACTGGTAGCCGTAAAGCGCCCAGGCCGAGGGCGGTACCGCACCACCGGCCGCCAGTGCACGCACCACCAGCAGACCGAGCAACAGCAGGAGCAGGCCGATCGGCAGCCAGCGCAGGCGGCGGCGATCGAGGGCGAAGGCGATCAACACCAGCAGCCAGGCCTGCGACCAGACCATCTCGGCGCTGCGCCGCAACAGATCGGCCCACTCGGCGGGCACCAATGCGGCAGGCAGGGCGAGCAGCATCAGGGCCAGGCCGATGCGCTGGTACCCGCGTGCCAGGGTCGTGGATTGACTGGCCAGGCCGGACTGCGCCCGGGCGGCCACCAGCAGGGCACCGGCCAGAAACAGGGTGCTGGCAAAGACCAGGCTGCCGCCCAGCCAGGGATCGAGCACGGCGCGCAGCGGTGGCGGGAGCTGGTCGTTGACCAGGGCGATGGTGGTGGCGCTCGCCAGCACCAGCCCGGCCATGCCCCAGCCGCCCCCGCCGATCCGCCGCAAGGCCGGCAAGCGGCTGGCGAGCAGAGCGAGCAGCAGCACACCGTAGATCAGCGCGAACAGGCGGGCAGCCGCGACGGCGCGTTCTTCCAGGCCATCGCCATCAATCACCTGCGGCCGCAGTTCGGCATCGACATCGCCTTCGATCCGCAGGTACAGGCTCACCGGCCCTGACAGGCCGGCCGGCAGCGGCAGCACGAAACCATCGGGCCAGCGCGCATCCCATTGACCGAGACGGAAATAGCGGCTCTCGGCCAACTCGATGGTCGGCTGCTCGGGCAACAGCACGGCGACCCGGCGGATCGGCGTGCGTTCCAACCGCACGTACCAGCGGTCGCCGGCATCCAGTTCGGCCTGCAACCGCAACCACACCACGCGGCCCGGCCGAGGACTGGCCTCGACCACGCCATCGAGCGCCGGGAAGAAGCCCGGTCGATGACGGCCGCTCAGCACGTCAGCGAGCGGCGTGTCGGCCGGCGCCTCGGTGGCAGCGACTGCCACCGGCACCGCACTGCGCGCCAGATCGACGCGGGTGGCAGGCGCCACGGCGATGCCCGCCAGCAACAGCAGGGCGATGGCCATGAGGGCGATGGTGGTGAGACGCATGCGAACTCCAGCACGGCCGTCCTGGCCATGGCCGGACTGTACCGCAGCGCCATGGCCGCCGAGGACACGGCGGCGATCCGGCCCGGCGCGGTAGACTCCGCGCCCTGCCTCGTCCCCAGCGTCCCGCGCCATGAGCGATCCTGCCCGCCTGCCCGCCGCCGAACCGCCGGCGCGCACCGATTTCATCCGCAACATCGTCCGCGAGGACCTCGCCAGCGGTCGGCATGGTCACATCAACACCCGCTTCCCGCCGGAGCCGAACGGCTACCTGCACCTCGGGCATGCCAAGTCGATCTGCCTGAACTTCGGCATCGCCGCCGAGTTCGGCGGCCACTGCAACCTGCGCTTCGACGACACCAACCCTGAAAAGGAAGACCTCGAGTACGTCGAGGCCATCAAAGAGGATGTGCGCTGGCTGGGCTTTGCATGGCACGAGCTGCGCCATGCCTCCGACTACTTCGAGGTGCTCTACCTCGCTGCCGAGCAGTTGATCCGCGACGGTCAGGCTTTCGTCTGTGATCTCAGTGCCGAGGAGGTGCGCCAGTACCGCGGCAGCCTCACCGAGCCGGGCCGCGAGTCGCCCTACCGCAAGCGCAGCGTCGAGGAGAACCTTGATCTCTTCCGCCGCATGCGCGCCGGCGAGTTCGCCGACGGTGCCCGCACCCTGCGCGCCAAGATCGACATGACCTCGGGCAACATCAATCTGCGCGACCCGGCGCTGTATCGCATCAAGAAGGTCAGCCACCAGGCCACCGGCGATGCGTGGCCGATCTACCCGATGTACGACTACGCCCACGCGCTGTCGGATGCCATCGAGGGCATCACGCATTCGTTGTGCACGCTGGAGTTCGAGGACCACCGCCCGCTCTACGACTGGTGTGTGGATCAGGTCCGCCTGCACGAGCGCCCCGAACTGCTCAAGCCGCTGACCGACCGCGGTCTGCCGTTTGAAGCCGCGAAACCGCGGCAGATCGAGTTCTCGCGGCTCAATCTCAACTACACGGTGATGAGCAAGCGCAAGCTGCTGGCGCTCGTCAACGACAAGCTCATCGCCGGCTGGGACGACCCGCGCATGCCGACCCTGCAGGGCATCCGTCGCCGTGGCGTGCCGCCCGAGGCTCTGCACCTGCTGGCCGAGCGCGTCGGCATCTCCAAGCAGAATTCGGTGATCGATTTCTCGGTGTTCGAGGGCTGCATCCGCGAGGTGCTGGACGCCAAGGCGGAGCGCCGGATGGCGGTGATCGATCCGGTCAAAGTGACGATCACCAACCTGCCCGAGAACCATCGCGAATCGCTGGCGTTCTCGAATCATCCGAAGGACGAATCGAAGGGCCAGCGCGAAGTGCCGTTCTCGGACGCCCTGTGGATCGAGCGCGAGGACTTCATGGAAACGCCGGTGAAAGGCTTCCACCGCCTCGTGCCGGGCGGCGAAGTGCGCCTGCGCGGTGCGGGCATCCTGCGCTGCGACGAAGTCATCAAGAACGGTGATGCGATCGTCGAACTGCGCTGCACGCTCGACCCCGAGAGCCGCCCCGGTATGGAGGGCGCGAACAGGAAAGTGAAAGGCACCATCCACTGGGTCTGCGCGCACGCCGGCGTGGACGCCGAAATCCGCCTCTATGACCGTTTGTTCGCCGTTGAGAACCCCGACAGCGAGGACGACGGCAAGAGCTACCGCGATCAGCTGAACCCGGAGTCGATCCGCATCGTCAAAGGTGTCGTCGAACCGGCCGCCGCCGGGCTCGCCAGGGAAAGCGCGGTACAGTTCGAACGCTTGGGTTATTTCGCCACCGACCGCCACGACCATAAGCCCGAGCGGCCGGTCTTCAATCGCGTGGTGGCTCTTCGTGACAGCTGGGCCGCCAAGGGAGCCTGAGATGAGCCTGCCCCCCCGCTTGATCCGCAGCGCCTTCACCGCCCTGTTGCTCATCAGCGCGTCCGCTCTGGGCGGCTGCGCGATGAACGTCGACAGCGGCAGCACCACCACCGACGTGGCCGCGACCTCGGGCACGGCGCCACCTCCGCCCGACCTGATCTCGCCCGCCACCGACACCAGCGGCAAGCCCTTGGTCGAACAGCCGCTGAGCAATGAGGCGATCGCTGCGCCTTCGACCGGTGCGGTGGGCGAGGTCGACTTCAGCTGCCGCACCGACGCCGATTGTGCAATCAAGAACGTCGGCAACTGCTGCGGTTATTACCCGGCTTGCGTCAACATCGACAGCCCGACCTTCGCCGAGGCGTTGATGGCGCAGTGCGCCGCCGAGGACCGGATGGCGGTCTGCGGTTTCCGCGACATCGCCGGCTGCCAGTGCGTCGAGGGCCGCTGCCAGCCGCTCGACCAGGGCGTCGGCCCGGTGCGCTGATGCTCTACGCCCAAGTCCACCTCACCCTGCCGGCCTGGGTGCACGAGGCCGTCGACACGACCGCCGACTACGCGGATGACGACGCCAAGATGGCGCTCGCGATCCGGCTCTCGGCGCTCAATGTCGAGCACGGCAGCGGCGGTCCCTTCGGCGCGGCGGTGTTCACGCCAGAGGGCCGGCTGCTCGGCGTCGGTGTCAACCGCGTGCTGCCACACAGCACCTCGATCGCGCATGCCGAGATGATGGCTTTTGCCACCGCGCAGCAGCGGATCCAGCAGTTCCGGCTCAACGCCGAGCGCGGCCCGATCACCCTCGCCACGTCATCGCAGCCCTGCTGCATGTGCTACGGCGCGAGCGTGTGGGCCGGCATCGACCGCCTGCTGATCGGTGCCCGCGCCGATGATGTGGAGCGCCTCGCCGGCTTCGATGAGGGCCCGCTGCCCGCCGACTGGCGCGGCGAACTGGCCAAGCGTGGCATCGAGGTCATCACCGATCTGCGCCGCGTCGAGGCCTGCGCGGTGCTGGCCGAGTACGGCTGCAGCGGCAAGGTCTACTGAAGGTCGTGGCCACCACGAAGCAGGAACCGGCCCTGCTCGCCTACTGCCGTCCCGGTTTCGAGCCGGAACTGGCCGCCGAACTCAACGTCCGCGCCGCCGAGCGCGAACACTGGGGCCACGCCAGCACCGAGCGCGGCAGCGGCGTGGTGCGCTACCTGTGCGCCAGCGCGGCACTGCTGGAACGGCAACTGCGCTTCGATGCCCTCATTTTCGCCCGCCAGAAATTGCTCGGCTTCGCCCAGCTCGACGGGCTCGACCCCACCGACCGCATCAGCCCGGTGCTGGCCGCACTCGAAGCAGCAGGCGAGGCTCTCGCCGCGGTCGCTGCTGGCTCCGACAGCCCGGCCTCGATGCGCTTTGGCGCCCTTGTCGTCGAACACAGCGACAGCGACGAAGGCCGCGAACTGGCGGGGCTGGCCCGCGGTTTTGGCAATGCCTTGCGCCCGGCCTTGCGCAAGCCGGGCTGGCTCACCGACAAAGACGATGCCCGCAAGCCACGCCTGCATGTGCTGCTGCACGGCGGTACACGGATGGAGCTGGCACTCTCGCGCGTCGAGGACAGCAGCCCCTGGCCCGGTGGCATCCCGCGACTGCGCCAGCCACCGAACGCGCCGAGCCGCAGTGCGGCGAAGCTCGACGAGGCCCTGCACACCCTGCTCACCGGCGAAGAACGCGCATCGCTGCTGCGCGAGGGTCTACGCGCCGCCGACCTCGGCGCCGCGCCCGGCGGCTGGACCTGGGTGCTGGTGCGCGCCGGCCTGCGGGTCACCGCGGTCGACAACGGCCCGCTCAAGGAGCCCGTCGCCGGCCACCCGCAGGTCGAGCACCTGCGCGCCGACGGCTTCCGCTGGCAGCCGGCGCGCCCGCTCGACTGGATGGTCTGCGACATGGTCGAACAGCCCCGGCGGGTCGCCGATCGGATGGCCGAGTGGTTCCGCGAGGGCTGGTGCCGCCACGCGATCTTCAACCTCAAGCTGCCGATGAAAAAGCGCTGGGACGAAACCGTGCTCTGCCTTGAGCGTTTCCGCGAACAGGCCGGTGGGCTGCAGGCGCTGCGCGCCCGGCAGCTCTACCACGATCGCGAGGAGATCACGGTGTTCGCACGCCGCTGAAACCGGCGGCATGGCGCCAGAGCGCACGGCCGAGCGGTGGCAGATTGGCCGCCGCCAGCGCCCAGCGACGAAGCAGCATCGGCAGCGGCGCAGGCTTGCTGTAGATGTGGTGGATGGCCTCGAAGGCATGGGCGGCGAGACGGTTCTCGCTGTGCCGCCTGCGCGCCCAGCGGGCGAGCCGGCTCGGGCTGAGGCCGCCACCCTGCCGCTGCGCGGCATCGAGGCTGGCGAGCAGGTCGGTGACGTCACGCAGGCCGAGGTTCACGCCCTGCCCGGCCAGAGGATGGACCACGTGGGCGGCATCGCCCAGCAGGGCCACCCGGCCTTGGTGCTGGGTGGTGGCCAGCTGCCGACGCAAGGGGAAAAGCCGGCGCTCGCCATCGAGCTTGAGCTCGCCCAGAACACGGTCGGCGGCGCGGCTGATCTCGGCATTGAACTGCACCTCCGGCACCGCTTTCAGGCGTTCGGCCTCGGGCTGCGGCAGCGACCAGACGATCGAGACCCGGCCATCGGCGCAGGGCAGCAGGGCGAGCGGCCCGGTCGGCAAAAACCGCTGCCAGCAGGTGGACTGGTGCGGATGCGAGCTGTGCAGCAGGGCGACCAGACCGCTGGTCGCGTAGTCCTTGACCTGCACGCCGATCCCCAGCGCGGCGCGCACCGCGGAGCGTGCGCCATCGGCACCGAACAGGGTGGCGGCCTGCAGGCGCTGGCCGTCGGCAAGGCAGGCCACCACGCCATCCTCGCCGTCTTCGATGGCGCTCAAGGCCGCAGCTTCGCGGGGCACGCCGGCCAGCCGCAATGCCGCCTGCAGGGTGTCGACCAGCAGGGCATGCTCGATGATGTGGCCTAGCTGCGGCACGCCAAGCGCCTGGGCCTCGATCCGCCAGGGCCGGCCTCCGCTGGCGTCCCAGACCTGCATGGCGGTGTAGGGCGAAACCCGGCGCTCGCGGAGCGCCGGCCAGACACCGAGCGCGGCCAGCAGGGCCTGGGCGTCGGCGGCGATGGCATAGACCCGCAGATCGTGGTCGGCCGCCTGCCAGCGCGGGGCCGGCTGCGGGTCGAGCAGGCGCACGGCCAGCCCGCGTTGGCGCAGCCCGAGGGCCAGCGCAGCGCCGACGATGCCGCCGCCAACCACCAGCGCATCGAGGCGTTCTCGGCTCATGCGGCCTCTCCGGCCAGACGCGGCGTGCGGCCACGGAAGCCCATCGCCCCGGCGACGAAGGCCGCGCGCAGGCTGGGGTCGAACTGGAGCGCGGCGAAACCGAGGCTGCGGCCGAGCCGGTGGAGCGGCGTGCTGCCCGCACCGATCCGGGCCAGGCTATCGCTGAAGGCGAGGGTGCGCTCGCGGTCCTCGCGGCGACGTTCGACGTGGTCGGCGAGCCGCGCGGCGCTGCCGGGATCCTCGGCCATCGAGCGAGCCTCCTCGAGCCCATCGACCAGGCTCAAGGCGTCGCGCAGACCGAGGTTGAAGCCCTGCGCGCCGATCGGGTGGATCGTCTGCGCGGCATGGCCGACCAGCACCAGCCGCTCGGCCACCAGCCGGCGGGCGACCACACGCCGCAGAGGCCAGGCGCTGCGCGCACCGACCGCCAGCACCCGCCCGGCGCGCCAGCCGAAGCGGGTCTGCAGGTAGTCGGCAAAGTCGGTGTCGTTCTGCGCCAGCAGGGCCGGGGCGGCGTCGGGCGGCACACCGCAGATCACGCCGTGCAGGCCACCGGCCATCGGCAACAGGGCGCAGGGGCCGTGGTCGCTCAGGCGCTCATGGGCGGTGTCGGGGCTCGCGGCGGCCCAGCGGGCCGAGGCCACCAGCAGGGTCTGGCCGTAGTCGTGATGATCGATGCCGATGCCGGCCGCCGCGCGCAAGGGCGAGGCGGTGCCGTCGGCGGCGACCACCAGCCGCGCCCGCCAGAGTTCGGCCGGTGCGACCTCGGGCTGGACTCGCAATGGGCGGCGATCCGCCGTGCCTTCGAGGGCTTCGGCGTGGCCACGCACCACCTGCAGTTGCGGCAGGGCCGCCACCGCCTGCTGCAAGGCGGCCCCCAAGTCGCCGGCCAGCACCACGCCGCCAAAGGCATCGCGGCCGAACTCGGCGGCCTCGAAGCAGAGGCGGCCGAAATCGCCCTCGCGGCTGACCAGCAGGCGACGGATCGGGCTGGGCGGGGTCGGCAAGCGGGCCAGCACACCGAGCGCGCCCAGCGCGTTGAGGCTGGCGGCGGCCAAGGCCAGTTTGCGCGGGTCACTGGACAGCGGCTGCGGGCCGCCGGCATCGACCAGCCCCACCGCAAACCCCAGCGGGGCCAAGGCCACGGCCAGACTGCAGCCCACCAGGCCGCCACCAACGATGGCGATGTCGAGATCACGGCATTCCATGCTGCCAAGGATACGCCCTGCGCCCGTGCAGGCCGGGCGAGCCCGCGGTCGTCGGTCATCGTCCCATCGGCTAGACTGCCGGCCTCCGTTCGCTTCCTCCGGCCTCCTCAACATGCGCCTTCCGCTCCGTCCCGCGCTTGCCGTGTTCGCCTTCCTCGCCCTGGTGATGGTCGCCACCCGCGCTCACCATTTTGGCGCCGTGCCCGATGCGTCCTGGGCGGTGTTCTTCGCCGCCGGCGCTTGGCTGGCCGGCCACCAGCGCTGGGCTTTCCCGGCACTGATGGCACTGGCGGTGCTGGTGGACGGGTGGGTGATCACGGCTGCCGGCATCGACTTCTGGCAGCACTACTGCATTTCGCCCGGCTACTGGTTCCTGCTGCCGGCACATGCCGCCCTGGCCGCCGCCGGGCAGTGGGTCACCGCCCGCGGCGGCGAGCCGGGCTGGCGCCTGCTTGGCCGCCTCGCGCTGGCCCTGCCGGTCGCGGTGGTGCTCTGCCACGCCCTCGCCCAGGGCGGCTTCTACTGGTTCAGCGGCCACGTTGCCGACCCCAGCCTCGCCGGCTGGTGGAAGAATTTCAGTGACTGGCTGCCGGCCTACGCACAGGTGGCGGCGATCTACACGGGCCTGTTCGCCCTGCTGCATGCCGCGACGGCCCTGTGGCTCCGCCAGCGACAGACGGCAGCGCTGGCCTGAGGGCCGCTCCGGCCGCCCCCCAAAAAGGAACCGCTTCATGGGCCACCGCCTCTCGAAGATCTACACCCGCACCGGCGACGACGGCAGCACCGGCCTTGGCGACGGCTCGCGGGTCGCCAAGGACTCCGCCCGGGTCTGCGCCTACGGCACGGTCGACGAGGCCAACAGCGCGATCGGCAGCGTGCTCGCCTGCGAGGTGCCCGCCGCGGTCCGCGAGGTTTTGGTGGCGGTGCAGCACCAGTTGTTCGATCTCGGCGGCGAGCTGTGCATCCCCGGCCACGCGACGATCTTCGACGCCGACATCCAGCGGCTGGAGGACACGCTCGACCGCTTCAACGCCGAGCTGCCGCCGCTCGCCGACTTCATCCTGCCCGGCGGCGGCATGGCCGCGGCGCAGTGCCACCTCGCCCGCACCATCACCCGCCGCGCCGAGCGCGAGGTGGTGACGCTCTCCCACCACGATGCCGTGCGTCCCGAGGCGATCCGCTACCTCAACCGGCTCTCCGACCTGCTGTTCGTGCTCTGCCGCGTGCTGGCCCGGGAGAGCGGCCATGGCGAAGTGCTCTGGCGCCACGACCGTCGCCGCTGAGGCACCGACGCCGGTTCCCCCGCGGGCGGCCGATGCCGCAAGCTTGCCGCTTCATTGTCGACCAGGCCCGACCGTGCCCCGAACCGTCCGCCACCCCCTCGCCTGCGCACTGGCGCTGGCCCTCGCCGCCCCCAGTGCCTTGGCCAACACGGTGGCCAGCGGCCCGATCTGGGCCCTGTGCCGCGCGCCGGAGGCCCTGCCCGGCCTGCGCCCGAGCCCGGCCATCGCCGTCGATGCCGAAGTGCGGGCCGCCAGCCCCATCCTCATCGAGGCCGGCCGCCTCGACGTTTCCAGCGAACGCGAGACGGTGTTCCGCGACCGCGTCGAGCTGACCCGCGCCGACCAGTGGCTGGCCACCGAGGAACTGCGCTACCAGCATGCGGCCGGCACCTGGCAGAGCCCCGGCCCGCTGCGCTTCGAGGACGCCCGCCTGCGCTTGGAGGCCGCCACCGCCCGGGCCGACGAGGCCGCCGAGCGGATCGAACTGGAGGACGTCCGCTACCAGCTCACCGATGCCCGCGCCGGCAGCGGCACCGCTGCCCGGGCCCAACGCGAGGGCGAACGCAGCCATCTGATCGACGCCACCTTCTCGACCTGCCCGCCGGGTCAGCGGCAATGGGAGTTCGAGGCCGCCACCCTCGACATCGACGACCGCACCGAAACCGGCGTGGCACGCAACGCCACCCTGCGCCTCGGCGGGGTGCCCGTGCTGTGGTTGCCCTGGGTCGCCTTTCCCACCACCGAAGCCCGCCGCAGCGGCTTGCTGGCACCCACCCTGGGCTACAGCGACGACCGCGGGTTCGACCTCGAACTGCCCTACTACCTCAACCTCGCGCCGAACTACGATGCCACGCTCTCGCCGCGCTGGATGTCGCGGCGCGGGCTGATGCTGGGCGGCGAGTTCCGCTATCTCGGCGCAAGCAGCCAAGGCGAGTTCCGCGGCACCTGGCTGCGCGATGACCAACTGACCGGGCGCGACCGCGGCATGGCGATCTGGCAGCACCGCAGCACACTCTCGCCGCAGTGGTTCGCCAGCGCCGACCTGCAGCACGTCAGCGACCCCAACTACCTGCGCGATTTCGGCGCCGATTTCGGCCAGCACATCCAGATCCTGCTGCCGAGCAGCGCCTTGCTGGCCGGCCGCGGCCGCGGCTGGAGCACCTCGATCTCCGCCGAACGCTGGCAGATCGCCAACCCCGTGCTGGCCCCGGGCAGCGAACCCTTCGCCCGCCTGCCCCGCCTGCGCGGCCGCTACGCCCCGCTGCTGGACGGTCTGCTCGAACCCTCGCTGGATGCCGAACTGGTGCGCTTCCAGCACGAGCAGCGGCCCGGTGGCCAGCGTCTCGACCTGCTGCCCCGGTTGCGCCTGCCATTGGGTGGCGCGGCCTGGTTCGCCACGCCGGCCCTCGCTTGGCGCCACACCGCCTGGGCACTGGAGCGCGACCCGGCCCTGCCCGGCCGCGAGCGCCGCCCGCAACGCAGCCTGCCGATCGCCAGCCTCGATGCCGGGATGGTGTTCGAGCGCCGTCCGGCCATGGGTCAGGGCCGCTGGCTGCAGACCCTCGAACCCCGGCTGTTCTACCTGAACGTGCCCCACCGCGAACAGGACGATCTGCCGCTGTTCGACACCCAGCCGCTGTCTTTCAGCTGGCCGGGTCTGTTCCGCGAGAACCGCTTCAGCGGCCCCGACCGCCAGGCCGACGCCCACCAGGTCACCCTGGCGGTGACGAGTCGCCTGCTCGATGCCGAAGACGGCCGCGAGCGTCTGGCCGCCAGCCTCGGCCGGATCGTTCACTTCGACCCGCCGCGCCTGCGCCTGCCCGGCGAACCAGCGCCCAGTCCGGACGGCTCGGCCTACGTGGCCGAGCTGGACTGGCAACTGAACGATGCCTGGTCACTGCGCAGCACGCAGCAGTGGAACCCCGACCGCCGTGTCACCGAGCTCTCGGCCCTGCGCGCCCAGTACCGTTTCGGTGAACGTGGCGTGTTCAATGCCAGCTACCGCTACCGCGAGGGCGTGCTCGAACAGACCGACCTGAGCTTCGCCGCGCCGCTGTCGGCGGAATGGCGCGCGGTCGGCCGCTGGGCCTGGTCGCTGCGGGATGAGCGCAGCCTCGAAACCCTGGGCGGCTTTGAATGGCGCAGCTGCTGCATGGCGGTGCGGGTGCTGGCCCGCGATTACATCCGCGACTTCGGCGGCGAACGCAACCGCGGCATCTACCTGGAAGTCGAGCTGAACGGCATCGGTCGCTTCGGCCGCGATTCAGAGCGTTTGTTGTCCGATGCTATCCTCGGTTTTTCCCCGTAGTCCGCGCCCCTGAAGCGCGTTCGGAGCCTGCCCGCACCATGTTGAAGCCCGCCCTTGCCAGCCTGCTGCTGGCCACCACCCTCGCCCTCCCAGTCCACGCCCAGTTGCTGGCCGGTCCGGGCAGCAGCGGCCCGATCGACGGCATCGCCGCCGTGGTCGACGAGGATGTGATCCTGCTCTCCGAACTCGACCGCGCGGTGGCCAATCTGCGTGAGCAGTTCCGTGGCCGCGAAACGCAACTGCCGCCCGAGAACGTGCTGCGCCGGCAGGTGCTGGAGCGGCTGGTGCTGACCCGCCTGCAGGTGGCTCGGGCCGAATCCACCGGCATCCGCATCGGCGACACCGAGCTCAACCAGACCCTGCAGGGCATCGCCGCCCGCTCCGGCATCGGCATCGAGCAGATGCGCGCCCAGATCGAGGCGCAGGGCCTCTCCTTCGAGGATTACCGGCGCAGCGTGCGCGAGGAAATGCAGATGCGCCGCCTGCAGCAGCGCGTCATCCAGGGCCGGGTGGTGGTCAGCGAGTCGGAAGTCGATCAGGAACTGGCGCGCGGCGCCGGGGCCGACGAAACCGAGTACCGGCTGGCCAATATCCTGGTCGCCCTGCCCGATGGCGCCACGCCCGAGCAGGTGGCGATCGCCCGCGAGAAGATCGACGGCGTCCGCGGCCTGATCGTGCGCGGCGAAATGGACTTCCGCGCTGCCGCCATCCGCTACTCCGACGACCGCAACGCGCTCGAGGGCGGCGACCTCGGCTGGCGCCCGGGCAGTGCCATTCCGCCGCGCTTCGCCGAACTGGTGCGCGGCCTGCAGCCCGGCCAGTTCAGTGAGCCGCTGCGCGGCCCCAGCGGCTACCAGCTGATCCAGCTGGTCGAAACCCGCCGGCCCGGCCCGCAGACGATCGTCGAATACCAGGCCGACCACCTGCTGGTGGCGGTCAACGAGATCGTCGGCGAGGAAGCCGCTCGCCGCCGCATCGACGAACTGCGCACCCGCATCGAGGCCGGCGAGGACTTCGCCGCCCTCGCCCGCCAGTACAGCAACGACACCATGACCCGCAACCGCGGCGGCCGGCTCGACTGGTTCAGCGCCGAGGCCTTGGGGCCGGAAATCGCTGGCCAGATCACTCCGCTCGCCGACGGCCAGCTTTCTGCCGTGTTCCGCACCGCGGCCGGCTGGCACCTGCTGCGTCGGGTCGGCACCCGCGAGCAGGACGTGACCGAGGAGAACCGCCGCAACCGCGCCCGCCAGGCCATCGGCGAGCGGCGCGCCCAAGAGGAACTGGAACGCTTCCTGCGGCAGTTGCGCACCGACGCCTTCGTCGAGTCGCGGCTCGGCGCCGTCTGAACCCGTGAGCGGCCTGCCCCGGCTCGCCCTGGTCCCCGGCGAGCCGGCCGGCGTCGGCCCGGAGCTCTGCGTTCGTCTCGCCCAGAGCCCCTTGCCGGCGCGATTGCTGGCCTACGCCGACGGCGACACCCTGCTGGCCGCCGCACAGGCCCTCGGCCTGCCGCTGCGCCTGCGCGAAGCCGATGAAGACGCCGGTCCCGGCGAACTCGCTCTGGTCGAGCATCGCAATGCCGTGCCGGTGCGCTTCGGCGAGGCCACACCGGCCAATGCCGCCGCCGTGATCGGCGCGCTGCGCGCCGCCGCCGCCGATGCTTTGGCCGGACGCGTGCAGGGCCTGGTGACCGGCCCGGTGCACAAGGCCACCATCAATCGCGGCGGCATCGCGTTCACCGGCGTGACCGAGCTGCTGGCCGAGGCCGCGTCCTGCGAGGTGGTGATGATGCTGGCCAACCCGCAGCTGCGGGTCGCGCTCGCCACCACCCACCTGCCGCTGCGGGCGGTGCCGGAGGCGATCACCCAGGCCGGTCTGCTGCGCGTGTTGCGCATCACCCAGCGCGCCCTGCGCGAGCAATTCGGCATCGCGCAACCGCGCCTGCGTGTGCTGGGCCTCAACCCGCATGCCGGCGAATCCGGCGAACTCGGCCGCGAGGAGATCGAGATCATCGCGCCGGTGCTCGACCTCCTGCGGGCGGAAGGCTTCACGCTGGAAGGCCCACTGCCGGCCGACACCGCTTTCCTGCCGCAGCAGCGCGGCGACTTCGACGCGGTGGTGGCGATGTACCACGACCAGGGCCTGCCGGTGCTCAAGGCCAGCGGCTTCGAGGACGCGGTGAACATCACGCTCGGCCTGCCCTTCCCGCGGGTGGCGGTCGACCACGGCACCGCGCTGGCGCTCGCCGGCCGCGGCCTGGCCGACCCCTCCAGCCTGCGCCACGCGGTGGCGCTGTGCGCCGAGCTCGCCCGCCGCCGGACCCGGACCTGCGCATGAGCCTCGACACCCACCGCCACAAGAAACAGCTCGGCCAGCATTTCCTCTCCAGCCCCGGGGTGGTCGACAAGATCATCCGTGCCATCAACCCGAAGCCCGGCGAATTCATCGTCGAGATCGGCCCCGGCGCCGGCGCGCTCACCTTCCCGCTGCTGCGCGCGCACGGCGAGCTCACCGTCATCGAGTTCGACCGCGACCTGGTCGAGCCCCTGGCCATCGAGGGCGCGAAGCACGGCCGCCTCACCATCATCCACCGCGATGTGCTGCAGGTCGATGTCGGCCGCTTGGCCCAGGGCCACGACATCGAAGGCCCGCTGCGCCTGGTCGGCAACCTGCCCTACAACATCTCGACGCCGATCCTGTTCCATGTGATGGCGCATGCCGAAGCGGTCCGCGACATGCACTTCATGCTGCAGAAGGAAGTGGTCGACCGGATGGCCGCACCGCCCGGCAGCAAGACCTACGGCCGGCTCTCGGTGATGCTGCAGGCGGTGTGCCAGGTGGTGCCGCTGTTCGACGTGCCGCCGGGTGCCTTCACGCCGCCGCCCAAGGTCGATTCGGCGGTGGTCCGGCTGCTGCCGAAACCGCGTTCGGTGCTGGGCATCCAGAATCCGGCGGTGTTCGAGCGGGTGGTCGCCGCCGGTTTCCAGCAGCGCCGCAAAACCCTGCGCAACGCGCTCTCGACGGTCTGCTCGACGACGACCCTGGCGGCGGTCGGCATCGACCCCGGCACGCGCGCCGAACAGGTGCCGGTGGCGGCCTGGGTGGCGCTGGCCAACCACGTCGCCGCGACCGCGATTCCGTAGAATCGCATCATGTCCAATCGCCGTTACGCCATCACGGTGGCCGTCGCCACCCGTTTCCTCGACGAACAGAGCGCACCCGACGAGGGCCGCTACGTGTTCGCTTACACCATCCGCATCGCCAACACCGGCGAGGTGCCGGCGCGTCTGCTATCGCGCCACTGGTGCATCACCGATGCCAACGGCAAGGTCCAGGAGGTGCGCGGCGAGGGTGTGGTCGGCCAGCAGCCCTGGCTCAAGCCGGGTGGCGAGTTCGAATACACCTCGGGTGCGGTGCTGGAGACCTTCTGCGGCCGCATGCAGGGCCGCTACCGGATGCTGGCCGACGACGGCACCGAGTTCGATGCCGAGATCGCGCCCTTCGCGCTGAGCATCCCGCGGACCCTGCACTGATGGCGACTTACGCGATCGGCGACCTGCAGGGTTGCCACGACGTTCTGCTGCGTCTGCTCGATGCGCTCCGCTTCGATCCCGCTGTCGACCGGCTCTGGCTGTGCGGCGATCTGGTCAACCGCGGCGGTCAGTCGCTGGAGACGCTGAAGCTGCTGCACGAGCTGCGCGAGCGCGTGGTGGTGACGCTCGGCAACCACGACCTCTCGCTGCTGGCCATTGCCGGCCGCAAGCCGGAGGAGCAGCGCCGGGTCAATCCCGACCTGCAACGTGTGCTGTTCGACGATGCCGCCCCGGTGCTGCTCGACTGGCTGCGCCGGCAGAAACTGCTGCATGTCGATCACGGGCTCGGCTTCGCCATGGTGCATGCCGGCCTGATGCCGCGCTGGACCCTGCGCATGGCCGAGGCCCGCGCCCGCGAGGTCGAGGCGGTGCTGCAGGGCGAGGACGGCCTGCGCCTGCTCAAGCACATGTACGGCGACAAGCCGAACTGGTCGCCGCGGCTGGCCGGCATCGACCGCTGGCGGGCGATCATCAATGCCTTCACCCGGCTGCGCTACTGCACCACCAGCGGCCGCATCGCCTTCGAGGAGAAGGGCCGGCCCGGCACCCAGAAGGCCGGCCTGTACCCGTGGTTCTCGGTGCCGGGCCATGCCGAACGCGAACTGCCGGTGGTGTTCGGCCACTGGAGCACACTCGGCCTGTTCCAGGGCCTGGGCGTGCACGGCATCGACACCGGCGCGGTCTGGGGCGGCAAACTCACCGCGCTGGAACTCGGCCCCGAACCGCGCGTCCACCAGGTGCCGGGGCGCAGCGTCAGCGGCCCGCCACGCGGCGAGGACTGAGTACGCTCAGCGCCGAACGTAGTCGGCGAAACGGAAGGCGAAGGCGTGCCGGGCATCGGCGCCATGCGCCGTGCTGTCGGTCATCGTCCAGGCGGTCGGATCGAAACGCGGAAACCAGGCGTCGGCACCGTCGATCCGGGTATCGACCCAGGTCAGGTGCAGGCGTGTCGCCATCGGCAGGGTCTGCGTATAGACCTCGCCGCCGCCGATCACCATCAGCGTCGCCGTGGTCGGCGCCACCGATGCCGGATCCGCGTCAGCCGCTGTGGCCAGTCGCGCCAAGGCCGCCTCGATCGAGGCCACCGCCTCCATGCCCGCGAAGGGCGCGCGGCCCGAGCGCGTCAGCACGAGATTGCGCCGTCCCGGCAGCGCACGACCCAGCGATTCGGCGGTCTTGCGGCCCATCAGCAGGCTGTGCCCGAGCGTCAGCGCCTTGAAGCGCTTCAGATCGTCGGGCAGCGACCAGGGCAGCGCGTTGCCGCGGCCGATGGCGAAATCGCGGTCGAGGGCGGCGACCAGAACCACCGCCACAGCGGTTTCGGCCGCCTTGCCGCTCACACCGCCACCGGGGCCTTGATCGCCGGGTGCGGGTCGTACCCAACGAGTTCGATGTCCTCGTAGCGGAAGGCGAGGACATCGCGCACCGCCGGGTTCAGGCGCACGGTCGGCAACGCCCGCTGCTCGCGCGCGAGTTGCTCGTTCACCTGCTCGAGGTGGTTGGCGTAGATGTGGCAGTCGCCGCCGGTCCAGATGAAATCGCCAAGGCCCAGATCGCAGCAGTGCGCGATCATCTGCGTGAGCAGGGCGTAGCTGGCGATGTTGAAGGGCACGCCAAGGAACAGGTCGGCCGAGCGCTGGTAGAGCTGGCAGCTCAGGCGGCCATCGGCGACATGGAACTGGAACAGGGCATGGCAGGGCATCAACGCCATGGCCGGCAGGTCGGCCACGTTCCAGGCGCTGACGACGAGCCTTCGCGACTCGGGATTGTGCTTGATCTGCTGCACGAGCTCGCTGATCTGATCGATCACGCGGCCATCCGGCGCGGCCCAACTGCGCCACTGCTTGCCGTACACCGGCCCCAGCTCGCCCTGTTCGTCGGCCCATTCGTCCCAGATGCCGACCCCCTGGGCCCGCAGGTAGGCGATGTTGGTCTCGCCGCGCAGGAACCACAGCAGTTCGTGCACCACCGATTTCCAGTGCACCCGCTTGGTGGTGACGAGCGGGAAGCCGGCGTCGAGAGCGAAGCGCATCTGCGCGCCGAACACACTGCGCGTGCCGGTGCCGGTGCGGTCGGCCTTGACCGTGCCGTGCGTCAGCACATGGGCGAGAAGATCGTGGTAGGCCTGCATGGACAAAGGATGTGGCGGGTCAGAGGGTACGTTGGTGTCGCGTTCGGTTCAGCCGCCGGCCAGGGTCGGGGCGCGGCGCGAACGCCACAGCAGCCAGAGGCCGAAGGCCACCATCGGCAGGCTGAGCAGCATGCCCATGGTCAGCCAGCCGAAGGCGATGAAACCGAACTGCGCATCGGGCTCGCGGAAGAATTCCGCGAAGATGCGGAACAGCCCGTAGGCCAGACCGAACAGGCCGGCCACCGCGTAGCGCGGCCGCGGCCGGCGGCTGAACCACCAGAGCAGGGCGAACAGCACCGCGCCCTCGAGGAAAGCCTGCAGCAACTGCGAGGGCCAGCGGGCGTAGGCGTCGAGCAGGCCCTGGGCATGCAAGGCGCGCAGTTGCTCCATCGGCAGGCCGCTGTAGGCACCGAGATCGGCCTTGGGGAAGACCACACCCAGCGGACTGCTGGTGAGGCGGCCCCAGAGCTCGCCGTTGATCCAGTTGCCGAGCCGCCCGAGGCCCAGCCCGATCGGCGCCAGCGGTGCGATGAAATCGAGGATGTCGAACCAGTGCACGTCGTACTTCCGGCACCACCAGAAGCCAGCCAGAAGCACGCCGAGCAGGCCGCCGTGGAAGCTCATGCCACCGTCGCGCAGCTTGAACAGCATCAGCGGATCGGCGAAGAAAGCCGGCAGGTCGTAGAACAGGACGAAACCGACGCGGCCGCCCACGATCACCCCGAGCATGGCGTAGAACAGCAGATCGCCGAAGCCGTTCTCATCGATGCCGGGCAGGCGGCCTTGGGCCAGCCGGTGCTTGCCCAGCCACCAGGCGGCGGCGAAGCCGCCCACGTACATCAGCCCGTACCAGTGGATGCCATGCGGCCAGAACGGCAGGGAGAGGGCGATCGGATCGATGTCGTGCAGGAAGCTCATGGCGGGGTTCTCAGGCCGGCAGCACGCGGAAGATCGCGCCTTTCAGGTACTCGGTTTCGGGGATGGCGGGATGCACCGGATGGTCGGGCCCTTGCGCGAGGAACTCGAGCAGCTGCACCTGTCGATCGAGGTGGCGGGCGGCGGCCTGCACCGCCTCAACCAGCGCCGATCGCGGGTAATGGTGGCTGCAGGAGCAAGCCACCAGCAGCCCGTCCTTGGCCAGCACCTGCATCGCCGCTTCGAAGAGGCGCCGGTAGGCCAGCGCGCCCTCTTTGAAATCCTTCTTGCGCTTGATGAAGGCCGGTGGGTCGACGATGACGACGTCCCAGCGCCGGCGTTCGGCGCGGGCGGCTTTCAGGAAATCGAAGGCATCGATGGCCTGGCCCGACACCCGATCGGCGAGGCCGTTGTGCAGGGCATTGGCCTGCACGGCCTGGATGGCGCGCCCCGAGACGTCGACGCAATCGGCACGGGCGGCGCCATCGGCCACGGCGCGCAGGCCCCAAGCACCCGCGAAACTGAAAAGATCGAGCACGGCAGCACCCTTCAGCCAGGGCGCCAGCCGATCGCGGTTGCTGCGCTGGTCGTAGAACCAGCCGGTCTTCTGGCCTTCGAGCACATCGGCGGTGAAACGAAGCGCGCCCTCGCGCACTTCGACGGGCCCCTCCACCGGAAGCCCCACCACGCGCACATCGTCGGTCAGTCCTTCGATGGCACGCGCGCTGCTGTCGTTCTTCCAGACGATGCTGCGCGGCTTGAACACCTTGTCGAGCGCCTCGGTGATGGTGTCCTGCAGGCGGTCGATGCCGGCGGTGGTGGCCTGCGCCACCAGCACCTCGCCGAAGCGGTCTACGGTGAGGCCGGGCAGTCCATCGCTCTCGCCGAACACCAGCCGGTAGAAGGGATCGGCGTAACGGCGTTCGCGCAGCGCCAGCGCCACGTTGAACCGATGCACGAACAGCGAACGGTCGAGCGCATGGCCACCGCGATCGACCAGCCGCGCCGCGATCAACGTGTTGGGGTGCGCATAGCCGCTGCCCAGCGACTTGCCGGTGCTGTCGAACAGCATCACCGGCTGGCCGGGCTGCAGGGCGGTCAAGGGCGATCTCTCGACATCGACCTCGTTGCTGAACACCCACAGGTGGCCGGCGCGCAGGCGACGCTCCTCGCCACGGCGCAGGTACAAAGGGGGAGGCAGGGTCGGGGTGGCAAGGCTCAAGGCAGGGTCCATGCGGTTTTCACAGCCAGCGGGGAAGAAGAATCAGGCCCCAGACCAGCAGCACATTGAGATCGCACAGGAACACCGCCGCCGAACCCATGTCCTTGGCGCGCTGGGCGAGTTCGTGCCATTCGCCACCGAAGCGGTCGACGATGGCCTCGACCGCCGAATTCAGCACCTCGACAACCAGCACCAGCACCAGGCTGCCGACCAGCAGGGCACGCTCGACGCCGTTCTCGCCCAGCCAGAGCCCGAGCGGTGCGAGCAGGGCGAACAGGTAGACCTCGAGCCGGAACGAAGATTCCAGCCGCCAGGTCAGGGCCAGCCCGTTCAGCGACCAGCGCAGGGCCCGCCAGACCTGGAACGGCGAGCGCGGTGCGTGGCTGTCGGTGCTGTCGGCCATTCCGGCGTCCGTCGTGGCGGCGCGGCAGTGTGCCACAGCCACCGCAGCGCGCCGCGCCCTTGGCCGCCCTGACGGGGCCTTAACCCGGCTTTGGCATGATCGTGAACTTACCCCACGTCAAGGAACGCCCATGTTCGATCCGGAACGCCTGTTGAAACAAGTGATGGGCGAGGCCCTTTCCGGCTCGCTCGGTGGCAAGAAGCGCCGCCACCACAACCCTTACGGCCAACGCAGCAGCGCCAGCAGCGGCGGCCTGGGTGGCCTGCTCGGTGGCGTGCTGGGCGGCAGCCGTCCGGCCAGCGGCTCGGGCGGCGGGCTGGGCGGCAGCTTGGGCGGCCTGCTCGGAGGCGGCAGCGGTCGGGGTGGTCTGCCCACCGCCACCAAGGCCAAGATCGGCCTCGGCGTGCTCGGGGTGGCGATTGCTGCCTACGAGCACTACCGCTCCAAACCGGCCAGCCCCACCGGCGGCAACGCCGCGCCGCCACCGCCACCGACCCACAGCCCGACTCCGCCACCGCCGCCCGTCCACAGTCCGGCAGCGCCACCGGCGATGACCGCTCCGGCACCCGAGCAGGCCGCCGAGGCCCTGCACCTGCTGCGGGCGATGATCTGCGCGGCCAATGCCGACGGCCTGATCGACGCCGAGGAGCGCGAGCGCATCCTCGGCAGCGCCCGCCAGGCCGGGCTGGACGCCGAGGACATCGCCGAACTGCAGGGTGAACTGGCCGCCCCCTTGAGCCTGCCGCAACTGGTGGCGCGCACCCGGCCCGCTCAGCGCGAGCCGGTCTACGTGGCCTCGGTCATCGCCATCGGCCGCGACACCGAGGTCGAAGTGCGCTACCTCGACGAACTCGGGCAAGCGCTCGGCCTCGACGCGGCCACGCGCGAGCAGCTCCACGCCGAACTCGGGCTCTGACCCGGCCACGACCCGCCACCTCCCCGCCCTCCCCACGGAATGCCCCCATGCAGCAGTGGTACCTCAGCTACAACGGCCAGCAGATGGGCCCGCTCGACACCGCCGGTGCCATCGCCCAGGCTGCGCGCAACCCCAACGGCCACTGCTGGCGCGCCGGTTTCCCCGAATGGCTGCCGATCGCCGCCTGCGCCGAACTGCGCGCCGCCGGCCCGGCCACGGGCATGGCGGCTGCCCTGCCTCCAGCCTTTCAGGGTGGAGGACGCTCCGATGTGATCGATTACCGCATCCACGGCGAGGACATGCAGTTCGTCGAGATCGAGCTCGACCCCGGCGAATCGGCGGTCGCCGAAGCCGGCGCAATGATGTACAAGGACGCCGCCGTCAGCATGGAAACCGTGTTCGGCGACGGCAAGGGCAGCGGCGGCAGTTTCACCGACAAGCTGCTCGGCGCCGGCAAGCGCTTGGTCACCGGCGAATCGCTGTTCACCACGGTGTTCACCCACACCGGCAGCGGCAAGGGCAAGGTGGCTTTCGCCGCGCCCTACCCCGGCACCATCGTGCCGATGACGCTCTCCAACTACGGCGGCCGCATCATCTGCCAGAAGGACAGCTTCCTCGCCGCCGCCCGCGGCGTGAGCATCGGCCTGCATTTCCAGCGCAAGGTGATGACCGCACTGTTCGGTGGCGAGGGCTTCATCATGCAGAAGCTCGAAGGCGACGGCCTGGTCTTTGTGCACGCCGGTGGCACCATCATGGAACGGCAACTGGCCGCGGGTGAACGCCTCGACATCGACACCGGCTGCGTGGTGGCCTACACCGACGGCGTCCACTTCGACATCAAGTCGGTGGGCTCGGTGAAGTCGATGCTGTTCGGCGGCGAGGGCGTGTTCATGGCCACCCTGACCGGCCCCGGCAAGGTCTGGATCCAGTCGCTGCCGTTCTCGCGGCTGGCTGGCCGGATGCTGCAGGCGGCCCTGCAACCCGGTCGCGACGAGGGCTCGGTGCTGGGCGGTCTGGGCCGCACGCTGGGCGGCGATCGCAGTTTCTGATCCGGCGCGCGGCGGCGCTTGGCCGCCGCTTCAGCTGGCGATGTAGCTCTGCAGCGCCGCGATCTCGTGGCGCTGCTCCTCGATCACCAGCTTGAGCAGGTCGCCGATCGACACCACGCCCAGCACCACATCGTCCTCGACCACCGGCAGGTGGCGGAAGCGATACTCGCTCATCATCTCCATGCATTCGCCGGCGCGCTGTTCCGGCCCCACCGTGCGCACCGGGCTGGTCATGATCGCCCGCACCGGCGTGGTCGCCGAGGCGCGGCCCTGCAGCACGACCTTGCGGGCGTAATCGCGCTCGGTGAGGATGCCGACCAGCCGCCCCGCGTCCATCACCAGCACCGCGCCGACGCCGGCCTCGGCCATGCGCTTGAGCGCCTCCAGCACCGCGTCGTCCGGCCCCACGGTGACCAGCGGGGTGTCCTTGCCGTCGAGGATCTGTCGCACGCTGCGCATGGGCCGCTCCGGTGGATGCTCACCCCGATCATACCCGTGCGCGGCCGCAGCTCAAGCGCCGGGCAGATGGGCCTCGTCGACCACGTAGAGCGGCCGCTGCTTGGCCTCAAGGTAGAGCCGCCCGAGGTACTCGCCGATGACGCCGAGCGCCATCAACTGCAGGCCGCCGAGGAAACTGATGACGGCCATCATCGAGGGCCAGCCGGCCACCGGGTCGCCCCACAGCAGAGTGCGCACGATGATCGCAAGCCCCGCCAGGAAAGCCAGCAGCGCGCTCGCCAGACCGACGTAGGTCGCCACCCGCAGCGGCACCGTCGAGAAGCCGGTGATGCCTTCGAGCGCCAGATTCCACAGCCGCCAGTAGTTGAACTTGCTGTTCCCGGCCAGCCGCGGCGCGCGCTCGTAGTCGAAAGCCTCCGAACGGAAACCGACCCATGCGAACAGCCCCTTCATGAAGCGCTGGCGCTCGCGCAGGCCGCGCAGCGCGGCCATCGCACGCGGGCCGAGCAGGCGGAAATCGCCGGTGTCGCGCGGGATCGGCGTGTCCGACAGCGCGTTGATGACGCGATAGAACGCCGCCGCCGACGCCCGCTTGACCCAAGACTCGCCAACACGGCTGATCCGCCGTCCGAACACCACCTCGGCACCGGCCCGCCAGCGCGCCACCATCGCCGGCACCAGCTCGGGCGGGTCTTGGCCGTCGGCGTCGAGCACGACCACCGCCGCGCCCGGCGGCACGTGATCGAGGCCGGCCGTCAGCGCCAGCTCCTTGCCGAAGTTTCGCGAGAGCCGCAGCACGCCAACGCGCCCCGGCTCATCGCGGCTGAAGCCTTCAAGCAGCGCCCAAGTGCCGTCGCGGCTGCCGTCGTCGACATACAGCACGCGCACGCCCGGCCCCAAGCCTTCCGCAACACTAAGCAGGCGCAGGTGCAGCAGGGGCAGCGCGGCCTCCTCGTTGTGGGCGGCCACCAGCAGGACGAGGTCGACGGACGTAGGCATCGGGGGAGGATAGCCAGCAGGCCGGGTCGGGGGGTATATTTCGACGCTTATGGAAATATCGAAATGAACGCCGCCGACGTCGTCACTGCCCTTGCGGCCCTCGCACAGAGCCATCGACTGGCCGCGTTCCGCCGCCTGGTGCAGGCCGGGCCGGCGGGCCTGACCGTCGGGGCTCTGCGCGAGGCGCTGGATGTGCCAGCAGCCACGCTCAGCGCCCATTTGAACACCCTGCGCCGCGCCGGGCTGGTCGCGGACACCCGCGAAGGCCGCGCCATCCGCGTGCGTGCGGACTTCACACGGATGGCCTTGCTGCTCGCCTACCTCACCGAGAACTGCTGCGGCGGCGAGCCCTGCGCTCCGGCCGACCGCGCGGCGCCTTGCCGCTGACAGCAGCCGCCCTCCCTTCCATCGGATTGCATCGCCATGAAACGAGTCCTGTTCGTCTGCGTCGAAAATGCCAACCGCTCCCAGATGGCGGAGGCCTTCGCCCGAATCCACGGCGGCGCCGATGTCGAGGCGCTGAGTGCGGGCTCGAAGCCCTCCGGCGTGATCAACCCGAAGGCGATCCGCTTCATGGGTGAGCTGGGTTACGACCTCGCCGTACACGATTCGAAATCGCTTGATGACATCGACGGCGAGTTCGATGCGGTCATCACCATGGGCTGCGGCGATTCGTGCCCCTGGGTGCCGGCGCGCGTGCGCGAGGACTGGGCCCTGCCCGACCCGAAGCACATGGACGACGAGGCCTACCGCGGCGTGCGCGACCGCATTTCGGCGAAGGTCCGCGACTTGCTGGCGCGGCTGTGAGCCACTCCACCAGAGACATGGCGGTGAGCGGCGCGCGGGTGAATCTGGCCGCCAGCGAAGCGGCGAAGCCGCCGCTCGCACGGGCCTTGTTGGCCGAAGCCCTCGGCAGCGCCGCGCTGCTGGCCGGCGTGGTCGGCAGCGGGATCATGGGGGTGCAGCTTTCGCAAGGGAACGACGCCATCGCCTTGCTGGGCAACGCGCTCGCCACCGCCGCACTGCTCGTGGTGCTGATCAGTGCCCTGGGGCCGATCTCCGGCGCGCATTTCAACCCCGCGGTCTCGCTGGTGATGGCGCTGCGCGGCGAGCTGCCGTGGCGGCGCTTCGCCGCCTACGGAGTCGTTCAGATCCTCGGCGCAGTGGCCGGCGTGCTGCTGGCGCACGCCATGTTCGACCTCGCGCTGTGGCAGCCCGGCACGCGCGAACGCACCGGCGCTTCGCAGTGGCTCAGCGAGGGCGTGGCCACCTTCGGCCTGATGCTGACCATCCTGCTCGCGCAGCGGCATCGGCCCGCCGCCATCCCAGCGCTGGTCGCCGGCTACATCCTCGCCGCGTACTGGTTCACCGCCAGCACCTCGTTCGCGAACCCCGCGGTCACGCTGGCGCGCAGCCTCACGCAGAGCTTCGCCGGCATCGCCCCGGGCGACGTCGCGGGCTTCGTCATCGCGCAATGCGTCGGCGCCCTGATTGCCCTTCCTGCTGCTGCGGCCCTGCTCGGCGGCGATCAGTCCTTGGCCGGCGGCGACCCCGGCACGCCGCAGCACTCGGCGAGATAGGCCGGGCCGCCGAGCTGGAGAGCCTGCTCCCGGATCCACACAGTCCGCCGCTGCACGAAGGGCCCCGGTGCGCGCACGCTGTAGCGCCGCGGGCTTGGCAGCACGGCGGCGAGCCGGGCGCTTTCGGTCGCGTCCAGCTCGGCTGCCGGCTTGCCGAAGAAATGGCGCGCCGCTGCTTCGGCACCGAACACGCCGTTGCCGAATTCGGCGAGGTTGGCGTAGACTTCCAAGATGCGCTGCTTCGGCCAAAGCGTCTCGATCAGCACCGTGAACCAGGCCTCCACCGCCTTGCGCAGCCAACTCCGCTGCTCCCAGAGGAACAGGTTCTTCGCCACCTGCTGGCTGATCGTGCTGGCCCCGCGCATCCGCCCACCGCGAGCGTTGTTTTCGAGGGCCTGGTCGATAGCCACGAAGTCGAAGCCGGCATGCTCGGGAAAGCGCTGGTCCTCGGCCGCCACCAGGGCGATCGGCAGTTGCGGCGAGAGCTGGTCCCAGTCCACCCAGCGGTAGCGCAGCACGAAATCGGACTGGCCGCCCGACCAGGCCTCGAACTGGCGGGCCAGCATGAAGGCGCTGGTCGGCGGATCGACCCAACGCAGCAGCAGCACCGGCAAGACGCTGGCGAGCAGTGCCAGCAGGGGCAGGCCCCAGGCCAGCCGCCCTGCCCAGCGCCGCCAGCCGCCACCCCGTCGCCGCCCCGACCGCTGTACCATGCCGATCCCCTCGCATCTCGAACGCGACAGCGTGGCGTTCCCGCGTCGCGCTGTCCATGCCGCCATGGCCGACACCGACACCCTGACCCGTTTCCTGATCGACCGGACCGCCGTGCGTGGTGTGCACGTGCGTCTGCGGGCCAGCTGGGCCGAAGTGCGCGCCCGCGCGCCGGCCGCACCGGCCGCCGAACGCCTGCTCGGCGAAGCCCTGGCGGCGGCCGCCCTGCTCTGCGGGCACCTCAAGGCGGAAGGCAGGCTCAGCCTGCAACTGCGCGGCACGGCCGCCCTGCGTATGCTGTTCGCCGAATGCACCTCGGCCGGCACCCTGCGCGGCATCGCCCGCAGCGGCCCGGCATGGCCCACCGACTTCAGCCTGCGTGACGCCGGACCGGGGGCCATGCTCGCCATCACCATCGAGACCCGGGCCTCGGATCAACGCGAGCCGCAGCGTTACCAGGGCCTGGTCGGCCTCACCGCCGACACGCTGGACGCCGCCCTGGTCGACTACTTCCGGCAGTCCGAACAGCTGCCGACCGCCCTGCTGCTCGCCGCCGACGATCGGCACGCGGCCGGATTGATGCTGCAACAGCTGCCCGAAGCCGGCCGCGAGGACGAGGCCTGGGAGCGCATCGAAGCCCTGTTCGGCACGCTTGGGCCCGCCGAGCTGCTGGCCGCGCCGGCCGAAACGCTGCTCTGGCGGCTGTTCCATGAAGATGGGGTGCGCCTGCTCTCCCGCCAGCCGCTGGCCTTTGGCTGCTCCTGCTCGGCAGCGCGGGTCGAGGCCATGCTGGCGGGATTGGGCCGCGAGGAGGCACTGGCCGCCGCCCGCAGCGGCCAGGCCGAGGTGCATTGCGAGTTCTGCGGCCAGAGCTACCGGCTGGAGCGGGCCGCGATCGCGGCGATCTTCGCCCAGCCCCGGCCGCTGGGACCGGAGCCGCCCGGCCTGCAATGAGCCCTGCCCGCCCGGCCGCCAGCGGGCACTTGGTTAAATCGGCGTAAACTGCTACGGTGCGTGTCCGGAACTTTTTGCCCCCGCCCCGCGTCCACACCGCCATGATCCGCCGCACCGCCCTCGCTCTTGCCCTTGCTCTCGCACTGCCCGCCGCGGCCGTGTCGGCGCGGACCAGCGCGCCGGCACCGCAGCTGCCCATGCCGGTCTGGAACAGCGCCAGCGGCAAGCTCGAGGCGGTGCTCTGGATCGACTCTTCCACCCTCACCGGTGTGGCAGGCCGCCCTGCCCTCGGCGCCCGCTGGAACCGCCAAGGCGGCGGCCTTTCGGCCACCCTCGGGGCCAGTGCCGAGCCTCGCTTCGGCCTGCTCTGCGGCAGTGACGGCGCCGGTTTCAAGGGTCTGGCCAATGACTGCTTCGTCGCCCAACTGGGCCGTCCGGCACCGCTGGCGGCCAGCAGCCTTCAGGCCGAGGCCCGTGTCTCGCTGGGGCGCACCGACTGGACCGCGTTCGGTCGCCAGCAGCGCCAGGCCCTCGACAGCCAGTTCCCCGGCACCTCATCGGCTTTGCTGATGCCCGAGCTGGCCCCGGTCGCCGGACTGGCCGGGCTCGAGGTCGAACAGAACGACCTCGGCATCGCCGGCGAGTTGCGTATCGGCGAACAGGGCTGGATCCGACTTGGCGGCTCGGTCGCTCGGGCCCGTCTGCTGCCGGCCAGCAGCGCCCTGCCCGGTCTGATGGCCGCGCACTGGAACAGCCAGACGTTGAGCGTCGGTGGCGGCGTCGGCGCGCTGGGCGGTGAAGTGGTGGGCCGCGTCGTCCACCTGCCCGGCGAAGAAGAAGCCTTCGGCAGCCTCGGCCTCGGCATCACCTGGCGTACGCCTTGGGAAGGCCGGCTCACCATCGGCGCGCAGAACCTGCTCAGCACCGGTGAGAACCCCTTGATTCCGCAGCCGCAGCGCCCCGACCGGCTGGAGCGCCGCGAAGGCCGGGTGCCCTACGTGCGCTACCAGCAGGACCTCTGAGGTCGGTTGCCCGGCTTAGGCCTTGGCCTGATACCCGGCCTCGAAGCGCTGCGCCGTCTTCAACACGTCGGAAAACGCCGTGCGCTCCACCGCTGAGAGCTGCGGGTTCCAGACATCGAAAATCAACACCGCCCGAACCTGGTCGCTGTCGTTCCAAGCCTCGTGGATCATCGCGTCATCGAACACGAGCAGCTTGCCCTCCTCCCAGATCCGTGACTCGCCACGAACCCGGAGCGCGCCGCAATCCGGCGGAACCACCAGGGGCAGATGGACCGTCAGACGGCCATTGACGCTGCCGTAGTGGGGCGGAATCTTGGTCTTTGGTTCGAGCACCGAGAACATCGCCTCCGGCGCATAACCGGGGATCCGCATCAGCGGCAGGCTGTCGAGCACCGCCGCGGTCTCGGGGCAGCGCTGGCGGTTCTCCTCGATCGGCTGGCCATGCCGGGAGAAATGGAAGGCCGACCAGCGCCGCGAGCGGTTCAGTTCGGCCCAGTAATCGGAGCGTTTGCGGCCACCGGAATCGTCGACGTAGGGCAAAAAGCCGCTGCGCCCACCCATCGCCGCAAGCAGTTCGGCGCGAATCACCGGGGTGGCTTGTTCGATCCGCTCCGCCCATTCGAAGCCCGCCTTGTCGTACCAGGGCAGCGGCTCGAGGCCAGGAATGTACATCAGGCCCGGCGACCATTCCGGGTGCTCCTCACCCCGTGGCCGCCGGCCGACGAAAATATCGACCGCCCCCCTGATGCGCGCCAAGGCCTCACGGCCATGCTGCTGCTCGTGCACGGCCAGGCTGGTTTCGAGCGCTTCCGCCATTGCCACGTTCACCGCGGCGACCGCCCGTTCAAGGGCACTAGCGATGCCGGGAGGAAAACCGCGTGCACGTTGTGCTTCCGCCAGATTGATCGCTTTCAAGCGCAGGGCGAAGGCCGCTGGCGGATTGGCCAAGTCATCCTCGACCTCGGCCGCCTCCAGCATGGCGGGAAGGAAATCCGGCAACTGCCGCAACACCTCGGCGAGGATGCCGCGCGCGACCTGCGGCTGGCGCTCGCGCCGTAGCACTTCGGCCTGGAGGGTGCGCGCGATCGGATGGCCCGGTGCCATCTCCGCCAACCAAGCGGCGTGCTGCGCCAGCGCCGGCAGGTCGCCGGCATCACGTGCCCGGTCGATGAGGCGCATGCAGGTCGGCAGGTCCATCGGCGGCGGGCCACCAACCTTGCGACCGGGGGAGGTTTCGTGCGTCATCGATCGGTTCCGTCCTTCATGGCGGTCGTGGAATCGCAGTCCGGATGAAAGCACCCTTCGATGCGCCAGCCAAGCAGTGCCCCCGATGCCTGCTGTCGCAGCGGATCCGCGATGGCCATCCGCCAACCTTTGGACTCGAAACGCGCCAGAAGTGCAGTGATCCGTGCCTCCGAACAGGCGACCCGGACCAGATTCTCCAGCCGCAGCAGGGCGAAATCGAAGGCCGTGCGCTGCTGCGACAGCCAGGCCACATCGCCCGTCTGCGAAGCATGCACGAGTGCGGCATGCACCGCCTCGCGTGCCTCGGCCAGCAAGGCCAGCAATGCGGGGCGCTCGCGGCCCAGCCGGTCCAGTTCCAGCTGCAGCCGGTTGTAGTCCCGGCGCACGCGTTCCGCACTGCCGTCCAGGGGCATGCCGCGGAATCGCGCGGCAAGGTTCGCGGCGATGCGTCCGGCGGTGTCGAAAAGCCCGGCAGGTGCCAGGAGCATCCGCAATGCGCTCAGCTCGGCCGCACCCTGCCTTGCGAAAATGGAATCCGGATGGTGGACGACGAACTGGAGCCATGCCCCCCTGGCCGCGACCCGGGTGATGGCATCCACGGCGGCATCCGGTTCGGCGTATTCGAACCCGAACTGGCTGCAGAAGGCGTCGAAGCCTCCCTTGATTTCCGGTATCCGTTCGATCGGAGTGCGTTGGAGCCAAGTGAGCTGTTGCCGGCGGGCGGGGTCGATTTGTCCGATCCAACGAGGCGCAAGTTCGGCGATGTCGATGCCGAAAACCCGACGCAGCGGGTCGTGGCGCGTGCCGTTGAACCCCAGCGCCAAACCGGCCAGCAAGCCGTTGCCGCAGGCCAGATCGGCCACGCATGCACCCTCCGGCAAGGCGTCAAACCAGCCGATCCAGTCGACGAGCAAGGCGCCGGCATCGATCTGCGCGCTGGTATCGAGGCTGTGCAAGGCACCGGATCGCCAATAGGCGCTCCAGGCTTCCACCGAGGGGCTTGCGTTCATACGGGCTTGTACTTGGATGGGGCGGTTGAACGCCGGAGCGCGGTGATCCGAAAAAAAGCGGGGGCCCGAAGGCCCCCGCGAAGAACCCCAAGGAATGGGATCAGAAGCTCTGCGTGTAGCGGATGAACGGCACGCGACCGTGGCCGTCGTACAGAGCGAACAGGAAGCCGCGGCCGGTGGGATCGAAGGGATCCTGCACCGGATCCTTGTCGGCCACGTTGTTGACACCCAAGGTGAGCCTGCCATTCCACGGAGCCGACCAAGTGACCTGCACATCGTGGGTGGTCCAGGACGGCATCTCATGCGGCAGCGTCGGGTGCGGCGGGTTCTGCATTCCAGCCGTGGAGGTGTAGCCGTGGATGTAGTTGACGTTCCAGCCCACCCGGAAATCGCCCACTTCCCAGACATTCTGCAACTGCGCACGGGACCGCGGGTACGACTCAGTAGCTTGGGTGGTGCCGATGAGGTTGTCACCGCCATCGACCGTGTAGCTGCGGTTCCAGCTCACCTGCAGCTGGTTGCTGAAAGCACCCCAGTCGGCCAGGTCGAACTCGGTACGCAGGTTGAGATCGACGCCGTCCGCCTCGATGGCGCCGAGGTTGGCGAAGCCGCGCTGCACGTAGAGGATCTCTCCGGTGCCGGGCGCACGCGCCAGACCCAGACCCAGACCCCCCACGGGCGGGGTGATCGCCGCCGGCAGGGCGCTCAGACCGGGCGGGCAGTTGGTGGTGGTGCCGGCCAGGCAGCCCATGATGGTGGCCGTGCTGATGGCAGCCACACGGTCGTTGACCGTGATGTTCCAGTAATCGGCGGTGATGCTGAGCCAGTCGGTGGGATCCCAGGCCAGGCCGGCGCTGAACTGGTCGGAGGTTTCGGCGTCGAGATTGGGGTTGGCGATCACCCATGCTTCCACCTGGGTGGAGCAGGTCGGTGCCAGTCCAAAGGCGGCGCAGGTACGAGCATCGGTCACCGAGTCGGCCGAGAACGAGGCCTGGGCGTGGAGGATGTCGAGGGTGGGGGCGCGGAAGCCCTGGCCCACGCTGGCGCGCAGGGTGAGGTTGTCGAGTGCGCTGTAGCGGAAGCTGAGCTGCGGCGAGGTGGCCGAGCCGAAGTCGCTGTAGCGGTCGTGGCGGGCGGCCGCGGTCACTTCCAGATCCTCGATCACCGGCAGCAGGACCTCGACATAGACCGCACGCATATCGCGCTCACCCTGGGCCGAGTTGCCCGCCGAGCCCGAGACCACGCCCGCTTCGGAGAGCGAGTCGTAGAGGTCCTGGAACTCCTCGGTGCGCATCTCGCCACCGAAGGCAATCGCCGCCGTGCCACCCGCCAGCTCGAACAGGTCGGTGCTGGCCGAGGCATAGACCTCGTTGATCAGGAAGCGGGAGTCGCGACCGGTGGTGACGGTGAAGGAATTGACCAGATCACGCGAATTGGCAAAGGGGTTGTAGATGTCGAAGGCACCGCTGGCGATCGCGGCCTGTGCCGAGCTGGCGAGGAGGTAGCCACGGCCGATCTCGTAGTACTGCGAATCGGCGCGACGCATGCCGAAGTTGACGTCGAACTCGCCGATTCGGCCATCCACGCCCACATCCAGCGAGTAGACGTTGCCGTCGGTGTTGACATCGCGATTGCCGGCGGCGGCGAAACGATGGCGCAGGAAGACCGGTCTGTTGGCGTCGTAGCCGGCCCCGGGGAAACGCATGGCCGGATGGTTGGGCGAGCCCACCGGGATGAAGATGCCACCGCCCGGCCACGGACTGGAGGGAACCGGGGCGTAGCGACCAAAGCTCCTGACCCGGCTGACCGTACCGTTGAAGTACAGGCTCCAGTCGTCGTTGATGTTGTAATCGCCACGGGCAAACAGCGAGCTGTTGCGGATCTCGGCCTCGTCGGCGGCGACGAAGGTGAAGTCGTAGTTGCAGCGCTGGCCCGCACCGGCTCCGGCGACGAAGAAACCATCCGAGTTGCAGGCGAAGCCCGGCACGCGCGAACCCCAGGTCGGGTTGGCGAGGAAGCCGCCCGGCCGGAAGCCATGCAAGGTGCCCGGAGCGGGGGTCGCCACCATCAGGTTGTTGGCGAAGGTGGAGGCACCACCGCGCGACCATTCGCGATCGCGCTGGAAGACGATGCCGCGGTTGTTGAAGGAGGCACCGACGATGGCGTTGCCGCTTTCACCGGCGATGCCGATGATGGCCGAGCCCTCTTCCGTTTCGCCGCCTTCACGAACCGGATTGCCCATGCCGAGGCTGATCTCGGCACCCGAGAAGTCGCGCCGGGTGATGACGTTCACCACGCCACCGATGGCATCCGAGCCGTAGATGGCCGAAGCACCATCGGTGAGGATCTCGATGCGCTCGACGGCGGCCAGCGGAATGCTGTTGAGGTCCTGGCCCTGGCCGACGTTGGGGGCGATCGGGGCGCGACGGCCGTCGATCAGGATCAGGGTACGGGCACCGCCCAGGCCACGCAGGCTGAGTTCGGCGAAGGACTGTGCCGAGCTGCCCGATTGCGGACGGAAGGAACCGAAGGAGTTGAAGGTGGTGCTGCGGAGCAGATCGGCGACCGAGGCTTCGCCGCTGAGCTCGATCTGGCTGCGGTCGATCACGGTGACGGGAAGGGCACCTTCGATGTCGGCCCGGGCGATACGGGTTCCGACGACCTCGACACGATCCAGAACGCGGGCCTCGTCATTGGCCTGCGGCTGCACATTCTGCGCAATTGCCGGAAGGGCGACCAGGGAAGCGGCACCCGCGAGCAGTGCGACTCGAATCGCACTGGACAGCTGCTTGATGTTCGACATGATGTGAGTTCTCCAACAATCGGATAGGACGCGAGGTCCGGTGGACGCCGACGGGGCCGAACAGGCCGGACCGCGACAGGCGGAGAATAACGGCTTTTTTACCGTCCGCGCAATGGGCCGTGAACGAAGCAGGTGGTTACGGTTGCAAGCTTCACAGAACCCGTTCAGGGGCTTGTGCGCTGCAACGCGGGGTCTTCGAGCACCCGGATCGCCCCGCTGACGCTCCCGGCCCCGGCCCCGGCCTCGAGGGCGGCCGCCACGCGCCGGCGCTCGGCTTCGAGGGCCGCCGGCAGGCGCGGGCCGAACTCGGCCAGGTACTCGCCGATCGCGGCCAGCTCGGCCAGCCAGCCCTCGCGGTCGTAGTCGAAGAGCCGTCGCTGGGCTTCGTCGCCAAGCTGCAGGCCCGCGAGGTTGATGTCCTCGCGCTTCGGAAACAGGCCGACCGGCGTCTCGATGGCACCGGCCTGGCCCTCGCAGCGCTTGAGCATCCACTCGAGCACGCGCAGGTTGTCGCCGAAGCCCGGCCACAGGAACTTGCCGTCGCTGCCCTTGCGGAACCAGTTGACGTGGAAGATTTTCGGCAGCTTCTCGCTCTTGCCGCCGAAGCTCAGCCAATGCGCGAAGTAATCGGCGAAGTTGTAGCCGCAGAAGGGCTTCATCGCCATCGGGTCGCGGCGCACCACGCCCACCGCGCCGGTGGCGGCGGCGGTGGTCTCCGAGGCCATGCCGGCACCGAGCAGCACGCCGTGCGTCCAGTCGCGCGCCTCGAACACCAGCGGCACCAGCGAAGCGCGACGGCCGCCGAAGACGATGGCCGAGATCGGCACGCCCTGCGGGTCTTCGGCCTTCGGTGAGTACGAGGGGCACTGCTTGGCTGAAACGGTGAAGCGGGCGTTCGGGTGGGCCGCCGGACCGCGCGCCGGGTCGTACTCGCGGCCTTGCCAGTCGAGTGCCGGACGACCCGGCAGGCCTTCCCACCAGGGCTGGTTGTCCTCGGTCACGCCGACATTGGTGAAAATGGCATCGCGGTCGAGCATGGCCAGCGCATTGGAATTGGTGGCGGCGCTGGTGCCCGGGGCCACGCCGAAGTAGCCGGCCTCCGGGTTGATGGCGTAGAGCCGGCCATCGGCACCGGGGCGCATCCAGCAGATGTCGTCGCCCACCGTCCAGACCTTCCAACCCTGCTCGCGATAGCCCTCGGGCGGGATGAGCATGGCGAGGTTGGTCTTGCCGCAGGCGCTCGGGAAGGCGGCGGCGATGTAGTGCGTCTCGCCTTGCGGATTCTCGACGCCGACGATCAGCATGTGCTCGGCCAGCCAGCCTTCGGTGCGCGCCTGATGGCTGGCGATGCGCAGGGCGTGGCATTTCTTGCCGAGCAGGGCGTTGCCGCCGTAGCCCGAGCCGTAACTCTTGATCGTGAGCTCTTCGGGGAAATGCAGGATGAAGCGGCGGTCCGGGTCAAGCTCGCCGGTCGAGTGCAGGCCGCGCACGAAGGCATCGCCGCGCTCGCCACGAGCGGCCCGCTCGAGGCCCTCGCGCTCGATGCGCGCCAATGCCGCCGCGCCCATGCGGGTCATGATCCGCATGTTGGCGACGACGTAAGGGCTGTCGGTGATCTCGACGCCACAGCGCGACAACGGCGAATCGATCGGGCCCATGCAGTAGGGCACGACGTAGAGCGTGCGGCCCTTCATGCAGCCGGCGAACAGCGCGTCCATCCTGGCGTGACCGTCGGCGGGCGACATCCAGTGGTTGTTCGGGCCGGCGTCGTCGCGCTCAGTGGTGCAGACGAAGGTGAGGTGCTCAACGCGGGCGACATCCCCCGGATGCGAGCGATGCAGGGTGCAGCCGGGGTGGGTTTCGGAATTGAGCGAGTGCAGGGTGCCGTCGGCCAGCATCGCCGCCTTCAGCAGGGCGTCCTCCTCGGCCGAACCATCGCACCAGTGGATGAGCTCCGGCGTGGTGAGGGCGGCGACGGCGGCGACCCAGTCGTTCAGGGCGGCAAGACGGCTGTGCATCGTGGGGTCCTTGGACAATGGTGGATCAGGGGATCAGCGTGTCCATGACGTGGTCAACGTAGGCACCGAACTCGTCGTGGTTGAGGCGGGGCTGGCCGAGCTGGAGGCTCAGCTGCAGGAAGCCCACGTAGGCCGCATAGGTCAGGCGGGCGCGGTTGATCGCCTCCAGACGCGGCAGACCGGCCTGTCGGAAGCTGGCCGCGAGGTAGTCCATGCGCCGCTGCGAAACCCGGGCCAGCACCGGCCGGATCGCCGGATGGTCGAGCGCCTTCAGAAGCTCGCTGTAGATGCGGTGCGGCTTGAGCTCGTGGGCCACAAGCTGGAACAGGGCCTTGAGGCGCGTGCGCGGCTCCGGGTAGGCATCGAGCTTGCCGAACACGGTTTCCTGCTCCATCGCCTCCCAGCGATCGAGGGCGGCGGCGAGCAGGGCCTCACGCGAAGGGAAATGCCAATAAAAGCTGCCCTTGGTGACACCGAGCCGGCGCGCCAGCGGCTCGACCGCGACGGCAGCGACGCCCTCCTCGGCGATCACATCGAGGGCGGCGTTGGCCCAGTCGAAGGCGGAGAGTCGATGGGGGCGGTCGGCTTTGGCGGCAGCGAGCGGGGCGACGGGCATGCGGCGACGGACGGCGTTGCGGACACCGACACAATACGGTCTCGAAGCCGACTTCACCATACGTAGACGTATTGACAGCCGCGGCGGACCCTGCCCATACTCATCCGTATGGTCGCAAACCCCCTCCCCACGCCCTCGCTGGCGCACTTCGACTGGACCGGCCACGACGGCCTGCGTCTCGCCGCCAGCACCGCCGGCCCGCTCGGTGAGGCGCCGGCGGTGCTGTTCGCGCACGGCTTCGGCCAGACCCGCCAGGCCTGGGCACGCAGCATGCAGGCGCTGGGCCGGCAGGGCTTGGCCAGCGCGGCCTGGGACCTGCGCGGGCATGGCCAGTCCGGACGCAACCCACCGGGCCAGCCCTACACGGTGCCGCAGTTCGTCGAGGACAGCCTTGCCATCCGCGCCACCCTCGATCGCCCGCCGGTGCTGGTCGGCGCCTCGATGGGCGGATTGATCGGCCTTGCCGCGCAGGCCCGCGGTGCGGCTTTTTCCGCCCTGGTGCTGGTCGATGTGACGCCGCGCTGGGAAGCCGCCGGCCTGCAGCGCATCCTCGCCTTCATGGGCGCGCACCCCGAGGGCTTCGAGGACCACGAGCACGCGGTGCGCGCGATCGCCGCCTACCTGCCGCATCGGCGCGGGAAAAAAGCGCCGGCCGACCTCGATCACCTGCTGCAACGCGGCGAGGACGGCCGCCTGCGCTGGCATTGGGACCCCCGCCTGCTGCAGGATCTCGCCGACAGCGCCCGCCACCAGGAGGAACTGGCCGAGGCGGCGCGCGCCATCGAGGTGCCGGTGCTGCTCATCAGCGGCGGCCGCAGCGATCTGGTGTCCGAGGACACCATCGCCCATTTCCGTTCACTGGTGCCGCACGCCCAACACCAGTGCCTGCCGGACGCCACCCACATGGTGGCCGGCGACGACAACGACGCCTTCACCCGGATCGTCATCGACTTCCTCCACGCCCGCAGTGACGCGGGCCCCACCCCCGAGCCCTGAGCGGAGCCCAGCCATGAGTGCCCTCCTTCCCTTCCTCGTCGTGCTGCTGGTGATCGCAGTGGCCGCCTACCACCGCTGGTCGCTGGCGGTGTTCTGCGCGGTGGCCGCCGCCGCACTGGTCGCCGTCGGCCTGAGCGGTCTGGCGCCGATCGCCAACTGGATCGTCGCCGGCCTGCTGGCGGTGGTGGTCTTGCCGCTGCTGCTGACGCCGATCCGGCAGAATCTCGTCACCGCACCGCTCTTGAAGTTCTACACGAAGATCCTGCCGCCGCTCTCCGACACCGAGAGGACGGCGCTGGAAGCCGGCACCGTCGGCTTCGAGGGCGAACTGTTCTCCGGCGCGCCCGATTGGCAGCAGTTGCTCTCGCAGCCGAAGCCGACCCTCACGGCCGAAGAGCAGGCCTTCCTCGATGGGCCGGTGGAAGAGGCCTGCCGCATGACCAACGACTGGGAAACCACCCACGTCCACGCCGATCTCGAGCCGCAGGTGTGGGAGTTCCTGAAGAAGAACAAGTTCTTCGGCATGATCATCCCGAAGGAATACGGCGGCCTCGGCTTCTCGGCGCTGGCGCACCACAAGGTGATCCAGAAACTGTCCTCGATCTCCTCGGTGCTGTCGTCGACGGTCGGCGTGCCGAACTCGCTCGGCCCGGCCGAGCTGCTGCTGCACTACGGCACCGAGGCGCAGAAGCGCCACTACCTGCCGCGTCTGGCCGACGGCCGCGAGATCCCCTGCTTCGCCCTGACCGGTCCCACCGCTGGCTCGGACGCCACCTCGCTGCCCGACTTCGGCATCGTCTGCGAGGGCGAATGGCACGGCGCCCGGGTGCTGGGCGTCAAGCTGACCTTCGACAAGCGCTACATCACGCTGGCCCCGGTGGCCACGGTGATCGGCCTCGCCTTCCGTCTGTACGACCCCAACCGGCTGCTCTCCGATGAGCCCGACCGCGGCATCACCCTCGCGCTGATCCCGCGCGAGACGCCGGGCCTGCACATCGGCCGCCGCCACTTCCCGCTCAACTGCACCTTCATGAACGGCCCGCTGCACGGCAAAGAGGTGTTCCTGCCGCTCAGCCAGCTGATCGGTGGCGAGGAGTACGTCGGCCACGGCTGGCGCATGCTGGTCGAGTGCCTGTCGGTGGGCCGCGCCATCACCCTGCCCTCCACCTCCAGTGGCGGGGTCAAGATCGCCGCCGCCGCCACCGGCGCCTACGCCCGCATCCGCAAGCAGTTCGGCCTCTCGATCGGCCGTTTCGAAGGCGTCGAGGAAGCGCTGGCCCGCATCGCCGGCAACACTTACGCCATCTCGGCGCTTGCGCAGGCCACCGCCGCCGCGGTCGATCGCGGCGAGAAGCCGGCGGTGCCCTCGGCCATCGCCAAGTACCACACCACCGAGATGGCCCGCGAGGTCTGCCGTGACGCGATGGACGTGCACGGCGGCAAGGGCGTCATCCTCGGGCCCTCGAACTACCTGGGCCGCAGCTGGCAGGCCGCACCGATCTCGATCACCGTCGAGGGCGCCAACATCATGACACGCTCGCTGATGATCTTCGGCCAGGGCGCCATCCGCTGCCACCCGTGGGTGCTGAAGGAGATGCAGGCCGCCCTGCACCCCGACCCGGCGATCCGCCTGCGCGAGTTCGACATCAACCTGTTCGGCCACATCGGCTTCGCCATCAGCAATGCCGTGCGCAGCCTGTGGATGGGCTTCACCTTCGCCGCCTTCGGCAAGGCCCCGGGCGATGACTACACGCGCCGCTTCTACCGCCGCCTCAACCGCTACTCCGCCAACCTGGCGCTGGTGGCCGACACCTCGATGCTGACGCTGGGCGGCAAGCTCAAGTTCAAGGAGAAGCTCTCGGGTCGTCTGGGTGATGTGCTTTCGCAGCTCTACATTGCCAGCGCCATGCTGAAGCGCTACGAGGACGAGGGCCGCCCGGTCTCGGAGCGCCCGCTGCTGGCCTGGGCCTTCCACGACAGCGTCTTCAAGATCGAGAACGCTCTGTCCGGCGCGCTGCGCAACTACCCGATCCGTCCGGTCGGTTGGCTGCTCTGGCTGCTGGTGTTCCCGCTCGGCCGCCGCGCCCAGGCCCCGAGCGACCGCCTCGGCCACCGCGCCGGCGCGCTGCTGATGTCGCCCTCGGACGCCCGCGACCGCCTGATCGACGGCGTGTTCCTGTCCCCTTGCGAGAACAACCCCGCCGGCCGCGTCAATGCCGCACTGGCCGCCGCGGTGCTCGCCGAGCCGGTCGAGCGCAAGTTCCAGAAGGCCATCAAGGGCGGCGAGATCACCGCGCTGGATGCCCAGCAGCAGCTCGTCGAGGCGGTCAACCGCGGCCTGATCACTGCCGAGGAGAAACTGCAGCTGGAGGAACTGCGCCGGCTGACCTGGGATGCCATCAGCGTCGACGATTTCGAGCACGAGGATCTGGTCGCGGCCTCGCTGGTGCGTGGCGAGAAATCCGGCGATACCCGGCGCGCCGCATGAGTCAGGGCCCAGCGCCCCTGCTCCGGCTCTACCGGCGCTTCGCCGCCTGGCCGGCGGGGCGCTGGCTGTTCAGCCGTGCGGTCTGTTTCAAAGCGCCCTACTTCGGCACCATCCATCCGCGCATCATCGACCTCGACAACGGCCGCTGTGAGGCCCGCATCCCGCACCGGCGCGGCATGCAGAACCACCTCGGCAGCGTGCACGCCATCGCCTTGTGCAATCTCGCCGAGTTCTGCGCCGGGGTGATGACCGATGCCTCGCTGCCGGCCGGCATGCGCTGGATCCCCAAAGGCATGCGCGTGCAGTACCTGAAGAAAGCCGTCGGCCCGCAGCACGGCGTGGCCACGCCACGGACCCCGCTGGTGGCGGCGGCTTCGGGCTACGAACTGCCGGTCGATGTCGAGGTGAAAAATGCAGCCGGTGAGCCGGTGTTCCGTGCCGAAGTGACGATGTGGATTTCGCCCAAACCGGCGCAGTGAAGAATCATCCGGGCAGGCGCCGCTGGGCGCGCACCAGCGCCCAAGCCGCCGCGACCATGCAGGCCGCCACCAAGGTGCCGAACAGGAACACCGCGGCCGTGCCGAAGCCGGCCACCAGCTTGTGGACCCAGATGAAACTGACGTCGCCACTGCGGTAGACCGCGGTGTCGATGAAGGCCTTGGCCTTGTAGCGGCGCTCGGCATCGACGCGGGTGTAGATGGTCTCGCGGGCCGGCTTGACCAGCGAGAACTCGCCGGCGCGCAGCATCACCTGCACCACCAGCAACAGGCCGGGCAGCGGGTTGCCGGCCAGCAAGGCGAATCCCACCATCACCGCCATGCCCGGCACCAGCAGCAGCGGCGCGATGCCGAAGCGCGCCATCAGGAAAGGCGTCAGCAGGCTCTGCACCACCAGGGTGGTGATGTTGACCCAGAAGTCGATGGTGGCGAAGAAGGCGGTGCGCTCGGCGTCGTCGACGATCTGCCGAGCGATGGCGACCTGTTCGCTGTAGAGCAGCGTCCCCACGCCAACGCCGAAAAACAGCAAGAGCGCCATCGAACGCATCACCGGGTCGCGCAGCACCAGCCAGAGGCCCTCGAGGAAGCGCCCGCCCATGGCGTCGTCGAAAGCCGGCCCACCGCGCTCGCGCTCGCGCTGGCGCGCCCAGGGCGCCAGCACGAGGGTGACCACGAGGCAGACGACGAGGAAGCCGGTGGCGATCAGCACGATGTTCTCGACCCCGACCCGGCCGACCAGTTCGCGGGTCAGGGCCGGGCCGGCCAAGGCGCCGAGCGTGCCGCCGACGCCGATGAAGCCGTAGAACAACCGCGACTGCACCGGCGTGAACACGTCGGACATGTAGCTCCAGAACACCGAGACGGCGAACAGGTTGATCACCGCGAGAAACACGAAGAAAGCCGCACCTCGACCGGCCACGTCATGCTCGAAAAGGCCGTGGAAACCGAGCAGGGCGAGCACGATCAGACCGTAGACCACGGGCAGGAACACCCGCCGCGGCACCCGGCTGACCAGTGCGCCATAGATCGGCTGGAGCAGCAGCATGGCGAGGAACACCGTGCTGAACAGCACCTGCAGGGTCAGATCGCCAAGGGAAAGACCGCGGGCGGCGAAGACCTCGATCAGCCCCGGCGGGAACACCGCGGCGACGTCCTGGCTGGCGCCGAAGGCGTCACGCACCGAGCGCAGCATGAAATAGCCGCACAGCAGGCAGAAGAAGTAGACGAAGCCCCAGGCCAGCGCCGGCACATCGACCAGAGCCTGCCGGAGGTCGGCCCAGCGCAGTCGCGCGCTGCCGGTCGACGCCATCGGATCACCCGCAAGAAAAAGCGAAGCGCACTGTAGCCGATGCACCGGCTGGAAGACCGCGTAGAGCACACGCTCTAGACCCGCGCACTAGGGTCGGCCATCGCCATCGACGGGCGCTCCCCTTGTTCGACTACATCATCGTCGGAGCCGGCTCGGCCGGCTGCGTCCTCGCCCATCGGCTCAGCGCCGATCCGGGTGTCCGTGTCCTGCTGCTCGAGGCCGGACCGCGCGACTGGCATCCCTACGTCCACATCCCCGCCGGACTGGCCAAGCTGGTCCTCAAAAAAGAGCTGAACTGGGACTACAGCACGGCACCGGAGCCCCAGCTCGACGGCCGCATGCTCTGGTGGCCGCGCGGCAAGCTGCTGGGTGGCAGCAGCTCGATCAACGCCATGTGCTACACCCGCGGCGATGCCCGCGACTACGACGAGTGGGTGAGCCTGGGGGCCGAGGGCTGGCACTGGGATGCCGTGCTGCCCTATTTCCGCAAGGCCGAGGGCAACAGCCGTGGGGCTGACGCCTTCCACGGCGCCGAGGGCCCGCTGACGGTGAGCGACCCCCGCCACCGCAACCCGCTCTCGGCGGTGTTCGTCGAAGCCGCCGGCCAAGCCGGGTTCCCGCTCAATGCCGACTTCAACGGCGCCGTGCAGGAGGGCTTCGGTTTCTACCAGACGACCACCCGCAACGGTGCGCGATGTTCCTCGGCCACCGCCTACCTCGACCCGATCCGCGGCAAACGACCCAACCTCAAGATCATCACCGGTGCTCTCGCCCGCAAGCTCCTGTTCGAGGGCGGGCGCGCCAGTGGCGTGCTCTACACGGTCGGCGGTGCGGCTTTCGCCGAAGGCGCGGCGCGCGAGATCATCCTCTGTGGCGGTGCCATCAACAGCCCGCAACTGCTGATGCTCTCCGGCATCGGCCCGGCCGCCCACCTGCGCCAGCACGGCATCGCCGTGCACACCGACCTGCCCGGTGTCGGCGACAACCTGCAGGACCACCTCGACATCTGCACCCTGCAACGGGCCACCCAGCCCATCACCTACGACGGCGCGGACACGCTGCTCAACGAGGCACGGATCGCCTTCGAATACCTCCTGCGCCGGCAGGGGCCGGGCACCAGCAACATCGCCGAGGCCGGGGGCTTCCTGCGTTCGGCACTGGCCGAGGACGAGCGCGCCGACCTGCAGTTCCACTTCGTGCCAGCCCAGCTCGACGACCACGGCCGCAACCGCTTGCCCGGCCACGGCTTCACCCTGCACGCCTGCTTCCTGCGGCCGAAGAGCCGGGGCCGCATCCTGCTCGCCAGCACCGATGCCGGTACCAAGCCGCGCATCGAAGCGAACTACCTGGGCGACCCAGAGGGCTTCGACCGCAGGGTGATGCGTGAATGCCTGCGGATCTCACGCCAGATCATCGCCCAGCCGGCCTTCTCGCCCTACCGCGGCGAGGAGCGCTTCCCCGGTGCCGGCGTGGTGGACGAGGCCGCGATCGATGCCTTCATCCGCCGCAAGGCCGAGTCGATCTACCACCCGGTCGGCACCTGCGCCATCGGCCCCGACGGCGACCGCATGGCCGTGCTCGACCCGCGACTGCGGGTGCGCGGCGTGACGGGCCTGCGGGTGGTCGATGCCTCGGTGATGCCGCGCCTGATCGGCGGCAACACCAACGCGCCCACCATCATGATCGCCGAGCGCGCCGCCGATTGGATTTTGAGCGGAGCCTGAGGCCCGGCCTCAGGCGGTGGTCAGCGCCGCCGGCAACGGTGCTTGCAGCAGGCGGGCGACCAACCGCAGCAATTCGGCCTCGGCCACGCGCAGGCGGCCGTCGTGGCTCGCCGCTGCCGTGAGGCCTTCCAGCACCAGCAGCTTGGCCTTGGGCAACAGGGCATCGAGCCGCGGCCAAGCCTCGTCGAGGGCGGCGAGGCCGGCGGCTGGTGGCACGTAGCGGGCGATCGAGTTCGGCAGCACACGCTGCAGGCCCGCCATGAAAGCGCGCTGGGCATCGGCGGTGCTCTCATGGCCGGCCTGCGCCATCGCCGCCAGCACGGCCACCACCTCGGCCTCGCAATCGACCAACTTGAGCTGCGGGCGCCGCCAGGTCGTGGCCGGGTCGATGCTGGCCTCGATCTGCTGGTGCAGCAGCTGCGCCAGGGCGTACTCGAACAGGCACACCCGGCTGTCGGCGTGGCTCAAGGCGAACACCACATCGGCGATCTGCTGCAACTCGGCACGCGGCCGGCGCTTGAGGCTTGCCAGGGCCAATTCGGCCAGTGGCAGGCGCAGCGAGGGGTGCAGGCCGGCCAGGCGGTCGGAGAAATCGAAAGCCTGCTCAAGCTGCGTGGCATCAAAGCGCGCCACCAGCTCACTGCGCTGGCGCTGACGCACCGGCGCAGAGGTCGACAGCAAGAGGCCGTAGAGCAACGGCAAGGCATGTTCACGGTCGCGAGCGGCGCGTTCGACCACCTCCGGCAGGGCGGCGAGCACCGCCTGCGCGCGTGCGTGGTCGGCGGTCTGGCATTGACCGATGCTCGCCACCAGGGCCGCGGGCGAAAGCGCGACCCGGGCCTCCGCAGCCGGCAAGGGCGCCACGGCAGCCAGGGCCTGGGCGCGGTCCTCGTCGAGGCCCGAAGGTGCCGTCATTGTCTGCCGGGCGTAGGCATCGTCAAGCCGGACCGGCTTGAAACCAGGGCGCAGGGCCTGGATGCGGGCCAGCAGCGGCGGGTGCGTGGCCCACCAGCCGGACAGCCCGGCACCATCGTCGAACAGCATGTGGCTGATCTCCTCGGCCTCGATCGCCGCCATGCGTCGACCACCCGGCACGCCGGCGATCTTGAGGAAGGCCCCCACCAGGGCATCGGGATCGCGGGTGAACTGCACGGAGGCGGCGTCGGCCAGAAATTCGCGCTGCCGGCTCAGCCCGGCCTTGATCAACCGCGCCGCCGAAAGGCCGATGGCGCCGACCACGACCAGAGCCAGCGCGAGCAGCAGCAGTGGCAGGGCGTTGCGGCCACGCCGTCCCCCGGCCACCAGCAGATGGCGACCGACCAAGCCCAACACGACGATGCCGAACAGGGCGCCCAGCAGGCGCAGGTTGAGGCGGATGTCGCCGTGGACGATGTGGCCGAACTCGTGGGCGATGACCGCCTGCAATTCGGCGCGGTTGAGCCGGTCGAGCGCGCCGCGGGTGACCGCCACGGCGGCATCGGCCGGGCTGTGACCGGCGGCGAAGGCATTGATCCGCGCCTCATCCTCCAGCACGAACACCAGCGGCACCGAGGTGCCGGCGGCGATCGCCATTTCCTCGACAACGTTGCGCAGCCGGCGATGGGCCGGATCGGTGGTGTCCGGCGGCACCGGCGTGCCGCCCATCGCCTGCGCCACGGCGGCACCGCCCCGACGCAGGCCGATGATGCGGTACAGGCTGGCACCAGCCATCAGCAGCAGGATCACGGCAGTGGTGCCCACGGCCACCGGCAGGGTCGCTTGCGGCTGACCCGGCAGGGCCACGAACAGCACCCAGGCCACCGCGTTCACCGCCAGCACCACCGCCAGCACCGCCAGCACGAAGGCCAGCACCAGGCAGCGCGAGCGGCGGCGGACCGCCTCTTGGCGTTCGAAGAAAAGCATGCGGGCTCAGAACTGGACGCGCGGCGGCAGCCGCTTGTGGGCCTCGTCGGCGGTGATCTCGAGCAGGGCCGCCGGCGCGAAACCGCCCTGGCTGGCGACCAGGCTGGCCGGGAACATCTCGCGCCGGTTGTTGTAGGCCATCACCGCATCGTTGTAAGCCTGCCGGGCGAAGGCGAGGCGGTTCTCGGTGGAACCGAGCTCCTCGGCGAGCTGCTGCATGGTGGTGCTGGCCTTGAGTTCGGGGTAGGCCTCGACCGTGACCAGCAAGCGCGAGAGCGCACCGGTCAACTGCCCTTCGGCACCGGCCAGTTGTGCCATGGCACCCGCCTCGCCGGGCGCGGCCTTGGCCGCCCCCAGGCCGGCGACCGCCGCACTGCGGGCCCGGATCACGGCTTCGAGGGTGTCGCGCTCGTGGGCCATGTAGGCACGCGCGGTCTCGACCAGATTGGGGATCAGGTCGTGGCGGCGGGTCAGCTGCACATCGATCTGGGCGAAGGCATTGCGGTAGGCGTTGCGGCCGGCGACGAGCCGGTTGTTCGTGCCGACCCACCAGAGGCCGAGCGCCAGCAGGCCGCCGACCACGATCAAAAGGAACCAAGTCATCGGAACGCACTCCAAGCCGGGAGATTTTGCCGCGCAGCGTAGAATCGGCGCTTTCCAGCATACGTCCACCATGCTTTCACGCAAGCTTCTGACTCTGCTTTTTTCCACGGCGGCCTGGGCTGCCGGGTTCGTCCATGCCGCTCCTGCACCGGCGGAGCGCCTGCCGGTCCCAGCGGCGCGGGTCGATGCGGCGGCTGCCGAGATCGACCGGCTGGCGCGCGAGATCGTCGCCGGTGGCGTGCCTGGCATCGCGGTGGCCATCGTTCACGGCCAGCGCGTGGTGCTGGCCCGCGGCTACGGCCGCACCGGTGGCCCGGGCGGCGAACGCATCGATGCCGACACGGTGTTCCGCACCGCATCGCTGTCCAAGGGGTTCGCTGGCACCCTGGCGGCTGTGCTGGTCGAACGCGGTGCGCTCGAATGGGACATGCCCCTGAGCCAGCAATTGCCGACCTTCCAGCTCGCCGATGCCGCCGGCTCGGCCCGGGTCACCGTGCGCGATGTGCTGGCGCACCGGCTGGGTCTCAAGTTCCATACCTTCGACCGTGACCTGGAAGCCGACGTGCCGTTTCCGGTGCTGGCGGCCCGCCTCGACGAAGCACCGATGCTGTGCCCGCCCGGCGAATGCTTCGGCTACCAGAACGTCGCCTTCAGCCTGATCGGCGACGTGGTGTTCGCGGTGACCGGCGACTTCTTTACCCGCCAGGTGGAAACCCGCCTGTTCACCCCGCTCGGCATGGAGAACGCCACCTTCGGCCGCGATGGTCTGGAGTCGAGCCAACGCTGGGCGCGGCCGCATGTGCGCGGTCGCAACGGCTGGGTGGCGGTGCGCCCGCGCGAGAACTACTTCCGGGTACCGCCGGCCGCCGGTGTCAATGCCTCGGTCAACGACATGGCGCTGTGGGCCAAGGCCCAACTCGGTCATCGGCCCGACGTGCTCTCCCCGGCCCTGCTCGCCGACCTGCACAGGCCTTTGGTGCGCACCCCCGACCAGTTGAGCGGCTCGGCTTGGCGCAACGAGCGGGTGGAAAATGCCCACTACGCCACCGGCTGGCGGGTTTTCGACTACGCCGGCGAACCGCTCATCTACCACGCCGGCGCGGTGCAGGGGTACCGGGCGATGATCGGCCTGTTGCCGCGCCGCGACACTGGCATCGTGGTGCTCTGGAACAACGAATCCAGGCAGCCCTCGGGCCTGATGCCGATCTACCTCGACCGCATCCTGCGCCTGCCCGCCCACGACTGGGTGCAGGCCAACTCCGGCGGACGCTGAAGGTCCTCGACGGCACCAAAAGCTAACGCCCCTTGCGGGGCGTTAAGGCCTTTGCGGAACTCCCCGGTCCGCTGGGTACCGGACCGGGGCGGGATGACAGCAATCGGGTGTGGCTTACATCGCCGGAACCGGCGCGGCCGGAGCCGGAGCCGGGGCCGTCTTCTTCGGAGCCGTTTTCTTCGGAGCGGCTTTCTTGGGAGCGGCCTTCTTCGCGGCCTTCTTGGCAGCCTTCTTCGGGGCAGCCTTCTTCGCGGCCTTCTTCACCGTCTTCTTGGCGACGGCCTTCTTGGCGACCTTCTTCACCGCCTTCTTCGGGGCGGCCTTCTTGGCGACTTTCTTCACCGCCTTCTTGACGACCTTCTTGACGGTCTTCTTGACCGCGGTCTTCTTGGCGACCTTCTTGACGGCCTTTTTGGCCGGGGCTTTCTTCACCGCTTTTTTGGCGGCTTTCTTCGCAGCTTTCTTGACAGCCATGGTGCTCTCCTCGTCAGTGGTTTGGCGTTTGCATCACTTACCCAGTGGCAAAGGCAGGGCCACGACGCGAACGTCGTGGCGACACCCGTGGGCCGGCTTACCGGCGGCGCGGGTCGAGAGCGTCGCCCGAGGGCGACGCGCACAAAAGCGCGGCCGGCACGGGCCGGTCGCGACGAATCGGGGGAACGCAGGGGTCGGTAAACGCGGGAGGGAGTCGGTCCGCACGCCCTGGCGAAGAGCCATGTGGGCGGGAGCGTCGGCGGTGCAGTGCGCTGGCAGGCTCGTTCGGATCACTCGTCATACGTTGACTTGCGTTGCGGCGGAAGCTAGCCACGCATTTTTTTTGTGTCAACCACTTTGCGTGATTTTTTTCGCGCTTCAACCATGCCGTCGATGGGCGTGGGCCAGACCATGGACGATCGATCAGCGCGATCGATCCGCAACGCTCTTCGCTTCGGTCTTCGAAGTGCAGCAATGACGCGGCTTTGCCACGCATCACTCATGGCAGGCAGAGCGATGCGCGATGCCGATCGGAAGCTTCGACAACCGAGCCGCCATGCACGAACGGCGAATCGGAAAATTGCAGAGAAGGCCTTGGAAACCCGCGATTGCTGCGATGCAGCATGGGATTTGCGCAAGGCCCGATCGCGTTTTTCGCCGACGTACGGCTCAGGCTTCGAGCGTGGCGGCGTAATCGGCGGCGGCCAGCAGAGCATCGAGCTGCGCGGCCTCGGCGGTCTCGACCACGAACAGCCAACCCGTGCCGTAGGGGTCGGCGTTGATCGCCTCCGGTGCATCGGCCAGAGCCGCATTGACCGCGACGACCTTGCCCGAGAGCGGGGCATAGACATCGGAGGCGGCCTTGACCGATTCGACCACCGCGCAAGCGGCGCCCTGCGAGACCTCCTCGCCCTCGGCCGGCAGTTCGACATAGACCAGATCGCCCAGTGCGGCCTGCGCGTGGTCGCTGATGCCGACGGTGTAGCGGCCACCGCCCTCGGCACGGACCCACTCGTGGGATTTCAGGAATTTCAGCTCGGCGGGGACGTGGCTCATCGTGGGCTCCAGAGGTTCGGTGGCGGTGGTTTCGGCGGGACGGTTCAGCCCAGCACGCCGGGCTGCGGCTGGCCTTCGCGGACGAAAGGATAGTCGACGGCACGCACCGGCAGACGGCGGCCGCGGATGTCGACCTCGACCTGGCCCAACTCGCCGCTCGGCACACGGGCCAGCGCGATCGAGCGGCCCAGCGTGGGCGAGAAGCCGCCGGAGAGGATCGTGCCGATGCCGCTCGCGGTGTGCACCGGCTGGCCGTGGCGGAGCACGCCTTTCTCGTCCAGCACGAGGCCGATCATCCGACGCTGCACGCCGGCGGTCTTTTGCGCTTCGAGAGCGGCGCGGCCATTGAAGTCGCGGCCGGCATCGAAGGCGACAGTCCAGGCCAGACCGGCTTCGAGCGGGCTCACGGTCTCGTCCATGTCCTGGCCGTAGAGCGCCATGCCGGCTTCTAGCCGCAGGGTGTCGCGGGCACCCAGACCCGCCGGACCGACCCCGGCACGCTCCAGCGCTTCCCAGAGAGCGACGGCATCGGCCTCGGGCACGATCACTTCGAAACCGTCCTCGCCGGTGTAGCCGGTGCGGGCGACGAACAGCGGCCCGCTGCGGTGCAGACCCAGCTGCACGCCCGCCACCTCGGTGGCGGCGAAGCGGCCAAGGGCCAGCACCGCAGCGGCGGCCTCGGTCGGCAGCAGGCCGGCGAAGCGGGCCCGCGCGTTCGGTCCCTGCACGGCGATCATCGACAGTTCCGGGCGCTCCTCGACGGCGACAGCGAAGGGCTGGGCCTGGGTCGTGATCCAGGCCAGATCCTTGTCGCGGGTGGCGGCATTGACCACCACGCGGAAGCGGTCTTCGGCGATGAAATAGACGATCAGATCGTCGATAACGCCGCCCTCGGCATTGAGCATGCAGGCGTAGAGCGCCTTGCCCGGCACTTTCAGCTTATCGATCGAATTGGCGAGCAGCCGACGCAGGAAAGCCCGCGTGGCGCTGCCGTGCAGATCGACCACGGTCATGTGCGAGACGTCGAACATGCCGGCATCGCGGCGCACAAGGTGATGCTCGTCGATCTGCGAACCGTAAGTGAGCGGCATGTCCCAGCCACCGAAATCGACCATGCGGGCGCCGCGGGCGCGATGGAGGGCATTGAGGGGGGTGGTCCGGGTCATCGTGGCCTGCCGTCGGGGGATGGCCGATTATCCCCGAAGCGCAGCGCCACGCCCTGTGACCCCGAAGACCGGCTCAAGCCTGCGGGCGGCGCACCGACCAGGCACCGCCATCACGAAGCAAGAGCAGCACCGGCAGCAGGCCGACCAGGGCAAGCATCAGGGCCGGCACCGAGGCCTCGCGCCAGAGCCCTTCGCTGGTGCGGGTGTAGACCTCGATGGCCAGCGTGTCCCAACCGAAAGGACGCAGCATCAGGGTGGCCGGCAACTCCTTCATCACCTCGACGAACACCAGCAGAAAAGCCGCAATCAGCCCGGGCTGCAACACCGGCAGACCGACCCGCCACCAGCGCTGCCTTGGCGTGTGCCCCAGCACCGCCGCCGATTGCATCAGCGAGGGCCGCAGGGCCGCCAGCGCCGCCGCGGTGGCCGTCAGTCCGACCCGCTGGAAGCGCATCAGCAGGGCCAGCACCAGAGCGAGCACGCCGGTCGACAGGCCGGCGGCGAAGGGCCCCAGCGCCTGCTCGGTGCTCGACAAAAACCAGAACACGGCCACCGCCATCACCGCGCCCGGCACGGCGTAACCCAGACCCGCCACCGATTCCGCCGCCGCAAGCCAACGATCGGCCGGATGCCGGCGCCGTACCGCCGCGAAAGCAAGCCCGAGCAAGACGCTGGCGATTGCGGCCAGTCCGGCGATCAGTACGGTGCTGCGCACGGCCGCCCACGGAATGGCGGTTGCCAGATCCGGCCAAGGCACCCAGAGCAGCAGTTGCGCGAACGGCCAGACCACGCCGAAGCCGACCACGCTGGCCGCCGCGGCGGTGGCCAGCAACGCCCGGCCACCGCTCAAGCGATGTCGCTCCGGCGGTCGTGAGCCGGCCGCCGGAACCACACGCCGGCGATCCAGTGCCAACAGCAGGCCCAGGACCAGCACCACCGCCGCCAACATGGCCAGCGCCAGTTGCGCCGCCAGCGCCAGAGAACCCAGGCCGATCCAGCTCTGCAGCACGAGGGTGGTCAGGGTGTCGCGGCCGAGCATGCGCATCGCACCGAAATCGGCCAGGGTCTCCAGCAGCACGAGGCCCAAGCCACCCAGCCAAGCCACCCGGGTGGCCGGCAGGACGACGCGGATGAAAGCCGCCCAGGGTCCGGCACCGAGCGTGCGGGCCGCCTCGTAGGCGGTGCTGCCCTGACGCAACAAGCTGGCACGCATCAGCAGGTAGATGTAGGGGTAGAGCGTGAGTGTGAGCAAGAGCACCGCACCGGTCAGGCTGCGGACCTCGGGAAAGGCCGCCGCCGGCAAGCCGATGCCGCGCCAGTAGCTCGCCAGTGGGGCATCGAAAGCAAAGCCGGCAACGTAGATGTAAGCCAGCACATAGGCCGGAAAAGCCAGCGGCACAGCGAGCATCGGTTCCAGCAGGCGTCGGCCGGGGAACTCGTGGCGAACCACCAGCCAAGCGAAGCCGATGCCCAGCAGCAAGGCCCCGGCACCAACGCCCACCAGCAACACACCGGTCTGGCGCAGCACCTCGGGCAGCATCACCGCCCGCAGATGCGACCACAGCTCCGGCGGCGCCTCGCCGGGGCGCAGGGCGAGGAACAGCAGCGGGGCGCACAACAGCAGCGCGGCGCCCCAGAGGGCGCCGCGTTGGAACACGGATGCGGGCCGGACCGGGTTCAGCGCCAGCCTGCCTCGTTCATCAGCATCACCGCCTCGGCCTGGCGACGGCCGGCCACGGCGATGTCGACCGGGTCGGCACGGAACTCGCCCCAGGCCGCGACGATCGGATCGAGCGCCACGCCCGGCTTGACCGGGTACTCGAAGTTGAGCGCCGCGAACTGCTGCTGCACGCTGTCACTGGCCAGCCATTCGATGAGCGCCTGCGCTTCGGCCGGGCGGTCACTGTGCGCCACCACGCCGGCGCCGGAGATGTTGACGTGAACACCGGCACCGGCCTGGTCAACCCAGAACGGCCTCACCGGGAAGCTCGCGTCTTCGCTCTGCAGGCGACCCAGATAATAGGTGTTGGTGATGCCCACCTCGCACTGCCCGGCGGCGATGGCGCGCAACAGCAAAGTGTCGTCGGCGAACGGCGGTGCAGCCAGATTGGCCACCCAGCCCCGGAGCACGGTGCGGGTGGCCTCGGTGCCGATGCGCTCGATCATCGTCGCCACCATCGACTGGTTGTAGACCTTGGCCGAGGAACGCAGGCAGAGCCGCCCACGCCATTCCGGCGCGGCCAGCGCCTCGACGCTCGACAGCGTGGCGGGATCGACCCGCTCCGGCACGTGCATGATGGTGCGGGCGCGCTCGGAGAGGCCGAACCAGCGGCCCTGCGCATCGCGCAGGTTGGCCGGCACATTGGCTTCGAGCACCGGCGAGTTGATGCTGCGCAGGATGCCGCGCTCGGCGGCCTGCCAGAGGTTGCCGGCATCGACGGTGATCAGCAGGTCGGCCGGTGTGGTGGCCCCCTCGGCGACGATCCGCTCGATCAGGGCATCGGCGCCGTCGACGCGGGTTTCGATCTGGATGCCGGTCTGCTGGGTGTAGGCCTTGAACACCGGCTCCAGGAAGGGGTAACGGCGCTCGGAGTAGATCACCAGGGTGCCGCCGATCGGGGCGGCGACGTTGGTGGCGGGGTCGGTGCCGGCGTTGCCGCCAGAGGGTGGTGAACAAGCAGCGAGCAGCAGCGCAGCGAGCGCGGCGGCGAGGGGCAGAAGGCGGTTCGGGATCATGGGCGGGGCACCGTTGAAGGAGGGAACGGGAACGTCCAATCAATGATAACTGTTCTCATCCGTTCCGGCGCAAGTTTCGCGTCAGCAAGAACCCTCAGGCCGCCTCGACCTGCAGGCGCATGGCGGTGAAACCAACCACGCGCACCCGCGCCCCGGCCGGCAGATCGGGGCCATCGACCTGCCAATAGGCATCGCCGATGCGCAACCGGCCCCGACCGTTGACGATGGCACTCTCCAGCGTGTGGAGTTGGCCGACCAGTTGTTCGCCGCGACGGTTCAACAGCGGCTGGTCACTGACGATGCCGGTCTTGCGTAAGCGGCTCCAGTAGATCCCGACGATGGCGAAGGCGCTGCCAACGAACAGCACCGCCTGCCAGAAAATCGGTATGTCCGGCACGAACACCACCAGCACCAGCATCAGGCCGGCGGCCAGGCCCAGCCAGATCAGTGCCGCGCCGGGCACCAGGGTTTCCAGAGCGACCAGGCCGAGGGCCAGCACGGCCCAGAACACCACCACCGGGCGGAAATCGAGATCCATGGCTCAGCGCGACGGGCCGGGGCCGCTGCCTGGCGTCGAGCGCGCGGCCAGCCTCACCGCCTGCGCGGCCTGCTGACTCGACAGGCCTTCCTTTGCCAGTTCGGCGATGCCGGCGATCGACGCGATGATGCCGCTCGTCTCCATCGGCATCATCACGAACTTGCTGTTCTGCGAATGCGCGAGCTCGCGGAAGGCCTCGACGTACTTCTGCGCGACGAAGTAGTTGATCGCCTGCACATCGCCCTTGGCGATGGCTTCGGAGACCATGCGGGTGGCATTGGCCTCGGCCTCGGCGAGGCGCTCGCGGGCCTCGGCCTCGAGGAAGGCGGCTTCCTTCTTGCCCTGCGCCTCGAGCACCGCACCCTGCTTCTCGCCCTCGGCGCGCAGGATCTCGGCGGCACGCAGGCCCTCGGCCTCGAGGATGTTGGCGCGCTTCTCGCGCTCGGCCTTCATCTGCCGGGCCATCGAGTCGATCAGGTTCTGCGGCGGCTGGATGTCCTTCAGCTCGATGCGGTTGACCTTGATGCCCCAGGCCAGGGTGGCCTGGTCGATCACGCCGAGCAGCTTGGCGTTGATCTCGTCGCGCTTGGACAGCGATTCGTCGAGGTCCATCGAGCCGATGGCGGTGCGGATGTTGGTCATCACCAGTGCGATGGTGGCGCCTTCGAGGTCGGACACCTCGTAGGCGGCCTTGGCGGCGTCGAGCACCTGGAAGAACACCACGCCATCGACCTTGACCACCGCGTTGTCCTTGGTGATGACGTCCTGGCTGGGGATGTCCAGCACCTGCTCCATCATGTTGATCTTGCGGCCCACGCCCTGCACCACCGGGAACAGGAAATGCAGGCCCGGCTCCATGGTGTGGGTGTATTTGCCGAAGCGCTCGACGGTCCACTCGAAGCCCTGCGGCACGACGCGGACCATCTTCAACAGGAACAGCACACCGGCTACAAGGATGACGCCAATCAGGATTTCCATCGCCCATTCCCCTTCGTTGGAAGCGGCCGGGCATCGGCCGTTCCGGTCGAGTATAGGAGCAGTACGGTGTCAGCGTGCGGCGACCGTCGCCGGTAGGGGCTCGACGTGTCGGGCGAACACCCGCTCGATGGCCTCGGGCGCCACGACCTCGCCTTGCTCGACTCTGGCAGCCAGCTGGAACAAGCCGATGATCACCGGCATGCCGTCGATTCCGGTGTCGAGCACCAGACCACCCGTGTCGAGGGCTTGCTGCCAGCGGCTGCGGACATCCGCCCAGAACGGTGCGGTCGCCGCCCAGTAGCGCCGGGCCGGCCCGAAGTCGGTGTCGGTGGTGCGCCGGTAGTCGTTGAAACCGAACTCGCGGGTCAACACACCGACCGTGCGCTCACCCTCACGAATGGCCTTGGTGTTGTCCTGTTCGTGGGTCCAACCCATCGGCGTGATGGTGTGGCGATTCTCGACGTTGAGGGCGTTGTAGTCCTCGCGCACCGTGTGCTCCCGACGCGGCAAGGGCCGCCAGGTACGGTCGGAGGTCCAGGTCGCGTTGCCATAGGCGTGGTTCCAACGACCGGTGCCGCAATAGCGCGGGGCGTCGGAGACCTCGAACACGCACTGGGTCCAGCGCCCGGCCGTTTCCTCCGCCGTCAGTGCACGCATCCGCCAGGTCTGGTGGGCCACGTATTCAAAGCGCGAAGCGGCTTCGAAGGTCCAGTCCTGCCGCCAGTGCTTGGTGACATGGCCGTTCGGCGCGACCAGCAGGTGCTGCAGCACGATCCTGGATGGCGAATCCTCGATCACCAGCACCAGCTCGCGGGCACCGCTTTCCTTGGTGGTGCGCGCCTCGTAATCGGCCTTGAGCGGGACGGTCTCCCAGAAATTGAAGCTCACCGCGAACTCGCCTTGGAAGGAAGGTCGAAACACAAGGAATCGGTGAGGCAGCGGACATTGCAGACTCCGGTTGTTCGGAAACATAGGAAAGCCGAACCCTGCGCTGGCTTGAGCGCAGGGCGGGCATCTGAGGCAGGCTGAAACAGCGGCGGAGCTGGCGTCCGGCGCGAAGGGCCGGGGCAGGCGACCGGGACCGTTGGAGACGGTCAGGAAACCGGCCGGGGCGCCCGGCCGATCGTTACTTGACGAGGATCAGCTTGTCATTGCGAGTGTGGCGCAGGCGGTAGACCTTGTCGCCGTGAACGATCTCGATCTCGCGGGCCCCTTGCAGCAGCTTGCGGCTGTCGACCGCGGGGGCGTGCAGCAGGGAAGGCGGGCGGACCGCCGTGAGAAGACGGATCGGACTGGGGGGCAGCGGGGGCAGCTCGACGTTGGGCATGGCGCACTCCTTGGGCGGGGGATGGCGATGCCAATGATACTGATTCTCATTCAGCTGTCAAGCGCCCTCTTGCAATGCCTTTCCGAAAGCCGCCTCCAAAGCTGCCAGAGCGATGCTGGGCGCATCGGCCGTGTCGGCATCGAGCAGCAGACAGCCCAATTGTGGCTCGATCAGGCGCTCGGCAAGATCCGGCGTCATCCGGGCCGGGTCGGTCGAAACACCGGCCAGGGGCCACGGGCAGATCCAGCCAAGCCCTGAGCTCGCCGACCCAGCCTCCGGCAGGCGCTCGGCCTGCACGAAACTGGCCGCGGCACGACCCGGCACTGCGGCCACCCGGGCAAGCTCGGCGAGTGCCGCCGCCGGCCATGCCCCGACCCCCCAGTGCAGCACCTTGCCGGCACCGACCAGTTGATCCATCGCCGCGGCGGTTTCTTCGATCGGCGTGTCGGGGTCGGCCTGCTCGCACAGGAACAGGTCCAGGTAATCGACCCGCAGGCGTCGCAGCGCCGCATCGCAGGCATCACGCAAGGGCTTGCGCGAGAGACCGCGTTGTAGCGGTGTGGCAGACGCCGCGCCGATGCCGGCGCGGCTGCAGAGCAGGATGCTCTCGCGGGGCAGGCGCAGATCGGCCAGCACATCGCCCAGCAGGCGCTCGGCCTCGCCACCGGCGGCGCTGCCCGCACTATCGAAGAGTCGAATGCCGGCATCGAAAGCCTGCCCGACCCGACGGCGAGCGCCGCTCCGGCCAAGTGCCTGGCCGAAATCCGGCCCGGCGGCCAGACCCAGGACCGGAACCTGCAGGCCGCAACGGCCCAGTGGACGATGGAGCATCGGAAGGTTTCCTGTGGCGGTGTGGCGCCGGAGTCTAGCGAAGCCACCGTGATAGGGTGCGCGCCCGATGGATGCCCTGCTCATTTCCACCGCCGTGGTCGCCCTCGCTGAAATCGGCGACAAGACCATGCTGCTCGCCCTGCTGCTGGCGGCCCGCTACCGCCAGCCTTGGGCGATCGTGGCCGGCATCGCCGTGGCCACCCTCGCCAACCATGGCCTGGCCGGTTGGGCCGGGGCCTGGCTGGCTTCGCTGCTGTCGCCAGACGCTCTGCGCTGGGTCGTGGTCGCCAGCCTGGTGGCGGTGGCGGCCTGGACCCTGGTGCCAGACCGGCTCGATGCCGGTAAAGCGCCCAAGCCCACGCGCCTGGGGGCCTTTCTCGCCACCTGCCTCGCCTTTTTCCTGGTCGAGATCGGCGACAAAACGCAGGTCGCCACCGTGGTGCTGGCGGCGCAGTACTCGCCGCTTTGGCAGGTGGTGCTGGGCTCCACCCTCGGCATGCTGCTGGCCAACGGGCCGGTGGTGGTGCTCGGCCACCGTTACGCCGATCGCCTGCCCCTGAGCACCGCACGCTGGGTGGCGGCTGGCCTGTTCCTGGTCTTGGCGATCTGGGTGGCGTTCACCGGCTTGCCCGGCTGATCCAGACGGTCAGCACGACCTGCGGCAGCCGTCAAGCATCGATCAACAGCACCTGCCGGTTGCCCCGCCCCGGCCCAGCCCCTACCCTGCCCGGACTTCCGTCCCGACCCTGCCCATGTCCGAGATCCTCTTCGGCCTTTTTGGCCTGTCCGTCCTGATCGGCCTGACTTGGCTCTTCTCCATGGCCAAGCGCGAGGTGGACTGGCGACTGGTCGGTACCGGCGTGCTGATCCAGATCCTGTTCGCCATCTTCGTGCTGCTCACGCCTTTCGGCGCGGCGGTGTTCGACACCCTGGCCCGCGGTTTCGTCACCCTGTCCTCGTTCACCACCGAAGGGGCACGGATGGTGTTCGGCGACCTCGCCACCTCCGAGGCTCTCGGCTTCATCTTCGTGTTCCAGGTGCTGCCGACGGTGATCTTCTTCGCCGCGCTCACCGCCGTGCTCTACCACTTCGGCGTGATGCAGGTGGTGGTCAAGGGCATGGCCTGGGCGATCACCAAGGTGATGAAGGTCTCCGGTGCCGAGACCACCTCGGTCTGCGCCAGCGTCTTCATCGGTCAAACGGAAGCACCGCTGATGGTGCGGCCCTACATCGCCAAGATGACCGACTCCGAGCTGCTGACCATGATGATCGGCGGCATGGCCACCATCGCCGGCGGCGTGATGGCCACCTACGTGATGATGATGGGCGGCAGCGACCCGGCGCTGCAGACCTACTACGCCAAGCACTTCCTCGCCGCCAGCGTGATGGCCGCACCGGCCACCTTCGTGATCGCCAAGATCCTCTGCCCCGAGCGCGGCGAGCCGCTGACCCGCGGCAATGTCCGCATCGAGGTCGAGAAAACCTCGGTCAACGTCATCGACGCCGCCGCCGCCGGTGCCGGCGATGGCGTCAAGCTGGCCATCAACATCGCCGCCATGCTGCTGGCCTTTGTCGCGCTGATCGCTCTCATCAATGCCCTGATCGGTGGCGCGGCCTACCACACCGGCCTGACCGGCTGGCTCAACGCCGGCAACGATCCGCGCTGCACCAGCGACGCCGCCTTCGCAGCGATCGCCGCGAACGGCTGCACCCAGGTCCATCTGGGTGCGATCCTCGGCCTCGTGCTGGCACCGATCACCTGGGTGATCGGCATCCCCTGGGACGATGCCCTGATCGCTGGCGGACTGATCGGCCAGAAGATCGTGCTCAACGAGTTCATCGCCTTCATGCTGCTCGCCGAAGTGCCGGTCGGCAGCGACCCCGGTGCCATCAGCCACGAAACGCGGGTGATCCTGACCTACGCGCTGTGCGGCTTCGCCAACTTCGCCTCGATCGCCATCCAGATCGGCGGCATCGGCTCGATGGCCCCGGAGCGCCGCACCGACATCGCCCGTTTCGGCCTGCGCGCGGTGCTGGGCGGCTCGATCGCGACGCTGATGACGGCGACCATCGCCGGCGTGATGATCAACTGGTCCTGAGGTTCGCGATGGACGACCGCGTCCTCGTCATCGGCAGCTACAACCACGATCTGATCTGGGAACTCGATGCCCTGCCCGCTCCGGGCGAAACCCGGCGTGCCTTGGGCTTTCGTCAGGGCCCCGGCGGCAAGGGCATGAACCAGGCAGTGGCGGCCGCCCGCCAAGGGGTGGCCACGGCCTTCATCGGCGCCTGCGGGGCCGATGCCTTCGCCGCCGACCTGCGCGCTCTGGCCGCGGCTGAAGGCATCGAAGCCCGGCTGGAAACGGTGCCCGAGGCCGCCACCGGCAGCGCCGCCATCCTGGTCGATGCGGCCGGCCGCAACAGCATCGCGGTCGCACTCGGCGCCAACGACCGGCTGTCCGCCGCCCATGTCGAGGCCCAGGCCGAGTTGTTGACCAAAGCCCGTGTGGTGCTGGCACCGCTGGAGTCGCCACCGGCGGCCGTGGCCCGGGCCTTCGCACTGGGACGGGCCGCCGGCGCGATCACCCTGCTCAACCCGGCCCCGGTCCACCCGGAACTGGATGCCGGGCTGCTCGACCTCGCCGACCTGCTGACGCCGAACGAAACCGAATTCGCCCAATTGCTCGGGCGTTTTGCGGGCGTCCGTGTCGATGCCGCGGCCTTGGCCTCGCTCGACGATGAAAGCCTCGCCGCGCTCTGCGCCCGCCTGCCCTGCTCCACCCTGGTGCTGACTCTGGGCGCGGCCGGGGTGTTCGCGGCCGCTGGCGGCCGGGCCGCTGCGCACGCGCCCAAGCGCCTTCAGCAGCCCTGCCGGCTGCCCGTGCCCGAGGTGACGGTGATCGACACCACCGGCGCCGGCGATGCCTTCAACGGTGCGCTGGCGGCAGCCTGGGCCAGTGCCCCCGACCACCCTCTCACGAGCGTGTTGCCCTGGGCGGTGGCGGTGGCCAGCCTGTCCACCGAGCGCACCGGGGCGGCACTCGCCGTACCGCGGCGGGCCGAAACCGAAGCCCGTTTCGGGCAACGGTTCCCGGCGGCTTCATGGCCGCTGGGCTAGCAGGGAAAACCCCAACAGCCCAGAAGGATCGTCGCTGTGTTCGTGATCATCGGTTTCGTCGTCGTGCTCGCCTGCGTGTTCGGCGGTTTCATGCTGGCCGGCGGCAACATCATGGTGGTCGCCCGGGCGGCCCCGATCGAGATGCTGATCATCTGCGGGGCTGCACTCGGTGGTTTCATCACCGCCAATGGCCCGAAGGTCATCAAGGAGACCATCGGCGGCGTGCTCGGCCTGTTCAAGGGCCCGAAGTACGGCAAGACCGATTACGTCGAGCTGCTCAAGCTGCTCTACGAGATCCTGATGAAGATCCGCAAAGAGGGTCTGATGGCGATCGAGGCCCATGTCGAAAACCCGAGTCCAGCGCCCTCTTCCAGAAGTACCCGAAGGTGCTGGCCGACCACCACCTGCTCGATTTCATCACCGACTGCCTGCGCCTGATGGTGGGTGGCAACATGAACCCGCACGAGCTGGAAGCGGTGCTCGAAGCCGAACTGGAAACCCACCACAAGGAAACCCACGCCGCCTCGCACTCGGTGCAGGTGGTGGCTGACGGCCTGCCGGCCTTCGGTATCGTGGCCGCGGTGCTCGGCATCGTGAAAGTGATGAGCTACGTCGGCCGCGCACCGCCGGAAGTGATCGGCTCGATGGTGGCCGCAGCACTGGTCGGCACCTTCCTCGGCATCCTGCTGGGCTATGGCTTTGTCGGACCGGTGGCCACCGCCATGGGGACGCGCGCCGAAGCCGACAGCAAGCCTTTTGAACTGGTCAAGATCGCCCTGCTGGCCTCGGTGCGCGGCTACCCGCCGCCGGTGGCGATCGAGTTCGCCCGCAAGCAGCTGTTCTCCAACCTCCGTCCCAGCTTCGCCGATCTCGAAGGCGAGCTGAAGGCCGCCAAGTAAGCCACCAGGCCCTCAAGGAGTACGCCCATGGCGGGGAAGGACGAACGGCCGATCATCATCGTCAAGAAGAAGGTCTACGCGGCCGGTCACCACGGCGGCTCGTGGAAAGTGGCCTTCGCCGATTTCGCCACTGCGATGATGGCCTTCTTCCTGCTGCTCTGGCTGGTCGCCACCATGACGGAAGAGCAGCTCGGCGGCATTTCCGAATACTTCCGCAACCCCTCGATCGTCGAGGGCCGCTCGGTCGTGATGGCGCCCGGCGCGATGGGCCCCGGGGGCGCCGGTGATGCACCGGTGCGGATCTTCGACGCGGTGACGCCGCCCGATCCGGCCACCACCGACGGCGCGGTCGAGGGTGCGGCACCAATGACCGAGGCGCAGATCGAAGCCGAGGCCCGCGAGATCGAAAAACGCCGGCTGGAGCAACTCAAGGAGGAGCTCCAGCAGGCGATCGAAACCTCGCCGGCGCTGCAGGCCTTCAAGGATCAGCTGCTGCTCGACATCACCCCCGAGGGCCTGCGCATCCAGATCGTTGATCAGCGCAACCGGCCGATGTTTGACATTGGCAGCCATCGCCTGCAGAGCTACACGATCAGCATCCTCAACGAACTGGCGCCCTACCTGCAGAGCGTGCCGAACCGCATCAGCATCAGCGGCCATACCGATGTGACGCCTTTCGCCGGCGACGACACCGGCTACACCAATTGGGAACTGTCGGCCGATCGCGCCAACGCCGCCCGGCGCGCACTCATCGGCGGTGGGCTCGGTGCCGACCGGATCGCCCGCGTGGTCGGTCTGGCCTCGACCGTGCTGTTTGACCCCGCCGATCCCACTCATCCGATCAACCGCCGTATCAGCATCATCGTCATGAACAAGGCCGCTGAAGAGGCCGCCGCCAGCATGCAGACCGAGGTCGAAGCCGAAGCCGAAACTGAGGCCGCACCGCCCCCCGACACTGGCACTCGCGGCGATGCCGCCGATCCTCCGCCGGCGGGTGGCGCACAGCGTCCACCCGGGCTGCCGGTGGGTGCCGGGCTGCCGACGCTGCGCTGAACACGGGTCGGAGGATGGCGCACACTGCCTTGTGCGCAGCGTTCCTGCTTGCAGAGCGACCGCTGCGATGCACCACACCGGAGTGATCACTCACCGACCGGAACTCAGGGGCTGATCGCTGCTGGAACGCGTGCGGTGTGCTCGATCGGGGGGCCACGGCGATTGCGACAGCACCCATCAGAAATAGCACCACCGCCATGCCGCCGAGAACCGCAAGCCGGTTTTCCGATGCAACAGCCAAAAGGATGCCGGCAAGAGCCGCCAGCTTCAGGCGGCGATGGGCAGGACGGGGGACTCGATACTTGGCTGTATCACCATCGCGGTCGTCCGCGGTGCCAGCTCAGCCAGCACCGTCCCGTGGTGATCGAGCAGGCGCAGGGTGCCGTCGGCCTCTTCAACCAAGGCGGTCAAGCTCTCCACCCAATCACCGTCGTTGGCGTAGATCAGACCGTTGCGCTCGATCAGCGCCGGTCGGTGGATGTGGCCGCAGACGATGCCATCGAGACCGCGGCGGCGCACATCATCCAGGCCGGCTTCGATGAAACGCTGGATGTAGCGTTCGGCCGCACCGCTCTGGCGCTTGAGAAAATCGGCAAGCGACCAGTAACGCAGGCCGAAGCGTCGGCGCAGGGCGTTGGCGATGCGGTTGCCGGTGAGGATGCGCTCGTAGAGCCAGTCGCCGAAGCGCTCCTCGAAACCGCCGAACTGGGTGAGGCTGTCGTAATCGTCGCCATGCACCACCAGCAAGCGACGGCCGTCGGCGGTGGTATGGATGATGCGCCGACGCACGCTCATGCGTGGCAGCAGCAGGCCGCAGACATGGCGGATCGGCCGATCGTGGTTGCCCGGCACGTACACCAGCTCGGTGCCCTGACTGCGCAGCCGGTGCAGGGCCTCGACCACATGGTTCTGCGCCGTTCCCCAGACCGCGCGCTTGGCCGAGAGCCACCAGAGATCGACGATGTCGCCGACGAGGTAGAGGCGTTCGACCTGCAAGCCAGCGAGAAAGCGGGCCAGTTCTTCAGCGTGGCAATGCGCCGCGCCAAGATGGACATCGGAGACGAAGGCCGCACGCCGGCGGACGGAGGGCGAGTGCTTCGGGGATGGGCTCATGCGGCGGCCTCGGGCGGCGTGGACAAACTGATGGCGGCGTCACCGAGATAGCGACGTGCCTTCCTCGCCTGCATGCGGTGCAGGTCGATTTCGATCAGGCCATCGACGCAGTTGGTGAAATCCGGGTCCACGCCAAAGGCCAGAAAGCGCGCACCGCCCGGCTCGCAGAGCTCGGTGTACTGCTTGTAGAGCACCGGCACCCTGACGCCCAGCCCATCCAGATTGGCACGCAGCAACTTGAAGCTCTGTTCGGTGTCGAGGCCGCGATAGCAGGGGGCTTGGGCGAGGAAGCGAAACGGCCGACGGGCACGGACGCCGGGTTTCTGCCGATCCTCCGCCAACACCTCGGGCGGGCCGAAATGCTGGCCGTAAAAGGCCACCAGATGCTCACGGGCGCTGATCGGCAAAGCGGCACTGATCGAGACCGGACCCAACAGGTAGCGCACCTCCGGGTGGGCGCGCAGGTAGGCGCCGATACCGAGCCAGAGGTAGTCGAGGCTGCGCGTGCCCCAGTACTCGGGGGCAACGAAGCTGCGGCCCAGTTCCATGCCTTGATTGATGCGCTCGCGGGCCGGGCCGTCGAATTCGAACAGGCTGGCGGTGTAGAGGCCGGTAAGCCCACGCGTGGCCAGCACCCGCGCTCCCCGGCAGACGCGATAGGCACCCACCACCGCCCGGGCCTTGGCGTCCCAGAGCACGATGTGCTCGTACCAAGCGTCGTAGCGGTCGATGTCGAGAGCGCGACCGGTGCCTTCGCCGACCGCGCGGAAGCTGGCTTCGCGCAGGCGGCCGATCTCGCGCAGCAGCAGGCTGTACCGGCCCAGTCCACCCACCCGGATCTGCAAGCCATCGGGCGTGTTTCCAAGTTCGCGCAGGGCCGCCACCTCGCGCTCGAGTGCAACCCTGGGCACCGCGGCCACCAGCTTGGCCTGCGCCGGTGGAGCGCTCTCGCGGCGACTGCCGATCGCCTCCAGAGCTTGCCGGATCGGAGCCAGAGCCGGCGCCGAAGCCAAGTAACCCCGTACGCCATCCATCAGCACGGCGCTGCTGTGCTGGGCATGGGCACTGAGTCGGGCATTGAACTCACCGAGCCGATTGATACCCCGTCGGGCCTTGTCCATGCCGCGTTGCAGCGGCGCTTTGGCCCCGACGATCCAGAGCGGGAGGCGATCAGGATGACGATGCTTGGCCTGGATCACGCGCGAGTCCGCTGGGGTTTCTCGCATCCTGCGGACCGATCACGACGCCACCGTGATGCCGCGATGACCACCGCGTTGCGACGCGGCCTGCAAAAAAACAGCGCGGCTCAGGCGACCTGCTGCGAGCCGTCCTTGGGTGGCGCCTTCGTCGGGTCCTGTGGCGGCCAGAGCCCGCCGTCGGCACCGGCGATGTAGCGCTGCAGCTTCTTCGGCTTGATGCAGTGCAGGTCCAGCTCGATCATGCCGACCACGCTGTTGGAAAAGCTCGGGTCAACACCGAAGGCGAGGAAGCGCGCACCGCCCGGTTCGCAGAGTTCGGTGTACTGCTTGTAGAGCACCGGCACCTTGGCACCCAGGGCATCGAGACTTTTCTTCAGCATCTTGAAGCTCTGCTCGGCATCGAGGCCGCGGTAGCAGGGGGCTTCGGCATGGAAGCGGAAGGGCCGGCGCGCCCGCACGAAAGGCAACACACCTTCGCCGGCCGCGGCCGCGGTGGCGATAGCACTGGCATCGGCATCGGCACTGGCGGTCGCAGCAGCCCGGACCGCATCGCCGGCATCGAGCGCCGTGGGCAGGCCGAAATGCTGACTGTAGTAGGCCACCAGATGTTCGCGCGCCTCGGTCGGCAAGGAACCACTGATCGAGACCGGCCCGAACAGGTAACGCAACTCGGGATGCGCCCGCAGGTAGGCCCCGATACCGAGCCAGAGGTAGTCGAGGCTGCGCGTGCCCCAGTACTCGGGGGTCACGAAGCTGCGGCCCAGTTCCATGCCCTGGGCGAGATGCACGAGCATCGGTGCGCCGTAATCGAACAGGCTGGCGGTGTAGAGGCCGGAGAGCCCGCGTGCCTCCATCACCTCGGTGCCACGGCAGACGCGGTAAGCCCCGGCGACCGCCCAGGCCTCGGCATCCCAGAGCACGATGTGCTCGTACCAGGTGTCGTAGGCATCGACGTCGATGGCGCGGCGGGTACCACCACCGACACTGCGGAAGCTGAGCTCGCGCAGGCGGCCCAGTTCGCGCAGCAGCAGGCTGTCGGAGCTGAGCCGTCCGACCCGGATCTGCTTGCCATCCGGCGTGTGGCCGAGTTCGCGCAAGGCCATCACCTCGGCGCGCAGGGCGGCGCGATCGACCGGGTGAGCCAGTGGCGCCGGATCGGGCGGGGCCTGCTCGGCCGGCGTGCCGATCGCCTCCAGATCCCGACGCACCGCCGCCAGCACCGCCAGGCTGTCCTCGCCCTCCGCCGGCGGCAGTTGCCGCGGCAGGCCGATCCGCAATTCGATGCGCATGCCGCGCGCCTTGAACAGCTCTCTCGGCAACAGGGCGGTGCCGAGCGGCCGGAACAGGCTGGCCAGCGCGTAGAACAGGGCCGAATTGCGGGCCTCGATGCGCACCGGCAACACCGGTGCCGCGCTGTCACGGGCGAAGCGGACGAAGCCCGGCCGCCAACGACCATCCCGAATGCCGCGCCAGCCCAGCCGCGCCACCGCGCCGGCCGGGAACAGGATCACCACCTGCTCGGCCTCCAAAGCCTCGGTGACGGCTTTCAGGCTATCAGGACTGGGCCGCCCGCCGAAGACCCGCAAGGGCAGGAACAGGCTGCGCAGGCCCTTGAATTCGAGCAGGAAATCGTTGGCCAGGATGCGCACATCGCGGCGCACCGAACCGACCAGATGCAGCAGGGCGAGCGAGTCCAGGGCGCCGAGCGGGTGGTTGGCGACGATCAGCAGCCGACCCTGGGCCGGAATGCGGGCGCGCTCGACCGGGTCGACCGTGTAGCGCACGCCCAGAAAATCGAGCCCGTGTTCGATGAAGTCGAAGCCGGTGCGGTGGGCGTTGGCGGCCAGCCAGGCATTGATCGCATCGAGATGCCCGAGCCAAGCCAGAGCGCGCGCGAGGCGGCGACCCCAAGGGGCGCGTGCGCCCTCGAACCACTCGGGGAAACGATCAGACAGACGGCGTTCGAGATCGATCACGCGGCCTCCCGAGAATATGCACACCCTGTAGCAGGCGATTCATCATTGCGTATGATGGATTGAACCATTGTGACACACGTCAATCCAGCGCCTGAACGGCGGGGGTGCGAAGGCACCAACGGGCGTGTATGATCTGCTGCCATCTTTCCATCCGAATCAAGGGATATAAGACCCATGAGCAGCTACCTCTTCACCTCGGAATCGGTCTCGGAAGGCCATCCCGACAAGATCGCCGACCAGATTTCCGATGCCGTGCTCGACGCGATCATCGCGCAGGACCCGCGCGCCCGCGTCGCTTGCGAAACGATGGTGAAGACCGGTGCGGCCATCGTCGCCGGCGAAGTCACCACCTCCGCATGGGTCGACATCGAGGCGCTTGCGCGCGAGGTCATCAACGGCATCGGCTACAACAATTCGCAGGTCGGCTTCGACGGCCACACCTGCGCCATCATCAACATGCTGGGCAAGCAGTCGCCCGACATCAACCAGGGCGTCGACCGCAAGAAGCCGGAAGAACAGGGTGCTGGCGACCAGGGCCTGATGTTCGGCTACGCCTGCGACGAAGCCCCGGAGTTCATGCCGGCACCGATCTACTACGCGCACCGCCTGGTCGAGCAGCAGGCCAAGATCCGCAAGAACGGCAAGTTGGCCTGGCTGCGCCCGGACGCGAAGTCGCAGGTCACCCTGCGCTACGACGGCAACAGCATCCTCGGCCTCGACGCCGTGGTGCTGTCGACGCAGCACGACGAGGGCGTCAAGCAGAAGGACATCATCGAAGGCGTCATCGAGCACATCTTCAAGCCGGTGCTGCCGAAGGAATGGCTGGCCAAGCTGCCGAAGTCGAAGATGCACATCAACCCGACCGGCAAGTTCGTGATCGGCGGGCCGGTGGGCGACTGCGGCCTGACCGGGCGCAAGATCATCGTCGACTCCTACGGCGGCATGGCCCGCCACGGCGGCGGCGCCTTCTCGGGCAAGGATCCGTCGAAGGTCGACCGCTCGGCCGCCTACGCCGCGCGCTACGTTGCCAAGAACATCGTCGCCGCCGGCTTGGCCCGCAAGTGCGAGGTGCAGGTGAGCTATGCCATCGGCGTGGCCGAGCCGACCAGCATCTCGGTGACCACCTTCGGCACCGGCGTGGTCGAGGATTCGGTGATCGAGAAGCTGATCCGCACCAACTTCGACCTGCGCCCGTACGGCATCACCAGGATGCTGGACCTCGAGCACCCGATCTACCAGGCCACCGCCAGCTACGGCCACTTCGGCCGCAAACCGAAGGAAGTCAGCTACACCGGTGCGGACGGCAAGAAGAAGACCGCCACCGCGTTCTCGTGGGAGAAGACCGACCGCGCCGAAGCGCTCAAAGAGGCGGCCGGCATCGGCAAGACCGCGGCCAAGCCGAAGCCGAAGAAGAAGTAAGCGCCAAGAAAAAAGGGGCTCCCAGTGAGCCCCCCTTTGCAGCCTCGCCACCGGCGGTCCGCGCTCGCGGCCGCCGATGCGGGCAAGCACGAACGACTTACTTCGCCGCCATCAGGGCCAGCGTGGTGTCGAGCATGCGGTTGCTGAAACCCCACTCGTTGTCGTACCAAGCGAGCACCTTCACCAGCGTGCCGCCCATGACGCGGGTCTGGGTAGCGTCGTAGATCGAGCTGCGCGGGTCGTGGTTGAAATCGACCGAAACGAGCGGCTTGGTGTTGATGCCGAGAATCCCCTTCAGCGCACCGTTCGCGGCCTCGCGCACGGCGGCGTCGATCTCGTCCTTGCTGGTGGCGCGAGCAGCGACAAACGTCAGATCAACCACCGAGACATTGATCGTCGGCACGCGCATGGCGAAACCGTCGAGCCGGCCGTTGAGCTCCGGCAGCACCAGACCCACCGCGGCGGCGGCGCCGGTCTTGGTCGGGATCTGGCTCATGGTCGCTGAGCGCGCGCGGCGCAGGTCGGAGTGGTACACATCCGTCAGCACCTGGTCGTTGGTGTAGGCGTGGATGGTCGTCATCAGGCCGTGGACGATGCCCACCTTCTCGTGCAGCACCTTGGCGAGCGGTGCCAGGCAGTTGGTGGTGCAGCTGGCGTTCGAGATGACCGTGTCGGAGGCCTTCAGCACGCCGTGGTTGACGCCGTAGACGACAGTGGCATCGACATCGCTGCCGCCCGGGGCCGAAAGCACCACCTTCTTCGCGCCGCCAACAAGGTGCGCGCCGGCCTTGGCCTTGCTGTTGAAGATGCCGGTACATTCGAGCACCACATCGACACCGTGGGCACCCCAGGGCAGCTTGGCCGGATCACGCTCGGCGAAAACCTTGATGCGGTCGCCGTTGACAATCAGATCGCCGCCATCCACCGACACCTCGCCCGGAAACCGGCCGTGGGCGGTGTCGTACTGGGTGAGGTGGGCGTTGGTCTCGGCATCGCCGAGGTCGTTGATGGCGACGATCTGGATCTCGCCATGGCGCTGGGCCTCGTAGAGCGCGCGGAGGATGTTGCGACCAATACGGCCGTAGCCGTTGATGCCGACCTTGATGGCCATGGGGGCTCCTGTGGGCGTGGAACGGGAAGTCCACAGTTTAGCTGCACGAGCGACTCACTGGCGGGCCTTGATGCGGCCTTGATCGGCGTCAAAAACCCCGTTGACCGACGTCAACGGCGGTATCACAGGTGGTTCTTATAGTGCTTTCAACGCGGAGCGTTCAGCTCCGCATCAACAAGGAGAACACCATGTCCCTGCTGACCCGTACTGCCCTTGCCACGGCCCTCGCGCTCGCCGCGACCTCGGTGCAGGCCTCCGACGACTGGTTCTTCCGCGTCGGCGCCACCAACGTCAACCCGGATTCCGACAACGGCACGCTGGCCGGCACGCTGCGCACCACGGTCGACAGCAACACCCAGATCGGCCTGACCATCGGCCGCCACCTCGACGACCACTGGGCGATCGAGCTGCTGGCCGCCACGCCCTTCAAGCACACGGCCAGCCTCAACGGCGCCGAGGCGGTCGATCTCAAGCACCTGCCGCCCACCCTCAGCCTGCAGTACTACTTCGGCGCGGCCGATGCCGCCTTCCGTCCCTTTGTCGGTGCGGGTCTGAACCACACCATCGCCTTCGACATCGAGGAGCGCGGCCCGGTGGCCGGCACCCGCGTCGACCTCGACAACAGCTGGGGTCTGGCCACCCAGGCCGGCGTGCTGTTCCGGACCGGCAACTGGGACGTGGTCGCCGACGTCCGCTGGATCGATATCGAGCTGGACGCCACCCTCAACGGTGCCGACATCGGCACGGTCAAGGTCGATCCGCTGGTGTTCAGCGTGATGGTCGGCACCCGCTTCTGATCCAGACACCAGAACACCCCCGGCCGGGCGCTCGGCCGGGGGTGTTGCGTTGTGGGACCGGGTAAACTGCCCTCCGAGCCCGCCGCCGCAGGCCTCAGGGGCTTCCAAGCGGCGCTTTGTCCTCGGCACGGAATTCGACCGGGACGAGCACCTCGCCCGCGATCGGTGCGCCGTCCTTGATCGCGGGGATGAAGCGCCAGCGGTACGCCGTCGATCGGGCGGACTCATCCAGCGCGGCATTGCCGGAGGATGTCTCGATGCGCACCTCGGTCGCTTGGCCGGAGGCATCGACCGAAACCCGCAGCAGAACGCGACCTTCCACCCCGGCCTTGGCCAATCCGTCCGGATAACGCGGCACGACCGCTGCGAGGGCCGTGCCCTCGCCAGCCTCGACCCGGACGCTGGCCATGAAGGCCTTGGGCACGTCCAGAGCGCCACTGCCGACATCCACGCTGACATCCTGGTTGATCGCGATCGAGCCACCGCTTTCACCGATGGTCATCCGGGGTGAACTCATCAAGACACCCTCGCGCAGCACCTGCGCATCGATCTCGAAGGTCCCGTCGGCAAGCGCCGTGGCCGCCGAGCGCAACGTCCACGCTTCGCCCTCGTGCTCGAAGCGGATCTCCGCCGGCACCCCGGGCGCGTTGACGAGGAGAAGGGGCGCGAGCTTCCCGCCACCACCGATGGTGAGCGTCCATATCTGGCGCAGCATGTTGTCCGGCGGTGCGCCCGGTGTGCGGGCGAGCGAGGCCCAGGCGAGACCCGAGGCGAATGCGAGCAACAGGATGACCGAGGTCCGGCCAAGGCGTTGCCGGGCTGTGGATCGAGGGGATGAGGTCAGCATGGCGATGCGCTCCTTGAGCGGATGGGAGAAGCCCCAGGTCGTTGCGATCGGGGGAGGACGGACGCCGGCGGCACGGGCAAGGGCCCGGGCGTAGCTTGCGGATTCGCGTGGATGGCGGGCGATGATGTCGGCGTCGCAGGCCAGCTCCTGGTCGTGGCGGAAGCGCCGTGCGGCCCAGTGCACCAGCGGGTGGAACCACAACAGCGCACGGATCAGTTCCGCCAGCACCTGCGCATGCAGGTCGCCACGCTCGATGTGGCGGTGCTCGTGGGCGAGCACGAGTGCGCGCTCGGTTTCCGGAAAGCGGATTTCGAAATCGCTCGGCAGCACGACCGTGGCTCGCGGCCAGCCGGTGGCTGCGGGCAGGGAGGCCTCCGCGGCGGCCACCGCCATGCCCTTGCCGACACGTCGAAGCGGGCCGATCCGACGGCGCCAGCGCCACTGTGCCAACAGCCGGATCGACAGCCACAGCAGGAAGCCGGCCGCCCAGATGGCGAGTACGGCGGTGATCGCATCGGGACCGCCCGCCGCGGACACCGGCGTGAGCCCCGACTCGGGAATGGGTGCGAGCAGCACCATCGCAGGCGGAGCCGTGCCCTCGGGCAACTCACGACTGAAGGCGGCGGCCAGCATCATGGCCGGCAGAAGCGTCCACATCGCGTAAGCGACGTTCGCTCCGAATGCGGCACGCAACGGGTGGCGTAGCGCCAAGACGACGAGGATGGCGACAGTCGCGGCCAGCGTGATCCTGAACAGCAGGGCGAGCAGGTCAGGGCTTTCCATCGAGCTTCTCCATGAGGGCTCGCAGTTCGGCGATGTCCTTGCGACTGAGCGCTTTCTGCTCGCTGAAGTGCGCCACCAGTGGCGCAACACGGCCGTCGAACAGGCGATCGAGAAAACCGCGACTGGCCTGCGTCAGCCAGGCCTCGCGGCTCAGCACCGGGGAGTACAGGTAGCGCCGGCCATCGCGCTCGGCGGTGATCGCGCCTTTCTTCAGCAACCGGTTCAGCAGGGTCTTGATGGTGGTCTCATGCCAGTCCTGCTCACCGGCCAAGGCTGCCACCACCTCTTCTGAAGACAGCGGCTGGCGCTGCCAGAGGACGGCCATGACGGTGGATTCCGCATCGCTGATGTTCATTCGTTTACACCCGTAATCGAATCTTGAGATTACGCCTGTAAACGATGATGTCAAGCCCCCCCATCGCACCTCGGGCACCCGAGGGCGTCACGCTTTCCCCCCGGCGCCCGGCCGGGGGAAAGCGTTGTGGGGCCGAAAACCGGCGTGTTGCGATCAGCCGAGGGCTTGGGTCGCCACCACGACATGCTCGACGGTGAAGCCGAAGTGCCGCATGAGCACATCGCCAGGTGCCGATTCGCCGAAGCGGTCGATGCCGATGACGGCACCGTCCAGCCCGGCGATGCACCGCCAGTGCTCGGTGCTGCCGGCCTCGACGACCACGCGCTTGCGGCACCAGGACGGCAGCACGCCCTCGCGGTATTCGAGCGGCTGGCGCTTGAAGGCCTCGAAGCAGGGCATCGAGACGACGCGGGCGGCGATGCCGTGCTCGGCCAGCTTGACCGCGGCCAGCCGCACAAGTTCGAGTTCCGAGCCGGTGCCGACCAGGATCACGTCGAACTTCGCGGAAGGCGGATCGCTGAGCACGTAGCCGCCGCGGGCGATGTCGGCCACCTGCTCCGCGCTGCGCTGCTGGTGGGCGAGGTTCTGCCGCGAGAACACCAGGCTCGACGGGCCATCGACACGCTGCAGCGCACAGGCCCAGGCCACGGCCGACTCCACCGCGTCGCCCGGACGCCAGACATCGTGGTTCGGGATCAGACGCAGCGAGGCGAGGTGCTCGATCGGCTGGTGGGTCGGGCCGTCTTCGCCCAAGCCGATCGAATCGTGGGTGTAGACATGGATCGAACGGACCGGCAACAGCGCACTCATGCGCACGGCGTTGCGGGCGTAATCCGAGAACACGAGGAAGGTCGCATCAAACGGTATGAAACCGCCGTGCAGAGCGAGGCCTGTGCTGATCGCCGTCATGCCGAACTCGCGCACGCCGTAGTGCACGTAGCGGGCATCGGCGTCCGCCGTGGTGACGGCCTTCTGGCCCTTCCACGTGGTGAGATTGGAGTGCGCGAGGTCGGCCGAGCCGCCCACCAGCTCCGGCAGGCGCGGCGCGAAGGCCTCGATCGCCATCTGCGAGGCCTTGCGTGAAGCGATGACCGGGCCTTCGGCCTGCAGTTTCGCCACCAACGCATGCGCGGCCTCGGCGAAGTCGGCCGGCAGCTCGCCGGCCATGCGACGCTCGAACTCGGCGGCGAGTTCCGGATGGGCGGCCTTGTACGCGGCGAAGCGGGCGTTCCAGTCCGCTTCCTGTTCCGCGCCGCGGGCCTGGGCGTTCCAGGCATCGCGGATATCGGCGGGAATCTCGAAAGCCGCATGCGGCCACTTCAGGGCCGTGCGGGTCAGGGCCACCTCGTCTTTACCGAGCGGTGCGCCGTGGCTGCTCTCCTTGCCCTGCTTGTTCGGCGAGCCGAAGCCGATGTGGGTGCGGCAGCAGATCAGCGTGGGGCGTTCGTTTTCCGCCTTGGCCGTGGCGATGGCCTGCCGGATCTCGACCGGGTCATGGCCATCGACATTGCGGATGACCTGCCAGCCGTAAGCCTCGAAGCGTCGGACGGTGTCGTCGGTGAACCAGCCCTGCACCTCGCCGTCGATCGAGATGCCGTTGTCGTCCCAGAAGGCGATCAGCTTGCCCAAGCCCCAGGTGCCGGCCAGCGAACAGACCTCGTGCGAGATGCCCTCCATCAGGCAGCCGTCGCCCATGAAGCAGTACGTGTGGTGGTTGACCACGGTGTGACCGTCGCGATTGAAGCGCTGCGCCAGCAGGCGTTCGGCCAGCGCCATGCCCACCGCGTTGGCGATGCCCTGCCCGAGTGGCCCGGTGGTGGTTTCCACACCCGGGGTGATGTGGTGCTCGGGGTGGCCGGCGGTCTTCGAGTGCAGCTGGCGGAAGCGCTTCAGTTCGTCCAGCGGCAAGTCGTAGCCGGCCAGATGCAACAGTGCGTAGAGCAGCATCGAGCCGTGGCCGTTCGACAGCACGAAACGGTCGCGGTCTGGCCACTGCGGGTTCTTCGGGTTGTGCCGCAGGTGCTCGTTCCAGAGCACCTCGGCGATGTCGGCCATGCCCATCGGCATACCGGGGTGGCCGCTCTTGGCGGCCTCGACCGCATCGATGGCGAGGAATCGGAGGGCGTTGGCGAGGTCGCGCGGGGTCGGACGGGTCATCGGGTGGTGGCGGGTTCGGAGGGAGAATCGTGCGGCTCGCCGCGGGAAACCAGGACGGTGGCGACGAGGTCGCCGGTGACATTCACCGTGGTGCGGCACATGTCGAGGAAACGGTCGACGCCGAGGATCAGGGCGATACCTTCCGGTGGGATGCCGAACATCACCAGAATGGAAGCGATCACCGGCAGCGAACCGCCCGGCACGCCGGCCGCGCCGATGCCCCCCAGGATGCACATCAACAGCACCAGCACCTGCTGGCCGAGGCTCAGCTCGATACCAAAGAACTGGGCGAGGAAGAGCACCACCACGCCTTCGAACAGGGCAGTGCCGTTCATGTTGGCGGTGGCGCCGAGGGTGCAGACGAAACGACCAATGCGCTTGGGCGTGCCCAAAGACACCTCGGCCACCCGCAGCGTGGTCGGCAGCGTGGCCGAACTGGACGAGGTCGAGAAGGCCATCAACATCGCCGGCTGCACCCGACGGAAGAACTCGAGCGGGTTCATCCGGCCGATGAACCAGAGCAGCAACGGGAACACCACGAACATGTGCACGGCCAGCGCACCTGCCGCCACGGCCACGAACTTGGCGAGCGGCACCAGCGCCGAAAAGCCGCGGCTTGCGATCAACGTGAAGAGCAAAGCAGCGACCGCGTAAGGCGCGATCTGGATCACCGCGTTGATGAGCTTGAGGGTGATCTCGTAGATGCCCTGCAAGGTGCCGACGAAGGTGCTCACCCCATCGCTCTTGATGCTGGCCGCGGCGATGCCGAACAGCAGGGCGAAGAACATCACACCGATCAGGTTGTTCTCGACACCGGCCGCCAGCGGGTTGCGCGGCACGATCGAGAGCAGCACCTGCATCGCCGAGGCAGCCTCACCGCGCTCGACGATGCCGGCGGCCTGATCGGCGGTCTCGGCCATCAGGGCCTGCCCCACCGCCGGGTCGATGCCGGCACCGGGCTGGAACACGTTCACCGCGACGAGGCCGATCGTCACCGCGATGCCGCTGACCACCAGGATGAAGGTCAGGGTGCGGCCACCGATGCGCCCCAGCGACCTCGGATCGCCGATCTCGACGACACCCAGCACCAGCGCCGAGAACACCAGCGGCAGCACCAGCATGAACAGCAGGTGCAAGAAGATCGTGCCGATTGGCTGGGTGATCCAGGTCAGCACCACCTGCAACCAAGGCAGGGTCTGTTTCAGGCCGTCGGCACCCACCGCATGACCGAACTCGTAGGCGACGCCACCGGCGACGGCGCCCACGAGGAAACCCAGCAGCATCTTGGTGTGCAGGGCCATGCCCTGCCCCGTTGCAGCGGGATCGGCAGCCATCGTCCGCCGCCCTCAGACGCGGGTCGGGCGGATTTCGCCCGAGCGCAGTTTGGCGAAGTAACCGTCGACCTCGCGTCGCACCACCGGCATCAGCAGGTAGACACCGATCAGGTTGGGGATCGCCATCAGGAAGATGAGGCCATCGGAGAGATGGATCAGCTGCGAGAGGTCCATGGTGCAGGCCACCACCGCCATCGACAGGTAGAACAGCTTGAAGCCGTAGAGCACGGCCTTGTTCTCGCCGGTGAGGTAGGTGGCCGCCTTGGCACCGTAGTAGGCCCAGGTCAGCATGGTCGAGAAGGCGAACAGGAACACCGCCAGGGTCAGCACGAAGGGGAACCAGGCGCCAACGGTGGCGAAGGCGGTCGAGGTGATCTGCACACCTTCCAGGCCCTGTTGCAGGTAGGCCCCGGTGACCACCACCATCAAGGCGGTCGCGGTGCAGATGATGACCGTGTCGATGAAGGGTTCCCACAGCGCAACCAGCCCTTCGGTCGTCGGGTGGCGGGTCTTGACCGCCGCATGGGCGATCGCCGCCGAACCGAGGCCGGCCTCGTTCGAGAACGCCGCTCGCTGGAAGCCGACGATCAGGGCGCCGATGATGCCGCCGGCCACCGCTTCGTTGTCGAAGGCGCTGGTGACGATCAGCGCTGCTGCCGCCGGGATCTGATCGAAATGCAGGGCCAGCACGGCGGCACAGCCGCCGAGGTAGAGCAGGATCATCGAGGGGATCAGCTTCTCGGTGACCCGGCCGATGCGGGTGATGCCACCGATCACCACGAGGCCGGCGAGCACGGCGATGCCAAGGCCGAAGGCCCAGCCCATACCCTCGAGCGGGCCGGCTTCACCGCCGGTGATCTTGTGGAACTGCGAGAAGGCCTGGTTGGCCTGGTACATCGAACCGGCGCCGATGGCACCGAGCATGGCGCAGACAGCGAACAGCACCGCCAGGCCCTTGCCAAAGCCGGCGAGGCGCGGGTATTCAGCAGCGATGCCGCGCGAGAGGTAGTACATCGGCCCGCCGGAAACGCTGCCGTCGGGGTTCTCACGCCGGTACTTCACACCCAGCGTGCATTCGGCGAACTTGGTGGTCATGCCGAGGAGACCGGCGACAATCATCCAGAAGGTGGCACCCGGTCCACCGATGGTGATGGCCACGGCCACGCCGGCGATGTTGCCCAGACCCACCGTGCCGGAGATGGCCGAGGTCAGGGCCTGGAAATGGGTCACTTCACCGGGGCCGCTCGGCTCGGCGTAATCGCCACGCATCAGGCGGAAGCCTTGGGCGAAGCCGCGGAAATTGATGAAGCGGAAATACAGCGTGGTGATCACGCCGCCCATCATCAGCCAGACCACGATCAGCGGGATGCCGGTCTGGCCCTCGGCACAGGCCGCGGAGAGGGCGAAGCCCGGCTCACCGATGCAGGCCCGGGCGAAGATCGCCGAACCGAGCCAGGTGGCGATCGGTTCGACCTGGCGGTTGATCCAGGCGTCGATCCCGCCCGCCGCCACCGCCGCAAGCACCGGCGTCGTTCCAAGGGCCGCGAGTGCCGCAGCCACCAGCTTGTTGATCATCCGCATTATGCTCCCCCCAACCCCATGGACGAAGGTTGGAGGGTAGCATCGCAGGGGACGCTGGCGTCGAGTGCTTTTAGCGCGCCGCGCCCGCGACCTGCAGGATGCGCGGCGTGACAAAGATCAGCAGCTCGGCCTTCTCGTTGCTGCGGCCACGGTTGCGGAACAGGTTGCCGAGGCCCGGCAAATCACCGAGGAAGGGCACCTTGGCGAGGTCCTCGCGGCGCGCGAACTCGTAGATGCCACCGACCACCACGGTCTGGCCGTTGTTGATCAGCACCGCCGTGCTCACTTCACGCTTCGAGATCTGCGGGACGCTGCCGCCACCCGGCACATCGATGAAACCGGCCACCTCGTCTTTTTTCACACCCAGATTGAGAAAGACGCGGTTGTCCTGGGTGATGGTCGGGGTCACCCTGAGCTCGAGCAGAGCCTCCTTGAATTGCACGGTGGCGGTGGCATCCGCACCGGTACCGGTCACGGTGACAAAGCCGACTTCGTCGCCCTGACGGATGACCGCCTCGCGCTGGTTGGCGGTGATCACACGCGGGTTGGCCACCACTTCGCCACGACCTTCGGACTGCAGAGCCTGCAACTCGATGTCGAGGTCGAGATGGTTGCCAAGGATGGAGAAAGCCATCGCCGATTGCGTACCGGTCGCGAAGCTGGTGTTCAACACGTCAGTGAAGGTCGGAGCCGTTAGGGTCGGGGGGGTCGGACGCGCCGTGGTCAGGCCGGCATTGAAGTCGGCCAGTTCGGCCTGAAAGCGTGCCTGGATCCTCTGGTTCTCGCGGACCTGGTTGAGGAAATTGCGGTTGCTCTCGACGCTGCCGGAGGTGATGACATCGCTCTCCTGGCCGCTGACGCCGAATCGTGCGCCGACATCACGGGCGAAGCTCTCGTTGGCGATGACGATGCGGGCTTCGATCAGGACCTGGTCGACCGGGCGGTCGAGCACGGCCACGAGTTCACGGATCGACTGCACTTTCTGTGCCGTGTCGGCCACCAGCAGGGTGTTGGAGCGGGTGTCGAAACTGACGCTGCCACGCGGCGACAGGAAACCACGCTCGATATTGGTGCCACCACCACCACCGCCCTGTGCCGACTTGCTGCCCTCGGTCAGCAGGGTGGCGATCTCTTGGGCATTGGCGTAGTTGATCGGGATGAGTTCGTTGATCAACTCGGATTTGCTGGCGAGGTCGATGCGGGCCTGTTCGCGGGCGGATTCGAAAGCGGCGATCTCGGTCTGCGGGGCGACCCAGACCACGTTGCCATCGCGGCGCTGATCGAGTGAACGGGCACGCAGCACCACATCCAGGGCCTGGTCCCAGGGCACGTTCACCAGACGCAGGGTCAGGTTGCCCTGCACGGTGTCGGCGGCCACGATGTTGAGGTTCGATTCCTCGGCGATCAACTGCAGGATGGTGCGTACCGGCACGTCCTGGAAATTGAAGGTGACCGGACGGCCGGTGAAGCGGGCCGCCTGGACGCCCGCCCCGGCTTGGCCGACCGCCGTGGGCACCCCGCGCGGTGCGACCGCGAGGATGTACTCGGTACCGGTCTGGTAGGCGCTGGTTTCAAACAAGCCCTCGGTGGCAAGCACGATGCGGGTGCCGCCGTTGTGGGCGACCGGATCGAGGCGCAGCACCGGAGTGGCGAAATCACTGACGTCCAGGCGCCTTTGCTGCTCGACCGGGATTTGCGCGTTCTCGATGTCGAGCACGAGCTGGTCGCCATCGCGACGCAGGTTGGCCTGGGCGCCCTCGCGGTTGAAACGCAGGACCATCTGACCAGAACCGTCCTCGCCGCGGCGGAAATCGACATTGGCAACACGCAGGCCACCATCGATGCGCTTGGCCGGATCGGGCGAGGCCAACCCCAGCGCGGTGATCGGTGAGGCCCCGGCTTCGAGGGTCAGCACCAGCCGGTTACCGTCGCTGCGGGTGGTGTAGCCGGCGCTGCGGACCAGATCGACGACCGCCCGGGTTCGACCACCGGCCTCGACCACCGACACCGCCGAAGCAGCACCGTTGCCGACCATGATGCGTCGCTCCTCGAGCGCACTCGTGGTGTCGGGGAAGTCGATGGCGATCCGAGGCGGCACGTCGGTGGTGAAGGCATTGACCGCACCGACCGGGGCGGCGAACTCGAAGGTGATGTCCACCCTTCCATCCGCTCCGGCGGTATGGCTCACACTGCGCAGGGTGTTGGCCGCCAGGGCCGGAAGTGCCGCCAGACAGAACAGGCAGGCCGCGAGGGCGGCACGGGCCGCAGGATTCCTGGTGTTCATCGGTGCGCCTTCGTTGGTCGTGATCATCATGCGCGTTCCCATCAAATGTCTTCCAGACTGAGTGTGGCTTGGCGCTCGAACCAGCCGCCGCCGCCATCCGACACCAGCTCCACCAGCTCGACCCGGTCCGGGGCAACCCGGACCACCCGGCCATCGTTCTGGCCGAGGAAGTTGCCAACCCGGATGCGGTGCGTCACCCGGTCAGGGGCGAGAACCAGAGCCACGGTGGCGGAGCCGGTGCCGATCGTGCCGACCATCCGCATCGCGTCCAGCGGGAAGGCCTCGAGGGCCTCCTTGCGACGGTTCGGGTCTGGTCGCGGCCCGGCTGCGTCGCGGGTGTTCTGCGGTGGCGAGAACGGATCACGCAGGGTGTCAGCGCGGTACTCGAAAGTGGGGAAACTGCGCAAGGCGGGCAGCGGATCGAGCGGCGGTGCCGGGCGGGCGCGCACCTCGGCGACCCAGGTTTCGAGGTCGGCGGTGCTGCGACCGCAGCCGACAAGCAGCAGCAGGGCAGCGAGGACAGGCAGGAGGCGGAGGATCATCGGGCGGCTCCCGGCGCCGGCGCGTTGCTGGGCGTGGCCGTGGCTGCGGCCTGCTTGGCGGCGATCTCGGCGTCGTCGAGGTAACGGTAGGTCTTGATGGTGCCGCGCAGCTGCAGGGTGCCGGGTGGCGGCGGCGGCTGACCCTGAACCGCGGGCTTGGGCGTCAGCGAGATGTCGTGGAAGGTCATGATGACCACCCGCGGCAGCGAAGCGACACCGCTGACGAAGCGGCCGAACTGGTGGTAGGTGCCGCTCATCTGCAGGTTGATCGGCTGCTCGGCGAAGAAGTCGCGGACCACTTCGGGGCCGGGCTGGAACAGCTCGGTGGCGATGCCGGTGGCCAGTGCGGTCTGCGAGATGTCGACGATCAGGTCGGGCATTTCGGTGCGCGAGGGCAGCTGGCGGAGCATCTGCCGCAGCATGGTCTCCATCTGCGCGAGCTGGTTGGTAAGCGGTTCCAGGTTCGCGGCCTGACCGGCGCGACTCTCGAAGGTGGTGCGCAGGGTCTGTTCCTGAGCCTCCAGGCTCTCGAGGGTGATGGTCTTGTCGCGGATCACCAGCACCCAGCCAAGCACGATGATGAGCAAGGCGACCAGCACACCTGCACCGATCTTGGCCTCCTTGGGCCAACCGCCGGTATTGTTGAAGTCGAGCTTATTGATGTCGCTGAGCTTGAAGGCACTCTTGGCCATGGTCGGGTCCTCAGGCCTGCGGTGTCGTGGCGGGAGGGGCTGCAGCGTCGGCCGGAGCCGGTATTGCCGAGCCAGCGGCAGCTTCTTCGGCAGCGGTGCGCAGGGTCACCCGCATCTCGAAATCGAAGGGCAGCGCACGGTCGGCCTCACGCGGGTCGGAGGTGCGGATCACCCCGAGCTGCGGGTTGGTGATGAGACCGCTGGCTTCCAGGTTGCGCATATAGGAACTGACCCGCGCGTTCGACTGGGTCTTTCCACTGAGGGTGAGTTCCTGACCGCTCTGCTTGATGCTGACCAAACGGACGCCGTCGGGGATGGTGCGCACCAGTTCCTCGAACAGACGCACGTTCTGCGAGCGATCGGCCTGAAGGGTCTCGATGACCTGCTTGCGCTGCAGCAGGTTGGCCCTGCGCTGCTCGAGGTCGGCGATGGTTTTGATCTGCTCGTCGACCCGCTTGATCTCGGCCTCGAGGAAAGCATTGCGCGCCTGCTGGCCGTCGATCTGTCCGTCCATCCAGGTCGAAGCAGCAAGCACCGCGGCGACACCGCCGAACAGCGCGGCGGCAAGCAGGGTCATGAAGTCTTTCTGGCGCTGCTTGCGCCGTTCCGCCCGCCAGGGCAGCAGGTTGATCCTTGCCATCAGTCGAAGCTCCTCAGGGCCAGGCCGAAGGCGATCATCAGCGAGGGTGCGACCTGCTGCAGGGCATGGGCCTGCACCCGCGGACCGAGGCCCATATTGGCGAACGGATTGGCGACCACGGTGGCGATGCCGAGATACTCCTCGACAAGCAGATCGATGCCGACGATCGAGGCACAGCCGCCGGCGACCACGATCCGGTCAACCCGGTTGAACTCCGAACCGGCGTAGAAAAACTGCAAAAGACGGCTGATCTGATAAACCATCGCCTCCTTGAAAGGCTCCAGCACCTCGGGCTCGTAACTCTCCGGCAAGCCGCCCTGATGCTTGGCAATTTCGGCTTCTTGGTAACTCATCCCATAGCGACGCATGATCTCGTCGGTGAGTTGCTTGCCGCCGAAGACCTGTTCGCGGGCATAGATGCTGCGTCCGCCCCGGAAGACATTGAGGATAGTTGTGGTCGAACCGACGTCGATCAGGGCGACGATCGCCTCCTTGCCGAGGCCGAGCTGTTCGGCCACCAGCCGGAAGGCGTTCTCGAGGGCGAAGACCTCGACATCGACCACCTTGGCCGTGAGACCGCCCAGATCCAGCGCCTGCTGGCGCAGTTCGACGTGCTCGGTGCGCGAGGCGGCGAGGATGACATGGACGTTCTCCGGGTTGGACGGCACCGGCCCGAGCACCTCGAAATCGAGGCTGACCTCGTCGATCGGGAACGGGATATGGTTGGCGGCCTCGAACTGGACTTGCTCTTCCATGACGTCGCCGTCGAGGTCGGCCGGCATCGAGATCACCTTGGTGATCACCGCCGAACCGGACACCGCGACCGCGGCATGCTTGGCCTTGCTCCCTGATCGCGTGAGGGCACGCTTGATCGCCTCGCCCACCGTCTCGGCTTCGATGATGTTCTTCTCGATCACGGCATGGGGCGGAAGCGGTTCGACCCCGTAATGGTCGATACGGTAACGGTTGCCCACACGGCTGAGCTGGAGCAGCTTCACCGCCGTCGAGCTGATGTCGATTCCGACCACCGGCACCTTGGATGGACTGAACAGACCCACGGCTTCTCCCCCTCCCCACGGGCGCTTACGTGAGATTGATGCGCCAGCACATTAAGAACAGAAGACTGTGTCATCCGCAACGTCTGCTTAACGCCGGCTGGTCCGGACGGCTCGGAGGACGGCAGGGCGGGCCTTTATACTCACGCGGTTTTCCTGATCGGACCGCCTCACGATGCAACCTTGGCTGCGCTGGCTTCGCCGGCTGCTCCTTGCCGGCCTGGCCCTGGGCCTGCTGGGCGCGATCACCGCTGGCACCCTGATCTGGATGGCCTGGCCGCAATTGCCGGACATGGCCGAACTACGCCGCGTTGAGCTGCTCTTGCCGATGCGGGTCGAGTCCGCCGACGGCCGCCTGATCGCCCTGTACGGCGAGACACGGCGCTTCCCGACCCCGATCGAGCAGATCCCACCGAAGGTGCGCAAGGCGTTTCTGGCGGCCGAGGACGCCCGCTTCTATGAGCACGCCGGGCTCGATTTCATCGGTATCGGTCGGGCGGTCTGGCTGCTCATCAGCACCGACCGTGCCCGCGTCCCCGGCGGCAGCACCATCACCCAGCAGGTGGCGCGCGGTTTCTACCTGACCACCGAGTACAGCATCGTCCGCAAGCTGCACGAGATGCTGCTTGCCGTGAAGATGGAGCGGGTGCTGGAGAAGGACGAAATTCTCGAGCTCTACCTCAACAAGATCTTCTTCGGTCACCGCGCCTACGGTGTGGCGGCGGCGGCGGCCTTCTACTACGGCAAGACGCTGGACCAGCTCACCCTTGCCGAGGCGGCGATGCTGGCCGGCATCCCCAAGTTCCCCTCCACCGCCAACCCGGTGAGCAACCCGGAACGGGCGATGGAGCGCCGCAACTATTACGTGCTGCCACGGATGCGCGAGCTGGGCTTCATCAGCGAAGCCGAGTTCCAAGCCGCGCTGGCCGAACCGAACAACGCCCGCCCACACGAGCCGCCGGTCGAGGTCGATGCGCCGCATCTGGCCGAGCTGGTGCGTCAGGAGCTGGAGGCGCGCTTCGGCGCCGAGGCCCTGAGCGCCGGCTTCAGGGTGGTCACCACGGTGCGGGCCGACGAGCAGAACGCCGCCGTCGCCGCCGTCCGCAGCGGCCTGCTCGCCTACGACCGCCGGCGCAGCTGGCGCGGAGCGGAGGGACGGATCGAGAACCCCGCCGAGCTCGAACCGGCCCAGCTCCAGCGCGCGCTGGCGGCCTTCACGACCATCCCCGACCTCCGGCCGGCGGTGGTGCTCGCCGTCGAAGCCCACCGCGTACTCCTGATCGAGCAAGGCCGTGAGACGGTCGAGATCGGGGCCGAGGACCTCGCCTGGACCCGCCGCGGCGGGCGTCCGCTCGCCGTCGGCGATGTGGTGCGGCTGTTCCGCCCCGGCGCTGATGCCGCGCCGCGGCTGGCACAGTTGCCCGAGGCGCAGGCCGCACTGGTCTCGATCGATGCTGCAAGCGGCGCCGTACATGCGCTGGTCGGTGGCTTCAGCTTCGCCTTGAACAAGTTCAACCGCGCCACCCAAGCGCAGCGCCAGCCCGGCTCGAGTTTCAAACCTTTCGTTTTTGCGGCGGCCTTCGAGCGCGGCTACTCGCCGGCCAGCATCGTGGTCGATGGGCCGGTGGTGTTCCGCGACCGCGCCGGCAACGTCTGGCGGCCGCAGAATCACGGCGAGGATTTCGCCGGCCCGATGCGGCTGCGCGAGGCCATGGTGCAGTCCCGCAACCTGGTCTCGGTGCGCCTGCTGGATGCCGTCGGCGTGCCGTTCACGCAGAACTACATCGCCCGTTTCGGCTTTCCGCCGCAGAGCCTGCCGCCCAACCTCTCGATGTCGCTCGGCACCTCCTCCCTGACCCCGCTGGCAATGACGGCGGGCTTCGCGGCCTTCGAGAACGGCGGCCATCGTGTCCACCCCTGGTTCATCGCCCGGGTTTACGACCGCAACGGCGTGGTGGTGATGCAAACCCACCCGCCGCTGGCTTGCATCGATTGCAGCGACCCCGCCGGTGGGCCCGGCGCTTCAGGCGCATTGGTTGATGGCTTCAATTTCGGGGCCACACCGGTGGCCTCGGCTCCAATCACGGCCACGCCAGCCACGGCCACGCCAGCCACGGCCGCGCCGGTGCTGGCCGGCCAGGGCCCGGACCTGCCCGGACCGCCGGAACAGCACTGGGCACCGCGCGCGATCGATCCGCGCACCGCCTTCCAGATGCGTTCGATGTTGATCGATGTGGTGCGCCGCGGCACCGGCACGGCGGCCCGCTCGCTCGGCCGTCCCGACGTTGGTGGTAAGACCGGCTCCACCAACGACCACCGCGACGCCTGGTTCGCCGGCTTCGGCGGCGGTCTGGCCACCACGGTCTGGGTTGGCCGCGACGATTTCACCCCTCTGGGTCGGGGCGAATACGGCGGCCGCGCCGCGCTGCCGATCTGGATCGACTACATGGCGGTGGCGCTGGCCGATGCCCCGGTCCGCGAGGTGCCGCTGCCGGAGGGCCTGCTGGCGCTGACCATCGATCCGGTCAGTGGCGCCCTGCTGCCGGACGGCAGCCCGGGCGGGATCATCGACTACCTCCGCCCCGAGGACCGCGACCGTCTGCTCGCCGCGCCCCCCGATGCCGGGGTGGGCGGCATCGAGGAACAGGCTTTCGACGTGTTCTAAGGCCTCAGCGCCGGTCGATGGCGACGTAGTCGCGCGGTGTGGCGCCGGTGTAGATCTGGCGCGGGCGGCCGATCTTGGCTTCCGGATCGACCTGCTGCTCCAGCCAGTGGCTGACCCAGCCCGACGTGCGCGCCAGCGCGAACATCACCGTGAACATCTCGGTCGGGATGCCCAGCGCCTTGTAGATCAGGCCCGAGTAGAAATCGACGTTCGGGTAGAGCTTGCGGGCGACGAAATAATCGTCCTTGAGCGCGGCTTCCTCGAGGCGCATGGCGATCTCGAGCAGCGGGTCGTTGACACCCAGCTCGCCCAGCACCTTGTGGCACATCTCGCGGATGATCGTGGCGCGCGGATCGTGATTCTTGTAGACGCGGTGGCCGAAGCCCATCAGACGGAAGCCGGAGTTCTTGTCCTTGGCCTTCTCGACCGCCTTGGCGACGTCCTCGGGGCGTCCGATCTCCTCCAGCATGGTCAGCACCGCCTCGTTGGCACCGCCGTGCGCCGGCCCCCAGAGCGCGGCGATACCGGCCGCCACGCAGGCGTAGGGGTTGGCGCCGGTCGAACCGACCAGACGGACGGTGGAAGTCGAAGCGTTCTGCTCGTGGTCGGCGTGCAGGATGAAGAGTAGGTCGAGCGCCTTGGCGGCCACCGGCTTCAGCTGCAGCGGCTCGCTCGGCACCTCGAACATCATGTGCAGGAAGCGGGTGGTGTATTCGAGGTTGTTGCGCGGGTAGCAGACCGGCCAGCCGGTGGCCTGGCGGTAGCAGGCGGCGGCGATGGTGGGCACCTTGGCGATCAGTCGCACCGCGGCCAAACGGCGCTGCTCGGGGTCGGCCAGATCGAGGGTGTCGTGGTAGAAGGCCGACAGCGAGCCGACCATGCCGCACAGCATGGCCATCGGATGGGCGTCGTGGCGGAAACCCCCGAGGAAGGTCTTCATCGCCTCGTGCATCATCGTGTGGTGCGTGACCTCGTGCTCGAAGGCATCGAACTGCGGCCGCGAGGGCAACTGGCCGTGCATCAACAGGTAGGCCACCTCAAGGAAGCTCGAATGCTTGGCGAGCTGCTCGATCGGGTAGCCGCGGTAGAGCAGCACGCCCTCGTCGCCGTCGATGTAGGTGACCGACGAGCGGCAACTGGCGGTGGCCATGAAGCCCGGGTCGTAGGTGAAATGGCCGGTGTCCTTGGCCAGCTTGCCGATGTCGATGCAGGGTGCACCGAGGCTGCCGCGGTGCACCGGCAGGGAGACGGCCTTGTCGCCGACATTCAGGGTCACGCTGGTGGGTTCGGTCACGTTCACACTCCTTGGGACGGGCGTCCGCCAGGAGGCGGCAGGCCGCAGAAAACGGGTCGGGCGCGGTGCGCCAGAATCAGATGGATTATCGCATAGCACCCGGAGACGGTGTGCGGACGCCGAGAAGGTGCTGACCTACCCTCCAGAGAGTGCCGGAAACGACGAAGGCCGGCGCAAGGCCGGCCTTCGGGGCAGCACGCGGACCAGCCGCGGGCGGGGCTTACTTGCCGTAGCGCTTGCGGAAGCGGTCGACGCGGCCAGCCGTGTCGAGGATCTGCTTGCTCTTGCCGGTGTAGAACGGGTGGGAGGCCGAGGAGACTTCGATCTTGATGAGCGGGTAGGTCTGGCCGTCCTCCCACTGGATCGTCTCTTTCGAGCCGAGCGTGGAACGGGTGAGGAAAGCGAAGTTCGAGGTCACGTCCTGGAACACGACCGGCTGGTAGTTCGGGTGGATACCTTCTTTCATGGCGGGTCCCAAGAAGCGTAGAAACGAGGAAAGAGGCGAAGTGTAGCGGCTCTAGAGCCTCCGGTTCAAGTCGGAGCGCCGGCGGGGTTCAGCCAGCCCCGGCACCGGCCAGAGCCTGACGCAGCCGGTGCCGCAGCCGGACCGGGTCGAAGCCGCGCAGGATGCGCGCCCGCGCCGGCCCACCCGAGCGATCCGCCCAGTCGACCACCGTGGCTCCCCGGGTCCAACGCCCGCCGGTTTCGATGGCGACGGCGTGGCGGGCCCAATCGGCGGAATCGGGCTCCAGCGCCGCCGCCATCGCCAGACCGTCGGCGCAGTGCCAGTGCTCGCCGCGGCGATCCTCCGACCATTCGCGGCTGCGCCGGGAGATGGCCCGGTAGAAGGCCGCCGGCGCGCTGGGTGTGGCGAGCCAGTGCTCGACCTCCCTGTGCGGCAGGCCATGGCGCAGCACCGCTTCCCAGTCGACGAGGTCGAAAGCCGGAAAGGCCTCGAACACGATGTGCGCCGCCTCCGGGTCGAAAGCGATGTTGAACTCGGCGCTGACCGAGGTGTTGCCCTGCCCGGTCACCGCGCCACCCATCACGAGCAGGCGAGCGATGCGCGAGGGGAGCGTCGGGTCGAGGCGGAGCGCCAGCGCCAGGTTGGTGAGTGGCCCCAGGCAGACCAGCAGCAGGCCCGGGTGGGCGTGACTCAGGCGGATCATCGCCAGTGCGGCGTGCTCGGCCTCGGCGCTGCGCGAAGGCAGCAAGTAGCCGGTGTCGCCGAAGCCGTCGCGGCCGTGGACGTGGGCAGCATCCTCGGCCGCGAACACCAGCGGTGTGGCGGAGCCGGGGAACACCGGCAGCTCAACGCCAGCGACCTCGCAGAGTTTCAGCGCATTGCGCACCGTGTGTTCAAGACCGACATTGCCGGCGCTGAGGGTGAGGCCGATCACCCGATGGCGCTCACAGGCGAAGGCCATCAGCAGGGCCCAGGCGTCGTCCACGCCGGGGTCGGTGTCGATCAGCAGTGGGATACGGTCGGTCATCGGGGCGGAGTGCGGTGCAGCGAGGGGCCGGCAGTGTGCTCTCTGGGGCGGCCCGCGGCCAAGCCTCAAGCCGAAGCGTAGCGCGCCGCGCTGCCGACCCAGCGCGCAATGATCGCCTCGGCGATGTCCGGCGATCCGGCGAGCAGCCGCTCGGCCACCGCCTGCACCTGCGGCAGCCAGGCCGCGTCACGGGCGAGATCGGCGATGCGGAAGACCGCCAACCCGGTCTGACGGGTGCCCAGCAGCTCACCCGGGCCGCGCAGTTCGAGGTCCTTTTCGGCGATGACGAAACCGTCGTTGCTGCGCCGCATGACCTCCAGCCGTTCGCGGGCGATGGCGCCGAGTGGCGGCTGGTAGAGCAGCACGCAACTCGAGGCCGCCCTGCCCCGGCCGACCCGACCCCGGAGCTGGTGCAACTGGGCCAGACCCAGACGCTCGGCGTTCTCGATCACCATCAGGCTGGCCTTGGGCACGTCGACGCCGACCTCGATCACCGTGGTGGCCACCAGCAACTGCAACTCGCCGGCCTTGAACCGGCGCATGGTCTCCTGCTTCTCGGTCGGTTTCATGCGTCCGTGCAGCAGGGCAATGCGCAGTTCTGGCAGGGCTTCCGAAAGCTGCTCGAAGGTCGTCTGTGCGGCCTGCGCTTCGATCTCCTCGCTCTCCTCGATCAGCGGGCAGACCCAGTAGGCCTGGCGGCCTTCGGCGCAGGCCTTGCGCACGCGCTCGACGAGTTCCGGGCGGCGCTCGGCGGCGACCGCCACCGTCGTCACCGGCGTGCGGCCGGGCGGCAGTTCATCGATCACCGAGAGATCGAGGTCGGCGTAGGCGGTCATCGCCAAGGTGCGCGGGATCGGCGTGGCGGTCATCACCAGCTGGTGCGGCACGCGCTCGCCCTCCAGGCCCTTGTCGCGCAGCGCCAGTCGCTGGTGCACGCCGAAGCGATGCTGCTCGTCGACGATGACGAGCCCCAGCGCGCCGAAGACCACGCCGCCCTGCATCAGGGCATGGGTGCCGACGACCACCTGTGCAGCCCCCTCGGCGATCGCCGCAAGCGTTTCACGGCGCGCCTTGCCGGTGACCTTGCCGGCCAGCCAGGCCACCCGGATGCCAAGCGGCTCCAGCCAACGCTGGAAGTTCTGCAGGTGCTGCTCGGCCAGCAGTTCGGTCGGCGCCATCAACGCCACTTGCCGTCCCGCCGCCACGGCCTGCATCGCGGCGAGGGCGGCGACCACGGTCTTGCCGCTGCCGACATCGCCCTGCACCAGACGCAGCATCGGCTGCGGCTTGCCGAGATCGGCTTCGACCTCGGCCAGCACCCGCTGCTGGGCGGCGGTCAGGGCGAACGGCAGGGCCCTTCGCAAGGCATCGACCGCCGAAGGTGCCGGCGGCAGCGCAAAGGCGCCGTGCTCGCGCAGGGCGATGCGTTGACGGCGCAGGCTGAGGGCGTGGGCGAGCAGTTCCTCGAACGCCAGTCGCTGCTGTGCCGGGTGGGTGCCGGCGAGCAGGGCCGCGATGTCGGCATCGGCCGGCGGATGGTGGACGGTGAGCAGGGCCTCGCGCAGGTCCGGCAGGGCGAGTTCGCGCCACAAGGCGAGCGGCAGCTGTTCGAGGCGCTCGGCCTGCGGCAGTGCGGCCAGTGCGAGACGCACCAGCCGGGCCATGCTGCCGGGGCCCAGACCTTCGACCTGCGGGTAGACCGGATCGAGCCGGTCGCCCAGCTCGCCGGGGTCCTGTTCCTCGAGCAGCCGGTAGCTCGGGTGGACGATCTCCCAGCCGCCCAGACCGGGTCGCACCTCACCGAACACGCGCACGCGCCGGCCCGGCTGGAAGGCCTGCACCTGCGGACCGCGGAAATGGAAGAAGCGCAAATGCAGCAGCGCGCCGTCCTCATCGGCGAGCGTGACCTTGAGCACCGGCCGGCCACGGAACTGGCGCTCGACATGGCGCACGCGGCCTTCCGTCTGCAGCGGTCGGCCGGGCCGCAGTTCGCGGATCGGCGTGAGCCGGGTGCGGTCCTCGTAACGCAGCGGCAGCAGGAACCACAGATCCTGCAGCGTGTGGATGCCGCGTTCGGCGAGCTTGGCGGCGACCGCCGGGCCGACACCGGCCAGCCGCGTCACCGGCGTGTCGCCCTCGGCCAGTGCGGGGGCGGGTCGGGCCGGTCGCGGCATCGCCTCAGTCGAGCACGAGGATGCCGTCGACCTCGACCTCGGCCCCTTTCGGCAGGCCCGCCACCTGGATGGTCGAGCGCGCCGGGTACGGGGCCTCGAAGTACTCGGCCATCACCGCGTTGACGGTGGCGAAGTTCGAGAGATCGGTGAGGTAGATGCCGATGCGCACCAGCTGGTCGAGATCACCACCGGCGGCCTGACAGACCGCGCGCAGGTTGTCGAAGACACGGCGGGTCTGCAGGGCGATGTCGCCGGTGACCAGCGCACCGCTGACCGGATCGAGCGGGATCTGGCCGGAAAGATAGACGGTGTGGCCGGCACGAACGGCCTGCGAGTAGGGACCGATGGCGGCGGGGGCGTGCGGGCTGGTGATCGGCGTGCGGGGCATGGCGGGGCTCGACGGGAAAGAGGCCCAAGTGTAGGCGGGCCGGCAGCTCCGACGCACGCACGGCTCAGAGCCGGCGGACGAGGTGGACGACCTGCAGGCGCCGCACCCGTCGCATGACTTCGGCCAGGTGCTCGACATCGCGCACCTCGATGCCGAAAACCATGATCGACAGGTTGACGTCGCGCTCGCGGTACTCGACCGAATCGATGTTGGAATCGCTCTCGGCGATGGCGGCGGCGACCTGCGCCAGGACACCGGGGCGATTGTCGACCTCGACCCGCAGCACGGCCATGAAATCGCCCTTGACCTCGCGGTCCCAGTCCATCACCAGACATCGCTCGGGCAGGCGTTCGAAGGATTCGACGTTCGGGCAGTCGCGGCGATGCACCACCACACCCTTGCCGGCCGACAGGTAACCCATGATCGCGTCGCCGGGCAGCGGATGGCAGCAGGTCGCGAAACTCAGCACGCCGCGTTCGCTGCCGTTGATGAGCAGGCGCTCGGTGAGGTGTGCGCCCGGTACCGCCGCCCCGGTGCGACCATCGCTGGTCAAGGCCTGCGCCACCTGGACCGGCATCCGGTTGCCCAAGGCGATGTCGGAGAGCAGCGCTTCCAGCCGCGGGTAGCGGTGCTCGGCGAGGAAGTTCTCGATGCGCTGCGGCGGAACCCGCTCCAGCGAGGCATCGAGTGAGCCCAAGGCACGATCGAGCATGCGGTGGCCGAGGCTGACGGCATCCTCGTGCTGCAGCTTTTTGAGGTTGGAACGGATCGCCGTACGCGCCTTCGAGGTGACCACGAACTCCAGCCACTGCGGACGGGGTGCCGCCGAGGGCGCGGTGACGATCTCCACGCTCTGCCCGGATTCCAGCCGGGTGTGCAGGGGCACCAGCTTCTTGTCGACACGGGCGGTGACGGCGTGGTCGCCGATGCCGGTGTGCACGGCGTAGGCGAAATCGAGCGCGGTGGCATTGCGCGGCAGGGCGAGGATGTCGCCTTTCGGTGTGAACAGGTAGACCTCGGCGGGGAACAGGTCGACCTTGACGTTCTCGATGAACTCCAGCGAGGAGGAGGCCGCGGTCTGCTCGCTGCTCATCAGGTTGCGGATCCAGTCCTGGGCACGGGTCTGGGCGTTGCTGCCGCCGCTGGCGCTGGTCTTGTAGGCCCAGTGCGCGGCGATGCCGCGCTCGGCGACGAGATCCATTTCCTCGGTACGGATCTGCACCTCGACCGGCGAGCCGTGGGCGCTGAACAGCACGGTGTGCAGGCTCTGGTAGCCGTTGGCCTTGGGGATGGCGATGAAGTCGCGGAATCGCGCCTCCAGCGGTTTGTAGAGCGCATGCACCGCACCGAGTGCGTGGTAGCACTGCATGACCCGCTGCACGACGATGCGGAAGCCGAACACGTCCAGCACCTGCTCCAGCGTCTTGTGCTCCTGGCGCATCTTGGCGTAAATGCTCCACGGCGACTTGACCCGCCAGACGATACGGAATGACAAGCCCTCCAGGGCCAGCCGCTGGGCGATCTGCGCCTCGATGGTGGCCATCGCCTCGCGCCGCATCACCGGCTGGCTGGCCAAGCGCTTGGCGATCACCGCGTAGCGTCGCGGGTACAGGGCCTTGAAGCCCAAGTCCTGCAGTTCCGCCTTGATCTTGTTCATGCCGAGCCGCTGGGCGATCGGCGCGTAGATCTCGAGCGTCTCGCGGGCGATCCGGCGGCGCGGTTCGGCGGCCATGGCATCGAGCGTGCGCATGTTGTGCAGACGGTCGGCCAGCTTGATGAGGATGACCCGCAGGTCGGTCGCCATCGCCAGCATCATCTTGCGAAAGCTCTCGGCAGCAGCTTCCTGGCGGCTGGCGAAATGCAGTTTGTCGAGCTTGGTCACCGCATCGACCAGGCCGGCGACCGGCTCGCCAAAGGCCTGCACGATCTCGGCCCGCGGCAGCGGCGTGTCCTCCAGCGTGTCGTGCAGGATGGCGGCGCACAGGGTCTCGGCATCGACCCGCAGTTCGGCGAGGATGCCGGCAACCGCCACCGGGTGGGTGATGTAGGCCTCACCACTCTTGCGCACTTGGCCGTCGTGCGCACGGGCGCCCATCCGGTAAGCGGCACGGACCCGGGCGACCTGCTCCGGCGGCAGGTGATCGGCCAGTTTCAGGGCAAGCGCATCGACCAGCTCCGGACAGGGGTCCGGGGCCGTCGGTGCTGCTTGCGCGGGCGCGGCACTGGCACTCATGGCCCGAATGTACGGCTGCTCCGGCGTGCCGGCAAGAAAAAGCCCGCCGGAGCGGGCTTTCGATTCACAGCGTGGCGGGTCCGTGGCGACTCAGTCGTCGCCGCCCTTCAGGTCGTCGTCGACCACCTCGGCGGCGGCCCATTCCAGGGCCTCGCGCTCGCGGCGTTCACGCTCGGCCTTCTCGACCCGCTCGATCAGGGCATCGTCGACCCGGCGTGCGGCGATCTCGCGCAGGGCGAGCACGGTGCACTTGTCGTCGTGGTCGTTGCGATCGAGCACGGTGTCGGCACCCTTGGCCAACTGGCGGGCGCGCTTGGAAGCCATCAGCACCAGCTCGAAGCGGTTGTGTACGACGTCCAGGCAATCTTCAACGGTGATGCGGGCCATGCGGTACTCCGGCGCGGCGGGCCGGGCGGCCTGCCTTCAAAGACCAAACACAATAAAAGAATCAATGACTTGCGTCAAGCACCCGCAATCAGGCCGGCGAACAGGGCGGCATGCCGGCGAGCTTGAGCGGCACGGCGCAGGCGGTGGGCGATGAAGATCGAGCGCAGTTCGTTGGCCGCCGTGTCGAAGTGCTCGTTGACGATCCAGAAATCGAACTCCGGGGCATGCGCCATCTCCTCGCGGGCCGCGGCAAGGCGCTGGGCGATCACCGCCTCGCTGTCCTGACCGCGGTTGCGCATGCGCGTCTCCAGCGCCTCGCGGGAAGGCGGCAGGATGAAGACGCTGAGGGCATCGGGGATCTGCTGACGCACCTGGCGCGCGCCCTGCCAGTCGATCTCCAGCAGCACGTCGCGGCCGGCGGCAAGCTGCGGTTCGACCGACTGCCGCGCCGTGCCCTTGTAGTCGCCATGCACCTCGGCGTATTCGAAGAAATCGCCGGCGGCGATCATCCGCTCGAACTCGTCCTTGCCGACAAAGTGGTAGTGCTGGGCGTGGCGCTCGCCGGGGCGTGGTGCACGCGAGGTGTAGGAGATCGAGAGGCTGATGCCGGGCTCGCGGGCCAGCACGGCGTTGACCATGCTCGACTTGCCGGCACCGGATGGGGCGGCGACCACGAACAGCGTACCGCGCTCGATGGCGGGGCGGGCCTCGGCAGGGCTCATGCGGGGCGGTCCTCCGGTTTCATTCGATGTTCTGGACTTGTTCACGGATCTGCTCGATCAGCACTTTCAGTTCGACCGAAACCTGGGTGAGGCGAGCATCGACCGCCTTGGCGCCCAGGGTATTGGCTTCACGGTTGAACTCCTGCAGCAGGAAATCGAGCCTGCGGCCGATCGCCTCGCCGCGGCGCAGGGCGTGGCGGGCCTCGGCGACATGGGTGGCGAGGCGGTCGAGCTCCTCATCGACATCGGCGCGCTGCAAGAGCAGCACGAGTTCCTGCTCCAGCCGGGCCGGATCGACCTCGAGCTTCAACTCGGCAAAGCGGGTCTCGATACGTTGGCGGATCGCGCCACGGAGTTCGGGCAGAAAAGCCCGCACCGCGGCAATGCAGGCCTCGATGGCGCCCAAGCGCTCCTCGATCAGCACGGCCAAAGCCCGACCCTCGCGTTCGCGGTGGGCGAGGAAATCGGCCAAAAGGGCATCGGCGAGCAGGGCCGCCTCGGCACGCAGGGCGTCCATGTCGGTGCCGGCCTCGGCCAACACGCCGGGAAAAGCCAGCAACTCGGCGAAACCGCTGCGCAGGGTCGGGAATCGCGTGGCGAAGGTTTCGTGCAGGTCGGCGAGTTGTTCCAAGCGCGCCGCGTTGACGGTGAGCGGGCGCAGCGCATCGCCGCTGCTGCGCAGGCGCAGACCGAGGTCGAGCTTGCCGCGCGAGACTTTCGCCGCGATCTTCTCGCGCAGCATCGGTTCCAGCACGCGCAACTCGTCCGGCAGGCGCAGCGAGAGTTCGAGATAGCGGTGGTTGACGGCGCGCAGTTCGATGGCGAGCGTGCCGGCGGCGGTGGCGCGTTCGACCGCGGCGAAGGCGGTCATGCTGCGGATCATGCGGGGCTCACGCGGCGGGCGACAGGGACGCGGATGGTAAACTCCGCGCCCTTCCGCCACCACTGGCCGCCACCATGACGCTATTTTCCCGCCCGAGCGGCCGCTCACCGGACGCCCTGCGCGAGGTGAGGATCCAGCGCGGCTACACCCGCCACGCCGAAGGCTCGGTGCTGGTCGCTTTCGGCGACACCCGCGTGCTCTGCACCGCCAGCGTCGAGGAGCGGGTGCCGGCCTTTCTGCGCGGCAAAGGCGAGGGCTGGGTGACCGCCGAATACGGCATGCTGCCGCGCTCGACCCACTCGCGGATGGGTCGCGAGGCCGCCCAGGGCAAGCAGGGCGGGCGCACGTTGGAGATCCAGCGCCTGATCGGCCGCAGCCTGCGCGCCTGCATCGACCGTGCAGCACTCGGCGAACGCAGCATCACCATCGACTGCGACGTGCTGCAGGCCGACGGCGGCACCCGAACCGCGGCGATCACCGGGGCCTACGTGGCCTTGGTGGATGCCATTTCGACCCTCAAGACCACGCGCCCGCCGATTCTCGGCGCGGTCGCCGCGGTGTCGGTGGGCATCTACCGCGGCGTGCCGGTGCTGGACCTCGACTATGCCGAGGACAGCGGCTGCGACACCGACATGAACGTGGTGATGAACGAGGGCGGTGGCTTCATCGAGGTGCAGGGTACGGCCGAGGGCCACGCCTTCCGCCGCGCCGAGATGGACGCCATGCTGGCCCTGGCCGAGCAGGGCATCGCCCGGCTGGTGGCCCTGCAACGCGCCGCACTGACCAGCTGAGGTGCGGGCATGAAGGTGGTGCTGGCCAGTGGCAACGCCGGCAAGCTGGCCGAACTCGGCGGGCTCCTAGCCGGCGCCGGGCTTGAGCTCGTGCCGCAGGGCGAGCTTGGCATTACCGACCCGGTCGAGGACGGCCACAGCTTCGTCGAGAACGCCTTGATCAAGGCGCGGAACGCGGCGCGCCTTTTAGGATGGCCGGCACTGGCCGATGATTCCGGCCTGATCGTCGATGCACTGGGCGGCGCGCCGGGGCTGATCAGCGCGCACTATGCCGGCGTGCACGGCGACGCGAAGGGCAACATCGCCAAACTGCTGCACGAACTGCGCGCGGTGCCCGCCGAGCGCCGCAGCGCCCGCTTCTACTGCTGCCTCGTGCTGCTGCGGAACAAAGACGACCCGCAGCCGCTGATCGCGGAAGGGCAATGGCCGGGGGTCATTCTCGATGCACCGCGCGGCGACGGCGGCTTCGGCTACGACCCGGTGTTCTTCGATCCGGCCACGGCCTTGAGCGCCGGCGAGATGCCGGCCGCGATGAAAAACCCGATCAGCCACCGCGGGCATGCACTGGCCCAGCTCAAGACCCGGCTGGCGGATTGGATCGCGCGCGGGTGAGCGCGCCGTCATGAGCCTCGTGCCCGGCCCGCTCGCGTTGTACATCCACATCCCGTGGTGCGTGCGGCGCTGCCCGTACTGCGACTTCAACGCGCACCAGCGCCCGCAGGAATTGCCGGTCGCCGAGTATGTCGCGGCCCTGATCCGCGATCTCGAGTTCGAGCTGCCAAACGTCTGGGGCCGCACCGTGCACAGCGTGTTCTTCGGCGGCGGCACGCCCAGCCTGTTCCCGGCGTCGGCGATCAACGACATCCTCGCCGCTTGCAGCGCTCGCATGCGGTTCGCGCCCGGCGCCGAGGTGACGCTGGAGTGCAACCCCGGCACCGCCGAGTTCGACCGCTTCGAGGGCTACCGCGCGGCCGGCGTGAACCGGCTCAGCTTCGGCGTGCAGAGCTTCGATGACGGCTGCCTGCAAGCGCTCGGGCGCATCCACGACAGCGGTGAGGCCGAGCGCGCGGTGAAGCTGGCGCAGGACGCCGGGCTTGCCAACCTCAACATCGACCTGATGTTCGCGCTGCCGAACCAGACCCTGGCGATGGCACTGCACGATGTCGAGCGCGCGATCGCGCTGCAACCGGCGCATCTCTCGCACTACCACCTGACGATGGAACCCAACACCGTCTTCGCCGCGAAGCCGCCCGCGGGCCTGCCCGACGAGGACAGCGCCTGGGCGATGCAGGAGGCCTGCCAGCAGCGGATCTCCGACGCCGGTTTCGGCCACTACGAGATCTCGGCCTACGCCAAGCCGGGCCGCCAATGCCGGCACAACCTCGCCTACTGGACCTACGCCGACTACCTCGGGCTCGGCGCCGGCGCACACGGCAAGATCAGCTTTGGGCATGACGGCCGCATCCTGCGCCGTTGGAAAAAAAAGAACCCGCGCGACTACCTCGCGGCACTGGCACCGGGCGCGCCCCATGGCGCGCATGTCGGCGGCGACGAGGACGTGCTGCTGCCGGCGCGCCCCTTCGACTACATGCTCAATCGCCTGCGTTTGCATGCCCCCTTCGCGCTCGCCGATTTCGAGCAGGCCACCGGTCTGCCGCGCAGCGCGATTGCCGACGGACTCGCGATGGCCGAGCAACGCGGCTGGCTCGAAGCCAAGGGCGAGGTCTACGCGCTCACCGCGCAGGGCCGCAATTTCAACAACGATCTGGTGAGCCTGTTCCTCCACTGATCGGCTACACTCCGCCGCGCTGAAGGTGTTCGGGAAGCCGGTGGAAATCCGGCACTGCCCCCGCAACGGTAAGCCGCGTCAACCTGCCACGAAGCCACTGGGGTGCGCCCTGGGAAGGCGGCAGGCCGCGATGCCCAAGCGCATCGCCGCGTCGAGTCCGGAGACCGGCCTTCAGACCGACGACGCGCCAGATCCCGGGCGCGTGGCCGGTCATGGCGCGCTGCGGTGGGCAGCGAGGCGTGAGCATGGCCCTGCTCCGGCGCGGCCATCTGACGTCCTTGCTTCTCCGTTCGCGCCACCCGCGGGTGTGCGCTCGAACCAGTAAGGACTTCCAACCCATGACCCTGAACCCCCTCGCCGCCGGCTTGGCCCTTGGCCTTGCCCTCCTCGCCGGCACGGCACAAAGCCGTACCGAAGCCACCAGCAACACCCCAGAGGCCGAGCGCCTCGACGCCGTGGTGGTCACCGCCACCCGCGCGCTCAATGCTCTGCCGCTCGAACTCGCCGCCAGCACCGTGATCGACCGCGCTGCTATCGAACGTGCCCAGTCGCCGGACCTGATCGACCTGCTCGCCCGTCAGGCCGGCGTCGACGTTTCCCGCACCGGCGGGCCCGGCGCGGTGTCGAGCCTGTTCCTGCGCGGCGGCAACTCCAACCACGTGCTGGTCCTGATCGACGGGGTGCGGGTGAACTCGGCGCAGCAGGGCCTCTTCGATTTCGCCCACCTGCCTGTGGATCGGATCGAGCGCATCGAGATCGTGCGTGGCCCGCGTGCCGCGCTCTGGGGCTCCGACGCGATCGGCGGCGTGATCCAGATCTTCACCCGCAGCCCCGCCGAGCGCACGGCGCAGTTCCGCCTTGGCCGCTTCGATCGCCGCGAAGCCTCGGTGCAGTGGGGCGGCCAGGGCGCACTTGGCGAATTCGGCATCGGTGCCGGTCTTCAGGACGTCGGCGGCTTCAACGCCAGCACGCCGCGCAATTTCAGCTTCGACCCCGACCGCGACGGCTACCGCAACCAGCACCTCGGCCTGTCGGCCCGCGCCAGGCTCGGTGCGCAATCGCTGGCCGCGCATGCGCTCCTCACCGATGCCGAGATCGATTTCGACCGCGGCCGCACCTTCGCCGAATCGCGCAGTGGCGGCGCCACCCTGACCGGCCCCTTGGCCGCGAACTGGTCGCAGCAGCTCGTGCTCGGGCACGCCAGCGAGGACCTGCTCACCCGCTCCGCCTTCGGCAGCCGCTTCGAGAGCCGTCGCAACAGCCTCGACTGGCTGCACGAACTGGCCTTCGGCAGCGGCCAGACCCTGCTGTTCGGTCTGAACCACAGCGACGAAGAGGCCCTCGCACGGCAAGCCGATGGCCGTCTGGTGTACGACCGCGGTCGCCGCAACAACGGTCTGTTCACCGCCTGGCGTGGCGTGGCCGGAGCCCAGCAGTGGGACCTCGCCGCCCGGCTCGACGACAACAGCCAGTTCGGCACCACGCGCACCGCGCAGGCGGCCTGGGGCCTGGCGCTGTCCCGCGAGTGGCGGCTGCGCACGAGCTGGGGCCAGGGCTTCCGCGCACCGAACACCAACGAGCTCTATTCGCCCGGTTTTGGCGGCCTGTTCGCCGGCAATCCGGCGCTGCGCCCGGAGCGCTCGCAAAGCCTCGAAGCGGGTCTGGAATGGCGGCGCGATACGGCCTTCGCCGGGCTCTCGGTCTACCGCAGCCGGGTGGCCGACCTGATCGCTTTCGCCGGTCCTGTGTTCGCGGCCAGCAACGTGCAAAGGGCGCAGCTCGACGGCATCGAGCTGGACGGCGGCTTCGACTGGGGCAGCAGCCGTTGGCGCGGTCAGCTCGGCTGGCAACGCGCGGAGAACGCCCTGAGCGGCGCGCCCCTGCTGCGGCGTGCTCCTCGCAAGGCGGCCGTCTCGGTCGATCTGCCGGCTGGCCCGCACCTGCGCCTTGGTCTCGACGCCCTGGCCGCGGCCCGTCGCCAGGATTTCGATGGCCCGCTGCCCGGCTACGCCCGCTTCGATCTCCGGCTCGAGGCCCCGCTGGCACCCGGCTGGCGGCTCGGCCTGCGGGTCGAGAACCTGCTCGACCGCCCCTACACCCTGGCCAGCGGCTTTGCCACGCCGCCGCGCACGGCCTTGCTGGAGCTGGCCTACCGCGCGCCCTGAGCCGCAGCCCGCCTGCCCCCTTGGGGCGGGCGTCCGGGCTGCCTGCTACTCTGCAACGAGGTATTCAAGGTTTTAGTAATACTACGATGTCGCAGCACTACGCCGGACACCTTGCCACTCTCAAGCAGCGCAGCGATGCGGCCCTTGCGCGGAGCGGCTTTGACCACCTCGTGATCGCCTCGGGCGTGGAGAAGTACCACTTCCTCGACGACCGGCCCTACCCGTTCAAGCCCAACCCGCACTTCAAGCACTGGCTGCCCCTGCTGCAGCATCCGCACGGCTGGATCGTCCACACGCCGGGCAGGCCCCCGCTGCTGGTCTACCACCAGCCCGACGACTACTGGCATGTGCCGCCGAGCGCGCCCGAGGGCTTCTGGGTCGAGCACTTCGACATCCGCATCATCCGTGAACCCGCGGAAGCGCTCGCGCACCTGCCGAAGACCCGCGCGGCCGTGCTGGGCGAAGCCGATGCCGCCCTCGATGGCGTGGTACCGAACAACCCGCAGGCCCTGCTCGACGAGCTGCACCACCAGCGCGGCTTCAAGACCGCCTACGAGTTGGACCGCATGCGTCGCGCCCAGCGCCGCGCGGTGAAGGGCCACCGGGTCGCCGAAGCGGCGTTCCGCAACGGGGCCTCGGAACTGGAGATCCACCGCGCCTACCTCGAAGCCACGGGGCACGGCGAGTTCGACCTGCCCTACGGCAACATCATCGGCCTGGGCGCCCATGCCGCGGTGCTGCACTACCAGCACCAGTCCCCGGCCCGCCCCGGCCGGCCGCTCAGCCTGCTGATCGATGCCGGGGCCGAGGTCGATGGCTACGCCGCCGACATCACCCGCAGCTACGCCGCGCACGAGGGCGACTTCGCCGAACTGATCGCCGCCCTCGACGACGAGCAGTTGGCGCTCTGCGATCTGGTGCGCCCGGGCAAGGACTACCGCGATCTGCACCTCGAAGGCCACCTCCGCCTTGGCAGCGTGCTGCGCAACGCAGGTCTCGTCGACATGGACCCGGGCAGCATGGTGAGCGAGGGCGTCACCAGCGTGTTCTTCCCGCACGGGCTGGGTCATCTGATTGGCCTGCAGGTGCACGATGTGGCCGGCCGCCACGATGCCTTGGGCCGCGAGATCCCGCGCCCGCAGGGCCATCCCTACCTGCGCCTGACCCGCACACTCGAGCCCGGCATGGTCGTCACCATCGAACCGGGCCTCTATTTCATCCCGACCCTGCTGGCCAAACTCCAGGCCGGCCCGCACGCCAAGGCGGTCGACTGGGACAGGATCGAGGCGCTGCTGCCCTACGGCGGCATCCGCATCGAAGACGACGTCGTCTGCACCGAAGATGCGCCGGAGAACCTCACCCGGGAGGCGTTCGCGGAAGTGTGAGCGGTTTTGCTGGCGGTTTTGTGCCTCGTGGACCTCGGCGTGGGTGCTGCTCCGGGTGCATCCCGGTCTGCTGGGGCGCGGAATAAGACCACGCCCTCGCGCCTGCCCTCGCGCCTGACCTCGCGCCTGACCTCGCGCCTGACCTCGCGCCTGACCTCGCGCCTGACCTCGCGCCTGCCTTGCGCGACCTGCGGACGCGACGGCTCAGGCTCCGCGTCCCGCTCCGCATTCGCCGACGCTCGCCCTCCATGGCTCGCTTCGCTGTCCACGAGGCCGCGCTGGCGCGGCGCTCGTTGACGGGCTTCGGCCGCAGTATGCGATCCACCCAAAGGATGCGAAGCGAAGCCGAGCTTTGTGCTTCTCACTTCATCACCGCCGCAGCCTCAAAGCACCCCGCACGGCAGGCTGGGGGCCGGCGGCGGATTTCGAGGGCCAGCGCGGTGATCAGACGCCAGGCCCGCAGAGTGCGCCCGGGATGGGCGCACCGACCGAGGGCGCAGGGAGGCGCCCTTCGGTCGGCCCGTCAGGTTGCTTGCCGCACAGTAACCGGCCCGAGTCCGCCGCAGGCCCCCGGCTTGTCGCGCCGTGGGTTCTGCTTCGGGCACGTCCCGGCCTGCTGGAGCACGGCAGTTAGGCCACGCCCTCGCGCCTGCCGACGCGCGACCTGCGGACGCGACGGCTCAGGCTCCGCGTCCCGCTCCGCATTCGCCGCCGCTCGCCCTCCATGGCTCGCTTCGCTGTCCCTCAGGCCGCGCTGGCGCGGCGCTCGCTGACGGGCGTCGGCCGAAAGATGCGAAGCGAAGATAGGCTTCGGAAGACGGGCTTCGTGCTGCTCACGCCATCACCGACACAGCCGCGAAGCACACCGCACGGCAGGCTGGGGGCCGGCGGCGGATTTCGAGGGCCAGCCCGGTGATCAGACGGCAGGCCCGCAGGGTGCGCCCGGGATGGGCGCACCGACCGAGGGCGCAGGGAGGCGCCCTTCGGTCGGCCCGTCGGGTTACTTGCCGCACAACAGCCGGCCCGAGTCCGCCGCAGGCCCCGGCCTGTCGTGGCGGGGGTGCTGCTCTGGCACGTCCCGGCCTGTCGTGGCGGGGGCGTTGCTCTGGCACGTCCCGGCCTGCCTACGCGCCTGCCGACGCGACCGCTCAGGCTCCGCGTCCCGCTGCGCATTCGCTGCCGCTCGCCCTCCATGACTCGCTTCGCTGTCCGCAAGGCCGCGCTGGCGCGGTGTTCGCTGACGGCCAGATCAAAGGTGTCGGCTCCAGAACGGCCGTTTGCTAGGCTTGTTGCCCTTTATCCGACCTTTCGACCGGCCCAGAAGGCCGGTCGCGCGCCGCATGGACAAGAGCTTCGAGCCCGCCACCTTCGAATCGCGCTGGTACGCCCACTGGGAGTCCCAAGGCCTGTTCAAGCCTTCAGGCGACACCACGAAACCGGCCTACAGCATCCTGCTGCCGCCGCCGAACGTCACCGGCACCCTGCACATGGGCCACGCCTTCCAGCACACGCTGATGGACACGCTGATCCGCTACCACCGGATGCGCGGCTTCGACACGCTCTGGCAGCTTGGCACCGACCACGCCGGCATCGCCACCGAGATGGTGGTCTCGCGGAATCTCCATCTTGCCGGTGAAGGTGAAACCCGCGACAGCCTCGGCCGCGAGACGTTCGTCGAGAAGGTCTGGGCGTGGAAGCAGGAGTCCGGCGACACCATCGAACGCCAGATGCGCCGCATGGGCAGCTCGGGCGACTGGTCGCGCAGCGTCTTCACCATGGACCCGATGCCCTCGAAGGCCGTGGTCGAGACCTTCATCAGACTGCACGAGCAAGGCCTGATCTACCGCGGCCAGAAGCTGGTCAACTGGGACCCGGTGCTGAAGACCGCGATCTCCGACCTTGAAGTGGTGAGCGAGGAAGAGATCGGCCAGCTGTGGTCGATCCGCTACCCGCTGGTCGATGCAAACTACGAGCACGTGGAAACCGATGCCGACGGCGTCGAGACCCTGCGCGAAACGCGCGACTACCTCGTGGTCGCCACCACCCGCCCCGAGACGATGCTCGGCGACGTCGCGGTGATGGTGCACCCGGAAGACGAGCGCTATGCCCACCTCGTCGGCAAGCAGGTGCGCTTGCCGCTGTGCGAGCGCACGATCCCGATCATCGCCGATGACTACGTTGATCGCGCCTTCGGCACCGGCGTGGTGAAGGTCACGCCGGCGCACGACTTCAACGACTACGCGGTCGGCCAGCGCCACGGCCTGCCGATGATCAACATCCTCACGCCGAGTGCTCGAATCATCGGCGGCGATGAGGATTCCGCGTACCAAACCGTTTCGCAAACCGCATACGAAGCGGTAAGTGCAGGTATCCGTATGGCGGATGTGCTTCGCCACATCCCCGCAAGGTACCGCGGCATGGATCGTTTCGACGCACGCAAAGTGATCGTCGAAGACCTCGAAGCCTTGAGCCTGCTCGTCGAAGCCAAGCCGCACAAGCTGATGGTGCCGCGCGGCGACCGCACCGGCCAGGTGATCGAGCCCTACCTCACGGACCAGTGGTTCGTGAAGATGGACGAATTCGCGAAGAAGGGCCTCGAGGCCGTCGAGAGCGGCCGCGTGCGCTTCGTGCCGGAAAACTGGATCAATACCTACCGGCACTGGCTGGAGAACATCCAGGACTGGTGCATCAGCCGCCAGCTCTGGTGGGGCCACCGCATCCCGGCGTGGTACGACGATTCGGGCAAGGTCTACGTCGGCCGCGACGAGGCCGAGGTGCGCGCAACGCACGGCCTTGGCTCGCACGTCGCGCTGCGCCAGGACAGCGACGTGCTGGAGACCTGGTTCAGTTCCGCCATCTGGCCGCACTCGACCCTGGGCTGGCCGGATGCGCAGGCGATGGCCGAGCGCGGCTTCGACCGCTATTTGCCCTCTTCGGTGTTGGTGACCGGCTTCGACATCATCTTCTTCTGGGTCGCCCGGATGATCATGATGACCGAGCACTTCACCGGCGAAGTCCCGTTCAAGGACGTCTACATCACCGGCCTCGTCCGCGACAAGGACGGCCAGAAGATGTCGAAATCGAAGGGCAATGTGCTTGATCCGATCGACCTGATCGACGGCATCAGCATCGAAGCACTCATCGCCAAGCGCACCAGCGGCCTGCTGAAGCCCACCGATGCGCCCAAGATCGAGAAGGCCACGCGCAAGGAGTTCCCGGAGGGCATCCCCGCTTTCGGTACGGACGCGCTGCGCTTCACCTTCGCGTCGCTCGCCACCCACGGCCGCGACATCAAGTTCGACCTCGCCCGCTGCGAGGGCTACAAGAACTTCTGCAACAAACTCTGGAACGCCGCCCGCTTCGTGCTGATGAACACCGAGGGCTTCAGCGCCTCGGGCGTGCCCACGCCGACAACCGACGCCGAACGCTGGATCCTCGACCGCCTGCAGCAGCTCTTGAAGGAAGTCGAAACGCAATTCGCCGCCTACCGCTTCGACCTCGCCGCGCAGGCCATGTACGAGTTCGTCTGGAACGGGGTCTGCGACTGGTTCCTCGAGCTCTCCAAACCGGCATTGCAGGGCGACGACGCGGCCGCCATCGCTTCGACCCGCCACACCCTCCTGTACGTGCTCGAGCAGAGCCTGCGCGTGCTGCACCCGCTGATCCCGTTCGTCACCGAGGAGATCTGGTCGCACCTCGCGCCAAAGCTCGGGCTCGCCGACACGGCATCGCTGGACGGCGCCGCCGCGGCAGCCACCGCATCGATCAGTGTGCAGGCCTACCCGGCCTTCGACGCCACGCTCACCAACGCCCGGGCCGCCACCGACATCGAATGGCTGAAGTCCGCCATCACCGCGCTGCGCTCGATCCGCAGCCAGCTCGGCGTGCCGCCGGGCAAGGCCGTGCCCCTGCTCGTTCACGCCTCAGCCACGGCCGCGCCCACCGACCGTGCGCGCATCGACCGCCACGCCGCCGGCCTGAAGTTCCTCGCCAAACTCGAGTCGATCGACTGGCTGCAGGGCGAACCGCCGGCCGCCGCCGCCGCGGTGCTGGGCGAACTCACCCTGCTGGTGCCGCTGGCCGGCCTCGTTGATCTCGAGGCCGAGCGCACGCGGCTGGACCGGGAGATCCAACGTGTGGCCGGCGAGATCGCCAAGTGCAAGGCCAAGCTCGACTCGAGCACCTTTGTCGCCAACGCGCCCGCCGCCGTGGTCGAGCAGGAGCGCAGGCGCCTGGCTGAATGGACGACGACACAGGAAGGTCTGGAAGCGAACCGCCGCCGGCTTTGAACCCCGCGGTCCGGTTTTTGCCGCACACTGGGGGTCATGAGCAGCCTCGGCATCCATGGTCTGAAGCACGCCCTGCGCGATGAGCGCTGGAGCACCATCACCCATGGCGCCGGGGCGGTGCTGTCGGTCGCCGCCGCCGCCGTGCTGATCAGCCTAGCCGCGGTCTGGGGCGACGGCTGGCAGCTGGCCAGCGCCATCGTGTTCAGCATCACCCTGGTGCTGCTCTACACCGCCTCCACGCTGTTCCATGCCGCCCCCTTCAAGACCACGCTCAAGGCCCGGCTCAATGTGCTCGACCATTGCGCCATCTACCTGCTGATCGCCGGCACCTACACCCCGATCACCCTGGTCGGCCTGCGCGAGCATGGCGGCTGGTGGCTGTTCGGCGCGATCTGGACCCTGGCCGTGGTCGGCGTGGTGTTCAAGCTCTACACCCGTGGCCGTTTCCGGGTGCTCAGCACGCTCATCTACGTGGTGATGGGCTGGCTGGCCGTGGTCGCGATCGAGCCGATGACCGAGCAGCTCAGCACCTGGGCACTGGTCTGGATCGTTTCCGGCGGCGTGGCCTACACGCTCGGCACCCTGTTCTACCTGAACCGGCGCATCCGCTACTCGCACACCATCTGGCACGGCTTCGTGCTGGCCGGCAGCGGCCTGCACGTCGCGGCGGTGGCCACGCAGGTCTGGGCCTGAAGCTTCAGGACGGCAGATCGAGGGCCATCACGATGGCGTCCTCGCGGCCATCTCGCGCCGGGTAATAGCGCGGCCGCCGGCCGATCTCGATGAAGCCCTCGCTGCGGTAGAGCGCGATCGCTGCCGGGTTGGAGGGCCGCACTTCAAGAAAGATCCGACCGGCCCGATGCCAGCGCGCCAGCTCGACCATGCGCTGCAACAGACGCCGGCCCAAGCCCCGTCCCTGGCGGGAGGGATCGACGCAGAGGTTGAGCAGGTGCGCCTCGTCGGCACCGACGGCGAGGATGGCGTAGGCCTGCAGAGTGGCATCCTCGGCTTCCAGCACCCAGGCGGAATAGCCGGCCACCAGACAATCGCGGAACAAGCCCGCCGTCCACGGAAAAACGTAGGCCTGCGCCTCGATGGCGGCAACCGCCGCCACGTCCTCCTCGCGCATCGGCCGCAAACGCTCCCCGGGCAAGGGCAGGCCCGCCAAGGTTTCAGCCCTGTCGACGCCCATCGCGGAGCCGCCGCCAGAGGGCACGCTTGAAAGCGGCCTCCTGCGGCGCTCCGGGCGGCGCCGGCCAGTCGCACCAGCGGCGGCCCGCCCAGTGTTCGAGCCGCTGGCGCAGGCGCGGCGGCAGCTCAAGCGCGCCCAGCAGGGGCACAAACGCCCCGGCCGGGCGCCGCAGCAGGGGCGTGAACCCCATCGCCTGCAGCCATTGCCGCTGTGTGGGCGACCAGAGACTCATGCCGTGCCTGCACCGCGCCGGCGCGACCAGAGCCAGCCGATCGGACCACTGGCCAGGTAAACCGCGGCCACGACGAAGATCACCGAGGCGGTATCGATCAGCAGGGCCACGAACACCGCCAGCACCAGCAGCAGGGCCCAGAACGGCACCCGCTTGCCGGACCCGCCATTGAAACTGAAGAAGCGGATGCGGCTGACCATCAGCAACGCGCAACCCACGGTGACAAACAGCGCCACCCAGCGCAGCTCATCGCCGCCCTGGCCGCGTTCGGTGAAGAACCAGACCACCGCGATCATGGCGCCGGCCGAGGCCGGACTGGCCAGGCCAATGAACCAGCGCTTGTCGGTGCTGCCGGCCTGGACGTTGAAGCGGGCGAGGCGCAAGGCGGCGCAGGCGACGTAGAGGAAAGCCGCCCCCCAGCCGACCTTGGCCCAGACCGCGCCGTCGAGCACGAACTGCGCCAGCGCCCAGTGGTACATCACCAGGGCCGGGGCCACACCGAAGCTCAGCAGGTCGCAGAGCGAGTCGTACTGCACGCCGAAGGCGCTGGTGGTGCCGGTCATCCGCGCCACCCGGCCGTCCAGACCATCGAACACCGCCGCCACCAGCACCGCCACGCAGGCCGCCACGAACTGGCCGTTGGCGGCGGCGAGGATGGCGTAGAACCCGGCGAACATGTTCGCCGTGGTCAGCAGGTTGGGCAGCAGGTAGATGTGCCGGTTGCGCGGGCCGGTCGGGGTGGGGGCTTGCTCGTCCATCGGCAAAGTGTAGCCCTTGCTTGCCCCCGACGATCGGGCTTGGCGCTACCATGCAAGGGCCCCTACCCGGAGCCACCCATGCCCCGCACCGCCCTGCTCGCACCGACCCTCCTCGCCCTGCTGCTGGCCGCTTTGCCGCTCGCCGCCGAAGAACCGGTCTTCACCTGGGTCGATGCCCAAGGCGTGCGCCATTACGCGCAGACCCCGCCCGCCGAGGGCATCCCCTACGAAGTGCGCGGCGTGCGCAACGAGCCGATCGGCACCACGGTACCGGCCGCTCCGGAGGCCGCCGCCCGCGCCGCGGTCAGCCCCGAGGACCAGCGCAGCTGCGAGCGCGCCCGGCTCTCGCTGGCCCAGCTCGACAGCGAGCAGCCGCTGACCATGGACCGCGACGGCGACGGTACCGCCGAACCGCTTTCCGCCGAGGACCGCGCCGCCCAGCGGCGTCTGGCCGAGCAGGCGATCCGGGCCTTCTGCCCGCCGGCTGCCGGCGGCTGATCCGCCGCGGCGGGGGCGCTGCTCCGGGCGCGTCCCGGCCTGCCGAAACGCGACGCCCCATCACGCTTCGCGCCTGCCGACGCGCGACCTGCGGACGCGACGGCTCAGGCTCCGCGTCCCGCTCCGCATTCGCCGACGCTCGCCCTCCATGGCTCGCTTCGCTGTCCGCGAGGCCGCGCTGGCGCGGCGCTCGTTGATGGGCATTGGCCGCAGGATAGGATCCACCCAAAGGATGCGAAGCGAAGCCAAGATCGTGCTGCTCACTTCATGACCGCCGCAGCCGCGAAGCACCCCGCAAGGCAGGCTAGGGGTTTGCGGCGGAATTCGAGGGCCAGCCCGGTGATCAGACGCCAGGCCCGCAGGGTGCGCCCCGGACGGGCGCACCGACCGCGGGCACAGGATGTGCCCATCGGTCGGCCCGTCGGGTTGCTTGCCGCACAGCAGTCGGCCCGAGTCCGCCGCGGGCCCCCGGCCTGTCGCAGCGTGGGGTGCTGCTCCGGATGCGTCCTAGCCTGTCGCGGCGGGGGCGCTGCTCCGGGCGCGTCCCGGCCTGCTGGAGCGCGGAATAAGAACACGCCCTCGCGCCTGCCGACGCGCGGCGCTCGCTGACGGGCATCGGCCGCAAGCGAAGCACCCCGCAAGGCAGGCTGGGGAGCTTGCGGCGGAATTCGAGGGCCAGCCCGGTGATCAGACGTGAGGCCCGCAGGGTGCGCCCCGGACGGGCGCACCGACCGAGGGCGCAGGGAGGCGCCCTTCGGTCGGCCCGTCGGATTTCTTGCCG
>JAGXTI010000041.1 GCA_018334015.1 Silanimonas sp.
GCGCACTTTGACCAAGCCAACACCCAGAAAGTAGCCAACCGCCTGCTCAAACGGCTGCAGAGCATAGGCTACAACGTGCAGATAACGCCGGCTTGAATGAGTCGTGGAGTCTGGTTTCACTTCAGTCTCTCAGTTGGCAAAAGCGGCGATGCCGGTGATGGCGCGCCCAAGGATGAGGGCGTGCACGTCGTGCGTGCCCTCGTAGGTGTTGACCACTTCGAGGTTGACCAGATGCCGCGCCACCCCGTATGCGTCGCTGATGCCGTTGCCACCGAGCATATCGCGCGCCGTGCGGGCGATGTCGAGCGCCTTGCCGCAGCTGTTGCGCTTGAGCAGGCTGGTGAGTTCGATCGCCGCCTGGCCTTGGTCTTTCAGGCGCCCCAGGCGCAGGCAACCTTGCAGGCCGAGCGCGATTTCGCTCACCATATCGGCCAGCTTCTTCTGAATCAGCTGGTTGGCGGCCAGCGGGCGGCCGAACTGCTGCCGCTCGAGCACGTACTGGCGCGCACGGGCGCAGCAGTCTTCGGCCGCGCCCAACGCGCCCCAAGCGATGCCGTAGCGGGCGCTGTTCAGGCAGGTGAAGGGGCCCTTCAGGCCACGCACCTCGGGAAAGGCGTTGGCTTCGGGGCAAAACACGTCCTCCATCACGATCTCGCCGGTGATGCTGGCGCGCAGGCCCACCTTGCCATGAATGGCCGGGGCGCTCAGGCCGTTCCAGCCTTTTTCCAGGATGAAGCCGCGAATGGCGCCTTCATCGTCCTTGGCCCAGACCACGAATACGTCGGCGATCGGGGAGTTGGTGATCCACGTCTTGGCGCCGCTGATCGCGTAACCGCCGGGCACTTTCCTGGCGCGGGTGACCATGCTGCCGGGGTCGGAGCCGTGGTTGGGTTCGGTCAGGCCAAAGCAGCCCACCCACTCGCCGCGGGCCAGCTTGGGCAGGTATTGCTGCTTTTGCGCTTCGGTGCCAAATTCGTGGATCGGCACCATCACCAGCGAGCTTTGCACGCTCATCATCGAGCGGTAGCCCGAATCCACGCGCTCCACCTCCCGCGCCACCAGCCCGTAGCTCACATAATCAAGCCCGGCGCCACCGTAGGCCTCGGGTATGGTGGGCCCCAGCAGACCGAGCGCGCCCATTTCGTTGAAGATGGATCGGTCCGTGCTTTCGTTGCGAAACGCCAGTTGCACCCGCGGCAGCAGTTTTGCTTGGCAATAGGCGTAGGCGGCATCGCGCACGGCGCGCTCGTCGGCGCTGAGCTGGCTGTCGAGCAAAAAGGGGTCGGACCAATCGAAGCGGGGGCTGGAGGATGGAGTGGGCATGAGGGGCTCGCAGGTGGGGTCGCTGCACGCCGTCGCCCGGCGCACCGACGGGCCAAGTTTAGCGCTTGAGGCACCGATGTGGCGACCTGTCGTGTCGCCTCCAAGCCATCGATTTTGGTGCGCACGATTGGCGCAGCGCGAAGCCGTGCGCGGCTTGCCCTACCTGCCCGGTGTGGCGCGGCTGGAGGGCTGCGCCGCGCTCTTGGCCGCCACCAGCGCCGCACCCAGCAACGCCAGCCCTTCGTCGAGCAGGGCGTCGGAGGCGGTGAGCGGCACCAGGATGCGGATCACGTTGGCGTACAGGCCGCACGAGAGCAGCACCAGTCCGCGTGCCAGCGCTTCGGCGCAGACGCGGCGCGTGAGCTCGGGGTCGGGCTGGCGCTGGCCGGGCTGGGTGGCGGGGTGTGCGGCACAATCTGCAGCGGGCGCGGGCGCAAACAGCTCGATCGCCAGCATGGCCCCAAGGCCGCGCACATCACCGATTTCGGGGTGTACCGCCGCCAGCGCCTGCAAGCCGGCGCGCAGCCGCGCCCCCACGGCTTGCGCACGCGGCAACAGTTGCTCTTGCTCGAACACGTCGAGCACCGCCAGCGCGGCCGCGCAGGCCAGCGGGTGCCCGGCGTAGGTGCCGCCCAGGCCGCCGGGAGCGGGGGCGTCCATCAGGTCGGCGCGGCCGATCACGGCCGACAGCGGAAAGCCGCCAGCCATCGACTTGGCCATGGTGATCAGGTCGGGGCAGGCCTGCGGCCCCCACTGTTCGCACGCCAGCCAAGTGCCGGTGCGGCCGGCCCCGGTCTGGATTTCGTCGGCGATGAACACGATGCCGTGGCGCTTGCACAGCGCGTGCAGGGCCTGGGCAAACTCGGGCGGGGCGACGTAAAAGCCGCCTTCGCCCTGCACCGGCTCGAGGAGGATGGCGGCCACGCGCGCGGGCTCGACGTCGTACTTGAACAGGTGGTCGAGCGAGCGCAGCGCGTCGGCCACGCTCACGCCGTGCAGCGGGTTGGGGAATTCGGCGTGGTAAATCTCGGCCGGGAAAGGCCCAAAGCCGCTTTTGTAGGGCGCCACCTTGCCGGTCAGTGCCATCCCGAGCAGGGTGCGGCCGTGAAAGCCGCCGCCAAAGGCGATCAGCGCCGAGCGCCCGGTGGCGGCGCGCGCGATCTTGACCGCGTTTTCCACCGCCTCGGCCCCGGTCGAAAGAAAGAAGGCTTTTTTGGCAAAGTCGCCCGGCGCACGCGCAATCAGGCGCTCGGCCAGTTCCACGTAGGGCTCGTAGGCCAGCACCTGAAAGCAGGTGTGGTGGTACTGCTCGAGCTGGGTCTTGACCGCCTGCACGACGCGCGGGTGCCGGTGCCCGGTGTTGAGCACGGCGATGCCGCCCGCAAAGTCGATGTAGCGCTGGCCTTGCACGTCCCAGACTTCGGCGTTGTCGGCGCGCTCGACGAACACCTCGTAGGTCTGGCCC